>NZ_AP025503.1:1200000-2400000 GCF_024347575.1 Vibrio pelagius
AGCCTAGTACTTTTTCGTTCATTACACCTAGCGATGCAAGTTCGACATAAATCGTTATTGAGCTTCAGCTAGAGCGATACCACGTTGCGTTAAGCCGCACAGCATAACGGGTACAGCATTGAAGATCTCTTCAAACTGCTCCAAACCTTCAACACCTTGTTCTGCTAGTGTCGCGATCGATGTTTCTGGATCGTAAAGCATGCTAATAGATAGAAGAACGCCACCAACTAATGCGTTGTCTTCACTCTCTTCTGGCATCAATGTTTCCCAATCATCACGAGCGATTTGCCAGCCTTGCAGCAAGCCTTCGCAGAAGTCACGCGTTGCTTCGTTCACTACCTCTTCTTCGTCTAATTGACAAGCTTCTGGCCAAGTCCAGCTACCTTCCATCAAAGCTGGGCGAGTTTCATTCCAAAGCGCAATGATAAGCTCAATATAGCTCTCTAGTTGTTCGCCATCAGCGAAAGGAGCAACTTCTTCACCTCCCCATAAGAATGGAAGCCACTCGTGTGGCGTTAACACGTTTGGTGCGGCTGCCATAGCAGTCACAAAGCCAAGTGTTTTGTGTTCTGTGATAAGTTTGCCTTCCAACTCAGGAAGCGAAAGAATTTCTTGTAGTGTCAAACTGAAGTACCGTAGTAGGTGAAACAAATTGGTGTTTATAGTACCAATCTTGTTGTCGCAATCAAAACCCAATCTAAAAAGGCTTGATGTAACTGGATATAGTCGCTAGCTTAAACAAAAAATCAGCAATAAAATTATATGCAGATACGTTCCTCTCTTAAGAAAAAAAGCATGGTTGCCCTTGGATTATACCTTGCAACCTTTATTGCCATCATTGGCAGTGTCACCTATTTCGTTGTTGAATCGCCGGTACGCGCTAAGCTCCAACAGAATTTAGACTTAAGGGCAGAAATCCTTTCATCATTAATTGAGGCACCGCTTAATAGCTCAGAGGGCTTTTTACGTAGCCTTGTCGGACTTGCACAAGCTCAACCTGACCCTAATTTGTTGGCTCAGCATTTCAAGTCAATCCTCGCGGCCAGTGATGACACCATAATTAGTGCCGGCATCTGGCCTGAACCTTATGTATATAACCCTGAGCGAGAACAAGATAGTTACTTCTTCAATAAAGCTGATGATGGCAAAGTTGATCAGATCTTCTCGTACAACAACCCCAAATCAATGCTCTATCATCAAGAGGCTTGGTATACGTCAGTTGTCGATAAACCGATGGGAACGGTGTCGTGGAGTGATGTTTACTTAGAACCATACACTCATATCCAGATGATTACGGCTTCCGCTCCGTTTTATCTCGACGGCGAGTTCGCGGGTGTTGCAACGGTAGATTTATCCCTCACCGAACTTCTCAACTTTATAAAAAGCCATGCTGAAGAGTATGACCTAGGCATTACGTTACGTGACCAACATCAGCAGATATTGGTAACACACAACTATAACCTGGTTGATGGCATCTATATCAGCCAGCACAAATTTGGTCAGTTTGATTGGCAGGTCGATGTTGTCAATTCCAAATGGTTGGTTGCTGACGAAGTGTCTAGACAGGTCATCAGTATTGAGTGGGGTATCGCACCTTTCTTACTTTTGTGTGTGATGGCTGGTTACTACTTGTTAAACCGTTATCTAATTAGCCCTATTACGACGATTGCCGCTGAGGTAGATGGTTCCAAGGCGGGAGGGGTCATAGATGTTAACTATCAAAGCCAAGATGAAATTGGCTACCTAATCAAAACATTTAATGAAAAAACGGTATTCCTAGAAGCTGAGAAAGTAAAAGCTCAAGCGTCAACCAATGCCAAAACTGCCTTCTTAGCAACACTTTCTCATGAAATACGAACGCCGATGAACGGAGTTTTGGGTGCAGCACAAATCCTTCTCAAGACACCTTTAAACCGCGAACAAGAGAAACTTCTGCGTGGGCTTTATGAATCTGGCGACCACATGATGACGCTACTCAACGAGATTTTAGACTTCTCGAAGATAGAGCAGGGGAAGTTAGATCTTGATAATACGAGTTTCCCACTCGACTCTCTTATTGGCAGTATCAATAGTGTTTACTACACCCTGTCCGCTGAAAAGGGGCTTCAATTCAAGGTGTACACCGAAGTGCCAGCAGGCCGTTGGTATTTTGCTGACAAGGCGCGTCTGCGTCAGGTTCTGTTTAATTTGCTCAACAATGCGGTGAAATTTACCTCACGCGGCTTTGTCGAAGTCTATTTCAAAGAAATCTCTAAGAATGGCAATACCTATCTGAACATTCGAGTCCGTGATACTGGTATTGGTATCTCCAAAGAAGCGCAAAAACGTATCTTTCATCCATTCGAGCAAGCTGAGTCGTCCACGACGCGTCGCTTTGGCGGCACGGGATTGGGTTTAGCGATTGTGAAGCAAATTGCCGAGTTAATGGGTGGTGATGTTCAAGTGACCAGTGAAGAGGGGATTGGAACCAGCTTTGATGTGAACTTAAAAATCGAACCGACAGAGCCTGGAGAGTTGGAAAGCGTGCCACACTCCAAGCTGAACTACTCAGGTTTAAAGGTCTTGATTGTGGAGGATAACCGAACGAACACTGTGATCATTGAAACTTTCATGGAAAACAAAGGCTTTACTTGTAAGAGTGTTGAAAATGGAGAGCTTGCGATTCAGGCTTTGGCGTCCGAGCGCTTTGACTTGATTCTTATGGATAATCACATGCCCGTTATGGATGGCGTAGAGTCAACAACCGCAATACGTTCACTGGCTGATGAAGTGTCATCGGTGCTTATTTTTGGCTGTACTGCAGATGTCTTTAAAGAGACGCGTGAGCGAATGATAGGGGCAGGGGTTGATTACATCATTGCTAAGCCGATTGATGAGCGAGAGCTTGATGACGCGCTCTTTAGATTCTCTAGCAAGCTCTATCAATATCATGATTCTCAAACAAAGGAGAGCAAAGAGCCGGCAAACAAAACGCCAGATAACACCGAGGAGCTCTTGGTGACTTTGTACATTGCCCTGGAAGACCAAAACATAGAGTTGGCGACGTTTGCATTAGAGAACCTACTTATTCATATCGAGCCGACAGAGAACTCTTTGCTTCCATCATTATTAACTCAAGCGATTCAAGAGCTTTCAAAAGGGCGCTTCCCCTCTCAAGAGCTCATTAACTCGATAACCGTCAATATCCCAGTTGAATAAGTGTATTTTAATTACAGTAAATGAAATACATTTTGAGTGAAACTTGAGCTAAATCTACTTTACTGGTGGAAGTAACTGGTTTTACTCTAAATTCTGGTTGTAAATTTACAACTTTATTTTAAATTCAAAATCTATCACTGCAAATCTTATGTTCTAATAGTGGCATAATCTGGCTGGGTGTTGATTTGCCCTTGTTATATGTTACTAAATCACTGGATTGGCAGTGGTATATTTTGGGTTTAGTGGAATGAAGTCTCGTGGACCATTTTGTATTCGTAACGCTGCTGCGGATACTTTTGCTATGGTAGTTTTCTGTTTTATCTCTGGCATGATTGTTGAGATTTTTATCTCGGGTATGTCGTTTGAGCAGTCTCTTGCATCACGAACGCTCTCTATTCCTGTCAATATTGCAATCGCATGGCCTTACGGTGTTTTCCGTGATTGGGTACTACGCAACGGTGCGAAGCTGTCTGGCAGTTCATTGGCAAAAAACCTGTCTGATCTGATCGCGTATGTTCTATTTCAGTCACCAGTATATGCAGGTATCTTGTTCGCGGTAGGCGCGTCAACAGATCAAATCGTGACTGCGGTGACGAGTAATGCCGTGATTTCGTGCGGTATGGGTGTGCTATACGGTTACTTCTTAGATATGTGCCGTAGATGGTTCCGTGTACCGGGTTACTATCAACAAGCATAATCCTGCTGATATTTGGTCTGTTTTCAAACGAATGAGTTAATTTGTAAGCGAACAGACCAATTAGGATAACTTTTTTGATAATGCCCCTTGACCAAAGCGAGCAGAATCAATAAAGTAGCGCCTCGTTGAGCAACATAGCTTAACAACAAAATTTGGTGAGGTGTCCGAGTGGCCGAAGGAGCACGCCTGGAAAGTGTGTATACGGAAACGTATCGAGGGTTCGAATCCCTCCCTCACCGCCATATTCTTGAAGAAAGACGTCCTAGGGCGTCTTTTTTTATATGCGAATCACAATCTTATCTCTCAGATTTTTCCCCTCACAGCAGCTGGCGCCTATTTCATAGTTAACGTATTGGTTTCCGTACCGTTAAAGCAGTGCGCATCGATCAATCGTAGAGCAAAAGCCACTGATGTCCCATTAACGCTGACAACAAACTTGCCAAACAAAACCTATACAACCAGTCAATTATCTGTAATTCCTATGAGTTTTTGCAGTGAACCTTATTGTGGTTCAGTGGATAGGTAATTCTAGGGGATGCAACATGACAATGGACACTTAATGCCCGCCTTTATGTTAATTGTCAGAAAATCCTGATAGGCCAATAAGGGCTTGCCTATATCATAAAACCCTCCCGTCTTATAACGTAACTCCCTAAATTTCATCCAATTTCTCATAACAAACTCATCTTTTTGCCTTAAACGCAGCCACCGAGCTGCAAGACTGGACAGTTCTAAGACGTTAATAGCGTTGTCACTACATCGGCAAGAAGAACAAAGTTCTGTAACTCAAGTTATTTCGGGGTCGCATTGCACGCTAGTCGACAGCTTTGTTTTCGTCGAATTGAGCATAGAGTCGTCTAGAGTTTTGAGGTGCATCGTTATTGGAGCCATCACACTATTTTAGGTAAGTCTTTTGAAAGTTGTTCATCTATTAATTATTCCTTCTGTTCTTCTACTTGTGGCTGGCTGTAGAGAGGACGTCACCTCAAACCAAGAAAGTAACTCAGTGGGTGATCGACCACAGCTAGATTCACTTACGCCGACGGTACGCCCGTTACCAGAAACTCTAACGCCGTCAATTCGTCCGATACCGGATACGTCAACACCAACATTGAGTCCCAGCTATATAATCCAGAGTGAGAGTATTTCTAATATAGAGACTACGGATAGGGCTTATACAGATGCATTTACGCTAGAAAACATCAACGTTGGTTACAATATCGATTCCAACAACTTTACGCTGAACAACGGCACACCAAGATACCTTTATAACCCTGTGATTTCAGTGGATGGATTACTATACTTGTTGGAAATGTCGCTCGAACCATTCCAATCAGCAACATTTGTTTTACCGGCAAACTTGGACGCAGTGAATGTGAAGAATGTAACATTCATCGACCGTCAGCCATTCTTCAAATATAAAATGACAGAATACAGAACCAACGACGACAATGATATGTTTGGGATGCCTTCCAAGGATAATGCATTTCAATACGAACAAGAAATGCGAAGCTATAAAAACGCTTTAAATGATTTTGAGTTCAACGTTCATTTCGCCGAATACATTACAAGTTACGACCTTAGACGACATGCCCTACACTTTAATCATGAAGACTGTGGTCATGTGCAGCACGTGAAAACTGGTAAAGACAGCAGTGGTGCGAATACGAAGATAGTCAGCATGTTGACCCATCAACCTGAATCAGCTCATATGATGCTTGAACACTCATACAACGGTTATGCCACTATCGGAAGCGGTTGGGTGTCTGTCCGTGATTTCCGACTGTACCAAGATGGACAAACTTTACCTAGAACTACGTATCTACATGAAAAAATGCATAATCATGGATTCAATCATGATGGGGGGATGACCTACGGTTTACCAGATGTTCTTATCAACTACATGGAAGATGAAGGTCAGTTCCCAGATTACTATGATGGAGAAAAGCTGGCTTCAGAGATATCAAAAGTTACTGTGATTAAGGAGCTTGTATCCTCGGAAGGTTATCTCGATATTAATTTCCATTTCTTCGGTTATTCCGGAGATTTGCCTTCAGAATTAAAGAAGTTAATGATTGTGTTCTCAGATGATCAAGAAGTCGAGTCGGTTGAAATAACCATTAGCGATGTAACAACTATTCTAACTCCCACAACCCATTATTTAGATGGAAAAATCTCGATCTATCGGGAAGTGTCAATTCCTGTTGTAAATTTCAAGAATCAAATCACCGAACAGAATGCTTACCTAACAGTGAGATTGAAAAGCCCAATCGGGAACTCTACATTAGCGCTGCTAGCATCAACAAGTGACACAGACAAACGTTGGGCTGTCCAGGCAAACGCTATTGTTGAGATAACAGGCGGAAATACTTGGCTCAAAACCACAGATTCTCAATACGTAAAATATGCGCGAAACAACGAGTTCAATGATCAGGGCGTTATCGATCAAGAGCTAGTTTTATTTACTCCAGAAGAGGGAATGCAGCTTTGTATTGACAATGGTTACGCAGGGCTTGGTTATTTGAAAACCTATAAATCGACTGAGCAAATGGACTTTCAAATGGAGTACCTCCCTTACGAAAGCCAAGTCGGTATAGATCCGGACACTCACGAAGCGGTAGCGGTCGATGTTAACTCAAGCTATCGACCTTCGTACGTAAATTACTCAGATAAGGGAGCTCTCATTGTCTGTAATTGATTATTCTCCTTCTTCGCGAGACAGATTCTAAGTTCGTTCTAATGAACTTCAGTCACACGCGTTCATCAGACTAGATTGCTCCATTCCTCAATCTAGTCTGTTCCCTCACTAAGTTTAATAACAAAGCCGTTGTCAGAAATCTCCTACTTGCCTTTCCGTCTTTCCTGATACACCCCTGCTGTTTCGATACATATAATTTTTTACTTTTATCGCTCACGGACTTGGAATGATTGTGTTCGGGAAGTTTGTGAAGCAACAAAATGATATCTGTTTTTGTTGTTAACGGTCCCAATGGAAACATCTGCTTCTTATGGCTCCATTGATTCGAAGGTTTTACAAAAAGAGAGGTTATGTGAGCGATTAGGCAGTGGTGGTGGAGTAACCAAGTTATGAATAAATTAAAACCCTTTTTGAGCTTTGCTGTGTTATTCGTGCTTAGTTTTCTGGTTTCTGGTTGTAAGAATGATGATCGGGAAATAATTAATATCTCTGCTGATGCTTCAGTTTCATCTTTGGTCGTGACCGCCGAGGCAACGTCATTACCTGCCGGTTTATCTATTGGATTAAAGGCCGAGGTGGTTTATCAAAGTGGCCGAGTTGAGGACGTAACCAATTCGAGTGAGTTCTCGTGGTCAACAAATGATGCAGCTCTTGCAGAGGTGGTAGTAGACTCCGAAGGCAGAGTGGTCTTGCTTGGAAAATCGAGTGGTGTGGTTGATGTCACTGTTGCTGGTCTTGTTGATGGCCTGAACCTTGAGTCAACACTGAAGCTTGAGGTTATAGAACCGGTTGTGATTGACACTGTGCTTGATTTTCGTTCGGAGTTTATTCCGGTTGGAATGAGTCAGCAATATTCAGTCTATGTTTATTTTTCTAATGGAAAATATTATGAGTTGACTGACCAATTGGCTGTGTCGTGGTCAACTCAAGATCCTGAAGTCGCAAGTGTATCAGCTGGAATGGTGACGGCACTTGCGATGGGAAGCACTGAGGTAGAAGTGACGTTCAGCTTTAAGGGTAAGTTGTACCGGGCTGTGGCTGGACTATCAGTTACTGAGTCGGTTGTTACAGAGTTGATTGTCACACCAGTTGTTGAAGAGCTTTCTGAGGGACTTCAAGCTAACTTTACAGCTAGCGTGCTGTTGTCTGATGGCCGCGTCATTGATGTAACACAGAGTGACGTCACTTCATGGAGTACATCGAGCGAAAATGTCGCTGTGGTGAGCAATGATAAGGAGACTAAGGGGATAGTCACTGGTATTGGTAAGGGAGACACCTATGTGCTTGCTTCGGGGTCGTTCAATGACAAGTACTTAACGGCTAAAGTTCCACTTACAGTTACGGATGCAGTGGTCACTAATCTGAGGATAGATAATGACGGGGAGACGATCCCTTTAGGATTTGTGCAGCAATATACAGCGAGTGTGGAACTGTCGAATGGGGCTGTGTTTGATGTTACGAATGATGATTCGATTGATTGGCGTACTAGTGACTCTTCGATAGCATCGGTTTCCAACGCTACAAATGCAAAAGGTTTGGTGACTAGTTATGAGGTGGGCGATGTCGAGGTCTCTGTGTTTGGTGAGTTTGGTGGTCGCAAATTTAACTCCTCAACGAACCTCTCGATAGGCACTGCCGTAGTGACCAGTCTGGCTATAGAGCCACGTGCGGTTTCTATTCCTGCCGGGCTGGAGCACGACTTCCAAGTTTATGCGAACCTTTCAGATGGTCGTGCGATTAATATTACGGATGACTCGTCTTTATACTGGCATTCAACTAATCCTAGTGTGGCAAAAATTAATGATGTATCTGGTAGCGGTGGATCGGTTTTAGCTATTTCTGAGGGTACTGCGTCAATTTTAGTGTCATTGGTGATTGGTGACGAGAGTTTCGAGGCTGAGACCTCTTTGACAGTGACAAAAGCAAAAGTTGTTGGATTGACTGTTGAATTGGTTACACCCTCTGTGCCTGTTGGACTGGAGGGGCAAGCCTTAGCCTATGCTCACTTAACAGATGGCTCGATTGTTGATGTGACCTCTAACTCAGCCATTCACTGGAGTGTGAACAACTCAACTTTGGCCTACGTAAGTGGCGATCAGTTATCAAGCGGGGTTATTAAAACGTTTGGTGCGGGGGTGGTTGATGTAATCGCGTCGGCGGAATTGGAAGGGATGGAATTTAAAGGTGTCACTTCTTTTGAGATCACCAATGCAATTGTGACAGAAATGTCGGTATTACCAGTTTTGAATCCCATACCTGTTGGTTTGACTTATAACTTTGAGACGCAAGCAACATTATCGGATGGTAGGGTGATTGATGTGACGGGTGATTCTGCTATTAATTGGAAAACTTCGGATCCCAGTATTGCATCAATTAGTAACGCTGAAGGTAGTGAGGGGTCGGCACTGGGCCTAGCGGTAGGTGAGGTGTATGTCACAGCTACCGGTTTTAATAACGGTAAGAAATTTGAATCTAGTGTATTGGTTAGTATTTCTGATGCGGTTGTTGTGGATTTATTGTTGAAATGCCCGAACGATACGTTGCCACTAGGTCTCGAGATGGAGTGTTCGGTTCACGCCGTTATGTCGGATGGTTCTTCGTCTGATGTAACACAAGACGATGCGATAGTTTGGAGTAGTAGCAATACTGATTTTGCAAGCGTTACTAATCTAGAACCGTCTAAAGGGAAGGTTAAGGGGCAGGGAGTAGGTCAATCTCTGATTTCGGTGTCTGGGTTCTCATTGAGTGATTCAATGTCGATCAATGTTACGGATGCTGTTGTTGTGAACTTGGATGTCACTCCTTTAAATCTGTCACTCCCTGTTGGTTTAGATCAGCCTTTCAGCGCTTTCGTGCGCCTCTCTGATGGTCAGATTCTTGATGTTACCGGTGATGAAAGCTTGGCTTGGAAGGTAAGTGATTCAAGTGTTGCGGTTGTGAGTAACTATCAAGGTCGAGAAGGCTTGGTGACGGCGCTAAAGCCTGGGGCAGTTGATGTGATTGCTTCAGGAGAGGCGAATGGTGTTGAGTTTGAGGCGAAGGTAGAGCTGATCGTCACTAATGCGGTTGTGAGCACCTTGAGTTTAAGTCCAGACCAGCAAAGTTTGCCAGTCGGTCATCAGTTACAATACTCGGCTCAGGTACAGATGTCTGATGGAACTTTTATTGATGTCACAATGGATGAGGCGCTTCATTGGCGTACGAGTGATTCTACTCAAGCTGTAGTGAGTGATCTGGTTGGCAGTAAAGGGGTAGTCACTGCATTAAAAGAGGGAGAGGTCAGCGTGTTTGTTGAGGGATCTGCTAACGGTACTGATTTCTCAGCAGTTGCTAGCCTATTGATTACCAAGCCAACTTTAGAGGCTATAAGTTTGACGGCGAAAAGTGTCACGTTGACGGAGTACCATAATGTGAAAGTGGATGCTTTGGCTCATTACTCTGATGGTACGATCATTGATGTGACAGCTCAAAGTTCATGGTATTCGGGCCCGAATGTGTCTGTCGTTGAAGGCCTAGTAACTGCATCCCCTTTTGTCGAGGGCAGTACGTCATTTATTCACGCTACTTTCGATGGTATGGATTCAGATCCAATCGTCGTTACTATGCAGGCAGCGGAGCGAACTGAGGTTATAGGAAAAGAAACACCTTACTACAATGAAATTTCGAGCGATGTTGTCGATGTGTTGTCCTTCAAAGGGAGTGCCGTTATAGATGGAATCTATGATGCTGATACTGAGCAACTTCTTGCTGGAGGGTATGGAGGAAGCTTAAATGCGAGTGACCGTGAGCGATACTCAGACCTAATGCATATTGATGATGTTACCCATATCAAGGGAATTTATGGTACCGCTTGGAGTCGAGTTCCTATGCTTCAAGTTCTCGAATGGTATGAAGGTGATGTTGAGAAGCAAGTTGGCAAGTTGTATTCAGGTACTTCAGTAGAGGTGGGACTAGATAATAGTGTTCTGGGTATTATCGTGTTTTCATCTGCCGAATCTGTGCCTCGATATGTGACGGGAATACAGTTTGTTTATAAGTGATTTATCCTATTTTCTCTAGCTGCTCGTTTTAATTACGTTTGAAATTTTTGGTAAGAAGAAAAATAGTACTACTATTCAGTTTTTAAAACTCGAAAGATGCATCTTAGTGAATTTCCTGATAAGAGTATTGGGGTAGATATATGAAGCTTAAAACTTATTTCTTAGTTAAATACAAAGTTGTTATTAATCCTCCAAGTTGAACTTACGAACGGAATTTAGTGAGTTCATATAGTCAATAGAGTTTATAGATATTTAGATTAACGGGTTGTTAACTAAAAGCCTCATTTATTAACATGAATGAGGCTTTTATTTTCAAGGAAAACACATTGTAAAAATGGAGGAAGAGATAAGCATAAGTAATTATCAAACTTGTATTACCGTGATAACTTACTTTAGGAATTTTGTTGTCACACCATTTTATTCAAGTGATGCTATAAGTCTATCGGTATAGGGTTAATAGAGCTGAGTTGCGCTTTTATTTTTTTTCTGAGGTTTACGTGCAGGGGATTTGTCTCATCTCGTTTATGATAAATGAACATGTAGGGTATCGTGTCAATGGCTATTGGGCTCTCTAAGATCTGTAGCTTCATTGTTTTGCTCCATTTCATCGCGAATGAAAGAGAGACCAAGCCAAGACAGTTTCGTTGTGCCACGTACATAGCCATTCCAGCCAGAGAAGATGTGACTATTTCTATATTTCTTTCTTTAATAGGTTCTTTAGCTAACTGATCGAAGCCAGATGTTTTATTCCATATGCCGGAAAATATGCAGTGACTTTCTCGATAGTAGTCATTTTTTGTCAGTGTACCTTGAATGCGAGGGTGATTTTGACGGCAAATTACAACAGCGGGTTCTTCATAAGCAGTCTCAACCACAAATGAAGACTCTTTAGTAACAATAGTATCTATTGCTAAGTCGACTCGTTGCTGTCTTATATGCTCAAATAACTCATATTTTTCTGGTTGTGACTCTTGAAAAATAACATTGTCTATTGGGTTTAAACTGTGAAGGAGTGTTTCCGAGCAGCTGACTTTAAATGACTTTTTCTCAGAAATTGCATTGTCAACAATACTTATTGCTTGTTGAAACTGAGGAACAAGTTGATATGCCATTGAGGTTGGTTCTATTCCTCGCCCTTTTTTTACAAAAAGTTGTTTTCCAATAACTTGTTCTAAGCGTCTCACCGACGCACTGACTGCTGGTTGGGTAAGTCCAAGATGTTCAGCTGCTTTAGTAAATGATTTGTATTCAGCAACAACTAAAAAGGTTTGGATTAAATTTAAGTCCATTTCCTGACCTATAAGTTTTATTTATGTAATAACGAAAGTTGAACTTATTTATTCGCAATCAAATTAGGTTTATTTTGAAAACATCTCGGTTTTCTCTACGTAACCGAGTTTACCAATAATAGATTGATGGAGTCTAGTATGACAATGAACGGCAAAAAGCTTCTTTTGAATGCTTGCACGCTTGCTATTGGCGCAGCATCGGCGAGCGCTTATTCAGCAGAAAAACCTAATATTTTAGTTATCTTTGGCGATGACATTGGTTATTGGAACATCAGTGCCTACAACGGAGGTATGTTAGCCTACAACACTCCAAATATTGATAGCATTGCTAAAGAAGGTGCAAGATTCACTAACTTTTATGGTCAACAAAGTTCAACCGCTGGCCGTTCAGCTTTCATTACAGGTCAAATGCCTAAACGTACTGGTTTATCGAAAGTTGGCATGCCTGGTGCAAAACAAGGTCTATCTAAAGAAGATCCAACAATTGCGACAATGCTTAAAAACTTAGGTTATGCCACCGGTCAATTTGGTAAGAACCACTTAGGTGATCGTGATGAATATTTACCTACAAGTCATGGTTTTGATGAGTTTATGGGTAACCTTTATCACCTAAATGCGGAAGAAGAGCCGGAAAATGGAGATTACCCGAAAGACCCAGAATTTAAGAAGAAATTCGGACCGCGTGGTGTTATTCATTCTTATGCAGACGGAAAAATTGAAGACACCGGTGCTCTGACTCGCAAACGCATGGAGACGGTGGATGATGAAACGTTAGACGCAGCGGAAACTTTTATTGATAAGCAAGTTAAAGCTGATAAACCATTCTTTGTTTGGTACAACTCTACCCGCATGCATAACTTTACTCATATTCCAGAAAAATATGAGGGTTCTACAGGCGCAGGCTTCTATGCTGATGGCTTGAAGCAACATGATGATCAAATCGGACAACTGCTACAGAAAGTTAAAGATCTAGGTGTGGATGACAACACTATTATTGTCTACACGACGGATAACGGTCCAATGATCAATTTATGGCCGGATGCAGCAATGACACCGTTCCGTAGTGAGAAAAACACGGGCTGGGAAGGTGGGTTCCGCGTACCTGCACTTATTAAATGGCCAGGTCATATTAAGGCTGGCGAAACTTTGAATGGTATTACATCACTAGAAGATTTCTTCCCAACGTTATTGGCTGCAGCTGGAGAGAATGATGTAAAAAATGAGCTACTTAAAGGTAAAAAAGTCGGTAAAACTGACTACAAAGTCCATCTCGATGGCTATAACCAACTACCTTATCTAACAGGTAAAACAGACAAATCTGCTCGCAATGAGTTCTTCTACTGGAGTGATGATGGTGACCTTGTTGCAATGCGTCAAGGAAAGTACAAGTTTCACTTTGCCATTCAAGAAACAGAAACTGGCCTAGATATCTGGCGTAAACCATTCACGAAACTTCGTGCACCGATGATCTACGACTTAAGTATCGACCCATTTGAGCGTGGCGACACCGGTATGGGTTACGACCGCTGGGTCTATGAGCGTTCATTCTTATTTGCTCCTGCAATGGAAGGTGTCAAGAAAATGATGGCAACGTTTGATGAGTTCCCACCTCGTCAGACTCCAGGTTCATTTGTACCTAAGTAACTTTGAAAAAACCATTAGTATTAGCGCTCTTCGGAGCGCTGTTTACCTAAACGCCTCTTTTGTGTGTTGGGCGATTAGGTACATTAGAGAGTGAGTTAGAAAATGAGTAAGTCATCCCCCCGCTATTCAACAACAATGCCGATCATTCCGTTACGCACGGCTGCCAAACCAATAAACTCTGATGTGTACTCACGCCGATTTCATGTAATGGCAAAGCCTGGCGGAGCAAAGTGCAACATCGATTGTCAATACTGCTTTTATTTACACAAAGAAAATCTATTGCACCAAGACAAGCAGCCTGAAATGGATAATGCAACGTTGGAAGCATTCGTTAAAAGCTATATCGAGAGCCAGGATGGTGAAGAAATCGTTTTCTCATGGCAGGGCGGGGAGCCAACGTTACTCGGGTTGGACTATTTCCGCAATGTCGTCGCTCTGCAAAAGAAACATCAACCAAAGGGCGTTCGTATTGAAAATGACCTTCAGACCAATGGCATTTTGCTGAACGATGAGTGGTGCGCGTTCTTAAAAGAGCATAATTTCCTTGTTGGTTTGTCGATCGATGGACCACGAGAGTTGCACGACAAATATCGCAGAACCCGCAGCGATAAACCGACATTTGATTTGGTCATGAGAGCTGTTGATAAACTCAAAAAGTATGGTGTGAAGTTCAACGCGCTCGTTACGGTGAACAGTTACAATGCGAAATATCCCCTCGAAGTATATCGCTTCTTAACACAAGAGTTGGGTGTGACTTATATTCAGTTTTCGCCAGTGGTAGAAGCGAACAATTTTCAGACGACCGCCCCGCAATTTTGGAATGAGCAAATGATACCCGTTAAGGGGAGTGAACTTGCTAGCCCCGGACATCCAATGTCTGTGGTAACCGATTGGTCCGTTGACCCTGAGGATTGGGGCGCATTTTTAATCTCGACGTTTGAAGAATGGGTTAACAATGACCTTGGTCGAGTCTTAGTAAATCTGTTTGAGACAGCCGTTGCACAAGTTATGGGTAAACCGTCTCAACTATGTGTGACTGCAGAATTCTGCGGTAAGGGCCTAGCTATCGAACATAATGGTGACGTATTTAGTTGTGATCATTATGTTTACCCAGAATACAAATTAGCCAACATAAAAGAATACTCATTGAGCGACATGGTTCTATCTACACGTCAATTTGCTTTTGGAATGGCTAAGCGGGACTCCCTGCCTCAATACTGTATGCAATGTCCCTATCTTTCGTACTGCTGGGGTGAATGCCCCAAGAATCGTTTAGTTAAAACGTCTGAAGGAGAGGTTGGCCTCAATTATTTGTGTTCAGGAATAAAGGCTTTCTTTGATTATTCACTTCCGATGTTGGTTGGGTTGGCTCAAATCTTAAGAAGTGAAGAGCGGAAGGATTAATACTGACGATTGTTCTTGTTTCTTTAGACGAAATTTACAATTTTTTAATCAGACTCGGGGAGAGAAAATGAACCACGCACAACAAGCCATTAATGAATTAATCGAACAAACTGAAAAAAGCGTCATTGGCCAAAGCCATGTGGTTCAGGCTTTGGTGATAGGGTTGCTGACCAATGGTCACGTACTTTTAGAGGGCTTACCGGGAACGGCAAAAACGCGCTCGGTGAAGTCACTTGCAAACCTACTTAACACCAGCTTTGGTCGTATTCAGTTTACTCCCGACTTATTACCTTCAGACGTAACAGGTACCGAAGTGTACCAAGAGTTGGATGGCAAGCCTCAGCTGCACTTCCAACCGGGACCAATCTTCAACAGCATTGTGTTGGCGGATGAGGTGAATCGTGCGCCAGCAAAAGTTCAAGCTGCACTGCTAGAAGCGATGGCAGAAGGCACGATTACGGTGGGTGATAAGACCCACGTCTTGCCTGAGTTGTTCATGGTGCTTGCAACACAAAACCCAGTGGAACAAGAGGGTACTTACCCACTGCCAGAAGCGCAGATGGACCGTTTTATTATGAAAGTGACCGTCGACTACCCAGAAGATGAGGCAGAGCGTGACATTATTCGCTTGGTGCGCAGCGAAGAGTTGGGTTCAGAAACCAGTAGCGAATTAGTGACGCCACAACACATTGAACCAGAGCTCGTTATTGAAGCGCGACGCCAATTACCAAACATTACTGTTTCCGATTTAGTCGAGAACTACATCGTGGCGCTTGTGATAGCGACACGTAAACCAGAGCGTTACGCTGATTCCTTGCTACAAAAATGGATCGAAATCGGCTCAAGTCCTCGCGCCTCAATTGCCTTAGACAAATGCGCGCGTGCTTATGCGTGGCTACAAGGGCGTGATCATGTAACGCCTGATGATGTGCGTGCAATGGTGCCATCGGTGCTGGGACATCGCTTCTCACTTTCTTACGATGCACTTGCCGATGGTGTTGATCATCAACGTGTGGTGCAAGAATTACTTGATTGTGTAGAAATCGGATAAGCAGGAGGGACTATGGCAAAGCCAACGCTTGCTCCTCAATCCCAAGGGCTCGATCCTCGCTTGTATTGTGATTACGCTCGCTTAGTGCGTTTACAAGCACAAGCCGAATCCTTCAGCCTGCTGCCTCACTTAAAAGCGGGCAGTGTGCTTTCTGGGCGGCACAACTCATTATTCCGTGGGCGTGGTCTGAACTTCGAAGAGCTGCGTCATTACCAGCTAGGGGACGACATCCGAAACCTAGATTGGAAAGTCACCATGCGCACAGGCAAGCCCCATGTGCGCAGTTACACCGAAGAAAAAGACCGCAATGTGATTGTTTGCGTTGATCAGCGTAGTGCGATGTTTTTCGCCTCGACCGAGGTCATGAAATCTGTGGTCGCTGCTGAAGTGGCGGCTATGTGTGGTTGGCGAGTATTGAAAGACGGTGACCGAGTTGGGTTTGTTATCGCCTCTGATTCTGCTCTATACCACAGCAAAGCTCAGCGTTCCCAAAACGATTTGCTCGCTCAACTGAAACGACTCTCTCAAGCCAACCAGCGCTTAAATGTGGACTCGTTAGATTCAGACAAAGTGACGTTCAGTAAATGGATTGAGCTCATCAAACGGATGAAGCTAAAACAATCCACGTTGATTTTCATCAGTGATTGGCGCGATTGCGAAGAGCATCATCTTGATCATCTTAAGCAGCTTCAACAGCACAACGATGTCCTCGCGGTGATGGTAAGTGATCCTTTAGAGCAGTCGCTTCCTCAAGATTTGGCGAAAGTAAAATGGGTGATTGGTGATGGTCGTTACCAGCTCAATTTAGACAGTAAAGCCAAAGTCGATGCCGCCAGCGCCAGTTTGGTTGAGAAAGCTCAGTTACAACGTCAATCACTGGCACAACTCATGGCAATCAAAAAGCTGCCTCATATCGAAATCGACACAACCGGTGACCACATTACTCAATTCCAAAAACTCGTTGGAGGCCGATAAATGACAGACTTACACACGCCTCCAAGCACGTATATTCTGCGTGAGCTGCATGACGTCGCGGTGCCAGAAAGCGTCAGCTGGGTGCCACAAACCATTGGTTGGAAGATCCTTGCCATTGTCGGTGCGATTGTACTCATGTGTGTCGGCTACCGACTGGCACACCATTGGTGGGATAACCGTTACCGTAAAGAAGCTATTGAAGCCATTTCTCGTTTAACACCAGATGACGCCAGCATGCCGAAAGCGCTGTTCTCGACTCTGAAAATCGTCTTGATTCATCTTGATAGCTCTCATGCTCGTTTATTTGATACCTCGTTCCTGAGCAAGTTAGATGAGCTTAACCCCAAGCATAAAATGTTTGATGACGAAGTCTCCAAGCGTTGGCTGCAAAGTATCGTTGACCCAAGCGTTGAACTGGAAAAAACAGAGCGTTTACAACTTCTTGAACGCGCAACTGAGTGGGTGAAAGAGCACGATGAGAACGCTCACAACATTGAAAAGCGCACGCTTGCCTACAAAGCGCGTGCATTAAAAGGAGGTCGCCATGGGTGATCTTCTTGCTTCATGGCTGGACATGAGCAGTTTTGAGTTTGAGCATCCGCTTTGGTTCATCATCTTGCCGCTGCCTTTAGTAGTGTATTTCCTCGTCCCAGCTTACCGCACCAAACAAATGGCCATCAAAGTGCCGTTCTTTAGTCAGCTTGTGGACGCCATTGGTGAAACCCCATCAGAAGGGGCAAGCCAACTCACTCCGAGCTGGTGGCAGCGCGCAACGCTCATCATCTCTTGGCTTTTGGTCGTGACCGCAATGGCAAAGCCGACAGTGCTTGGCGAGCCACAGGTGCGTGAAAGCTTAGGCCGAGATGTTATGGTCGTCGTCGATTTGTCTGGCTCAATGGCAGAGCAAGACTTCACGTCCAACACCGGTGAAAAGATTTCTCGTCTCGATGCTGCCAAAGAAGTATTAAGTGACTTTGCCAAAACGCGCAAAGGCGACCGCTTAGGGTTAATCTTGTTTGGCGATGCGGCATTTGTGCAAACGCCATTCACGCCCGATCAAAAAGTGTGGCTAGAGTTGCTTAACCAAACGGATGTGGCGATGGCTGGGCAAAGCACTCACTTAGGTGATGCAATTGGTTTGGCGATTAAGGTGTTTGAGCAAAGTGAAAAGTCGCGTACCGACGTAGAAGATAGCAAAGAGAAAGTCGCCATTGTTCTAACGGATGGTAATGATACCGGAAGCTTCGTTGAACCGATTGATGCGGCGAAAGTCGCGAAAGCCAAAGATGTACGCATCCACGTGATTGCAATGGGTGATCCACAAACCGTGGGTGAAACTGCACTAGATATGAAAACGATCAAACGTATTGCGAAAGAGTCCGGTGGTGAGGCGTTTGAAGCGCTCAACCGTGACGAACTTGCTAAAGCCTATGATGAGATTGGTAAGTTAGAGCCACAGATCTATGAGAGTACCACTTACCGTCCTAAGCAAAGTTTGCATCATTACTTAATGGCTTTGGTGGTTGCGATGTACTTAACCGCGTTCTCGTTGGCGACATTTAAGCGTCGTCGACTATCAGTGAACAGTGACGGTTCTGCACAAACAGACAACGTAGAAGGAGAGCGCCATGTTTGATTCTCCTTTCTCTAGCATGGGGCTAGAACAGTTTGTCACACAGTTCCATTTCATTCGTCCAATGTGGCTATTGGCGTTCATCCCGATGTTTCTTTTGCTTTGGTTAAGGTGGCGAGAAGAATCCAAGCCAAGCTGGAAAGACATTCTTCCTGAGCATTTACGTAAAGCCTTAACGATTGGCGACTATGGTTGGCGAAAACAACTGCCGCTCAAGCTACTTATGGTGATAGTAGCGATTGCCATCATCATCTGTGCTGGACCTTCTTGGGAGCGCCAAGCTTCACCGTTTGGCGAAGACAAAGCCTCCATGCTGGTGGTGTTGGACAACAACGATTCAATGTTACAAAAAGACCTTCCGCCTAGCCGCTTGGAGCGCTCTAAGCAAAAGATCCGTGACCTCTTGGCTGCACGAAAAGGTGGTAGCACTGGGTTGGTTGTCTATGCGGGTTCTGCTCATGTCGCGATGCCAGTAACGCAGGACAGTAAAGTATTCAAACCGTTTCTAGCGGCGATAACACCAGAAATCATGCCAGTTGAAGGTAAACTTGCTGAAACGGCGTTGCCTTTGATTGACCAACAATTACAAGGCCAACCGGGTTCTACGGTTCTGTTGGTTACAGATGGCGTCAATCCGGCAACCATTACCGCTTACAAAAACTACTTTGCAGACAAGCCTTATCAATTGCTTATCTTGGCTGCGGGTAACTCGGACATTGTTTCTAACAACCCGGTCGATTTGGACTCGTTAAACAATCTTGCTAGCGCGACAGGTGGACGTCTTGTTGAAGTGACGGTAGACAACAGCGATGTAGACAAGCTGAACCGTTTTGTTGAGCGAAACATGCAACTCAATGGCGAATCATCCATGCCTTGGAAAGACATGGGTTATCAACTGCTGTTCCCAATTGCTCTCATCATGATGCTTTGGTTCCGCAAAGGCTGGTTAGTGCAATGGTGTGTGGTGGCGATGGTATCAACGTCTTTGTCTATGACGCCAAAAGCCATGGCGGAAACGGTCTCGCTCAAAGCGGATAAACCTGAAGTGGTGCAAGAGGTAACCGCCTGGGATAAAGCGTCTCAATGGTGGTGGGATTTATGGCTCACGCCAAATCAGCAAGGGCAACGTTTGTTCAACAAAAACGAATACCTTGAGGCAGCAAAGCACTTTACGGATCCGTTGCGTAAAGGGACAGCTTATTACTACGCAGGCGAATACAAACTGGCTCATACCGCTCTCTTGGAGATGCAAAACGATCCATCAGATGCGGTAAAAGACTATGGCTTGTACAACGCTGCGAGTGCGTTGGCGCGTCAACGTGAGTACTTGGCCGCGCGTAATTTGTTGCAAACACTGGCAGACAAAGACAGCTTGAGTGAGCAATTGCGACCAGACGTCGAACACAACCTAAAAGTCATTGGTGGCATTGTCGAAGAGATAAACCGCACCAGTGAAAGCCAAGCGGGGACAACAGACGGACCCGAAGAGTCGTTTGAACTGGGTGACAACCCGCAAACTGCAGATGGGACAGACGAAAAAACCGCGGCTGAATTAATGCTGAAAGAGAAACTCAATGCGAACGAAATCCTTGGCAGCCAAGAATTGGCGGATAAGTGGTTAAAACGTGTAGAGGCCGATCCTAAGTACTTCTTGCGCGCTAAGTTCCAAATTCAACTGCGTGAGCCCGTAAAAACGCAGCCACAACCGCAACCACAACAAGAAGAGGAGCAAGCACAATGATGAATGCATTCAAACTTGGCGCTGACTCCGTGGTTGGGCGTTTAAGCACTATCATGATGATGTTTACCTTGTTTTTTACTGGCTTGGCGAACGCACAAGATATTCAAGACTTGCAGCGCCCGTCTCTACCTAAAGAAAGTGATGTCGAGTTATTAGCGTGGGTTGGCAAGCAGGGGGCAGGAGCAGATACGAAAGAAACGCCTAAGTTCAGTGTGAATGAGCAGGTGATCTTGTACATCGAAGTTGCAACGCCTCGTTGGTTCACTGGTGGTACACGCATTGGCAGCGTAGAAATCCCCAACGTGATTGCAAAGCAGCGTAACCAATTAGCAACCAACTATACCGAGCGCAAAGGGGGGCAAACGTGGTCTCGTCAGCGTTGGGAAATAACTTTGTATCCGCAAGCCTCGGGGCAGTTTGTGATTCCACCTGTCGCCGTGGGTGTGCAAGTCTCTGCGCCTGATGGTTCAAAAGTGGCTGGTACGCTTTATACGCAGCCAATTAAGTTCGAAGCGTCTATGCCTTCTGGTTTGCTCAGTGATGACTCTGCATGGTTTACCGCGACTAAAGTGAGTGTGGATCAGAAATGGACAACGTCTAACGATGAGCTGAAAGTCGGTGATGCAATCACTCGCACCATAACGATCAATGCACAAAACAGTTTGTCAGTGTTGCTTCCAGACTTGTTATCCAATGATTCTACTGCCAGCTATCAAGCGTATCCTCAACCAAACCGCTTAGACGATAAGCAAACACGTGGCGATTACCAATCGAGTCGAATAGAAGAAAGCGTGTATGTGATCCAACAGGGCGGTGAGTTCACCTTGCCTGAACATAAGTTCCAATGGTGGAACAGCAAGAGTAAAGAGTTGGAAACGGTGGTGATTGAGGGTAAGACCTTCAAAGCCAAGCATACATTTAAATCCTTTGTTAGAGCTTATTCTGGCTGGTTGATTGGCAGCGCAGTGACGCTATTTGTTCTCGTTATCGCCGCCTTGAGCATTCACCGTTATTATCGTTCTCGTCCTACGCCGCCATGGTTAGTGTTCAGACGAATGGTGAAAGCGAATCGATGGGGCGCTGCTCGAGCAAGCTTGTATAAGCAGCTGAGAAGCAACACAGGTGGTCTTGAAATGAGTAAAGCCAGTGACACTGATATTTGGCAGAAGCGTTCACAGCGCCTACAAGAGGGGCAGGAGGACGCAAGCTTGATGAATGCGCTTTGGAAAGGGATACAAGCGCTGAAGCCAAAACGCCTTAAGTGGGCGATACCAAAGGCCTTGCCGCAACTCTATAAGCAGGCAAGTAATAAGAAGTAAAAACGAAAAAGGACGCTGATTCAGCGTCCTTTTTTTGTTCTTTTTTACAGCAATTCAACGCAATTACGGCCTCTCTCTTTCGCGACGTAAAGCGCTTGGTCTGCTCTCACTATCGTTTCGCCAAACGTTGCGTCTTGAGGTCTTACGTGGGTCACACCAATACTAGTAGTGATACCAATTGGTTGGTTATTGTGTTCGACTTTTAAGGATGCAATTGAATACCTAACAGCCTCCATTGCCTCAACAACTTCAGCCCAAGAATCTCGTTCGATTATAAATGCAAACTCTTCACCGCCTATTCGAGCAAGGAAGTCTTGTTTTCCGGTAACAAATTTAGCGACATCTGCTGACTTTACCAACATTAAGTCGCCCGCATCGTGACCGTGGTTATCATTCAGCAATTTGAAGTTATCGAGGTCGAGTATCGCGACGTAAAACCCTTTTCCTGTCGCTTTGTAGTTTTTAAATTTGTTTTCTATGGTGTTCATGAACTTGCGACGGTTCGGAACGCGGGTTAAGTCGTCAATGCTTGCTAGCTGCTCCATTCTTTGAGCTTGTGTATGCAGAGCAATATTTAAAGCTAGCCAGCTCGCAATGCTTTGTAATAGTGCAGCATGTTGTTCGTTGTAAAAGGCGCCTTCTTTGTGGGCGATGTTTAATGTTCCGTAGCAGATGCCGTTATTGATAAGTGGCGCGTCCATACAGCAAGACAGCCCATGCGAAGACAGTAGAGTACAGTCTATTTCTCGCGACTGCTGAACATGATCACAGATAGTCAATTTTTGAGTTTGAAAAACTCTTCCAACGAATGAGTTTTCGATTGGAATAAGCATGTCGAGCGGTATCGCTTTGTTGCCATGAAAGGCGAATACTTTTAATTGGTGTGTGTTTTCCGGAATTGCGACACTGACTCGATCACAAGGGATAATGGTATCTACTCACTCCGCGGCAATGTCTAATACTTGTTGTAAGTCGGTAGCCTGTGTGAGAAGGCTAATAAAGGCTATCGGGAAGCATACTTTATTATTTGAATGGCTTTTTAATAAACAGTCAGGTTCAAATACTCGTTCTTGGTGCAAGAGATACCTCTTAATGCTCTTATCTTTTTTGCATGTAGTAACTTCAATAATGCATATAAAATCAAAACCCTCGATAGTCAGGGTAAGGAGTTAATGATTTTTTTGCGATATTGGAAGTGAATATGGATAAATACATACTCAATAAACAGAGGTTTAATACTGCTACTTATTAAGGGATAGTAATTATTTAGCTCAATAATCGTACCAGAGTAAGATAATTGTTGCAAATAAATTGGACGAAGTTCAAATAATTGAGAATTAACTATAAAGGGTTATTGATTTAATTATTTCCCTTTTATTTTAATTGGTTAAATTTTGACTAAGTGACATCTGTAAAATATGTAGATGTTTAATAAGTTCTATGATTTATATTAAATTTTTGTTACTACCTTTCTTTGGCTATATAATGATCTGGTGACTTAAATCTCATCTTATGTGAATAAATAGTCAGTTGTGTCTTTCCGTTGATTATTGATGAGATGGAGCGATTTTGAGTATAGTACCTAAATTCAACACGTGAATATCTTTTTTGCATCGGTATTAGTTAACCCAATGCAGCATGTAGTGAGTGAGTACTATTCTTGAAGTGGATACATTTTCGGGCAGAGGCCGTGGGGCCTCTTTCTAAGGTTTAGATTAGGATTATTGGCGAGTTGCGGTTAACCGAAGTCGATAGTTAACCAAAGTCTATAGTCAGCAGCAGTCGATTTTCTTGTGCAGAAATCATTGGTGAGCGATGTACTAATGCCGTTTCTTCATTACCAATCCACGCACCGCCTTTTAACAGCGCGACGTCACCACACGATAACTGTTGAACGTCACTTTCATCTTGGTATAAGCCGGATAGGTGGTCAGGTTGTCCGTTGCTGCCATGTCCAAGCTTAGAGCGATCAAGCACATGGTTAGGTAGCCATTGTGTTGCTGTACCATGGAAAGTGGTGACCAATCGGCAAGGGACACGGTCGACATGAAAGCGTGGGCACATAGCACTGTTTAATGTTGCTAGGCGTACACCAGCATCTTTGAGATCGAATAAGCAACAGAACATATCAACTAGCTCAGCAATGTTCTGAACTAAAGTTGGGGGCAAGTCGTCGAGTGATTTTTGTAATTCTTGATAAGCACTTTCAGAAGACACATTCACTGACTTACTGAAATCCGGGTTATTAGAAATAAACTCATCAATGGCTTGTGTCAGTTCCTCACTGAAAGCGCGCTCCCAAACCACCATATTGAGATGATCTTGATAGATATCCGTCAGCACGGTTGGCAGCTTTCCTTTGCTGAACGAAGGTGTTTCGCTCGTTTTGTTATCAGCAGTGAATACTTCAGTAGTCTCGGTGTTCATTACGTGATCCTCAATTTCCCAGTCGGTTGACGCTATATGACATTTCACAGCATCAATAAATAATAGATTATAAGTGAAATGTTATATCATAACATTTGTGATGATTGAACTGCAGTGACTAAACAGAGCTGGAATAACTTTTCGGTTTGGCAATAGATGGTGACCTCAAGCACAGATTTTCCCCTTAACAATAGCAACAAGAAAATTTATTGAGATTAGATAGCCGTATATATGAGAATCTTGGTGAATTGCCGTTGTACAAGGACTTATCATGCATCACTTTAATATACGTGCTCTAGAGTATCTCAATGGGTTGTCTAAGTACGGCTCACTGCGCAAGGCAGCGAAAATGCTCAACGTAGACCCGGCAGCCATGAGTCGTATGCTTGGTCAGCTTGAAGCGCAGGTTGAAATGAAAGTGTGGGAGCGTAATAACCGTCAATCGTATTTGACCGAGGCTGGCAATGAGCTGCTGAATCACTATCGCAACATTATACGCAGTGAAGCGGCGGTGCTTTCTCAGCTAACGAAGTTGAAAAATTTAACAGGCGGTAGTGTCAGCATCGCAATCGGAGAGGGTTTCATTACTAATCTCGTTTCCAAGCCGATGGAAACCTTCATGACTCGTTATCCTGATATCAATTTGTCGATCGAAATCGCAGGCGCTCTGGATGCAGTTAAGTTACTTGAAGATCAGCAGATCGATTTTGCGATAACCTACGCTGCTGCGCCTCATCCTAAGCTACATACCCATGTTGAGCGAAGTCATCCGTTAGAGCTCATTGTTCCTAAAGGGCATCTTCTAACGTTGAAAGAGGAACCGACAACACTGCAAGATCTGCAGGCTTTACCTCTTGCTCTCATCGATAACTCAACTGGTATGGGTAGGCTTGTTCATCATGCGCAGCAGATGTCTCACTTGAACCTCTCACCAAAGCTACAGACCAACTCAGTGAGTGCGTTGAAAAACTTCGTATCTGCGGGGCTGGGCGTTACTTTTATGCCGAAGCTAACGGTCTTGGAAGAGGTTGAATCGGGAGAGATTGAGATCGTGCCGACTGATCTTGAGATCTTGTCTAAAGCTCGAGTGAAAGTGCAGTCACTAAAAGGTCGGGCATTGAGCCCGCAAGCGAGTACATTGCTTGATTTCCTAGTTGAAAACACCCACTTCCTTCGTAGCGATGCAAATGGGCTGGTTCGATAATCGACGGGAATTAAGCCGATACGGTATCGTCGATGAGCTGAACGTTTAACTCTTCTGGGAGTTGACGATTATTAGTATAGATACGATCAAATTGATCTAGGGGAGCGACTTTTAGTGCAGCAAAACGACCCCATTTACTCGCATCTGCGACTAGCCAGCATTCACGGCTGTTGTTGAGAATGGCTTTGGAAAGATCGGCCTCAACTTGCTCATGCTCCATCGCATAATGGCTCGTTGTTATAGAGCCACAGCCACAAATGCCAATATCAGCTTCGAAATCGGAGAAGAAGTTAACCACACTGCTGCCTACCATGTCTTGGTGTTCACGGCGCAGTAAACCGCCTGCTAAATAGACCTCGATTTGGTCGTTCGCTTCTAAAATTCGCGCAACTTGCAGATTATTAGTGATAACGCGTAAAGAGGGCTTTGCAAGTAGATACTGAGCAATTCGAGTGACGGTTGTACCAATCCCAATCATCACAGTCGACCCTTCCGGTATCGCATTAGCGACCGACATTGCGATACCGTCTTTGGCTTCTGACTCAACGCCAGTGCGAAAGCGATAGCTAGTGTTGGTTAGTGCGGTCGGCAGGCTCACGCCACCATGTACTCGTCTCGCTAATCCTTGTTCGCACAGCTGGTTTACATCACGTCGAATCGTTTGGGTGGTAACAGCAAACTGTTCAGCGAGATGGTCAATTTGAACATCTTGGTTGGCTTTGAGAGTGGCTAGTATCTGTTTTTGGCGCTGATTTAATTCCATAGTGTTTCACTAAAATTGATTCGGCATGTCGGTAATGATGTTGTCGACACCCATCTCATAGAATCCTTTCGCTTTCGAAGGTTCATTGAGTGTCCATATCTTGAGGATTATACCCGATTCTTTTATCTCATTAGCGATGGAAATATCGAGTAGCTGGTGGTCGATATGAATACTATAAAGGTCTAAGCACAGAAGGGTGTCTAAGCTGCTTTGATCCCACTTATCACAGATAAAGCCGCGTCGTACTTGAGGGTAGTGTGCTTTGCATTGAGCTAACACATCTTGGTTGAAGCTTGAAAACAACAACATATCTAGCGGGTAATTAATACGTTCAACCGCCGCAAGCACTTCATCGGTTAGCGTTTGTGTTGTGTGCTGGTTGTAGACCTTTAATTCAAGGTTTAAGGTTACTCCAAGCTCCATACACTTGAGCATCGCTTCTTCCAAGGTCGGAATCGTAACCCCCTCGAACTCTTTACCAAACCAACTACCAGCATCTAACGCTTGAATCTCTGCGAGTGTCAGTTCGGATAATTTACCAGTGCCGTTAGTGCAACGATCAACGGTTTCATCATGCATAACGACTGGGATTTGATCCGCAGTTAGCTGAGTATCAATCTCTACCCATTTGGCACCTGCTTGGGCGGCTCGTTCAATACTTACCAATGTATTTTCTGGTGCCAAAAGTGCGGCACCGCGATGGCCTGTGATCATATCAATATCTAATTGTTCATTTGAAAGTTGAGTGAACATTATCTCTCTATCATTACAGATTTATTACTACCTATATGAAAGGTGAGCGACAAAATTTGCGTTTTATGGGCAAGGTCATGTTTTTTGTAATGTTCAAATAAACATTTTTATGTTCATATGAATGTAATAATTGAATCGCATACTCAACCAAAATTTAGCCTTCTATACTCAATTGAAGTAACACATCCAAAACAAAGGATTCAAAATGAAAAAGCTAATTGGAACAGTAATGACAGCCGCGGCACTTCTTGTCGGTTGTGGTCAGGCAGATGAAGCAGCAACAGAGGCAAAGATTGAACCGATTGATATCAATATGAGCTTGGTGTTCACTCAGAATGAGCTTCTAACGCAAGAGCTAGTGAAGGTGACGGACAAGATTCGTGAACGCACTGATGGCTCAGTTAACATTAAGGTTTTCCCTGGCGGCCAACTACCTGTTTATAAAGACAACCTAGAGCAGGTCGTAAATGGTGCTAACTGGATTGCCGTGGAAGACCTGACTTACCTTGGCGATTACGTTCCTGATTTTGCGGCACTTGCAGGTCCTATGTTGTACAACTCTTACGATGAATATTTAGCAATGATGGACACCGACTATGTTGCAGGTCTTAAGCAGCAAGCTGAAGAGAAGGGCATTAAGGTATTAAACGCGGACTATATGTTTGGTTTCCGTCATATGATCACCAATAAAGAGATTGTCAACTCTTCAGACATGGCGGGGATGCGTATTCGTGTACCACAAAGCCAACTGTTTATTAGCACACTCTCAGCGATGGGCGCAGCGCCAGCTTCTCTTCCTTTCCCAGAAACATACGCAGGTGTTCAGCAAGGTGTCGTTGATGGTCTAGAAGGCTCTATCTTGACTATGTACTCAACGAAAATCTACGAAGTGGCTAAGAACATGTCGCTAACGAAGCACTTCCTCGGCTCTGTTGGTATCTACATTTCTCCAACGTTGTGGGATAAGTTCACGCCAGAGCAGCAAGCCATTATTAACGAAGAGCTAGAAGCGGGGGTTGAGTCGAATACTCAAGAGCTAGTTAAGCTTGATGAAGAATACAAGCAGAAGCTAGAAGAACTGGGTGTGACATTTAATGAAGTGAACTCTGAAGAGTTTAACAAGCTGACAGCAGACGTTTACAACCAGTTCCCTACTTGGAGTGAAGGCGTTCACGCGACCATCATGAAAGAACTTGAGGCGATTCGTGCGGCTCAATAACAATTAAAATTCCATTTGTTAACACTAGCGATCCAATGGTTTTGGGTCGCTTGATTCCTGTTTGCTCGCAGTATTCACAGCGGGTATATCTAGGAGGACCTTTTGTTTTTGTTAAGAAATCTTGAAGAAATCTTAGCGTCGATTGCTATTTCAATCACAGTGCTTGTTGTGATTGTTAATGTGGTTTTGCGCTATGGATTTGGCTTTGTTGTCCCTTGGAGCGAAGAGCTCTCAGTGATCTGTTTTATCTGGGCTGTCTATCTGGGCATCAGCTCATGCTACAAGCACAAACTTCATATGGGCGTGGATGTGATTGTAGCCATGTTACCAACGCGCCCCCAACGCATTTTTAAACTAGGGGTCTCGGTATTCCTATTAGGCATCAACATTTTGATGTCAGTGCTTAGTTATCAATATTTGATGCTCTCTAGCAAAGTCACGCCTGTAATGGGGATGTCTTATTTTGCTATTAATGGCGTGTTGGTACTTAGTTTTTCTTTGATGGCTATCCACACCGTTAAGTTCATCGTAGACGATGTAGCTTGTTTAAAAAGTTCTAAGCAGTAGGTACTCTCAATGGAAAGCTATCTTCCAATTTTCATTCTTTTTGCTCTTTTCCTACTGAATATTCCGATTGCATTCTCCCTGATATCGTCTGCAATGGTCTATTTCCTATTTATCAATAATTCGATTCCCGTGACCTTAGTTATGCAGAGGTTCATCAGTTCGGCAGAGTCGTTTCCGTTACTGGCGATCCCGTTTTTCATCATGGTGGGTTCGGTGATGAACTATGCGGGGATCAGTAAAAGTTTACTCGCGTTTGCCGATTCAATGATTGGCCATAAGACGGGCGGCTTAGCACAGGTTAACGTGGCATTGAGTACCTTGATGGGGGGGATCTCAGGTTCAGCCAATGCCGATGCCGCAATGCAGTCTAAAATCTTAGCGCCAGAGATGACCAAACGCGGCTACGACTTACCGTTTACTGCGGCTGTTACTGCTGCGTCTTCAAGTATTAGCCCAGTAATCCCACCTGGTATCAACTTGATTATTTTCGCTTTATTGGCGAACGTTTCCGTGCATCAAATGTTCATCGCAGGTTATGTACCGGCGTTCTTGATGGCTCTGTCTTTAATGGTCACCATTTGGTTTATCTCTCGCAAGCGAAACTATAAACCTTCGCGTTCGAAGCCGGCGACTGCTAAAGAACGTCTTCATTACTTCTTTAAGGCTGTGCCTGCTCTGTTGATTCCGTTTGGCATTATTCTGGGAATGCGCTTTGGGCTCTTTACCCCAACGGAAGCCGGCGCTATTGCAGTTCTACTTTGTGTCATTATTGGTGCGTTTATCTACCGAGAGTTGAGTTTCAAACACATTCCTCAAATTATGCGAGAGACGGTGCAGGGCACCAGCAGTGTGATGTTCATTATCATCGGCGCGATGGTTTTTGGTTACTACATGACACTGGAGCAGATCCCTCATAATGTCGCCTCGGCATTGATTGGGCTGACGGATAACAAACTGGTACTTCTGCTACTTATCAATCTGTTGCTGTTAGTAGTCGGCATGTTTATCGAAGGCGGAGCCGCGATGATCATCCTGACGCCACTGCTGCTACCTGCGGTATTGAACTTGGGTGTCAATCCGGTTCATTTCGGCATTATCGTGATTGTAAACATCATGATTGGTGGTGTGACTCCGCCATTCGGCTCCATGATGTTCACGGTCTGCTCAATATTGAAAGTTCGTATGGTCGACTTCGTTAAAGAAGTGGCTCCCTTGTTGCTAGCATTGTTAGCGGTATTAATGTTGCTGACGTTCTCAGAGAGCGTGGTGATGTTCTTGCCGAATTTACTTTAACACTGTGTCGTTAATCATTATTTAGAGGTGTAAAAATGAATTCGGTATCGAATGAATTAAATCAAAATTGGAAAAGCGTGGATTGGGTTTTAACAGATGTCGATGACACTCTGACTTGGAAAGGTGAACTGCCACCAGAAACACTGATCGCACTAAAAAAGCTTCGAGATGCAGGGAAGAAAGTGGTCGCGGTAACCGGTGCTTGTGCAGGGTGGTGCGATCATATTGCTCAGCTTTGGCCTGTTGATGCCGTGCTTGGTGAGAATGGCGCTTTTGTTATGGAAAAGAAAAATGGTTTCCTTACCCTTCGTTCAAGTGTGCTGTTAAGCGTGATCAGTGAGAAACAACAACAGCTTAAACAACAAGTGTTAGCAATCTTAAACCAATATCCTGATCTCGAGTTGACGTTGGATCAATCGTACAGACTGTGTGAAGTCGCTATTGATATCGGTCAGAATCGCCCACGTGTCGACGAGAACATTGTTGAAGAGGTCGTTTCGAAGATACGAGCATTGGGTGCTCATGCTACCGCCAGTTCAATACATATCAATGCGTGGTATGGCGAGCACTCTAAAAAAGCGACCGCGACGGCTTTTCTAGAGGAAAAGGGCTTGTCAGGCGAGGAGATACTCAAACATAGCTGCTATGTGGGCGACTCAATGAACGATCAATACATGTTTGAAGCCCTACCAAATAGCGTTGGGGTAGCGAACATTCAACACTATTGGCAGCGTCTTGAACACCATCCAGTTGTTGTAATGACTCAACCTGGTGGATATGGTTTTGCCGAGTTTACGGACAAGTTACTCGCGCTAAAATAGTTAGATAGACATGCTTGAATCCTTCATAGATGAAAGTGAAACTACCCTTAAGGTGGTATCGGTGTTTTTTATCTATGAAGGAGGTTTGAAATAGAGAAAATAGTCATTAATTAATTTTTTCAACGCCATCTAGTTTAGCTTCCATAACACAGTCTCTCTTAACCCGTCATTTCGCTTTATATTCCTACCAAGGGATAAGTTTATATAAATAACCCACTTTTTATAAAATTGTTATTTTCATTTATATCAATATCGGAGTGAAAAACAAACAATCAACCTTTCTCTACTGCCAAGTTCATTATTTACAAAAATGTAAATAATGAACTTGGCGTTAACGTTTCAGTGATCGTATTACACATTTTTTAAAGCTCAGGTTCTAAATTTATCTGCAAAATTAAAGACGTTTTTAGAAAAAATGGATTTTACTGATTGGACAAATATCACTTTCTTAGATGAACAAATGTGTTTTTTTTGAACTGATATTCAATTTTTTTAAGACCTTGTTCACGTTTTTATCAATGAAAATCATAGTGTTATTGTGAAGTTTCTATTTTTTACGAAATGTCTCAAAATCAAGACTTTGTATTGTTATTTTTATTAATTAATGAGGTTTTTGTATGAATTTGATGCGGGAGAACGATAAAAAACAAACATATTTCGCCTGAAAATGAATCTAACTGCGAATTGGGTCGTTTGAATGTTTAGTTTTAAGAATATAACATTGCGACAAAATTTTTCGATGTTGGTTCCAAATGTCTTCAAATAAAAAAATAGTTCGCTTTTTCATTGCGCTATTCGCGTTGTTGGTTCTTTCTGGTTGTCAATCGACAAAGCCTGAGTGGTACTTAAAACCTCAAGCAGACAGTGGCGAGTATATTTATGCGGTATCTCAAGCACGAACGTTATCTCATGCAAAAAAAATCGCGGTAAACAACATTAACGAAAAGTTATGGACTCAAGTCGAGTCATCTTTCTACATGCGAGACACCGTTCGAGAAACCAATGGCAACGGATTTTCAAATAGTCTAGTGGATAACAAAGTTAATACTAAGACAGAATCTTTGACTCTGAATGGAATCGAATATGTCCAGATGGAAGAGAACGATCTTGGTGCATTTGTTGAAGTAAGAGTAAAACGATCTCTTGTGACTCAACAATTGATTCGCGAAATTAATGACCTAAATCGAAAGTCTGAAATCGAGCTTGATGCGCTTGCACACGAAGATAAATTACTTTGGTGGTTGGATAATCGTAGTGTTTATAAAACTGAGCATGATGCTTCTGTGCGTATCGCCATGCTTTCTTCTCTTAAGCCGGGTTATAAACCTGACATCAGTTCAATCGAAGAGTTGACGATTGTTCACCAAAAACTAAGCAGTCAGATCAACATTCGCCTCTCATCCGATAGAGAATCAAGAAAAGCCATTGAACTTTTGGGGAACCAGTTATCAGAGTTCAACATTGCAACGTCTACTTCTAAGAATAAGAATCAAACTCATGTGTTGAAAGTGGAATCTGAGCGTCGAAGAAACAAAGTTGGCGATGCGTATATTTCAACCTTGGTCTCTAATATCAAAATCGTAAATAACAAATCTAAAACAGTCTCTCGTAGTGAAATCATCTCTACGGGTAACTCTGTCACCAGTTATAAATATGCCGACGAAGGGGCTGCACGCCACTTTGATAAGCAAATAAAGAAAAAAGGGATTTGGACTGCGCTTGGTTTAATCAAATAACGATCTGATAGTCCTAAAAAATAAAATAAACATATTCGGAGAGAATAGATGTTAAAGAAAACGTTAATGGCTACTGCAGTAATCACTGGTCTAACTGGCTGTGTTATCAAGGAGGATGTTGTTTGTACTCCTGATACGCGTGTAGATATTGAAACTGCTGAAATTCAAATCCCATCTTCAGAGAATATGAAGGTTGTTGTTCTTCCTGTCGACATTGGGTTTGAAAACTCTGCTTCGAAAAAAATCCAGTCTGCAATGCGAAATGCACTAGAGACACAGGTTGATCAAACTGGCGCGAACCTTGTTGACCGCAAAATTGCTAATAAGGTAAAAGGCGAGATCAAGCTAGCGGAACAAAGTGGTCGTTTAAGCAGCAAAGGTGTCCCGATCGCTGATTACGCGATTATTACAGAGGTGACTCGCGCTGACTTGAGTACATCATTCAGTGAGCGCCGTACTTACGAGAACGATGACGGCGAAACTAAGGTTATTCCAGCATCATGTAGTTATGATTTTGACGTAGAGGCGATCGCTAAAGTCGTTGCTCTGCCAAGCATGGAAGTTGTTAAGCGAATCAAGCTTGAAGGCGACAAGTATTCGTCTAGCGAAACAAATAACTCACGTTGTCCTGTTAGTAACGCAACTTATGGGTCCATGGCGACTAAAGCTGCAACAGAAGCTGTAAACTACTCCTCAGAAATTAATAAAATGCTAGCAGCAAGTGCTCCAGTTCTTGAGATGCGCCAGTGTGAGGCGGGCACACAGGTACGCATTGCTATGGGCAAAAATCAGAAGATTAAACCAGGCGTAGATATTTTGTTCTCTAACGCTATGAAATCTATGGAAGGTGAAACTGAGATTCACCCGATTGGTGAAGGCTACGTTGTAAATAATGAGATCAACGCGGTAACAGATAAGTATTCTTGGGTAGTGGTAGACGAAGAAGTTTCATTGAAAATGAAAAAAGGCACCATTAGTAAAGTGGACGCAAGTTTAAGTTGCTCCTTATTAGACCCAGAATGTACAGGCAAGATATTAATGGAATCATTTTAATCTATGAAAAAACTACTTATTGCAACTTCACTTGTAGCCGTTCTTGCTGGCTGTCAGAGCAACAACGCAACGGTTAAGGAAGCACAAAACTTCGCACCATGTACTTTCCCAGATGCACCTACGGTATCAGCACCGGGTTGGATTTGTGATGTGATTCCAAGTGATATCGCTGCGGCGGCAAAAGGCTACTCTAAGAAGAGTGCAGCCGGTATGAGCGTTATGCGTAAAATCGCGGTAAATGATGCTCGTGTAAACCTTGCAGCTGAGTTTGAAACTGACGTGAGCAACCTATTCCAAGCGGCTACTGAAGGTGTGACTTCAACATCAGCGGCGGAAGGTGTCACGCTTGTGACGGAAGATGTTCAAGAGACTTTCGAAAACATCACCAAGACAGTTGTGAACAAAACGCTAACTAACAGTCGCGTTATCGTAAGCCAAGCAAGCCCAACTGGTGGTCTTTATGTTCTAGTTGGTATGGACCAAGCGGCATACGACGCAAACATGAACAAAGTTATCGATGAAGTGGGTGGCGAAGATTCTGCTTTATGGGATCAATTCAATAATGAGAAAGCGGCAGCAGACTTAGCGGCAGCGTTCGAAGCATTGAAAAAATAACCGCCAACTGAATCGCGATTAGTATGAGTGAAAAAGGCCGCCATTTGAGTGGCCTTTTGTCTCTATATCCTATGGGAGTTAACTATGTATCAAATGATCAACAAGACTGTGCTAGCTGTAGTGATTTCAGCAGCGATCAGTTCTCAAGCGTTTGCTGTATCGGAAGATCAAAAACAGCAGCTAGATAGTGCCATTACCAAAGCCAGCCAATCACAAGAAGACAAGATCAAAGAGTTTCATGCTTACGTTAATGCTTACTTGGACGAGTACGAAGCGTGGCGTGATGAATACACTAATAATCTTGATGAGCGCAGAGCAGATTTAATCAAGACATGGGGTGAGGGGGAGGTTTCTTCCCAAACCAAACAGGTTGATTATTCCCAAGACGATCAAGTGAAAACTTCCATCGACTACGAAACCAATACGGCAACAGTATCTGTATTGGTGGATGAAGATAGCAGCCCAGAAGAGATCGAAGCACTTGTTAAAGACATTCCGGTTGAAGTTGCGGGTAAAAATGTTGAGCTAGCGGAACTGAAAGCAGAAGACCATGCAGTACTTTATTCGTTAGAGAAAGAGCAACAAGAGAAAAACTTCGTTATCCAACAGACGCAAAGCCAGATGAATGAGTTAGATGTGCAGGCTGAAAGACTGATTCTATCTAACACGGGTATTCCAGACTCTTTCATTTATCAGCGTGCCCACAATAAGAAGATGGCTCTTCTGGCAAAGGCTCAAGAGCGTATTGCAGCGCAAACCAAACTGTATGATGAAATGCGTGCGAAGCATGGTATTGAGGTCAAACGACCAGAGCCTGCGGCGGAAGTCGTAAAACCAGTTGAAAAGGTTGAATCGCCAAAAGACGTTGCCAAAGTAGAGCCAACGCCAGCAGAAAAGCAACCGCCAAAAGTAGTGGAAAAGGTTGCTGAAAAAGCTCCGAAGCCAGAATTGGTAAAGCCTAAGCCTGTTGTTGAAGTTGCTGCGACCCCGGCTAAGCCAAAAAAAGTGATCAGTTATAAAGTGAAGCTCCCTGAGAACAGCTTAAAAACACGCGCGAGCAAGTACAGTGCGCTAGCTGAGAAAGAGAGCAAAAACTGGGAAGTCGATGCTGCACTGATTATGGCAATCATGCACTCGGAATCGGCGTTCCGCCCGGATGCTAAATCACACGTGCCTGCGTTTGGTTTGATGCAAGTTGTACCAACCAGTGCGGGTCATGATGTTAATAAACAAGTCCGCAATATCGATGCGCCAATGAAAGTGGCAGATCTATATCAACCGGTTATCAACGTAGAAACAGGAACGGCTTACTTAGATATCTTGAATAGTAAGTATCTTCGCAAGATAAAGAACGACGAAAGTCGTTTGTACTGTGTCATTGCGGCATACAATACTGGTGCGGGTAATGTGGCTAAAGCGTTCAATAAAGATCGCTCTACCAGCATTGGTAAAGCATCGAAGATTATTAATCAAATGACACCTCAACAAGTTTATGACCATCTAGTGGTTAACCTGCCGTACGACGAAACCAAAAACTACTTGAAGAAAGTAAACAGTCGTATCGCTTTATATCAGTAATCAATCGGGCAAGTAAAAAGCCAAGCGCATGTCATTAGCATGTGCTTGGTTTACCAGTTAATAAATTGAGAGTAACAATGTTTAAAATTTTCGCTTTAGTCTTTATTGGTGTTGGCATCTATCTCGGCCTTAATTACAGCGATGAAATTGAAAGTATCATGGATACTGATGCTTTCGAGCGAGTGCAAGAGGCTGCTGAAGACGGTACAGATGCGCTGATGGATAAAATCGACGAGATCAAAGGTTAAAAATGTCTGAAAAGCAAAACAAGGATATTCAAAAAGATATACAGGATGAGTTGCAAGAGCTTCAAGACACTCAAGAGTCTCTGTTGGAAGAACAGAAGAAGGGCGGAATCGCGCGTACTATTGGTTTAGTGTCGGTTATTTCGATCGCTTTGGGTGGCTTTAACGATAGTTTTGACGCATTGGAGAAGATGTTTGACTTTGGCCTCTCTCAAATGACAGATATCCCGTCACACAGGAAGTTGGATAAAATCTACATTCGCTCATCGGCTGAGGTCTTAGACGAAACATTTGGTGCGCCCGTTTATATTAAGCGCGCAACAACGGATGATGTGATTAAGTACTATCAGGATGACAACTTCATTCTGTCTGCGATTACTCGAGACAATGCGATCGTGGCTTATCTTGTTTTCCCTGATGAAGGCTTTGCTCCAGAGACGCTAGAACATGCTGGTGGCTCGGCGTTCTTTTCACAGACATTCAGTTCCATTGAGAGTGTCAATGAGATACGTGCATCGTTTGCAAGAACAGGTAACTATTACATTGAAGAGAATAATGGTGGCGAGTTCGGCTACTTGTATTCATCAATCAGTGGTTCAAGCGAGTTCATTTCGCCGATGTCACAAGAGAACAGAAAGCTGCTTTCAGAAGTCGTCGATGCCTTAACAATGGATGAAAACATTGTTGAAAGCGTGCAGTCTCTGCGTAGCAATGCGAAGCCGAATTTTTATGGATACAGCACTTTGGGTGTTGGTGCATTAGAGGAAGCGATTCTTTCTAATACCGAGTATCGATTAATTCATAAGATTTAGAACATCTTATCTTCTCTAGCCTCTTCGGGGGCTAGTTTTTTATGAGCAATTTAATAATGGCAAATATTGAATTTGAAGCTTTTCTAGACAAGCTTAAAGCGAATAAAAGAGTGATTGTTCAAGCTCATGATTTCCCAGATCATGATGCGATCTCTTCTGCTTTTGCACTGGCGTATCTGCTGAAAACGCAAGGTTTGAACCCCTTTATTACCTTTAAAGGACATATCGATAGAGTGTCACTACGAAATCTGATCGATTGGTTAGAGATTCCTGTGAGTAAGCCACAAGATCTGCATCTAAAGCCAGACGATAAGATCATCGTTGTTGATGGCTGTATTGGTGAGAAAAATATCACTGACTTTACCGGCGAAGAGGTCGGGGTCATCGATCATCATCAGGTGGAAGCACCGGAGTCGGTTTGGTATAGCGACATACGTTCGAATTACGGCGCGACGGCTACCATCATGGTCGAGTATTACCAATATTTTTCTATAAATATGCCTCAACGAGTCGCAACAGCGTTATTGGTAGGCTTGAGTTTTGATACCGCCAACTTTACTCGAAGTGTTGGCGCAGCGGATCTTAAAGCGCTTGCATACCTTCAAGCCAAAGCTGACAACGCAATCGTGAATAAGATTTGTCGAAACCAAGTTCAGTTTGAAGAGCTGCAACTGTTCAATTCGATGCTGGCCAGTATGCGACGCGAAAAAAATGCTGCTTTTGCTGTCTTGCCAGAAGGTTGCCCTAAAAACATGCTAGGGGTATTAGGTGATTTTCTTCTGAGTGTTGATGAACTCGATATTATTGTGCTGACTGCAAGAACCAGTGAAAAGACGTTTATCTCGCTGCGTTCAGAGTGCTCAGAAAACAATGTCGCTCAAATAATTAAGAAAACGTTGAATGAAAAAGGCATTGGTTTTGGGGGAGGGCATCCGCATATGGCAGCGGGTATGATCCCACGAAAGTTTCGTTCAGGTGAAGAGCTAGATTGCCTTTATGAGCTTATCCGACCAAATTTAGTCCTTGATGCTGCAGTATCGACTTAGGTGAATGCTGGTTCGTTTATTAGGCCTGTCTCTCCCCATTAGCCCTGCTGAATAATGTTTGATTCAGTGGGGCTTTTTGTTTGTTATTGCCTGTTTTTTAAACAAAATAATCAAAAAAGTGCCTTGCTGCCCAAAGTCGCGAGTGACAAATCTCTTTTGTTGACTTTAAGTCAATATATCTATGCTTGTTAAGTCAACGTTCGCTTCATAAAGTGTCTTAAAGTTACGAAGATGTTGCTAAATTCAGGAGCAAAGCAGTGGAAGTGATTGTTATTGGTAGTGGAGTGATTGGGTTGACCAGTGCTTGGTATTTAGCCAAGGAAGGGCATAAGGTATCGGTTATCGACCGTCAAGATAGCAGTGGTAAAGAGACCAGTTTCGCAAATGCTGGTCAAATCTCTTACGGTTATTCGTCGCCTTGGGCTGCACCCGGTATTCCCGTTAAGGCTCTCAAATGGCTAACGCAAGAGCACGCACCGTTAAAAGTGAAGCCTTCTCTTTCACCTGCTTTGATTCAATGGGCGACTCAAATGTTGTCTAATTGCAGCCCTGCAAAATACGCCATCAATAAATCTCGCATGTTACGTATTGCGAATTACAGCCGAGATTGTTTAACCGAGCTTCGGGAAACGGAAAATCTTGACTATGAGGGTCGTCAGCAAGGAACGCTTCAAGTGTTTCGTGATCCTAAGCAACTGGAAGCGATTCAACAAGATATGAAATTGCTCAAAGAGAGTGGTATTGAGCACTCTTTGTTGGATGTTGAAGAGTGTATCAAAGTCGAGCCTGGGCTTGAATCAGTGAGAGATAAGCTTGTCGGTGGGCTTTATTTACCGGGAGATGAAACGGGCGATTGCCATAAGTTCTGTGTAGAGCTGACTGAAAGAGCCAAAGCCTTGGGTGTTGAATTTAAGTTTAATACCGAAGTGCACTCTTTGAATCGACAAGGCTCATCGCTCGTGAGCATCAACACGAGTGTCGGAGAATTGAAAGCAGATGCTTTTGTTCTGGCAACGGGAAGTTATTCGACAAAGCTTTTGAAGCAGATAAATATTGATATTCCAGTCTATCCTGTGAAAGGTTACTCATTAACACTGCCGATCGTCAACGCTGATAAGGCTCCAACATCTACGGTGATGGATGAGACATACAAAGTAGCAATGACACGTTTTGACGATCGTATTCGTATTGCGGGCACTGCAGAGCTGGCGGGTTTTAACTTTGATATTCCAGAGAAGCGTAAAGCGACCATCGACATGGTGATCAAAGATCTATTCCCAGAGGCGGGTGACCATGCGAAAGCGGAATACTGGACAGGGTTACGCCCGATGACCCCAGACGGGACGCCAATCATAGGTAAAACGCCCGTGGGTAATCTCTATACGAATACTGGTCATGGAACTTTAGGTTGGACGATGGCGTGTGGCTCAGGAAAAATTCTTGCTAGTGTGGTGAGTGGTAAAACGCCAGAAGTCGAAAGTGACGACCTAAGTGTCTCTCGATATCAGTAAAATCTTGAAGATATCAGCAGCAAACGGCAGTATCTAAATATCAGACGATGATTATCAATCTAATGTCCGCTTGACGGTCATCTCTGGATATTTACGTTGATAACGAGGCAACATAGATTCATTGCCCAGCAAGCCACCTTGATGAATGTAGATAAGTGTTTTGTTTGGGTTGTCGTGTTGCCACTGTTCCAAACATTGCCACATCAAAGGGTCGTAGAGCAGATCAAATTCAACATCGGTCTCTTCTAGAAGGTCGAGCCACATTTGGTAATCTCGTCGATAGAGTTTGCCAAAGTGGTGTTTGTTTTCTTGAGGTAAAATTTGTGGATGATCGTCCTCACCCAGCTCTTTAAACTGTTTGGTCAGGTAGTCACTACCGCCAACACAAGCACAGGTAATGACGGGAAGATTGTGCACTTTCAGATGTTTGTGTAAATAAAGGGCGGTGCTGCCAGTGCCTGCTGGTAAGGCGACGACAAAGTCATGCTTAGATTCGAAACGTGTCCAGCTTAGGATCTCCATAGCGAGCTGCTTGACCCCATACTCTGACATCTGACTGCGTCCACCTTCTGGTAGCACAATGCACTCAGGGCCTGGCTGCCTGACTTGCTCGATATAATCTCTTGGGTGCAGTTCACTGGCGACCAGCTGCATACTGATGACTTTGGCGCCAAGGTCTAGCGCACCACGATAGTTTCCTATTGGTTTATCAATCAACCATTGAGGTAAGTGGTCAACGTAAAATTCTAAATTCCAACCCTTTATCTTAGCCAGCGCAGCGAGCGACAAGAGTGAATTTGCTTGAGCCGAACCATAGCAGATCAATGTCGTGATGTTCGAGTGCTCTTGTTCAAGTAGCTGCATGAATTTCCGGGCTTTGTTGCCACAAAAATGGGAGTGCAATTGGTCATCGCGCTTTAAGAAGAAAGTTCGACCATTGAACTGGTGTTGGGTGATAGGGCTGTTGTTGAGTTTCATGTTGGGTAGATGCCACGAGGCATATGTTGAACATTGAAGACGCAGTATCGGGTAACTGGTAGTTCAAGTAAACCGTTTAAATCAATGTTTGGGTGGCTAACTCATCCAAACATCGGCTCTTGAGCATTTAAGGTGAGAGAGCCCTCACTGTGGTTGTGGGTCAAACACCACCTGTGCAACGCAGCCGCCATCTTGATGGTTAATGAGCTCAAAATCCCAGTGGTATCGGCTACACAGATCTTCCACGATTAACAACCCCAACCCGTGCCCACTTGGGTTGTACTGCTCAGTCAAACCTTCCCCTTGGTCATGGATGCTGATTAAATGTTGGGTCAAAGTGATTTCCACTTTGCCACGGTTGGTAGCAGCAATGGCATTTCTCAGGAGGTTACCAATCAACATGTTAAGTATCGCGCTGGTGGCTCGAATGCTTGGCTCACCATTCACTTCGAGTGTCACATCCACTTGCTTTTCGCTCGCTTGTGCAGAGTTCTTCGCAATGATCTGTTCCAGCTCTTGTTTGCTGAACAGGCGAATTGGCGCGTCGTCTTGATTTCGCTCATAACGTACTAGCCCAAGTAGCGCATCAACCATCTCGGACATTTGAGAAACTGCATCGTCGACACGTTTCACCTGGCGGTGTTGGAATTCCGTCATCTGGCTACGTAGAAGCAGTTTGTTCGAACCTCGCGCAATGGTAAGAGGTGTGCGCAGTTCATGGCTAGAGTAGCGGGCGAATGCTTGCTCACGCTTTACTAGCGCATTGATTTCACGACGGTATTCATTGAGTTGGTTGGTAAGTTGGCGAAACTCAATCGCTGCGCCATCTTGGACTGAAAACTCTTGATTGAGGTTGTTTTTATTGCTCTCCAACTGCTTTGCTAGTGAATTAAATGGCTCGATTAATCGTCGAGAGAGGCGATAAAGCAGTGCCCCAAAACTGAAGATTAGAATGGCTAACAACGTCAAGACAGAAGAAGTCGCATAGAGAATCTCTGTGACATTAAATTCTATTCGGTCTATTTCAGAGAGTAGGATAAGAGGATAGGTTACCCCCTCGTGAGAGTACTCTCCGATATACACCATGCGTGAATGTGGTTCTTCGCCAACTTCGCCAATGAAACTCTCTTTACTATTTATATATTTTTGATAGCGATCAGGCACCAGAGAAGGGTCATTGAAAGCGATAGTCAGGTCATCAATCCGCACCTCACCTTGGGCTCCAGCTTCAAAGAGGGTGACAGCGTAGTTTCTGTCAATCAGGATGCGTCTTTCACCGACTCGGTCTTCTGACAGGTACAGAGCAGCGATAAAGACCGCGTAGACAAAGGCTGTGATGATAACGGCCATCAACCCAAAGAACAGAGCGAGTCGACCGGTTAAGCTCTTGGTGCTGCTCAGTACGTTTAATATCACGAGTTAGACTCCAATCTAAAACCGACTTTAGGCACGGTAATCAGCATCTGTTGATCGAAAGGTTTGTCCAATTGATTTCTTAACTGATAAATATGGCTGCGCAGAACATCATTGTTGGGTTCGTCTTCCTCCCAAAGCTTGTAGGAGATGTCTCCGCGGGTAACCACATCGGGAGCGTTTTTGCATAACATCTCAAGGATGGTATAAGTGGTTGGATTGAGAGCCAATAGCTTGTCTTGTCTGTAAGCTTTACGTGTCTTTTGATCAATGCTGATTTCACCAAATACTAACTTACTTGATGCGACGGTGCCGTGATATCGACGAACTAATGCTTTCATTCGAGCTTCGAGGATATCGAGGTCGAATGGCTTGGTCAGATAATCATCGGCACCATGTTCAAAACCAGCAAGCATGTCGTCTCGGCTATCTAGTGCAGTAAGCATCAGAATAGGAGTGGTGTTGCCGTTCTCTCGCAGTTTGTTGCAGACTGTGAGTCCATCCATGCGAGGCAGCATCAGGTCTAGGATAATGATATCGAATGAGTTATCCGTGGCGAGTTGCAAACCGAGTTCACCATTATCAGCGTAATCGAGTTCCATGCCGATACATTCGAAGTAATCGAACAGTACACCTGCAATCTCACGGTTATCTTCTACCAGCAACACTCGCTTCATCTTATTACCCATTAGAACTCATTCGTTACTACGATCATCCTGAATTGACGTGAAAAATATGTCAACAACATAACTTTCATGGCGCGTTAGTTAATCTGCTGACGGATTCAAAAAAATAGAAGACCGTATTATGACTGAACTTCACATCAATTCGCGCCGCTCAAGCGAACCTCAAATTAGCCCAGCAATTTCGCTGTCCATCATTGTGCCTTTTTTTAATGAAGAGGAAGTACTGCCCGAGTTCCACTCGCGCTTAACTAAGGTGCTTGATGAACTGCCCATATCGAGTGAGATCGTTTATGTCGATGATGGTAGCAAAGACAATAGCTTGTCTTTGGTGGAGTCGTTTACGTCAATTGCGAGCTCTATTTCAGTCATTGGTCTCTCACGTAATTTTGGTAAAGAGTCTGCAATGAGCGCAGGTTTAGAACATTGCCGTGGTCAAGCGGTGATCTTATTGGATGCGGACTTACAAGATCCGCCAGAACTGATTCCAGATATGGTTTCTAAATGGCGAGAAGGTTATGACGTTGTCAATATGCAGCGCAGCCAGCGTGATGGCGAGACTTGGTTTAAGAAGTTTTCAGCCGCCAGTTTCTATCGCGTAATGAACGCTGCCGCAAAAATTGATGTACCTGAGAACGTTGGAGATTTTCGCCTGTTAAGCCGTGAAGTTGTCGATCACATCAATCAGCTTCCAGAGCGTAATCGTTACATGAAAGGCATCTTCTCTTGGCCTGGCTTTAAACAAACCACCGTCCAATTCAAACGCGATGCGCGTTTTTGTGGTGAGACCAAATGGAACTATCTCAAGCTACTTGGCTTGGCGATGGACGGCATCACCTCTTTCTCTATTCGACCACTGCGTATCGCAACCGCAATCGGCAGTATGGTCGCTCTCAGTGCCTTTGTTTACGGCATGTTTATCATCTTTAAAACCTTGATGTTTGGTGAGCCGATTACGGGTTATCCGTCGATGATGGTTGTCCAGTTGGCACTTGGTGGTATCCAGCTTCTTAGTATTGGTCTGATGGGGGAATACATTGGCCGTATTTTTATCGAAACCAAGAATCGTCCTTTGTATCTCATTCAATCTGTTGTCGATAAACCGGCACTCAAAACAACGTATCAATTAGAGGAATCAGCATGAGCCTGAACAGAACCCACCTGTGGTATTTATTAGCCTTCGCGTTAATTCTTAGGTTGCTGTCACTGGCGACGTATCCGTTGATGGATACGACTGAAGCACGTTACGGCGAAATGGCTCGCTTGATGGTTGAAACCGGCAACTGGCTCACTCCGCAATTTGACTACGGTGTGCCTTTTTGGGGTAAGCCGCCACTGTTTACATGGATGAGCGCCGTTGGCATCGAGCTGTTTGGGTTGAGTGAATTTGCAGTGCGAGCTCCTCACTGGCTAGCGGGTGTTTTCACGATCTTATTGATCGCCTATTTTGCGAAACGTACCGAGCAGAGCGCATTGGTTGCTGCTGTGGTATTGGCAACATGTGGCATTTTCTCGATTGCTGCAGGCGCGGTGATGACGGATATTGCTCTTACACTGGCTATGACCATCGCTATGCTTGGCTTTTATCTGTGTTGGAAAGGAGAGGGCAGCAAGCGTATTAATAATGCTTGGGGCTACGTCGGTTTTATTGGCCTTGCTTGTGGTCTGCTTGCCAAAGGTCCTGTCGCTATTGTGATCATGGGTATCGCGGTTTTCCCGTGGCTTGTTTTACAACATGGATTGATTGGTGCATTCAAAGCCCTGTGGCAGCGTTTTCCAATTCTCTCTGGTTTGGCGTTGATGATGGCGATTGCGCTGCCTTGGTACATCATGGCAGAAATGGCGACACCGGGCTTTATCGATTACTTCATTGTTGGTGAGCACTTCAAGCGTTTTGTTGTAAGCGGTTGGGAAGGCGACCTCTATGGTTCAGCTCACAATGAAGCTAGAGGTATGATCTGGGTGTTCTGGATTCAAGCTGCCGCTCCTTGGTCGATTGTACTGCCGATATTGGCATGTGCTCGTCGCCAAAAAATCAAAGAGCAAAACCAAACTAACACAGGCTTATTCTCGTTCCTAATTTGTTGGTTGATTTCACCAGTGTTGCTGTTCACTATGGCGGGAAATATTCTCCCTGCTTACGTGTTACCGGGTATTCCAGCGTTAGGTCTGCTTGTGGCAATGCTGGTGGTAGAGAAAGATAAGAAATGGTTCTCAAGTGTCGCGCTAGTGTTGCCTGTATTGCTGATGATAGCCATGGTGTATTTGAATTTAGGTAAGGCGAACGAGAAGAGTGACCGTATTATCTTCAACCATATTCAAGACGACGCCCCAAGTTACTACATAGGCAAGCGTCCATTTTCGGGTCAGTTCTATAGCTTAGGACAAGCCAAGAAAATCACCGATATCTCAGAGGCAGATACGAGTGATAAGTTCTACTTAATTGGCAAGAAGGAAGAAGTTGAGTCGGTCATTGCACAGAATGCATTGAGCTGTGTGCGAGAACCCGTTAATAAACAGAAGCGGGTGCTATTTAGTTGTAAGCCAATGGGTTCGACAGGAGTTGCTGAGCCCGTTGCCGTAAAGATTCTCGATGAAAACGCCATTTCACTTTAGAACGATGACCTCAAGTATCGAAAGAGTATTGAGGCCTCATCATCAGCTAATTAAGTTTGCATGTGTTGGTGCCGGTGGATTTGTCGTTGATTGTGCCGCTTTTGCACTGTTTCATTTTGTGGGTGATTTGTCGGTGATGTGGGCAAGAATGTTGGCCTTTCTAGTCGCGGCAACCAGCACTTGGATAGGTAACAGAGTACTAACGTTCGAATACCAAGGGACAGGGTCACGCAGGGATGATTTTAAGCAGTGGCAAAAATTCATGACCTCGGCAATGATATCGGCCTTACCCAACTTGATATGTTTCAAGGCTCTCACATTAATGCTGCCTGCATTTTATGGCTCGCTGTTTTTGGCTATGGCGGTCGGGGTGTTGGTTGGAATGGTCAGCAACTACTTACTCAGCAAGGCTTGGGTGTTTAAACAAACGCAAGCTTAGCCACTCATCTAGCTACAGAAACAAAAAAGTCCAAGTGGGGAATCACTTGGACTTTTGTCATTTAAAGCGAAGGGTTGTCGCTTTGCTACTTAAAGTTAACGTCTCTACTGAGAGCTTGCATTGTTTCTAAGAGCTAGCGCTGCGCCGCGCGTTGGCGGTTCTTTCCGTTACCAGAAGGTTTGCCACCTTGGCCATTGCCTGCTTTGTTGCGGTTTGGTTTGCCGTTTCCTTGAGATTGGCCGCCCGGACCTTTCTTAATAAAGCCGCTCGCTGGTTTACGACCGTTGCCGCCGCCATTTCCGTTGCCCTGATGACCATTACCTTGGCCGTTGTTACTGTTAGGCTTCTTACCACCTGGCTTTTTGCCTGAATGGTTACGTGGCTTCTCGCCGCCTAGACCCGGTTGAGATTTACTGTGCTTGGTCGCGAAACGGTGAGCACCGTGACGACCAGACTTACGACGTTGTGCTGGTGTTTGTGCATCAAAGTCTTCTTCTGGCACCAAACAACCCGGCTTATCACCGATTAGGTGCTTCTTACCCATGTCGATCAGCGCTTCACGGATCAGTTTCCAGTTCTCTGGATCATGATAACGCAATAGTGCTTTGTGCAGGCGACGTTGACGGTCACCTTTTGGCACTGGAATATCTTCACGCTTTTTGTACTTAACGCGTTTCAGAGGGTTGGTCTCTGAGTAGTACATTGACGTAGCGTTACACATTGGCGATGGGTAGAAGTTCTGAACTTGGTCACACTCGTAGTTGTGCTTCTTCAGCCAAAGCGCAAGGTTAAGCATGTCTTCATCTTCTGTACCCGGGTGCGCCGAGATGAAGTATGGGATCAGATACTGTTTCTTACCTGCTTCAGCACTGTACTTCTCGAACATCTCTTTAAAGCGGTCGTAAGTCCCCATACCTGGCTTCATCATCAGATCAAGAGGGCCTTTTTCAGTATGCTCTGGAGCGATCTTCAGATAGCCACCAACGTGGTGTGTAACCAACTCACGTACGTATTCTGGAGACTCAATCGCTAGGTCGTAACGAACGCCAGACGCGATCATGATCTTCTTAACGCCTTCCACTTTACGTGCAGAGCGGTACAGGTCGATAGTGTGTTTGTGGTCTGTGTTTAGTTTCTCACAGATCTTAGGGAACACACATGATGGACGACGGCAGTTCACTTCCGCTTTCGGGTCAGAACAACCTAAGCGGTACATGTTTGCTGTTGGACCACCCAAGTCAGAGATCGTGCCCGTAAAGCCAGGTACTTTCTCTTTGATGTCCTCGATTTCATCCAAGATAGACTCTTTTGAGCGGTTCTGGATGATACGACCTTCGTGCTCGGTGATGGAACAGAAAGAGCAACCACCAAAACAGCCACGCATGATGTTAACTGACGTTTTGATCATGTCGTAAGCAGGAATCTTCGCTTTGCCATACATAGGGTGAGGGACACGCTTGTATGCAAGGCCAAATACGTAGTCCATTTCTTCTGTCGTAAGAGGGATTGGCGCTTGGTTTACCCAAAGTTCACGGTCACCGTGTCGCTGAATCAGGGCGCGGCCCGAGTATGGGTTAGTCTCTAGGTGCAGAATACGACTTGCGTGGGCGTAAAGAATGCGGTCATTGTTTAGCTTTTCAAACGCAGGGATACGAACCGCTGTTGTTTTCGCATCATGGCGAGAAGGGCGGATAGTAATTGGTTGCGCTTTTGGCTCTTCGTCTTTCTTCGTATCACACTGGGTTTCAACCTCGTATGGGTTAACCGGCACATAGGCTTTGTTTGGCTTTTCGATACGAGAAGAGTCAATGATCTTGTAGCCTTCTGGTGCAGCTGGCAAGTTGACCGCAGTACCACGAATGTTGGTCATGTTCGCGATATCTTCACCGTCGGCTAGGCGGTGTGCAACTTCAACCAATGCGCGCTCTGCGTTACCAAATAGAAGGATGTCTGCTTTTGCATCGAAAAGAACAGAACGGCGAACTTTGTCAGACCAATAATCGTAGTGCGCTACGCGGCGAAGACTTGCTTCAATACCACCTAGAACAATCGGCGTGCCTTTGTAGGCTTCACGACAACGCTGCGAGTAAACCAGAGTTGCACGATCAGGACGCTTACCCCCTTCGTTATTTGGCGTGTAAGCATCATCGTGACGTAATTTGCGGTCAGAGGTGTAACGGTTGATCATGGAGTCCATGTTGCCCGCAGTGATGCCGAAGAATAGGTTTGGTTTACCTAGCTTCATGAAAGCATCTTTATTGTCCCATTTTGGTTGAGCAATAATGCCTACGCGGAAGCCTTGTGCTTCAAGCAAGCGGCCGATGATCGCCATACCAAAGCTAGGGTGATCGACATAAGCGTCGCCCGTTACGATGATAATGTCGCAGCTGTCCCATCCAAGAGCATCCATTTCCTTTCTACTGGTGGGCAAAAAGGGCGCTGTGCCGTAGCATTCGGCCCAGTATTTTTTGTGTTCATGAATAGGAGTGATATCGCTGTACATATTTCGACCTCTGATTTTTGAGGCGGGAATTATAGCGGCATGCGCCCTGACTAGCCAGTAGAACATGCCCCTGTTAATTCTACTGTCTTTACCCCGGCTAACCCTATATTGCTATGTCGGGAAGAGATTCTTGGGAAGAGCATAGACCAAGGATAGGAGACAATGAGCAAATTGATGATTTTGATTAGTGTTCCAAGCAGTTTTTGATATCATTCTGCCAAAATAAGTCCATATAAGTAGATCCCAATGATCGAATCTGTATTACTTCAATTCGCGCCTATGTTACTGGGTGCACAACTTGTCCTGACGCTGATCTTAGTGAAAGGTGACATCTGCCCAGGCCAGCGCGGTCGTATTCATAAGGTATTGCCGGCTATTGGTGTACTTTGGTTGGCGGTTGCATCACTTAAGGTCGAAGCTTTCTTAGTGGTATTTGCCATCTTCTATTTCTTCTCCCAAGTTCAAACTAAGAAGACTCGTGATGCAGGCCCTATCTGGGTAATGTATCTGGCTTGTGGCTTGGCACTCTCCTATGTGGGTATTCAAGCGAGCGAAAAGGCAACATTAGTTGGTTTAATTTCCTCTCTGCTTTTGACCGTTCTACTAGGTAGCGCCTTCTCTCATCTCCTGTTGACGATTGCGCGAACACGCCTTCAGGCATTTCATCGTATCTTGCCGGTTGCTGGTATCTTGAGCGGTATGCTGGTGGTACTGACTACTGTGTTGGGTGTCTATTCGCTTTCTGAAGAAGTATTGGAACCTATGGTGCCGTCATTACTGTTCAGCTTTGCTTTGTTGATCTCTTCGATTGTGGTTTGGTGTTGGCATCTGTTATTTGCGAAAACACCTGAAAAAATCCAGCTTGCTGTTGCTTTGCTGATGCTGATCGCGTCGGTTGTGGGCTTAGAGCCAATCTGGGCACTATAGCGCTATAGTAATTCAGGCACTAAAGCAATTTGGGAACTTTATAAAATTGCAAACTGCTCTTTGATTGAATGAGAAATGTGATCTGTTAATAAGCGGATTGACCATTGTCGTTCTAAACTTAAATCAGTCGATGTGTTCGTAAGGAGTACGAGATGGATTTAAGCAACGTCAAAAGCCTAGATAGCATTATTTTATTGGGAATCGTCAACGAAAAATTGCGTCTTGAATGTGATAGTTTTGAAGAGCTTGTCAGTATGTATGAAATGGATATTGAAAGCGTGGTCGGTAAGTTGGATATGCTCGGCTACCAGTACGATCCATTGACCAATCAATTTAAATCTTATCCCAGATAACTGCTTAGCAGAGGGGAACAGTTTAAATTGTTTAATCGTTACAAATGAAAGCCACAGATGCTCAGTCTGTGGCTTTGCTTTTAAAACGGCACTTTGTATCGAAAACAAACTTAACAAAGTTAGACGACTTTGATTCCATCTAGGTGACTCTTACTTTGTTGTCTTGCAGTGCTGAAGAAGGCTTGTAAGTAGCGTTTGTTTCTATCTGAGTTTCTGACTGCGGCAAATAGGCGGCGAGACAACCCTTTGCCTAACGGCTTACTCGCGATCAATCCTTGCCTTGAAAATTCACTGATTGCCCAGTTGGGCAGTGCTGCCACACCTAACCCAGCTGAGACCATTTGTACCAACATCAAGGTGTTGTCGGCCTGTTTCCACTTCTTAGGTTCGATTCCAGCCGGCTGAAGAAAGTGTTTTACTACATCAAGGCGTTGTTTCTGAACCGGATAGGAGAGCATCGTCAGCTCGGCCAAGTCTTCAGGTAGAATCGTTTCTTTTTCTGCGAGAGGAGAGTGAATTGCCGTGATCAATCTCATCTCAAAATCAAACAGGGGTTCATAGTGAACTTCGGATCTCGGCTGGATATCCGAGGTGATCACTAGATCCAGCTCTCCGGCCATCAACGCAGGTAAAGGCTCGAACCCAAAGCCAGAGGAGAAATCGAGAGTCACGCTTGGCCAAGTCACTTGGTACTCTTTGAGTGCTGGCATCAACCATTGAAAACAGGAGTGGCACTCAATCGCCATATGAAGTCGCCCGTTCACATCTTCTTTAAGGCTAGCCAGTTCATTCTCAGCCTTCGCCAGTTTTGGCAATATTTCATCCGCTAGTCTTAGCAGTATCTTCCCCTCAGAAGTGAACTTAACTGGGCGAGTTTTGCGCAGAAAAAGTTGCCCACCCACGCGAGCCTCAAGATCTTTTAATTGATGCGACAAGGCAGATTGAGTCAGGTGTAGTGATGTCGCGGTTGCGGTCAAAGAACCACTATCACGCAGTGTGGTTAATGTTCGCAGATGTTTGAGCTCTATCATGAGTAACCCTCATAGTTCCTAAGCTGATGTTCAATATTTCTTAATAACTACCCTACGTCGTTTTTATGGATGTGTAAACATCTAGACGTCTAATTGTTTTCGGTTTTCTCATATGTGAATTCATCAACATGAGGTTTTCTAATAAACAAGTTGAATATTTGGAGATTGTTCACAAACACATTTGGCGAGATAGTTTAGCCATCCAGACGCCTTTTAAAGAAATTATTCAGCGTCTGACCGGATTCGAAAATAGTGATTAAGGAATAGGCTCATGACAACAACGACTCATATTTTAGGCTACCCACGTATTGGCGAAAAACGAGAACTCAAATTCGCTTTAGAAAAGTATTGGCGTGGGGAAATCGATCAAACGGAACTCAAAGCTGTCGGCAGTCAGTTGCGTAAACGTAATTGGCAAGTTCAATCAGGCGCCAATCTAAGCTTTGTCACGGCTGGCGATTTCGCTTGGTACGATCATGTTCTTGCTACTACGTTACTTCTCGGACATGTGCCAAAGCGTCACAACCAAGGCTTCCCTGATTTGGATACACTGTTCCGTGTTGGTCGCGGTCAATCTCAGATCAGTTGCTGTGGCTCAAATCATAACCATGACCAAGATGGCGCCGCGGCATCAGACATGACCAAGTGGTTTAACACCAATTACCACTACATTGTGCCTGAATTCAGCAAGGATGATTCTTTTGAGGTGAGCTGGCCGCAACTGTTTGACGAAGTCAATCAAGCGATCAAAGCGGGTCATAAAGTGAAACCAGTATTATTAGGGCCGTTGTCCTACCTCTACCTAGGTAAGGAAGTGGAAGAAGGGTTTGATCGTCTAAGCTTACTGCCTCGTTTGCTAACTGCCTATCAGGGAATCTTGGCGAAGTTAGCGAAGCTGGGCGTGGAGTGGGTACAGATCGATGAGCCAATTCTTGCTTTGGAGCTAGAAACCAAATGGGCAGACTCTTTCAAGCTTGCGTACCAAGTGATTCAGGGCGATGTAAAGCTACTACTAACCACCTACTTTGATTCCGTGAACGATACGCTAGATAAGATTATTGACCTTCCGGTAAACGGACTACATATTGACTTGGCTGCTGCTCCTCGACAGTTGAAAGACGTGGTTGAAAAACTGCCTCAAGATTGGGTTCTTTCTGCAGGTGTTATTAATGGTCGCAATGTATGGCGCGCTGATTTGGCTACGCTACTGGCGTCGCTTCTACCTATCAAAGAATCTTTTGGAGAAAGACTGTGGGTGGCAAGTTCTTGTTCTCTACTGCACAGCCCGGTCGATTTAGAGCTAGAAGAGACCTTAACGGAAGAGGTGAAGAGTTGGTTCGCATTCGCCAAGCAGAAAGTTGCAGAAGTGAGCTTACTCGGTGCTGCGCTAGATGGTGATCAGAAAGCGATATTAGCTTGTGAGACTTACAGTTTGCCGATTGAGGCTCGTAAGCAAGCGACTCATGTAAACAAGCCACATGTTCAGGCGAGATTGAAAACACTAACGAAAGCGATTGGCGAGCGAAGCGCCCCTTATGCAGAGCGAGCGGCTCACCAAGCTGAAGTATTGGGCTTACCGTTGTTGCCGACAACAACCATAGGCTCTTTCCCGCAAACTGGCGAGATCCGAGTTCAACGCAGTGCGTATCGCGCAGGAAAACTGAATGAAAGCGAGTACAAACAAGCATTGAAAGGGCACATTGCAGACGCGGTCAAACGTCAAGAGGCACTCGATCTTGATGTGCTTGTTCATGGAGAAGCGGAACGCAATGACATGGTGGAGTACTTTGCTGAGAACTTAGCTGGTTTCCAAACGACCAAGTTTGGATGGGTTCAAAGTTACGGCTCTCGCTGCGTGAAACCAGCTATCGTTGTTGCTGATATTGAGCGAGAAAACCCAATCACCGTTGAGTGGTCGACTTACGCCCAGTCGCTGACTTCTAAGCAGATGAAAGGCATGCTAACGGGGCCGGTGACAATCTTGTGTTGGACTTTCCCTCGTGAAGATATCTCTCGCAAAGAGATCGCAAACCAATTAGCGTTTGCACTGCGTGACGAGGTGTCCGATCTACAAGATGCCGGCATTAACATTATTCAGATTGATGAACCGGCAATTCGTGAAGGGTTGCCTTTGAAGAAAGCTGATCATGCGGAGTATTTGGAGTGGGCTGTTGATGCGTTTAAAGTTTCTGCTGGAAGCGCGAAGCCAGAGACACAAATTCACACCCACATGTGTTACAGCGAATTTAATGAGATCATCGAGTCAGTGGCAGCACTGGATGCAGATGTTATTACCATCGAAACCTCTCGCTCAAACATGGAATTGCTGAAAGCGTTTGAAGAATTCAATTACCCGAATGAGATTGGCCCTGGTGTGTATGATATCCACTCACCAAACATTCCTTCAGAGGAGTGGATTGTGGGCTTGCTTAAGAAAGCAGCAGAGAAGATCCCAGCAGAACGCTTATGGGCAAACCCAGACTGCGGCCTTAAAACTCGCAATTGGGAAGAAACCGAAGCGGCATTAGCCAATCTTGTTTCAGCAACTAAAACGCTGCGCAAAGAGTGGCAAACCGAAACAATTTAAGGTTTGTAAAGTTTGAATAAGGCTTTGTATCTGAGACCTTACTTGCACAAAAAAGCCTCGCACTCGCGAGGCTTTCACTCCTAATTTTGCTCGAATCTCGAATCTCGAATCTCGAATCTCGAATCTCGAATCTCGAATCAGCTACCGCTTTGGCAGGTTTGCTTGCTGATCGGCTGTTCTACCATCAACTGACCGCGCGTATTGCGAATCTTGATGTTGTACACTAAGCCCATATCTAGGTTTGCTCGTACGTCTGAGCTTGTACAGTAGCTATTGACACTGCTTTTCAGCACTTGATTGAGCGGCTTTGCTCCCTGAGCATCTTGGTTGTAGATCATCATGATTTCAATCACGGTGTTCTTTGCCAAGACACGCATTATTTTCAATGGGCCATATTCGATAGGCAGGCCTGCTGAAAGCACACCTGCTCGGTGTTGCGCCATCATTTCTAACTGACGTTGTTTGTCTTGGTCACTTGAACTACAACCCGCAAGGACGAGCGCAGCCAGTGATCCGATAATCCACTTCTTCACGTTAAAATACTTTCTTAAATGGTTTTACAATCACGTTAGCATAAACACCAGCTTCAATATATGGGTCTGCGTCTGCCCAAGCTTGCGCTTCTTCTAGTGAATTAAACTCTGCAATAACCGTTGAGCCTGTAAAACCAGCTTCACCTGGGTTATCTGAGTCGATCGCAGGCATTGGGCCAGCAGTCAATAAACGGCCTTCATCGTGAAGTGTTTGTAGGCGCTCTAGATGTTGAGGACGAACGCTTAAGCGCTTTTCCAATGAGTTTTCGACGTCTTGAGAAAAAATCACGTACCACATATTGGTATATCCTTATTTATACTTCACAAAAAAAGAGGCTCGATGAGCTATGTAGCTAATTTACGCGAACTAATCCTATTTGGAAGAGGGGAAAAGAAGAAAGTGTGAATTGATGCGCGTCGAAGAGGCTGGGTCTTTAAAAGCTGCATAGAAAACGTTCTAAAGACCCTAAATTGATTGGTTATGAGGTGGTTGAATTATTTCGCGATAGCGCGCGGCTTGCCGTCAGAATCAATAGCAACATAGTTGAAGGTTGCGTCACAGACCATAAAGCGGTCTTCGATACCGTGGTCACGAACGGGTTTAACCCAAACCGCCAAATCGATGCTCATTGAAGTGCGACCGATCTTGGTACATTCACCATAAACACATACCACGTCTCCCACCTTGACTGGTTTTTTGAACGTGATGCTCGAAACCGATACCGTTACGATGCGGCCGCATGAGATTTCTTTCGCTAGAATGCCGCCAGCTAAATCGAGCTGAGACATGATCCATCCACCGAACACGTCGCCATTGGCGTTGGTGTCGGCAGGCATAGCAAGAGTGCGAAGAAGAAGTTGGCCTTTTGGCGCATCAGAAGTGTGACTCATTATAAGGGATTCCCAAAACATCAATAAGTCAGTGGCCAGCGTTTATCCTAATGACCACTGTGAACGAAATAATGTGCAAGATTGTAACAAAAAATGAGATTGAGGTCTCATTCGACCATTACTCCTTGTCTCGATTTTTCTCAGAATATTGTTGTTTGTCGTCAGGCAAATTTTTGTAGATGTATAAACCGGTCAATAAAGTCAATGTAATGGTCGCGATCAATAGACCAAATACTTTGAAATTCACCCATACATCGAGTGATAAGTTGAAAGCAACATAGACATTTAAAATCGCACACAACACGAAAAACAGCGCCCACACCCAACTAATATTGCGCCATACAGAGTCAGGCAAAGAAATCTCTTTCCCAAGCATACCCTTTATCACCGGTTTGCCTATTAGTTGGCTCACCGTTAAACCAATGGCGAATAGCGTGTAGACAATGGTGACCTTCCATTTAATAAAGTTATCGTCATGCAGAAATATCGTCATACCACCGAATATTGCAACCATCGCAAAGGTAATGAGCTGCATCTTCTCGACTTTTCTGTAAAGGAGGTAGGTGAGTGCAATTTGAATGGCTGTAGCTGCGATTAGCGCGCCGGTCGCGATGTAGATGTCATACATCTTATATAGAGCAAAGAAGATGATAAGCGGGACAAAGTCGATAATTTGCTTCATGTTAGACCGAACATCCAGTTGAGATTGTTCCTTTCAGTCTAGCTAAAAGTGCTTCGATGCAAAATAGCTCGAAGCACATGAAAATGAAATGTTTGATTGAGTGAAGTTGTTATCGTGTACATGCAGTTTGATAACGTGGAATAAGTTGTTTGATGTCTTCCAAGTAACCTTCACTTCTTAGGTTGTCTAGTGTCTGTTCGAGCTCTTCTTCGCTCATCATAAAGCATGTTGATTTGCCCGTCGTAAGATCCAGATATTCGTGATATTCATGCTCTGTGAAGTGGCCAATGCGATCCATGAGTAGTGTTTTAATCCCGTGGTGAATTAAGCCGTAATATGTATGTCTTTGTAAGGTCATAGCCTATCCTCCGCTGCAAGTCACAATAAGATAGAAGTGCAACCTGCTTGATATTGGTTGGGTTATCTATGACAAAGCAATTCGAATGCCATTTTCATGTCGAGGATGGATCTTTTTAACTTGAAAGAATGATTTGTTTCATATTTTCATTCAGTTAAAAGATTGCTTCGCCTGCTTTCACAAAAGCAATACGTGTAGCGCGAAGAATCGTATTAATTTGAGAGGTAATTTTGCACATCAATTTGAGAATATCTCGATTCTCATTTTGACAAATTTCATCATCTGTTCTCATCTGATCAAGCTCAATCCACTAACCAATCGACCAGAGCTGAGAGTGAGGTATTTTGGCGATTCTTTGGTTGTAGTAGGAAGTAACCATTTCCTGAAAAGACACTGCCTTCACTCACTTTCACTAGTCGACCCAAATCGATGTCTTGTTTCGCAAGCGTAATGTCACCAATGGCGATACCAAAACCTTGAATTGCTGCGTTCATGGCCTGATCGAGTGTTGCGAATTGCTGGTTATTTTTGCTTGAAAGTTCATTACTACCGATATGCTCTAACCACAATCGCCAATCACTCTGCTCATTGTTAGCGTGTAGCCAAGTGTAGTGGGAAAGTTTGTGTGGCTTGATAATGCTCGAGTTAATGTCCGCTAGGTGATCTTTAACAATAATCTGCGATTGGCATACCGGAGCCAGTTGTTCGTTGAACAATAGTTGGCTCACGATTGAGTGTTGATTTGGCTTCTTACCATAGGTAATTACCGCATCAAAGGGGTCAAAACTTGGCTCAAAGACGTGTTTGATGGTGGAAGTGAGTTCCACATCAATCTCAGGAAAAGCCTGTTGAAATGACATCAGTTTGGGGAGTAGCCAAGAGGTGATACAACTTGGGGCATTAAGCTTGATCTTTGAGGGAGAGCTTGACACTTGATTGAGCGCGGATTGCAGCTGCTGAATGGTTGCTTGAATAAGCGGAACGAGCTCTTCACCTTTAGGTGTTAACGATAGGCCACGAGCATGACGATAAAAAAGATCACACCCTAAGCTATCTTCAAACGCCAAGATCTGGCGGCTAACAGCGCCTTGCGTGACGTTGAGTTCATGTGCGGCGCGGGTAAAATTTAGGTGCCGTGCGGTAGAGAGAAACGCAAGTAAAGTTTTGGTTGAAGGTAGTGTATGATTCATATATTTACCTATGACTTTTTATCATGGCTATTATGTAATTATTTCGATTCAATTATCAATAGTGTTCTGTTTGAATGTAAATACTTAATCATCATTTGTGATTCAATATGTGTATATCTCTCATAAATTGAATATGAACGCGATGGTGATAACATTCTGATTAAATGGAAAGGATCGCCTCTTGATATCTTTTATCGATAGCTTAGTGCCACAGGCAGTAAAAAAATTAATACCTTACCAATCGGCGAGAAGAATCGGTGGTGATGGTCGCGTTTGGTTAAACGCAAACGAACTAGAGAGCCCACTGTTTCCGGAAGAAGTTGGGTACAACCGCTATCCAGATTTTTTGCCGCAAGATATAGCGAAGGCGTATCAAGCATATTGTGGAACGGATGCTGAGACGGTTGCGGTGCGTGGTGCAGATGAGGCGATTGATCTGTTAGTCAGAACCTTCTGTGAACCCGCTCAAGATAAGATACTGATTTGTTCTCCAACCTACGCAATGTATGAGTTTTGCGCTGATGCGTTGGCGATCGAAACGTTAGATTCGCCGCTCAAGCAAGATTTCAGTTTAGATACTGCCGATGTGATAGAGAAAGCGGAACTAGCTAATATCGTTTTCCTCTGCTCACCCAACAACCCAACTGGTAATGTGATTCCTAAACCAGATTTGGTTGAAGTGCTTGAGGGTACTCAAGGTAAGTCGCTGGTGGTGGTTGATGAAGCCTATATTGAGTTCGAACCGCAGACATCGGCTGTAAACCTGATTGAGCGCTACCCACATCTAGTCGTAATTCGTACCTTGTCTAAGGCATTTGGATTGGCTGCAGTACGCTGCGGATTTCTGTTAGCGAGCCCTAACGTGATGCAGTATGTAGTAAAACTGATTCCGCCATACCCAATACCTGATTGTTCTTCGCAAATCGTATTGGAGGCACTGTCTGACGAGCGTATTTCTGTAATGCAAGAAGCGACATTAGATCTGATTCAAGTTCGTAACCGCTTTGCAGTTCAATTGACACAGTTTGATTTCATTGAACAGGTTTATCCGTCGTCAACCAACTTTGTGTTGTTAAAGCACAAGCCGGAACACCAACTGTTTAGCGTGTTGGCAAAAAATGGCATTGTGACAAGGAATCAACATCATGAACCTGCGTTGCGTCACTGTGTACGCATCAGTATTGGCAGCCAAGAGAGCATGGATGAAGTGATAGCGTCACTAAGCCACTATCAGAAAGAGCTGCATCAGAAGCAACAAGCTCAGAATAAAGAACCTCAATTTCAACTTGATAAAGATCATATCTAGGATGGCAATGATGAAAAAGATACTACTAGGACTTACTTGCGCGGCAGTTTTACTTGGTACTTCTGTACAGGCGAAAGAGATTCGCTTGGCGTCAGATTTTACCTATCCACCTTTTAACTACAAAAATAGTGAAGGTGTACCGGTTGGCTTCGATATCGAAATAGCCGATGCCTTATGTGAGCAAGCGAAACTGGACTGTACTTGGGTATCGCAAAGTTGGGACTCCCTTATTCCAAGCTTACTGGCGAGAAAGTCAGATGTGATCATGGCGTCGATGCGTATTACTGAAGAGCGCAAGCGTAAGATCTTGTTTACCAATAAATACTATCAAACCCCGGCAGTATTCGTTGCCGCTAAAAGTGCAACATTTGAGATCGATCAAGAGGGTTTATCGGGTAAAACCATCGGTGTACAACAAGGGACTATTCACGACCGCTATGTGACGGACAAGTTTGGCAGTGTCGCCACCATCAAGCGCTACACTGGTCAAGATGAAGTCTACCTTGATCTTCAGAATGGCCGTTTAGACGTCACCTTTGGTAATTCAGATCAGCTGTCTCTCGCGTTCTTAGATAAGGCTGAAGGAGAGGGTTTTGAATTCAAAGGCAAAGCGGTAACTGACAAAGCGTATATCGGTGAAGGCACAGCACTGGCGTTAAGAAAACAAGACTCAAAATTAGCGGAGCAGTTCAATAATGCCATCGAAGAGATTCGAGCTAACGGCACTTACGATAAAATTGCGGCGAAGTACTTCTCTTTTGATATCTATGGCAGTGATTTGTAATTTTGCCTAGCGCCTAAAACTAAATTACTAAAAAAATCCGAGAGCAATGAGGTTCTCGGATTTTTGTTACAAATAAATTCTATCTAGTGATTCTATCAACGTTCTTCACACCAGTTTGTTCATTTTTGTATCTAAAGCTTTCCCACGATCTATTCTCCAGTCATAGTTGATACGACGATTTTTCAATCGGTTAATCCTTCCTAGTTCACGCATTTATATCCACCTTAAAGTATTAAAATAGCACAAAAAAATAAATTAATTTTGGCTTAACAACTTGTTCTAAAAATAAATTAAATTTCAAAAACTCCGTAGTATTAGCCATTTAATGGCTTAATTAGTGACAAATATGATTGATATCACAATCAAATAAAACATAAGACTCACATATAAAACTTATCTCACAAAATACACAAATGTTATTGTAATACAAATTTGTCAAGGTAAAAATGTTGTAATGAAACGTTACAAGGGCGAGTAGTGTGCGATTGATTTTTAGATTTCAAGCTCGGCTTTAGCGTGACATAGACAACTGTACCTCTTACTAAAATGGATTCTGGAGAAGAACATGAAAAAACACCTACTAACGATTGCTGCTGCATCAGTTCTCTTGGCATTTGGATCTCAAGCCAAAACGTTAACCCTAGGACATGCGATGTCATTAGAAAGCGCTGCTCATCAAGGCATGGTGATCATGGCTGATAAAGTCAAAGAAAAATCGAATGGAGAGCTGACTATTAAGATTTTTCCAAACGGTCAGCTTGGATCTGAGCGTGACCAAGCTGAGCAGGTTGTTACTGGCGCGATTGACATGGCAAAAATCAATGGTGGACTAGCCGAATCTTTTGAACCGACGTTTAAAGTGAATGCACTGCCATTCTTATTCCGTGATGTTCAACATATGAGGATGTTCATGCGAAGTGAAGCGGCGCAAGAGATGCTGCTTTCAAGCCAGGGTAAGGGCTTCATTGGCCTCACATTTTATGATTCAGGTACACGTAGCTTCTACGCTAAAAAAGCGATTAACTCTCCAGACGATCTAGCCGGTATGAAAGTTCGAGTTCCTGGCTCTCCTACAATGATGGAAATGGTCAATTTGTTAGGTGGTAAAGCTACACCTGTACCTTTCAATGAGGTATACACGGCACTGCAACAAGGCGTTATTGATGGTGCTGAAAATAATATTTCTAGCTTGGTTGAGATGAAACACAGTGAGGTTGCTAAGTTTTATTCCATGGATCAACACATGATGACCCCTGATGTAATCATTATTTCGGAATACAAATGGGGATCACTCACGCCGCAAGAGCAAAAAATCTTAAAAGAAGCAGCAGCTGAATCTCTTGAAGAGCAGATTAAAATCTGGGACGCAACAGATGACATGAACAAAGAGAAAGGTATGAAAGCAGGCGTAACGTTTGTCAATGTTGACAAAGCGCCGTTCCGCGCGGCTGTGAAACCAATGATTGATGATGCGAAAAAAGATCCTAAATTAGCTTCATTCATTGAAAAAATTGAAGCTCTTTAACCAGTCTTAGTGAAAATATAATTTTGCCTTGGTTTTGCTAGGGCAAAATTTTTTGAGGTATCACACAATGTTAGCCACTTTCAGAAACTTACTTGATAGATTGATTCTTATTGTCTCTTCTTTTGCACTAATGCTACTCGTTGTTACCGTTACTTGGCAGGTTTTTAGTCGATATGTTTTGAACGACCCAAGTAATTGGACTGATGAACTTGCTCGTTATGCGATGGTGTGGCTTGGCCTACTAGGAGCAAGCTACTTGTTTGGCACCAAAGGCCACTTAGCAATAACACTATTGGATGGAGCTCTTAAGGGTAAAGCACACATAGCATTACATTTACTCATTAATATAATTTCAGGCGCATTTGTTTCTCTAGCAATGCTTATAGGTGGCATTGCCCTAATGGTAAGGACGACACAACAACTATCTCCAGCACTGCAACTACCGATGTCGACGGTTTATTCAATACTGCCGATTTCAGCCGTTATTATCCTCATCTATTTGATCATGAATACGTTGGATCTTTTTTGTGAACCTAATAAAAAGTAAGTTATAAAAGGACTTTATATTATGGATTTGTCCATTGGTGTTTGGCTGCTAGGCCTCTTCTTATTAATGATCGCGATAAGCATGCCGATTGCAATTGCAATTGCTATGTCATCTTTAACGATCATGTATTTTATTTTACCGTTTGAAGTTGCAAGTATCACTGCAGGTCAAAAAATAATTACCGGTATCGATAGTTTCAGTTTATTAGCTATCCCTTTCTTTATTCTCGCTGGAAATATAATGAATGTGGGTGGCATCGCGAGTCGGCTAATCAACCTTGCAAAGCTTTTAGTTGGTTGGATCCCTGGGTCACTATTTCACGTGAACATATTTGCAAATATGATGTTTGGCGCAGTTTCAGGATCAGCCGTTGCAGCAGCGGCTGCTGTAGGTAAGACCTTAGGCCCTGAATTAGAAAAAGATGGCTATGATAAAAACGTAGCAACGGCGGTGAACGTGGCATCTTGCCCCGCGGGTTTATTGATACCACCGAGTAATTCACTGATCGTGTTTTCAGTGGTATCGGGTGGGACATCCGTAGCTGCACTATTTATCGCAGGTTATGTCCCAGGTATTTTAATGGGTTTAAGCTGTATGGTCGTAGCCTATTTCATCGCTAAAAAGAAAGGCTATAAAACAAGTGCGAATGACGGCTTCACAACAAGAGATGTTCTGAATATTGTTTGGCAAGCAACACCGAGCTTGGGACTTATTGTCGTTGTTATCGGCGGTATTATTGGAGGTGTGTTCACCGCAACAGAAGGGGCGTGTATAGCGGTACTGTATTCTTTTGTATTGTCACTCTGTTACCGAACCCTCAAGTGGGCACACTTCCCGGTAATTTGTAGAGAAACCGTTCAGGTTACTGGTATTATGCTGTTCTTGATTGGTGCTTCTACTATTATGTCATGGGCTATGGCTTTTACAGGGCTCCCGACAATGATCAGTGATTGGATGCTCTCTATTTCTAATAATCCGATTATCATCTTTATTCTGATGAATCTGATTCTGCTGATTGTGGGTATGTTTATGGATCTGACGCCAGCTGTATTGATTTTTACCCCTATTTTTATGCCGATTGCTGAACATTTAGGTATGCATCCTATTCACTTTGCGATGATGATCATCTTCAACTTATGTATTGGTATTGCAACTCCACCCGTTGGTACTGCGTTATTTGTAGGTTGTAGTGTTAGTGGCTCGAAAATTGAGAATGTAATAAGAAGTATTCTGCCGTTTTGTGCTGTATTAAGCATTACCTTATTGGCTATTACTTTTATACCCGCAATTAGTCTGGCTCTTCCTCGTGCTTTTGGATTAATTAATTAATGCCTTTAAGTTCAGGGCTTATTGACTTGAAAAAGAATGACCAAAAAAAACCGCCTATATAAAGGCGGTTTTATATTCTCGTCTAAACTTAACAACAAGGCTACGCTTGCTGTTTTTGTAGCTCAGCTTCTTTCTCTTCATCCTTGATTAGAGAGTCAACAATAACCGCACACGCCGCATCACCAGTGATGTTCAGAGCTGTACGAATCATGTCGAAGATACGGTCTAGAGCGAACAGTAGTGGTAGGCCTTCGATTGGAATTCCCGCTGCTAGTAGAACGGCTACAACTAGGAATGATGGACCTGGAACACCCGCTTGACCTACAGCACCAAGAGTTGATGTTACGATGATAGCGATGTACGCGCCCATTGATAGGTCAATGTTGAATAGCTGTGCGAAGAAGATAGCCACTAGGCCGTAGTAAATCGCGTTACCAGACATGTTGATTGTTGCACCCAGAGGCAGAACGAATGATGCCGTTGAGTTACGAACACCTAGCTCGTTCTCTACCGTATCCATAGTTACAGGTAGTGTTGCCATAGAAGAGGCTGTTGATAATGCTACGGCTTGTGGTTTTTTCATCGCTACTAGGAACTTCTTCGCCGAAGTTTTGGTGAAGATTTGTACCATCAGTGGGTAAGCAACAAAACCGAAGATTAAGATAGCAGCAACGTACACAACGAACAGTTTAAACACGACCATAAGAGCGCCAAAACCAAATGTACCAACCGCTTCAGCCATCAGACCAAATACGCCAAGAGGAGCGATGATCATAACTTTGTTGATCATCCATACCATAGCGTCAACGATAGCATTTACACCATTGATGATTGGCTCGCGTTTCTCTTTCGCTTGCTTAGAGATTGCGATACCAAAGAACAGGCAGAATACTAGAATCTGAAGGATGTTTGCTTCGTTTAAAGACTGGAAAACGTTGGTTGGGATCATACCTGTGATGGTCGCCCAGAAAGTTGGAAGTTCGCCTTTCGATGCATACTCAGATGAGAACATACTTTCAACACCAGAAACGTCGATACCGCGTCCTGGTTCGAATACTTCACCCATGATCAATGCAAGGGCAACAGCCAGTGCAGAAGTCAGTGCAAAGTAACCTAGAGTAGTGATACCTACTTTACCTGCTGATGAGCTATTGCCTAAGCCTGCTGCACCAGAGATCAGTGCAACGGCTACTAATGGTATAACCAGCATCTTGATCAAATTGATGAAGATCGCGCCTAGAGGAGCAAACATAGTTGCGCTCTCACCCATCATGGCACCGACTACAGTACCCACGATCATAGCAATAACGACTTGAATGCCGATATTACCTAGTAAACTCTTTTCTTTTAACACTTCCGTTACCTCTGTGCTACAAAATGTAAAATTCCTAGAACTACATGCCAATGTACTTCGTACAATTGGATAAATATTTCGCGATGAGTTTTACACGTATCTGTTACATTTATCAATATGAGCAAAGGCGAAATACAACTAAAAATAGGCGTAGAAAGTGATTGTGATTATATTTTGCACAAAAGCAAACGTTTGCTTGTTGCTTTGTTATGACATTCTATAAATTTTTAGTATGAGTATTTGCTTTGTATTATTGCGCTGAAAGGGGAGAGGATTTTGAGGTTGTTAACAAGTGGTTAATAGTAGGATGATTTTACTCGTTAAAAAAAACACCCTCTGGCCTTAAAGCAAGCGGCCAGAGAGCGTGTTATGTTACTTTTGCGTAGCCGCTTTCATTGGTGCAATAAAGTCAGCCAGCTTATCAAGCATGATCTGTGGTTGCTCTATATTCTGTTCGATGATTTTTACCACAGCAGAACCAGAAATCGCGCCCGCAGCGCCTGCTTCAATGGCTTCTTTCACTTGTTCAGGTGCCGAAATACCAAAACCTAGTAGCGCTGGTGGTGCGTTGAATTGGTTTAGACGATCAAGCATGTGTCCAACAGGCATGTTTGCCTTTGTCTCTGCGCCCGTTACACCGGCACGAGAAAGTAGGTAAGTGTAACCACCACCGAGCTCAGCCACTTGCTTCAATGTTTCATCGCTTGCCGTTGGTGGTGCGATGAAGATTGGATGGATACCGAACTTCTCAGCAGCCGCTACAAACTCTGCGCTCTCGTTAGTTGGCACGTCAGCAATCAGAACAGAATCAATGCCAGCTTTTGAACAGCGCTCGTAGAAGTCTTCAATACCGCGAGAATATACAAGGTTTGCATACATTAGAAGGCCAATCGGCAGTTCTGGGTATTTCGCGCGAATCTTACCAATCTGCTCAAAACAGATATCAGGAGTTGCGCCTGAATCCAGAGCACGGATGTTGGCCCCTTGGATAGTTGGGCCATCTGCTAGCGGATCAGAGAATGGAATACCTAGCTCTAGTGCATCGGCACCAGCTTCAACTAGGGTTTCCATGATCTTGTAAGACTGCTCTGCGTTTGGATCGCAAACCGTTACGAACGGTACAAATGCGCCTTGGTTTTTCTCGTTTAGGCGCGCAAACATCTTCTCATAACGGTTCATTAGATAGCTCCTTTTTCTTCTAAGATGGCGTGTACGGTGAAGATGTCTTTGTCACCACGACCTGATAGGTTTACAACCAATAGTTGTTCTTTTTCTGGGTTCTCACGAGCCATTTTCAGTGCGTGTGCAACAGCGTGAGAAGACTCAAGCGCAGGGATGATACCTTCGTTGCGAGCGATCTCTTGAAAGGCTTCTAGTGCTTCATCATCGGTGACGTTGTCGTATTCTGCACGGCCAATTGCATTAAGGTGTGCGTGCTGAGGACCAACAGAAGGGAAGTCTAGACCTGCTGATACCGAGTAAGACTCTTCAACTTGACCATTAGAGTCTTGCATTAGTGGCGCCTTCATACCAAAGAAGATGCCGGTTTTACCATGCTTAAGCGGTGCACCGTGCTGGTCGGTATCGATACCTTTACCTGCTGGCTCGACACCGATTAAGCGAACACTCTCTTCTTCGATGAAATCAGCAAACATACCGATTGCATTTGAACCACCACCCACACAAGCAATAACAGCATCAGGTAGGCGACCTTCACGAGCTAGAATTTGGTTCTTGGTCTCTTCGCCAATCATGCGTTGGAAATCACGAACGATAGTTGGGAACGGGTGAGGGCCAGCTGCAGTACCTAGTAGGTAGTGTGCGTCTTCATATGTTGCTGACCAGTCACGTAGCGCTTCGTTACACGCATCTTTTAGCGTTGCGGAACCTGAGTGCACAGGGATAACCTCTGCGCCCATTAGCTTCATGCGGAATACGTTCGGGCTCTGACGCTCAACGTCTTTTGCACCCATGTATACACGACACTTAAGACCAAGCAGAGCACAAGCCAGAGCCGTTGCCACACCGTGTTGACCTGCGCCAGTTTCAGCGATGATCTCTTCTTTACCCATACGCTTTGCAAGCAGAGCTTGACCAAGCACTTGGTTGGTTTTGTGCGCGCCACCGTGCAGTAAGTCTTCACGCTTTAGGTAAAGCTTGGTCTTAGTGCCTTTCGTTAGGTTGCGAGTTAGTGTCAGTGCCGTTGGACGACCTGCGTACTCTTGAAGCAGTGTCATGAACTCACTGCGAAATTCTGGATCCGCTTGAGCGTCGATAAACGCTTGTTCCAGTTGCTCTAGGGCTGGCACTAGAATCTGTGGTACGTATTGACCACCGTATTCACCAAAGTAGGCATCAAGTTTCGCCATCGTGTTATTCCTTCAATTTGCTTGGTATGTCTGGATACCAATGTCTTTAATCTTGTAGAGCACCTCATTGCGATGCTCTGAAATAGGGTCTGTAGACTATCTACAGTGAATCATCTGTTCTTAAGTTGGGCTGGTCGCTCAGTATTGGCGAATTGCAGCAAACGCTTTGTTGAGTTTGTCTGCATCTTTCTTACCCGGGGCACTCTCAACACCTGAGTTAAGGTCGAGCCCTAAACAGCCTAAAGTGGCTGCTTGCTGTGCATTATCTGGGTTTAAACCACCCGCTAACATCACAGAACTCTGATCATTGATCAGTTGCCAGTCGAATACTTGACCTGTTCCACCAGTCTGAGAGCCTACTTTTGCATCAAGCAGATGGCGAGCCACATTGCTTTCTAATAGTGCCGGTAGCGAGTCTTCAACGCCGTAAGCTTTCCAAATCTCTACGTGTTCCGGTAGCTGATTTGCAAGTTCAGTCACGTATTGTTGTGATTCTTCACCATGAAGCTGAACACCGTATAAACCGAGCTCTTTCACGGCATTGATAACGCTAGCTTGGTCATGGTTTTGGAATACGCCAATGTACTTAAGCGGTGCTCCACTCATGGTTAAGCGTGCTGCTTCTAGGTCAACACAACGCTTTGACGCCTCTACAAAAATTAGGCCACCGAATACCGCACCGGCTTGGTAAGCTTTAGCTGCATCATCAGGATGAGTTAAGCCACAAACTTTGTTTTCACCTAATGTTACCTTGCGAACGGCAAGCTCTAGGTTCTCTTCTGCCATCAATGAGCTACCGATAAGGAAGCCGTCTGCAAATGTCGCTAAGTCACGCACTTGCTGATGAGTGTAGATACCAGACTCTGAAATCACGACTGCGTTTGGTGCTAACTCACGAAGCAGAGGCGCCAGCTCTTTGGTACGGTTTAGATCTGTGCTTAGGTCACGAAGGTTACGGTTGTTGATACCAATCACTTTCGCGTCTAATCCGACAGCACGGTGCAGCTCTTCTTCGTTACTAACCTCTGTTAGCACGCCCATGCCTAATGAGTGAGCAACTTCAGCGAGAGTGCGGTACTCATCATCGTTTAGTACAGATAGCATCAGTAGGATAGCGTCTGCCGAGTAGTGACGAGCTAAGTAAACCTGATAAGTATCGACCATGAAGTCTTTACATAGGATTGGTTGCTTAGCAATGCTACGTACTTTAGGTAAGAATTCGAAATCGCCTTGGAAATACTTCTCATCAGTCAGTACCGAAATCGCGTTTGCGTGGTTGTTGTAAACCGATGCAATGTATTCAAGGTCAAAGTCATCACGAATCAAGCCTTTAGAAGGAGACGCCTTTTTACATTCGGTGATGAATACGGTTTGCTCTTGGCTTAATGCATCATAGAAGCTGCGGTCTGAAGCGGTTAGCGCATCTTTGAACTCATTTAGTGGTTGCTGCTGTTTACGCGCTTCAACCCATTGATACTTGTCGCGAACAATTTTTGCTAATACTTCTGCCATTTCTGCTTCTTTTACAGAAACGTGAGTTGATAACTTTTCGTTTGTCTGTGTCATCTTTCTAGTCTCAAATCTTGTTCGTTATGCGTGGTCGGCAAGTTGCTGTACAAGCTCATACGCTTTGCCAGAGTTCATTGCTTCCATTGCCTTCGCTGCGTTGGCTTTTAGATCTTCATGACCAAATAGACGCATCAGTAGAGCAACGTTAACCGCAACCGCACCCGCCTGAGCTTCAGTACCTTTACCTGTTAGGATATTTGTGGTGATAGCTTTGTTCTCGTCTGGCGCACCGCCTTTGATTGCTTCTAGCGGATGCTGATTGAGGCCGAAATCTTCAGGAGACACAATGTATTCATGAATCTGACCATCTTTGATCTCTGCAACGATGGTTTCACCGTGAATTGCAACTTCATCTAGACCACTGCCGTGAACCACAGCTGCACGCTTCATACCCATTTGCAGCATGGTCTCAGCGATAGGGCGCACTAGTTCTTTGCTGTAAACACCCATCAGTTCGATGTTAGGACGAGCTGGGTTAATTAGTGGACCAAGGATGTTAAAGATGGTGCGAGTTTTCATTGTTTGACGTACTGGCATCGCGTGACGTACACCACCGTGGTATTGCGGTGCAAACAGGAAAGCAACGCCAAGCTTATCAACGGCAGAGCGAGTGTCTTCTGCGCTCATCGCTAGGTTAATACCAAACTTATCAAGAAGATCCGATGAACCCGATTTGCTTGATACGCTGCGGTTACCGTGTTTTGCGATTTTTAGACCACAAGCCGCTGCAACAAATGCTGAAGTTGTAGAGATGTTGATTGTGTCATGACCATCACCACCTGTACCTACGATATCTGCAAAATCGTAATTAGGGCGTGGGAAAGGGTTTGCGTTTGCCAGCAGTGCTTTCGCCGCACCAGCAATCTCTTCAGGTGTTTCGCCTTTGATCTTTAGTGCAGTCAGTACTGACGCCATCAGAATAGGGTCAAGTTCGCCTTTGATGATGATGTCGAAAAGCTGTTGGCTTTCTTCTTGAGTAAGAGACTGTTGGTCGTAAAGCTTATTAATAATCTGTTCCATGATCGTGTCCTATTTTCCATTCTTCTCAAGAGTTGTGTTCTTTTCTAACGCCCACTCAATAGCGTTCGCCAATAGCGTTGCGCCGTATGTTGTCATGATGGACTCAGGGTGGAATTGGAAACCACACACTTTGTCTTGCTCTTGGACAACCGACATCACCAAATCATCGACTTCAGCGGTAATCGTTAGGCTTTCCGGTACGTGAGTCGCAACCAAAGAGTGGTAGCGCGCAATTGCAAGCGGAGAAGGCAAGCCTTGGTAAGTCGCGTGATTGTCGTGTTCCATCATCGAAACCTTACCATGAATGATTTCGCCAGCGCCTGCAACCTTACCGCCGTATGCTTCAACAATTGCCTGGTGACCAAGACAAATACCAATCATAGGTACTTTACCTTTCAAGCGTTGAATTAGCTCTGGCATACAGCCTGCGTCAGCAGGAGCACCTGGGCCCGGAGAAAGCAACGCAACTGGGTTTTCTAGCTCGTTAATTGCTGCTTCTACTGCTTCTGCAGGGATGTTATTACGGTAGATCTTCACGTTGTGGCCAAGTGAACGGAACTGGTCAACAAGGTTGTAAGTAAACGAGTCAAAGTTATCAATAAATACGATATCAGCCATGATTAAGACTCCTGCTTACTAGATGGTTGCTTAGGTGCAGTATGTGCTGCTTGAATCGCAGAAATGACGGCTTGCGCTTTGCCGCGTGTTTCATCGGCTTCGGTTTGCGGGTCTGAATCGAAAACCACACCTGCGCCAGCTTGGACTTGAGCAATACCGTTTTCAACATACGCTGAACGAATCACGATACAGGTATCGAGCGTGCCTTCACCCGTTAGGTAGCCCACTGCGCCTCCGTAGCTGCCACGACGAGTCTGTTCAACATCACGAATTAGCTGCATCGCACGAATCTTAGGTGCGCCTGTTAGCGTGCCCATGTTCATACAAGCTTGGTAAGCGTGCAGAGCATCAAGGTCTTCACGAAGTTGGCCCACAACGCGAGAAACGAGGTGCATTACGTGGCTGTAACGGTCTACTTTGAGTAGGTCCGCTACGTGGCGAGTGCCTGCTTCAGAGATACGTGCAACGTCGTTTCGTGCTAGGTCAACCAGCATCATGTGCTCAGCGTTCTCTTTTTTATCGGTGCGCAGCTCTAATTCAATGCGGCTATCTAGGTCGAAGTCAATTTGACCATTTGGACGCTTACCACGACGACGAGTGCCGGCGATAGGGTAGATTTCTACTTGGTTAGTCTCTTTCTCGTATTTCAGAGCACTCTCTGGTGAAGCACCAAACAGAGTAAACAGCTCATCCTGCATGTAGAACATGTAAGGGCTTGGGTTGCTCTGCTTCAGCTCTTTGTACGCTGCTAGTGGTGCAGGGCAAGGCAGAGTAAAGCGACGAGAAGGAACCACTTGGAATACATCGCCTTTTACCACGTACTCTTTTAGGTCACGAACCGTCTGGCAAAAATCTTCGTCAGAAACACTTGGTACAGCTTCAACGTCATCAAGAGGAGTAACTTCAGCAATCTCTTTGAGTGATTGGCATTGAGTTTGGATATCCGCTAAACGTTCAGTCAGGCGAGTTTTGATTGTTTGATCTTCTGAGAAAACGCTTGCGTGAAGCAGACCTTCGTTCTGTTGATGGTCAAAACGAAGTAGCGTTTCAGCCACGTAGAAGACAAAGTCAGGGCAGTTATTGGTCGCTTCTGCATCGCCAAGTGGCTCGAAGTTTGCCACGATGTCGTATGCAAATAGACCCGCCATGAAGAGCGCGTGCTTGTTGTCTGGATCTTGTGTAAAGCTGTGCTGGACTAAACGAAGTGCATCGAATGAAGAGGCTTCTCTTAGGCGAGAGTCTTCGTCTAGGTTAATGCTTGGTTGAGTGAAGCTCAGAGTCAGTACATTGTCTTCTAACGCAGATTTAATGTCTGATTTCACGTTCGCACTTAGGTGTTCGATCAGGTGTTGACCGTTATCCGTTAGAGCTTGGAAAGTGACCTGATGGCCTTCGCATACGATACGTACGGCAGAATCGATAAGCAGCAGGCTAGTGAGGTTTTGTTTAGACTCAATCTCAGCAGATTCTAGCAACAAGCTGTCTGTTTTATTTTCACACAGTGTGTGGAACACGCTTGTTGGATCTTGCGAGTAAGGAACGGTCGCATTGATAACATCAATCGTTCCCAGCTTTTTGATTTCAATGGCCTTGTTCACAAGACCTCCTTTATGATTCTTTAAATTTCCTGCCGTACATAGTCGCATAAAGATACCGCTTGCCCAATCTAGAATCTGTTCAATTCGTTGATTTGTTAGTCAGTTGAATGTGAGATGTCCGACAAATTAAAAAGCCCGCTATGGAAGCGGGCTTAGTGATAAACTTTTTATAAACAATCTGTTTAATTAGAAGTACACATTAGCCCACCAAGAACCTGTCCAAGTGCGCCACCAATTCAGCTCTGAACTTGCTTCTACTGAAGAAAGTTCTAAAACTTTATCTTTATGGTATTGGTTAAATTCTTGTAACATAGTGAGCCTATAAATAAAGGTACTTCGTATTTGTGTACTAGTTAACTAGTTCGGGGCTCGCAAGTCAAGCCCAATAAAGCAAATATCGTGTTAAATACAAAAAATAATGAATAGAAAATATGAGAATTGATCTACATAGCCATACCACAGCTTCAGATGGTCGACTTACACCACCTGAACTGATTGACCGTGCGTTGAGCTTCAATATTGAAGTTCTGGCTATTACCGATCATGACACAGTTGATGCCCTTGACGAGGCGCATCGTTATATCCTTGATAATGAGCTGCCAATTCAATTGATTAACGGTATCGAAATCTCAACCGTTTGGCAGAACAAAGACATCCACATTGTTGGTTTGAATGTTGACCCACAATCACCAGAGCTCAATACGTTAATTGAACAACAGAAACAGCATCGTATCGGCAGAGCAGAGCTGATTGCCCAACGACTGGAAAAAGCGACGCGCGAGGGTGTGTTAGAAGAAGTGAAAGCGATCGCGGGTGATGCTCCCATTACCCGAGCGCATTTTGCCAAGTGGCTAGTGGATAATGGCTACGCGAAAACCATGCAGCAGGTGTTTAAGAAGTTCTTAACACGTAATAACCCAGGCTATGTGCCACCAACATGGTGCAGCATGAGTGATGCGGTCACGGCAATTCATGCAGCTGGCGGACAAGCAGTACTTGCTCACCCGGGGCGCTATGGCTTTACCGCTAAATGGGTGAAACGTCTATTGACTGCTTTTGTCGAGGCGAACGGTGATGCGATGGAAGTGGCTCAACCGCAACAGGCGCAACAAGAAAGACGCACTCTTGCCGATTATGCTATACAATACAAACTATTAGCCTCTCAAGGCAGTGATTTTCATTACCCGTCTCCTTGGATGGAGTTAGGGCGCAATCTTTGGCTGCCTTCTGGAGTCGAAGAAGTATGGAAAGATTGGGAGTTTCAAACGTTTTCGTCATCTGAAACATCATCAGACGAACAAGCTCCTTCTGAAGATAGAGTCGAGAGACTCGATAATGAGGAAAAACAATGAGCCAGTTTTTTTATGTACACCCAGATAACCCGCAAGCTCGTTTGATTAATCAAGCGGTTGCTATTGTCCGTAATGGCGGTGTTGTGGTTTATCCAACAGACTCGGGTTATGCTCTTGGCTGTCAGCTTGAAAACAAACAAGCATTAGATCGTATCTGTCAGATTCGTAAAATCGATGATAAGCATAACTTCACGCTGCTTTGTCGTGATCTTTCTGAGCTTTCTCTTTACGCACGTGTTGATAACACGGCATTTCGTCTATTAAAAGCTCACACGCCGGGCCCGTACACGTTCATCTTTAAGGGAACGAAAGAGGTGCCACGTCGTCTAATGAACTCGAAGAGAAAGACTATTGGTATTCGTGTTCCAGACAACAAGATTGCACTCGATCTCCTGGAAGCACTAGGCGAGCCTTTGATGTCAACGTCTTTGATTCTGCCTGGTAACGAGACAACGGAATCGGATCCTGAAGAGATCCGTGATCGCCTAGAACACGCCGTTGATGTGATTCTAAATGGCGGTTATTTAGGTGAGCAACCAACCACGGTAGTTGACTTTAGCGATGATGATCCAGTAGTCGTTCGTGTTGGTTCAGGCGATCCAGAACCGTTCGAGTAACCCAGAAACTCGTTCACATCATGTTACTGTGCATTCGACGGTAATGTGTAAATAACGAGTGATTTTTCAAAGGTTCTTTGCGATAATGCGCGACCGCGATTTTGGTCGCGTATATTTCATTCGACGTCTGTGAAGACGACAATTAGGTAGAAAAGAGTAAATGAGCGAAAAATTACAGAAGGTTTTAGCGCGAGCTGGTCATGGCTCTCGTCGTGAGCTGGAAGCTTTAATCAGAGCAGGTCGTGTAAGCGTCAACGGCCAAGTCGCGAAATTGGGTGAGCGTCTAGAAGACGAAAACTCAGTGATTCGTATTGATGGTCACACTGTATCAGGTAAAGCGTCTGAAGAAGTGGTTTGTCGCGTACTTGCTTACTACAAGCCAGAGGGTGAGCTTTGTACTCGCCACGACCCAGAAGGTCGTCGTACTGTGTTTGATCGTCTACCTAAAATCCGCGGCTCACGTTGGATCTCGGTAGGTCGTCTTGATGCGAACACATCAGGCCTTCTACTTTTCACAACTGATGGTGAGCTAGCAAACCGTCTAATGCACCCAAGCCGCCAGGTTGAGCGTGAGTATCTAGTACGTGTGTTCGGTGAAGTGACTGAACAGAAGGTTAAAAACCTAGTACGCGGTGTTGAGCTAGAAGATGGCATGGCGCGTTTCGAAGACGTCGTTTACGCTGGTGGCGAAGGTATGAACCATACTTTCTACGTAGCGATTAACGAAGGTCGTAACCGTGAGGTTCGTCGTCTTTGGGAATCACAAGAAACGACAGTAAGCCGTCTAAAACGTGTTCGTTACGGTGATATCTACCTAGACAAGAAACTGCCTCGTGGCGGTTGGAAAGAGCTCGATCTTCAAGAAGTAAACTACCTACGTCAATTGGTAGAGCTTAAGCCTGAGAAAGAGACGCTACTAGACCTTGATCCTTCGAACACATCACGTAAGCGTGAGCGTTCTCGTAGCCAGAAGATTCGTCGTGCTGTTAAGCGTCACGAAGAGCGTGCAAACGCACCAAAAGGCCGTAGCAACCAGCCTAAGCGTAAGAAGCCAGCAACTCGCGGCACAACAACGCCAGATGCAGGTCGCAGCGCACCGAGCAGCAAGGGCAAGCCAAGCAACTCTCGTTCAGGAAATGGTTCTCGTGGCAACAACACGAACCGCCCGAACAAGCCAGCTAAGCCAAGAACTCGTCAATAATTAACGACTTCTTTTGAATACTAAAAAACCTGCTAACTTAGCAGGTTTTTTTACGTCCAAAAGAAGGGGAAGATGCGAGATGAGAGTCATCGAGTAGCGAAAAGCGCTGCAGTGATCAACTGTCTTGTGTTTTACGCTTTTCTTGCTTTGATTTCGTGAAGCTATAAATCTCTTCGTATCTCGTATCTCGTATCTCGTATCTCGTATCTCGCATCTGATGTTTTATTTATGATTCGAGAAGTTATCGCCTTTTGCCATACGATCATAAAGAATCACGTTCACCGCGGCGGCTAAGTTCATACAACCATTGGTTGGAACGTAAATCGTCTCGCGACAGAAATTGGTGATCTCTTTCTTCAATGTGCCATCTTCAGGGCCGAAAATGTAGAACGCGCGAGGAGGGTGCTTGTATTCAGGCAGAGGCTTAGCGCCTTCAATCAAATCAACAGCAACAGGTACGCATCCTACAGGGATAATGTCTTTTAGGTCTTCAACACCAATCAACGGAAGCTCTAAGTGCTTCTCTTTAGTGTCGGTATGAAACTGACGTGCGTGGTCGTAGCGTGTGCCTGTATAGAACACAGAATTTGCGCCGTAACAGCCCGCTGCACGCATAACCGAGCCTACGTTTTCTGGCGTTTTTGGGTTTACCAAGCCAATACAGGCATAGCCTTTTGACTGTGTATCAGTTTTTGCTTTGGTCATAATTGGTAATGGTGAAATTGGTGACAAAAATTAGCCGAGCATAGAGCCCGGCTAAGATATTGGTGTACTCATTGAATAGAGCAGCACAAACTTAAGTTCTAGTCACGCTTCCACAGCATGTGGCAGAACTTATGGTCTGGGTCGCGGCTGATCAGCATACGCGCGAAAACGTCATCTAAAACGTCGTCCTCTTCGTTTACTAGACCAATGCGAATTTCAGCGTAGATCTCTTTGTCGACTTCAAAGCCAACATGACCGACCCAATCGTCACCCGTTTCAACAAGTTCAGCAGCGCCGCGATCTTCGAACTGTGCAGTGAATAGAATCACGTCAGCAGGCTCTAGGTTATCCGGTGCCATCTCTAGGAAGATGTCGTATGCAGTGTCGATCGCATCATCATAAGACATTAAGTCATTAGCTTCAGTCATATCAGTATCTTAGCTTGCGCGGTTCATGTATTTACGTTCAGCAGTGTTAATCACAACTTTATCACCCGTTGCGATGTACTCTGGAACTTGAACGGTTAGGCCTGTTGCGAAACGAGCTGGCTTAGTGCGAGCAGAAGCAGAAGCGCCTTTGATTGACGGGTCTGTCTCTTCGATAACAAGCTCAACAGAAGTTGGAAGTTCAAGTGTTGCAGCGTTACCATCGATTAGGATTGCGTACATACCTTGAGTTTCTTCGTTGATGAATAGAAGCTCATCTTCGATCATCTCGCCGTTAAAGATGTATTGCGTGTAGTCTTCGTTGTCCATGAAGATGTACTCGTTGCCATCAACGTAAGAGAACATGACAGCGCGCTTAGTTACATCGATAGTTTCAACGATTTCGTCAGCCTTATGGCGAACTTCAGCTTTTACGCCTGTTGCTACGTCGTTACCACGGAAACGGTAGATCTTTTGACCACCACGACCGCCTGGTGTTGTGATCTCGATATCTTTAACTAGAAGCGTTTTGCCATCTACGTCGATCGCAAAACCTTTTTTAATTTCACTTGCTCTAGGCATTTTGTGTTTATCCTTATTGGTTCTATCTGGCGATTATATCTCGGAGAACCTATAAATAGGAATAGCTTGAATCATAAAGTCTCCTAAGCGATCATAGAGAAATAGTTAAATCATTCAATTTATTGACGAACTCACTTATGCAGCTACCTGTTATTGACCCGAAAGCGCCTTTCCAGCCTGAGTTTCAACCTGTGGTAAACGACCTGATTACATTTTTGAAAAGTGGCTTAGGTTCGAATCTTCATAGCATTTACATTTATGGCAGTGTAGCGAGGAAAACGGCAAAACCTGGGCAATCTAATCTTGATGTTGTTGTAGTCACGCACCGTTCGTTTTCTGATCAAAGAACCACACTACTCAATACGATTAAGTGGCGCTTCCAAAAGAGCTTTCCTCAGGTAACGCAAGTCTCTATTAAAACTGCTTTAGTCAGTGACATTGTCGACTTTGAGAATATCTTCACTTGGGGCTTTATGCTTAAGCACCTAGCGGTATGCGTACATGGTGAGGATCTTTCAGATTGCTATGGCGACTTCGAAACCAGTTGGGAGATTGCTAAGCACTGGAATATGGATGTCGAAAACTGGCTAGCGGTTTACCGTAACAGGATTGCCAGAGCTGCCACGCCTAAAGAGCAGGTTGCCGCGCAAGTTATTATTGCTAAAAAGCTACTCAGAGCCAGTTATTCGCTGATCATGTACCGAGACAAGTATTGGTATGACGATCCACGCGAATGTGGTCAACAGTTTCTAAAATATCATCCGGATCGAGAGGTTGAGATTCAACGCTTAGGGATACTTCTTGCAGGCAAACCGGTACCGAAGCGTTCTGTAATAGGGATTCTCGATGGCTTTGGTGAGTGGTTGGTAAAACAGTATGAAAAAACGGAATTTAGGATTGGTTAGAAACGCGTGAATGAAAGAGAGCAGAAGCGCGGTGCTTCTGCTTTTTTATTTGGGATAAGTGGACCTAGAACAACCCTAGTTGTTGACCGCTGACTTGTTCAAAATCGAGTCCGATAAACGGCAATATCGCTTCCGCGACAGGTTTCAACTGCTTATCGATGTAATGTTGATAGTCGATGCCACTCTTCAAGTACTCTTTGGGTTCAGGGCCGTTTAACGTAATCAAATACTCAATGCGCCCTTTGTTTTGGTATTGCAGAGGGCGGCCTAGCTTGTCGTTTATCTCATCCGCCATGCGTGCAGCACGAACTTGGGGCGGAATGTTCTTCTGATATTCGTGCAGTTTTCGTCTTAGCCGTTTTTGATAAACCAGCAAATCGTCGTGTTTGCCAGCCGCTGTTTCATCGACAAAATTACGAACGTAGTCGGTTGGGTCTTGGTCATGGAAAACCATCTCATACAAAGTCTGCTGAAAGCGTTGGGCGAGTGGCGTCCAATCGGTACGCGCACTTTCTAGCCCTTTGAAGACAATCTTCTCATCGCCTTCTTCGCCAATTAGACCTGCATAGCGTTTCTTTGAGCCTGTCTCTGAACCACGAATAGTAGGCATCAAGAATTTTCGATAGTGAGTCTCGTACTCCAGTTCGAGTATAGAAGTCAGGTTGTATTTGTCTTTTAGATGCTGTGTCCACCAATCGTTGATATACGCGACCAGTGATTGACCGATTTCATCCGCATCTTCTTGACTGTAGCTACCATTCAGAGACACGAATGTAGAGTCAGTGTCACCATAGATAACCTGATAGCCTTTCTCTTCGATAAGTACCTTGGTTTGTTTCATGATCTCATGCCCGCGCATGGTAATCGACGACGCCAAACGAGTATCGAAGAAGCGGCAGCCAGATGAGCCCAAAACCCCATAGAATGAGTTCATGATGATCTTGATCGCTTGCGAGAAGGCCTTTTCATTGTTCTTCTTTGCAACATCACGCGCAGCCCACAAGGTTTCAATCATCTCGGGTAGAAAGTGCTTGCTACGGTGGAACTGTCCACCTCGAAACCCCTCAACGGCTTGGTCGTCATCGCGGCCAATTTCTTGCTTTAATCCTTCAATCAAACCCATTGGGTCGATGAGGAAAGATCGGATGATAGATGGGTATAGGCTCTTAAAGTCGAGCACCAGCACTGAATCGTAAAGGTTCGGGATGGAATCCATCACATAACCGCCGGGACTAGCAATCCAGTTCTCAGGCTGTAAGTTTGGCGCAATGTACCCAGCTCGATGAATCTGAGGTAAGTAGAGATTAGTAAAGGCCGCCACAGAGCCACCAACCTTATCAAGCTCAACACCAGTTAGGCGAGACCGTTCAATAGCAAACTCAACAAGGTGTGTATGTTCAAAGATGCGATTGACTAAAACACAGTCTTGGAGGTTGTACTTGGCAAGTGAAGGTTTATCGAACTTAAACATTCGATTAATTTCATCCATGCGGTCGTGCACATTGTGGATGTCTTTACCTTCACCCAATAGCTCTTGAGAAACCGACTCTAGAGACCAAGACCTGAAGTGGTAGGTTGCGGTTTTGAGCATGTCGATACCGTCCAAAACCACACGTCCAGGGATAGTGATAAACCCTTGCTGACTTTGAGCAGAACTGCGGAAGAAGCTAGGTTGATTATCGCGACCGATATTGAGTTTTATTTTGTTCCATTCAGCCCGCTTGTGAAGCAGTCGGAAATCAAAATCAATCACGTTCCAACCGATAATGACGTCGGGGTCATAACGTTTAAACCAATCTATCATGGCTTCTAATAGTGCCGCTTCGTCTTTAACCCATTGAATCGCGGTTTCGGCTGCCTGCTCTGGACCCACCATGATAACGCGACTGTCCATTGGGCTATCTAAACCAATAGAGTAGAGGATACCTTTCTCTGAGCACTCGATATCTAATGAAACGACGGATAGAGTCGGTAAGTAATCGCCGGCTCGACATTTAGTGTTAGTGACACGCTGGTGCTGAGTTCGAGAAGTGACATTGCCGGTAAACTCAATGCTGCCTTTAATGAATCTTTCCATTAGGAAGCGATCGGCGAGACGAATATCAGCCTCAAACGTCACGATAGACTCTTGATTGAAGACTTGGTTTAAGGCGCTGCTTTCACGAATTAATCGTGTATAGCAACCTGCTAGCGGTGTGTGCGAGAAGTTGGTCAGTTCCAGGGCTTTTATTTCGCACTCAATCCCTGCTTCCTTAGCGAGTTTGATACAGGTGTCGATATTCGATTGCTCGATGAAGAAGATTGGGCGCTCGCCTTTAACAGTAAGCAAAGTTGGCCCATCCGGTGTACTGACCCAAATATCAATTTGAGTCTGGCCAGAAAAATCTCTTGCTTGTCTTGTCAGCACAAAGCCTTGCTGAATATCCAATATTGTCGCCTGTAATAATTTTTGGTGTTAAAACAAGATGCGATTCTAGCACTTAGTGTCGAAGCTGAGACAAAAGTCATTAAAAATAGCCAGTTTTTTTTGCTTTTAGCGACTCGATAACGGGACTTACCGAACAAAAAGGTGAATTTGTAACAATTGTTCAAATCGCGGTATTGAAAATATATTTATCTTGTGTAAATTAAATGATTGGCATCTTAACTGATTGTTTTTTAATAAAGCTTAGCTGAATAACTGTGGTTCTTGTAAATAAGTACTTGCTAAAGTTCGCGTTTCAGCACATATTCAACAGAGCTTTTTTTAACGATTTAAGTTAAGATGAACAGCAATGCTGCGATCCACTGTTCCTTTATTCAATTGTTTCAATTAGATGAATCAATACGGTGGTTGCAGAGCCAATTAATAGTGTGGAGATACAAGTTTGATAAATGTTTTCCTTGTAGATGATCACGAGCTGGTTCGCACAGGGATACGACGTATTATTGAAGACGTCCGTGGAATGAACGTAGCAGGGGAAGCTGAAAGCGGTGAAGAAGCAGCAAAGTGGTGTCGTACTAATAATACCGACGTCATTTTGATGGATATGAATATGCCTGGTATTGGTGGCTTAGAAGCAACCAAGAAGATTTTGCGCTTTAACCCAGACATTAAAATCATCGTTTTAACTGTTCATACGGAAAATCCGTTTCCAACTAAAGTGATGCAAGCTGGAGCTGCTGGTTACCTTACTAAAGGGGCAGGTCCGGACGAAATGGTCAATGCGATTCGCGTGGTAAACAGCGGTCAGCGTTACATTTCACCAGAAATCGCGCAGCAGATGGCACTAAGCCAATTCTCGCCTGCCTCTGAAAATCCATTCGCTGATCTTTCTGAGCGTGAACTTCAAATTATGATGATGATCACCAAAGGTCAGAAAGTAACGGACATTTCAGAACAACTTAATCTAAGCCCTAAGACAGTGAATAGCTACCGCTACCGACTGTTTAGTAAACTAGACATCAGTGGTGATGTAGAGCTTACTCACTTAGCGATTAGACACGGAATGCTAGACACCGAGACCCTCTAGCACTGAGATTATATAGTGACATCCTCATTTGACTCAGTCTCATTCCTAAAGACCGTAACAGAACAGCCCGGCGTTTATCGTATGTATAACGCCGAGGCTGTTGTTATCTATGTCGGCAAAGCAAAAAATCTAAAGAAACGCCTCACTAGCTACTTTCGTAAAAAAGTCGATAGCGAGAAAACGCGTGCTTTGGTTAGCAATATTGCCAAGATAGACGTAACGGTTACACATACTGAGACAGAAGCCCTAATCCTCGAGCACAACTACATTAAGCAGTACTTACCTAAGTACAACGTTTTGCTGCGCGATGATAAATCTTACCCTTATATCTTCATCAGTGGTCACAAACACCCAAGACTGTCGATGCACCGTGGTGCAAAAAAGAAAAAAGGGGAGTATTTCGGACCTTATCCTGATTCTGGGGCAGTGCGAGAAACCCTGCACTTGCTGCAAAAGATATTCCCAGCTCGACAATGTGAAGATACCGTTTATGCGAATCGTACTCGCCCTTGTCTGATGTATCAGATTGGTCGATGCGCCGCACCTTGTGTCAGTTCAATCATCTCCGATGAAGAGTATGCAGAACTGATTGGTTATGTGCGCTTGTTCTTGCAAGGGAAAGACAATCAAGTGTTGGAAACTCTGGTCCAAAAAATGGAGCAAGCAAGCCAACAACTCAAGTTTGAACAGGCAGCGACATTTCGCGACCAAATTCAGGCGATTCGTCGAGTACAAGAGCAACAATACGTATCTGACGATTCAATGGAAGATATGGACGTACTCGGCTTTGCGCAAGAAAACGGTGTCGCTTGTATTCATATTTTGATGATTCGTCAGGGCAAGGTGTTGGGTAGCCGCAGTCATTTTCCAAAGATCCCAAACAATACGGTTAGGGAAGAGGTGTTTTCGAGCTTCTTGAGTCAGTATTATCTGGCACATAATGAAGCGAGAACCATCCCAACTCGTTTGATCCTCAATACTGATTTGATTGAGGATGTGACTCCGATTCAACAAGCTTTGTGTGAAGTCGCAGGTCGAAAGATCCACTTCAATGCCAACCCTTCCGGAACCCGAGGTCGTTATCTCAAGTTGTCGAACACCAATGCGTTAACGGCAATAACGACCAAGATTAATCATAAAATGACGATTAATCAGCGCTTTAAAGAGCTTCAAGATGTCTTGTCTATGGATGCCATTAAGCGCATGGAGTGTTTTGATATCAGTCATACCATGGGTGAGAGCACTATCGCGTCTTGTGTCGTATTCAACCAAGAAGGTCCAGTGAAGCAGGAATACCGTCGTTACAATATCACGGGTATCACTGGAGGTGATGATTATGCTGCTATGGGGCAAGCGTTAGAGCGTCGTTACTCCAAGCAACTGGATGTGGATAAGATTCCAGACATTATCTTTATCGATGGTGGTAAAGGGCAGTTGAACCGCGCTCATGAGATTATTTCGCAATATTGGGGTGATTGGCCTGTTCGACCAAGAATGGTGGGTATTGCGAAAGGGGTTACCCGTAAACCAGGTCTTGAAACCCTAATTACTTTGGAAGGCGAAGAGTTTAACTTACCAACGGACGCGCCAGCTTTACACCTCATTCAACATATTCGTGATGAGAGCCATAACCATGCCATCGCTGGTCATCGAGCGAAACGTGGTAAAACACGTCGCACGAGTGCGCTTGAAGGAATCGAGGGGGTGGGGCCAAAACGTCGCCAAGCTCTGTTGAAATATATGGGTGGACTGCAAGAGCTTAAGCGTGCAAGTGTTGAAGAAATAGCCAAAGTGCCGGGCATTAGTCATTCTTTGGCAGAAAACATTTATCAAGCATTGAAACAATAGTAAAAATCCCGCACCATAAACGCGCAATGGATAAGAGCCTAATAATATGCGTTTGAATATACCCAACATTTTGTCCCTACTGAGACTTTTTTTAATCCCAGTATTCGTTATCGTTTTCTACCTACCTTATCAATGGGCTCCTTTTGCAGCTGCGATGGTTTTTTGGGTGGCCGGATTTACTGACTGGCTAGATGGTATGTTAGCGCGTAAGCTAGGCCAGACTTCTCGTTTTGGTGCCTTTATCGACCCTGTAGCCGATAAAGTTCTCGTAGCAACGGCTCTGATTCTGATTACTGAACACTACCACTCAATTTGGGTGACGATTCCAGCAGTAACCATGATTGCACGTGAAATTATTATTTCAGCACTTCGAGAATGGATGGCTGAAATTGGTAAGCGCGCAAGCGTTGCGGTTTCTTGGGTAGGCAAGGTTAAAACTGTTTCTCAGATGTTTGCCTTATGGGTCCTGATTTGGCGCTATGACGACTGGATGATTTGGGTCGGTTACGCCGCGCTTTATATCGCAACTATCCTGACATACTGGTCAATGGCTCAATACTTAATGGCAGCCAAAGATGACTTGTTGGATGAACAACATCATTAATTGAGAAAAGCGAGCTTAGGCTCGCTTTTTTGATCTTTGAATTTCAGCATCGAAGTAATCATATGACGTGACAGTGTGATGTTGATCAATTTTAATCGCCTATTCCTTCGACCTTTTTGTACATTAAGTTAGCTATTTAGCCCTTTTCGTATAAATACTATTCAAACGAATTAAAAATACAAAAATAGTGTTGACTCAATCGTGTGATTCCGTAGAATGCATCCCGTACCCAAGAGGATGGCAATGAGCGGTTCGATTGGAGTTACTAAGGCGCCTTGGCAGAGTGGCTATGCAGCGGATTGCAAATCCGTGGACCTCGGTTCGACTCCGGGAGGCGCCTCCATTCAAACCTTGAGTTTGAATACTATGCGACACTAGCTCAGCTGGTAGAGCGCAACCTTGCCAAGGTTGAGGTCACGAGTTCGAACCTCGTGTGTCGCTCCAAATTTTGTAATGTCGATTAGCATCGACATTAAGATGGTGTTTACGAATCGTAACGGCATCGCAATAAAGAATTGCGTGCCCTGGTGGTGGAATTGGTAGACACAAGGGATTTAAAATCCCTCGGCGTTCGCGCTGTGCCGGTTCAAGTCCGGCCCGGGGCACCATCTATAAAGTCTAAATTTAGTTTAGCAAATGCGACACTAGCTCAGCTGGTAGAGCGCAACCTTGCCAAGGTTGAGGTCACGAGTTCGAACCTCGTGTGTCGCTCCAAATTGAAAAACCCGAGCAGAAATGTTCGGGTTTTTTCTATTTCAGGTGCATACAATTTATTGGTAAACACAGTTATCTAAAAAGTAGGTCACGAGTCCCCCCGTGTACCTAGCCGGCCGCGTCGTTCCAAATTAAGAAAGGCTCATCAGAAATGATGAGCTTTTTTGCATCTAGAACATCGTAAAGGCCGACCGAAATGTTCGGGCTTCTTTGTATTCGGATGTTTGAAAATTCACGTGCTGTTTTAGATTCCCTATGAACTCGTTCCTCGTTCTAGGGAATGACGGCTGACAGGGGATCTTCTGTCTAATACCAATCACAGTAAATAAGTGGTCAAAAATAGCGCCGGGAAAAGACTTAAGAACAAGGCAGAATTTTTTGGTAAGTAGTTATTCTACAATCAAAAATTCTAACGCAGTTATCAAGCGTTTTAACAAGCTAGGATGATCAGTTATTTACTACGATTGGTATAATCACTCGTTACGCCTTTCTGGTTAGTCCTTTAACATAGGATGCAGTCTTAGGTTCCATGAGAGTCCCAATGAACTCGTTCCTCGCTCTAGGGAGTGACGGTTGACTGGGAGTTATCTTCGTCATCCTCGATCGTGAGGAACGAACGAGTCGGGGATCTTCTGTCTAATCACTCGTTACGTCCTTTCTGGTTAGTCCTTTAACATAATATGCAGTCTTAGGCTCTATGAGATTCCCTATGAACTCGTCCCTCGCTCTAGAGAATGACGGTCGACTGGGAGTTATTTTCGTCATCCTCGGTTGTGAGGATCGAGCGAGCCGGGGATCTATTCCGTTTCGCGACGAGTTTACCTATACCTCGTATTTATAGTCCTAATATTAAAAACTATTGCTAGTGTGTTAGAAACTATGTTACTTTCCCGCCCAATCTCGGAATGGACAACGATTGCTTCTGGGGGATACGCGCAGTGACCATTCAGGCTGATTGTGACACTGCGTAGGGTAGGTATCAGTTAGTTCTTTAACTGATAGACGGGATACTTATGGCGCTTGGTGCCATGTTAATGGGAAACCCAACATTGAACTCACTTAACACAACACTGCGAATCAGCTTTTCACATCCAATTGGGCCGGTGCTTCACCTTTGCCCGATCCTTCAAAACAGTAGTATTACTGAACCTTGATTTTACGCTAAGTAAATTTTGCTGCCGTTAGGCGGCGCTTGGTCGTGTTTGTCATTTGACTTGCACGGGCGTACAACTATACCTCGCTTCTAGCAATGTGCTGTTAGGAGGGAGTATGAATACATTCAAGGGATTTTTTATGACTACCGCCTTTGAAGTCGATACAAATACTATCGCACACTCGTTTTCAACTTCAGTTCCAGTCGTTGAAGGCACTTATGATCTTACACCAGACGCTATTTTGCTTGAACAAGAGCAAAACGAATCGGCAGTTCGTTCTTACCCAAGACGTCTACCGATTGCAATAAAACGCGCCTATGGTGCTCTGGTGGAAGATACTCGCGGACAAATCTTCCTAGACTGTCTTGCAGGAGCTGGGACGTTAGCGCTAGGTTACAACCATCCAGAGATCAACCAAGCATTAAAAGCTCAGTTGGATTCAGGTCTACCGTATCAAACTCTAGATATCACAACTCAGGCGAAAGAGACCTTTATCAATCGCGTTAAAGGATTCTTACCACAAGACTTTGCTGAAAATTCAGTGATTCAATTCTGTGGTCCATCGGGTGCTGATGCGGTTGAAGCTGCTATTAAGTTAGCCAAACAGACTACCGGTCGTAATACTATGTTTGCTTTCCGTGGCGCATACCACGGGATGACCAACGGTACTATGGGCATGATGGGTAACTTAGGCACGAAAGCGCGTCGTAGTGGCCTGATGTCTGATGTGCACTTTATGCCATTCCCATACAACCTTCGTTGCCCATTTGGTCTTGGCGGTGAGCAAGGTGCGCAAGCAAGTCTTCGTTACATTGAACGTCTATTAGCCGATGACGAAGCGGGTATTATGAAGCCTGCCGCGATGATTGTTGAGCCAGTGCAAGGTGAGGGTGGTGTTATTCCAGCGCCTGCATCTTGGTTACGTGGTTTACGACGCATCTGTGATGAGCACGGCATCCTACTGATTTTTGATGAAATCCAGTGCGGTGTGGGCAAAACAGGCCACCGCTTTGCATTTGAAGAGTCAGGCATTAATCCAGATATCCTATGTCTTTCTAAAGCGATAGGCGGCGGCCTACCAATGTCACTGTTGGTTTTCGATAAGAGTATTGATACTTGGAAAGCGGGTGAGCATACCGGCACTTTCCGTGGCAACCAATTGGCAATGGTGTCAGGTGCGAAAGCACTAGAGATTATTGAGCGAGACAACCTTGTTGAACATGCGAATATCGCGGGTCAATATCTTCGCCACGGTTTAGAAAAGCTACAACAACGTGTTGATTGTATTGCTGAAGTTCGTGGTAAAGGCTTGATGTTAGGTGTTGAGATTCAAAGCCCTAACGGTGAGAAGAACCGTTTTGGTGAGCCCGTTGCTGACGGCGATCTGACTCTGAAAATCCAGCGAGCAGCTCTTGAGCGCGGCTTGATGGTTGAAAAAGGTGGACGTGAAGGCTCTGTTATTCGTTTCCTTCCTCCAATGATCATCAGCTTCGAACAGATTGATTTTGCCCTTCGCGTGATGGAAGAAGCGATTCTTGCTGCAGGTGGTAGCCATGTTGAAGCTGGCAGTGCAAACAGCGAATGGAAGAAACACTTCATCCATACAGGCGTAGGTGGCAGCGACGAGTTTGAAAAGGTTCTTAATCAAACCACTCAAGCAATGAAGTCGGTGTTTGAACAAGTTGATGCCCCATACTCTGGCTTAGAGCCTAAAATACTGGAAGCGGCTATTAACGCAGTCGATCTTGATAACGTTCAAGGTTCGTTAGTTGACGTGGTAGAAGACACGGCTGACCTAGTTGCGAAGAACTCTATCTTTGTGCAACATCCTGATTGTATTGCACATCTTCACACACCACCATTGATGGCATCGGTTGCTGCTGAGTCTATGATTGCGGCACTTAATCAATCAATGGACTCCTGGGATCAAGCGTCTGCGGCTACCTATGTTGAGCAGAAAGTGATCGACTGGATGTGCGGCAAGTACGATCTTGGTGAGAAGAGCGATGGCATTTTCACAAGTGGTGGAACCCAAAGCAATTTAATGGGGCTGCTATTGGCACGCGACTGGATCGCGAACAAAATCGATAGTCACTCTATTCAAAAATTGGGTCTTCCAGAGTACGCAAAAAAATTACGTATTTTATGCTCTAAAAAGTCGCACTTCACTGTCCAGAAATCGGCTTCTTTGTTGGGACTTGGTGAAAATTCGGTGTGCTGTGTTAATACCAACAGCAATGGCACCATCAAAACCGAATTGTTAGAAAAAGCGATTAAGGAACTGAAAGATGAAGGCCTGATTCCGTTCGCAGTTGTGGGCACGGCAGGTACAACCGATCACGGTGCGATTGATGACTTAGAGTCGATTGCGCAGATCGCTCAGCAGCAAGAGTTGTGGTTCCATGTCGACAGTGCTTACGGTGGTGCTTTGATCCTCAGCAGCCATAAATCACGCCTTAAAGGCATTGAGAAAGCGGATTCTGTCAGTGTTGATTTCCATAAGCTGTTCTATCAAACGATCAGCTGTGGCGCGCTGTTGCTGAAAGATAAGCAAAACTTCCAGTTCTTATTGCATCATGCGGACTACTTGAACCGAGAGCACGATGAACTGCCAAACTTGGTTGATAAGTCGATTGCAACGACCAAGCGTTTTGATGCGCTCAAAGTCTTTATGACAATGCAGAGCGTAGGGCAGGCACAATTGGGTGAGATGTATGACCACCTGTTGGCACAAACACTTCAGGTTTCCGATCTAATTCAAAACCACGAAGGTTTTGAGCTATTAGCCGAACCAGCATTATCGACAGTGCTGTTTAGAGCGATTAATAGCAATGTCACGGATTTAAACACGTTTAACCAAACATTAAGGTTAGAGGCTCTGACTCGTGGAGTCGCTGTACTGGGCGAAACTATGGTCGATGGTAAGAGCGCGTTGAAGTTCACCATCCTAAATCCATGTTTAGACATGGCAGACTTCGAATCTCTAATTACAAAAATTCATAATCTAGCGGCTGAGCTAGCAGAACAACAAGGGTAATAAATATTATGGCAATTCTACAAATTGGTGCAGGTGGCGTAGGTTGGGTTGTTGCACATAAAGCGGCACAAAACAACGACGTTCTGGGTGACATTACTATCGCATCTCGTACTATCGCGAAATGTGAAAAGATCATCGAATCGATCAAAGGTAAAAACAACCTTAAAGATTCAACTAAGAAACTAGAAGCTCGCGCTGTAAACGCAGATGACGTTGATGCACTTGTTGCTCTAATCAAAGAAGTTCAGCCTGATCTAGTGATCAACGCAGGTCCCCCATGGGTAAACATGGCGATCATGGAAGCGTGTTACCAAGCAAAAGTATCTTACCTAGATACGTCAGTAGCGGTTGACCTATGTTCTGAAGGTCAGCAGGTTCCTCAAGCTTACGATTGGCAGTGGGGTTACCGTGAGAAGTTCGCAGAAGCGGGCATCACAGGTATTCTTGGTGCTGGATTCGATCCAGGTGTGGTTTCAGTATTTGCTGCTTACGCGGTTAAGCACCTGTTCGATGAGATCGATACTATCGATGTCATGGACGTTAATGCTGGCGACCACGGTAAGAAGTTCGCAACTAACTTTGATCCAGAGACAAACATGCTTGAGATTCAAGGCGATTCTTTCTACTGGGAAAACGAAGAGTGGAAACAGGTTCCATGTCACTCTCGTATGCTAGAGTTTGACTTCCCGAACTGTGGTTCTCATAAAGTTTATTCAATGGCACACGATGAAGTTCGTTCAATGAAAGAGTTCATCCCAGCGAAACGCATTGAGTTCTGGATGGGCTTTGGCGACAAGTACCTAAACTACTTCAACTGCATGCGTGATATCGGCCTCCTGAGCCCAGATCCACTAACGCTGCACGATGGAACTGTGGTTCAACCTCTGCACGTCCTTAAAGCACTGCTACCAGATCCAACATCACTTGCACCGGGCTACACAGGTCTAACTTGTATCGGTACATGGGTACAAGGTAAGAAAGACGGTAAAGAGCGCAGCGTTTTCATCTACAACAACGCAGACCACGAAGTGGCATACGAAGATGTAGAGCACCAAGCGATCTCTTACACAACTGGTGTGCCAGCAATCACAGCTGCCCTGCAGTTCTTCCGTGGTGAGTGGGCAGACAAAGGTGTGTTCAACATGGAACAGCTAAACCCAGACCCATTCCTGGAAACTATGCCGAGTATTGGTCTAGATTGGCATGTTCAAGAGCTTGAAGCTGGCCAAGGTCTTCCTGTGATTCACGAGCTGAAAAAATAAGAATCAGCTTCTTGTTTTGATTGCTAATTAAAGGGGACATGGATTGTTCCCTTTTCGATGATGATCTCTTTAAAGCTTTGGTATCATTTATTTTGATTTTGTAACTCACTACGTTCGAACAGGACAAAATCAAAATAAATCACACCAAACTTGTTTAATTTACCTTTCCATCTTTAGATGCTGCTTGAGCGCGTATAGAAAATGACATTTAAGAAAGAAGAACTTAAAACCCCATATTTTATGATCAACGAAGATAAGTTGATTGAGAATCTAGAGAAAGCAAAACAGCTTAAAGAGTTGTCTGGCGTTAAATTGGTATTGGCCTTGAAATGCTTCTCTACGTGGGGCGTATTTGACATCATTAAGCCTTACCTAGATGGCACGACAAGCTCTGGCCCGTTCGAAGTAAAACTTGGCCACGAGACTTTTGGTGGCGAAACTCATGCATACAGTGTGGGCTACAGCGAAGATGATGTACGTGAAGTAGCGGACATCTGTGACAAGATGATCTTCAACTCGCAGTCTCAGTTAGCGGCTTACCGCCACATTATCGAAGGGAAAGCGTCAATTGGTCTTCGTTTGAACCCGGGTGTCAGCTACGCAGGTCAAGACTTGGCTAACCCAGCGCGTAAGTTTTCTCGTCTAGGCGTTCAAGCAGACCACATCAAACCAGAAATCTTTGAAGATATTGATGGTGTGATGTTCCACATGAACTGTGAAAACAAAGATGTGGATGCGTTTATCGGCTTGCTAGATTCAATTTCTGATCAGTTCGGTGAATACCTTGATAAGCTAGACTGGGTGAGCATGGGCGGCGGAGTCTTCTTTACCTGGCCAGGTTATGACATTGAAAAGCTAGGTGCTGCACTAAAAGCATTTTCTGAGAAGCACGGCGTTCAAATGTACCTGGAACCCGGTGAGGCGATCATCACTAAGACAACCGATCTTGTGGTGACTGTGGTCGACATCGTAGAGAATGTAAAGAAGACTGCAATCGTTGACTCTGCAACCGAAGCGCACCGCTTAGATACGCTTATCTATGACGAGCCAGCATCTATCTTGGAAGCGTCAGAGAGTGGCAAGCATGACTACGTCATTGGCTCTTGTTCTTGTCTGGCAGGCGATCAGTTCTGTGAAGCAAGTTTTGATGAGCCGCTAGAGATTGGTCAGCGTCTGCACATCTTAGACAGTGCTGGCTATACAATGGTGAAGCTAAACTGGTTTAACGGTTTACGTATGCCTTCAGTCTACTGTGAGCGCTCAAGTGGCGAAGTACAGAAGCTAAACGAATTCGATTATTCGGACTTTAAGCGTTCATTATCGCAGTGGTCTATAAAATAGATTGAAATAAATAGAGCAACCGATGGGTTGCTCTTTTTGTATAAGGGTTAATTGGAAGCTTAGTTGAAGTCTTTAACCAGTCGTAACAGCATAAATCCGCTAGAATTTACTGTAACCTCTTGCCCTTCCGCAAAGTCAATCACTAGACCAGCATAATCAGCGTTAACATTGTGTGCATCTGGGGTATTAGTCCAATAAGGTACGTTTATAGTGCTCGGAAAGAAATCTAAGTTGATGGATGGTTTAGCACATTGATAATCAACAATTGACCCAAGCTCTTTGATATTCGGTAGTCTAAAATCATCAACCCCAACGTTCTCATTCATCAACGCTGAACTCCAGGTTGTAACGCTCGTTGGCTTACCGCTACAAGTATTGGTATCTGGAACGTATGTTTCTCCAACATTACACTTTTGCCAAAGCAGGTTAGTTGAAACATCTAAAACAGTCCCATCTTTGCGATCTATAAATTGCCCATCCGCTTGCGAATTAGGTTGATTCTCTACACATTGTTGAGCAAAACTCGAACTTGAAGCTATCAGCGTAGCTATAAAAAAGTACTTTAGTTTCATTATTCTATGCCTCCACTCACCGCGATTACACCTTGATACGTTCCCTTATTACACAACTTAACTTGCCCTGTTGGAACGTCCATACACCAAGCACTGCCCGTACCGGCTGCGGAACTTGAGTGTGTATAAATAGTGGTAGCTGAGTTGCCTACATCGTCACCTTTCATAAATGGGAAGTAGTTCTTGGTAGTAGGATCTTCAGCTCCTACACTGTAGTTAACAATAGATCGAGCTTCTGCGGGAGACGGTAATCTCCACGTATTAATTCCGCATACAGAAAAGCTGTTGAGGTTAGCTATGTAGCCTTCTGTGTCACAGCGTCGATTACCGCTTGATTCTGTCGAGTATGCACACATCGATGATATAGGCCCATCTGCTAATAACTCATCATTTTTATGACCTGGTGCATTAGCGTTTGATGTTGAATTGGAGTCATACCAAGTGTATCTATATTCCGAGCTTCTCCAGGCTCCTGACTCGCTAGTCCACGGATAAGCGTTATTATCTGGGTCATCAGCATAGGCTTCTAGCCAAGTATCAATATCAGCCTGAGAAGGCAAAGTGATCGGGGCCTGTTTGGCTTCAATGTAAATTCCCGTGCGTTCATCTCGAACACACGCCCACTCTAATGCATCGTTTGGAAGCATATTGCCACTGTAGTCAAGCTTAGTGAACTTAAACCCGTGTTCACCATCGGAGTGGACATTTTCACTTGCCGTATCTAGTCCGTAATCAGCATCTTGATTTTTGTAGCGCTCTGGGGCAGAGGTTCGAGTATGATCTACGCCATCTGAATAGGTAGCAAATCCAGTATCATTAATCTGCTTATCACCTGGGATATAGAAGGACAGAGTGTTGTTGGAACTATCAATTGTAGTGTTTCCACTACTCGCCATTGTATAGGTAACAGACTCTCCGCCTTCACTTAAGCCATCTTGTAAAGCTGTAACTTGCACTAGGTGACTTAACTTTTCAGCAGGTATTGTGATGGTTAGAGAGTTTAGGTTACTTGTAAAATCATCTGCAGAAGCAATACCTGTTTGTTCAAGAGTAACCGTTACATCTTCGTACGAATAATTGCTGAGGTCTATATAGCTTTGGGCATTATCTCCCTCCAAAACGGCTTTACTAGCATCTCTGAAACTAATGGTTGGTTCTGTATCACTGTCAGAGATTGCAACCGAAGCTTGGGAATTACCAATTTGATAATTATCGCTTGAATCAGCCGAAATCGTATAGGTTAAAATTTTGTTGCTTTCGTACAAGTTATTATGGATTACATCTAGTGGTAAAGATGCCTGTGTTACGCCCGCAGTAATTACAATAGTTTGCGCCGATAGTGGCTCGTAATTTTTAAATGTGCCCGTTGAACGGGTAGTCAGATCGCTCGTGTTAATCGATAGGGTCAAGTCGTTGGCTAAGGCACTTGAGAGAGTAACAGTAATGTACTCAGTAGCTGAACCTGAACTTGGCTCTGAAAAAGTTACTGAGCTAGGGATGCTTATTTCCACGACTTGAGGTTCAGTCGGATCGGTAGGGTCGGTTGGTGTTGTTGAATCACCACTATCTTCATGGCCACTTTGACAGCCTGTAAAAAGTGAAGTTAGAAGGATTACTGAGACGGCATTAAGAGGCCAACTCGGCTTGTTTCTATCCATGTATGAACCTAAGTGACTAAGTTAATGAAAGTAGCCGTATGGTAACAAAAAATGCAATCCGATAATCCTGTTTCACTAGCTAAAATTATGATTTAAGTAGAATTTATACATAAAATTTGTAAGTAATGTAAGAAGCCAAAGTGGTTTATAGGATGGAGTGGAAGAAGGGGGAAGGTTTTGCTCCTCCGATGGTTTGCTTCACCGGAGGAGAAAGTGAATCAACTCTCAATCATAACGCGTGTGTCTTCGCTCAGTGTCTCAAGTTCGTTTGCTACGTCTTGGATTGGTACTTCAAGAGGAAGTTTTACAGCAATTTTGGCGGTAAACAGACTTGAACTGACACCTCCGCCACCTGCGATAAACACTCGGTGACAGTCCATATCGAGAATTGTAATGCCTTGGCCATCTAACACGTGAGTGACTTCGTTGACGATACCGGCGCGATCGTTCGAATCTAAACGTAGATGGTGGATCGTATCTTGAGCTTGCGGAGAGTGGTCGGCATCAACAAATTGGACGATTAAGTCTACATTGGCGCTAAACGCCTCTTTGACCGTGGACTCATTCATTGCAGGGAGCTCTATTTTGATAACACCGGCGACTTGATCCTCAATGAAATTCACTTTACTAATCAGCCACTTACCCCCGTTTTCATGAGTGACTGCAGCGAGTTGTTTGATGGTTGCAGGTGATGCTTTACCAATAAAGTTAACGATAAATGTGCTATTCATATCAGCCCCCAAAGATTCAATTGAACGCTATTAATAAGCGTTTGAAATAACGAGATAATCTGTCTTACTTACAGTTTAGATGCTGGATTAGAACAATATTTGACCTGCGTCAATTTTTAAAAATAAGCCGCGGCGCGAATCAAGTTAATGAAGACTGGGGCACAAAAAAAGCGACTCGTAAGTCGCCTTTTAGAAAGATTTGCATTTAATGAGTGACTTAGAAGGTCACTTTGAAGTTCATGCCGACAAATTGCGAGTCGTATGCTGCACCAGCATCGTATGCAAATTTAGCGGCATCTTGGTTACCCCACCAAGGGTTGGTGTTCAGATTGACTTCGGCATCACCACCCCAAGCATCACTTACCCAGTAATGAATATGACCAACAGGGTTCAAGAAGAACAGAGAGACATCACCAACGGTTTTAGAGCCCATCACTTCGCCGCCACTCATTACGATGTCCTGCTCAGCTTCTAGCATAAGCTCACCGACAACGGCGCCGAAAAAGGGAGTGATGAAAAGGTCTTGCCAAGATGGGATTTCTGCAAACGCTTCTACACCGTACTCCCAGAAGAAGGTTGACATAGTCCATGAATACATGAACGATTCAAACTCGTTGTAACCTGCATGGCGAGCCGCAGTATAGTAAACGCCGCCGAAATACGGGTGCATTATGTAGTTCAAGAAGTGCTCGTCTCGGTCCCATACTGGGCCATCAGAGACGTTATCTTTCCACTTTTGACCAAGCTTACTTAAGTCACGCTGGTCATCATCCCACTTGGTAATGGATTCTGGTAAAAACGTCATTAAACCTACAGTTGCAACACTAAGACCAAGAATAGTGTAGGTTTGGCCCATCAGGTAATCCCAATCTTTCTCGTCGCTTACGGTAAGATACATCGGCTGTTGGATACTGAAATCGTACTCGTCGCTTGGTTCACTCAGCGCGTAATTGGTATTAGGTTTGTAGGTATACAAGTTATCATTTACGCAGTACTCTTGTGCGCAATCATCCGAGTATGAAAGGTTGAATGGTTGGTCAAAGTCGTATTGGTTTGCAACCGAATTTGCTGACATTAGTATTGAAAATGCAGCAGTAACCTTTGTTAATAACGGGGATTTGGCCACAAGGGTCTCCATGAAAAATGATAAGTTGAGCAGAGTCACAATTATCCATTAATTGTCTGATTTTTGGAACTAATAATTGTGAACATACTTAAAAATAATCTTAAATTTCACATCATTAATACTTGTGAAATGACTTGAATGCCTAAACATTGAAGATAGACCACTTTACAAATAATGCCGCGTCTCAACATGACAACAAGGGATAAAAATATGACCAAAATCGCAATGTTAAGTACAGGTGAAGAAGTTCTTCACGGAGACATTGTAGACACGAATGCCGCTTGGATGTCTGCTGAGTTCTATCAACACGGCTTTGCATTGGCAAAACGTTCCACTGTCGGTGACCAAATGGGTGCGCTGGTGGAAGAGCTTTTGATGCTGAGCTTTAACTACGATGTGGTCATTGTTAATGGTGGATTAGGGCCAACGACGGACGACATGAGTGCCGCTGCTGCTGCGAGCGCAACTGATCAAAAATTGGTTCTTTTTCCTGATTGGTTACAGCGTATGGAGAGCATGTTCGCTGCGCGTGGCGCTAAAATGCCAGACAGTAACCTCAAACAAGCAATGCTGCCTGAAAGTTCACAGATCGTCGATAACCCTGTTGGCACGGCTTGCGGTTTCAAACTTAAAATTAATGACGCGACTTTCTACTTCACTCCTGGTGTTCCGAGTGAGTTTAAAAAGATGGTGAAGGACCAAATCCTACCAGACCTATCGCGAAGCTACCCAGAAATCAGTGCTTTTGAATGTAGCAGGCTCTACACCTTCGGACTCTCTGAATCCGGTATCTCGGATATTCTAGATCAACTCAAGCTGCCAGAAGGGTACGAATTAGGTTACCGTTCTTACTTACCCTTTATCGAAGTGAAGCTATTCGGGCCTAAAGCGAGCCTTGAGGTGCGTGTAAAACTGCTTCAGATGGTTTATAAGCTGCTGGAAGGCAATGTAGTTAGTGTAGACGAGCCAATGGTTGAGCATTTGGGGCATTTGTTGAGCGAAAAAAAACAAACCTTATCGGTGTCAGAAGTGTCGACTAAGGGGGCTTTATCTGCTTGGTTACAGTCCGACGAAAACCTTGAAAACTGTTTTGGCCACTCTTGGGTAATGGCGGAGAGTAAAGGCAGCGAGATTGATAAAAGCGATCCTTTGGCTGCAACATTGGCCTTAGCCGGAGCGACAAGAGAGAAGTGTGCCACGGAGCTCGCTCTTGTGACTGGTAAACTTGAAGATAAGACCTTCAGTGTAGCGTTATCGACGCCAGCAGGTGAGTGGGGGCAAGTGTTTGAGTTTCATCGTTCATATAGCAGAGAAGACGCCAGAACCGTGATAAAAACAGTTGCAGCGGACATGCTACGAAGACACTTAGAAAATAAACCTATGTTTGGTCAGTTCACTTCGCTTAAGCGCATCAAAGAGCTGTTCATTCCTAATTCTGTTTTATGACAACAGGCTTGTAACGTTAGAATCAATATATGAAAAAGGGCCCGATAATATTAATTATCGGGCCCTTTGTGTTTTGATGTCTTTATCGAACTATTTCACTGCTAAGCGCGTTTTTGCTTGTTGCGATGAATCACGTTGCTCAATGACAACTCTGTTTTGGCTTTACAAATACAAGGCAGAATCTCGTTGCTTTGTGTGTAAGCCATAGCAAAACCAACGTACTCGACTTCACCTGAGTCCAACGTGCAGCGACAAGCACCACAGTGACCATCTCGGCAGTTATACTCAGGTTCAAGTCCTGCCTGCTCCATCGTCTCTAACAGAGTGTTAGATGGGTTAGATTCAATCGTGATGAGTTTGTTGATCTTCAGTGTTGGCATTACAGTTCGAAACCTTCGAAGTCATCAGCACTTACTTCGTTGTCGATTTGACCAACTAGGTAAGATGAAATTTCTGCTTCCTGTGGCGCTACTTGAACGTTATCAGAAGACAACCAAGCGTTGATCCACGGGATAGGGTTAGACGTTGCTTCTGGGTAAGCTGTGCCTAGACCAACCGCCTGCATACGAATGTTCGTAATGTACTCAACGTATTGGCAAAGGATGTCTTTGTTTAGACCGATCATAGAGCCATCTTTGAATAAGTATTCTGCCCACTCTTTCTCTTGCTCTGCCGCATCTTTAAATAGGTCAAAACACTCTTGCTTACACTCTTCGGCAATCTGCATGAATGAGAAGTCATCTTGACCGTTACGTAGCAGGTTAATCATGTGCTGAGTACCAGTTAGGTGAAGTGCTTCATCACGAGCGATTAGCTTGATGATTTTCGCATTACCTTCCATTAGCTCACGCTCTGCAAACGCAAATGAACATGCAAAACTTACGTAGAAACGGATAGCTTCTAGAGCATTAACAGACATTAGACATAGGTACAGCTTCTTCTTCAGCTCGTATAGCGATACTTTGATCTCTTCGCCGTTGATGTTGTGTGTACCTTCACCGTAACGGTGGTAGTCAGAAGTCAACTTGATTAGCTCATCGTAGTAGTGTGCGATGTCTTTCGCACGCGCTAGGATGTGTTCGTTTTCAACGATGTCGTCGAACACAACGCCTGGATCATTCACGATGTTACGGATGATGTGCGTGTATGAGCGAGAGTGGATAGTTTCAGAGAAAGACCAAGTCTCAATCCAAGTTTCTACTTCTGGTAGTGATACCAGTGGAAGTAGCGCTACGTTCGGGCTACGGCCTTGAATTGAGTCAAGAAGCGTTTGGTACTTCAGGTTTGAAATGAAGATGTGCTTCTCGTGCTCTGGTAGCTTGTTGTAGTCGATACGGTCGCTAGATACGTCAACTTCTTCTGGACGCCAGAAGAAAGACAGTTGCTTCTCGATAAGCTTTTCGAAGATTTCAAATTTCTGTTGGTCGTAACGCGCAACGTTTACAGATTGACCAAGGAACATAGGTTCTTTTAGTTGGTCATTTTTTGTTTGGGTAAAAGTACTGTAAGCCATGAATGCCTCAAATCCTTTCCAGACCTATATAACAGGCCTCGTTAATGCTTTAGACCCAGAGAAGAAGGCTTCTCTGGGTTCTTATGTTTGTTACTTGTGCTTAGATCTTACAACCGCCGCCTGCACAATCATCTTCTTGTGCCACTGCGCCCTGTTCATCTTTCGCACCATCACGAGTGTTATGGTAGTAAAGCGTCTTCACACCGTATTTGTATGCAGTCAGTAGGTCTTGAAGAAGTTTCTTCATTGGTACTTTACCGCTTTCGTATACGTTTGGATCATAGTTAGTGTTTGCTGAAATCGCTTGGTCTACAAACTTCTGCATGATACCCACTAGGTGCAGGTAACCGTCGTTAGAACCGATGTTCCAAAGTAGCTCGTAGTTGTCTTTCAGGTTTAGGAAATCAGGCACAACCTGCTTCAAAATACCGTCTTTCGATGCTTTTACAGAAACGAAACCACGTGGTGGCTCAATACCGTTTGTCGCGTTAGAGATCTGAGAAGATGTCTCAGAAGGCATTAGCGCTGTTAGTGTTGAGTTACGTAGGCCGTGTTCAACGATCTCTGCACGTAGTGCATCCCAGTCGTAGTGAAGCGGTTCTTCACATACTAGATCAACGTCTTTCTTGTAAGTGTCGATTGGCAGTAGGCCTTTCGCGTAGTTCGTTTCGTGGAACGAAGGACACTTACCTTGTTCTTTCGCAAGCTCTACCGACGCTTTCAATAGGTGGTATTGGATAGCTTCGAATGTACGGTGAGTTAGACCGTTTGCACTGCCATCTGAGTACTTAACACCGTTTTTCGCTAGGTAATATGCGTAGTTGATAACACCAACACCCAGAGTACGACGGTTCATTGTTGACTTGTAAGCCGCTGGTAGTGGGTAATCTTGGTAGTCAAGAAGTGCATCAAGTGCACGAACCACTAGGTCAGACAGTTCTGCTAGGTCATCAAGAGAATCAATTGCGCCAAGGTTGAATGCAGAAAGCGTACATAGTGCAATCTCACCTTCGTCGTCTTCTACGTTTGTTAGCGGCTTGGTTGGGAGCGCGATTTCAAGACATAGGTTTGACTGGCGAACAGGTGCTACTTCCGCATCAAATGGGCTGTGAGTGTTACAGTGGTCTACGTTTTGAATGTAGATACGGCCAGTAGAAGCACGCTCTTGCATTAGTAGAGAGAATAGCTCTACCGCTTTTACTGTTTCACGCTTGATTGATGGATCGTTTTCGTACTTAACGTACAGCTCTTCAAAACGCTCTTGGTTTTCGAAGAACGCATCGTATAGGCCAGGTACGTCAGATGGTGAGAATAAGCTGATGTTGCCGCCTTGAACCAGACGAGAGTACATAAGCTTGTTCAGCTGTACACCGTAATCCATGTGACGAACACGGTTCTCTTCTACACCACGGTTGTTTTTCAGTACAAGTAGAGACTGAACTTCACCGTGCCATAGTGGGTAGAATACTGTTGCTGCACCGCCACGTACGCCACCTTGAGAACAACACTTAACCGCAGTTTGGAAGTATTTGTAGAATGGGATACAACCAGTGTGGAATGCTTCACCACCACGAATCTCTGAACCTAGAGCACGGATACGACCAGCGTTGATGCCAATACCTGCACGCTGAGAAACGTAACGTACGATTGAGCTTGCTGTCGCGTTAATTGAATCTAGGCTGTCACCACACTCAATCAGTACACAAGAGCTGAATTGGCGTGTAGGAGTACGTACACCAGACATGATCGGTGTCGGTAGGGAAATCTTAAATGTCGACGCTGCATCGTAGAAGCGCTTGATGTAATCAAGACGTGTTTCTTTCGGATACTTAGCGAATAGACAAGCAGCAACCAAGATGTATAGGAACTGAGCGCTTTCGTAGATCTCTTTCGTTACACGGTTTTGTACGAAGTATTTACCTTCAAGCTGCTTAACCGCTGCGTAAGAGAAGTCTAGGTCGCGTTTGTGATCGATGTATTGATCCAACTCTGCAAACTCTGCCGGCGTGTAGTCTTCCAGAAGGTGACTATCGTACTTACCCATATCAACCAGTTTTGCAACGTGGTCAAATAGTGCTGGCGGCTCGTATTGACCGTACGCTTTCTTACGTAGGTGAAATACAGCTAGGCGCGCAGCTAAGTATTGGTAATCAGGAGTCTCTTCGGAGATCAGATCCGCAGCTGACTTGATGATTGTCTCATGGATGTCAGAGGTGGTGATGCCATCGTAAAACTGAATGTGAGCTTTCAATTCTACTTGTGATACAGAAACATTGTGCAAGCCTTCTGCTGCCCATGTGATCACGCGGTGGATCTTTTCTAGATCAATCGTTTCTTTGCGACCGTTACGCTTAGTAACAGTAAGTTGTTGGTTCATTCTGCTTAATTTCCCTAACAAAACTGATTAAAGCCGTGTTTTTGTCTATTTCTGTGTAATTTTTGTAAATTACATGTCGGCTTTGTGATCTTGGTCTACCCATATATTGTAGTTCAAACACAACATATAGGGGTCATTTGTTTGTTGGGTTACAAGATAGTGCTAGGCCGGAGATTTTTCAAGGCAAAGAAATGGGAGTTCTTGTGGATAACTACTGAATTGAAAAAAATCTGTAAGTAACCACTAACTGATGAGGATAGCTCTCACTTGATTGCAGAAAATTGGCTTTTCGATGATGGTTTAATTTTGCGCGCTCATAAAAAAAAATTCCTTGATCTTTGGCTAAAAGAGGAGGCGGATTTTCAAAGGTTAAAATTGAATCTAGATGGTTAAATTGGAATCGAGAGCACGAAATTTAGACTGAAAAAAGTCGCAAACTTATGGTAATTGCAACCTTTTTCATTAGTCTAAATTAAATTATTTTTTATGGGGTTATTGGTAGAATTTACGCAAAATTCTTTGTGTGAACAATGTAGTTAACATCTACGTTACTTCCCAAACGGTAGGTATCCGTCAATGGGTTGTAATGCAAGCCCGTAATGCCTAATTCCTGTAGAGGCGTGTTATCTATCATCTTGATAAGTTCAGCAGGGCGAATGAACTTTTCGTGCTCGTGAGTCCCTTCAGGAACGATCTTCAATAACTTTTCTGCGCCAACAATCGCAAACAAGTACGACTTAAAGTTGCGGTTTAATGTTGAAAAGAAGACGTGGCCGTTTGGCTTCACTAACTTAGAGCAAGCGGTGATCACCGATTGTGGGTCCGGCACGTGCTCAAGCATCTCCATACAAGTGACCACATCATATGTTTGTGGTTTTTGCTCTGCATGATCTTCAATGGTGCTTTGAATGTACTCAAGCTTGGTGCCAGTCTCTAAGGCGTGTAGACGAGCCACTTCGAGCGGTTCTTTACCCATATCTAAACCAGTAACAACTGCGCCTTCTTTTGCCATGCTCTCAGCGAGAATTCCGCCGCCACAACCCACGTCGAGAACTTTCTTTCCGAACAGGCCTTCTGTTTTCTCTAGCACGTAATTTAGGCGTAAAGGGTTGATTTGGTGAAGAGGCTTAAACTCGCCTTCGAGATCCCACCAGCGTGACGCCATGTCTTCGAATTTTTTGATTTCTGCTGGGTCGACGTTCTGTGATTTGGTCATAATCGGCATTTCCAAGTTAAATAATGCATCCATGAAATTGAGAGCATTATAACTTGGCTTTTTTCTCTGACCAGAAGATCTACAATTTTGCGCATTTGTTGGACGCAAAGTAACCACCTTTCAGCAAGATATGATGGTGACGTGCAATTTCTCATCAATTGATTGGCTACTAGGCTCACAAGATGATAAAAGGATAGGGAAAGTGATGCCTCACAAGGTAAATTTGTGTTATATTTTTCGGTCTTATACGTATTCAAAAATACGATCTGACTATAGAGGGAAAATGGCTCTATGAGCGATCTAGCGAAAGAGATCACGCCCGTAAATATTGAAGATGAGCTTAGAGGTTCATACCTAGACTACGCGATGTCCGTCATCGTTGGTCGTGCCCTTCCTGATGTGCGTGATGGCCTAAAGCCAGTACACCGCCGCGTTCTATTCGCGATGAATGTACTTGGTAATGATTGGAACAAACCATATAAAAAATCTGCTCGTGTAGTAGGTGATGTAATCGGTAAATATCACCCGCACGGTGATAGCGCTGTATACGACACTATTGTTCGTATGGCTCAGCCGTTCTCACTGCGTTACATGCTAGTTGATGGCCAAGGTAACTTTGGTTCTATCGATGGCGACTCCGCGGCTGCAATGCGTTATACCGAAGTTCGTATGGCGAAAATTGCCCACGAGCTTTTGGCTGACCTTGATAAAGAAACGGTGGACTACGTACCTAACTATGATGGTACTGAACAGATCCCAGCGGTTCTACCAACGAAAATTCCTAACCTATTGGTAAACGGTGCTTCTGGTATCGCAGTAGGTATGGCGACCAACATCCCACCTCATAACCTAGGTGAAGTTGTTGATGGCTGTTTGGCTTACATCAATAATGAAGAGATCACGATTGATGAGCTAATGGACTACATTCCTGGTCCTGATTTCCCAACAGCAGCGCTGATCAGCGGTCGTAAAGGCATCGTCGATGCTTACAAGACAGGTCGCGGCAAGATTTACATGCGTTCAAAAGCGGACATCGAAGTAGAGAAGAGTGGTAAAGAGACCATTATCGTTACTGAGATCCCTTACCAAGTAAACAAAGCACGTCTGATCGAGAAGATTGCTGAACTGGTTAAAGATAAGAAAGTAGAAGGCATCAGTGCACTGCGTGACGAGTCTGATAAAGACGGTATGCGTATTGTTATTGAATGTAAGCGTGATGCAGTGGGCGAAGTGGTTCTAAACAACCTATACGCACAAACTCAGCTGCAAACAACTTTCGGTATCAACATGGTTGCTTTAAACAATGGCCAACCACAGTTGTTCAACCTGAAAGACATGCTTAAGTGCTTCGTAGACCACCGCCGTGAGGTTGTGACTCGTCGTACTATCTACGAACTAAGAAAAGCGCGTGATCGTGCACACATCTTAGAAGCGTTATCTCTGGCTCTAGCAAACATTGATGAAGTTATTGAACTTATCAAGAACGCTCCAACGCCAGCAGAAGCAAAAATTGGCCTAGTTTCACGTGGTTGGGACCTAGGTAATGTTGCTTCAATGCTTGAGCGCGCAGGCACTGACGCGGCTCGTCCAGATTGGTTAGAAGACCAATATGGCATCCGTGACGGTCAGTACTTCCTAACGGAAACGCAAGCGCAAGCAATCCTAGAACTTCGTCTACACCGTCTAACCGGTCTAGAGCACGAGAAGATTCTAGACGAATACAAAGCACTTCTTGATGAGATCGCTGAGCTAATGCACATCCTTGCAAGCACTGAGCGCCTAATGGAAGTGATCCGTGAAGAATTAGAAGCAGTTCGCGATATTTACGGTGACGCACGTCGCACTGAGATCACCGCAGCTAGCCACGATATCGACATGGAAGAGCTGATTGCTCAAGAAGACGTAGTAGTGACACTGTCACACGAAGGTTACGTTAAGTACCAAATCCTAAGCGACTACGAAGCACAGCGTCGTGGTGGTAAAGGTAAGAGTGCGACTAAGATGAAAGATGAGGATTACATTGAGCGTCTGCTTGTTGCTAATACTCACGATAACATCCTATGTTTCTCTACTCGTGGTAAGACGTACCGTCTGAAAGTTTACCAACTACCACTAGCAAGTCGTACTGCTCGTGGTAAGCCAATCGTGAACATTCTTCCTCTAGAGGAAGGTGAGCGCATTACGGCAATTCTACCTGTATCTGAGTTCTCTGAAGATAAGTTCATCTTCATGGCGACTGGCGACGGTACTGTTAAGAAGACATCACTCGATCAGTTCGCAAACGTACGTGCTAACGGCCTAATCGCAGTTAACCTACGTGACGATGATTCGCTAATTGGCGTAGACATCACCAACGGCGATAGCGATATCATGCTGTTCTCGAAGTCGGGTAAAGTGGTTCGTTTCAACGAAGATAAAGTTCGCCCGATGGGTCGTACAGCGGCGGGTGTTCGCGGTATGAAGCTACCAGAAGATGACCAAGTTGTGTCGCTGATTGTTCCTTCTAACGAAGGTGACATTCTAACTGTGACTCAAAATGGTTACGGTAAGCGTACTGAGCTTGCGGAGTACCCAACTAAGGGTCGTGCAACTCAAGGTGTTGTATCTATCAAAGTCTCTGAACGTAACGGCCCAGTTGTTGGCGCAGTTCAAGTTGAAGAAGGCGATGAGATGATGATGATCACCGACGCAGGTACATTAGTACGCACTCGCGTAGCGGAAGTAAGTCAAGTTGGCCGTAATACGCAAGGTGTGACGCTAATCCGTACTTCTGAAGACGAGAATGTTGTTGGTCTACAGCGCATCGACGAAGTTGAAGAAGCAGAAGTCGTTGAAGGCGAAGCGCCAGAAGCGACAGCTGAACAGCCAGCTGCAGATGCATCTTCAGATGAGCAAGACGCAGAATAAAATCTATCGTTAAACATGATTTTATGAATAAAAACCGAGCCTTAGTGCTCGGTTTTTTATGTTTCAAATTCAGCACCAAAGTCAGGAAAGTTCGTAAACTCGATCAAAGTATATTGTTGAAGAAAGAGGTAAAGTAAGGCTTCTACTCTAGGAGATATGCATGGAAAATTGGTTGTTGATCTCGATCCTACTCACGAGCCTCTTTATCGTCTTGATGATCTTTAGGAGTAGTCGCAGCAAAACGGCACGACGCCTTAATTTAAGTTTGGCAGTGTTCGCTGTTCTAGGGACAGGGGTTTTATGGTATCTGATGAAACAAGATCTGCCACAACCTGACCCTTATGAGTCACAACCCGTTACCTTCGCTAACTACCAAAGTGAACTGCAGAGCAAGCTTGAACAAGATCCAAACCAAGCAGAACTGTGGTTTAAACTCGGCAGTGTCTACCTTGAGCAAGGGGAGTTTGCAGCAGCCGTAACGAGCTACGATTACGCTATCCGGCTAGAGCGCACGCCAGTAGCACGCCTGTTTGCTGCAAAAGCTACGGCGTTATACTACGTGAATAAGCAGTCGATGGGAGAGGAGGTTAATGCAGTTCTTAAACGATCGTTGGAGCTTGATCCTAACGATCGTACAGCATTAATGCTCATTGCGAGCGATCACTTCATTAGCATGCGATATGAGCAAGCGATCGAGGTTTGGACTCAGCTGTTAGACTCGAACCAGCAAGGGCTCGATAGGGTTTCAATCATCCACTCAATCAATCAAGCTAAGCAGATGCTGTAGCAAAACGCCTTCTACTGATTAGCTTGTTAGGATCAACCAACGATCTTGCTTAAAGACTCTGTTTTCCTATCAAGGCAAATAAAGTCCAGAGCTTATTTACTTTGCTGCATCTCTACCAATCCACCAGCGTTATGCAAATTGGTGAATCCTTGCTTCTCTAACCATTGATAGGCTTGACCTGAGCGATTTCCACTACGACAGTAAAGAACGATTTGAGTGTCCTTGTCGAGTTGTGCGAAATGCTGCTCTATCTCGGAGAGCGGATAGTTAATCGCATTGTCTAAATGACCATCTGCGAATTCTTGAGGCGTTCTTACATCAACAATCAAAGCGCCTTGCTCAATCCATTCCCATCCCGTTTCTGCACGCTCAGAGGCTTGAGCGATGCCACAGGTTAAACTTACACACAATGCGGTGATGACTAATGTTGTTTTCATCGGTTCTCCATTGGCTCTCGAGTGGGTGAATAAGATAAAAGAAAGCCACACGTAGAGTGTGGCTTGATTTGATGGTGACGTCTATTTCAGGGCGTTAAAAAGCAGCCTTTGATCATAGTGAGTATGGATACTCACGGTTTTGGCTAAAATTACCGCCCTTGGCTGTCACGATTAATAGTCGTAATCCGCTTCGCGTTTTTCAGCCGCTTCATCCCATTTTGGAACGACAGTATCTAAGAAATGCTTCTTATCAGCGTTCATCTTATCCATATCCATGCCTAGTGCTTTCTGTGCAGCCGCTTTGGTTGAGATATCTGGGATCTCGATAGGATCTGTGATTCCTTTTTTCGCTAGCAGGCGAACCAGTTTAGTACGTGCATCTGCTGCTCTATCAACCGCTGTTCCTAGCACTTCTAGTGCAACTTCAGGAGCGTGCATATGTACACCGTGAGAGGCAATCGCATAGTCCCAACGCCATTGTGCATGACGAATATCTTGTAGGATAGGTTGCATTTCATCTTCAGTTGCACCAGCATCCCAGGCTGCGCCCGCTTCAAAGTGTGCTGCCACAATCTGCTTCTCTGCGGTTAGTTTCATGTTAAGCACTTGCGCTTTACGGCTAGAAACGATGTTCTGCATGGTCTCTTTGCTTTGTGTATGACAGTTTGCACAAGTGTCTTCAAAGCGGTCGAATGGGTTTCCGACTTTATGGTCGGTATACACAGTTCCATCTTCCTTAGTCACTTTAGGCATGTGGCAGTCGACACAAACCACTTTGTTCTTACCATGGATGCCTTCACGCCATGTTTCATAGCCTGGATGCTGTGCTTTTAGCATTGGCGCTTTAGAGACTTTATGTGTCCAATCTTTGAAGTTCAGAGCGTCGTAGTAACGCTCCATCTCTTCGACGGTTGTGCCTTGATCCCAAGGGAATTTAACGCTTTTGTTTGGACCGGTGAAATAGTATTCAACGTGGCACTGCGCACATACAGAAGCTTGTTGATCGAGGCGGCTCTGCTCATCAAACTTCTTGCCAATCGCTTCGAATGCACGCTCAACATAAGGTCGAGTGATTTTCAAAGCGGGTTCGCCGTTTTTAAAGCCGTCGCTTTGCGTATCATGACAGTCTGCACAGCCAATTGGGTTGACGATCTCTTCGCCTAGGCGTGCCCATTTGCCTTCGAAGTAACCATCTTCGCCACGCTCTTCGATAACACGAGCGACATCTGGGCTCTTACAGCTCCAACACGCCATTGGCATAGGGCCAGATCCTTCGTCCATTGGTGCGCCCGTACGAAGCGTTTGTCTGACATCGTCAAGTGCATAAAAGTGGCCTCTGGCCTTGTTATAGTCTTTTGCAAAACCATAACCCGCCCACATGATCACCATATTTGGGTCTTCATGTAACGCATCTTCTATATGTTCACTCTCCGATGTTTGTTTCCAAGAGTGGTATTGGTCAGGGTGGTTCTGCTCGAATTGCTCGTTACGAGGGTCACCAATTGTTTTTTGTTCTGACGCAGCAAAGCAAGCTGCACTTACTAGTGAAGTGCTGACCAGCAATAAGGCTGTGACGGAATTACGTATCCAGTGCTTTTTCACAGTGATATCTCCAATATACTGATTTTTATACCAAGCGTTGTGAGTTTGCTATTTCAAATTAAGAATTGGAGAATTCCTGTTTATATTAATTCATAATCAAACACATTTTGTTACGTGTTGAGGCATTGTTGTTTTAGATCAATTATCACTAGTGATGTGAATCACGCTAGTTCAGTAATAACCCTAAAGGGGTAGTCTGGGGCAATGTGAGTAGGTAAGTATAAGAATTATTCTCATTAAAGAACAATAGCTTATGAATATAACCATGATTTAAATGTGGTGACTATGCTCACATAATCATCAATGCAAATTTCAATTTAACCCATTAGGGGTATATCCTCACTAGTAGAAAGCGTTGTGGCTTTTCCAAAATAAGAATTGATATCATTTAGACGGTAATAGTGCTGTTTAACGATACTTTTGTTTAATCGGATTTTTATTTAGTTGAGAGTTAAATAAATCCGATATAAGGAAAGGAAAAATGGGCAATATAAAATTGGCCATAGTCATAATGCTTAAATCCCTTCTAGCATTCTGCCTCTATGGTTATTCCATTCATGCTGTTGCCGAATCCGTTGAAATAACGCCAACGGAATCAAATAGGCATGCAGTCGAATTAATTCGCGATAAAGATTATAAGTGCGTTCAATGTCATAAAGATTCCAAAGAAACATTACTGGATTCACATGGTATAGATGCACATAATATTGTTGGACGAGAAATTAACTGTACAGATTGTCACAGTAATATAAGTCCGGATCACCGAGAAGGGGCACCAGAGGTGATCAAATATCGCTCCGCACAATCGCAAAAAGGAACAAATAAGGTATTTTTGGATCCTCAAAAGATCTTACAAGCAAATAGTGGATGCACCGATTGTCATAAACCAGAATATTTACAAGAAGATAACTGGACACATGACGTTCACGCGAAAAACCTTACTTGTTCAAATTGTCACGATGTACACGCCAATAAATCTAAGGTTCTGAGTTTAGATAAGAAACAAACGATCAAACTGTGTGTTGATTGTCACTCAGACTTTAACCAGAAGAAAGAGGAGGAGTAATCTATGAGCTGCTCTAGAAGAAACTTTTTAGCTGGTGCCGGTGCAGTGATTGTGACAACCGGGATCGCTGGCACATCGGTTGTTACTAGCAGAAAAACACTGGCTAGCGTACAGACTGATGGCAATAAGCGCTATGGAATGATCCACGATGAAACCGCATGTATCGGTTGTACAGCCTGTACAGAAGCGTGTCGGGAAGTGAATAAGGTTCCTGAAGGTGTTTCAAGGTTGGAAATTGTGCGCAGCGAGCCACAAGGTGAATACCCTGATGTCGATTATCGCTTTACACGAAACTCCTGCCAACACTGCGACAACGCACCGTGTGTCATGGTGTGTCCAACAGGTGCGGCATATAAAGATGAGAAGACTGGCATTGTCGACGTACACAAAGAGAAGTGTGTTGGTTGTGGCTATTGTCTGCTGGCTTGCCCTTATCAAGTACGCTTTTTCAATCCACAAGACGGTTCGGCCGACAAGTGTAATTTCTGTCGCGATACGAACTTAGCACAAGGAAAACTGCCTGCTTGCGTGGAGTCTTGTCCAACAACAGCACTGATATTCGGCGATCTTAATGATCCAAACAGTAAGATCAATCAAGTGCTGAAATCCGAAGTGGTTTACAGAGATAAAGTGCACTTAGGCACGCAGCCTAAGCTTTACAAAGTACCACATCAGAAAGGGGAGATTTGATTATGAGTGCATGGGATACAGCTTTCCAATCTGGAACAGTGGTCTGGGATTGGATTATCGCTATCTACTTGTTTTTAGCAGGTATGTCAGCGGGTGCAGTGATGATCTCTATCTACCTCAAGAGGAAGGTTATCGAAGGTGATGCGTCGAAGAACGGAGTGTTGAAGGCAACGGCTTTTCTTGCGCCATTTGGCATCATTTCGGGTCTGCTTATTTTGGTGTTTCACCTTACGAAGCCACTCTCTTTCTGGAAGATCATGATCTTCTATAACCCAACATCTGTGATGTCGATGGGTGTGATCCTATTCCAAGTCTACATGGCGATCTTGTTTGTATGGATCGGAATTATATTCAGGGATCAGATCACGCTGTTTCTGAGTGAGCAGAGCTGGCTTAAAGGACGTTTAGATTTTGTTGGGAAACTCATTGGCAAACTGGAACCTCTTGAAAACGCAACAGAAATATTTTTGGCTGTGCTAGCACTCTTGCTTGCGGCGTATACCGGTTTCCTACTATCAGCGCTAAACACATTCCCAATGTTGAACAACCCAGTATTACCAATACTGTTCTTGTTCTCGAGCTTGTCCTCAGGTGCAGCAGCCTGCATTTTGTTTGGGGTTCTGGTGTTTAAAGAGTCTCCTCAAGGCCCGAGTATCTCTTGGATCCATGGTTTCGAACGTCCAGTGGTGATGTTTGAACTGTTCGTTCTCGTGACCTTCTTCACTGGTTTGATCTTCGCTGGTGGTCAAAGCGAGCAAGCGGCGTGGAATGCTATTGGTAGTGGGTTCTGGGCGAGTTGGTTCTGGTATGGCGTGATTGGTATCGGTATGGTTTTACCTTTGCTGCTCAATGCTTTTACCCCTAAAGCGGTTCGTCATACTGGAGTCTACATTTTTGCTGTGACTTGCTTAAGTTTGGCGGGCGTTTTAATGCTTCGTACCTTTGTACTTTATGCAGGTCAACTAACTCTAGCGTAAGCGTGAGTGATGTTTGTTCTATCCGGCCCCTTCGTTGGGGCCATATCGAGGTGATATGCTAGGTTCTTTAGGGCTATTCAATCTCATTGGTGTCGCAGTTCTCAGCAGTTTGGTGAGTATTGTTTATTTGGCTGGCTGTTATTCTCAGTCAAAGCGCTATTCCGCCTTCATTGGCAGTGCGACTCAAGCGGCCTCTCTTCTATCGATTTCTGCTGTGAGTATCCTCGCTTTGGCTTTCTATCAGGACGACTTTTCGATTCTCTACGTCGCTGAGCATTCAAATACCCAACTACCAAGCGCCTTTAAAATAGCAGCTGTATGGGCAGGACATGAAGGCTCGTTGCTTTTTTGGGTGCTTACCTTAAGCTGCTGGGCAGGGTTTATCGCCAGACGAGATCATTATCGAACGGACTATTGTGATGCAGTCCTTTGGGTAATGAATCTACTTATCACGGTGTTCGCTTGGTTTACCTTGATTGCTTCCAATCCATTTGAACTTAATTCAGTGTTTGTGACTGAAGGACGCGATCTGAACCCTATGTTGCAGGATGTTGGGCTGATTTTTCATCCGCCATTACTCTACCTTGGCTACGTCGGTTTTTCGGTTGTTTTGGCGTTTTCAGTTGCGGCCTTGATGGTCAAACCTATTGAATTTGATTGGGTAAGACATTGCCGAACATGGTGCTTAGTGGCTTGGTGCTTCTTAACCGCGGGTATTGCGCTTGGCTCTTGGTGGGCTTACTACGAGCTGGGTTGGGGCGGCTGGTGGTTCTGGGATCCGGTTGAAAATGCGAGCTTGTTGCCTTGGCTAACCGCGACGGCGTTACTGCATATTTTGGGCGTTGCCAATGGTAAGAAACAGTTATTGAAGTGGTCTTTCAGTTTAGCTTTTATCACGTTTAGTCTAAGTATCTTAGGCACTTTCATTGTTCGCTCTGGAGTGCTTACTTCAGTACATGCATTTGCGGTTGATCCAACCAAAGGAATGTCATTACTTTTGATCCTAGTTTTGGTATTACTGAGCTCTTTCTCCCTGTTAATCATCAAAGGGGAGCAATTCGAATCGCAAGCGATTGTTAGTTTTAAAAGCAAAGGCTTTATGGTGTTGATCGCCGCGCTGATGTTGATACTGGCGATGTCGATTGTTTTGTTTGGTACTTTCTACCCGATGGTTTTTGAATTGTTAGGCCTAGGGACTATTTCTGTTGGCGCGCCGTATTTCAATCTGTTGATTGCACCATTAGGGCTATTGGCTCTTGTAATGATGGGGATCGCACCACTAATGGTGTGTAAACCACAATGCTCGCTTAAGTTAGCGATGTTGTTGGCAGTGGTTTCCATGATAAGTGGCGCGCTTCTATACGTACCACAAGTGTTAGTTAGTGACTTGTACTCAATCTCATGGATGGTATTGGTTACTTGGTGCTTAGCGTGTTGGGTCGTTTTTACCCATGGTTATGGCCTGTGGCGCACCCGAAACATGCGTTATCAGCGTAAATTGTTTGGGATGTCGATAGCACATCTTGGTGTGGCTGCTCTCGCGGTAGGGGCTGGGATGAACAGCTTTCACTCTTTTGAAGCGAGCTACCGTTTGGCGCCGCACAGCCAAGTTGAATTTATCGACTGGACGTTGACCTATCAAGAGACAGAGCTTTATGTAGGAAACAACTACACAGCAGAGAGAGGCGTTATTGAGGTCTCAAACGAAGCGCATCGTTTCGTTATCGCACCCGAACGTCGCCATTACCCTGTACGGGTGATGAATATGAGTGAACCTGCGATGAAGTGGTTCTGGCATGGTGATATTTACATCACAATGGGAGAGAAGGTCGATCGTCAAGGTTATGCATTTAGAGTGCAGTACAAAGCGTATGTGCGCTGGATTTGGTTGGGGGCATTACTCATGATGTTAGGAGGTTTAGTGTTAGTCTTGCAAAGGTATCAGCGACGAATCAAGGAGACGGGTTATGAAATCCAATGTTCGTAATAAAATGGTGATACTGTTTGCCATTACTTTTGTGGTAATGGTCGTCTTTGGTTTGGCTTTAGGTAAAAAACAACAAGTCAGTGTCACCGATCAACATACAAGAGACTTCCCTAAGTTTTCGCTTGCGAGTCTATCCATGCCCGAAGAAAGTGCAGTAGGTGGAAATGCTCCTGTTACTTTGACGAGAGAAGATGTGACTGCACACCCATACCAATTAGTGAATGTATGGGCTTCGTGGTGCGGAATATGTAAGCAAGAGCATCCAGTCTTATTAAAGCTTGCAGATAGTGATGTTCCTATCATTGGCTTGAACTATCGTGACACGGCTGCAGCGGCGATTAAGGCGCTTCAAACTTCCGGTAATCCGTACCATCAAGTGATAAGCGACCCTAATGGTAAATTGGCGTTGGATCTAGGCGTTATTGGTACACCTGAGACATACCTAGTTGACCAACAGGGGAGAGTGATTAAAAAGCTAGTGGGAGCAATGACACAACAAGTGTGGCAAGAGGAGTTTGCTGACTATTTTACGAATAAGGCAACGTTATGAAGTGCTTAGTATTGGCATTGTTGTTCTTGAGTGTGTTAGGTGTCAGCCCACTAATAAAAGCGAATGAGCTGTTTGTTTCTAATAACAAACAGGTTGCGATAGAAGTTGAGTTGTTTGAATTTGATAATTTAGCTCAGCAGCAACAAGCAATATCATTAGCGAAAACATTACGTTGCCCTCAGTGTCAAAATCAAAATTTGATTGAATCAAATTCTCCAATAGCGAAAGATTTACGACTTCATGTATTTAACATGGTTAAGTCTGGAAAAACCGATACACAAATCATTGAGTATATGACTGAGCGATATGGGGAATTTGTTTTATATAAACCCGCATTCAAAATGACAAATGGGTTACTTTGGCTCTTCCCGCTTCTCTTATTATTGCTATTTGTATATTTGCTAATTAAAAGTGTTAAGGCGAGTCCATAAAAAATTAAATTAATTGTTTACCTCAAGTTCTGTATTTTGTAACATATATCACTCGTATATGACTTGGCACTTCAATATAAGGACGTATTGGTGGAAAACGTAATCTCAAATCTAAAAAAAGAGTTTTATAGCCATGTCCAGTCTGAACAGTGGGCAGATAAGTACAGTGCTAAGTCAACCGTCTCTATGTTGACGCAAGAAGAGCTGGCTGAGTTGGAAAACGCTTGGATTCAACTCGTGATCTGGAAGCAGAAACAGGTCGGTTAAGTCAATCTAACAGCCTAATTTATAACCCCATGTCAACCTAGTTGGTGTGGGGTTTTTTAATACTGCTAACAAATAGTGTTATATTATAACATTTTCTTGGTTCGGAGCCTTGAAAAAAGTGATCAACAGCGCCATAGTGTCTATCATTAGATTGTTCGCTACAAAATTATTACTGAAATGAATAACGTAGCGCTGTTAAATACAACGAATTGCAAGTGAGTGTAGATATGGCGGAAGTTCGTGCCAGAGTAGATTTTAAAGTTGGAGCAAGCAGCAACATTGATGCAGAGCTTCTTTCATTCCACGGCTTAAAAACAGACAAAGAACACGTTGCTGTGATTTTCAGAGCAGCAGACAAAACGCAACAAATCCCTCTCGTTCGCATGCACTCAGAGTGTTTGACTGGGGATGTGTTCCACTCGTCACGTTGTGATTGTGGTGAACAGTTAGACGAGACGATTCGTCGCATGGGTGAGTCTGGCGGTATTATTCTTTACCTTCGTCAGGAGGGTCGAGGTATTGGCCTTTACAACAAAATTGACGCCTACCGTTTGCAAAGCGAAGGTATGAATACGTACGAGGCGAATAATCACCTAGGTTTTGGTGATGACTTACGTGATTTCACTGAAGCTGCAGAGATGTTGCGTGCATTAGAGGTGACTAAAATCCGTCTAATTACTAACAACCCTAAAAAAATCAACGAGCTGAAGTCTTACGGTATTGAGATCGAAGAGGTCGTAAACACCGCGGCTCATATCAAGTCTGGTAATGAAAATTACCTCAAAGCAAAAGTGTCTCACGGTAAGCACAACTTAAACATCGACTGATGTAACATGTTGCTGATAGCATAAAATGAAGAAAAAACCTCACATTTGTGAGGTTTTTTTGTATTTGCCTTGCAAATAAATTGTAAATTTGTATTATCGCAATAAGTAGTGCAAATGATAATGGTTTGCACTACCGATATTTATAATAATTCAAGCTCAACAAGGATGCTTCATGACCATTAAATCTTTAGTGACTAAAGCGGTTACTTCGTCACTCATTTTTGCTTCTGCTTCATCTTTTGCAGCAGTGACCCAAGATCAAGTTGTCGAGCACTACGCTGACATCGCGCACGCGGTATTTGCTGACTCTGTGATTACAGCGAAAGCTCTTAACTCTTCTATCGACACATTTTTAGCTTCGCCGTCTGCGAGTAACTTTGAACAGGTAAAGCAAGCTTGGTTGGAGTCTCGCGTTCCTTACCAACAGTCTGAAGTGTTCCGTTTTGGTAACGCTGTGGTTGATGATTGGGAAGGTCAACTAAACGCATGGCCACTAGATGAAGGTCTAATCGACTACGTTTCAACTGACTACCAATACGAGCTAGGTAACGAAGGCGCGAGTGCAAACATCGTTGCAAACGAAACCTTCCAAATTGGTCAAACTAAAGTTGACGCATCAAACATCACACCAGAGCTTATCGCTGATCTAAACGAGATCGGTGGTTCTGAAGCGAACGTTGCATCGGGTTACCACGCAATTGAATTCCTACTTTGGGGTCAAGACCTAAACGGTACTAACGCTGGTGCTGGTGCGCGTGCATACACAGATTTTGTGGTTGGTGCGGAATGTACAAATGGCAACTGTGAGCGTCGTGGCGCTTACCTTAAAGCGGCGGCAGAACTTCTAGTTCAAGATCTTGAGTGGATGGAAAAGCAGTGGTCTGCGGATGAGAAGGGTAACTACCGTCAAGAGTTACTAGCAGAATCTAGTGACAATGGCCTACGTAAGATGCTATTCGGCATGGGTTCACTGTCTCTTGGTGAGCTTGCTGGTGAGCGTATGAAGGTAGCATTAGAAGCTAACTCTACTGAAGATGAGCACGATTGTTTCTCTGACAATACGCACAACTCTCACTACTACAACGAGCAAGGTATCTACAACGTTTACACTGGTCTGTACAAGCGTGAAAACGGTACATTGCTTTCGGGTCCAAGCATCTACGATCTCGTTGAGCAAAAAGATAAGCAAGCGGCAAAAGAGATCCAGAAGCAGTTTGACCTAGCACGCGCACAAGTTGGCGAGCTTGTTTCTTCGGCAGAGAAGAACAACGAGTATTTCGATCAACTGATCGCAGCAGACAACGCGGCGGGTAATGCACTTGTGAATAAAACTATTGTTGCGCTGGTATCTCAAACGGCTGCAATCGAGCGTGCAGCGGGCATCATCGGTATCGATAGCTTAAACCCAGACACAGCTGACCACGAATTTTAATCTCTCGTGATGTCTCGATATTGATAAGGGCTCGTTTGAGCCCTTATTTGTTGAGCCTTAATCATCAAAGCTAACCCAATCTAATAAATCTAAGTATTAGCCAATAAAAAGTACAACGAAGCTAACTACTCACTAACTTAGCAAAGGCAATGTATGAAGTCGTATCTTTCCGCCTCGTTTTTAACCGCTCTGTTTTTCGTTTCTCCACTACACGCCCACGATGTTTACTCTGGCGGTAAGACTACCGTCAAAAAAGAGGGAGCGAACGCATTCTCTCTTCCTGCAGCAAACCTGCCTATGACCAAGCGTCTGGACTTCAGTGTCGGTAATAGCTTCTTCAGAAACCCTTGGGTTCCGGCGCCTTCATCGACAGATGCTCGTGATGGCTTAGGTCCACTATTTAATACTAACGGTTGTCAAAACTGTCACATCAAAGATGGACGTGGACACGCGCCTGAAAAAGGCGATGAGAATGCCGTTTCGATGTTGGTTCGCCTCAGCATCCCTGCAGAAACGGCAGAGCAGAAAACCGCTTTTATTCGTGATGGTGTGATTCCTGAGCCAACGTACGGTGGTCAACTTCAAGACTTTGCAATTCAAGGTGTTCAACCTGAAGGCAAGATCAATATCTCCTATACTGATGTGCCTGTGACGTTTGCCGATGGCAGTGTTGTAACACTTCGCAAGCCAACATTAACCATCACCGATTTAGCCTTTGGCGAGATGCACCCTAAAGCACAATTCTCAGCGCGTGTCGCACCACCGATGATTGGTCTTGGCCTATTAGAAAGCATCCCAGAAGAGACCATTCTAGGTTTTGCTAAGCAGCAACAGCTAGAGAACAGGGGAGTGTCAGGTAAAGCGAACCAAGTGCTTGATGTACGCACCAACGAAATGACTCTCGGTCGCTTCGGTTGGAAAGCAGGACAGCCAAATCTAATGCAACAAAATGCTGCGGCGTTTAATGGTGACTTAGGTCTAACAAGTAACCTATTCCCAAATGAAAACTGCACTTCGGCCCAATCAACGTGCACTGATTTCCCTGATGGCGGTAAGCTGGAAGTGAGTGACAACATTCTCGACTTTGTCGAGTTCTATTCTCAACACTTAGCAGTACCAATTCGCAGAAATGTAGAGGATCCACAAGTCGTTAAGGGGCAGGCACTGTTTGCGCAATCTGGTTGTCAAAGCTGTCACCAAACCGATATCCGTACTATGGAGCGAGAAGGGCTACCGGCACTGTCTAAACAACTTATTAGTCCGTATACCGATATGCTTTTACATGATATGGGCGAAGGCCTGGCAGATAACCGTCCTGAATACTTGGCGAATGGCCGTGAGTGGAGAACGACACCACTTTGGGGCTTGGGCTACACGCAAGAAGTTAACGGCCATACGTTCCTATTGCACGATGGACGAGCTCGTAACGTGATGGAAGCTGTGCTTTGGCACGGTGGTGAAGCTGAGCAAGCTAAGCAGAACGTGCTCAAGTTGAATAAGTCTGAACGTGACGCACTTATTGCGTTCTTAAACTCGTTATAATCGACGTTCAGGCTCTATATCTTTATCAGAAATTCACAATGTTTATTAAGGTCAATAGACCTTAGTCTTGTGAATTTTCTTTGCTATGCGTGACGTAAACCAATAATCAAACGCGCAACAATGCTCAACATTAGGTAATAACATGAAAAATAAGCAATTCATGAAAAACAAATTGTGGGCTCTTCCGCTTTCAGCTCTGGTTGTGGCGGGGTGTCAGTCTTCGGGAGAATCCAACGTTTCACGAGAGACAAATCTTGGTTACTCTGCCGATACGACTCAACACTTGAGCACAAATGTTTATCTGACTGAATTCAATTCAGCGGTAAATTTTGCGAAACAAGCGTCTGAGCTAGAAGCAGCGGTTGAATCTTATTGCCAAAGCGATGCAGTAACATTGGATCAGCTAAAGTCGGAGTGGCAACAAACTATGACGGCTTGGATGGCGTTGCAAGGGCAGGAGCGTGGCCCTGCAAAAGCGCTTGAAGAGAGCTGGAATGTACAGTTCTGGCCAGATAAAAAGAACACCACTGGGCTGAAAATGAGTCAGCTTAACCAGCAGGATAAACGTTGGACGCAGCAAGATATCGCGCTTCAAAGTGTGACGGTTCAAGGCCTAGGCGCACTTGAATGGTCTTTTTACGACAAAGCTTCCCCATTACTGACTGACAAAGAGTCTGGTTGCAAAAGCGTTGCAGCCATTGCACAAAATTTAGCTGTGAAGTCGTCCACCATTGCATCGGCTTGGCAGGTTAACCCGTGGACCTCTCTTGATGAGAAGCAATGGGAATCTGAGTACATTGCGCTTATGACGAATCAACTCGACTACAGCATGAAGAAGTTGAGCCGTCCATTGGCGAAAATCGGTAAGCCACGACCATACTTTTCTGAATCATGGCGCGCGCAAACCTCATTGGTTCAACTAAAAGCGAATGTTGTTGCACTAGAGGCGCTGTATTTGGCAGATGGTAAAGGTTTAGATGCAATTCTACGAGAGCAGGGACATCAGGACCTTGCTGACCGTGTTTTCACTCAGTTTGAGCAAACCATTGAAACTTGGCCAGAGCAAGAGAGCTTGTTTGAATTATTGCAAAGCAAAGAAGGCTACCGTTTAGTTTTGTCCCAATACAACAAACTAGAACAGCTGAAATATTTGATTCACGAAGAAGTGGCGATCGAACTAGGTGTGGTAATAGGGTTTAATGCAACCGATGGTGACTGATTCTACACGTAGAAACCTGTTGAAGGCGGCGCTCGGTTGTGCCGCTGTTCCAGTGCTGCCGTTTGGTTGTGCTTCCAATCAATCGAATCACGTAACAGATGGTTCGCCTAAACTGATTGGTTGTGCATTGAACGGTAGAGATCGCTTCTCTGCGGTGGTTGCTGATCAATTTGGTCAACCAATGAGCCAATTGCCGATCCCAGAACGTGGGCACGGTGTTGCCATCAGTCCCAAGCAAAACCATGCTGTGGTATTTGCTCGTCGTCCGGGTAACTTCTTTATCGTGTTTGACTACATGACTGGGCAACAGTTGAAAATGACGGTTAAAGGCGATAATCGCCACTTCTACGGACATGGCGTTTACTCGCTAGATGGTCGTTATCTGTATGCGACCGAAGGTAAGAGTGACACCAGTGAAGGGGTGATTGGCGTTTACGACGTGGAGCAACACTACGCCAAAGTTGAAGAGTTTAGTGGTTTTGGTATTGGTCCTCATGAAGTGATCATCATGCCAAGTGGTGATTTAGCGATTGGTGTTGGCGGGGTTCATACTGATGGCCGCACGCCGAAAAACCTCGATACCATGAAGCCAAGTCTCACTTACCTCTCTCCTAAGGGGCAAATTCTCGACCAAGTGGGATTGCCTGATAACAAATTGAGTATTCGACATCTAGCGCATGATGGCGCAGAGACTGTGTTATGCGGACAGCAATATCGCGGTGAACCAGACGAGTACCCATCTCTACTCGCGATGCACACTAAAGGGGGAGAGTTTGTCAGTTTGAACGCTGAGCCAGAACAGTGGGCGAGGTTTAATCACTATATTGCGAGTATTGCCGCATCTGAAGAGTGGATACTAGCGACATCTCCGCGCGGTAATTGCTACGGAATTTGGTCGAAACAGACGCGTGAGTTGGTCGAGCTTTCATACCTAGCTGATGCTTCTGGTGTGGTCCTATTTGATGATGAATTTCGGCTGAGTTCAGGCGCTGGTGGTGTGATCAGTCAGTCTAAACCAAACGATAAATCGATACTTCAATCGGGTATTCAATGGGATAACCATTGGGGTGCAATTTGATGCATAAAAATCTTTAAAAAATAACATGCTTGCTCCATTTCTTTGCCATACTTAAGAAATGATTTGGCATCAGGAGCATCGTATGTTAGTGAAGTATATTTTCGCCATATTACTGGTGGTCTCCACGCATTCGTGGGGCTCCGCCGGTCATCATATGGGACAGGATATCAAGCCCGGCTCTGATCTGTCATTTTCTCTCCTGTATCCAGAGCTGACTCAGCGTATCTATCAAGAGACCTCTTATCCCGTGGTTTGGGCGTCATTAGCAGCATCTAATGCTTTTGAATTTCAGCTGTCGCTCATCGACAAAGCGCAATTTGCCCCTCTTTTTAGTAAGCAATTTAAGCAAATAGCAGAGCACAAAGCATCAGGCGAATGGGACAAAGTGGATATCCTCACCACAGATGCGCTTCTATATTATTTAAGCTATGTAGAGAACGCTCCGCTGGTTGGTAAAGAGTGGTACTTCTCGGAGAAATTGCAAGATAGGCTACCTGAGCCTGCCCCAGAGACCATCGCACGCTTATTGGACAGTATTAATAACGGCTACCTGCTGGAATTGGTGCTTTCTTATGCGCCGCCTGTGGGTAATTTCGATCAGCTTAAAGAGTCTTACGCTGTCCTATCTCAAGCGATGAGTGAGACTGTCCCTATGTACGACCAAATCGGACTCAAAAGGCTTGACGATGAGATTACCCAAAAGCCCATTTTATTGGAGCGAATGGCTTTGGTGGGCGTCGATACCTCGCACGTTGACCCAAATATTGCGATGTTCGATCTCGAGTTAGAGATTGCAGTCAAATCCTTCCAAAAAATTCACGGAATAAAACCTGATGGGATCATAGGCCCCAATACATTGAAGTGGATCAATATGCCGTTTGATGATCGTTTACGAGCGATTGCGTTGAATGCGGAGCGTGCACGTTTGTGGCCGAAAGATAGAGACTCACTGATTGTGGTTAACGTGCCTAGCTTTGATATGAAGTATTGGGAGGGAGGCAAAGAGGTCTTTGAATCTAAGGTTGTTGTGGGCAGAAAATCACGCAAGACCCCGTTGTTAGAGATTAATCTCGACTCCGTGATTCTCAATCCGACTTGGAACGTACCGTGGAAGATCATGGTAAAAGATATTTTGCCGAAAGTACGTGCCGACGAGAGCTACCTAACTAGCAACAATTTTCGAGTTATTGATGGCTGGAGAACGATGGAAACCATAGATCCCGAGCTCATTGATTGGCAGAGCATCAACTTCAACTCCTTCCCATATCGTATGAGGCAAGAAGCGGGTTCGCGAAACGCATTAGGTTTGTATAAGTTCAATACACCAAATAAGCGGGCGATTTATTTACACGATACGCCGAGTAAGGGGCTATTCAATGATGATTTCCGTGCTTACAGCTCTGGTTGTATCCGTGTAGAACATGCCGAAGAGCTCGCAGAGTTGTTGTTTGCAACTAAAGTTAGAAAGGCACCACAACAAGATGGTTTGCTTGGTCCGAACACCAAAGTGAGGCTAAAAAAACGAATCCCGGTGCATATTATTTATCAAACCGTTCTGTTTGAAGAAGAAGGAATTCAGTATCGCGGTGACGTTTACCAATACGATAAGGAAGGTGGTGAAGGGTGATCTTAACCAAAAGTTTACAAACAAAATTTTATAGATGATTTTGTAAAGCCTATCAATAACTAAGAGTTTTAAGGCATCGAAAATAGCGTCTTTGAGCAAGTTTTGCGCATTGACGTCGCTATACCCATTATGTATCGTGCGTTTTTTGTTCGATTTAATGGGATTTTTTGCTGTATGTCTCAAAATGTATTCTCTCGCCGTCAGTTTCTCACTATTGCTGGTGGCTCTGTGGTCGCAGCTTCGCTCACTCCTTCTCTCGCGTTTGCTTCTTACCCAGACCAACCTAGAGTCATTAGCATGAATAACCTTCATACCGGTGAACGATTGGAAAGTTGCTACTTCGATGGTAAGAATTACGTGGGTGATGAAATGGCGCGCTTGAGTAAGTTGTGTCGCGATTTCCGTCGTAATGAAATTCATCCAATGGACAAAAAGCTGTTTGATCAAATCACCCAAATTCAAAATATTCTTGGTATTCAAAAAGAAGTACAGATCATATCGGGTTACCGTTCTCCAGCGACCAATGAAGCGCTTCGCTCAAACTCAAGTGGTGTGGCGAAAAAGAGCTACCACATGTTGGGTAAAGCGATCGATTTTCGTATCGATGGTGTAAACCTGAAAGAGCTACGTGATGCCGCGAAAAGTTTGCAAGCGGGAGGTGTAGGTTATTATGCGCGTAGTAATTTCATTCACATTGATACTGGCCCTGTGCGTAGCTGGTAACCAACTCCTCGGTTACTGGATTCGGTTGTACCAAGCTCAAAACTTGTCAAAATAGACATCCAATGTCATAGTTTGCGCCAGATTATGTAATGGAACGCTAAATTAGCCATTATTAAGTTTGCTTTCTAAGGTTTGTATATGTCTCTCAAGTATCAAGTTGTACCGGTTACCTCTTTCTCTCAAAACTGTTCGATTGTGTGGTGTGATGAAACCATGGAAGGCATTGTTGTTGATCCAGGCGGTGACGTTTCACAGTTAGCAGCAATCATCGAAGAGTTGGGTGTAAAGGTGGTGAATTTGGTGCTTACTCATGGTCACTTAGATCACGTAGGCGGCACGGTTCCACTGGCAGAAATCTTAAATGTTGAGATTGTTGGACCGCATAAGGCAGATAACTTCTGGCTTCAAGGTCTAGAGAACCAAAGTCAAATGTTTGGTTTCCCTCTGTGTAAGGCATTTGAACCTAATGCATGGCTAGATGAAGGGGATAAGGTGACATTTGGTAATCAAGTGATCGATGTTATCCACACTCCAGGTCATACCCCAGGTCACGTTGTCCTATTCAGTGAAGAAGCGCGCATGGCGTTTGTTGGTGACGTACTGTTCAACGGTGCGATTGGTCGTACAGACTTCCCTCAAGGTGATTTCAATACGCTAATCTCGTCGATTAAAACTAAACTCTGGCCACTGGGTAACGATGTGACGTTTGTTCCGGGTCATGGCCCTGAATCGACATTCGGTCGTGAGCGTGCATCTAACCCATTCGTTGCTGACGAAATGCCTCTTTACTAAACGAGCGGTATAACTGACTTCTAAATAAACAGCTCGCTCAAGAGCTGTTTATTGCTTTTATTGCTCACGTTCTGCCGCTGCAAGGTAACGTCTAGCAATCCCCACAAACTCTTCTCCACTCATTTTCAAGTCATTGGTTGATATAAAGATATCGTAGCCATGATACTCTCGTTGATAACGCATCCGGTTGGCCAGCATTGCTTGTAAACCTGAATATTGCCAACGCTTGTCTCTCTCTTTTGTTAGAGTCTGTACCTTTGAAGCATTGAGCGCGTCTTGGTCGATAAAAACATTATGGTCATCTTCGCTGAAGTGGATCTTTCTGTTGAATTGCGATGAGTCCAAAACAATGTCTTCAAACTTAGATTCATGCCCCGCTTGCTTAGCACCAAGGTAGAGCAGTGCTCGTTGGTTCAGTAGCAGTTCAGTTGTGATCTTAGGGCAGATGGAATCAAGGTAAGGGGCGTAGTCTCGAATTTTGATGCCAATCCAAGGAAGAGGTTGATGCCATCCATCTTGTTGATAGGTGCATAGGCCAATCTTTTCTATATTTGACCATTTCAGCACCCAACCACCTTTGTAAAAGTGTTGTTGGAAATGAGTTGGTGTTAACGTAAACAGCACTCTGCTACGCAGCATTAAATAATAGCCTGCGACAAGTAAAACGATGACTAAAAAGGCGCCAACAAAAAGCAAGCGTGGAGCGTCATAATAGAGAGCAACTAATAAGCAAACGAAGCCCAAGATGACAGCAACATAACGATAGGCACTTTTGAATTTAGGCAGTGAAAAATTTGCAATATGACGTGTTTCCATAGGGTTCACCAAGTTTCATATTTTGGGTCTGGATGGATAACCAGTAGATATGACCTCGAATTAATAATGCCCTGTCTAAATAATAGACGTTGATAGACAATATCGTTATTTTTCGTCGACTTTCGACGCTCCACTCTACAAATAGCTCCCGTTTTTTGGTATAAATCGCGCTTCAAATTTTCACCACTGCGAGTTAGAGCAGTGAACTGGAGAAATATTCAATGAGACTTGCTCATAAGCGTAAGGTGCAGGCGAAGCTGCAAAAGCGCATTAAAGCGGCTGTAGCAAAAGTAGAAGCAACGCCAAAAACAGCAAAGCCTGTCGCAGAGAAAGTTGTAGCAGAAAAAACTGTAGCAGCAAAACCAGCGGTAGAGAAAACAGTAGCAGCACCAAAAGCGGCGTCTGTATCACTGACTCCTAAACAGCAACAAGTTCTAGACATCGTTGCTAGCAATGCCGACGGCATCAACCCTAAAGGTATCGGCCTAGCGGCTGGTCAAGAAGATGCGAAAGCTGGTTCATGGGCAACAGGCGCATTGAAAAAACTTCTTGAAGAAAACCTAGTAGCGAAAGAACAGCTTGCAGGTAACAAGGTTGTCTACAAAGCAATCTAATTCCTTTGGAATTAATTCGCTTTCTAAGTTTTAAGCCTCGATTTTATCGAGGCTTTTTTGATCTGGTGCCGATCAGACTATCTTCTGCCTCTGAACATAGCAAACCTACAAGGGCTTTCTCAGTTTTGAATAAGAGCTTGGGCTCATATGTGCATTGCACTCTATACGATGTCTGTCACGTTCTCGTAAAATGTTATTAACTTTAGCCCTAGATTACTACGTACGAAGTTTTCTTGGCGATCTCTTGCTCATCTCTTCTCTGTCGCTCTAACTGGCGTCGTCTTGGTAGAAGTCCTACGTACTACTACGTAGTTCTTTGGTCTAATACTGAATTTATTCGCGGAATAACCTGCGTGCTCATTCCCATTTCTTATCAACGGATGTCGATGCATTCTTTTGTTGAATCATAAAGTGCTCATAGAAAGAGTATTGAACCCAACAAAGGACGTGAACATGAGTCTTATTTCTAACTCCCTCACTCGAGTGTTTAAAAACGTGGCGGTTACCGCAACAGCTTGTTTAGCAATGGTTGCGACTGGCGCAACAGCTGCTGAGAAGGTCTATCGTTTGAAACTGGCGGAAACTTGGGGACCAAACTTCCCAATTTTCGGTGACACCACTAAGAATATGGCCAAGATGGCTGAAGAGATGTCGAACGGTCGTCTACAAATTCGTATCGACTCTGCGAATAAACACAAAGCGCCATTAGGTGTATTCGATATGGTGAAATCTGGTCAGTACGATATGGGTCACTCCGCATCGTATTACTGGAAGGGTAAGGTGCCAAACACACTTTACTTTACTTCTATGCCTTTCGGTATGCTACCAACAGAGCAGTATGCTTGGTTCTACTACGGTGGCGGTATGGAACTGATGGAGAAAGTTTACTCTCCACATAACCTACTTTCATTCCCAGGTGGTAACACAGATACTCAGATGGGTGGTTGGTTCCAGAAAGAGATCAACTCAGTAGAAGATCTACAAGGTCTTAAAATGCGTATCCCAGGCTTCGCTGGTGAAATCTTAGCTGAGCTAGGCGCTAAGCCTACAAACATCGCACCGGGTGAGCTGTACACGTCTCTAGAGCGTCGTACGATTGATGCACTGGAGTGGGTAGGTCCATCTCTAGATTTACGTATGGGTTTCCACAAAATCGCACCTTACTACTACACAGGTTGGCATGAGCCAGGTACAGAGCTTCAGTTCCTAATCAACAAACGTACTTGGAACAAGCTACCAGATGACTTGAAAGCGATTCTGCAAGTAGCGATGAAGACGGCGGCTTACGATATGTACACACAATCTAAGCACGAAAGTGGTAAGAACTGGGCTTCAATCCAGTCTGAGTACCCAAATGTACAGGTAAAGGACTTCCCAGTTGAAGTAATGAGTGCACTTCGTGAAGCGAATGACCGCCTATTGAAAGAGCATGCTGACAAAGACGCAACAGCTAAAGAGATCCAAGCTTCGCAAGCAGCTTACATCGAGCAAGTTCGTCCATGGTCAAACATCTCACACCGTGCTTACCTAAACAGCCAAGCGCAATAATTGGTTTGCGTAGTAAGACGTAATCCAAAAAATCGGTAGCTTGGGCAAGTCTTGAGCTACCGAGAAGCCCAAGAAAACCTCTTTGTAGTTTCACCTTAAATAATAACGAAACGCTAAGAGCCCCTAATACAGCTCCGCTGTTGCATTGAGCGGAGCCATTTCAAATTCCATGGAGTAGGGAATGAGAAGTCTAATTTATATCGAACGAGCCTTTAATCGTTTTGGTGATTTCCTTGGCTGGTTATCCAGCATCCTGTTCATCATGTTGCTAGCCAATGTGGTGTATGACGTTGTGATGCGTTATGTATTTAACGACGTGTCGATTGCGTTTCAAGAGATGGAATGGCACCTATTCTCGGCTGTATTCCTACTTGGTGTTCCTTATGCTATCAAAGCGGGCGGCCACGTACGTGTTGACCTGTTCTACGAGCGCCTTTCTAATCGCGCTCAAGCCATCATCGATCTACTAGGAACAATATTCTTCCTGTTCCCGTTCTGCCTGTTGGTAGCTTGGTACGGTATTGATTTTGCCAAAGAGAGTTACTCACTAGGTGAAACATCGGGAGATCCGGGCGGCTTGCCTTATCGCTGGATTATTAAAGCGATGATCCCATTGTCATTCCTATTTATGGCAATCAGTGGTGTTGGCCTGATGCTGCACTCGCTGAACAAAATATTTAACCCACACCTGATTCAGTCACACGAGCAAAAGTAAGGAGACAAAAATGATCGGTATTGTAATGTTTTTTGTAGCCTTGTTTGCGTTGCTACTTGGCTTCCCGGTTGCGTTCACCTTTGGTGGTATCGCGTTGATTTTTGGTGTGTGGGCCGAAGGCATGGATATGTTTGCCTTCATGCCTTATCGAATCCAATCCATCATGGAAAATACGGTATTGATGGCGGTGCCACTGTTCGTGTTCATGGGTTTGGTATTACAGAAAACTCGTCTTGCTGAGCAGTTACTTGAATCCATGGGTAAACTGTTTGGTGGTGTACGAGGCGGTATCGCTATCTCGACGGTTTTAGTTGGTGCGTTGCTAGCAGCCTCGACAGGTGTAGTAGGGGCTTCAGTGGTAGCTATGGGCCTTATTTCGCTCCCTGTTATGCTTAAGTACAACTACGATAAAGGATTAGCGTGTGGCACCATCTGTGCTTCAGGTACTCTGGGGCAGATCATTCCACCTTCTATCGTACTTATTCTATTAGGTGATGTGCTTGGTGTACCGGTTGGTGACCTTTTCCAAGCGGCAGTATGGCCTGGTTTGGTATTGGTTGGCGCTTATGTGCTGTATATCCTCATCTACGCAAAAATGAACCCTGAAGCGGCGCAAGCTATTCCAAGTGACGATAACATCAGTCGTAAGCAAGAAGTTATCACCGCGCTAAAAGCTGTAATTCCGCCACTAGCTCTCATTGTTGTGGTACTAGGTTCAATCTTTGCGGGTGTTGCGACGCCAACGGAATCAGCCGCGCTTGGTGGTGCTGGTGCTATCGTATTAGCGCTACTTTACCGTCAGTTTAGTTGGACAATGGTATACGAAGCATCAAAAGAGACAGTGAAAGTAACAGCAATGGTATTTGCCATTCTGTTGGGTGCAACCGCTTTTTCTATGGCGTTTACTTACACCGGTGGTGATTATCTAGTTGAAGAGTGGATGCTACAAATTCCGGGTGAGAAATGGGGCTTCCTTATCATCACGATGTTGGTTATTTTGATTCTTGGTTTCTTCATCGACTTTGTTGAAATCTGTTTCATCATCGTTCCAATCATTGCACCGGTTGCAGAGATCTTGGGCATCAACATGACGTGGTTTGCAATCTTGATCGCAATGAACCTACAAACCTCTTTCTTAACACCACCATTCGGATTTAGTTTGTTCTACCTGAAAGGGGTAGCGCCAAAAGGTGTGACGACTCGTGATATTTACCGTGGTGTAATGCCGTTTATCGGGATTCAGATACTGGTGCTTGCATCGCTACTGGTATTCCCTGAATTCTACGGAATGTGATCGCCTGATTACATAAAATTAACAAGTCTTGATAAAGTAAAGCTGCTCTTAGGGGCAGCTTTGTGTTTTTCCAAGGCAAAGAAACGGGCTGTTTTTATCAAAGAGCGAAGTAATGAAAGCATATAGAGCTGACGTATCCAAGGAGTGGAAATGCCTCTAAAAGCGAAACTGATTCTTTTGAGTCTATTACCCTTGTTGTTGGTAATGGCTCTCACCAGTTGGATCTCTGTTTTCCAAGCTAAGACTTTGGGTGAAAAAGAGGTGGAGCTATTCCATGCAAGCCTGATTAAATCCAAAGAGTCTGCGTTGAAAGATCTGGTTGATCTGGCGTTTGATGCTATCTCTCACATCTACAACGATCCCGATATGAACCAAGACGAAGCTCAGCAAACCGTTAAGGCGATCATCAGCAAATTGAGTTATGGTTCAGATGGTTACTTCTTTGTTTATGACGAGTTTGGCACCAATCTGGTTCATCCTGTAATGCCTGAATTACAGGGAGAAAACCTTCTTCATCTTCAAGACGAAAACGGCAATTATCTGATTGAGTCGTTGCTGGCTCAGGCGAGAAGTGGCGGTGGCTTTCACCATTATCTGTGGCAGAAGCCGTCGACTAATGAGATTGTTCCTAAACTGAGCTACGCGTCATGGCTAAGTAAATGGAATTGGATGATAGGAACCGGGCTATATATTGAAGATGTCTCTCAAGAAGTGACCAATATGCAGTCTGCGGTCAATAACAATATCGAAACCACTTTCTTCACCATGGTGGTTATTGTAACCGTGACGGTGGCCGTGATTGTGGTGCTGACACTTGCGGTTAACCTGCATGAACATCGTATTGCAGACAAGAGCCTGAAAGAGCTTGCCCATAAGACAGTGATGTTCCAAGAAGACGAGAAAAAGCATTTGGCTCGTGAGCTGCATGACGGGATCAATCAATTACTTGTATCGAGTAAATGTCACCTAGAGCTGTTAGGGACTAAACTGGATGATGACACCCAGAAACGACATTTGGAGAAGTGCCAGAACTCATTAATGACGGCAATTAATGAAGTTAGGCATATTTCTCACAATCTGCGCCCAAGTGCTTTGGATGATTTAGGGCTTGAAGCGGCGCTGAATTCACTGTTGATTGATTTCAAATCACACTCTGAGATAGAGACAGAAGCGGTAATCAGTTTAAACGGTTTAAAGTTGAAATCAGAAGTGACAACAACACTTTATCGTGTTGCTCAGGAGTCACTAACGAATATAGAGAAACACGCAAGTGCTAATAGTGTGAGTGTTGCACTTCAGCCTTTGGGAAGCATGTTGCAGCTGATTATACGCGATGACGGTGTCGGTTTTGATGTCAGTGCAACACTACGCAAGTCGGGCATTGGACTGCGCAATATGCGTGAACGTGTTGAGTTTATCGGCGGTGAATTTGAATTGGAAAGTGAGCCGGGTTTCGGCACTGAAATCACCGTATTATTAAAATTAGATGGATTAGTTTATGGATAAACCAATTAAAGTGGTGATCGTCGATGATCATCAAGTGGTATTAGATGGATTTATCGCGCGCTTGCACTTGGAGCCTAAGATCGAAGTCATTGGGTCAGCTAGCAATGGTTTGGAAGCGGTTGAAGTGGTGAAAGACCTACAACCTGATGTGGTGCTTATGGACGTCAGCATGCCGATCATGAATGGAATTGATGCCACTCGCTTGATCAAAGAAGAGACGCCGGATATCAAAGTGCTGATGCTAACCATGCACGACAACCGCGAATACATCATGAAGGTGATGCAGTCTGGGGCGGTGGGCTACATGCTCAAAGAGATCTCAGCAGAGAAAATGGTGCAAGCGATTAAGACGGTTAATCAAGGCTCGACCTACTTCTGTGAGAAGGTCACTCAGACGCTGTTTACACAGCCGATAACGCCCACTCAAACGGCAAAGAATCCGTTGAGTCGGCGGGAAGAGGCGGTACTGAAACTCGTTGCGAAAGGGGAGAGCAGTAAAGCCATCGCCAAGACATTGGATATTAGCTACCGAACGGTAGAAACGCACAGGCAAAATATAAAGCACAAGTTGGATATTCACTCGACTGCTGAGCTGGCGAAATTCGCGGTCAATTCAGGCCTTGTTGAATGAACCTTCTCTTGTTTTTGCGCGTAAAAACTGCGTTTGAAAATATAAATGCTTCGACCTAAAAGTATTTTGGTTAAATTAGAAGGATGCAATTGGCTTATTTTTATTCATTTGATGGGATGGTTTATTATTATTTGAATAAAAAATCATCGAACCGCCTCCGGTTTACTGAAAACAATATTTTAACCTGCTAAACTTCAGACATCCAAGTATTTGAATTGCTGTGACAACGAACTTGCTCTACTTGGATTGAATGTTCTGGTTTGTTTTATTTAGTCACAATATGGTTAGGGATATTAGTAGTATTCCGTAGAGAGGGATAATGACTAAAGGTATAGATAAATATAGTATCGATAGTACCGACTACACGGTAGGTCAAGATAATGTACAAAAATGGGGTTTTGATGTTCACAACCCTGTTTTTGGTATTAGTGCGGGTCTTATTGCGCTGTTTTTAATTGCGATCTTGGTTACAGATACCGCGTCGGCTAAGGCGGCACTGGATGGTGTCAAATGGCAAATCATCAACTCGTTTGATTGGCTATTCATCTGGTCTGGTAACATTTTCGTGGTGTTCTGCCTAGCTTTGATCGTCTCACCTTTTGGTAAGATTCGTTTGGGTGGTAATGACGCAACGGCTGATTACTCGTTCATGTCGTGGTTGGCAATGTTGTTCGCCGCAGGCATGGGTATTGGCCTAATGTTTTGGAGTGTGGCAGAGCCAGCAGCTTATTTCACCGGCTGGTATGAGACACCTCTTGGCGTTGAACCTAACACTCCAGAAGCGGCGCGTTTGGCAATGGGTGCAACCATGTACCACTGGGGTCTACACCCTTGGGCTATCTACGGTGTGGTTGCATTGTCTTTGGCGTTCTTTACTTACAACAAAGGTCTTCCGCTATCAATTCGCTCTATTTTCTATCCGATTTTAGGCGACCGCGCGTGGGGCTGGGCAGGTCACCTAGTTGATATCTTAGCGGTACTGGCAACGCTGTTTGGTCTTGCGACATCTCTTGGTTTAGGTGCACAGCAAGCCGCTTCAGGTATCCAGCATGTATTTGGTATTGAAGCAGGGTTGTCACTGCAAGTCATCGTTATCAGCGTTGTAACTTTGCTTGCTGTGGTATCAGTACTGCGTGGTATTGATGGTGGTGTAAAAGTCATCAGTAACATCAACATGTTGGTGGCATTCTTACTACTGATCTTGGTTGGTTTGATTGGCTACGCTGTTACTTTGGGATCTATTCCAACTACCTTGATGGCGTATATTGAGAACATTATTCCATTGAGTAATCCGCATGGTCGTGAAGATGAAGCTTGGCTGCACGGTTGGACGGTATTCTATTGGGCTTGGTGGATCTCTTGGTCACCATTTGTAGGTATGTTCATTGCGCGCGTTTCTAAGGGACGTACTGTTCGTGAATTTATCACAGCCGTACTGATTGTTCCGACGACAGTAACCATCATTTGGATGTCAGTGTTCGGTGGTTTGGCGATTGACCAAATTATGAATGGCGTTGGCGAACTGGGTACTGAAGGGCTCACTGATATCTCTTTAGCGATGTTCCAAATGTTTGATGTGCTGCCGTTTGGTACGCTGCTGTCAATTGTCGCAGTGATTCTCGTACTGGTGTTTTTCATTACTTCGTCAGATTCAGGCTCATTAGTGATCGATAGCATCACCGCGGGTGGTAAAGTTGATACTCCAGTACCGCAGCGTGTATTCTGGGCTTTCCTTGAAGGCGCAATTGCGGTAGCACTGCTTTGGGTTGGTGGTACAGAAGCGGTACAAGCACTGCAAGCTGGTGCGATTTCGACGGCTCTACCGTTTACACTTATTTTGTTATTGATGTGTTTCAGCCTGCTAATGGGTATGCGTACAGAGAAACGTTAATAAGATTGTTAAGTCTTCAGGTAAAATAGACTTGAAGTAATCTAAATATGAGGCGAAAGAGTGATGCTCTTTCGCCTTTTTAATACACAAAATTTACAGGGTTTATAAGCGAAAAAGAGAGCAATTTGAGTGTTGTAAAATTGGCGAAGTGACAAGCTTTTGTCATTTTATAAAATTTTGAATTTAGTGACCGTTAGGTTGCATATTTATTTGTTAATAATGCTCGAATTTGGTTATTAATTTGGTTAGTATGCGCGGGTTTTCCAACCACTTGTGTACTAAGTATGAAACTAACATTAAAGCAAAAGTTGATAGGCGCAAGCTTATCAGCAGTGGTAGTTATGGCAACTGTGTTGACATGGCTCTCTGCAAACCAACTATTTGAACAAACTCGTAGCGGTATTTACACGCGAGCAGAAAGTGTCTCGGAAGCAGCTTCTGAAGGTATTAAAAATTGGATTGATATTCGTAGAGACATTGCATCTGCATTTAATGATTTTTCGCAAGAGAGCGATGTTGTTCCCTATCTAAAACAAGCTCGCATTGCGGGTGGCTTTGACGATATTTTCCTTGGTACACCAGAAGGTGGTATGTACCGCTCTCATCCAGAGCGTAACCGCGCAGGCTATGACCCACGCCAACGTCCTTGGTATCAAGAAGCAAACGCTGCAGGTAAGCAGATCATCACAACGGCGTACACGGATGCGATCACTAAAGCGCTTCTAGTAACAATCGCTGAACCTGTACGTAAGAATGGTCAATTCGTTGGTGTTGTTGGAGCCGACGTATTGATTGATCAACTGGTTAGCGATGTAATCAGCCTTGATGTAGGCGACAACGCATACGCAATGTTGATCGATGCAACAGACGGTACATTCTTAGCACACCCAAATTCAGCATTGAGCTTAAAGTCAGTGAGCGAACTGTCTAACGATATCTCGATGTCGACTATTGAGAACGCAGTTCGTACCGGTAGTATCGAGGTCATTAACGAAGGTGGTAAAGAGAAGCTGCTTTACTTCACTAAAGTGCCAGACACGAACTGGATCTTTGCGGTTCAAATGGATCGCGCAACAGAAGAAGCGAGCCACTCAACACTTCTTACTCAGTTAATCACGACTGCTGTCATCATCACTTTAGTGGTTATCGCACTAGTGTCTTGGCTAGTAGGCTTCTTGTTCCGTGACCTTAACCGCGTATCTCTTGCTCTTGAAGAAATTGCATCAGGTGAAGGCGATTTAACTCAACGTCTTGAACCTAAGAGCGATGATGAGATTGGTCAACTGGCTGAAAACTTTAACCGCTTTGTGGGCAATATGCATACTATGGTACTCAAGCTGAGTGAAGTATCGGCTTCTCTGGCGAACCAAGCTCGTCAAACCGCTTCTCAAGCGGAAGAACGTAGTGCTCGTATCCAGATGCAACAAGATGAGATCAACATGGTTGCGACTGCCGTAAATGAAATGGCTGCAGCTACTCAAGAGATCGCAGGCAACGCAGATCACACCGCACAGAACTCATCAGAAGCGGTAGGGGCATGTGAGCACGGTACGGGTCAAGTGACTCAAACTCAAAACTCGATTCAGAACCTTGCGCAAGAAGTTCAAGTAGCAACCAATGTTATTATTGAGCTAGAAGAACACGGTAACAGCATCAACGCGATTCTTTCGAACATTCAAGGTATTGCAGAGCAGACTAACCTTCTGGCATTGAACGCGGCGATTGAAGCGGCACGTGCTGGTGAACAAGGTCGTGGCTTTGCTGTCGTAGCTGATGAAGTGCGTGTTCTAAGCCAACGCACACACGGCTCTACGCAAGAAATCCAACAAACCATTGAACTGCTTCAAGGCACAACCGGTAAAGCGGTTAGTATCATGAACGATAGCCGTTCGCTCGCTGAAACCAGTGTAGATGATGCAAACTCTGCTGCCGCGAGCCTAACGCAGATTCACGCTGCGGTTGAACGTATCAGTGACATGGCGACACAAATTGCTTCTGCGGCAGAAGAGCAAGCATCGGTAACGTCTGAGATTACTCGCAATACTGAAGGTATTCGTGACGTGTCAAATGAACTGGCTGATGAAGCGCACCAAGCTGCAGAGCAAGCGGCTCAACTGTCTGAACTTTCTCATGAACTAGAGAACGAAATCAGCCGCTTCAAGCTGTAAACGAACCCAATAGAACAAAGCCCCAACCTAGATTTAGGTTGGGGCTTTTTAATATCTACTTTTGGAATCAATTTCTAAGTTGATTATTTAAACTCAAACTTACCTTTCATGATCGCCCAGTGGCCTGGGAAAGAACAGATAAACGAGTAGTCACCACCAGCTTGCATTTTCTCAGTGCTGAACGTAACAGAAGCTGATTCGCCCCCACCAATAATGCGCGTAAAGGCGTACACACGATCATCGCCCGGTTTTACGTAGTTGTTATCTAGACCAGCAGACATGCCATCAATACCGACGGCTTGAACCGATGCCGTATCAGTGATGACAACGTTGTGACCCATTGATTGTGCAGGTAAAGAACCAGTGTGGTTCAGTGTTAGCGTCACTTCTTTGCAGCTAGCAGGCACGCTTAGGGTATCTGTTGAAAACTTCATTTGATCACTGGCATCAATTGATATTTCACAATCAGAAGCCGCTTGAGCAGTAAAACTCGCACCGAGAAGAGCGACGGTGGTTGCGATTAATCGTAAAGACATACTTTGTTCTCCATTATTGTTTTTGGGGGAGGTCTTTCCTTAAGAACGATCGATACGTATTATCTTCGAAAGTTGATCATAGAAATGTGCTGCACCCAGAATTATAAGCAACTCGTTGCGTTTTGTTTGCTAGTAAATCATATTCGTAGAAAGTGAGGGGGTAGTGTTGAGCTGCCTTACGTAGTGGGCGAATTGTCGTTGCTAACTTTTTCATGTGTATGGCGGCTTCACAGTGTGAGAATAATACCAATCACAGTAAATAGGTGATCAAAAATAGCGCAGGAAAAAGGCTTGAGAACAAGGCAGCTTTTCTGCAACAGAGAGTTTCGATAAGTAGTTATTCTACAATCAAAAATTCTAACGTAGTTATCGAGCATTTTAACAAGCTAGGGTGAGCAATTATTTACTACGATTGGTATAACACTACAGAGTAGTTGAAGGTGAGACACTAAAAAGCCCGAGTACAATGTGCTCGGGCTTTGTCGTTGTATCTCGATAGTAGAGACTCTGTTTTTAGATGGCTTGTCGAAGTTGGAAGTAACGACCTTCAGCCGACAGTAGCTCACTATGAGAGCCTTGCTCGACAATCTCACCCTGCTCAATCAAGACGATAGAATCCATCTCCTCTAGTCCAATCAAACGGTGAGTAATGAAGATAACCGTCTTGCCTTCGAAGTGCTGCTCAAACAGCGCCATGATGCTTTTCTCTGTCTGCTTATCTAAGCCTTCGGTAGGCTCATCCAACAGTAGGATAGGGGCATCGTGAAGAATGGCACGTGCAATGCCGATACGACGCTTCTCGCCACCAGAAAGCTGACGACCTCCGTCTCCTAGCCATGCATCGAGTGCATTGTCTTCAAGCAGTTTCTCAAGACCAACGCTCGACAGAATGCTTTTCAGCTCTTCGTCGCTAGCTTGCGGCTTGGCAATAAGTAGGTTGTCACGCAGGCTACCATTGAGGATATCAACACGCTGGCTTACCACACTGATGGATTCACGTAGCTGGCTCTCATTCCATTGGGTGAGGTCGATACCCGCAATCGAAATCACGCCACGTTTTGGATCCCAATAGCGAGTCAGCAACTGAATCAAAGTCGACTTGCCTGAACCTGTTTGGCCGACAATCGCCACTTTGTTGTTCGCTGGAATCGATAGGTCGACCGAGTTCAATACCGTGCGCTCAGAGTCTGGATATTGGAATGACACCGCGTTGAATTGAATATCCAACGGTTGGTCAATATCAAGCTTGCTATCGTTGAATTGAACTTCTGGCTCAGACAAAATTACTTCATTCAAGCGACGCGCCGAAGTTAACGTTTGACCCAAGTGTTGGAACGCGCCTGCGATAGGCATTAGCAGTTCAAAGCTTGCCATTGTTGCGAACGCCATCAACGCGATCAGTGGGTCTGGTGCGTTGCCACCAACACCGTCTGCAGCAAGCCACAACATCAGCACTAAAGTTAAGCCGTTGAACAGCATCAATGCCGCTGACGCCATACCCGTTAGGTTGGCATTGACGAACTGATTCGCCATTAGCTTTTGTTGCGTGTTCAGAATCGCATTGCGATAGCGTTCTTCAGCGCCAAACAGGGTTAGTTCGCTATAGCCTTCAATCCAATCCAATGTGGTAACACGTAGCTCGGCTTTGTTCTGAGTTAGCTCGCCACCGTTGCGTTGACCCAGCTTGTAGAACAATACCGGCCAGATGATCAACATGATCAATAGGATAGAGCCTAAGATTAAGCCCAGAGAGCTATCAAACCACATCAAAAATGCGGTTAGGAAGAAGATGCCTAACACACCGACTGTCACCGGGCTGACCAGTCGTAGGTAAACATGGTCCATTGCATCGACATCAGCAACTAAGCGGTTAAGTAGGTCAGCATCACGCAGATTTGAAATACGACCTGGGATAAGCGGTGCCAGCTTTTTGAAGAAGAAGATACGTAGATCAGTTAACAGCTTGAAGGTCGCATTGTGGCTCACTACACGCTCACCCCAACGGCCAGCGGTACGGCTCATTGCAAGACCACGCACGCCGCCACCTGGCAACATGTAGTTAAAGGTTTCACGAGCGATCGTCAGGCCAGCAACCGCAGAAGCGGAAATGAACCAACCAGACAGGGTCAACAAACCGATAGACGCGGCTAAAGTTAAGAACGCTAGGAGCATGCCCAAAGACAGCCCAAACCAATGTTTCTTATATAGTTTCAGGTAAGGCAGTAAATCACGCATCTAAATTACCCTTATTATCTTGTTGAGCCAAATTCGCGCTTAGCATCTCTTGAAAAAGACCGCCAGACTGAGACAGCTCATTGAAACTGCCTTGCTCGACGAGCGTACCGTCGCGTAAAACTAAGATGTTATCTACCGATTGAAGTGGCGCCAGTTGGTGCGTCACGAGTAGGGCTGTGTTGTTTTGGATGCGGTTGTTGATGCCTTGCATGACCAGTTTTTCACTGCGCGTATCTAGGCTGGCAGTTGGTTCATCCAGCAACCAGAATTGACCATTTTGAATCATCGCACGAGCAAGCGCTAAACGCTGAGATTGACCGACAGACAAGCCTCCAGAGCGATCTGAGATCATGTAATCCAGTCCATGTTCTTGAACAAACTCATCCGCGAAAGATTGCTCTAGCGCTTGTTGAACAGTTTGATCACTGATGTCCTGTTTACCTAGCGTGACATTGTCACGGATGGTACCATGCAATAGTAGCGGGTTTTGACCAACCCAGCTGATCGCTTTACGCCAAGACGCAAGATCAAGCTCCCTTAACTCAACACCATTGATTTTCAAGCTTCCTTCATATGGCATGAAACCAAGAATGGCATTGATCAAACTCGTTTTACCCGCACCGCTTGGGCCTACAAGGGCCGTGGATTGCTGAGTATTAAGTGCAAAGCTGATAGGGCCAACTAACTGAACACCCTCTGGGCTCAACACTTTAAGGTCTTGAGCTTCAATGGATATTCCAGCGTCGCTGTTTAGCTGCGTATCACCTGATTTTACTTTGTTGATGTCTGTTTCTAGGAACTCAACAATGCTCTCTGCAGCACCTACCGCTTGTTGCTTGGCGTGATAGAAGGTACCCAGATCGCGCAGGGGTTGGTAAAACTCAGGCGCGAGAATCAAAATAAACAGACCAGCGAATAGAGTAACCCCAGCACCGTAGTGACCGAAGTTCAGCTCACCAATGTAAGTAAAACCGAAGTAAACCGCGGTCATTGCGATAGAAAGCGACGTGAAGAATTCTAGAACCGCAGAAGATAGGAAAGCGATCTTCAATACATCCATAGTGCGAGTGCGGAAGACTTCTGATGCACCGTGCAGCACTTCTGTTTCCGCTGATGTACGGTCAAACAGGCGAATTGTGGTCATTGATTGAAGACGGTCGTAGAAATGACCAGACAATCGCTGTAGCGCTTTAAAGTTCTTGCGGTTGGCATCGGCTGCCTTCATACCCACCAGTGCCATAAAGATAGGAACTAGCGGCGCAGTTATAAGGAAGATAAGACCCGCTGCCCAGTTCACTGGGAAAACCACCACCAAGATAACAAACGGAATCATCACCGAAAGAGACATCTGAGGCAGGTAACGCGAGAAGAAGTCTTGCATGTCTTCGACTTGCTCTAGCAATAGCGTTGCCCATGTGCCTGCAGGCTTGCCTTTGATGTAAGCAGGGCCAAGCTCTCGAAGCTTATCGAGTATCAGTTGACGGATATAAACACGAACTTGCTCACCACAACGGTAACCGGCGATCTCTCGCCCCCAAGTACAACCAGCTCGACCAACCACCGACAGAGCCAGACCTGCAAAATGGCCGACTAGCTCAGATTTATCGACATGTTCGATAATCAGTTGATGAAGAATAGAGGCGAGAAGGGCAGCTTGCGCCACCAAGAACACGCTTGAAAGTACGCCAAGGCCGATAGCAATCATGAGCCAGCGCTTTGCGAGGCCGCTTTGTTGCTTAAGCCATTTATTCAAGCTGCGTTGTTTTTTCTTATCCATTATGAAGGCTTAATGATAATTATTATTCGGTTGAGGGCGGCTAGTATACAAAAGAAAACCCCGTGGATATACCACGGGGTTCTAGGGAATTATAACAAAGTGTATTTAAACTCAGTATTTAGCGTGCCAATCGGCAAAATTGAAAACTGAGGTTTTACTTATCGGTCAGTCCGTCTAGGAAACGTTCCGCATCAAGTGCCGCCATACAGCCTGTACCCGCTGATGTGATCGCTTGACGGTAGTTGTGATCCATTACGTCGCCCGCAGCAAACACACCTTCGATACTGGTTTGAGTTGCGTTACCTTCTAAGCCAGATTGAACAACAATGTAATCGTCCTTCATTTCTAGTTGGCCTTTGAAGATGCCCGTATTTGGCTGGTGGCCAATAGCGATAAACGCGCCCATTACATCGATATCTTCTGTCTTATCAGACTGAGTATCTTTAATGCGAACGCCTGTTACGCCCATGTCGTCACCAAGAACTTCATCTAGCGTGCGGTCTGTGTGAAGTACGATGTTACCGTTCTCAACTTTGTCCATTAAACGCTTAACCAAGATCTTCTCAGCGCGGAATGTGTCACGGCGGTGGATTAGGTGAACTTCAGACGCGATGTTTGAAAGGTAAAGTGCTTCTTCAACGGCTGTGTTACCACCGCCCACGACGGCAACTTTCTGGTTACGATAGAAGAAACCATCACACGTAGCACAAGCGGACACGCCACGACCTTTGAATGCTTCTTCAGATTCAAGACCTAGGTATTTCGCTGAAGCACCCGTTGAGATGATCAATGCATCACAAGTGTACTCACCCGAATCACCTTTCAGTGTGAAAGGACGCTTCGATAGATCCACTTCGTTAATGTGGTCGAATAGGATTTCAGTTTCAAATCGCTCGGCGTGCTCTTTCATACGCTCCATAAGACCCGGCCCTGTTAGTCCTTCGGCATCACCAGGCCAGTTTTCAACTTCAGTGGTTGTTGTTAATTGACCACCTTGCTGCATACCGGTAACAAGAACTGGGTTTAGGTTAGCACGAGCTGCGTAAACAGCAGCAGTGTAGCCGGCAGGGCCAGAACCAAGAATCAATAAATTACAATGCTTTACGTCGCTCATGAGGACTCCGAGGTTGAATTCGTTTTTATTTATAATCGCTGATGATTGTATGGAAAATATGAGGGCAATTAAAGTTTTAACAAGGGCGCAAATGTAATTAATGGTTATAGGTTAGAACTTAACCGAGACAAACGTTCGCATAACAAGAAGAATTAATGTATGAGCAGCGGTGCCACTAAATCTAACCATACCACCTCAAACGCAAAACCCAACGAATGAAAAATTCCATTCGTTGGGTCTCGTTTTTAATACTTATATAGCAAGTTTAACATCTGCCTTTTTTCGCTTGTCCTGGAGGGCAAAACTTCTCATTAGAATGATCGCTTTCCTTAGTGCCCACCTTCACTTCCACATCATCTATCTCTCCTTCCACACGAGTTAATTGGCATCCACTAAGGAGAAAAACAACACATAAAATAGGAATAACGGGGTTCATCTGTTTCACCTTTTACGTCGTACACACTATCAATAATAACAAAGCTGAGAAAATTGACTCAATGACGGTATGTTAAAGTTAAGACAAGTTTGTACTGAATAAGAGCTGGAGGCTGAATTACTCTATTAAGTTCTAAGTTCTCAAGAATGCGGAAATCAGTCCAGTTAACGCGGGAGCAGTACAATACTTAAGCTTCAACAAGTGTTGAGCTTAGTTCTGCAAATGCGTCACGATGGTTCATTATGCCAATCCTCTAGAAAAGCCTTTAATTGTTTCTTTTTGATTAGAGGATGTCGTTCCAAATTAAATGCTGTATTTTTTATATAAGATAGTGAATAAAACTATCCAGTGAAGTGTGCTGAATTTTAAAGGTGCCCAACTTTTGAACTGGTTTTAATCACTGGTTTTTGAGCTTAAGTTGGATTTAAGTTTTAAATTTATCTATATGGCAGAATAAATGGTTGTTTAAAGTTGATTTAACCAGATCTTCACGTATTATTTATGTAAATAAAAAGTTAAATAATATAAGTAAAGTGGACATTCATTAAGGAGTCGATGATGTTACATGCTCACGAAAACACCCTACATATTACCCACCTCAGCAACCATGCCGTTGAAGAGTTGTCACCTTCGTTTGAAAAGCTACCAAGCACTGAACATGCAGATGGCAAGTTTCGTCTAAGAAGATACTCGGTAATTCGTTTTTGCGGTGGTAAGGTTGTGGAACAGGACAAGCACAACTTTGTTCAATCAGAAGATATTAATCACTTTCAAGGCGACGTAGTACGCGAATTTGAACCTGTTGAAGCCAACATTCTACAGAGTGAAGGCATGCAAGAGATGTGTGAGCTCTTCATCGAGACTAATGGTTTGAAAGACGGTCAAGAGATCGAAATTCATCAAATCCGCATCTCAGCAATTTACGAAGAGACGCAAGTAGCCCCTGAAGGCGTGCACCAAGATGGTTTTGACCACATCGCACTGATCGGTATGAACCGCCACAACATTGTTGGTGGTGAAATCATGCTTTACCAAGACTCCCACGAAGCGCCATTCTTTAGAAAAGTACTTGAAGATGGTGAAGTGGCGATGCTCGCAGACAGCAAGCTTTGGCACAATGCTCAACCGATTCGAACGATTGACCATGATGAAGTGGGTCATATGGATGTATTCGTACTAACAGCAAAGGATGAGCGTAATGTCCTTCACTCTTAATGAAGTTCGTCAGCAATTTAGCGCGTTAAGCCAATATCATAATGGCAAGCCTGTTACTTTTTTTGATGGGCCTGGTGGTTCGCAAGTCCCTGAAAATGTCCTAGCCTCAATGACTGAGTATCTTGGCCATTTTAATTCAAATCTAGGTGGACACTACTTTTCGAGCCAGAAAACAACAGGGTTAATGCAGCAGGCGAGAGAGTCGGTTCAAGCATTACTGAACGCAGAGTCTTCTGGCAACATCGTTTTTGGTGCCAACATGACTTCGCTGACGTTCCAATTGAGCCGAGCAATCAGTCGTGATTGGAACGAGGGCGATGAGATCATTGTTACCGCACTCGATCACTACTCTAACGTATCAAGCTGGCAGCAAGCGGCGGAAGATAAAGGCGTGGCAGTACATCAAGTGCGTGTAGACGAATCAGACTGTAGCCTAGACATGGCGCATTTTGAATCTTTACTGAGTGATAAGACTCGATTGGTTGCGGTGACTTTTGCTTCCAATACAACAGGCTCAATTGTTGACGTACAGAAAGTCGTGGAACTGGCGCACAGTAAAGGTGCGCAGGTTTATGTGGATGCCGTTCACTATGCACCTCACCACTTGATCGATGTACAGAAACTTAATTGTGATTTTCTAGCGTGTTCTGCATACAAGTTTTTCGGACCTCACGTTGGTATCGCGTATGTCGCTCCTCAGTGGTTACATACATTGAAGCCTTACAAAGTGGAACCTGCCACCAATGTTGGCCCAGGTCGTTTTGAAACAGGTACTCAGAGTTTTGAAGGGCTAGCAGGTGTGATTGCCGCGGTTGACTACCTTGCACAGTGTGGTGACCCAGCAGAGAGCCTAAGAACACGTTTGGAGCAGAGTTACAAACTGTACAATCGCCATGAGAGTCAATTAAGTGAGTATTTCTTGCAAAGGTTGAATGAACTAACTGGAGTCCGCCTCTACGGTAAAACGACTTATGATTCGAACTTGCGTACACCGACGTTCGCAATCACGTTCGATGATCACTCACCAGAGTCGATAGCTAAAGCGCTGGGCGAGCACAATATCTGTGTTTGGAATGGACACTTTTACGCACTTGGTTTAGTTAAGCAGCTAGGTATTGAAGAGACAGGCGTTGTTCGAATCGGCTGTATGCACTACAACACAATCGAAGAGATCGATTTACTGTTCAATGTGCTGGAAGGCATTCTTCGTAAAGACTAATCTGGATTCACAATCCAATGAAAAGAGCGCACTCGAAAATAGTGCGCTCTTTGTTTTTTTATCCTTTCGAATTGAGATTTTGAGCCATCGCTTTAGCCACTCGCTCAAAGGTTGCGAGCTCATCACTATTAATGCCTATCTTCATCTTCTCAAACATCTCGCTATCAACCTCAGTTAGCTGATCAACAATGGCTTTACCGTGCGCGGTGATAGCCAAATATTGACTGCGCTTGTCTTCAGGGTTGGGCTCTTTAACGATCAATTCTTGTTTAATTAAGGCACTGAGAAGGCGAGTCACTTGCGCCTTATCTCGGTCCAAAAAGTTCGCGATATCAACAGCAGTACACTGCGGCTTCTTGGTGATGATCTTTAATACACGCACGTGCATGGGTGCGATATCGAGGTCCAACGCCTCTATCTTTTCATGCACATTTCTTTTGACGGCATGCACCAATTTAAACAGGCTATCCAGTGACTTACCTTGCGACATAAAAACGCCTCAATCAACGAGTTGCTATTGAAAATGAATTATAGTTGATATTATCAACTTAATGTGGACCTAATTCAAGACTGAGGGCGAGAATAAAGGGTCAAACTGCGATCAATCAGCAGTCGCTGCAAAAACACCGAGTAAACAAAAACGCCCAGTGAAAGCTTTCACTGGGCGTTTTTATGTGGAATGTTACTAAGCTGAGACTTCTACTTCGTAAGAGCCGAATTTACGAATGTTGATCACGCCCGTATCAAGAATCAGATATTGGCCTTTAATACCTTGCAGTACGCCACTTACTTCTGGGTTTTTGTCGAAGTTGTGTGATGTGATCTTCACCGGGTGTTGTTCAACAGGGTAGCTCAGGGGTGTGATACTTTCATTCAGAACCTCAATGGCATCATCACCAAATGTAGCTTTGATTTCCTGAATTTTGTCTTCCACAAGAGGCAGCAACTCTTTCGCGCGTTCAACCAATTCGATGTTGTCGCCATCACCTTTCAAAAGTGTGCGCCAGTTGGTTTTATCTGCGATATGTTTTGCCAATTCAACTTCAATCAGTCCAGAAATCTGACGAGTCTTCACTTTCAAGATGGGTAGGCCTTGAGTAGCACCTTGGTCAATCCAACGTGTTGGGATCTGAGTATGACGAGTAATCCCTACCTTTAGACTTGAGGTATTTGATAGATACACGAAGTGATCAACCATACAGTTCTCTTCACCCCACTGCGGCTCGCGGCAGGTTCCTTGGTCGTAGTGACAAGTCTCTGGCTTCATGATGCACATGTCGCAGCTGGCTAGCTTCTTCATGCAAACAAAGCAGTGGCCTTGAGAGTAACTTTTCTTGGTTTTCTTACCGCAAGAGCAGCAGAAAATATTGCCTGTGTGGGTGAGGTTAATGGTTTTGCCGATCAGAGGGTTTAATTCTACAAACTCTTCGCCGACCGGTAGACGATACGTAACTGTACCATCAAGAGAAGCACTCATTTTTTTGAGTGTTCCTTTCGCTAATAAAGACATGACATTACTCGTGCGTTTTTGATTTTATTTCGCGATCTAGCCGTAGCCTTTGCCGCATTGATTATCCAGTCAGTATACCAAATAGAGATGCTCTAGGTACGTAATATTGATACGAGACAAGGTGTTTGAGCTTTTATTGAGCACCTTCTAAATTAGAGTATGCTCTAAATTTCTATTGCAGAAGCTCAAGCCAAAGCCGAGAAAATTCGAACTATTGTGGGGCAACACTTATGGATTCACGGAGATCCTTTGACCTGCAGTATTGGTGTTGCCCAAATGAAACAGGAGCGGATGACAGAAACTATTGCTAGGGCAGATGAGGCACTTTATCAAGCCAAGCATTCAGGCAGAAACCAAGTGGTGGTGAGTCAGTAACACTAGAGTTTTGACTGGCTATTTAGCGGGGGATGTAACGAAGGGAATCGAAAAAGAGGTGGCGCGTGAGGCCACCAAAGGGAAAGCATGCCTGCCTTATTTTCAGTCTGTGGCAGGCTATGATTATGGAACGGGTTGCTAGGGGGAATCACAACCCGTTAGTGTGGAGCAGGAGTGTGAATTACCAGAAGATCCAAGCGAACAGTGTTAGTGCCATAATACATACAATGTTAAGCACCATACCGATACGCATCATCTCTTTCTGTTTGATGTGACCAGAGCCGAACACGATTGCGTTTGGTGGTGTCGCAACAGGCAGCATGAAGGCACATGATGCGGCTACTGCGATTAGTGCAGACAAGATAACTGGTGACATACCTAGTGCTTCAGCAATCGTTGCGAATACTGGAACCAGTAGTGCTGCACTTGCTGTGTTACTTGCAAACTCCGTTAGGAATACCACAAAAGCCACAACCGCTAAGATAGTCAGAAGCACGCCAGCCTGCTCTAGGAAACCACTTAGAGAGTGAGCTAGGAAAACACTTGTGCCTGTCGCTTTAAGGATGTTACTCAGACAGATACCGCCGCCAAACAGGATCAATACGCCCCAGTCTGTTGTTTTCTCAATATCTTTCCATTCGACAGCGCGAGAGGCGCCAAGCAGCACGATAGCGCCAATAGCAACTAAGCTATCAAATTTCGAAAAGCCACCGATCATTGCGTTGATTGGTTTACCGAAAATCCACAGAGTGACAGTAAGCAAGAAGATGGATAGTGTGATTTTCTTGCTGTTGGTCCACTCCACTGGCTTATGGTCTAGCTCGAAAGTGTGGTTTAGTTTCGGCTTAGTCATCACATATAGGATCACCATTGCAGTTGGTAGAAGAATGAGAGAGATAGGAAGACCTAACGCCATCCACTCCGTAAAGCTTAATCCAACTTCTGCCGCTGCGATTGCGTTCGGTGGGCTACCTACTAGTGTTGCGATACCACCAATTGAAGCACAGTAAGCGATACCAAGTAGAACGAATACATAAGTATTGCGGTCTTCACTTTGGTCGACTTTGTTCATCACACCCAAAACTAGAGGTAACATCATTGCTGTGGTGGCGGTGTTTGAAATCCACATTGATAGGCCCGCACTTACACCGAACAGCATGAAAACTGCCACTGACATTTTACCTCTAGCAATCAGAAGTACTTTGTCCGCGATCGCTTTGTCGAGCTCTTGCTTATTCAATGCTGCAGCTAACGCAAACCCACCTAGAAAAAGAAAGATAATTGGGTTGGAGAAGTTTGCCAGTGCCGCAGGGGTATTAAAGACACCAAATAAAACCGCGAGCAATGGAACAAGCAGTGCTGTGACGCTGACGTGAATCGCCTCTGTAAGCCAAAGTATGGCAACAAAGATCAAGATACTCAGACCAGTGTTGACCTGCGATTCGAATGGCAGGGTATTAATCAAGGTCGCAAACAACAAGAAATTCCCGATTAGGATCATGCTGTTGCGGGTGAACAACCAGTGTTTCAGTGTAGTAACAAGTGCCGTCATAGGGCGCTCCTTTTGTTTCACCTCTGTTATTAGGCGCGCCTATTTTTTATGTGGCGCTTATTGTGTTCGAGGTGTTTGACTTGATGTAGGGTCAGACTTTGTTGACAGAATGTTACTCAAGTTAATAAAGGAGTGTTGATGTGTTTTGTTCTTGGTGTAGCAAAGTGTGAGGCGACAAATCGAAAATGTGTAGATTTCTACACATCGGTTTGTGGATTACTGTTTTCAGGGGTTGCGCTGGGTTGAATCGGCTCTTTAGGGCCTAAAAATTTCGGTGCGGTCCCTATGATGTAGAGGTCTAAAAATGCTTTGGTTCGTGCAAAAACTTCACGCAGTCGAATAGAGAAACCAGAGTGTTTAGTTGGCCCAGAAACAGCCAAGCACTGTGCATGAATATCGTAAGAGCTCGCGATGAATAGCGCGCGTTCACAGTGAAATTTTTGAGTGATGATCAGAAAGTTATCGGTATCAAAAATCTTTTTGGCACGGACAATCGAGTCAAGGGTACGAAAACCTGCGTAGTCGAGATTGATGCGATCTTCAGGTACTCCAGCTTTAAGCAGATCGCGCTTCATGGTCCAAGGCTCATTGTAAGAGCGGTGTGCATTGTCACCACTCAGAAGAAATTGATTGATGGTACCTTGGTTATACAGATCGATAGCGGCGTCGATTCGGTGCTTATAGTATTCGTTGAGAGTACGACCTAGGTACTTACTTGTCCCTAAAACAACCGCAACCTCTCGTTGAGGAACGTCTTCAATCTGAGTAATGATACGCCCTTTAGCTTGCCAAGAAACCCAGTAATCAATGGCAATTACTGTCGCTGCCCCAATCAACACAATGATAAACACGGAAAGTAGGGTGGTTTGGATCTTTTTGCTCGCCTTGTTTAAAAGTGCAATCAAATTTGAAGAACTGAATTTCACTCGAGGTAGGGTCCTTGCGCCTGAGCATCGTTAACGAATAGTCGATAGTACCAAAAATACCTTATAAAAATGAACGATTAAGTGATCTCTAGATAAAGAAAAAGCCCCTGCTGGGCAGAGGCTTTAGAGATGATCTTCAATCTGACTTAGAAAGCAGTACGCTTATAGCGACGGTACACTGGCTGCCAGAAGTGTTGGTCGATAGCTTGCTGTAGCGCTTCTTCTGTGATCTCTAGTGCAACACCTTGCTCGATCGCTTTCTTACCAACGGCAAAAGCAATCTTTTTCGATACCGTGTGGATCTCTTCCAATGGCGGTAGAAGAGCACCAGAACCATTGATTGCTAGTGGAGAGCAAGTCGCTAGCGCACGGCTTGATTCCATCAGCATTTCGTCTGTGATGCGAGAAGCATTAACCGCTAGAACACCAAGGCCGATACCTGGGAAGATGTAGCTGTTGTTACACTGTGCGATTGGGTAAACCGTGCCTTTGTGAGTCACTGGCTCAAACGGGCTACCTGTTGCAACAAGTGCTTGACCTTCTGTCCAGCGAATGATGTCGTTTGGCGTCGCTTCAACACGGCTTGTTGGGTTCGATAGAGGGAACACGATTGGGCGTTCACAGTGAAGGTTCATCTCTTGGATAACTTCTTTGCTGAACAGACCCGGTGCCCCAGATACACCTACAAGTACAGTAGGCTTCGCGTTACGGACAACATCTAATAGAGAGAAACCAGTACCTTCTGTTTCCCAACCTTCAGTGTTCTTTTTGGTTTGAACCAGACGTTGTTGGAAGTCGAGTAGGTTTGGCATGCCCTCTTGTAGAAGACCCCAACGGTCAACCATGTAAACTTGTGAGCGAGCTTGCGCATCGCTGATACCTTCAGACACCATCTGAGCGATAATCGCTTCTGCGATACCACAACCCGCTGAACCTGCACCAAGGAATGTCACACGTTGCTCAGATAGCTTGCTACCTGCCGCTTTACAAGCCGCCAATAGTGAGCCAACTGTTACAGCAGCAGTGCCTTGAATGTCATCGTTGAAGCAGCAGATGCGGTTTTTGTAGCGCTCAAGCAGTGGCATTGCGTTCTTCTGAGCGAAGTCCTCAAACTGAACCAAAGCATCTGGCCAACGGCGTTGAACTGCTTGAATGAACTCTTCAACGAATGCGTTGTAGTCTGCGCCTGTGATACGAGGGTGGCGCCAGCCCATGTACATTGGGTCTGCTAGACGTTGAGGGTTGTTGGTACCAACATCAAGAACGATAGGTAGCATGTAAGCTGGGCTGATGCCGCCACACGCTGTGTATAGAGAAAGCTTACCAATTGGAATACCCATACCACCGATACCTTGGTCTCCCAAACCAAGAATACGCTCACCGTCCGTTACCACGATTACTTTTACATTGTGGTTAGTCGCATTGTTCAGTAGGTCATCGATACGATCGCGGTTCGGGTAAGAGATAAACAGACCACGACCACGACGGTAAATGTTAGAGAAGTTTTCACATGCCGCACCTACAGTTGGTGTGTAGATGATTGGCATCATTTCAGAGATATGATTTTGAACTAAACGATAGAAGAGTGTTTCGTTAGTATCTTGGATGTTGCGCAGATAAATGTGCTTATCCATGTCGCTTTCGAAGTTGCAGTACTGCTTGTACGCACGACCAACTTGCTCTTGAATCGTTTCTGTATTTTCAGGCAGAAGGCCTTCTAGGTTAAAAGAAGCACGCTCTTCAGCGGTGAATGCACTGCCTTTGTTTAAAAGAGGAGTACTTAGTAGTGCAGGACCCGAATATGGGATGTATAGAGGGCGTTTGTCGTTGTTCATTGGAAGCCTAATATGGGAGAAAGAAAAACGGAAAAATGATAACGGTTTAGTTATTCAATTGTAAACTGTTTATCCCTGATATAACCAAACAAAATGATGATCTCACTGCTTTACCACACTTGTCGAATATCGCGTGAAGATTTAGGTATACTTAGCTCACGTTTTTTATCTATTAACACCTTTTATGTCTCTACTACCCATCGATTGTTATGAACATGCATTTCATCAAAGCCTTCCTTTAAGTCATCTCGTTGTAGAAGCTGAAACTGGCTCTGGTAAGTCGACGCGTTTACCTGTTTGGGCGGCAAAGCACGGTCGAGTATTGGTGATTGAACCAAGGCGTATTGCATGTACTTCACTGGCGGAGTATTTGGCGACTTCCTCCGGTAAACCATTGGGAGAAGACGTAGGATATGCGATCAAGTTAGACGCCAAATACAGCGAATCGACTCAGGTGACCTTTGTCACTCCCGGCGTCGCTCTGCGATGGTTAGTAGAAGATGGGCTAAAGACGTTTGATATCGTGGTCGTCGATGAGTTTCATGAACGTCGCTGGGACATTGACTTGCTGGTTGCGATCTTAAAAGCGCGTAGCCAACATCGATTAATTGTAACGTCTGCAACAATCGAAGGAGCCAAGCTTGCTCACTATCTTGATGCAGAGCGTATCACTTGTGAAGGTCGAAATTATCATGTCTCGATTGAACATCGCGCGCTGGACTCTCGTCACTTACCTGATAGTCGTAATATCGAACGTCGCGTTGCTGATGAAGTGAAGCAACAACTAGAAGCGTGCATGGGTGACATTCTTGTTTTTCTACCGGGCAAGAAAGAGATCCTACAAACGGCTCAAATGCTGAATGCCATCGAAGAGATTGAAGTCTGTCCGCTTTATGCGTCGGTCTCCGATAGCGAGCGCAATCGCGCATTGTCCGATATTCCGCTGGATTCACCACAGCGTAAGACCAAAGTTATTTTGGCGACCAACGTAGCTGAGACCTCGTTAACCATCCCGAATATTGCGCTGGTGGTAGACTCTGGTTTGGAGCGCCGAACGGTGCAGCGCAATGGTCGAACAACGCTGACTTTAAAAGCCATATCTCGTTCAAGCGCTAAGCAGCGAGCAGGTCGTGCAGGGCGTGTTATGGACGGCCAGTGTATACGTCTATTTGGTGAACATGCGGCTCTAGAACTTGTTACACCACCAGAGATGCAACGTGAAGAGTTGATTGAGCCGATGTTAGCGGCAGCTTGTTGTCAGGTGACGTTTGAAGATTTAGACCTATTAGATGAGTTACCAGAAAAGTCATTGTTGAAAGCGAAACAGGCTTTGCTTTTGATGGAGGCGATAGATGAAAAGGGAATGGCGACAGAGCATGGTCAACGCATGTATCCTTTGCCGATTGACGCCTTGCATGCCGACATTGTTACTCGGATAAATTCTAAAGCGCTTAAAGAGGCGATGATAGATCTTACTGCAGCGCTTTCCGTTCCCGCTCGACTTTATCAACTGCCGAACAATCCAGAACATTTGGATGCTCTGTTTAAAGAAGAGAAAGAGGGGTGCGACATTGCCTTACTAATCGGTCTCGTCCGAGGTAAACAGTTCCCTCATGTTACGGTTGATAAGCAAGCTCTGTTGGAGGCTCAAGGTTTAGCGGAACAGATGCGCGAACTGTTTGAACTTCCTCAATTGGAGGTTGCTTCTCGATTCAACAGAGTCGATTTACTCAAAGAGATTTTGCGTCTGCACCCTGAGCTGGCTTTTGTACGGCGAACAAAGCGGCGTGAGGCGTTCGCCAATGGGCAGCTCGAAGTGATGTTAGGTCGGGAAAATCGAGTGCCAGACGGCAGTGAAGCTTTGCTTGTGCTCGATACCTATAGTTTACCGGGAAGAGGGGCAAAGCAGACATTGACCTTAGCAACTACGGTTGCGCCGCTCCCGCTTTCGTTGCTTGTAGATCAAGAGCTGGGAGAGTGGAAGCAAGGTGACACGGTCGTTGAAGAGAAAGCAGACCGTTCTGGGCAGGTGTATACGGTTATGTCTCTGGTTTACGCGGGTCGTGTGATCGACACCAAGCAGATCGAGGCGCAAGGTCAACTCTCACTTAAGCCTGTCATCGATATGGTTGTAAGCGAGCAGTATTTGCGAGGATTCGCGAAGCAGAGAACTCAGGAGATCAAACATTGGCAGCTGTATGTGCGAATGGGGTTGAGTGAAAGTCACGAACACTCACAAGAAATTGAAAAGCTCAACTTTGTTGATTGGTTTGCTGCGCAGTTAGAAGAGTTGGGTGTAAGCCAAGTGGATGAATTAGAGATGTTCAACGCAGAAGATATCCCGTTTGCCGGTATTCCTTATTGGGAATATGAGGAGTTTGCAGAAAAATACCCTTTCCATTTATCATTGGCCGATCTTCATATCGATGTTGAATACCTTCCTCAAAGAAAGCTTGTGTATGTTCATTACTCGAGCGGTGGACGTAAAACACCACCTAAGCGTTGGGAGCTACCAGTTTGGTCTGGTTGGCGCATTCAATATAAGAAAGCAAGTCGTGTTGTGGATGTGAAATAAGAGGAATTACTTCAATTTGTAAAATATTAATCAAATAGGCGCATATATGAGTTTTCAGTTCGTCTTTTGTTACAAAATTGATTTTTATATGCCATTTTAACCAATCAAAAGGTCATAAAAGACCATTCTTCTATATCCTATTGCTATATAGAAAGAGTTGGTGGATATTAAAAGTATATTGTGTTGCCAATGTGTCGGGGGACATCATGGATAAACAAAAAGAGACCTGTGTAGAATTTGATTACACAAACTTTCTTGGCGCGTCATGCGATAAAAAATGGACTTTTCTAGAAGCACTCACCACATTTGCCCCTGTGTTCGGTACAGTATGGAAAGATAGTATTAAAGATCTATCGACTCCGGAAGATCGTTTATGGGAAAAGGCACTCAAATCACTCTCTACGAGGAAGAGTGACGAATCAAACATCGTAGTGTTACTTAAATTGGCAAAGTTGGAAGGTATCAACGAACTGAAAGTTGTAATGCCATATTCGTTGGAAGATGAACAGATCGAGTACATTGAATCACGGAGCCACTTGGTGATCACCGGAAATTCGGCTGAAGAGTTCACAATCAAGTTATAGATAGCAAGGCGTTATCTCAACGTGGAGTTCGATGACGAATTAAGTCTAATGCTGATAAAGGGCCGCTTATCTACTTCATTAATTCATTTATTTGATTAATAAAGTGGTAAGTGGCCCTTTGAGTAACAAACCTTATTGATAAAAATGAATGTTAGTCGATTAGGTCGTACTCAGCGCGTAGGATGTCGACGATCTCTTGTTTTGGATTCTCGCTCAGTTCAATCTTACTGCCTGTGATCTTTTCAGCAATATCAAGGTAGGTGCGAGACAGGGACATTAAGGCATCAAGCGGCAGTTCGTTATCACGTGCTAATGCTTCGCGTTCAGGCATACGCTCTTTGTTAAGTAGAATATCGGCATCTGGGAAGTGGTTTAACAAGAACTGGCGGAAGCCTTCTTTCGAGTTCTCTACGATGTTGCCTTTGTTGTACTCTTGAGTATCCCAAATACGTGATGAATCTGGCGTGCCAACTTCATCCATGTAAATAAGCTTTTCATTGCCCTGAGCATCATTGACGTAACCAAACTCAAACTTGGTATCAACGAAGGTCTGATCAACCTTGCTCAATGCTTCGCTAATCACGCTAAAGCCTTCTTTGAGTAGCTTCTCGTAGTGAGCAATATCGCTCTCTTTAGTGAAGTTAAACGCAGCGAAGTTCTGCTCGATGTTCTGACGAGTGATGTTGACATCATCTGCTTCTGGTACGCCAGGAATGCCTTTCAGAATACCCTTGGTCGATGGCGTGATCAGTAGCTCAGGAAGCTTCTTATCTTTCTCTAAACCTTCTGGCATTTCGATGCCACAGAATTCACGTTCGCCATTAGCGTATGCGCGCCACATTGAACCGGTAATGTATTGGCGACAAATCGCTTCAATCATAACAGGGCGTGCTTTTTGTACGATCCAAACGAATGGGTGAGGGATATCTAGAATGTGGCTATCAGCCAGTCCGTTGTCTTTAAACAGCTTAAACCAGTGATTAGAGATAGCGTTGAGCGCGGCACCTTTACCAGGAACACCTTTCAAGCCACCTTCGCCATGCCAAATACAGTCAAATGCAGAGATACGGTCACTAATTACCATAATGGCTAACGGCGCATCAGGCGCGACATCGTAGCCTTTCTCTTTGATTAGTCTTTGACTATCTTCTTCGGTTAACCAGTAAACTGAACGAACTTTGCCACTGTGGACAGGTTTATCAGTACGGATGGGTAGATCATCATTTACGGCTAGAACTTGATCAGCGAGGCTCATTTAGACATTCCTATCTTTTATCAAACGTCGTACAGAGAAGTGCATAACACACTCGATTAGGTGGGCATTATACCCAATCTAAATTCAGCTTCCAGAGAAAAAGCAAACGTTTGCCTTTTTCTTTGAAATCTCTTTTTTATCTGCACTTTCCTAGCACTGAATTAATTGCAAAAAAACCTGCTCAATGCTGTCAGTGGTTTCAACAGTAAAGAGCAGGGCGGACAGTGTTTGATTAGTGGACATGATGCGTTGTGTTGTGTTCAACAAAGAAGACTTCACATTGGTATTGGATCGCAAGCTCACGCAAATACTGTTGACCAAATGAATCGATTTGGTTGCTTGCGATAATGGCACTCGCGTTTCGAGAGCGAATCGCTTTCTCTACAGTCTCCATTTCGCTCATTTGGCGAGAAGGTTTCATGTGAATGATGCGCTCACAGCAAATGTTGAACTGAGAGAGTTCTTTTGCTGATGGGCGAGGGGTTTGAGCAGTAAACAGTAACCACTGTTCTTGATTGGACAGCAAAGCCATACGCGCTAGCAAGTTTGCTTGGTGGCGATATTGATTAGAGCTTTGCGGCAGGTGTGATGCTGAAGAAAATGCGCATTGAACTAGCGTGCTAGAGTGTTGTGCTTTTACGTGAGCTTGAATCATTTTGCTGTCCTTATATACATGCTGTATGTGTATACAGTAGTTTTTATGGTACATAAGATCAAGAAATTTTTTGAGGGAATATTGAGCAAAACCTCGAAATCTGACTCGATATTTATATTAAGTCATTGTTTTAGATTATGTTTTTAAATTCGACTGAAATATCAAAATTTCTCATGATTAAGAAGGTTTGAGATCCATAGCACCTTTTCTATACAGGTTTATACAGTGGTTTGATAAAAGTACTGTATGAACGTTGAAAGGTGTTGTTGAGAGAGAAGGTCTCTTAAGCAGGGAAAAGGGTTTAAGGACTAAAGCGAAAGGGAGGCAATGGTGTATCGAATAGGGATGATAGATGCGGTAAGTGAGCAGGATCAAAAAAGCGCCTTGATGGCGCTTTTTTACTTCCGTGTTGAGACTACTATCTTCTCGTTGCCTCGGAGAGTTTTGCTCTCATTTCCATTTCGCCAATATTGAACTGGCGAACGTCCATGGTTGCAATGTCATTGCACTTTTCGCATGAACTATGAGACTTACCATCAAGGTAGTCATGTTTTTTTACTAGGCTTGGCTTTTTACACCAATCACATACGCCTTCAATTGTGAACATATCCTCTCCTCACCTGTATCGTCAGGTGTATTTTCGGCGTGAATTATGACACAAGTAGTACTAATAAGTTAATTGTTTGTTACCTGTTTTTGAGAGGGAGATCGTTTGCGACACCAATAGAAATGGGTTTCCGTGCACTAAGTCATCCCTGAAAGATTTTATTTGTTACGTTTTGGTAACATTTTGTAAAATTGTTTTCAGGGCTGCATTCAACCTTTTCATCTCTTCATCACTTCCTTGGCCATCAGGGTGATAAATTTTAGAGAGTTGCTTGTAGCGAAGTTTGATCTGCTTTTGTTCAGGGATCGCCGAAACATTGTATCCGAACACAGCACAGGCAAGCTGAAGGTTGTGGTGACTCTTACTACCTTGTCGTTTCTTCAGCTCTTTGTAGAGTGTGGCGATTTGGTGCTTTTGTTGTTTAAGCTGAATATCTTTGAGCTTGATTTGCTCTCGACTGATGTCTTCAGTTTTTGTACTGTCACCTTGACGCAACTTAGCGATGAGAAAGCCTGTTAAGCCAAGCAGCAAGGTAATTACAATAGCGAAACCAATGGTCAGATTTTGAGAAGCTTGGCTTTGTTGGCTAGTCGACGACACATTTACGGGAGATGAATGAGTTGGTTGTGTCGTGGCCTGCTCACTATATTGCTCATCTAGTGCTTTAAATGATGAAACTTGTTGTGAGCGTCGCTGATTGAATTGTGCTTGGAGTACTCGTTCATAAGCTTGCTGAGCTTGAGGCAGTTGAGAGCTTGCCAGGCGATACCACAATCCGGCTTGGTCAAGTCCATCAAATGACTCGGGTTTTTGTTCATAGAGCTCGCCCAAGTTGAATGCCGCTTGATGATTGCCTTCAATAGCCAGTTGTGTATACCAGAGCGCAGCAGCGTTAATATCCTTCTGAGTTCCATGCCCGGTGAGCAGCATATCTGCAGTTTGCAGTTGAGCTTGCTGGTGACCTTGTTCTGCAGCTTGAGAAAACCAATAGAAAGCCTCTTCTTCGTTTTTGATGCTCGGCTCATTCAAGTAGATCTGTGCCAGACGAAACTCGTCTTCTGAGTTACCTTGATTAGCCTTCTCTTGAAGCTGAGTCAGTTCTTGCTTTGTTATCTCTGCAAATGATTGGGCGCTAAGAAGACAAAAAAGTAGGGGAATTAAAATGACCTTGTGCAACATAGATCCATCTTTCTTGGTGGTTCCTATAAAAAAGCCCAGCGATTGGCTGGGCTTAATCGAGATTATTTCAACGGTAGAATTTGTATTTCTACGCGACGGTTACATGCTCGACCTTGTGATGTGCCATTGTCACAGATTGGGTAGCGTTCACCGTTACCACGAGCAATAGCACGGCCTGCTGCGACATCTTGAGAGATCAAGAATGCACGCACAGATTCAGCACGACGCTCAGATAGGATTTGGTTGGTAGATTCGCTACCAGTACTATCTGTGTGACCATCGATCACTAGGCTTGTGTCAGGGTACTCAACCAGAATACGGGCCACACCGCGCAGTGTTTTGTGGATGCTTGGCTCAAGAGCGTAAGAACCCGATTCAAAACCGATGCCGTTTTCTAGGCGAAGTAGCAGTTGGTTTTCGCCAACACGCTCAACTTGAACACCAGAGTTAAGTAGCTCTTGGCGTAATGCCGCTTCTTGTTGGTCGAAGTAGTAACCAATACCCCCACCGACAGCCGCGCCACCTGCAGCACCAATGAGTGCACGTTTACGACGATCTTTAGAGTCATCCCCCGTTGCTGCGCCCGCTACGGCACCAGCGATAGCACCGATCAGAGCACCTTGTGTCGCAGAGTTTGTTTCAGATTCACCTGTCGTTGCGTTTTGACGCTGAGTCGCCTGACAGCCAGTTAGAGCGATAGTCAGCGCAAGTGCTAATGTGATTTTTTTCAACGTGTTGTCTCCATGTTGTACTTCAGTCATACAGTCGATGTGTATGACAAACATATTGTTCTGTATATCCGTCGAGGAAACTTCTATTAGCGGTTTAATTTTTAAGTATATAGCCAGTCTTAAGACTTTGTTATCCGCTTGGCCTCCTGTGCACCAGCGACAGGACGGTTTACAGATAACTTACGACCCTTCTTTAACCCTACCTCATAATCAGCAGTAAGGTTTTTCATTGCTTCTTTTAGTTGTTGCTTGAAGGTTTCGCGGTCGATGTTTTTAAATTCTTTATCAATGTAGTTATTGATTTTGTTGTTTGACTCATCATCAGGCGTGATAGTCGGCAGTTTTTCCAATGCGCCTTCAACCCAGCCAGAGACAAACGAGTTTACTCGGCGAGTCACTTCAGGTGAACTCGTGCCTGAACCCGCAAAACTATTACGGAACTGGCCTGTGTGCTCATTCATTTCACGGTAGATGATGTCAAAAGCGAAGGCTGCGAATATCGCACGGTCGGCTTCACCGATGAATTCGGCGCGCTTCAGGCCTTTGTGATTGAGAAGCACTGCTTCGACACCAAATTTGGTATTGATACCACGAATGACACGTAGAAGGGTTGAGCTAATGTTAGCGGGCAGAAGATGTGTTGATTGAGTTTTCCCCATCTTGATGAATTCAATATCGTCCTTCTCGAGGCCGTATTTGAGCATCAAGTTATGCGCCATTTTGATCGCGTTAGCGGCTTCGTTAACGTTGGCTGAGTTTCCAAGCTCTAAGCACTTGGCAATTTTTTTGAGGGCTCTTTTCTTATCCATCGATCGACTAATCATTACCACATTTTTTTAAAAGTCCGACATTTTACCCGTTTTAGTGAGCAACAGAAAGTAAAAGTCTTGTTAGCAATGTGAGTGCTTGATCTAAAAGTCATCTTAGAAATGAAAACACCATCAAATTATTGATGGTGTTTTGAGAAGGTGAAAGCGAGGTTTCGATTACTAGATGCCGAGTTCGTCAAGCAAGTCTGCTGCGGCGTCGTTGTCAGACAGTTTGTTGTCTGTCTTGCCATCATTCATTTTCTTTTGAGTTGCTTCTAATATGCTGTCTGGGCATTCATCTTCAGAAATTTCAAACTCTTCAAGTTGGATAAACTCGGTTTTGTCCATTGCCAGCTCTAGGTAGAAAATGTTGTTCTTTTCAGTAGAGAAAGTCACACGGCGCGCTTGTGGGCGGTCCAAGTTTGTATCTACTGATAGGTTAACTTGCTTGTTCAGTGCTAACATTTTTGGCTGGTTCTGGGTGATGTTAGTCTGCAGCTCTTTACGTACTTTGTTGGTAAAGTCGCCAACCAATTGGTTCATCAGCTCACCCAAAACATCACCCACTTCGTCAGAGGTGTGCAGTACAGCAAGCTCATCTTCAGGCATGCCCATGTTGCGCATGTAGTTGGTGTAGATCTCTAGTGCGGCCTTTGAAGTAAAATTAATAACAACAAGGCCAGAAAATCCGCCATCGAACAGAACAAAACAACCAAAATCTGGTTTAAGGCTGGTCTTACTGATCTTTTGAACCATCGCTGAGTATTGAACAGAGGAGGCAGTTGCAGAAGTCAGTACGCTTGATACCGATTGGCAAAGTTTTAGAAGAATGTCTTCTGTTGTGACTGTCTTATTTTTTCTCATTATATTGCGCTCATGGGTATCTTTAATAAAACACCATTCAGTATACTAGTGCTGAATGAATAGAAAAGTGACTATTATTGCATTCTTGCACTGAGATTCTTATTTGATCACCTTTTTATATGAACTTATTAGTAGTAAAGTGACGAAATTCAAAGAAAATTATTAAAATTCTAATTTAACCCATTGCTGATAGGATCAGCGAAGTAGGGGCAGGAAGCAAATGTTACCAAGACTTCAACTCAATGCTGATGTCGATCCAGTTGTTGTTCGCTTTTTAGAAGAGTTAAAAGCGGCCGGTTTTACTGGTGACATCGAATCTCATTATTCAAGCCGCTTAGCCGTCGCAACCGATAATAGTGTTTATCAACAGTTGCCACAGGCGGTGGTACTCCCTAAGACTACTCACGATGTTTCGTTGGTCGGAAAAATCAGTGCCAAATCCACGTATGAAAGAGTGACTTTTTCGCCACGTGGTGGTGGTACTGGTACGAATGGGCAATCCTTGACGAAAGGTGTGGTGGTCGACCTCTCTCGATACATGAATCAAGTCATTGAGATCAACGAGAAAGAGGGTTGGGTGCGTGTTCAAGCGGGTATCGTCAAAGATCAATTGAACGATGCGATTCGACCTTATGGCTATTTCTTTTCCCCCGATCTTTCGACCAGTAACCGCGCCACACTTGGCGGTATGATCAATACGGATGCTTCTGGTCAAGGCTCGCTGAAATACGGCAAAACGTCCGATCATGTGTTATCGTTACAAGCGGTGTTTGCTGACGGTTCTATTCTGGAGTCAGACCTTTCAAATGGGTTACCTAACGTTGGTGAGTACGCCCATAAAGCGTTAGAAGTGACGGAATCTGTTTGTCGTGAAAAACGTCAACAAATCCTAGAAAAATTCCCACCATTGAACCGCTTTCTTACGGGTTACGACCTAAAGAACGCGTTGAATGAAGAAAACGACCGTTTTGATATCACTCGCGTCTTGTGTGGTGCAGAGGGGTCATTGGCTTTTATTACTGAAGCCAAGCTAAATCTTACTCCTATTCCAAAAGCTCGAACGCTCGTCAACGTGAAGTACAACTCGTTTGACTCTGCATTGCGTAATGCGCCATTTATGGTGGAAGCGAATGCTTTGTCTGTCGAAACCGTTGACTCACGAGTATTGAATCTCGCTAAGCAAGATATTGTTTGGCATACAGTGAGTGATTTGCTGACTGATGTGCCGAATAAAGAGATGCTCGGTATCAATATGGTTGAGTTTGCTGGTCAGGATGAGGCTGAAGTTGAAGCTCAAGTGAGTGCACTGACTGAACGCTTGAACCAAATGCTAGAAGCGGAAGAAGCGGGTATTATCGGTTTTCAAGTGTGCAGTGACTTAGCGAGCATTGGTCGTATTTATAACATGCGTAAAAAAGCCGTAGGCTTGTTGGGGGCAGCAAAAGGACGAGCTAAGCCTGTTGCATTTGCTGAAGATACTTGTGTGCCGCCAGAGAACCTAGCAGACTTTATTGCTGAGTTCCGTGAACTGCTTGATGCTAAGTCTCTAAACTATGGCATGTTTGGCCACGTGGATGCGGGGGTTCTGCACGTGCGTCCAGCGCTGGATCTTTGCGATCCGAAACAAGAAGCGTTGATGCATGAAGTCTCCGATGAGGTCGTTAAGCTGGTGGCGAAATACGGCGGCTTGATGTGGGGTGAACATGGTAAGGGTTATCGCTCTGAATATGGTCCAGACTTCTTTGGTCAAGAGCTGTTCACGGAGCTTCGTCGAGTAAAAGCGGCGTTTGACCCGCACAACAAGATGAACCCAGGTAAGATCTGTACACCGCTTGATAGTGATGCAGAGCTGGTTAAAGTCACCGACACTAAACGCGGTTACTACGATCGTCAGATTGATGTACAAGTCCGTGACAGCTTCAAGCAAGCGATGGAGTGTAACGGCAACGGCCTATGTTTTAACTACGATACAAGCTCACCGATGTGCCCATCGATGAAGGTGACGGCTGATCGTCGTCATTCTCCAAAAGGCAGAGCGGGCTTAGTGCGTGAGTGGTTACGTCAATTGACCGAGCAGGGGGTTGATATCCTTGATTTGGAGCAACAAGCGCTAAACGACTCTACGCCTGTGAAAACCATGATCGAACGTGTTCGTAACTCGCTGAACAAGCGTCACGAATACGACTTCTCTCATGAAGTGCATGAAGCGATGAATGGCTGTCTTGCGTGTAAAGCGTGTGCGAGCCAGTGTCCGATTAAAGTTGATGTTCCAAGCTTCCGCTCTCGTTTCTTAAATATCTACTACTCTCGTTACCAACGTCCGGCGAAAGACTATTTGGTGGCGAACATTGAAACCATGTTGCCGCTGATGGCAAAAGCGCCAAAAGTTGTCAACGCGGCTCTGTCTCAGAAATGGGTGCAAAGCGCGACAGCAAAAACCGTAGGTTATGTTGATGCACCTTTGATGTCTGTGCCTACGCTGGATAAGCGACTATCTGAAAAGCAGCTCAAGGCGTTTGACTTACAGTACTTAGAAGGTCTGTCGAAGGAACAAAAACAACAGCACGTTCTGATCGTTCAAGACCCATTCACCAGTTACTACGACGCAGACGTGGTTGAAGACTTTGTCTCGTTACTTATCAAGCTTGGGAAAACTCCGGTTGTTCTACCATTCAAACCAAATGGTAAGGCTCAACATATAAAGGGTTTCTTGAGTAAATTTGCTAAGAACGCCAAATCGACCGCTGATTTCTTATCGCTCATTGCGGATATCGGTATACCACTTGTGGGTGTTGATCCGGCTCTGGTACTTTGTTACCGCGATGAATACTTAGAAGTTCTCGGTGATAAGCGTGGTGATTTTGATGTACTCACCGTGCATGAATGGATGCTGCCACGTCTTGAAGAGTTTGCTACTCGCGAGTCTAGCGAAGAGATGTGGTACCTGTTTGCTCACTGTACTGAAAAGACCAAAATGCCAAATGCAGAGAAAGAGTGGGGCGCAATATTCGCTCACTTTGGTGCCGGGTTAACGACGGTGCCCGTGGGTTGTTGTGGTATGGCCGGTACTTTTGGTCACGAAGTCGATAAGCTACAGATGTCGAAAGATATCTATGGATTGAGTTGGAAGCCACAAATTCAAGATCTCCCGAAAGATCGATGCCTTGCAACAGGGTATTCTTGCAGAAGTCAGGTTAAGCGCTTCGAGGGGGAGAAACTTGCTCACCCACTACAAGCACTTGAAAGATTGATATAAATGATGAAGCCCAGCAATGACTGGGCTTTTTAATATCTCAATATCGCATAGGGAAGGCTATGAAGTTCTTGGAATTAAAAGTACCACCGCTCGCGCTATTTGTTGTGTTTTTATTGTTGTCGTATTGGCTAGCCAATAGTCTGACGTCAGCCTCGTTCTCTCTTCCTTATCATCAGCTCATATTATTCGTGGGTATCTTGAGTAGCGGTGTGATTGGCCTTTCTGCTGTTTGGGAATTCAAAAAACACAAAACTACCGTCAACCCAATCAAAGTGGACAGTGCCTCATTGGTGGTTGATTCAGGTATCTTCGGATACAGCAGAAACCCAATGTATCTTGCGCTCTTCATCCTGCTCTTTTGTTTCGGATACTATCTTCAAAATCTATTTAGTCTTGTGCTTAGCTTGTTGTTCGTTATCTATATGAACCGCTTTCAAATCCTTCCTGAAGAGCAAGCATTGGAATCGCTATTTGGGGCTGAATACGTTGATTACAAACAGAAAGTTCGCCGCTGGATTTAAAAAGGTGATCTGTAAATGAGAATAAATCTCACACCTTAATGTACGTCACAAAAATACAAAACTCATGTTTCATATGTTTTATTTATAAATTAGCCTGCGCCAACTAATAGAAGTATTTAAGGCTAGGTAAAATATGAAACAGACTAAGTTGCTGTCCGCTGTTATTGGATTGGCATGTTTGTCTTCGACATCAGCGTTCGCTGACGTTTCTTCTCGAATCATTAATGGTGAGCAAGCGGCTACGGATAGCTGGCCATTTATGACGGCACTTGTTTTTAAAGATATTGATGCGTACAACGGACAATTTTGCGGTGCAAGTTATATAGGAAAGCGTTATGTCTTGACAGCTTCACACTGTGTTGACGCTATGAGTGGTAAAGATTTCGATGTAGTTATCGGGACATCGAACCTCGCTTCAACTGAGGCGGAGAGCCATCGATATTCTGTGAAAAATATCTACATGCATGCCGATTACAACCGCATTCGATTGAACAACGATATTGCTATATTGGAATTAACGGAAGAGCCTCAAGAGAAACAGGTTTCTTTAGTTGATCGCTTTACACGCACGAATCTACAAAATGGTCAAACCTTAACGGTAATGGGATGGGGAGACCAAGACGCCTCAGACCGCTACGCTTCAAATAGTAACTTGTTTCAGGTGAATGTACCTCTAGTCGACCAAGCTATATGCCAAGCTGCGGGTGATAATAACTCGAACTATGGTTTTATTGGCGATGATGCGTTCTGTGCGGGCTTTCCTGCTGGTGGGAAAGACTCTTGTCAAGGTGACAGTGGTGGCCCCATCATTTTAGAAACCAATGGGAGTTACGAACAGTTAGGTATTGTTAGTTGGGGAGATGGATGTGCCCAAGCTAATGCTTATGGTGTTTACACCAACATAAGCCATTTTGAATCATGGATCGCTGATAAAACAAAAGGCTTTAGTTATCGTGAAAATGAGTACCTTGGTATGCGTACTCCTGGAGAGCTTACTCATACCTTTGAGTTTGCAAACTACAGTGATCAGGTAATTACGGTTTCTAATGTCACTCCGTTGAAAGGTGCTGTCATCGTTAACAACGGTTGTAACAACATTGCGGTTGGTGAAACTTGTCAAATCCAAGTGACCAAAGAGATTAATTTAATCGGCAAGGACCCATTTGGTGTCCAGATAAATACCGATTTGGCAGGGTCTGAGGTGGTAACAAGTAATGTGAATGTGATAGGTGCTCGTGAGTTAAATCAAAGTGCTGCCTCTCTGATTAATATTCCAAACAGTGAAATATTGAGCACCGAAGCGTGGAGAGTGGAAGGCAGTGAGATCGTTTCACCATCACTAAGTCATGCTCAAATAGCTCGTGTTAGTATCCAGGGTATTCCAAGAGGTACAGTATCGTTAGACTTGAATGTGTCGACTGAGCAAAACTATGATTATATGCTGATTTTTGTTAATGGACAGTTAGAGTACTCTAAGTCAGGTACTGGATCAGATACTGCTCAACTTAGATTAGTCCGTGAAACTGGCAATAGCATAATGATTGCTTATGCAAAGGACGAAAATGGTATTGGTGGCCAAGATAAAATTAAGTTCAGCAACCTTAAATACACTAATGAGGTTGTGATCTCTAAATCAAGTGGTACTCAAGTCGCTAAGTCGGGCGGCGGCGGTGGTTCATTTGGCTGGCACTGGTTGTTAATGTTAGTGGGCGTTGGTTTACTAAGAAAACGCCACTAATTTCCCAGTGTTTTGATTTAAAGAGCTTCATAGTGTGAAGATCTTTTTGTTGAAACCTTACCTGTCGTCAATTAGGTTGCAGACATCAAAAAGCCCAGCTTATCACAAGCTGGGCTTTATAATTTTTGCTATTGCTTTGCGCTACAGAGAAGTTTGACTCATTAAGCGGCTGCAGCGAACTGTGCTAGAAACATATCTTTGCGCTCGTTGAAGCGGTTTACTAGGTCGTCAACTGACGCTTGGTCGTATGGCTTAAGGCCACTTGCTACCATGCGTTTAACGCCTTTACCAACCACTTCGCCATCTTCTTTAAAGTCGAAGTTAAGAGTTACAACACCGCGCTTGCCTTCAACGTCGAATGTTGCGCCAGAGAACGCAACTTCTGGGTGAGTTAGGTCTAAACGAGAAAACTCTACTTCCATGCTTTCATAGATAACCAGAGGACGTTGACAGTTGATCATCATCTGTTGCTCTTCCATAAGAGGAACCATGATGTGCGGGAAGTTCATACCCGAGAACTGAACGTAGTTAGTCACGACATGCTCGATGAAGGCTTGATCTTGGCTTGTTTCACCTTCACATGTCATGTGTAGGTACTCTTTGCCTTTCTCATCAACAACAGCACTTTCTTTATCGCATTTGTTTTCTACATCTAATGCAATGCCATCGCTTACCATGCCTGAAAAATCAAAACGCATCTTTTGGCTGATGCCTTGCTTTTGCAGTAGAACCGCAAATAGTAGGTCGCCAGGTACACAGAAGCGTTTGTTATCTTCATCGTGAATTGGGTTGAAATCACCAGCAACCTTTTTTGCGAAGTGACTAGCTTGTTCACGAGTGAATTGAAATTTGTTTTCTTCAGTAGAAACGTATGGTGTTAGAAACATAATACCGCTATTCATTATCAAAACTGGGGCGATTATAACGGACTAATTCGAATCTAATGGTCTATCCAGTTAGTGACTGTGTTCATATTCTACTGACCGACCGTGTAGGTTTTATGTGATCTTGATTGTTATATTGATGCTGCAAATGGCAGGGGTGACTAGGAAGGTAAAGGGGCAAATTATTAAAGCCTGCACTCGATACCCGGGGTAATGAAGTGCAGGCTTAGTCGGTTAAGCGGCTAATTTATTAGCTTAGAAAATTGCTACTTAGAAACTACATAGAATACCGTCAGGCATTAGATGGTTGTGTACTGAAAGCTTAAGCAGCAAGTTAGCTTGTTCAATGTCTGGCGCGAAATAGCGGTCTTTGTCGTAGAAGCTGACTTTCTCTCGTAGAATTTGTTTCGCTTCTTCCACTCTCGCTGAAGACTTGTTTGGCGCTCGGAAATCAAGCCCTTGCGCTGCTGACAAGTATTCAACGGCAAGGATGCCACGGGTATTTTCGGCCATGTCACGTAAGCGACGGCCTGCGAATGTTGCCATTGATACGTGATCTTCCTGGTTTGCAGAGGTTGGCAAACTATCAACCGAAGCAGGGTGCGCGAGTGTTTTGTTTTCACTTGCTAGTGCCGCAGAAGTTACCTGAGCGATCATAAAGCCTGAGTTCACACCACCGTTATCGACCAAGAATGGAGGTAGTTTGCTTAATGCGCTATCGATAAGCAGAGCCATGCGTCGCTCTGACAAGCTACCGATTTCTGCAATCGCGAGGGCTAAGTTATCAGCGGCCATTGCCACAGGTTCTGCGTGGAAGTTACCACCAGAAATAATGTCGCCATCGTCTGCAAACACTAATGGATTATCAGACACAGAGTTTGCTTCAATATTTAGGATATCCGCTGCATTTCTAATCTGTTGCAAACAAGCACCCATCACTTGAGGCTGACAACGTAGTGAATACGGATCTTGAACCTTTTCACAACAAGTATGAGACTCACCAATTTCACTGGTTTGATCGAGTAGGTGACGGTAAGCCAGTGCAGCGTCCATTTGACCACGGTGGCCACGTACGCGGTGGATACGAGGGTCGAAAGGTCGACGGCTTCCAAGCGCCGCTTCTACTGACATCGCACCACATACTGTTGCAGACGCAAATAGATCTTCTGCCGCAAACAGGCCTTCTAGTGCAAATGCTGTAGAAGCTTGAGTGCCGTTGAGTAGTGCTAGACCCTCTTTCGGTGCGAGGGTAATTGGCTCAAGCCCTGCAATTTGCATCGCTTCTAGGCCAGTAATGATCTTGCCGTTGTGACGCGCTTGACCTTCACCCAGTAGAACCGTACTCATATGAGCAAGGGGTGCCAAGTCGCCCGATGCACCTACAGAGCCTTTTTGTGGCACACAAGGATAGACTTGCGCGTTCACTAGGTCGATAAGTGCATTGATGACCTTAAGACGAATACCTGAATAGCCACGTGACAAGCTGTTGATCTTTAGCACCATCATTAGACGAACGGTTTCGTCAGACATGAACTTGCCGATACCAGCCGCATGCGAAAGCACGATACTTTTCTGTAGTACTTCTAAATCTTCAGGTGCGATTTTCGTGTTTGCGAGTAAGCCAAAACCAGTGTTGATGCCATACACGGTACGATCTTCGGCGATCACTTGTTCAACGACCTGAGTGCTTGCTTCGATATCCGGAATGGCTTCAGGGTCCAACGATAGGTTCACTGGGCTACGGCTGATTTTACGAAGCTCGGATAGGCCAAGTTGTCCTGGTTTCAGTAATAGGTTCAACATATCTTCTCTCACTCTTAAAGCTTACGTAGTTCAGCGTTTAACATAGGTAGGTCTAGCTTTTGGTCTTTCGCACACTGTTTAGCAATGTCGTAGCCTGCATCAGCGTGTCGCATTACACCAGTTGCTGGGTCGTTGTGCAGCACGCGAGCAATACGACGAGAAGCATCATCACTACCATCACAACAGATCACCATACCTGAGTGTTGCGAGAAGCCCATACCTACACCCCCACCGTGGTGTAGAGACACCCAAGTTGCGCCGCCCGCTGTGTTCAGTAGCGCGTTGAGTAGTGGCCAATCTGATACAGCGTCAGAGCCATCCATCATGCTTTCTGTTTCACGGTTAGGACTCGCTACTGAGCCTGAATCTAGGTGGTCACGACCAATAACGACGGGTGCTTTTAGTTCGCCATTTTTAACCATTTCGTTGAACGCCTGACCTAAACGTTCACGGTCTTTCAAACCAACCCAACAGATACGAGCAGGTAGACCTTGGAACTGAATGCGTTCACGAGCCATATCTAGCCAGTTGTGAAGATGTGGGTTGTCAGGAATCAGCTCTTTTACTTTCTGGTCAGTTTTGTAGATATCTTCTGGATCACCAGACAGTGCAGCCCAACGGAATGGACCAATACCTTCACAGAAAAGAGGACGGATATATTGAGGAACGAAACCTGGGAAATCGAATGCGTTCTCGACGCCTTCTTCCAGTGCCATTTGACGAATGTTATTACCATAGTCCACGGTTGCTGCACCGCGTTCTTGCAGATCTAGCATCGCTTGCACTTGGATTGCCATAGATTGCTTCGCAGCTTTGACTACTTTCGCTTCGTCGGCTAAGCGCTCTTCCGCTGCTTTCTCCATTGACCAACCTTGAGGTAGGTAGCCATTGAGTGGGTCGTGAGCAGAGGTTTGGTCTGTTACGGCATCTGGGGTGATGTTGCGTTCAACAAGTTCTGGGAATACGTCGGCTGCGTTACCAAGTAGACCAACAGAGACGGGTGTTTCAGATTCTGTAATGATCGCCATTGCTTCATCTAGGCTGGTGGCTTTTTTGTCTACATAGCCAGTGCGTAGACGGTAATCGATACGAGATTCGTCACACTCAACCGCGATCATAGAAAAACCTGCCATGGTTGCCGCTAGAGGTTGAGCGCCGCCCATGCCACCAAGACCGCCTGTTAGGATCCAGCGTCCTTTTGCATCACCATTGAAGTGTTGTTTAGCCATTGCAACGAAGGTTTCGTAAGTACCTTGAACGATGCCTTGTGAACCGATGTAGATCCAGCTACCTGCGGTCATTTGGCCGTACATCATCAAGCCTTGTTTATCGAGCTCGTTAAAGTGCTCCCAGTTTGCCCAGTGCGGTACTATGTTTGAGTTGGCAATTAATACACGTGGTGCGTCTTTATGAGTTGGGAAAACGCCCACTGGTTTGCCTGACTGTACCAATAGGGTTTGATCGTCTTCTAGGCGCTCTAGTACTTCAACAATAGTATCGAAGCATTTCCAGTCGCGAGCAGCGCGGCCAATACCACCATAAACAACCAGCGAGTGAGGGTGCTCAGCCACGTCTGGGTCTAGGTTATTCATTAACATGCGTAGTGGCGCTTCTGTCAGCCAAGATTTAGTACGCAGTGTCGTACCATGCGGAGCGCGAATCTCACGTGAGGTATCTAGGCGAGGGTCGCTATTGTGATGTTCCGTCATGTTGGATTTCCTTATGTTCACGTTATCTTTGTTTTTATTGAAGTTATGCGTTTGCCATAGCGTTGGCGATATCCCAACATAGGCGCGCAGCAAGTCGAGCCGTCTGTTGGTCTATGTCGTAATTTGGGTTGTACTCTGCAATGTCAGCGAGTAGCAATTTATCTGAGTGTTGAAGTACGAGTTCTAACAGCGGCGCGAGATTGTCATAGCTGACTCCGCGTGCTGCTGGTGCACTGACTCCGGGTGCAGTAGCTGCTGGGAAAACATCAAGATCGATGGTTAGGTATAAGTAGTCGCACTGTTTGATAAATTCAGACAGCTTTTCTAGGTTACCGACTAGGTTAGGGTAGGTGATCTGGTGGTCGTTCAAATACCACACATTGAGCGCGTCTGCTTTTTTAAACAGAGCTTGCGTATTGCTCGCAGCGCTCACGCCTAAACAAGCGTAATGAAACGGCCAGCCATTATTTTGGCACCATTGGTGGATCTGATTGAATGGCGTGCCAGAGCTTGGTTTTACATCGGCAATCTCGCTTTCATGTTCACGTAAATCGAAATGCGCGTCGAAGTTGACGATACCGATACGAGGTGGTTGGTCTTGTGATCTCTGATCAAGGTGGTTGGCTAACCCCTGAAATGATGACCAAGCAATCTCATGTCCACCACCCAATACGATAGTGCGTGTTTCTTTTAGGGCTTGAGTCACAACCTCCGCACACTGTGTTTGTGCGTGAGTCAGATCATCACCTTCACACGTTACATTTCCGAGATCGTAAACATTCGCTTTGTTATGCCAAGCCATATTTGCGAGTGCTTGGCGAATGAGGTTCGGTGATTGCTCAGCTCCGACGCGCCCTTTGTTTCGTGCGACGCCAGCGTCAGTTTCAAAGCCGATAAGGGCAACGCCTTGCTCAGAAGGGATATTCTGACAATCAACGATCTGCGTGATGTGGTGAACTCGTTTACCATCCACTCCATCTTCTAGGTCATCACGACCTGTCCACTTGTGATTGTGCTGGGTTAGATTAGAAGCTGTCATGACATAGCTCTCCTGCAACGATACGTTTAGATAGACGTGGTACACCTACCTGATAGCTAAGATCCGCTGGGTGCTCAATGTTCCAGATTGCGAAGTCTGCGTCGTAACCTTCTACAATTTTCCCGCGAGAACCGGCTTTGCCAATGGCTTGCGCTGCGTGGCAGGTAACGCCTCTCAAAGACTCTTCCGGAGTTAAACCAAAGAGAGTGCAGCCCATGTTCATCATCAACGTGAGATCAGCAAAGGGTGAAGTACCGGGATTTAAGTCGGTAGCAAGAGCCATTGGTACTTTGTATTCACGTAGATGTTCGATAGGTGGTAACTGGGTCTCTTTTAAAAAGTAGAAAGCGCCCGGTAGCAGGTTTGCGACGGTATTGTTTTCGTTTAGTGCTTGCACGCCAGCAAGGTCGAGATATTCAATATGATCGACAGAGGTCGCTCCATAGTTTGCGGCTAATGCACTGCCGCCCATATTAGAGAGTTGTTCAGTGTGACCTTTGATGGACAAGCCATGCTTTATGGCCGCTTGAAAGATGCGCTCGGTTTGCTCCAATGTAAAGCCAATCGACTCACAAAACACATCGACTGAATCTGCAAGCTTTTCCGCAGCGACTCGTGGGATGATAGTGTCACAGATAAGGTCGACATACTTATCGGCGTTGTCTTTAAACTCAGGTGGAACGGTATGTGCAGCCAAAAGTGTAGTTGTGATACGCACACGACGATGGTTTTCTAAAGCCTTAGCTGCTCTGAGCATCTTTAACTCGTCTTCGAGTGTCAATCCATAGCCGGACTTAACTTCAACCGTGGTAACGCCACTACTTAGCAGACCATCGAGGCGCGGTAGGGCTAGTTCAATGAGTTCTTCTTCAGTCGCGGCACGTGTTGCTCGAACTGTCGATAAGATTCCGCCACCTTGCGCTGCGATGTCAGTGTAGGCTGCACCTTTTAATCTCATCTCAAACTCATTAGCACGATTACCCGCGTAAATAAGGTGAGTGTGGCTGTCGATCAACCCTGGGGTTACCAACTTACCTGAACAGTCAACAACCTGATGATCTGACATTGATTCTTGTGTAGCAAATACCTTTAACTCTGATGGCACGATTTGAGCAATTTTGCCATCTACGATTAGCACGTCTTGAAGCGCAGATATTGCGTAGCCGCTCTCGCCAACTTCCATTGAGCAAATACTGGCATTTTTGAGAATCAAGTTTGTCACCATTTCCATCGTTAACCTTGGTTGTTTAAATGTATATACAAATAAATAGGCTAAAGCGCTTAACTAATCAAGTTGATGTTGCAAAATTGTGATCAATAAGCAGGATGATGTGCTTTAATCGAGTAGTATTTTGGAGCTTAATTTGTATTTGGAACCAGGGTGATAAAGTAGGGCAAAGCTAACTAAGCGTTCGGCACTCCAAGTACGGCGATTGAGCAGTAAGCAAGGCTCGTTAGTTGCCATTTCTAGGCTCTTCTGAACTCTAGCGTCTGGCACAATGGCTTCTACAGTGTGCTCTATGGCACTCAATGGGCAGCTGTTTGAGAGGTATTCGTTCGGAGTAGCGTGAGTGAAATCTTGGTCAAGGTAGTGAGGAACAATGTCCGAATTCACCCATCGGCATTCTAACTGGGTTGGTGTTTCGTTAGAAAAGTGGATGATTTCGCTATAAAAAATAGGTGCATTGATCATGACGCCCAGTTGCATAGCGGTCTTTTCATCCGCGTTGATTTGCAGGTGCTTCAGCACTTGGCTTCGATGATCTTGTCCACGTTCACGTATCTCTTGAGCGATGTTATTGATGTCGAGCAGAGGAGATTGCGCCTTTTCTGTCGGCTCGCAGACGAAAGTACCGAGACGAGGCTTACGCACCAACTTCCCTTCACTTACCAGATCTCTGATAGCCTTATTCACCGTCATTCGACTTACGTTAAACTGTTCGGTCAGCTCTAACTCTGTGGTAATTCTGTGACCGGGCGGCCAGTGCCCCTTAGAAATTTTGTCATCTATAAACTGCTTGATCTGCAAATATAACGGCGCGTTCGACATACTTAACCCTCAATTGAATATACAAATAGGGTACCTGATTTGCGAACGATTACAATATTTACGCCAAATGTGGGGTGTGATGACTCATGGATGGGGCAAATTACTTGCTAATATGATGCAACTGCAGCAAATTGGTCGTTTGACCCTCAAGTCATTTAAGTAAGTCATTAGTCATTCAAAAACGATAATTCTAAAAAGGGAAAGTATGTTTAAAAAACTAAAAGCCTCGTTGGGTATAGGTGCGGCTAAAGTTGACACAGTTTTGGATAATATCGAAGTGTTCCAAGGTGGGGAATTATCCGGAAACGTCCATATTCTCGGTGGTGATGTAGAGCAGCAGATCGATCTGATTAATTTGGTGCTGAATACCGAAGTCAAAGTGGAAACGGAAGACAGCACAAGTTACGAGACCTTTTCTTTAGGAAGAATTCAAGCAGTAGAGCCATTCACCATTCAACCTGGTGAAACTAAGAAAGTCCCATTTCGCTTAAAGTTGAATGATGAAACGCCAATCACAGCACTCAATGCGAAAATGAATCAGTGCCATGTATGGGTAGAAACGAACCTAGATATCGGTTTCGCAATTGATCCTAAAGATCGCGACTTTATCGTAGTTAAACCTCTGCCGACGGTTGAAAAGATCATCCAAGGTGTTGAGACTGCGGGGATGACAATGGTCAAAGCCGATGTTGAAAAGGGCTACTTAAAAGGCAACACCTTCTCGTCTGTGTCGGGTTGCTACCAAGAGATAGAATTTAGAAACGGCGGTTTCATCAACAACAAAGAGATTGAGCTTTCATTTATCGTGAATGGTAATACGGTTCACTGCCTAGCTGAAATCGATCGTTCATTGAGTTTCCGTGATGACCAGTACATCTCATTTAGCCTGCCAATCAATGCGTCTGATAGTGATATCAATTCTGCTGTTTCTCGTATCATGAGCTCATAAGTAAGTAGTTGAATACCAATCACAGTAAGTAAGTGATCAGAAATAGCGCAGGGAAAAGGCTTGAGAACAAGGCAGCATTTTTCGGTAAGTAGTTATTCTACAATCAAAAATTCTAACGCAGTTATCGAGCGTTTTAACAAGCTAGGGTGAGCAATTATTTACTATGATTGGTATCAGTAGTCACTAAGCAAGAGTAAGCCGTGTCGATGCGCGGCTTTTTGTCTCTGGTCCATTCAAGTGAATGGATTGGTACATTCTATTGAGCAACTTACTCACTGCTTCTGATTCGATGACGATAAGCTATTTGAAAGCCAACATCGGTCGAGTTATCCATATTGATGATGTTTTCAATAATCGATAGCTCAACCGCGCCAAACGGCAATTTGTAGCGGTAACCGAAGAGAACTTCGTTGGCAGACTCTGAAAACTCGGTAGGGCCATTCTCTGCACCTTCATAAAGTCGATATTCCAAATGAAGTTCATGATTGGTGAGCAGTTCCAAGCGATACCCAACCATAAATGAGAGCAGGGTACTTTTGTGCGGAAAGTCATTCTCTCGTTCGTAGTCGGATTGGTGCGTGATTGCGATAGAGGAGTAGATACTTTGATCCGTAAATGCATAGCTGTAATTTAACTGCGCACTCTGCTCAAAACTTTCCCCTTCAAAGATACCGTTATTAACGTTGTTTTTATAAAGAGCGATACCCAATGACAGGCCGTGAGATGGCGTATTGATGAATTGGTATTGGCCATATAGCGTAAAGGCGCTGGTCAGAGTGTCCCCAGAGAAGTTGGAAATGTTGACACCATGTTGCGGTGCATAAATGTCGAATTCGTGTTTGTCTTTTTGGTCGCGTCCTGCTTGGTCAATATTAAAGAAGTCGTGAAAATCGATAATCAAACTATCAAGGTGATTATTGCCGGCATATAGCCAGCGGTAATTGAGTTCAAATTGCCAATCACTGTTGACTTGCCAGCGTAGTCCGGTGTGGAGTTGGTTTTGATAATAGTCGAGATGATAGTCATAGGAGTTAGCCCAGATACTCGCTGCAGTAAAGCTGGTAAAAAGCTCAATATCACCATCACTAATAGGGAAACCTGAACGTAGGGTTGGCGTATGACGCGTTGAATGCAGAGGGGACTGGACATAACTCAATAGCGGTCCATATTCATCGCTAGCAAAGCTAGGCGCAGTATGAAAGAGAGTCACAAAGCTCAGCGTTTGAATCAAAACTCTGTTTTTCATTCCCACCCCCAAGGTTAACTAGCGATAGTAAGTTAAGCTTAGTGGTAAAAATGATATTTAACATTTTATTAACCTTCGTTTTTTGGTTTGAATTTTTGGCTTTTTGTGCTTACTGAAAGTGCATGGGAGAAAGCGATCATTGTTATTTAATATGAATTCGTTACAATGCCTGCTCGCTTTTTAAAGAGGCATCTGTATTTGTTTCTTGAAAAGTGAATTTTACTTATGCATATATCCCCAACCAACTCCGCTTGGTTGACCGACATATATTAAACATTTTCATGTGTTGCTTGGTGTGCAACACCACTGTAAAGGACAAATAATGCCAATTATTACTCTTCCTGACGGCAGTCAGCGTCAATTTGACAACCCTGTATCAACTTTAGATGTTGCCCTATCAATCGGTCCTGGTCTTGCTAAAGCAACCATTGCTGGTCGTGTAGATGGCGAGCGTGTTGATGCTTGCGACCTAATCGAGAACGATGCAAGCCTAGAAATCATCACCGCTAAAGATGAAGTTGATGGTCTTGAAATTGTACGTCACTCTTGTGCTCACCTTCTTGGTCACGCTGTTAAACAGCTATTCCCAGAAGCGAAAATGGCGATCGGTCCAACGATCGACAACGGCTTCTACTACGACATCGACCTAGAGCACTCTCTAACGCAAGAAGATCTTGAGAAGATTGAAAAGCGCATGAAAGAGCTGGCTAAGACCAAGTACCAGGTTGTTAAGAAGAAAGTTAGCTGGCAGGAAGCGCGTGATGCTTTCGAAGCTCGCGGCGAAACATACAAAATGGAAATCCTAGACGAGAACGTTTCTAAAGACGACCGTCCAGGCCTATACCACCATGAAGAATACATCGATATGTGTCGTGGTCCACACGTACCACATATGGGTTTCTGTCAGCACTTCACTCTACTTAACGTAGCGGGTGCTTACTGGCGTGGTAACAGTGACAACAAGATGCTGCAACGTATCTACGGTACTGCATTCCACGATAAAAAAGCGCTTAAAGCTCACCTAGTTCGTCTAGAAGAAGCAGCAAAGCGTGACCACCGTAAGATTGGTAAAGCATTGGATCTATTCCACATGCAGCAAGAAGCACCAGGCATGGTGTTCTGGCACCACAACGGTTGGACTATTTTCCGTGAACTAGAAGTGTTTGTACGTCAAAAACTGACTGAATACGATTACCAAGAAGTAAAAGGTCCTCTAATGATGGACCGTGTACTTTGGGAACGCTCTGGTCACTGGGACAAATACGCAGAAGCGATGTTCACAACGTCTTCAGAGAACCGTGAATACGCTATCAAACCAATGAACTGCCCAGGTCACGTACAGATCTTCAACCAAGGTCTGAAATCTTACCGTGATCTACCGCTACGTATGGCTGAGTTCGGCTCATGTCACCGTAACGAGCCATCTGGTGCGCTTCACGGCATCATGCGTGTTCGTGGCTTTACTCAAGATGATGCTCACGTATTCTGTACTGAAGACCAAGTTCAACAAGAAGTTAAAGCTTGTATTGAAATGGTTTACGACACTTACACAACTTTCGGTTTCGAAAACATTGTTGTTAAGCTGTCTACTCGTCCAGAGCAACGTGTAGGTTCTGACGAAATGTGGGACCGCGCTGAGGCTGACCTTAAGCTTGCACTAGAGTCAATGGAAATTGCATACGAGATTCAAGAAGGTGAGGGCGCGTTCTACGGTCCTAAGATTGAATTTACTTTGCATGATTGTTTGGACCGTGCATGGCAATGTGGTACAGTGCAGCTCGATTTTGCATTACCAGAGCGTCTAGGTGCAACTTACGTTGGTGAAGATAACGAGCGTCACACGCCAGTTATGATTCACCGCGCGATTTTAGGTTCTCTAGAGCGCTTCATCGGTATTCTAATTGAAGAATACGCTGGCTTCTTCCCAACGTGGTTGGCGCCAGAACAAGCAGTTGTAATGGGCATTACCGACAAACAGTCGGAATACGTACAAGAAATTACGAAAAAACTGCAAAAAAGTGGATTTAGAGTCAAAGCAGACTTGAGAAATGAGAAGATTGGCTTTAAAATTCGCGAACACACTTTGAAACGTGTACCGTTCATGCTTGTATGTGGTGACCAAGAAATGGAAGCCGGTGAAATTGCAGTACGTACACGTAAAGGTAAAGACCTAGGCAAGTTTAAAGTGGATGACTTTATTTCTTACATCCAAGCCGAGGTTTCAAGCCGTAAGCTCAATCTGGAGGAATAAGCTATTAAAGGCGGAAGACGTGGCCAACAACCGGCCAAACAAAACCAGCATCGTTTAAACGGTGAAATTCGTGGCGTTCGTGAAGTTCGTCTAACAGGCGCTGACGGTGAAGCCGTTGGTATCGTTTCTATCCAAGAAGCGCTTGATGCAGCTGTAGAAGCTGGTATGGATCTTGTAGAGATCAGCCCTAACGCCGAGCCGCCAGTTTGTCGTGTGATGGACTACGGTAAGTTCCTCTTCGAGAAGAGCAAAGCTGCGAAAGAGCAGAAGAAGAAGCAAAAGCAGATTCAGATTAAGGAAGTAAAATTCCGCCCTGGAACTGACATTGGAGACTATCAGGTAAAACTACGCAACCTGACGCGTTTCCTAGAAGACGGCAACAAAGTGAAGGTAACAATTCGCTTCCGTGGCCGCGAAATGGCTCACCAAGACATCGGTGTCGACGTTTTGAATCGTCTGAAAGAAGATACAGTAGATTTAGCTGTTGTAGAATCTTTCCCGACTCGAATCGAAGGCCGCCAAATGATCATGGTATTGGCCCCTAAAAAGAAGTAATTAACGGCTTTGCAAGTAATTGAACCCTGCAGCCTCTGGTTGCGGGGTTTTATTCGCCCTAATTACTATTGTTATTAACAACTCAACAATGCGGAGTTATTCATCATGCCTAAGATGAAAACCAACAAAGGTGCTGCTAAGCGTTTCCAGAAAACTGCTGGTGGTATTAAGTTTAAGCACGCTGGTAAACGTCACATCCTGACTAAGCGTACTACTAAGAACAAGCGTCAGCTACGTCCAAATGCAATCCTTCCTAAGTGTGAAGTGGCTGCAGTTGCTCGTATGATGCCATACGCTTAATTCTTTTTAGTTTAATAATCGTTTAGTTTAGGAGAAGCATAATGCCTCGCGTAAAACGTGGTGTACAAGCTCGTGCACGTCATAAGAAAGTTCTAAAACAAGCTAAAGGTTACTACGGTGCACGTTCTCGTGTTTACCGCGTAGCTTTCCAAGCAGTTACTAAAGCTGGTCAATACGCTTACCGTGACCGTCGCAACAAGAAACGTCAATTCCGTCAACTATGGATTGCACGTATCAACGCTGCATCTCGTCAGAATGGTCTATCTTACAGCCGTTTCATCAACGGTCTTAAGAAAGCATCTATCGAGATCGACCGTAAGATCCTTGCTGACATCGCGGTATTCGACAAAGCTGCATTCGCAGTTCTAGTTGAAAAAGCAAAAGCTGCTCTTTAATTAGAGTTTGCATTTAGGATTAAGAGAAGGAGAGCTTAGGCTCTCCTTTTTTATTGCCTGTGATTTGGCTCTTTAGGGGTTCCCAACTCCTTCCTTCGTCAGTCTTGGGAATGACGAGATAAATTTTCGCATCCAATTTTCATTCGCTTCGTTAGATATTCTGGTATATAAACAAGTATCTAAACCTTTAATTACAAGTGATTGAAATCCATGACCGCACCAACCACTATGACGTTCTTTGAGCGTTTTGAAGCTGACATCCTTTCTGGCAAAAAGACTATCACCATCCGTGACGAATCTGAGCGTGATTACCAACCGGGTAGCGTTGTAGAAGTATCAACATTGGAGCAAGGACGTGTATTCTGTAACCTTAAAATCATCAGCGTAGAACCGATTCTGTTCGATGAACTGGGTGAATTCCACGCTCAACAAGAGAACATGACATTGCAAGTACTCAAAGACGTTATTCAAGAGATCTACCCAGGTATTTCTCAACTGTACGTTGTCTCCTACGAGCTGGTTTAATCGTTAACAACATATCTTTAGTCCTTGAAACTGAAGTTCGTGTTACGTTTACACTTCGAAGCTCGCAAGGCGCGAGTACAGTTTACTCCTAAGGTCTTGCTCGGCACAGATTGTCAGCAGATCATCTATAAAGTGTTTCAAAGCACGAGCTTCAATACGGCGAATACCTTGCTGTTGTTCTGTAGTCAGGTATCCGTAGATGGTTGCAGCACCAAAGTCACCGAAGATCATCTCAGCTTGTTTATTAACCAAGGTGTTGTGTGCGTATAGGTCGCCGTGACAAACCTTGTTGTCGTGCAAGTGGTTAAATACGTCAATCATCTGAGTCACGACCTTGTCGATTTGCGAGATCGGAAGCTCGAAACCTTCTGGGAAAGTATCACGCGTACAAGTTTCGAGTGTCGGTGGCAGTCCTAGGTTGTAATAGCTTTCAGGAATGAGCTCCATCACCAATGCCAAGTCGTTGCCATCATCTACCTGTGCAATCGACTTAACAAGATTATCGTGATGGCCTGCTTGGAGACACGCCTCTAACTCATCATGCGGATAACCATCACTGGTCACTTCACCTTTAAATACTTTAACTGCTACTTCGTTTGGAAAATCAAACTTGTCATCAATCCAGTGTGCATGAGAGATAACGCCGCTCGCACCTTGTCCTAACACTTGATTCAGACGGTAGCTTGAAGTTGTTACCTGCGGCACGCTATCGAGAGATTTAGGGTGTTTACAGAATGGATTCCCCGCAAATGCTAGCCACGCCAATTTAGGAAGCTTAATCAGCAGTTCCGGAAACTCGGCCAATTGGTTAGCCGATAGACGAACCAGTTCGAGGTTGTTGAGATTTTCCATACTGTCTGGCAACGCTTTAATTTGGTTGCCTGCTAGCGCCAGCTTTTGCAGTCTTGGGCGGTGTCCTAGGCTTTCTGGCAATACCTCAATCGCGTTGTCAGTCAGAATCAGCCAACGTAACTTGATAGGCAATGCGTGTTCACTAACCGTCTTAATCTGGTTCGTTTTAAAGCCAACCATTTCTAGGTTTGGTAGTTCTCCCAACACCTCAGGAAGATGAGTGAACTTGTTGTTAGAGGCAAAGATAATGCGTAGCTTGGTCAGTTTTGCCAATTCTTGTGGAAGTTCAGATAGTGAATTGCCTGAAAGGTCGAGCACTTCGAGAGTGTCTGCAAGCTCTATGATTTCCATTGGGAACGTTTGAAGGCCTTCAGCCAATTTTAAATGTGTTGAGCCCAATAATTGTCCGGATTGTAATTGTTCTAGAGTTTGCAAACCTAAGCCTTCTGATTGTGTTTCGTTTAGGCGGGTAGTGTACGTGTCTTAACTAGTGATTGCGAGGGCTGCGCTGTATTGGATCCACCTAAATGACTTGATAAAACATTTGTCGTATCTAAAGGGTAATATGAATCTAATCAGGCTGTTTACCACCAATAGCGCGCCAACACATATCAAAACTCTGTTGAACGTAATTCTGTTGTTCTTCAATCGAAAGCTGCTTTTGGTCTAGCAGCCAGTTAACCGATATTAAGAAGTGGCTATGAATGAAGTGACGAACGAGTTCAATATCTAACGTCAATAATTCACCGGACTCTTGACCTGATCTAATATTCTCGTCCAGTGTTGTAAACAATTCAGTGACGATGCTTTGCCTTTTTTCAGTTGTCGGATGGAAGTGAATATTGGAAAAAAACTTCATGGCGTCTGGGTGAACAGAAGCCCAATCAATACCACACAACCAAAGTTGGTTCATTCTCGAATACAGTGGAGCTGAAGATGAACCTATCCCTTGAAAAATCGTATTGAACAGAGTTTGCTTTAGCTCTCTAAAAAGCTCGTCAACCAGTAGTGATTTGTTTTCAAAGTGGTGAAATAGAGTCGCCTTTGCCACACCCGCTGTTTTAGCAATTTGCGCGGTTGATGTCCCTTCAACGCCTTGTTCTGCAAAGAGTTGAAGGGCGGAGTCTAAGATTTGCTGTCTTTTTGTAGTCATCGGTTAATCACTTTAAAAATCAATTTCTTAAACGCTTTTGTATAAGGAGGGTGCAACAATTTTGTGTAGTTGATTTTGCCTCGGCTCAGAACCGTTTTGGCGTGACTAAAGGTTTTAAACCCTTCGATACCGTGATAGTGACCCATACCTGACGGACCAACTCCACCAAATGGTGCATCGTCAACGGCAACGTGAACCAGAGAGTCGTTAATACATACGCCACCAGAATGAGTTCTGTTGAGGATTGCGTTCTGCGTTTCGCTTTCGTGGCTCATGATATATAGCGCCAATGGGCGAGGGCGATCATTGATGTACTCAATTGCTTCGTCTAGAGAATCATAAGGGACAATAGGCAGAATAGGACCAAACAGCTCATCTTGCAGTGCTATCATGTCGTCATTTACATCTGTCAATAGGTGAGGTGTCATGCGGTGATTCACATCGTCTTGAGCTTGATCGCTCACCGTATGAACGGTAGCACCTTTTTGCTTGGCATCGTCAATCACGCTTTTCAGTCGAGCGTATTGACGTTGATTAATGATCGATGTCAGATCGTTACTCTCAAGCCCTGCCGGATAAAGCTTTCTAAAGTAGCCCTTGTAAGCTTCAACAAACTCATTCACTTTTGTTTTAGGGAGTAAGATGTAGTCCGGTGCGACACAAATTTGACCAGCGTTGAGGCTTTTCGAAAATAGGATTCTCTGTACTGCGTCCATCACGTCTATATCGGGGGTTATGATGGTGGGTGACTTGCCGCCGAGTTCTAGAGTAACCGGTGTGAGGTTAGCTGAAGCTGCCTTCATTACATGCTTACCTACAGCGGTGGAGCCTGTAAACATAATGTGGTCGAAAGGGAGAGCGCTGAAGTTCGCTGCGACTTCTGCTTCACCTTCAATGATCGCGATTTGATCTTCACTAAATCCTTCGCTCAGCATCTTTTTCAAAACACGGTTTGTTGCGGGTGTGAACTCTGACATTTTCATCATCGCTACGTTGCCTGCAGCCAATGCCGTTGCTAGCGGACCAATCGATAGGGTAATAGGAAAGTTCCAAGGAACAATGATGCCAACAACGCCTAGAGGTTGATAATGGACACTGACTTTCGCTGGCTGAAGCATTAACCCAGCCCCTCGACGCGAAGGTTTCATCCATTTCTTAAGATTCTTTCGATTGTAATCAATTAAGTGCAGCGAAGGTGTGATATCGGCAATGAGAGAATCGTATCTTGCTCTTTGACCATAATCTTTTGATAGTGCATCGATGATTTGATCTTGGTAACGCACCAGCAGCTCTTTTAGACGAGCTAGATTATTTTGGCGTGTTTGTAAGTCAGTATTCGAGTTAGCTCGAAAGTAATTTTTCTGCTGGGCGAATACCTTCGTCATGTCAGCGTTTGATACCGCTTCATCACTGGTCATTGGATTGTGGTTCATTATTTTTGCTCCCCATTCTACCGACTGACCGATCGGTCAGTTGTTCAAATTTATACCAGTCATGTTTGTTTTACAAGCTATCGCAAGAAAAAGTTTAAAAGATGAACAGCAGTGAGCACCAAAAATAAGTGCAGAATTGGGGATTTCTTATGGTTCACAAAAAAAATCTGAAGAAATGTTCATGCCGTATTGCTCACAGATCTGGCGATAAGCCCTGATGTACCGATATCTCACGCAGTCGTAAAGCGACCATTGTCGACACGACAAATATCTATGATTGGACTCACTAGCCAGAATATCAGTTAATGCGCCCAACGAATCGTGACGTATCGATTTAGCTTGGGTAATGCCACTTGTTTAAACAGGGTGTTACTTGGTGATGGCCCTATACAGTAAGGTCTCTTGAAATGGAACAATCAGTTAATTTAGATCGCATCCGTGCAGAATATAACGTAAAGCACTGGAGCCAAGGTTTCTACGGTATTGATGATAATGGGGAAGTGTATGTCTCTCCAAGTAAAACGGATCATCAAATTCCTTTGAGGAATATTGTTAAGCAACTTGAACAGAAGAATGTCGGCTTACCAGCTTTGGTGCGATTCCCACAGATAGTTCATCAACGAGTACACAATATTTGTAATGCGTTTAACCAAGCTATCGATGATTATCAATACGACAATCGCTACCTTTTGGTATACCCAATTAAGGTAAACCAACAAAAGGAAGTCGTAGATGAAATTTTAGCAAGCCAAGCACAACTAGAGCAAAAACAGCTAGGGCTAGAAGCGGGTAGCAAACCTGAGTTATTGGCGGTATTAGCACTGGCTCAAAAAGCGAGCTCGGTGATCGTTTGTAATGGTTACAAAGACCGTGAATATGTTCGCTTGGCTTTGATCGGCGAGAAGCTAGGCCACAAAGTTTTCATCGTACTTGAAAAGTTGTCTGAGCTTGATCTTGTTTTGCAAGAAGCGAAAGCGCTAGGCGTAAAACCACGCTTAGGTTTGCGTATTCGTCTCGCTTCTCAAGGAGCCGGTAAGTGGCAAGCAAGTGGCGGCGAGAAGTCAAAGTTCGGCTTGTCTGCGTCGCAAGTGTTGACAGTGATTGAGCGTCTGAAAAAGGAAGATCAGCTAGAAGCATTAGAGCTCGTTCACTTCCACTTGGGCTCGCAGATGGCAAACATTCGCGATGTACGAAATGGTGTGAGTGAAGCTGCTCGTTTCTACTGTGAATTGCGCGATATCGGTGCTCAGTTAGATTACATCGATGTCGGTGGTGGTTTGGCGGTCGATTACGACGGCACTCGCAGCCAATCGGCGAACTCAATGAACTATGGTTTAGCTGAGTACGCACGTAACATCGTGATGACTGTCGGTGACATTTGTAAACAATACCAACAGCCGATGCCAGTGATTATTTCTGAGTCCGGGCGCTCATTGACAGCACACCACGCAGTTTTGATCACTAACGTTATTGGTACAGAAAGTTACTCACCAGAAGTGATTGCTGAACCAGACGAAGATGCGCCACTACTTTTGAAAAATATGTGGCGTAACTTCCAGTCACTGCGTGACGGTAGCGATGACCGTGCATTGATTGAGATCTACAACGATACGCAGAGTGATATTGCCGAGGCACACAATCAGTTCGCAACGGGTATGCTGGACCTACAAAGTCGCGCATGGGCAGAGCAAATTTCATTGCGTATCAATTACGAGTTGAATCAGTTGATGAGCACAAAGAACCGCTACCATCGTCCAATTTTGGATGAACTGAGCGATCGATTGGCCGACAAGTTCTTCGTCAACTTCTCGCTGTTTCAATCTCTACCAGACGCATGGGGTATTGATCAGGTGTTCCCTGTCTTGCCACTAAGCGGATTGGACAGAGTGAATGAACGACGAGCCGTGGTTCTGGACATTACTTGTGATTCAGACGGCACCATTGATCAGTACGTAGATGGGCAAGGTATTGAAACAACGTTACCAGTGCCTGCATGGAACCCAGATGAGCCTTATTTGATGGGCTTCTTCTTGGTCGGTGCGTACCAAGAGATCTTAGGTGACATGCACAATTTGTTTGGTGATACACACAGTGTTGTTGTCAATGTTGATGATGAAGGTAAAGCGAACCTAGATTACATCAATGAAGGTGATACCGTTGCTGACATGATGCGCTACGTGCATATCGACGTGGATTTTATTCGCCAAACCTATGAAGAGATGGTTAGCGCTAAAGTTCCAAGAGAAGAGCAGCAGAGTGTGCTTGCTGAGTTAGAACAAGGCTTAACAGGTTACACGTATTTAGAGGATTTTTAATGGACGATCTGTTTACTAAAAAAGATTATTCACTGTACTCCAATGCAATGACGTTTATGCGCCGTCCTTTGGTGCAAAATCCGGTCGATGCTGAAGCTGATGTGGTGGTGCTTGGTGCACCATTAGACATGGCAACGTCGGGACGTCCAGGAGCTCGTTTAGGTCCAGATGCGATTCGTCGTGCATCGGTTAACTTGGCGTGGGAAGGTAAGAAATTCCCTTGGGACTTTAATCTCTTCGACCATACTAAGGTCATTGACTCTGGAGATTTGGTCTTTGACACCGGTGATGCTGAAGATTTAACGGTACGTCTAGAAGCGGCGGCAACGGCAATCCTTGATAGTGGTAAAACGCTGTTGGGTCTTGGTGGTGATCATTTCGTCACATTGCCACTTTTACGTGCTTACGCAAAAAAGTATGGTGAAATGGCGCTCATCCACTTTGATGCACACACGGATACTTACAGTCATGGCAGTCGTTACGACCATGGAACCATGTTCTTTCATGCTCCAAACGAGGGGCTAATTTCTAAAGAGCACTCTGTTCAAATTGGCATTCGTACCGACTATACAAAAGAAAAACACGGTTTCGACGTTATTAATGCAATGGAAGCCAATGATCTGAGCGTGGCTGATATCGTATCTCGTATCAAGCAGACTGTTGGCGACAAGCCAGTTTACTTGACGTTTGATATCGACTGCCTAGATCCGGCATTTGCTCCGGGTACAGGAACACCGGTTTGCGGTGGATTAAACTCCGACAAGATTTTGAAGATTATTCGTGGTCTTCAAGGAGTCAACATGGTCGGAATGGATGTTGTAGAAGTCTCACCCGCATATGACCAGAGTGATATTACGGCATTGGCGGGAGCGACCATAGCGCTAGAACTTCTGTACCTTTGGACTGCAAACCGTCTAGCTAACTGATTTTTCGATATCTCTTATTTTAAGAAGTCACTGTTTTAGCGAACAGTGGCTTTTTTGCTTTGGGTAGATCTGGCTGAAAACAAGTGGTTTGAATCGAGATAACTTCGTAGAAATGGCGCTTTACGTATGAAAAAACTTAGGTACTGGGGCTAAGTCGACGGTAAACAATGAGCAAAAATGGAGCTACTTGGGGACTATTTCTTATTACTCAAAATAAGTCCTTATTTGCTCACGCTTATTTCAAAAAATCTTGTTCATAAAGCGAATGTAGTTCGATATGCAATCAATTACCTCTGAAAATGGAATTTTTCTAAGGAAATACTAGCCTTAAAAGTAAATGAGTTCGAAAAGAATAGAGTAAAAACAATATCGAACCATCTCTTAAATATGAGAAAACTTGATAACAAAGTAGTGGTTGAAATTGAATTTGAGTTTCGGATCACTAAGCGCTTACAACAATATATATACGATGATTAGAACCATTAGTTTCTGTATCTAGGAGGACACATGGATGTCGAAGTTTTGCGTAATGCAGCAGTAGTTAAGCAGGTGAGTGGTGATGTGGTCATCATGGATGCAGATGGGACAGCGCGCAAAGTTAACGTAGGCGATACGATTCGTGAGAACGAGATAGTATTGACACCGAAAGGCGCGAAGTTGGTATTAGTTGACACTTCTGGAGACTTACAGGTCGACGAAAACTGCGTCGGTTGTATTGATGAAGTGTTTGCATGGCGAGATATACCACTACAAGGTGATATCGAAATAGATTTGAGTCAACTTGGCGATAATAGTTTTGGTGCCGATGATATTGCTGCGATTCAAGAAGCAATACTTGCTGGAGAAGATCCGACTCAAATTTTAGAGGCGACGGCTGCTGGTGGTGCTGGAGGTTCAGCTAATGCCGGCTTCGTCACAATCGATTATAACTACACCGAAACTCGACCTTCGACATTTTTTGAAACTTCTGCTTTGACAGAAGAACAAGTTGACGAAGATAACGACGATTTTAGAAGCGATGTTACAGCTTCTACCGGAGGTCAAAGCGTTTCTCAAAGCTTGACTGAAGGCTCAATATCTCAGGGAACCTATCCTCAAACCATTTCCACGAATCAACTTGTTCAAAGCGGTAGTCTTGATCTCGATCCTAACTCTTTTGTACCCGTTGCGGCTTCTCTCTCTTCTCTACTTAGCGAATTAAATAGTGACATAACATCGGGTGGTGTTGCGGTACAGTTTGTTTATGATGCCAACGAAAATGCCATCGTAGGCACTCAGAATGGTACGGAAGTTCTGCGCGTTGATATTGATGCCGTTAGCTCGGGTTCGAATGTCAACTTGACGCTTACCTCGACAATATCGGCTCCTATCGATCATGTTTCTTCAGTAGGTGACGGGCAAGTCTCATACATTGACAACCAGATTACCCTAACCTTTGACATTGAAGGTGCTGACATCGGTGGTAATGCTATTGCGACACCTATCTCAGCCAGTATTGCAATTTTGGATGGCGCAGATCCAATTCCCCAGACTGTAACAGTTACCAACCAAGAAACGAACACGACATTAGTTGAGGGGAGCTTCGTTTCCATAGAAAGTGATCGCTTGGCCTCGGTAGTATTTGATTCATCGTCGTTGGCACAATTCGATGGCATTTTGAGTGATAATCAAAATACTATCGCACGAGTGTCGGACGATGGCACAGAGATCGCTCTCTCTATTTTAGGGAGCGGAGAGGCTGTTCTTACGATTTCGGTTGATACTGATGGTGAGTATCATTTTCAACAATTCAAACCTATAGAACAGAACAGTTCGGACACGATTGAATTTTCTCTTCCTGTAACCATTACGGACTTCGATCAAGACTCTGTGGTGAGCACACTGAATATCGCCATCTTGGATGGTGACCGTCCAACAATCAATTCTGTTGATCCAATTTCAGTGCAAGAGAGTGGTCTTGTAGGTGGATCTGAAGAGGGCATCGGTATCATAACGGGAACGGGTTCCGTTGATTCAGATACCTTTTCGAGCGACATTATTGACCACCATGAATTAGAGCCATTGCAGTTCAATACCGATAATAGCCTGTTGTCGAATGGTCAACCTGTTTCGCTGGAGTTAGTGGGTGAAGTAAATGGGGTAAGAACCTATGAAGGCTTCATTACTATTGAGGGTGTGAGAAACGTTGTTTTTGAAGTTATTGTCGATAGTCCAGCGTTAGGTTCTTATGAATTCACGCTATTTGATTCTTTAACTCACCAAGGTTCTCAAGATGCCGAGCTCAGTTTTGAGCTGCCTATTTATGCCGTCGATGCAGATGGCGACCGTTCCTCTTTAGCTGGTGGCAGCGGACAGGAGCAACCAGCATTGATCGTTGTCACTGTGGCCGATGATGTTGTCGAGTTGAAAGATAATACTGTGGCACTTGATGAACCAACGAAAGACGGAGACTCAGCGGTTTCTTACAACCTTTTCAACTTCACAGGTGGTGATGGAGCGACGGTACAATCGTTTGTTTATGACGGTACGGCATACAATTTAGATCCAGACCAGGATGAGGCCGTTCAACAGGCGTTTGTGTTTGATGAGGGCACACTCAATGTTGCATTAAACGGGGACGTGACTTTTGTTGTTGCCAGAGATATCGATCATTCTGTAAGTGAGACTATCACTCAAGATATTACATTTAATGCCGTTGATGGTGATGGCGATACAGACTCAGCTTTGTTGCAAATCTCAATTACCGACGGTCAAATTCCTACCATTAATGACATTCCGAGTGTTTCGCTTTCAGAGCCTGAATTGGCATCGGGCTCTTCACCAACAGGTTCTGATGTTAGTTCAACGCAAACTATTGATTTCACGCAGGGTAGTGATGACGTCGTTCGTTTTAGGCTTGAGAACGCTGAGTTTAATACCGACGGTGCGTTAACATCGAACGGCTTAGTCGTGAGCTTGAAAGAAGATCCAACGGACTCGGGAACTTACATTGGTTTCGTGACAGACAGTTCGAATACAGATATCCCAGTGTTTGCTCTTGCATTTTCAGATTCCAAATTGGGTGAATACACTTTTACGCTACTGGGTTCTCTAGATCATGCTGATGGTTTACAAAATAACGATCTATCATTTGAACTGCCCGTTTATGCGGTGGATTCAGATGGCGATGATTCGTTGGGAGCTCCGCTGACTGTAACCATAGGTGATGACCTACAAACCATGCAAAATGGTGCGTTGAGCATTAAAGAGCCAAGTCTAGAGGTATTGACTCAAAGTACTGTTACTACGGAGACGATTAATGTACTCCCAATTCAAGGAGCAGATGGTGCATCGATCACTCAGTTTACCTACGATGGGGCGATTCGCACTTTAGATCAGAATGTGATTGGAGAGCAGGAGTTTCAATTCTTAGAAGGCTCTCTGTTTGTTACGCTTGATGGTGATGTACGTTTTGAGCCAAATCGTAATCTTGATAACACTAGCGGGGATATTGTCAAAACTGTTGTGCTAACCTCCATCGATGGCGATGTAGACTTGGATACGGCAACCGTAGTCTTAACGATCACCGATGGTGATGATCCGACCATTGATAACGTACCAAGTATTACTCTTAATGAGTCGGAATTAATGGATGGTTCGGCGCCAAGCGGTGTGTCTGTCGACTCAAATAATACTATTTCATTTACTGAAGCGAGTGATGACGTCGCACGTATCGAAGTAGTCGTTGGCCAATTTAACCAAGATGACTCGCTAACTTCTAACGGGCTTATTGTTGAAATTCGTGAAGAGCCAACAGGATCGGGCAATTACTTAGGCTACACAACCGATGTATCAAACGCGGAAACGCCTGTTTTCACACTAACTTTTGATCAAACCAATATAGGTGAATTTACCTTCGTATTACTTGAAGCGTTCGATCATCGACCACTACAAGGTAATAACTCACTCTCATTCGATATCCCTATTTTGGCTGTTGATATGGATGGTGACAAAACCGCTGTCAGTCAGTTGGTAGTGAACATCAATGATGATGTTCAGGTAATGCAGGATGTTGATTTAACTGCTATTGAACCGAATCTAGCTGATGTAGGTACAGTGACGACTGCTGTAGTGGATGTTCTTACCGCTCCAAGTGCGGACGGCGCCAGTGTCACTCAGTTTACTTACGACGGCACGGTTTACACGCTCGACCAAACAGTCAGTGCTGAGCAAGTGTTTACCTTTACAGAAGGTTCACTGTATATCACCACTCAAGGCGATGTGCGCTTCGAACCAAATCGAGATTTAGACCATTCGGCTGGCGATATTGTGAAAAATATCGTGGTGACATCGAGTGATGGTGATGATGACGTCCTTACTTCGACAGTCACGTTAACCATTACTGATGGTGATATCCCGACCATAGATGTGGTTCCACCTGTCTCGCTTTCAGAGTCCAGTCTGGCTGATGGCTCTGCACCAAGCGGCGTGGCCGTGAGTCAAACGGAAACCATCTCTTTCACGAACCAGAGTGATGATGTTGAACGCTTTAGAATCGCGACCGATGAATTTAATCCATCAGGCACACTGACTTCGAATGGTTTAGCTGTTGAGCTTAGAGAGTTCCCGGCAGACTCTGGTCAATACACAGGTTTTACAACTAACGCACTAAATCAAGAAGTTGAAGTATTTACCATCAATTTTGATGATGTCGTGTTAGGTCGTTACACCTTCACGTTGCTAGAAGCGCTTGACCATGACGATGGCTTAGACAACAACACCTTAAGCTTTGATTTACCTGTTTACGCGGTTGATAGTGATGGCGATGATTCGGTAATTTCGCCACTCACCGTGACGATTGAAGATGATGTTCAAGGCATGAGTAACGGCATCTTGACCATCGAAGAGCCGACAGTCGCAGATCTGGCAGGTGGGGTGGTGACCACAACTACGATTGATGTGATGCCAGAGCAGAGTGCCGATGGCGCAACCATTACTCAGTTCACCTACGACAACACTGTTTATGCGCTTGACCAAACGGATACCGGCGAGCAAGAGTTTATCTTCACCGAAGGCTCGCTGTTTATCACTCTTGAGGGTGAGGTGCGTTTTGAACCAAATCGCAACCTCGACCATGAATCGGGCCCAATCGTCAAATCGATTGTGGTGACATCCAGCGATGGCGATGTGGACGTCGAAACCGCAACGGTTGTTCTGACCATCACCGATGGCGATATTCCAACCATTGAATCGGTGCCAAGCGTGTCGCTATCGGAAACACAGCTTGCCGATGGTTCAACGCCGAGTGGCAGTGCGGTCAGTCAAACCGAAACCATCTCATTCACTAACCAAAGTGATGATGTCGAGAAGTTCCGCCTTGAACCAACAGAGTTCAATACTGGTGGTGCATTAACTTCAAACAACATTGTGGTCGAGCTTAAAGAGGCCCCAGCAGACTCTGGCATTTACGTCGGCTTTATCAATGACGGCGGCACGGAAGTCCCGGTATTTACCTTGAGCTTCTCAGGCACAACCTTGGGTGAATACACCTTTACATTGCTTGAAGCACTAGACCACGCTGACGGCCTGAACAATAACGAACTCACCTTTGACTTGCCTGTCTACGCGGTCGATTCAGACGGTGATAATTCATTGATGTCACCACTGACGGTAACCATTGGTGATGACGTGCAAATCATGGCGAACGGCACGCTTGATATCACCGAGCCAACCGTCGCAGATTTAGCCGCTGGTACTGTTACCACCAACATTATTGATGTGATGACAGCACAAAGTGCTGATGGGGCGGTGATTACTCAGTTCACCTACGATGGTGGCAGTCCTCAAACTCTAGATCCTAGCCTTACAGGTGAGCAGAAGTTCACGTTCCCTGAAGGGGATTTGTACGTCACCATTGAAGGTAATGTGCGTTTCGAGCCAAACCGAGACCTCGACCATGAATCTGGCGATATCGTCAAATCACTGGTCTTCACCTCAAGCGATGGTGACGTTGATGTCGACACCGCGACGGTAACGCTAACGATTACCGATGGTGACATCCCAACCATTGAATCGGTGCCAAGTGTCACGCTTGCAGAGGCAGGGCTTGCGGATGGCTCTTCTCCAATCACAGGGTCGGTCAGCCAAACGGAAACCATCTCGTTTACTCACCAAAGTGATAATGTCGAGAAGTTCCGATTAGAGCCGGCGGAGTTTAATAGTGATGATTCACTGAAATCAGATGGGCTTCCAATTGATTTGAAAGAAGATCCTGTCGGCTCCGGTAATTACGTAGGCTTTACGACCAGCGCAACCAATGTTGAAACACCAATCTTTACGTTAAGCTTTAGTGCTGCGACTTTGGGTCAATATACGTTTACGTTGTTGGAGAATATCGACCACGAAGATGGTCGAGGTAATAACGATCTAACGTTTGAGCTACCTGTCTATGCCGTTGATAGCGACGGTGATGACTCATTGATGTCACCATTATCAGTGACGATTACGGATGATGTTCAAGCGATGGCTGGGGTTTCTATTAGTATCGAAGAGCCGACGGTCGCTGACCTTGTGGCGGGCACGCCAACGACGTCTGTTTTTGATGTGCTGACCAGCGGCAGTGCGGACGGTGCCAGTGTCACTCAATTTACTTACGACGGCACGGTTTACACGCTCGATCAAACAGACAGTGCTGAGCAAGTGTTTACCTTTACAGAAGGCTCACTGTATATCACCACTCAAGGTGATGTGCGCTTCGAACCAAACCGAGATCTCGACCATTCGGCTGGCGATATTGTGAAAAATATCGTGGTGACATCGAGTGATGGTGATGATGACGTCCTTACTTCGACAGTCACGTTAACCATTACTGATGGTGATATCCCGACCATAGATGTGGTTCCACCTGTCTCGCTTTCAGAGTCCAGTCTGGCTGATGGCTCTGCACCGAGCGGTGTGGCCGTGAGTCAAACGGAGACCATCTCTTTCACGAACCAAAGTGATGATGTTGATCACTTCAGAATTGCGACCGATGAATTTAATCCATCAGGCACACTGACTTCGAATGGTTTAGCTGTTGAGCTTAGAGAGTTCCCTGCAGATTCGGGTCAATACACAGGTTTTACAACTAACGCACTAAATCAAGAAGTTGAAGTATTTACCATCAATTTTGATGATGTCGTGTTAGGCCGTTACACCTTTACACTACTTGAAGCGCTTGACCATGCAGATGGCTTGGACAACAACACTCTAAGTTTTGATTTACCTGTTTATGCGGTTGATAGTGATGGCGATGATTCGGCAATGTCGCCACTGACGGTGACGATTGAAGATGATGTTCAAGGCATGAGTAACGGCATCTTGACTATCGAAGAGCCAACGGTCGCGGATCTGGCCGGTGGGGTGGTGACCACAACCACCATTGATGTGATGCCAGAGCAGAGTGCCGATGGTGCAACCATTACTCAATTCACCTATGACAACACTGTTTACACGCTTGACCAGACGGCCACTGGCGAGCAAGAGTTTATCTTCACCGAGGGCTCGCTGTTTATCACTATCGAGGGTGAGGTGCGTTTTGAGCCAAATCGCAACCTCGACCATCAATCGGGCCCAATCGTGAAATCGATTGTGGTGACATCCAGCGATGGCGATGTGGACGTTGAAACTGCTACGGTCACTCTGACGATTACCGATGGTGATATTCCAACCATTGAATCGGTGCCAAGCGTGTCGCTATCGGAAACACAGCTTGCCGATGGCTCAACGCCGAGTGGCAGTGCGGTGAGTCAAACCGAAACCATCTCGTTCACGAATCAAAGTGATGATGTCGAGAAGTTCCGCCTTGAACCAACAGAGTTCAATACTGGCGGCACATTAACTTCGAATAATATTGCGGTTGAGCTGAAAGAAGATCCAGTAAACTCAGGCAACTACACTGGCTTTATCAATGATGGCGGCACGGAAGTTCCTGTATTTACTCTGAATTTTTCTGGAACAACCCTTGGCGAATACACCTTCACGCTCCTGGAAGCGTTAGACCATGAGGATGGATTAGATAACAATGAGCTAACCTTCGATTTACCCGTGTACGCGGTCGACTCAGACGGTGATAATTCATTGATGTCGCCACTGACGGTCACCATTGGTGATGACGTGCAAATCATGGCGAACGGCACGCTTGATATCACTGAACCGAATCTAGCCGATGGGACGGTGACCACTAACACCATTGATGTGATGACGGCGCAAAGTGCTGATGGGGCAGTAATTACCCAGTTCACCTATGATGGTGGGGCTGCGCAAACTCTAGATCCAACGATCACTGGTGAGCAAGAGTTTACCTTCACGGAAGGTTCCGTGTTCGTGACCATTGAAGGTAATGTGCGTTTTGAGCCGAACCGAGATCTTGACCATGAGAATGGCGATATCGTCAAATCACTGGTCTTCACCTCAAGCGATGGTGACGTCGATGTCGAGACCGCGACGGTGACGTTAACGATTACCGATGGTGACATCCCAACCATTGAATCGGTGCCAAGCGTTACGCTTGCAGAGGCGGGGCTTGCGGATGGCTCTTCTCCAATCACAGGGTCGGTCAGTCAAACGGAGACCATCTCATTCACTCACCAAAGTGATAATGTCGAGAAGTTCCGACTAGAGCCGACCGAGTTCAATATAGATAACTCGTTGAAGTCGGATGGTTTGATCATTGAACTTCGCGAGGAGCCAACGGGCTCGGGTAACTATATTGGTTTCACCACTGATATTTTGAATGTGGAAACGACGGTCTTTACGTTGGATTTCAGCTCAACTACGTTAGGCGAATACACTTTCACGCTGCTTGAAGCCATTGATCATGCACCGATTCAAGGTAACAACGATCTCACGTTTGAACTACCTGTCTATGCCGTTGATAGCGACGGTGATGACTCGTTGATGTCGCCGTTATCAGTGACGATCACGGATGACGTTCAAGTGATGGAGAGCGGTGCGCTTAGTATCGAAGAGCCTACGGTCGCTGACCTAGTGGCGGGCACGCCAACGACGTCTGTTTTTGATGTGCTGACCAGCGGCAGTGCGGACGGCGCCAGTGTCACTCAGTTTACTTACGACGGTACGACTTACACGCTCGATCAAACAGACAGTGCTGAGCAAGTGTTTACCTTTACAGAAGGTTCACTGTATATCACCACTCAAGGCGATGTGCGCTTCGAACCAAACCGAGATTTAGACCATTCGGCTGGCGATATTGTGAAAAATATCGTGGTGACATCGAGTGATGGTGATGATGACGTTCTTACTTCGACCGTCACGTTAACCATTACTGATGGTGAGGTTCCAACCATAGATGTAGTTCCACCGGTCTCATTATCTGAGTCGAACCTAGTAAACGGATCAGATCCGACAGCCTCCGCGGTTAGTGACACCAAGGTTATTCAATTTACTGACCAAAGTGATGATGTGGTTTCTTTCCGTATCGAACCAACGCAGTTCAATACGCTTGGCGCTTTGACGTCAAATAACTTGGCGGTTCAGCTGAAAGAAGATCCGACGAGTCCTGGCGACTACATCGGTTTTGTTAAAGGTGCGTCGAATGTTGAAACCAACGTCTTTACTATCAGCTTCTCTGACACAAATCTAGGTCAATACACCTTCACACTACTTGAAGCGCTTGACCATGACGATGGCTTAGACAACAACACCTTAAGCTTTGATTTACCTGTTTACGCGGTTGATAGTGATGGCGATGATTCGGTAATTTCGCCACTCACCGTGACGATTGAAGATGATGTTCAAGGCATGAGTAACGGCATCTTGACCATCGAAGAGCCGACAGTCGCAGATCTGGCAGGTGGGGTGGTGACCACAACTACCATTGATGTGATGCCAGAGCAGAGTGCTGATGGTGCGACCATTACTCAGTTCACCTATGACAACACTGTTTATGCGCTTGACCAGACGGCCACTGGCGAGCAAGAGTTTATCTTCACCGAGGGCTCGCTGTTTATCACTCTCGAGGGTGACGTTCGTTTTGAACCAAACCGCAACCTCGACCATGAATCGGGCCCAATCGTCAAATCGATTGTGGTGACATCCAGCGATGGTGATGTGGACGTCGAAACCGCAACGGTTGTTCTGACCATCACCGATGGCGATATTCCAACCATTGAATCGGTACCAAGCGTATCACTGTCTGAAACGCAGCTTGCTGATGGCTCTGCGCCAAGTCTTAGTGCGGTGAGCCAAACTGAGACCATCTCATTCACTAACCAAAGTGATGATGTCGAGAAGTTCCGACTTGAGCCAACAGAGTTCAATACGGGTGGTGCATTAACTTCAAACAACATTGTGGTCGAGCTTAAAGAGGCCCCAGCAGACTCTGGCATTTACGTCGGCTTTATCAATGACGGCGGCACGGAAGTCCCTGTATTTACTCTGAATTTTTCTGGAACAACCCTTGGCGAATACACCTTCACGCTCCTGGAAGCGTTAGACCATGAGGATGGATTAGATAACAACGAGCTAACCTTCGATTTACCCGTGTACGCGGTTGACTCAGACGGTGATAATTCATTGATGTCACCACTGACGGTCACCATTGGTGATGATGTGCAAATCATGGCGAACGGCACGCTTGATATCACTGAACCGAATTTAGCCGATGGTACAGTGACCACCAACACCATTGATGTTATGACAGCGCAAAGTGCTGATGGGGCGGTAATTACCCAGTTCACCTATGATGGTGGGGCTGCGCAAACTCTAGATCCAACGATCACTGGTGAGCAAGAGTTTACCTTCACTGAAGGTTCCGTGTTCGTCACCATTGAAGGTAATGTGCGCTTCGAGCCGAACCGCGATCTTGATCATGAGAATGGCGATATTGTTAAATCACTTGTGTTTACTTCAAGTGACGGCGATGTCGATGTCGAAACCGCGACGGTGACGCTAACGATTACCGATGGCGACATTCCAACCATTGAATCGGTGCCAAGTGTGACGCTTGCAGAGGCAGGGCTTGCGGATGGCTCTTCTCCAATCACAGGGGCAGTCAGCCAAACTGAAACCATCTCGTTTACTCACCAAAGTGACAATGTCGAGAAGTTCCGACTAGAGCCGAGCGAGTTCAATACAGATAACTCGTTGAAGTCGGATGGTTTGAGTATTGAACTTCGCGAGGAGCCAACGGGCTCGGGTAACTATATTGGTTTCACCACTGATATTTCGAATGTGGAAACGACGGTCTTTACGTTGAATTTCAGCTCAACCACGTTAGGCGAATACACTTTCACGTTGCTCGAAGCCATTGATCATGCACCGATTCAAGGTAACAACGACCTGACATTCAACTTACCCGTTTATGCTGTCGATACTGACGGTGATGACTCGTTGATGTCACCGCTGTCAGTCACCATTACCGATGATGTTCAAGTCATAGCGAGCGGTGCACTCAGTATCGAAGAGCCTACGGTCGCTGACCTAACGGCGGGCACGCCAACGACGTCTGTTTTTGATGTGCTGACCAGCGGCAGTGCGGACGGTGCCAGTGTCACTCAATTTACTTACGACGGCACGGTTTACACGCTCGATCAAACAGACAGTGCTGAGCAAGTGTTTACCTTTACAGAAGGCTCACTGTATATCACCACTCAAGGTGATGTGCGCTTCGAACCAAACCGAGATTTAGACCATTCGGCTGGCGATATTGTGAAAAATATCGTGGTGACATCGAGTGATGGTGATGATGACGTTCTTACTTCGACAGTCACACTGACCATTACTGATGGTGATATCCCGACCATAGATGTAGTTCCACCTGTCTCGCTTTCAGAGTCCAGTCTGGCTGATGGCTCTGCACCAAGCGGTATGGCCGTGAGTCAAACGGAGACCATCTCTTTCACGAACCAAAGTGATGATGTTGATCATTTCAGAATCGCGACCGATGAATTTAATCCATCAGGCACACTGACTTCGAATGGTTTAGCTGTTGAGCTTAGAGAGTTCCCTGCAGATTCGGGTCAATACACAGGTTTTACAACTAACGCGCTAAATCAAGAAGTTGAAGTATTTACCATCAATTTTGATGATGTCGTGTTAGGTCGTTACACCTTCACGTTGCTAGAAGCGCTTGACCATGCAGATGGCTTAGACAACAACACTCTAAGTTTTGATTTACCTGTTTATGCCGTTGATAGTGACGGTGATGATTCGGTAATGTCGCCACTGACGGTGACGATAGAAGATGATGTGCAAGGCATGAGTAACGGCATCTTGACCATCGAAGAGCCAACGGTCGCGGATCTGGCCGGTGGAGTGGTGACCACAACCACCATTGATGTGATGCAGGAGCAGAGTGCTGATGGTGCGACCATTACTCAGTTCACCTATGAGAACACTGTTTATGCGCTTGACCAGACGGATAGCGGTGAGCAAGAGTTTGTCTTCACCGAAGGCTCGCTGTTTATCACTCTTGAAGGTGAGGTGCGTTTTGAACCAAACCGCAACCTCGACCATGAATCAGGCCCAATCGTGAAATCGATTGTAGTGACATCCAGCGATGGCGATGTGGACGTTGAAACTGCTACGGTCACTCTAACGATTACCGATGGTGATATCCCAACCATTGAATCGGTGCCAAGTGTGTCGCTATCGGAAACGCAACTTTCCGATGGTTCAACGCCGAGTGGTAGTGCAGTCAGTCAAACCGAAACCATCTCGTTCACAAATCAAAGTGATGATGTCGAGAAGTTCCGCCTTGAACCAACAGAGTTCAATACGGGTGGTGCATTAACTTCAAACAACATTGTGGTCGAGCTTAAAGAGGACCCAGCAGACTCAGGCTTTTACGTCGGGTTTATCAATGACGGTGGCACGGAAGTTCCGGTATTTACCTTGAGCTTCTCAGGCACAACCTTGGGTGAATACACCTTTACATTGCTTGAAGCACTAGACCACGCTGACGGCCTGAACAATAACGAACTCACCTTTGAACTGCCTGTCTACGCGGTCGACTCAGACGGTGATAATTCATTGATGTCACCACTGACGGTCACCATTGGTGATGACGTGCAAATCATGGCGAACGGCACGCTTGATATCACCGAGCCGAATCTAGCCGATGGGACGGTGACCACCAACACCGTTGATGTTATGACAGCGCAAAGTGCCGATGGGGCGGTGATTACCCAGTTCACCTACGATGGTGGTAGCCCTCAAACTCTAGATCCTAGCATTACCGGTGAGCAGAAGTTCACGTTCACTGAAGGGGATGTGTACGTCACCATTGAAGGTAATGTGCGTTTCGAGCCAAACCGAGACCTCGACCATGAATCTGGCGATATTGTTAAATCACTTGTGTTTACTTCAAGTGACGGTGATGTCGATATTGAGACGGCAACGGTAACTCTGACTATTACCGATGGTGATATCCCAACCATTGAATCGGTGCCAAGCCTCACGCTTGCAGAGGCAGGGCTTGCGGATGGCTCTTCTCCAATCACAGGGGCAGTCAGCCAAACTGAAACCATCTCGTTTACTCACCAAAGTGACAATGTCGAGAAGTTCCGACTAGAGCCGGCGGAGTTTAATAGTGATGATTCACTCAAATCAGATGGACTTCCAATCGATATTAAAGAAGATCCTGTCGGCTCCGGTAATTACGTAGGCTTTACGACCAGCGCAACCAATGTTGAAACACCAATCTTTACGTTAAGCTTTAGTGCTGCGACTTTGGGTCAATATACGTTTACGTTGTTGGAGAATATCGACCACGAAGATGGTCGAGGTAATAACGATCTAACGTTTGAGCTACCTGTCTATGCCGTTGATAGCGACGGTGATGATTCGTTAATGTCACCGTTATCAGTGACGATCACCGATGATGTTCAAGTGATGGCGAGCGGTGCACTTAGTATCGAAGAGCCTACGGTCGCTGACCTAGTGGCGGGCACGCCAACGACGTCTGTTTTCGATGTGCTGACCAGCGCCAGTGCGGACGGTGCCAGTGTCACTCAGTTTACTTACGACGGTGCGGTTTACACACTCGATCAAACAGACAGTGCTGAGCAAGAGTTCACCTTCACAGAGGGTTCCCTCTATATCACCACTCAAGGCGATGTGCGCTTCGAACCAAACCGAGATTTAGACCATTCGGCTGGCGATATTGTGAAAAATATCGTGGTGACATCGAGTGATGGTGATGATGACGTTCTTACTTCGACAGTCACACTGACCATTACTGATGGTGATATCCCGACCATAGATGTGGTTCCACCTATCTCGCTTTCAGAGTCGAATCTCGTAGACGGATCAGATCCGACAGCCTCTGCGGTTAGTGACACCAAGGTTATTCAATTTACTGACCAAAGTGATGATGTGGTGTCGTTCCGTATTGAGCCAACTGAGTTCAATACACTCGGCGCTTTGACGTCAAATAACTTGGCGGTTCAGCTGAAAGAAGATCCGACGAGTCCTGGCGACTACATCGGTTTTGTTAAAGGTGCGTCGAATGTTGAAACCAACGTCTTCACTATCAGCTTCTCTGACACAAATCTAGGTCAATACACCTTCACGTTGCTAGAACCGCTTGACCATGCAGATGGCTTAGACAACAACACCTTAAGCTTTGATTTACCTGTTTACGCGGTTGATAGTGATGGCGATGATTCGGTAATGTCGCCACTGACGGTGACGATTGAAGATGATGTTCAAGGCATGAGTAACGGCATCTTGACCATCGAAGAGCCAACGGTCGCGGATCTGGCCGGTGGGGTGGTGACCACAACTACGATTGATGTGATGCCAGAGCAGAGTGCCGATGGTGCAACCATTACTCAATTCACCTATGACAACACTGTTTACACGCTTGACCAGACGGCCACTGGCGAGCAAGAGTTTATCTTCACCGAGGGCTCACTGTTTATCACTATCGAGGGTGAGGTGCGTTTTGAGCCAAATCGCAACCTCGACCATCAATCGGGCCCAATCGTCAAATCGATTGTAGTGACATCCAGCGATGGCGATGTGGACGTTGAAACCGCTACGGTTGTGTTGACGATTAACGATGGTGATATCCCAACCATTGAATCGGTGCCAAGCGTGTCGCTATCGGAAACACAGCTTGCCGATGGTTCAACGCCGAGTGGCAGTGCGGTGAGTCAAACCGAAACCATTTCGTTCACGAATCAAAGTGATGATGTCGAGAAGTTCCGTCTTGAACCAACAGAGTTCAATACGGGTGGCACATTAACTTCGAATAACATCGTAGTTGAGCTAAAAGAAGATCCAGTCGATTCCGGTAATTATGTCGGCTTTATCAATGACGGCGGCACGGAAGTCCCGGTATTTACCTTGAGCTTCTCAGGTACAACTTTGGGTGAGTACACCTTTACGCTGCTTGAAGCTCTAGACCATGCTGACGGCCTGAATAATAACGAACTGACCTTTGACTTGCCTGTCTACGCGGTCGACTCAGACGGTGATAGCTCATTGATGTCACCACTGACGGTCACCATTGGTGATGATGTGCAAATCATGGCGAATGGCACGCTTGATATCACTGAACCGAATTTAGCCGATGGTACAGTGACCACCAACACCATTGATGTTATGACCGCGCAAAGTGCTGATGGGGCGGTGATTACCCAGTTCACCTATGATGGTGGGGCTGCGCAAACTCTAGATCCAACGATCACCGGTGAGCAAGAGTTTACCTTCACCGAAGGTTCCGTGTTCGTGACCATTGAAGGTAATGTGCGTTTTGAGCCGAACCGCGATCTCGACCATGAGAGTGGCGATATTGTTAAATCACTGGTCTTCACCTCAAGCGATGGTGACGTTGATGTCGACACCGCGACGGTAACGCTAACGATTACCGATGGCGACATTCCAACCATTGAATCGGTGCCAAGTGTGATGCTCGCAGAGGCAGGGCTTGCGGATGGCTCGTCACCAATTGTTGGTGCAGTAAGCCAAACCGAAACCATCTCATTTACAAACCAAAGTGACAATGTCGAGAAGTTCCGACTAGAGCCGACCGAGTTCAATACGGATAATTCGTTGAAGTCGGATGGACTTCCAATCGATCTTAAAGAAGATCCTGCAGGCTCTGGCATTTACGTAGGCTTCACGACCAGCGCTACCAATGTTGAAACACCCATTTTCACCTTAAGCTTCAGTGCGGGTACGTTGGGTCAATACACCTTTACGTTGTTGGAGAATATCGACCACGAAGATGGTCGAGGTAATAACGATCTAACGTTTGAGCTACCTGTCTATGCCATAGATAGCGACGGTGATGACTCATTGATGTCACCATTATCAGTGACGATCACGGATGATGTGCAAGTGATGGCGAGCGGTGCGCTTAGTATCGAAGAGCCGACGGTCGCTGACCTTGTGGCGGGCACGCCAACGACGTCTGTTTTCGATGTGCTGACCAGCGCCAGTGCGGACGGTGCCAGTGTCACTCAGTTTACTTACGACGGCACGGTTTACACACTTGACCAAACGAGCAGCTCAGAGCAAGAGTTTAATTTCACGGAGGGCTCACTGTTTATCACCACTCAAGGTGATGTGCGCTTCGAACCAAATCGAGATCTCGACCATTCGGCTGGCGATATTGTGAAAAATATCGTGGTGACATCGAGTGATGGCGATAGTGACGTTCTTACTTCGACAGTCACACTGACCATTACTGATGGTGATATTCCGACCATAGATGTGATTCCACCGGTCTCGCTTTCAGAGTCCAGTCTGGCTGATGGCTCTGCACCAAGCGGTATGGCCGTAAGTCAAACGGAGACCATCTCTTTCACGAACCAAAGTGATGATGTTGATCACTTCAGAATCGCGACCGATGAATTTAATCCATCAGGCACACTGACTTCGAATGGTTTAGCTGTTGAACTTAGAGAGTTCCCGGCAGATTCGGGTCAATACACAGGTTTTACAACTAACGCACTAAATCAAGAAGTTGAAGTATTTACCATCAATTTTGATGATGTCGTGTTAGGTCGTTACACCTTCACACTACTTGAAGCGCTTGACCATGCAGATGGCTTAGACAACAACTCCTTAAGCTTTGATTTACCAGTTTACGCGGTTGATAGTGATGGTGATGATTCGGCAATGTCGCCACTGACGGTGACAATAGAAGATGATGTTCAAGGCATGAGTAACGGCATCTTGACCATCGAAGAGCCGACGGTCGCGGATCTGGCCGGTGGGGTGGTGACCACAACCACTGTTGATGTGATGCCAGAGCAGAGTGCTGATGGCGCAACCATTACTCAGTTCACCTATGACAACACTGTTTATGCGCTTGACCAGACGGCCACTGGCGAGCAAGAGTTTATCTTCACCGAAGGCTCGCTGTTTATCACTATCGAGGGTGAGGTGCGTTTTGAGCCAAATCGCAACCTCGACCATCAATCGGGCCCAATCGTGAAATCGATTGTAGTGGCATCCAGCGATGGCGATGTGGACGTTGAAACTGCAACGGTCACTCTGACGATTACCGATGGTGATATTCCAACCATTGAGTCTGTGCCAAGCGTGTCGCTATCGGAAACACAGCTTACTGATGGTTCAACCCCAAGTGGCAGTGCAGTCAGTCAGACCGAAACCATCTCATTCACTAACCAAAGTGATGATGTCGAGAAGTTCCGACTTGAGCCTACCCAGTTCAATACTAGCGGCACATTAACTTCGAATAATATTGCGGTTGAGCTGAAAGAAGATCCAGTAAACTCTGGCAACTACACTGGCTTTATCAATGATGGCGGCACGGAAGTTCCTGTATTTACTCTGAATTTTTCTGGAACAACCCTTGGCGAATACACCTTCACGCTCCTGGAGGCGTTAGACCATGAGGATGGATTAGATAACAACGAGCTAACCTTCGATTTACCCGTGTACGCGGTCGACTCAGACGGTGATAGTTCATTGATGTCACCACTGACGGTCACCATTGGTGATGATGTGCAAATCATGGCGAACGGCACGCTTGATATCACTGAACCGAATTTAGCCGATGGTACAGTGACCACCAACACCATTGATGTTATGACAGCGCAAAGTGCTGATGGGGCGGTAATTACCCAGTTCACCTATGATGGTGGGGCTGCGCAAACTCTAGATCCAACGATCACTAGTGAGCAAGAGTTTACCTTCACTGAAGGTTCCGTGTTCGTGACCATTGAAGGTAATGTGCGTTTTGAGCCGAACCGAGATCTTGACCATGAGAATGGCGATATCGTCAAATCACTGGTCTTCACCTCAAGCGATGGTGACATCGATGTCGCCACCGCGACGGTGACGCTAACGATTACCGATGGTGATATCCCTACCATTGAATCGGTGCCAAGCGTCACGCTTGCAGAGGCAGGGCTTGCGGATGGCTCCTCTCCAACCACAGGGGCAGTCAGCCAAACGGAGACCATCTCATTTACCAACCAAAGTGACAATGTCGAGAAGTTCCGACTAGAGCCGAGCGAGTTCAATACAGATAACTCGTTGAAGTCGGATGGTTTGATCATTGAACTTCGCGAGGAGCCAACGGGCTCGGGTAACTATATTGGTTTCACCACTGATATTTCGAATGTGGAAGCGACGGTCTTTACGTTGGATTTCAGCTCAACCACGTTAGGCGAATACACTTTCACACTGCTTGAAGCCATTGATCATGCACCGATTCAAGGTAACAACGACCTGACATTCAATTTGCCTGTCTATGCCGTTGATAGCGACGGTGATGACTCATTGATGTCACCATTATCAGTGACGATTACCGATGACATCCAGTCATTGGTCGCAGGGTCTATGACCGTGAAAGAGCCAACTACAGGCGTAGAAACGTCGAATACTATAAATCTAATGCCTGACAGTAGTGCGGATGGAGGAACCCTGACGAGCTTTAGATACGACGGAGAACCACTACAAACACTCAATCAAAATGTGTCGGGTGAACAGTCGTTTACTTATAACGAGGGTACACTGTTTGTTTCTATTGACGGAAGTATGCGATTTGAGCCAGTGTCCGATTTGGATCATTCAAGTGGCGACATTGTAAAAACTATTACTGTCAATTCAGTGGATGGGGATGGAGATATTGTTAGCACTTCCGTATCGGTAACGATTGAAGATGGTGATGCTCCAGTTATCGACTTGATCCCTGATATTGACCTAAATGAAGCGAACTTGAGTGACGGATCTGCTTCAACAGGGGCGTCGGTGAGTGAAACCAAAGTTATCACTTTCACTGAGGGTAGTGATGATGTCACACACTTCAGAGTTGACACCGCAAACTTCAATCCATCAGGTACATTGAAATCAAACGGCCTCACGGTCGAAATTAAAGAGCAACCTACTGACTCAGGCAACTATGTTGGCTTTGTCACTGACGCTTCGAATGTGGAAACGAATGTATTCACACTTGAGTTTTCTGACAGCAACATAGGTCAATATACATTCACACTTTTGGAAGCACTGGATCATGCTGATGCCAGCCTTGCCAATACCCTAGACTTTGATATTCCAGTGATAGCGGTTGATGCTGACAACACGGACTCAGCTTCATCATCTTTGAACGTCACGATTACTGATGACTTGCAGCAGACTCAAGACCACACCCTAAGCATTGTTGAACCAGTCACAACGTCAGGTGCTGGCGGGCCTCCATCAACGGGTGTTGTCGACGTGATGCCAACACAAAGTGCTGATGGTGCTACTGTTACTCAGTTTATGTATGGCACTGACGGACCGTTTACCTTAGATCAAACGAACTTCACTGAGCAAGAGTTCGCGGTTGCAGACGGAAAGCTGTTTGTTAAGTCAGATGGTTCTCTACGTTTTGAGCCTGACAGAGACCTCGACCACTCTGCTGGTGACATTGTTCGCAGTATTGTTGTGACCACTAGCGATTTTGATAAAGACGTTCAAACCGCAACAGTGACTCTAACTATTGCTGACGGTGTTGACCCTGTTATCAATATTGTGCCAGATGTGTACTTGTCAGAAGTTAACTTGTCTGATGGTTCAATGCCAACAGCGGGAGCAGTGAGCTCTACTCACACCATTACTTATACCGAGGGGAGTGATGATCTTAGCCACTTCCGTATTGCAACCAATGAATTTAATTTTGGTGGTTTGCTGAAGTCGAATGGTCTCGTTGTCGCGCTGAAAGAAGAACCTGCGGACTCAGGGAATTACATTGGATTTACGACAGATGGTTTAGGTAATGAAACGAATGTCTTCACGATAAGCTTCGATAGCGTTAACAAAGGTCAATTTACGATTACCTTGCTGGAAGCTCTCGATCATCTCAATGGCCTGAATTACAACGACCTTAACTTCCGTCTGCCGATCTACGCTGTCGATACGGATAATTCTGAGTCAACTCGACGTGATATTGTGGTAACGATTGAAGATGACATTCAGCAAATGCAGGATGGCATTTTAACCATTACGGAGCCAAGCACGGGTACTCCGACAACAGCGACGGTTGATATCATGCCATTGCCAAGTGCCGATGGTGCAACCATTACTGAATTTACTTACGGTGGTGGACTTGCTATTTCACTCGATCAAACGGTTACAGGTGAACAAGAGTTTATCTTTACGGAAGGTTCACTGTTTGTCACGTTAGACGGTGATGTTCGATTTGAGCCCAATCGAAACCTTGATCACTCGGGTGGAAACATTGTTAAAGATATCGTGTTCACCTCATCAGATTTTGACAATGATGTCTTTATGTCGAGCGTACGATTGACCATCATTGATGGTGAAGGCCCTGAATTGAACGTAGTTCCTGGTGTTAACTTATCAGAAAGTAACTTAGCGGACGGTTCGACACCAGACTCCAGCTTAATCAGCGAAACCAATCTCATCACATCATTCGCCAGCAGCGATGACATCGCGAAGATTGTCGTCGATACCTCTCTGTTCAACACGGGCGGTTCGATTACATCGAATGGACTGGCAGTTGACCTAAGAGAAGACCCTGTCGGCTCTGGTGATTATCTGGCGTTCACAACGGTGTCACCGGGCGTTGAAGTGCCGATATTCACCTTAACGTTTGATAGCTCAAATCCTAGTCTTTACACGTTTACTCTATTGGAGCGCTTAGATCATGCCCCTGGTGATGGCAATAATGACATTACCTTTGATTTATCGGTTTATGCACAAGATACCGATGGTGATTTATCTGCTCCGAAGCCTCTACAAGTTGTGATAGGCGATGATGTTCAGGTTATGCAATCTGGGGATTTACTTGTCACAGAGCCTACTTCGGGAGTCGTGAGTAGTAATGTGTTTGAAACAATGCCAGGCCCGAGTGCAGACGGATCAACAATCACTGGGTTTATTTACGATGGAGGGCCCGAGCAGCCACTGAATCAAAACGATACAGATGAGCAAGCATTTGTGTATCCAGAAGGAACACTGTTTGTCAAAATCAATGGCGACATTCGCTTTGAGCCAAACAGAAACTTGGATCATGAAAACGGCGATATTGTTAAGAACATTGTTGTGAAATCTCAAGACCAAGATATCGATCTAGAACAAGCAACCGTTAGGTTAGTCATTAGTGATGGTGCTCCACCTACGATTGATATTATTCCGCCAGTGAGTTTGAGTGAAGTTAACTTAGCCGATGGTTCTTCACCAAGTCTGCCTGTAAGTCAAACTGAGCAGATCACCTTTACTGCTGGTAGTGATGATGTTAGCTACTTCCGAATTGAGCCGACCGAGTTTAATGTCGGTGGTGCTCTTAAATCGAACGGTTTAGCCATTCAGATAAAAGAAGATCCTGCTGACTCAGGGAATTATATCGGTTTTACCAAAGATGCCCTCGATGTAGAGGTTGATATCTTTACGATTAAATTCTCTACTACTGTATTAGGAGAGTACACCTTTACACTACTACAAGAGATCGATCATGACTCTGTACAGGGCAACAATGATCAGCTCTTTACTCTACCGGTTTATGCCGTTGATACTGATGAAACTGATTCGGCGAGCACACCACTCAATGTGACGATTACCGATGACGTACCAGAAATAACAGACACAGGCGTGGGAAGTACCTTTATCGTTGATGAAGAAGATATTGGTAACCCAACACAGGCAGCAGGATCTTTCGTTACTACAGAAGGTGCAGACCAAGTCGAAGCTTACGAACTGCGTAATATAGCGACAGTGGAAGCGATGCTTTCGTCTGGAAGTGAAGGTATTAAGATCACAGAAATTACAGGCGCTGCTAATACCACGACTTATCAAGGAGCCACAGATTCATCGGGTACTCCAATCTTTACTTTAGTACTGACCAATGACGGCGACTATACCTTTACTCTGTTAGGGCCTCTTAATCACGCGACCACTCCTGCCAATCTAGATACGCTGACCATACCTTTCGATGTGGTAGCGGTAGATGGTGATGGTGATGATTCAAATCAATACCGACTACCAATAGAAGTGTCGGATGATGGACCAACGATGACCGCACCAACAGGAGAAACCGTCGTCGATGAAGATGATTTGACCGGTATAGGCTCGGATCAATCGGAAGATACGGTTATTAACGGTTTGTTTACGATTGATGAGGGTGCCGACGGAGTCGTGCTTTATGAGTTGGTAAATCCAGATGCTGTATTAACTGGGCTAACCTCGGAAGGAGAAGGCTTAGAGTGGCTGCCGGTCGTTGAAAGTGGCACAACATTTACCTATACCGCACAAACGGAGACCAGCAACGAAGCTGTGTTCGAGATTGTGTTTGATACCAACGACAATAGCTACCAGTTTGAATTGTTTAAACCGCTTAAGCATCCAGATGCGGATACAGAAAACAGTATTCCTCTGAACTTCTCCGTGGTAGCAGAAGATTTTGATGGGGATCAGTCAAACGCAATAGCGCTTAACTTATCGGTGACGGATGATGTTCCTCTTGTGACGACTCAATCTATTACCCGCCTCGAGGGTCAGAACTATAACGGCTCTAAAGTAAACATGTTTGCCAATGCAACAGATACGGGTGCTGATGGGGCTGTACTTACCCAAATCGAAGGAGTATCTGATACCGATACGGGGATTGTATTCAGAAGAAACCCAAGCGACACAGAAAGTAATACCTATGATATTACTTCTGGTGTTCAACAGGTGCGTGTTTATGAACAGGAGTTTGATGCTGGCGGTAATGTTATCGACGAGAGAGAGTTAGGTCGCTTGCGCATCAACTCTAATGGTGAAATTGAATTCAGAGCCAATGGTTATCTCGATCATGATGGGGATGAGATTAACTTCTCAATCAACGTAGTAGCAACCGATGCGGATTTGGATACTTCTGAAACGCCGTTGAATATCACCATCGTCGACCAAGACTCAACTGCCGTTTCATTGAAAGTCACAACCACAGAAGATATTGGCCGCGATCCATCTATTAGCTACGCTGCGGGTAGCGAACCTGCAGAGCTAGAAAATACTTTTGATAATCAAGATGGTCTACCGGATGCTCCGGCACAAGTTGCGTTGCAGGTTAACTTGTACGACCAAGATAACGCTGAAGCGATCGGGCAACTGAAGATATTTGATAATACCGACCACAGAGGCACGTTTTACTACTTTAATGGTTCAGAATACGTGAAGTTGTCGACAGATAGTGACGGTAATTTCATTCTGGATGGTGCAGATATTGTTCAGAGCTTTATGCCAGACCCAGATGACACCACAGATCCTAAAGATGTCATTGCAACTATCGACAATCTCTACTTTGTACCTGACCGCAACTTTAGCACAAATGGAAATGGTGTAAGGATCAACTACGAATTGGAGATCGACAATAACGGTGCTCCTGACCATACCGTAAGTTCAAACTTTAGAATTGAAATCGAAGCGGTGGCTGATGAAGCTGAGTGGAACGATGCCAATAGCACATATACCTACCTACCAGATACCGACGGCATGGGGGCAAATATACCGGTAACGGAAGACGGAAATACCATCACGCTTAATCTTGAAGCGGACACTCAGGACGCTTCTCGACCAGAAACAATCACGTATCAACTGACAGTCGAAGCGGGGGCTGGGAAGTTCACTCTATTGGATAGCTCAGGAAGCCCGATAGGGCCGGATGGTGGTCCATATATTATTGATGCGGCGGACATCAATAGCACAGTTGTCGATCCGATTGATAATTTCTCGGGCACTATTAGCTTCAAAGTGGTGGCTTTGACGGAAGAAACCCGTAATCCATTCCTAGATTCTGACAATAGCGGAGCCAACAGTAAAAGGTTTGCGACTTCTGAAGAAAGAACGATAGTGATTGATGTACTTCCAGATGCGGACTTAGGAACCCTAAGTGTGAGTCGTAAAACCATCAATGAAGACAATATCTTAGACCCAGATGTTGTTGGTGATCCAAATAATAGAGTTGCGTTCACCCTTGATGACGTGATCACAATGAAGCCATCGGTTGATGCAGACGGCTCCGAATTGTTATACGTAAGAATCTACAATATCACTCAAGGTGCCGAACTTTACGAATTAGGAACCAACACCGTTATCCCGACTGTGACGATTAATGGCGTCGATTACCAAGAAATACTTTACTCCGAACTCGCCAATGTCGAAGTGATCCCGAAAGAGAACAGCAACGAAGATTTCAGCTTTGATGTTTTGGGTGTCGTAAAAGACACAGCCTCGCTCTCGACTGGGCCAGAAACTGATGAAGTAACGTTTGGGCCTAAGAGGGTCAATGTTGAAGTGATTGGTGTCGCGGATGTGCCATTTGGTGGAACCAACGGCACTGATTGGGAGACGTTTACCGATAGTAGTGGTGTGAGTGGGGTACAAACAACAATCCAAGAGAGCCAGAACGGAGACAGCTTCGCATTTCTTGACTTCACTGTATTGTCAGGTGAGCGAAGACCTGACGATCCTAATAGCGCACCGCTTGTAGGTGATGGCTCAGAAGCGATAACCGTTATTCTATCCGGTATCCCAGAGGGTGTGGTGATCGAAGATGGAGATGGCACGGTCATAGACCTTAACTTTGTTGGTTATGAAGAAGACAGCAGTGGTAATCCTGATCTTGATAAGCCTATCTATGAAGCGAACATCACAGAGGCTGGGAAAGCGTCGGGTATCATCATTCGTCCTGTCGACTCCTCTACTGAGAATATTCACATTCAAGGGCGTATCGTTGTTACAGAAAATGACGGTCATACCTTAACGTTCGACCAAGAAGTTCGAGTGCTTATCAAGCCAAGGATCGATACTTCTGCAACTTACAGTAACACTACTATTGGAGACGAAGACACCGCCATTAATATTGATTGGCACCCACAAGGAGCGAATTACATTGATGACGATGAGCACTTTACTTCCATCACGATCAATGGAATACCAACAGGTGTGACCGCGGTCGTTAATGGTGATGTTACTGTTGATGACAGCGTGGCTGGTACATTGGTTATTACCCCGAAAGATGCATCTCAAACTCCAGAGCAGTTTACTCAGATTGCGTTGGCCAATGATTTTATCCAACTAACACCTCCGGAACATTCCAGTGAAGATTTTACGATCACTACAATTCTGGAAGTTGAAGAGCGAGATTTTGAATACACACCAAGTGGCTTGCTGGGAGAAGATGGTGGCTTTATTGAAGCCAACCCACCGATTACAGGTACTATCACAGTGCAAGTGGTCCCAGTGGTCGAGCCAACAGATCCTGATAACTTGATTGTTTTCTCTAATGAAGACGGTACTGGGCAATTGACAACCATTGCCTCAAATGCCGCAGGGCAGATTAATTTCACAACGAATAGCAATAACCCTGCAACCAGTGGTGAGTACGTTATTCGTTACAAACAAGAAGATGTCTCACCGGAGTTTCCTGTCAATGAAGTCGTTAATGAGGCCATCATTGAATTGACGACCACGTCTGGCGGCGCTCTACCATACGAAGTGTTGAGTCAACTACTTGTGACTGGTGCGGTTTATGAAGCTAATGGTCGTTGGGTGATAATTGATGAAGATGCATTTACGATTAGTGCACCTCAAGGATTGGATCTAACTGCACCATATGATGATGGTGTATCGACTAACATCAGCAGTATAAAAATGACAGTCTTTACGCTAGTTGAAGACTTAGGCGATGAGCCGGGTGACCAACAATCTGCGATTGTTCAGAGACAGGGAGACGTGATATTAACCTTCCCTGAAGAGATAACTGGCAACGGAGAAATCGCTGCTGATATCGTTGTGACTCCGGACCAAACAATTGATGCCACTGAGGATACCCAACTCATGTTGGGTGATGCTCTTGAAAGCGTCATTAGTTTCACTGGTGGTGATGCATCTGATGACCAAATTACCATCGTGATTGATGAGACCGTCGTTATTAATCCAGGAAGCCCTGACGAAACAACCATTAATATCAGCGTTGGTGGCAGTGGTGCAATTGACTTTGTGAACGGGGAATACGTTTACCAGTCCACTTTGGTACAAGGTGTAGCGCCAGATTTCTCAGATTTGGTATTAAATCTCCCCGCGGATTACTCCGGAGACTTTGAGTTGCCATTTACGGTTATCACCAAAGATCTGACATCGGGTGATGAGAAAATGCTTGAAACCAGCGCCATCATCAAAGTTTCTGCGGTAACCGACGTAGCACCAAGTATTTCGGTCAATATCGCAGGCTCTTTGGACGATGCTTTGAATCCAGTCGATATCGATGGCAAGCCGGGAGCCGAAGCTGTTGGTTATGAAGATACTTATATTGTGCTCGACTTCTCTGGTTCTGTAGCGGACCAATTCAATGGTATTGAAGGTGGTAACGAACGCTTTACTGATGTGACCTTAACATTGGATGACACAACTAATGGTCAGTTTTACAGTGATACAGGAACCCCACTGGGCACATCTATATCGTTCACCGAAAGTGAAATTGAAAGTGGTGCTTTATCTGGAGTGCTGTTTAGACCGAAAGAAAACTTCCCAACTTACGATGATGTAAACGGTGTGGATGTCAGTACCGTTAGCGTTACCGTGAGCGGCAACGTTTTAGATACGGCGACGTTTAATGGAGGGGGCTCGAGCACAACGGAAGATGCAACAAGCGAGTCCTTCTCAACGTCGGTCAGTTTTGATGTTGTTCCTGTCGTTGATGATGTTCAAATTACAGGGCCGGGAAGTGATCCTGATGTCGTAGAAATCACAGGCAACGAAGATCAACAGATTTCACTTGCGGGTTCAAGTCCGATTTCTATCGCCTTGACTGATCTCGATGGTTCGGAAGAGTTTGTTTCTATCAAATTCACGGGTGTCCCTGATGGTTTCCAATTTAGAGTAGATAGCGGCTCTGATTTTACGGTTAAGAACAATGGTGGAGGTGTATGGAGTGTCCAACTGCCGTCCAGCGTCTCAAATTCATTTGATTTAAGTGAAATATCGGTGCTGCCACCGAAAAACTTCAGCGGTACATTTGATTTTGGTGTTGAGGTGTTCACGCAAGAGTCGCTATTAGGTATCCCAACTAACGCAGGCACTCTGCCAAAATTCCAAGTACATGTACTGCCAGTAGGGGATGATATTGATACGGATCCGACGGATTCTGTTTCAGGATTGGAAGGCCAAAATATTGATATCGAAATCAATGCAAGCATTCTCGATAAAGATGCTTCCGCGCCTGCGCTGACTACCGAGAATGAACCAGAGACTATCCGAGTGGTCGTTAGCAATGTTCCTTCTGATGCTTCAATTTTGTATCCAGATGGCACAACATTAGGTACCTATGATGCGAGCTCCGATACGTGGACGCTAGATGTCGATGCAACCGTACTCGATAAAATCGTCTTTAACTCTGGTGAACATAACTCCGATACTGGTAACGCTCTGGGTATTGATTCACCGTTGTCTATTTCTGTGCGCTCAGTCGATACGGATGCAGACAACACTGAGTATTTAGGTCCAGAAACAACCTTCAACGTGGACTTGATGATTGACCCAATTAATGACCAACCAACCTTTGTTAATATTGAAAACTTAGAGACACCGGAAGATACCTCGATTGCCTTGAGCGATGTGTCTGGTTTCAAAATAGAGGACCCAGATGCGGTTTATGATGATCCAAGTGCGATATACACGCTCAAGTTGTCGGTGGATAAAGGTGAGTTGACCTTTACCTCTTCTACAGGGGTAAGCGTAGATCCTGTATCCGGCAATGGCATTGAATTGACGCTTACGGGGACCTTGGCGGATATCAACAATGCGCTAGATTCAGGCAGCGTTAGGTTTGAATTAGGTGCTGATGAAAACTACTTGAATCAGGGTGGGGTCGCTACCGTGACCGCGGAGGTCAATGACGGTGGTAACAATGGTTCACCGGGCCCACTGACTAACCAAACGACCTTTGAGATTAAAGTTACTGAGGTTAATGATGCACCAAATGCCGCCGACGTTATCGATTTAGGAACGATTTCTGAAGATGATCAAATCGTGATTAAAGCTGAAGATTTGATTGCGGCATCGAGTGATCCTGAAGGAGATAACTTGACCGTTATCGATGTCAGCCTCACTACAGGGCAAGGTCAGTTGCAGTACTTTGAAAATAGTGGCGGAGCTGACGACCCATCGGTCACTGGACCTTATTGGGTATTTGATGCTAACGATGAATACGATGCGACCAGTGGAGATATCAGCTTCTCATACACCATTCAAGATAATGGGCAAACCAATGGGGTTGATGACTTCTTAACAGATAGCGGCATATTAACCTTAACCGTAAAAGGTGTTAACGATTCACCCGTGATTAACGGTGACAATGTCACGTCAGTTATTGATGAAGACGTCGACCAATTGATTAGTGGTATTACCGTTGCTGACCCAGATTACGTCGGTGCCCACGCTGGTGACTTTATGACGGTCACCTTGAGTGTCGACTTTGGTACCTTGTCAGTAATTCCGCCGGCAACTACCACTGTGACGGTTAGTGGGCAGGGCACTAACTCAATTATCCTAGAAGGGACACCGGCTGACATCAACGATATCATCAATACACCAGCCAATCCTGTCGGGTTGTTTGTGAACACTCAATACATTCCAACAAACAGTATTAATCTACAGGTGGTTGCGGAAGACAGTGGCAACCCGTCGGGTATTGTTATCACTACACCACCGGAGAACTACCCAATTCAGGTAACGCCGGTCGCTAATACGCCGAGCTTGTCGATTGATCCTGCTATGAACTATGTTCGCAACATTACTGCCAGTCAAACCGCAAGTGCGAGTGGTATTCCTTTGGTCGGTATTGTGGCGGCGTTGGCTGATATTAATGAGATCTTGACTCTGAATATCAAAGATGTGCCAGCGGGTGCCTCCGTGATAAGCAGTGCGGGTACGGTCGCTCTTAATAGTGGTGTTTGGGTCGCATCCGCTGATGCGATTGATAGCTTAAAGATTGTTGACCTTCCGCAAGATGCCACACCACATACGATTAAGTTGGAAGCGGTATCTTCGGAGTTAGACGATATGAATATGGTGATATCTCCAGGAGCAACCTCTTCAGAGATAGACCTCAACCTAACGATTGTGGCTGATGCAACAGACATTGATCTAAGTGCTACGGCGGATGATGTTCAGTTGTTTGGCGACGGAGGTAATACACAACTAGAGTCTGGCTCTGGTGATGACCGACTTGAAGGTGGTAGTGGAGATGATGAGCTAATTGGAGGTGACGGTAATGATACCTTAATCGGTGGCGATGGCGCTGACATCCTCACCGGCGGTGATGGGATGGACTCTTTCGTTTGGCTCAACATCCAACATGGTGTTGAAGATAAGATTACCGACTTTGATTTGTCAGAAGGGGATACTATCGATCTCAGGGAAGTGTTACCTGAACTACAAAACACGACGCTTGATATGGCAGTACTGTTACAACAGATAGATGCAAAAGTCGTGGACGGTAATGACATCGAGCTAACGATAAACCCAGATGGTATGGGAACCACCCAACAGGTGATAGTGGTAGAAGATCTTGCTCCGCAATTGACACTCGCTAGCAACATGTCTGATGACATCTTAGATGCGTTGGTGCAGCAGAATGTGATTATTCATGGCTAATGACTAACGTTTAATAAAGAGAGACGCCGACTCAATTGAGTCGGCGTTTTATTCGCTGCTTAGAAGTACTACGACACCAGAAAAGGAGCCTTCTGTCGCTGCTGGTTTTCAACAATCTTGATTTTCACTTCTTCATAAAGACGTTTATCGCTACTTGATAATAGCTTGTACTCTTACAAAGCGTGCTTGTTACGTTGCTTATCTGAAAACCTTTCTTTGGTTTCCAGAATCATGCTGAACCGAATTTTATTGCCAAAAGTAGATAATAGTCTGACTATTTACTGGCATATTGTCTGATTTATACCCCATTACAAGCCTAATACGTCTAGCTGATCACAGATTCTAACTCAAGGTCATTGCACAATAGGTTTTGCACCAATATAATATAATCATACAATAACACATTACTTGAGTTTAGGAGTTAGTTATGACAAAACCTGTCATTGGTTTCATTGGCCTTGGTCTTATGGGCGGCAACATGGTTGAGAACCTACAAAAACGTGGTTATGAGCTAAACGTTATGGATCTTAACAAAGACGCAGTTGCAGCTTGTGTAGCTCGTGGTGCAAAAGAAGCAACTTCTGGCAAAGAACTTGCGGAAAACAGCGACATCGTAATGCTTTGTCTTACAACGTCTGCTGTTGTAGAAAAAGTGGTATACGGTGATGACGGTATCCTAGCGGGTATCAAAGAAGGTGCAACACTGATTGACTTCGGTACTTCTATCCCAGCTTCAACTCGTAAGATTGGTGAAGACCTTGCAGCGAAAGGCGCTGGTATGATTGACGCACCTCTAGGTCGTACACCAGCTCACGCGAAAGATGGTCTACTAAACATCATGGCTGCAGGCGACATCGAAACATTCAACAAAGTTAAGCCAGTTCTTGACGATCAAGGTGAGAACGTATTCCACCTAGGCGCACTAGGTTCTGGTCACGTAACTAAGCTTGTTAATAACTTCATGGGCATGACGACAGTAGCAACAATGTCTCAAGCATTCGCAGTTGCAAAACTGGCTGGCGTTGATGGTCAACAGCTGTTCGACATCATGTCTGCAGGCCCATCTAACTCTCCGTTCATGCAGTTCTGTAAGTTCTACGCAGTAGACGGTGAAGAGAAGCTAGGTTTCTCTGTAGCAAACGCGAACAAAGACCTTGGTTACTTCCTAGAGATGGTTTCAGACCTAGGTACTGAGTCTCTAATCGCTGAAGGTACGTCTAAGAGCCTACAAGCTGCAGTGGATGCAGGTCTAGGTCAAAACGACGTACCAGTACTGTTTGATTACTTCACTAAGCTAGAGAAGTAATACAAATAAGCCCTGCTCATGAGAATTTTTCTTCCTTTTCTCTCATGAGTAGGGTTGCTTATTTGTCTGATTTATTTATCAGTAAGCACTCTCTTAAAGCACGCATATGCGTGCTTTTTTATGTTCTGCCTTCAATTGCTTCACCTCTTAGCACCAATTCGAGTGCTAACGTAATCTCATCACTCTTAAAAATCTTAAAAACCATCAATTTATCTGTGTCTGATCTACGGAGACGGAAACTCCATGTTACTCTTAAGCCATAATTGAGTTGGAAACAGTGAATTTTCACTTGTGAATATCGGTATTAAGAGAGGTAGGCATGAAAGTGTCTAAGAAGGAGCGCAGAATCATTGGCAGTGCGCTCGATGAGTGGCAATCTCAAGGTGTTTTGACACAAGAAGAGCATGACAAACTAGAGAGTACCTTCGAGGTATCGGCTTTTGATTGGACCCAGATTGCTCGTTACTCGTTCACCATTGCGGTGACATGTGTGGTTTTGGCAACCTTGTCCTTTGTGTTTGATGAATGGTTGATAGAGCTGTTCAAGAGCATCTTCACTGCACCAGAACTAGCAAAGAGTCTGTTCTTCTTCGCGGGAGCTATTGGCTTTTACGTGTTCGGTATTCGTAGAAGGAAACTTTACCCAAGTAAAGTCTTGGCTAATGAGGCGCTGTTCGTTCTCGGGATGATCAGTACTGCGCTGTCGATCTTTTTCCTTGGAAAGGTTATAGAGACAGAGAACCTAGCGCCGCTGATTCTACTAGCTTCAGCGATTTATGGTTTGATTGGGCTCTGGCTGCCTTCGCAAACAGTCTGGATATTCGCTCTGATAACGTTAGGCGCATGGTTTGGTTTTCATTCCTATCAAGTTCAGAGTGATGGTTACTATCTAGGCATGAATTACCCGTTACGGTTTGCATTGTTTGGTGGAGTATTGCTGCTGGCGAGTCTCTACGGTTTGCCAAGAATCAGAGCGGCGATGGAATTTGAGAGTGTGACTAAGTTTGTTGGCTTGCTCTATTTCTTCTTTTCTCTTTGGTTGCTTTCGATATTCGGCAACCATGCTGATTTCAGTATTTGGTTAGATATAGAGCAGATCTCGATTCTGTATTGGTCTGTGCTGCTTCTGGTGGCTTCGTTTGTGGCACTCTATCTTGGATTGAAACACCATGATGATATGACCAAAGGAGTCGCTTTGGTGTTCATCTTCTTGAATCTTTATAGCCGTTTCTTTGAGTACCTTTGGGAAGGTATGCACAAAGCCCTGTTCTTCGCGATTCTCGCGGTGAGTTTCTGGTTGCTAGGGACGAAAGCAGAGAAGATCTATCAGTTAAAGTTACCCAAGGCTTGATGTGTTAGGAAAACATGTCAGACAATATTAACAATTGATATTAATTATCATTAAACTTATCATCTGGGAGATTCTTGATTAAGGTGAATATTCACCCCTTTCGACTCTGTTCCCTTGATCAATGTGACTCTCTACGAGAGAAAGCAAGAGCCTCGAATCTACGGAGGCTCTTTTTTTGACTTCAATTCACCACTGTTCCGAGTTAAACCCTAATGAATCTGACTCATAAAGATTACTTTAAGATTGCTTTTCCCTTCATTGTCTCGACTGTTACGCAACCTTTGCTTGGAGCGGTAGATACTGCCGTTATTGGCAAACTCGGTGTCGCTGAGCTGATTGGTGGTGTTGCAATCGGCACCGTCATCATGAACACATTGTACTGGTTGTTTGGCTTTTTCCGTGTCAGTACAACGGGTCAGAGTGCTATTGCACTTGGCAGAAACAGTCACTCAGAGCAGGCGAGCAGTCTATTTCGTCCATTTGTATTGGCTTCGTGCGTTGGATTAATGTTCATAGCGCTGCAATCACTGATTTGGATGGGCGCAGAATGGATCATATCCCCAGATGCCGCTGTGGGTGCAAATGCCAAGATCTATTTTGACATCATGATTTATGGCGCTCCATTTGTACTCTTGAACTACACCATTATCGGCTGGTTAATGGGGCAGGCCAAAGCCAAAGAAACTTTGTTCACGCAAGTGTTTGGTAACGTACTTAACATCGTATTGGATATCGTGTTTGTTCTCTATTTTGATATGGGGATTGCAGGCGTTGCAGTTGCAACACTGATTGCACAAATTACAACGTTTGTTATTGGAGCTGGCTTTGTCCTTAAGACATGTCAATTCTCGCTGTTCGATCACTTAGGCACAGCAAAGATGTCCAATAAAGACTTGAAAGTGATCATGTCATCGAACATGGATCTGTTACTTCGTACCATTTGTATTTTGGTTTTCTTTAATATGATGGCGCGCGTAGGCTCTCAGCTTGGCTCTGACGTGTTGGCAACGAATGCGATATTGATGCAAGTAACTTTCATTGTTAGCTACATGTTCGATGGTGTTGCTAATGCTTCGAGTGTGTTTGCTGGTAAAGCGGTAGGGCAGAAAAATCCGAAGTTGCTTGACAGTGTGATTAAGTTAAACATTCAGTGGACGTCGGCATTTATTGCAGTACTGACTCTTCTGACTCTGGTGTTTAAAGAGCAAATCGTCACGCTATTCACCACGCTACCGGCACTGAACACTCTATATCTTGAAATGAGCCCTTGGTTACTTGTATTCCCACTGGTGGCGGGATTCGGGTTGACTTTCTATGGTATTTTCACCGGTACAGGAACAACGAAACCAGTCAGAAATTCAAGCTTTATCACGTTAGTCGTGTTCTTAGTAGTGCTGCTTATAACTGTGCCACAGTGGGGAAACCATGGCTTATGGCTAGCCTTTACGCTCTTTTATGTTGGACGTTTTGTTTTCTTATATCCATCTATCCATCAAGTGCGAGAAAAGTGTTTATAGTTGTATTTTGTAAACCATACGTATTTATCTCATAGTATTGAACCCCAGACCAATCAAGGGCAAGTGAGCTTGCCCTTTGTTCTTGAGCCCCAAAAAACAGGCAGATTTAACTCTTACGGGATGTTTTCTTAGCCAAGTAGTCATGATAATATTGTTACGTTATATTATTACAGACTAAGCTGTCGTGAATACACAACCAATACTCGCCGTAAACCAACTTCAAATCTCAGATTCTCATCAATCTTTTTTTCGCAACATCTCTTTTACTCTAGCTGAGGGTGAAGTGCTTGCGGTTATGGGACCATCAGGGATAGGTAAGTCTATGCTGTCTAAAGCCGTAGCTGGTTTTTTGCCAAAAGATGTCTTCGCCAATGGGGATATCTTGATTAATGGTAGGGAAGTCAGCACGCAAGCGATGCTGCAAAGAGAAGCAGCTCAGAGACCAGCGGTGATTTTTCAAGACGCGTTACAAGCTCTCAACCCATTGGCTTCAGTCGAGCAACAGCTTAGTTTAGCCTTAACGGGCAACAAAACGCGTCTCAACTCGAATCACAGATCAACCGTATCCACACTGCTTGACCAACTCGGTTTCACTGACGCTGACATGGCTTTAAAGCAGTATCCAAGTCAGTTATCTGGTGGTCAAAGACAACGTATATGTATTGCCATTGCTCTGCTTGGTCGAGCGAATCTACTTATTGCTGATGAACCAACCAGTGCGCTTGACCCAATTACCGAGTCAGAGATCCTTACTCTATTTAGAAACAGCATTCAGCAAAGAAATATTGGCGGAATGTTGATTACTCACGACTTATCTGCAGCGCTCGCTTGCGACAAGCTGCTGGTGATTGCTGAAGGTACTATGGTGGCTTACGGTACTCCCAAAGAGGCGATTACATCAAGCAACCACGAGTTCTGCCAACAACTGGCTCAACTGTTTCCGTAGTTCAGAGTCGGAGTCCCTTTATGCATAGTCATACTCAACCCATGTCCGCACAAGTTCGTTTTGAAAATGTGAATGTACATTATTACTCGAAGCCTACATGGCTTGGAGGTAAACCATTCAAAGCGCTCGATCAACTTGACCTGAGTATCGAAACTCAGAACTTGGCGATTGTCGGGCCATCAGGCGCCGGTAAGTCTACTTTGATTGAACTGCTTTTCAGTTTACGCCGACCTACGTCGGGTGAGGTGTATATCTGTGGGCAACCGCTCTCATCAAGTTCAGAAAAGCAGCGCAGAGCGTTGTGCCAACACATCCAGCTTATTCCACAAGAGCCGCAATCGAGCTTGAACCCTTACTACACGGTGGAGCAGTTGTTATTAGAGCCTCTTATCAGCATGGGGCTTACTGACAATAAAGAGCAAAAAATTGAAAAGGCACTCAGAGATGTTGGACTTAACGAATCACTGTTAACTCGCCCGTCAAGACAACTCTCCGTTGGACAAGCACAGAGAGTCGCCATTGCTCGCGCTCTGATTGTAGAGCCGTGTGTGCTGGTGGCCGACGAGCCAACCAGTAGCTTAGATCCAGTAAGCCGACAGCAGGTCCTAGACTTGTTTGTATCCATCCAGCAAAGACGCCAAATGCGACTGATCTTGGTGACTCACGACTTGAATGCAGCCGAAGCGTTGTGTGATGAGATCTTAGTGCTCGACAAAGGCAAAGTCGCTGAACACGGCGATGCTAAGCAAGTGATGAAACAACCCAAACATATGACCACTCGAGCTTTATTGAGTGCGCAAAAAACGAATCATGAATACACAAAAACCATTGGAGAGGTCTCGTATGCACCTTAATACGCCAAAGTTAGCAGTAGCGCTAGCTCTAAGCACATTACTAACAGGTTGTTTTGATTCCGAAGAGAAGAAACAAGACGCTGAACAGGCGGCGGCACCAGTTGCTGAATCATCAGAAATCCGTGTTGCGATGATGCAACCGCCAAGAACCGGCCTTTCACCTCTATCTGACGACGCATTCAAGCTGTCTCGTTGGAGCACGGCTGAAACATTGGTAAACCTAAGTGACCAATCGGTGGCGGAGCCTATGCTAGCGACCAAATGGGAACAAGTTGACCCAATGACTTGGACTTTCAATGTGCGTAAAGGCGTTAAGTTCCATGACGGCTCAGATCTCAACGCTGCGGTTGTCGTAAACTCACTTCAAAAAGCGTTAGATGCAGCGCCGAAACCACGTATCCTCGATGGTATTGAGTGGCAAGTTGAGGCGATTGGTGACTTTAAAGTTCAGATAAAAACAACGTTTAATGATCCACTGCTGCCAAGCCGTCTATCAAGCCCGCAGCTTTCTATTCTTTCTACAGCGGCTTACCAAGAAGATGGTCGCGTGAACTCAATTAAAGCGGGTACTGGTCCATTTATCCTAACCGAAATCAACGGCACAACGAGCGCGAGACTGACACGCTTTGATGGCTACTGGGGCGAGAAAGCGAAAGTTAAAAACATCTTGGCAGAATACGTGCCTAACGGCTTCGCGCGTGCAGCAGCTCTGCGTACTGGTGAAGCGGACGTAGTAGAAGCGGTTCCAGTCTCTCAAATTGCAATGATGGATAAATCTCAACTACATGAAGTTGCGATGCCACGTACAAACACACTATACCTAAATAATCAGTCTGAAGTGTTTAGCCAATTTGCTCTGCGTAAAGCGGCAGGTCAAGCGGTGAATCGCGAGCAAATCATTGAAACGGTTTACGAAAACCATGCAGATCTTGCTAAAGGTCTTTTAGGGCCAGCACTGGCTTGGGTACAACCAGTACGTGATAAGAATCCACGTATGGAAACCATGGAAATTCGTCAAGCTAACGGTGAGAAGATCACTATTGGTACCTTTACCGACCGCGCTGAACTGCCGGAAGTCGCAGTACTTCTAAAGCAGCAACTAGAAGCGGCAGGTTTTGTGGTTGAGCTAGACATTCGTGAATATGCTCAAATTGAAAACGACGCACTTGCAGGTAAGTTTGATGCCTTCATTCTATCGCGTGCGACGGTACTAGATTCGGGTGACCCAGTTGCTTACATGCAGAGTGACTTCAGCTGTGACGGTTCATTTAACTTAGGTCAGTTCTGTTCTGAAGAAGTGGATGCGGCACTAGACCATGCTGACCGTCAACCACTAGGTGAATTGCGTCAGCAAGCGATCATTGAAGCTGAGAACTTGATTCTGGGTCAATACGCAGCGATTCCTTTATTGCACGAACGTGTGATTCAAGGCGAAAGCGACAAAGTGAAAAACGCACAGCGTGATCCACGTGAACGTCGTCTTATCGACCAGTTTACTGAGGTGAACTAACGCAATGTCACTTGTTGCCAACATGCGCCTCAATTGGGGCGCTTGTATGCCATGGCTTTCACGCTTAGCTTCTCTGAGCGTGGTGGTGGTTTTAGTGGGGCTAATGCCCGATATAGCTGGGATTGACCCAAGTCAGGCGATCTTGCGTGCGCGAGCAGGTGCTCAGCAGTTAATGACGGCTGAAGCACTGCAAGCGATTCGTGCTGACTTGCAACTAGATCGTTCTGCCACAGAACGATTGTGGGACTGGCTGGTGTTGGCTGCGCAAGGTGATTTGGGTGTCTCTTGGGTAGATGGTGCACCTGTTATACAGAGTGTTCAATCTACGGCGAAAACGTCACTGTTCTTGATGGCTTGTGCGCTGTCTATGACGTTAGTGTTCTGCCTTATCAGTGTCTTGTTCACCATTCATCGTTGGCAACAAAACAAGCTTGATAATCAACACAACAGCTTAAGCTCTGTGTTGGTGTCGCTCCCTGAGTATGTAATTGCGTCACTCCTTATTTTGGTATTCGCAATTTGGCTAGGTTGGTTTCCACCTTACGGTTGGACCAGCACCCAAAACCTCTGGTTACCGACCCTAGCGCTCGCTTTACCTGCAAGCGGTCTATTTAGCCGACTATTGAATGACAGCTTGATTCGAGTTCTTGATGAACCTTGGGTTATCACTTGGCTTTCGGCTAACATCAGCAAATTCCAGATCTTGAGGTTTGCCTTGTGGCGAGCACTTAGCAACCTTATTCCACAACTGGCCATGATTGTGATTGGTTTGACTGGTGGTGCGGTGGCAGTTGAGCAGATCTTTTCGATTCCTGGTATTGGTCGCTTAATTCTGGGCGCGGCTAAGTCGCAAGACCTTCCATTGCTTCAAGGTGGTCTATTGGTATTGCTCGCATTCTCGATTCTGATCAGCAGCGTTAGCATCATGATCCAGCGTGCTTTGCTCGGACACAGCGCGACCAGCGGTAAGTTGATCAGCAGTCACAGCACGTTTCGTTTCACTCAGAGCCGCACAAAAAGAAATGCCAGCTTAACCATCTTCGTTCTGCTTATTGGTTGTGCCGGTTGGGCGCTGATCCGCGATCCTTACCTCATCCAATTTCCTCGATTAGCCTCCCCGAGTCTTGAAGCACCATTTGGCGCTGATGCGGTAGGTCGAGATTTACTTGCGAGAGTCGGAGGAGGGATGTTCTCGACCATGAAAATGGGAATACTCGCAACCTTCTTGAGCTTGGTTATTGGACTGTTGCTTGGATTTGTGACTCGTTACAGCCAAGGTCTTATTGAGATCACTAAGGCAGTACCTTATATCGTGGCAGGTCTCTTGGTGGCTGGTTTAACGGGGATGAACCCGAACAGTGCCCTGATTGCTATCGTGTTAGTGTCTTGGGCACCGTTAGCGGCGCACTGTTCAAGCTTGGTTTTAGAAGCAAAGGCTCAGCCGTATACGCATTTGGCTCCTGTTTGGGGAACCAGTCGTCTACGTGTTTTGCGCTATTACTTGCTCCCTTATGTTCTGCCGCCACTGATAAGGCATGCATTGTTAAGACTGCCCGTTATTACGTTGAGTTTAACGTCTTTGAGCTTTATCGGCTTGGGAGCGAAGCCACCAGAACCAGAATGGGGCTTACTGATTGCAGAGAACCTACCTTACATCGAGCGTTCTGCGATTGGTGTTATCGCGCCGATTGCTGGCCTTGTCATGCTCTCTGTTGCGATCAACTTGTTATTTGATGATTAGTTTTTGATAGCGACTTATTCGATGACGATCTGCCAACGGTAAACGCGACACAATGACGAAAGAAAAGCCTCTTGATTCTGTATGACAAGAGGCTTTTCTATTTGTGACGTATTTTAGAATGAGAAACTTGGTACTCGCTGTTTATTCTGCATTGACCAGTATTAGACCTTGGTATCCTCCAATTTGAACTTGGGTGACCGGATCTCCGAGTCTTCCTCTAGCATCTACAGGTCTCATCGGCTTACCCAACTGAATCGTAATCAAAGGTTCTGAAAAATAACTCATATTTCTTCCATGAAAGTTGGTTCGATACAGCACTAAACCTTTTTCAAACTGACGTGCGAGAACCATCTCTTCTGGTCCGCCATTGACGACTTGATTCTCCGATTGGTAAGCGAAGTAAGTATGGGTAGGCATGACATGGGTCATACCATTGGGTAAATCTTGATGAACTAACTCGGTCATCGCACTATCACCAACAATCGTGTAATCGGCAGCATAAGGCGTCGATGTTGATAGCATGAGTGGGATTGCATTGTGATTACTCGGGATCGCCCCTGAAGGCGCACCTATGTCCACCTTCAATAAAGAAGTAGGTTGGTAGGCAATGTTTTGAGCAATGCCACTGGTGTAGTAATTACCACTGGTGGTGTTATGACTCCCATACAGATAGCTGCTATTCCACTGATTAAAGTAGCTGCGATCCGTGTGATGATTGAGGTAGTAGATGGCAAGGGCAGAATACTGGTCTTGTTGCCAATTTTCTTGCGTATTCCCAAAATATTGAACTCGACCATATCGTGTCGTAGCTTGGAAAATGACGCTACTACCAGACTGAGCTAACGCTGAGTTATCCCAGAATTTAGATATTCCCGCATAACCACTGAAGCCAGTAGTAGGGAAGAGATAATGCTCGCGTAGATACAGAGAGCCTGAATCGGCGAGATGAGATTGCCCGTTTCGACCATAAAGATTTGCCGTCCCGATATTCAAACCAACAAGTGTTTCGGGTTGATCGGCTGCAAGTCTGTTTAGGAACGACGAGAAATGGGTCTTGTATAGAGAGTCTGCTTCGTCAGAGCCCGCTATCGCTTGTAACTCGGTAATGTTACCTCCGGAATATACGAAGAATTGATTACTGCCCAATAGTTTATTAGTGTCATCGTTGTAAGCCCCATTTAAGCCTTGTTCTACCCAATTTGTCGCGTAGTAAGTCGACATAGCCTCTTGATAGTCGTTGTTAGCCAAATTTGTTAATGCCCAAGATGAGGATTGGTTCCACATGCGGCCGAAAGGGATAACCCGAGATTCCCAGCGAAAACGCGCAGTTGCATTTTTGTTTGTACGAGCTTTGTATTCAGAGTTTGATAAATAGTTGTCGTTGTTGATGTCTGCTGATTGATCAAAGCCTCTGATCTTTCTCCATCTCTCGATTGTTCGACCATCTGGCGTCGTTTCAGTTGCGTTGGTGAGTTTCACCGTTGGGAAAGAGTTTTTGAGTTTTATTTCTTTTAGACGCGGTCTGTGCTCTGGTTCGTTCCATCGAATGCGCACCACATACAGTCGGCCACCATCACGAAGATATTCAGAACCAAAATATTGCCCTCCGCCATAACTGGCACCGCTGCCATCGTGCGTCGTTGCGCGCTTCCAATCATCCGGCATGTTCCAAATCACAGCTTGGTTTTTGGTCATGTTCAGGGTCTTATCTTTCTTGATCGAAATGGTTTGCCATTGGCTAGCTTGACCGTGCTGGTCGATAGCATTTGGATACTCAATGGAGAAGCTTCCGCCGGTCGCAAATTGAGAAAATTTCAGCGTTAAGCGATCAAATGGCTCGGAGTGATAAATGTAAAGAGCACCGTTGTTTGCAGTGTGCTCAAAGACATCGGCATCCCAAGGCGGTTGTTGGTATAACCAAAACCCTGCGTGTGATTGATCGACAGTGTATCCAACAATCATAGGCTTTCGGTTGAGGATGGTGTTTTCACCGTGCGTAGAATCTACCTCCGCAATCACGGTGTCTTCAGAAAAGTGTAGGAAGAAGTCCTCATAGTTTAGGTCGTTGGCTTCAGCGTAGTGTCTAAGTTCGTTTTCTACCCAACTTGAGTTGATCTCTAGTTTCTGGTTGTACATGTAACCCAACGTATTGCTGCGAGCGTTGTCAGAGGGCTCACCATAAGAGCCGAAAACAATATCACTATTGCTCAGCTCCCAATCAATGAGCTCTTGGGCTGTCAGATCAACACCATTGTGATTGGTTGTAGATTCGTGTTGGCCTGGAAGGATAAAAGCGGTGCCAGCAGAGGGAAATTCAGTTGAAACCGCACTGAGTGAAATCGCCATCAAAGTGGCTGCCAAAATAGTTTTAGTCATTCCCACACTTCCAAATCCAAAAATTACAGCAAAAAGCGATACGTCAAATTGACAATCAAATTAGGAAAAGTATTGGTGATTGAATCTGTGGGATCAAGGTAAAGCCAAGTACGAAAAGGTATGCAATCAGTTTAAATTTAAGTAAATCAGGTATCTAGAGTGGTGATTTTTTGGTGTTTTCTGTAGTTCTTATCGTCAATATTGGAGGGTAGTATCGGTTATGGATTCTCAATTTGAGAATTTTGTCGAGGTTGAAATCGCCCTAAAAATGAATGTCACTGTCGTAAGTGGTCATAACAAGGTGCGTTAACCTAACTGACGTTATGACCACGAAGATAAAAAATGCAGTGTTATTTCGCTTTGTATTTATGCAGTAGATCCCAAGGGATATGACACAAGTGGTGATTCTCTGGATGAAGTGACAAATGGTGCTGGTGGATATCGTCACTTGGAACAAAGTTTGTCAAAGGCAAAACCTCTAGAGCAATTCGATCGGCATCGTCTCGAGCTGTAATGATTTGCTTGGCTTGCTCAACATGGTTCGGCTGTTCACTATAAATACCAGTTCGATACTTCTCGCCAATGTCATTTCCCTGCTTGTTCACACTGTATGGATCGATAATCTCGAAAAGGTGATGTATTAGCGTTTCTAAAGCGACCTTTGTCGGATCGAAAGTCACTTCTACACATTCGGCGTAACCATCGTAATCGCCTTGAGTTGTCGTATTTGTACCATTAGCACGCCCAGCCTTGGTATCAATAACTCCGGGTACGTATTTAATAAACTCTTGGACTCCCCATAGGCAGCCACCAGCCAGGTAGATTTTTTCCATTACACTTTGCTCATATAACTAAACCAGGACCATGTTAATGGGTCATAGTTGTTGAATCCAGTCAGCAGGTGAGGGAGACCTCACTTGGTAGCATGAATTAACTATTGCCACATCACCAAAATAGCGGCAATCGCGATAAAGAATAGGGCAAGCATATCTTTGTGCTTAACCGGCTCTTTAAGCCAGAATATCGAAATCAACATGGTGAAAAACACTTCTATTTGCCCGAGTGTTTTTACATAAGGCACTGCCTGCAGCGACATTGCGCTAAACCAGCCAAGTGAACCCACAAAGCTCGCAATACTGGTCATGATCACCAATTTCGGCTTGGTGAACATGAGTCTTAATGTGTCGTGGTCTTTTAAAAGCAAATACGTTAATAGCAGTAGGGTTTGCGTCAGAATGACAATGAATAAAACCCACGCTGCACTGTGTGGAAATGGCAAGTTAAGGCTCAAGCTCGCCTCACGGACCCATAGCGATGTCAGAGCAAAAGCGGTACTACAAGCTAGACCGATTGAAGCGGTTTTTAGAGAGACACTGCGAACACCATTGGCACAACTAAGCAGAAATACCGCGACCATACCAAAAGCGACGCCAATCCAACCGAGTAGTGTTAATGAAGTGCCAAAAAATAGTATCCCCAATATTGCTGAAACGGGGGCTTCGCTCTTCGCCAGTCCAGCACCAATCGCAAAGTTACGTTGCTTAAACAACACCACCATTAAACCTGTGGCGACGATCTGCATAATAGAAGCGCCAGCCAAAAAGAAGTAAGAGTGCCCAGTAAACGTTGGCATTGGAGCATCTTGGTATTGGTACAGGCAGACCAAATAGAGTAGGGCGAGTGGGCTTGCCCAAAGAAAACGCGCAAGTGTTACGCCTGAAACGTTCAAGGTTTGACTTAAGCGGCTTTGAAAAGCATTTCTCCATGCTTGGCTCGAAGCCGCAAGCACAGTGAACAGGATCCATTCCATGGTTATCGTTCCTTGGGAAAGGGAAAAGGAGCAGCGTGGGATTCACGCTGCTTGGTACTGTTTTGAATACAGTCTTATAGGTAGCGAGCTTTCAAGTGCTCTTGGAAGAACTTGGCGTTCAGCGTTTCACCTGTCGCGCCTTTCACTAACTCATCCGTTGTGAGTAGGCTTCCTTTGCTCCAGATGTTGTTCTCCAACCAGCTAAAGATCGGCGTAAGATCACCAGATTGAATTACTTGGTCAACATCGACCGTTTGCTTCATCGCTGTAATAAACTGCGCTGCATACATTGCACCTAATGTGTAACTTGGGAAATAGCCAAATGCGCCGTCAGTCCAGTGAATGTCTTGCATACAACCGTTAGTGAAATTCCCTCGAGTGCTAAGCCCTAGGTAATCTTGCATCTTTTGATTCCATAGCTCAGGTACGTCGGTATGCTTGATGTTGCCGTTGATCAGGTCGCGTTCAATCTCATAGCGCAGGATAACGTGCGCTGGGTAGGTGAGTTCGTCGGCATCAACACGGATAAAGTCTTTCTTAACGCGGGTGTAGATCTTCTTGAAGTTCTCTTGTTCGAATTCTGGACCGTTGAAGTGGTTACCTGCCATATGAGCCAAATGTGCAATGAAAGCGTCGCTGCGGCCAATTTGCATTTCGAAGAACAGAGATTGAGACTCATGAATACCCATTGAGCGAGCTTCGCCTGCTGGTGTGCCCGCTAGTGCTTTTGGTAAACCTTGTTCGTAGCGTGCGTGGCCAGTTTCATGAACAATGCCCATTAGCGATTGTACAAACTCTGACTCATCGTAACGTGTGGTAATACGGACATCTGAAGGTACACCACCACAGAATGGGTGAACACTTTCATCCAGTCGGCCATGTTCAAAGTCGAACTTGAGTAGTTTCATGACTTCAAGGCCAAGTGCTTTTTGCTTGTCTGTTGGGTAGTGACCTGCAGGAGCAATCAGCTGTTCGGTCGATTGCTTTTCGATAACTTGATCGATCAAACTAGGAAGCCAAGTTTTTACATCGCTGAAAAGAGCATCAAGTGAGGCTGAACTCGTTCCTGGTTCGTAGATATCCAGCATTGCATCATAAGGTGTTAAGCCTGCAGCATCGGCTCTGATTTGTGCTTCTTCACGAGAAAGCTCGACAACTTCACGCCAGTTCTTTTCGAAACCAACCCAGTCGTTTTCACCACGTTGTGTTCGCCAAGCATGTTCACACTTCGAACCAGCTAAAGACTTTGCTTGCACTAGCTTTTCAGGAAGAAGGTTTGCTTGTTGCCATTGTCTTTTAATCTCACGCAGCGACGATTTTTGTTCTGTATTTAAGTTTTCATTCTCAGCATCCGCGATCCAATCAGCCAGTTGAGGTTGCGTCATAAGACCGTGAATATGAACGGACAACTCTGCCATTGCTTCACTACGAGCTTGATTACCACCTGCAGGCATCATAGATGCGGCGTCCCAGCCACAAATTGCAGATAAATGTTGGAAGCGTGAACATTTTTGAGAATGTTCAACCAGTTTTTTGAATGCGCTCATCATAATTCCCTGAGAATAAAAGAATGAGTTTAGCAACCAATGGCATAGCGACCAATAGGTTTGTTCTACAAAGCGACCTCGGTTGTAAATAATTTGTAAACCATAGAATAAGAATCAAGCTTAGTGGTCTATAAAAGAAGTCGGTGGGAGTAATACAAAGCTTAACAAACGAGGATGAATTGAGTTAATCTGCAGCATATTAATTGTGCTTGCCTCTGTGTTGTTCATTTTAGATATCAGTAGGCAAACTAAGCGTTTATTTTGCAAGGATGCGGTTATGATACTGAACTTTGAAGCCTTTGTTGTGGCGATCACCATTTTGACTTTGACCCCTGGGCTGGACACAGCTGTGGTGATTCGCAACACCACCCGTTCTGGAGTGAGAGATGGTGCGGTAACAAGTTTTGGCGTTTGTTTAGGTTTGTTTGTACATGCGACTTTCTCTGCGATCGGTATTTCCGCGATTCTTCTGCAATCAGCGGAACTATTCCAAACGGTAAAGCTAATTGGTGCTGCGTACCTAATTTGGTTGGGAGCTTCTAGTCTTTATGGTGTAGTCAAAGGTAATGCAGGTTTTGAGGTGTCGGATGCGAAACACGATCAATTGAGTGTATCGCGCTCTCTTAGAGAAGGTTTTCTTTCTAATGTGTTGAACCCAAAAACAGCGGTCTTTTATCTAGCATTCTTACCGCAGTTTATAGATCCTCAAGGTTCACCATTTATGCAATCTATGCTGATGGCTGGAATCCACTTTATGATCGCTATGGTGTGGCAGTGTGGCATCGCTGGTGCAGTAGGCTCAGCCAAACAACTCTTCAAGAGTCCTAAAGTGATCGGTTGGATGGAAGGCGTCACAGGGGCAGTACTGATCTCATTAGGCATCAAATTGATTCTGGAAGAGCCGCCAACGCCAACAGCTTAATTACTGAATTCTAAAGACAAAATGAAGCCGAAGTGTTCTACTTCGGCTTTTTTTGTATGTTTGAGATTATCAATCTGATCGCTTAAACCATCGATGGTTTATCTGTTCTGCTTGGGTCGCTTTTCATCGTCATTTGGTTAAAGAACTGTTTGGTTTCTTCAATCACGACTTGGCGTAACAATATCAAACCGATTAAGTTCGGTATCGCCATCAAACCATTGACGATGTCTGCCAGTAGCCAAATCACGTCAAGCTTTAAGAAGGCTCCTGAGGCAACTAATGCAATGAAGATAACCTTGTACGGTAGAACTGCTTTAGTGCCAAACAGGAAAACAACGCAGCGCTCGCCGTAATAGTTCCAACCTAAAATGGTCGTGAAAGCAAAGAAGATAAGACCAACAGACACCAGCATTGGACCAATTGTGTCGGCGTTAAGACCAATAGCAAAAGCGTGCGTCGTCATCGCTGCACCTGAAAGATCCGTTTGCCATGCACCGGTTAAGATAAGTGCCAAACCTGTCATAGTACAGATGATGATGGTGTCGAAGAAGGTACCCGTCATAGAGATAAGACCTTGCTTAACACATGAATCAGTCTTAGCTGCTGCAGCTGCCATAGGTGCACTACCTAGGCCAGATTCGTTCGAGAATACACCACGAGCAATACCCGATTGAATGGCTAGCATGATACTTGCCCCTAGGAAACCACCGGTTGCTGCCGTATTAGTAAACGCCGAAGTGATCACCAAACTAATAGCATCTAATAGTTGGCCTGCGTTCGATATCAGGACACTCAAACAGGCGACAATGTACATAACAGCCATCGTTGGAACGACTTTACCGGCTACTTTCGCGATTGACTGGATACCGCCTAGTGTTACAACAGCAACAAGTAGGGTTAATACGATCGCAGAGAGCTCACGAGAAGCCCCAAAAGAGATTTCAGTTGCGTCTAGAATCGCGTTCACTTGCGGGAAAGTACCGATACCAAAACAGGCTACGCCAAGTGCAAATACAGCGAATAGAACCGCTAAGATACGAGAACCAACACCGTATTGCAGGTAGTACATTGGTCCGCCGACCATCTCACCTTTACTATCGACTTTGCGATATTTAACGGCAAGAAGGCACTCTGCATACTTAGTCGCCATACCGAACAGAGCAGCGAGCCACATCCAAAAAAGCGCACCCGGTCCACCAAGTTTAATCGCAGTAGCAACACCAACGATGTTACCAGTACCGATAGTTGCGGAAAGGGCAGTACATAAAGCAGCAAAGCTAGAAACATCACCATGACCAGATTTGTCTTTGGTGAACACCATTTTCAGAGCGGTTGGTAGGTGTCTAAACTGGAGTAAGCCCAAGCGAAAAGTAAAGTAGATACCTGTACCAACGAGCAAAGCAAGCAGCGGTGGTCCCCAAACAAGTTGGTTGATGGTTTGTAATGTTTCTTGTAGATAGTTCATAGGTTCCCCTTAATAAATAAAAATTTAAGGAGAAGAGTGAAAGGGCAGTGCTGATCAATGAGATCGCACCACTTAATACATTATTACTGTAGTTAGTGTTCTGAATTAAGGTTGTTGCTTTCCACTCCTCTGTCCTTTTGCCTGAGAGTTTCACTTAGCGAAAAACTTACTGAGAAGTTTTAGTCTCTAAGCTTGCTCCTTCGGCGGCCGCTTGCTACAAAAATCGTAGTACGGCTCTCTCCAGAGGTTCCTCCAACGACAGTCCTCACTTTGCTGATTTTTTATCAGCATAAAGCACCTGAAAGATTTACTTCTTCGGCGGGTCAACCTAACTAAATGTTAATATTTAGTTAAAAACCACTCTCCTGCAGTCTTCATCGGAACAATTACCCACATGAATAGGTAATCTGTACGCGTATCCTAGATCAGAAAAAGTGTGATGTCAGTAGTAAAACATCTGTTTGCACAAATCTTGTTCAACTAAATGATCAAACAACGTGACTCTGACGTAACTTGCTTATTTAAATGGTATAAAATAGAGAAACAAGGAGGAGTTATGACTCGACTAATCGCAATTGTTTTTTTATTGGCGTTGGCGTTTGTGCTGTTTCGTTATCGGACCAACGAAAAAGTGCAGAAAAGCGTAGTGATTGTCATCGTAGGTGGCTTTTTGTTGTATACCGCAAGCTTAATGTTTTCTGAACTGACGCGCTGAAGCTGAGTAGCGACTTTTTTGATAGGAAGTACGCTGGACCAAGAGTAGTACTCGTTACTGATAACTTCCCAGTGACATTGTAACCTTTAATGAATTGGAGTAACCCTGTGAGCCAACAATCTGGGCAAAATGAACAAGACGAAGTGGTTGTCATTGAAGAGCGTGACAAACGCAGTCAGCTATACATTGGTATTGCCGCCGTTATGGGTTTAGCCCTTGGAGGTCTGATTGGTTCTTCGGTTACAGCATCGAAATGGGAGTCAACTTATCAAGTTTTAGAGTCTCGCTATCAAGAGCTGAACAACAGTAAGCAGCAGTTGGTCACACAAGTAGAAGCTAAGGTAGCTAAAGTCGACTCCGAAATTGGCAATCAAATTGAAGCGGCTCTGCAAAAACAAGCAGAGGCGCACCAGAAAGAGCTGGACGAGATAAAAAAACAGACCGCTGTTCTTGAAAAGGCTAATTACTCTTTAGAGCAACAACTGAACGATCAGAAAATAGCACTAGAGCAGTCAGAACAAAAAAATCAAAAACTTAACCGCCAAGCAGACATGCAATCGACCATGTTTGAGCGCTCACGTGAACTGTTCCGCAAAGAGCTTCAAATCACACAGGCTCTTGAAGCGTTAGAGGCGGAACGTGATAGGCTAGAGCCAAATTTAAAGCCGCTTAAGAAGCAGTGTGATACGTTCCTTGAGGGGACATCTTGGGACGCGAAATCAGACTCTTGCGACAAGCTTGATGCTGCTAATTCTCGCTTGAGCGATATCAGACAGATGATCGAAGTTCATAAAATGGACCTTCAGCAAATTAAAGACCTGACTGAAGAGATTGGTTTGTAGTCTTCTGATCTTTTCTAAATTCTATTAAAAAAGTCCATGTCATTGTTTGATATGGACTTTTTATTATTTTCTCAATAGGAACTTGGTGTTAAAACAAGCTTCTATTTTCCGTATGTTTTGATCTCGCCAGACTTTACTCGAGCTACGAATGAGTGAAGTTCTTTTTTCACCACAGGCATTAGGAAGTAAAGACCAAGGATGTTAAAGATAGACATCGCGAAGATAGCCGCATCTGAGAAGTCGATTACCGCACCAAACTGAATTGTCGCACCAATCACAACGAACACACAGAACATCACTTTGAACACAAGCTCAGTTGTTTTGCCTTCACCGAACAGGTAAGTCCACGCTTTTAGACCGTAGTAAGACCAAGAGATCATAGTCGAGAAAGCAAACATGATAACAGCAAGAGCAAGAGTGTATTTGAAGAAGCCGGCTGTTTCAGTAAACGAAGCGGCTGTTAGTGTTACACCTGTTAGACCTGAACCATCGAATGGGCCTGTGTTTAGACCAGCGATAGTGATAACAAGTGCTGTCATTGTACAGATTACAACGGTATCAACGAACGGTTCTAGTAGTGAAACAAGACCTTCTGTGATTGGCTCTTTAGTCTTAACCGCAGAGTGAGCAATCGCAGCAGAACCTACACCAGCTTCGTTCGAGAATGTCGCACGTTTCAAACCTTGGATTAGGGCACCAATGAAGCCACCTACAACACCTTCACCAGTAAATGCACCTGTAAAGATAGCGTTGAAAGCTGGGCCTACTTGATCAAGGTTAGAACCGATAACAATAAGAGCCATACCGATGTATAGCGCTGCCATCCAAGGCACAACACGCTCAGTTACAGAAGCAATCGAAGGCATACCACCAACAATTACAGAGAAAACCAAACCTGCTAGAACAAATCCTGTAATGATGCCGTATTCACTTGGGATGTCGAATGCGTAAGTTAGCATTGCGTGAGCTTGGTTGGCTTGGAACATGTTACCGCCACCCAGAGAACCCAGAATACACATTAGAGCGAAGCCGATAGCCAGCGCTTTACCTAGTCCGCCCATGCCACGTTCGCTTAGACCTTGGCTTAGGTAGTACATTGGACCACCAGATACGACACCTGAAGGTAAGATGGTGCGGTATTTAACACCTAAAGTACACTCACAGAACTTTGATGCCATACCAAGAAGGCCACACAAGATCATCCAGAATGTTGCACCTGGACCACCAATTGCTAGAGCAGCACCCACACCTGCAATGTTACCAAGACCGACGGTTCCGGAAAGGGCAGTAGCTAACGCTTGAAAGTGAGAAACCTCGCCGTCTTCTTTGGTATTAGGATCTGTGTATTTGCCTCGAATAATATCGATGGCCATGCCCACGCGCTTAAATTGAACGAAGCCAAAATAAACCGTAAAAATGAGTGCTGCAAGCAATAGCCAACCCACTATGATTGGAAAGTTAGCTTCGCCAACAGGCACACTTTTGAATATTAATCCAACGAACCAACCAGTATATTCGTTGAAAAAACCATCAATACTTTGGCTTAAATTACTGATTGTTTGATTAAATGACCCTTCTTCTGCAAATGCTGTGGAACTGAATAATAATATAAACCCTAAAAATAATGCTTTTATGTTTTTCATGGTTTTCCCTGTCTTCTACTAAATTTTGTTTACTGCTGTTGAGCTTGCTTTCTATTAACTTTTATTTTCAATAAGTTACCTATTTACTTGGTTGGCGACAAACGGCTTGTAGCCAACTCAATACTTCAAATAAATATAATTACTGAACAAGTTTTATATGGATATAGCGTCTCTGCGTGAATAAGGTCGCTCTATTTTTTATAACTGACCTTGTTGATAATCCTATACATAAAAATAATGTCATCAAAGAAATTTTTACAATTAATTTACATTTGTTTGGGGTTAGTCATCGTTTTTAGTAAGTCATTGTTTTAAAAATGCGACTCTTGGTCTTTTAGTATGTACATCAGTTTGCATGTTGACCAAAACGGATGAATTTGTATTGGGCATGTTGATAAAGAGAGTGTTTTGAGCTTTATGTTGGGCTCTTGGCGCGGCAAAAATCTGGTAGTAGTGGTGGGGAAGTATGAGTAAGTTGAATCTTATATTTTTTCTGAAACACAGTGATAACTTTTATATTTGTGTTACTTTATATTTAACCAATAAAAAGCCCTTTATCATAAAGGGCCATTCGAAAAGTAATCGTTAGTGTGCGTTATTTTTATAAATCACAAAGCCTATCGCTGGTCGTTATTCGCTATACCCTGAGGTTCGTCTCTGAGATTTGTGAAACAACTTAATTGCTAACAACGAAGACCAAAGCACGATTTGTCCCCAAAGGAGCGTCCATTGTGGCGCTATATCTTGCCAAGTAGCACCCATCTGATTTATCCCAAGAAAGCCTTGTATTGCTGGGGTACTAGGAAACAGTTGCGACAGTCCTACCAACCAAGTTGGCATCATCTCTACAGGCCATATAAAACCTGAGGAGAAAATCAAAGGCATCGAACTGATCAAAACAACGACAGTGACCCACTCTCTTCTTGGCACAAATTCACCAATCAAGATACCAACTAAGCAGCTACCGACTAAGAATGGGAGCAGCAGTGTAAGCAATTGACCATGAGTTGCCAGTGAGTTAATACCGTAGAATTCGAAGCTCGCCCCGAAGTAATACATGGCGAGTAGGTAATAGATGCTCACGAGTACACAGCAGCGAGCGACAATCAGTTTTAAACCTGATACCCGAGACCAATATCCTTGAGTTGCTTGGCTATTTTGGGTTGCTCCGATCAAGCCAGATGCCATAGCGAGGGTTTGCTGAAGTATTAAAACAAACACAGCTGGTACAACGTAATCGATGTAGCCCATACGACTGTTAAACGTTGGTTTAAGGTTAAGACTGAATGCATTATATCCATTGGCAGCACTCTCTAACGGCACGCCTTCAACGAGTAGGTGACTGACTTTAACCTGAGCGGCGAGTGTGCCACCTGCTTTAGCCAAGCCCTCGATGATAGTACCGTACACGAGAAAGAATGAAGCATCGCCCGCATACGATAGTGTTGGGCTTTTACCTAGCAGCAGATCTTTGTAGAAGTTCTCTGGAATCACCAAAAAGCCGCCGATTTCCTGATTCAGTAGCGCTTGCTTGGCGTCTGCAAGACTAAAATCACGACGAGTGATGTCAATTTGAGGTGTCGCATCGACCATACGCTCGAGTTGATAACTGCTCTGGCTTCGATCCAAATTGACCACTGATGCTTTTAATTGCTCAGGGGTTTGCTGCGCGTAAGGCAGAGGATAGAGAAAAGAGTATAAAATCACCCCACCAAAGACGGTTAATAAAACGACAGGGTTTCGAACGACAGATAAGATCTCGTGTTTAATGAGTTCGATGAAACTGATTGGTTTCATTATGCGGCTCCATTCACAGGTTGTGCGTTCAAATGCTTGCGAATCAGAAGCAGTGTTATGATAGCTGGTATCACGTAGCCGAGCATTGGCAGCAGCTGCATTATGGTTTGCGCGACATTGATACCATAACTCGACAATGCGGTTTGAACTTCAATATAGTGACTGATTGGCAATAGGCTACGCCATGCTTGTGCGGCTGTATTCATGTCTGTTACTGGAAAGGTAATGCCCATAAATGCAAAGCTTGGTGCGGTAAAAGCACCTGCAAAGCTCATGGCTCTCGCGGGATCAAGTGTCAAAAAGAAGAAGGCACTACCCATGATCATGCAACAAATTACGGTGATCAGTTGTGCGAACATCAGAGCTATGAAACTCCCGTGATAAGGCCAATCTAAAAACAGGTAAAACCAAGTCATAAAGCCAATACCAAACACGAAGAACAGCAGAGTGTAAGGCAGCAGTGCAGAGGCAAGCGCTTTGACCGGTGATTTGCCGAGCCACTGTTTAAACGCTCTTTCACGACAATTGGCTGCTAAAACCAATATGGTCCCAACGACAATCATAATTTGCCACAGAGCTGGGATGATTGCCGACACTAAGAACTGTGAATAGCTGGTGTTTTTATTAAATAGGGGAGTAATTTGGCTTTGAACTGTCACGGCTTGGCCAAGTGCTGATTTAATCGTTTTGTCGCCGTGAGATAACTGCTTGGCGACTTCCACTTGAGCATTAAACGTTCCTTGTACTTGTAACAGAGCGGAATTGACCAGTTTTCCAATCAGAATAAATTGACTGTTGTAAAACCCAGACACTTTAGGGTTCATCCCAAGGTAGATATCGCGCTCAAAATGTTTAGGAATGATCACGTAGCCATAGATATCACGTTTGATCATGGCTTGTTTAGCTTGGTTAATATCCGTGTATTTTTGCGTGACCGCCAAGGTCGGAGATGCATCAATGAAACGGACAAACTGTTGTGAAAGTTGACTATGGTTTAAGTTCACCACAGCAACTGGCAAATCGCGAGCAATACCCTGAGAGAATATCAACCAGATACTCGCCGTCAGAATCAGTGGAATCCAGGTGAGACTCGATAGCAACCATTTGTCTTTGCGCACGATTTGCCACTGGCGAGAAAATTCGTTGCCAGTGGTGTCAACATCGCTGTGTTGAGAAGAGTAAGACATAATTGCCCCTACAGCTCAACGACTAAACTCATACCCATGCGTAACGTATCTTTGTTATCGATAGGGCGAGCTTCAATTTCAAATGTTCTTAGGTCAAAGCCTTGTGCGGCATCCGTTGAGCGCCAAGTTGCAAAATCACCCATGACAGCAATATGGATAACTTCGAATGTCACTGTCTTATCAAGTGCAGGCAAGTAAGCGTCGAATTGAGTGCCTTTTTCAAAGTGCTTGAGGTGGTCTTCTCGAACATTGAGTACAGCCCAAGCGTCTTGCGTGTCGATCACTGTGACAACAGGGAAGCCTTGAGGTGCCAACTCACCACTGCTCAATAGCACTTGAGCAACTTCACCATTAAACCAGCTGTGGATTTGTGTATCTTTGGCGTAAGCTTCAACTTCAGCAACAGCGCCTGCAGCCATCAACGCTTTTTGAGCCGCTGCGACTTTGGTTTCATCACGAGCGCCTTCTTGAGCCAGTTTATACATTTGAAGAGCGGCACTTTCTGTGTATTTTGCTGCTTGCCATTGAGTTTCTGCTTCATCACGTTTCTGTTCTGCGACCACACCATCTTTGTAAAGGTTGTTTACTCGTTGGTAAGTCTTCTCCATTAAGTCAGCGGCAGCTTTTGCTTTTAGCCACTGATCTTTCGCTGCTTGGATTTGTTGCTCACGTGCGCCTTTCTCAGCTTCTTGTGCAAGCGCGCCTGCAGCTTTCTCTCCGGCTTTGGCTTGCTCTAGCTTCGCATCGATCTCAGGGCTCAATAATGAGAAGATCAACTGACCTTTTTCAACGATATCTCCTTTACGAACAAATACTTGGTCTATACGCCCTGGCACTTTGGAAGAGATGCTGTATTGCTGAGCTTCTATCTGACCTTGAATCCTAACAGGTTGCGGTAAATAAGCTTGATAGAAGCTGTACCCAACCCATCCGATAATGCCAATACCGATGATTGAAGCGATAAGTGGTTTAACAGATTTCATGAATCATCCTTTTGTATTGGTGTTGTGAGTCTTTGGGTAAACAGCAGATGTTGAATAGCTTGGGAATGCATTCATCTCACTGCTAAGCGCCAGTAGTTTGTTGAGAGAGACGAGATATTGGAAACGAGCAACCGATTGTTGGGTTTTAATGCTCGCTAAATAGAGTTCAGCATCTACCACCTCTAACGATGTAGAGAGGCCTTGGTTGAAGGCTTTTTTACGTAGCGATAGGTTTTCTTGTGCAAGAGATAAGCTTGAATTTAGGCCTTGTACTTCTTCTATGGCTTGTTGAGCCTCAAGATAGGTTTTTTGAACTAATACGGTGAGATCTTGTTTTGCTTGAGACTTTAGGTATTGAACTTGTGAAACTGCACTGTGCGCAGCGGCTACTTTATCAGAGCGGCCAGAAGTATCGACCAGTGGCACATTAACACCAATTCCCACTAACCAGTCTGGTTTCATTTCACTTGCAAGCGAGTCATCTTCATACAGGCTGTAGTCGCCATATAGGTAAACTTCTGGGTAATATTTGCCTTTCTCCGCTTTAATCAGGCTGCTCGCTTGTTTCTCTTTTGCATCTAAAATGCGAAGACCAGGGTATGTCGTTAGTGTCTGGTGAACAAAGGTATCCATGTTTGGCAGATTATTGTTGATGAACAGGGATTCTGATGGCTCAACTTTCTCTGAAAGACCGAGAATCTGAGTTAGCGCTAGCTGGGCTATTTTTAGATCATTTTGAGCTTTGGTTCTTTCGACGATTTCTTTATCAAGAGAGGCGTCCGCTTGCAGTCGTTCTACACGTGCGATCTGACCTTGCTCTTCAAGCTTAATCGCGAAATCTCGGTGTTGAGTTAAGCCCGCTTCAACGGCTAAACGGGTTTGGACTACGTCTTGCGCGAGGATTACCGAGAAGTAGTACTTGGTAAGGTCTTCGTAACGCGCTTGTTTCTCCATCAACAACTGACTTTGCGCTTCTTCACTTTGACCTTCAGCCGCCGTCTGAGCAGCCGTAATTCGACCACCTGTGAAGATCGGCCACACGGCACGAATGGAAGAACTAAAGATGTCTTGCTCTGTAATGGTTGAAGTAACGCCACTGAGTTGGCCTAACAAAGGAGCAAGAATGGGATTCACACCACTTAAACTATTACCAAACTGCTCTCCATTGATCGTCACATCACTATCGAGGTGGGTGTAGTTCGCGCCTAAAGTGATAGAGGGCAAGTTGAGGCTGCCCGTCGCATTTTGAAGGTGCTGATAGCGCTCGACATTTGCTTGCTGGGCGGCTAGAGAGTTATTGTTTTGCTGTAGCAGAACCCACGCTTCAGGAAAGGAGAGAGGCGCGGCAAAACTGACCGAACTTACACAACTGATTAGCAGTGCGGTCAGTGAAAATTTTGGTCTGAATTTTGGTGATGTCATCTTCATACTTACCAAATTAGAGTAATGACTCTAATGTTAACAGGCCGATCCGAATTTGTCTTTAACTGATTGATCAATTACCTTCTACGAGGTAAATGACTTCAGTCTAGATGCGGTGTTTCATTAGAAATAGAAAGAGCACGCTAGAACGTGCTCTTAAGTATAGAAGTGATTGTTTTAAAATGAAGAGTGTTCTAATCAAAGCCTGGGCAGTGGTGGTCTGCACGCCAAACTAGGTGACGCGAACCTTGCATTGTTTGAAGCAAATCTCTTCCGGACATTTGGGGGAACGCCAACAACACTTTTAGATCAAGAGGTGAAGTAGCATCTTTCTCATAAGCTCTGACGTGTGTAAATGTCGATTGTAAGTTTTTGAACAGCATAGCCTTAGTGAGGCAAATTCCAAAAGAATCGCGTTTCATTGCCTATTTTCCTTATCAACAATGTTGTTACGTTATGTTTTTAATCCGTTTCTGAAATCGACTGCGTCACTTTTGCCAATCAGCATTTGTTATTGGAGTGTCTGAGAACTAAAGACTGCCTCTTTTGTTATTGTGATTTCGGTGGAAAGCTTCTCTACATCACAAGATGATTTCCCACATTTACGTAGTTGAACACATTCGCTACGTGCTCGCGTGACACATACGATAATCGCCAATTGTTACCAGTTTGTTATCTGTTTCGTAGTGTCTGCTCTCAAGAGAAACGGTGTCTCTTAGTTGGTTGCTTTATGACCACCCTGGTCATGTGCAACTAGTATAATTGTATTTTTTATAACCAACCTAAAAAACAGCTAAAATCGGAGTGATCTAGGTCAACAATTAATCAGGAAACGGACTGCAAGAGTCCAGAATTTCTAAAAAATGATTTTTAGGTTTGTCTAAATCAGAAGTTAATCGGTTTTAGATGAAAATTTCTGTTAATAACACGCGCTTTAGTCACAAATCTGAACCTTTGAAGTCTTTCAGAATTAACTTGATGTTAACATTGTTGGATCGCATAGGGAGTAGGTGTCGATGAAGTGGAGCAGTATCAGCTTTAGGAAAAGATTGCTGATTATTATGACAGTGACAGGGTTAGTCGAGTTGTTGATTCTTAGCGCGGCTGGTTTTGCTTACATCAAACACTCCCAAGAAGAAGAGATGGGGCTTAAAGCCTTGGGTGTGGCAGAATTCCTTTCTGAATCGCCACGTGTTATCGACCTGATTCAACGTCATACAAGCCATCCCGATCTCTCGTCTCAGATAAATTCTGAACATCAACAACGTTTCCGTAACTTAACCCATTTGATTGGTGCAGCATTCATTGTGATTGGCGACCAGCAGGGGATTCGCCTTGTTCACCCCGTTGATGAAAGGTTAGGTAAGCCGATGCGAGGCGGGGATAACCAAAAAGCACTGGTTTTCGGTGAGTCCTATGTGTCTACTGCCAAAGGTTCTTTAGGACTTTCGGTTCGTGGTAAATCTGCGGTTAAAGACTCAAATGGCGAGATTATTGGCGTAGTCTCCGTTGGTTATCTGCTTGATTCTTTGCAAGATAGAATCGAACCGTATCTGGCGTTCTTGATCATCATGGCATTGTTGGTTGTCGCTGTTAATGCCTTGATTTCTAGTTATGTATCGAGACGTTTCCAGAGAGCAATTCTCGGTTTTGAACCTGAAGAGATCGGTCGTCTGTATGTCGAACTTGATGTCACTATGAGCACAGTGAAAGAGGGTATTTTGAGTATTGACCACCACGGCGTTCTTCGTTCAATCAACAAGAGTGCCTGCGATATTCTCTCTATTGATAGAGAATCGTCACTTAACAAACCGTTTTCTCAAGTTGTGCCAAGCAGTGATCTTGAGCAATTACTATCGAGTGGTCAAACGGATCACGACATTGAGCTTTATCTAAACAATAAGCGCATTATCGCAAACCGTAGCCCAATCGTGGTGGCGGGTGAGGTGGTTGGTGCGGTGTCGAGTTTTAGATTAAGGGATGAGATTAATGATCTCACCGAGCAGCTATCGCAAACCAAAGAGTATGCTGACCTGCTACGCTCTCAAACTCACGAACATCGTAATAAGCTCAACACTATTAGCGGCATGTTGCAAATGGGTGAGCTAGAAGCGGTGCAACATTTAATTGGCCAAGAAACAGCACACTATCAGAGCCTTATCGAGTTTTTGAGAGAGACCGTCAAAGAGCCTCTTGTGGCAGGTATGCTATTAGGTAAAACAGAACGTGCTCGCGAGATTGGATTAGAGCTGGTGGTAGAAGAGGGTTCTCGATTAGAGACTCTACCAAAATGGTTAAACGCAGATGATGTCGTGACTATCTTGGGGAATCTGATTGACAACGCCTTTGATGCGACTCGAATGGCAATTAGCCAAACGGAATCATTCCCGCCTGCGAGACGTATTATCGAAGTTTCAGTCAGTGATTATGGGAATGAAGTGATTCTTGAAGTTGATGACAAAGGGTGCGGTTTACCAGAGGGACTGGCAATTGAAGATCTCACGCGCAAAGGGGTTTCGAGTAAAGCTAAGCAGAACCGAGGTGTGGGTTTGTATTTGGTTAAGCAAATTGCCGATCGATATCAAGGCCAACTCGATATGGTTGAAAACAGAGATTTTGGTACACGGATGACCGTTTACCTACCAAAAGAAGAACAAATATCGTTTAAGGAAGAGCGTTAAATGAATGCCGTCACTAAAGTCATGGTCATTGAAGATGATATTGCGATTGCAGAGTTGCACCATCGCTATTTAGAGCAGATTGGCGGGTTCGATGTGGTTGGGATTGCTACCTCACAAACGGAAGCGATCATGCAGTTAGATATACTAAAGCCTGACCTTGTACTGCTTGATGTTTACTTACCAGACGGCTGTGGTTTGGATATTTTGAATCATGTGAGAGGCAACAACCAAGGCTGTGATGTCATCTTAATCACGGCGGCACGCGATGTTGATACGCTTCAGCAGGCAATGCGTGGTGGCGTTGTTGACTATTTGCTTAAGCCTGTGATGTTTCCACGTCTAGAGGCATCACTTAAAAAATATCGTTCGCAACAACAAGAACTCGAGAGTGTATCGGATCTCAACCAAGGCTTAGTTGATAAGATGTTGCAAGCGGCCAATCAAGCCGACTCTAAGCCATTAGCAACGCTGCCGAAAGGTATTGATGGCGTGACGCTTGATAAAATCCGAGCTCTATTTGAAAGTGCCGAAACGAAAGATCTGACAGCAGATGAGGCAGGGGAGCGTATTGGCGCGAGTCGTACTACTGCTCGTCGATACCTTGAATACTTGATCACGACTGGCGAACTGAACGCTGACCTTAACTATGGTTCAGTGGGTCGACCAGAACGTTGTTACAATAAAGCGACTCGGTAATCTCTTGAGAATGTTGCTTGAATCGACTTACTTTGTTGGCCTCCTTTCCCAGCTTGGCGTTCGCGAATGAACTCGGGCACTGATTCAGAACATTACAAATTATAAAACCAGTTTAATATTTCACTACTAAACAGAATTAAACTGGTTTTTCGTGCTACTCCACCGACCAGATCCCATTTATTTTTCACTACAATGATTTGGAATGCAGTTCCGTTGTCGTTTAATCATTTTTGTTCTAAGTAATGGCAAATTATTTGTATTAAATGAGTCAATATTTAATCGATTGCCCTCACAGTGGTTGATGTAAATCAAATAGTCATAGACAATACTGACCCGAATTGAGGTGATCTATATCACCCTCGTTTACCAAACGCATTCTCTAGTGTGATAGGCGCTCGCTATTTAACTAATAGCCAAGACCTATTATCTATTTTTGTATGTCGCTGATACCGTTGGCGAATACTGAAAACCTTGTTTTTATAGGAAAGATGATGGTAATACCTGAAAACAGCAGCATCGTTATTTTTGGTGCGTCGGGCGATCTCACGTATCGTAAGCTGATCCCCGCTTTATACCACTTGTATGCTAGCAATCAACTGCCGGAATCCTTTGCGATTCTTGGAGTGAGCCGTACTGAGTACAGCGATGAGTCTTACCGTGAAAAGCTGAAGAAATCCCTTCAGGAAATGGAAGAAACTGAGCCAGAAACGCTAGACGCGTTCATTAACCACTTGCACTACCAAGCGATTAATACCTCTGACACAGAAGATTATGCTCGTCTAGCACAGCGCCTAGACAAGCTAGAACAAGATTATCAATTCGAAAATCACAATACTCTATTCTACTTGGCAACACCACCAAGTCTATATGGTGTGATTCCAGCGAACTTAGCGGCACATGGTCTGAACGATGAGTCTAACGGCTGGCGTCGTCTAATCATCGAAAAACCATTTGGTTATGATTTAGCTTCTGCTCAAGCGCTAGATGAAGAAATCCATCATCACTTCCAAGAACACCAGATCTACCGTATCGACCATTACCTAGGTAAAGAGACGGTACAAAACCTTCTCGTACTTCGTTTCTCCAACGCAATGTTTGAACCACTGTGGAACCGTAACTTTATTGATTACGTTGAAATCACAGGTGCTGAGTTCCTTGGTGTTGAAGAGCGTGGCGGATACTACGATGGTTCTGGTGCTGTGCGCGATATGTTCCAAAACCATCTGCTACAAGTATTAGCAATGGTTGGTATGGAACCGCCTGCACAAATCAATGCAGATTCGATTCGTGACGAAGTGGTTAAAGTGTTGCAGTGTCTAAAACCTCTTGAAGAGGAAGATCTACGTAAAGACTTGGTACTTGGTCAATATACGGCGTCTGATGTACGTGGTCAGCACCTAGTTGGTTACCGTGAAGAGCCGGGGGTTGCGGATGATTCTCGTACTGAGACATACATTGGTCTTAAAGCTCACATCAATAACTGGCGTTGGAATGGGGTTCCTTTCTACGTGCGTACAGGTAAGCGACTACCAACGCGTGTGACGGAAATCGTGATTCACTTTAAGAACACGCCACACCCAGTATTTGGTCAAGATGCACCAGAGAACAAGCTGATTATCCGTATTCAGCCGGACGAAGGCATCCAAATGAGCTTTGGTTTGAAAGAACCAGGCGCAGGCTTTAAAGCAAAAGAAGTGAAAATGAACTTCTCTTACTCTGACTTGCCTGAGACTCAAATGCTAACGGCTTACGAGCGTCTACTTCTTGATGCTCTGAATGGCGACGCGACTCTGTTTGCACGTACTGATGCGGTAGAAGCGTGTTGGAAGTACGTTCAACCTATCTTAGATTTCAAACAAGATCCTCAAGCTCTATTTGGTTATGCTTGTGGTACTTGGGGTCCACAAGAAGCCGACGAGCTTCTTGAAAGAGACGGCCGCGCGTGGCGTTTCCCTTGTAAAAACCTAACAGACACGGATTATTGCGAATTATGATCAACCATAAGATCTTTGAAACGCCAGAGCTAGTTGTTGAAAACCTAGCAAACGAAATGAAAGCGTACAGCGAGCAGGGCACACCTGTTCATATTTCACTTTCAGGTGGCAGCACGCCAAAAATGCTATTCAAACTGTTGGCACAGGCGCCATACGCAGAAGGTATCCAATGGAAAAACCTTCATTTCTGGTGGGGCGACGAGCGTTGCGTGGCACCAGATGATGCCGAAAGCAACTACGGTGAAGCAAACACACTTCTATTCTCTCAAGTAAACCTTCCTGCTGAGAACATCCATCGCATCCGTGGTGAAGATGAGCCGAAAGCAGAAGCAGAACGCTTTGCTAAAGAGATGGCTGATGTGATTCCTTGTGAAAACGGCACACCTGTTTTCGATTGGATTCTGCTAGGTGTTGGCGCAGATGGCCACACGGCTTCACTATTCCCGGGTGCAACAAACTACCAAGACGAGAACCTGTCTGTACTGGCTTCTCACCCTGAGTCTGGTCAAATCCGTGTTTCTAAAACAGCTAAGGTTTTAGAAGCGTCAAAACGAATCAGCTATCTAGTACTGGGTGCTGGTAAAGTTGATATCGTTAAAGAAATTCATACAACTCCTGCTTCAGAACTGCCTTACCCGGCAGCGAAAATCCAGTCTAAAACTGGCGAAACAGAGTGGTTCCTAGATTCAAATGCAGCAAGTGCTATCGCATAATCGCGAATAGCCGCAAGGAGATATAAATAATGAAAGGTGATATCGGTGTAATTGGCCTAGCAGTAATGGGTCAAAACCTTATCCTAAACATGAATGACAACGGCTTTAAAGTTGTTGCTCACAACCGTACTGCTGCGAAAGTAGACGAGTTCCTAGAAGGTCCAGCGAAAGGTACAAACATCGTTGGTGCTTACTCTCTAGAAGAGCTTGTTGAGAAGCTAGAAGCACCACGTAAAGTGATGCTAATGGTTCGTGCTGGTGCAGTTGTTGATACTTTTATCGAAAACCTAATTCCACTTCTAGACGAAGGCGACATCATCATTGACGGTGGTAACACTAACTACCCAGACACAAACCGTCGTGTTGCTCACTGTCGTGAAAAAGGCATTCACTTCATCGGTACTGGTGTATCTGGTGGTGAAGAAGGTGCACGTTTCGGTCCTTCAATCATGCCAGGCGGCGCAGCTGAAGCTTGGGAAGCGGTTAAGCCAATCTTCCAAGGTATCTCTGCAAAAACTGACGCTGGCGAGCCTTGTTGTGACTGGGTTGGTAACGACGGTGCTGGTCACTTCGTTAAGATGGTACACAACGGTATCGAATACGGCGACATGCAGCTTATCACTGAAGCTTACCAGTTCATGAAAGATGGTCTTGGTATGTCTGCAGACGAGATGCAAGCAGTATTCGCTGATTGGAACAAGACTGAGCTAGACAGCTACCTTGTTGAAATCACTGCTGACATCCTTGGCTACAAAGATGAAGACGGTGAGCCTCTAGTTGAGAAGATTCTAGATACAGCTGGTCAGAAAGGTACTGGTAAATGGACTGGTATCAACGCACTAGACCTAGGCATTCCTCTAACGCTTATCTCTGAGTCTGTATTCTCGCGTTGTCTATCTGCGCTTAAAGATCAACGTGTTGAAGCTGAATCTCTATTCGGTAAGACAATCACCCCAGTTGAAGGCGACAAGCAAGAGTGGGTTGATGCACTACGTCAAGCTCTACTGGCTTCTAAGATCATCTCTTACGCTCAAGGCTTCATGCTAATGCGCGAAGCGTCTAACGAGAACGGCTGGGACCTAAACTACGGTAACGTAGCACTAATGTGGCGTGGTGGTTGTATCATCCGTTCTGCATTCCTAGGCAACATCCGTGATGCGTACGAAGCAAACCCAGACATCGCGTTCCTAGGTTCTGATGAGTACTTCAAGAACATCCTACAAGGCAGCCTAGCGGCATGGCGTAAAGTAGCAGCGAAATCTCTAGAGTCTGGTATCCCAATGCCATGTACGATTTCTGCGCTATCTTTCCTAGACGGCTACACAACTGCTCGTCTACCAGCGAACCTGCTTCAAGCTCAACGTGACTACTTCGGTGCTCACACTTACGAGCGTACAGACCGTCCACGTGGTGAGTTCTTCCACACTAACTGGACTGGTACGGGCGGTGACACTGCTTCAACAACTTACGACGTATAATCGTAATTAGTTGTTTTAAATTGAAAAAGACTGCTAACTGGCATAGTGCTTAATAGCAAAATATGGGTTTAGCGTTTTGTTAGAGGCCTTGTTACATTGTGACAAGGCCTCTTTTTTATTTTCTATTTTTTATTGACTGTTTTTTGAGAAAGTGCGTTGTCCTCACGTTACCAACACTGTGTCTGGTTATTCTTCATGAAGGGAGCAACTTAAACCCTTCATATCGAATCAGGTCTTGCTGTTTTAATATCTCTAGGGCGAGTTCCTTTGGCATTGGTTTGTAGTAGTAGAAACCTTGGATGTAGGTTACCCCCAGACCTTTTAGCGTATTGACTTGTGATTCGTTCTCTACCCCTTCAACGATAACCGCCATTCCAAGCGAGTCGGCCAATTGAAGCATCGACTCAAGAATAGGGACCCCTAAGCTTGTTGAATCTGAGATATTTTTAACAAACACTCGGTCAATTTTAAGAACACTAAAAGGGAATTGACGAACAAAGTCCAATCCTGCGTAGCCTGTACCGAAGTCATCTATCGCGATCTCTACACCAACCTCTGCCAGTTTGTTTAGATTTGTTCTGATGGTGACCATGTCTTTTTCAAGGCACTCACCGTCTTCGGTAACCTCAAAGACAATTTTGTTCAACACATCCGGATTCTTACGGAACATTCTTAGAGTACGGTCTGCGAAATCTGGATTAGAGATAACATTGCGACTGATATTGACGCTGATGTATCTATTCTCAAAGAGCGCTCCATTTGCTTTTAGGGTGCTTAACACCTGCTCAAGCACAAAGTAGGTGAGATCTTCGATTAACCCAAGACTCTCCGCGAGGGGAATGAAAATCGCGGGCGAAACGCTGCCTTCGATGGGATCGTTCCATCGTAGCAGTGACTCGCAACCGACAACTTGGGAAGTGCGCTGGTCAACGATAGGCTGAAGGTGAACATGTAAGTGTTTGTTTTTCAGGGCGTTAGACAGTGAATACTCCAATCCCCTTTGTCCCTGCCTTTTATGTTTGATGTTCAATGCAATGATAGTCGCGATACCAGCACCAAGAAAGCCAAACCAAGAGTATTTGAGAAAGAAATTGAGGTAATAGCCATAGCCTGCATAAGATATGACGGTTAACGGGTAGGTGTCAGACTCTATTTTTAGAGTTTTAATGTATGAGACTGGCTCTAGCTCAGAAATATCTCGGTGTATCACCTCAACTTTTGAATTTAATCCATATTGGGAAAGGTGGTCTTCAACTATGTCTGAAATGTAGTGAGGTGGAATCAATAGGCTAGCACCTTCTTGACTCACTTGATCTTTGAAGATCAGCATTATGGCTTTGGACTGGGAAATCGCAGAATTGGTATAGGAGAGTGTCGTTAAGTTTGGGTCTTTGTTTATTCGACGGCTGATGGTCTGATACAGAGGAAACCAAACGTCACCTTCGGTTGTTGAACAATAAAAGTAGTCTTGATTATTATATATCGCTGCCTCTTTCACCCAGTCCGTGTCAAATACCGTTTGTCTAAGCTCTCGTACAAAGGCTTTACACGGAAGATTGGCATTTTGTGTCGTTAGAAAAGAATCGAACTTTGCCTTTATCTCATCCAACTTTGTTTCTGCGATTACCATCGACTTTTCACTCACGTCTTTGTAGTGAAATGGAGTAATGGGAAGGAGCAAAGCCATAGAAAAACAAAAAGATGCAATAAAATGGAGTGAAGTCTTGGCAATGCTTATGTAATTGTTGGTCATATTCTAATGGGCGCTTAAGCGGCGGGTTGATTATGTATTTTAATTTATAAAATCAAAACCAATTGAAACAGTATGATCTATCAATAATGTGAATAAAACCATAACTTTAAGGGTTATCACTGAACAATGACGGTTGGCGCTTTACAGATTTAAAGCTCGCTGTCGCTTAGTTGTTTTACTATTGCGCAATTCTGAATAATGAGTATTCGTTATTTTCGTTTTTCAGTTTTTATTTCCTGATGCAACCTTTATCAGAGTTAGTTAATCATTGAAGGGGCGGCCTGCAGTACTTTATCAGGCGTTCCGAAAAACTTCTGTGAACCATCTTTTTCTAACAGCAGACATCGGTCTGAAACGGCAACCATGGCTTTGCTAGTGGTAGTAAAGATTACCGTGCTGTACGCTAATCTCTCTTTAAACAACAGCGTTATATAACGACTGTTTTCATTTTCGGCGCCAACGAAGGGTTCATCGAGAATGAGAATCTTTTTGTGACAGTCTCCCAGACCGATTGCCAGTACCAGTTTTCGATAGACGCCATCAGGAAGTCGGTCAAGGAAATCGGTCGTTAATAGGGTGTCCTTGCCTTGAGGTAAATAAGGAAGCAGATCAAAGAAGTTGAGCATTTCGTCAATGGTTTCCTCTTGTACATATCCGTTATATACCGTGTAGTTAGCGTGAACAGTAGACGGGTAAAGGTGCATATTAAATGGGATATAGGTCAGGCTGCTTCTCAGTCTGAAGTTGTTGAACTGAGCTACGTTATAGCCGTCGTACAGCAGTTGGCCCTGAAAACGGGTCTCTATCCCTGCAAGTATATTCATTAAGGTGGTTTTACCGGCACCAGACGGTGCGCATACCGCCACTTTTTGCCCTGGAGTGATCCCAATAGATAGGTTGGTTAAGCCACCTCCAACTCCTGGATAACGGTGAGACAACCCCTTGATGTTAACGCGACCACCTAATTCTTGTATGGGCGGGCTTTTCTCCATTTTATTCCTGTCATCGTCAAGCGACATTAAAGCATTGATTTGAGAAGAGGAAGCTTTAATCGTGTCGATTTTTGCGAGTGAATTGTAGATCCCCATGATGGGCGTTAGTGTCTTCCAAACTAGAATGATGATCGCAAGCATTGCACCTGGATTGGCTTCTCCGGCCATCACTGCAGATACCGCAGTGACGATGCTGGCGGTACCTATTACTTGAATCAGGCTACTGCCGAGTTGTTGAATTTTAGAGTTGGTGATTGATACTTTATGGGAGTCTTTCAAACGTTGGGTTAGTGCAGCGTTGAAGCGGGATTTGACGACGGACAGCAGCGGAAGCTTTTGTATTGAGCCAACATTATTTAATAGTTCGTTCCATTGATAAGAGACCATCGCATTGGCACGAGAACTTCGTGACGTCGCTTGTAGGTAGATGTAGCGGGCATAAATACAAAACACCACCATTATCGCAATACCAATTAGAACGGTAATCGCAGCACTGCCAGACATAACAAAAATCGCAACCAGAAAGATAAAAATAAAGGGCAGATCGAAGTAGCTTAGGCTCGACTCTGCTGTCACTAGCTGTCTAAATTGGTCGATGTCTTTCAATCGTGCTAACTGTGAAGAGGTGGTGGCACTGGAAGTCATCGCGTAGGGCAGCCACAATAATTTAGAGATGACATGGTAAGAGATATAATGGGCAAGCTCCTGTCCTGATGTATTGAGAATACTCATTCTCTGTCGCTTCAAGTAGTGCTCCATAAGAGCGACGGCAATTGCACCAGAGGCTAGCCAATACAAGGTTGAGGTTGAATCTGCGGTTAACGCAAAGGTATAAACGCCCATAATGAAGAACGGTTGTATGGTTCCAAATAGGGTGATGAAAAGACTCAATAGGGCGAGACTTTTGAACTCAGCACTGTGTTCATAGAAAATGTGTTTTACCCAATTACGTTTGTCTTGGGATTCAGGAGGCGGCTCTCGAAAGATCCGTGAGTAGCTTGATATGGCACAAACACGAGCCTTAAATTTTGCCGGCAGAGGACTCTCAATAGGGATATCATTTTCGTAGTCGTATAGATGCAGTACCTCTTTTTCGACACCCAGTAAAATGTAGTTCTGGCGATTAATGGATATAAACGCTGGGCAACTGAGTGTTTCTAGCTGTCTATGATGGGTGATCTTTTGGTGTAGACATTGATATCCAAGTCGTGAAAGTGTCGCATCAAAGGCTTTAAAGTGGTCTTTGTCGCTGATAAACGTATCTGATAGAAGCTCAGCAGTGCCTTCCCATTGAAGAGCGACCAGTGTGTAACTTAAACCGAGTAATAGTGGGTTCTCAGCATAACGTGTCGATAGGTGGCCTTCACGAAAGTGCAGTAGCCGCGCCTTTATCTCGTCAAAAGCAATCAATGTATCCATGCTAAGCCACCTCGCGAGCTTTGATGTGTTCTATGTTACGATCTTTGTGTTTTATCTTGTTACTAGCGATGACGAATAAATAAGAGTTGATCCTTGGACGTAAGCAAGAGAGCAAACTAGCTGAAAAGTCGACTTCATATGAGAGGTCGAAGTCATCGATGAGTACGATCTTCTTGTTGCTGAGTAGCGCACGGACAATAAGCAGTGCAAAGTTAACCTTGCGTGAGAATGGCTTGATGCCTGTGGTAGTGATCTCGGTATAAAAGCCTTGCTTAAGGTCGTCGATATCTCCTTTGATCCCTAACGTTTCGCATAAAGAGTAGGCAGCTTTGTGCAGCTCAGGTCGAAAGCAGGTGATATTATCGATGATCGTGCCATCAACAAAAGTGCTGTGTTTATTGACCATGATAATGTTATCGATGACATTGTCGTCGAGTTTTCCTTCCATCGTTGTCCTGTCAGAATGCTGGCTTAGACCTCGTAAAATAGAAGACTTACCGGAACCAGACTGACCTGAAAGAACAGTAATTTTATTGGCTTGAAACTGATAATGCTCCTGACCTTGGTAGCTGACAGATTTTGGCGGCATACCCACCAATTGGTTGGGTGTGTGCTCAGTGGCTATCTCTATGATTTCATTCAATCTCTTGATATAGCTCTTGTTAACCTTCCATTGGCTAATGGCTCGCATGGTTTGTTGGTAGGGGCCAAAAAAGCGATTGGTCAGAAGGATGATAGCTGCCATCACCCCTTGGCTGATATCGAGGTTAATCACCGCAACGGCACTGGTTACCACAGTTAAAATGACAGCCAGTTGCTGAATTAAGGTTAAGGTTAGGCTGAACTTTGATTCTTGTTTTTCAAATTCGCTAGTGTAGTACTCTCGCTCTTTGATCATGGTATTCATAAGGTTTTCTAGTCGATACTCCATCGAACGACCTTTGATATCGAGCGGGTTGGATATGATATCGATGATATTTGAGTTGGTGGTGCCATCGATATCGGATTTTTTCTGCATCAAAGCGACTTTACTATTTGATAAGTGGAGAGCTGTAGCCAGCAGAAAAACGGCACTGATCAGCAGGATAAGACCCGCTGGCGGGTTGATAACCGCAATGATCAGCAGAGTAACAAGACAAGTAAATGCGTTGATGACTGCACCGATTAGCTCACCACTGTAGTAGGAGCGAAGCCCGAGAATGGTAGTGAGCCTTTCCAAGTAAGACCCAGTATCCAGCTTTTTAAATTGAGCCGCGTCTGAGTGACATATCGCATTGAATATCTGATTGGTCGTAGATTGTTCAAATCGGTTGCCAATTCTTGATACCATCGACTCTTCAATATTTTTGATCTTATAGTCGAGCATGATTGCGACAAGGATAATCGCGAAGATGAAATAGAGAGAGGAACTGGATTCATTTGGAATGATTCGGTCAAAAATGATCAGTATCGAAAACGGCAGTACCAATCCGAGTATTGTGGTCAGTATGCTAGAAATCACCAAAAAACCAGTGTCGCTTGCACTCAGTTTAGGAAGGTAATTTAGTTTGTCCATTATCCTTCTCCTTGCGCAGACAAGCTGTCGATGATCGATAAGTCAAAAGTGTCCTCGATAGGTATCATCCGCTCAGAAATACGGTTGAGCTCTTCTAGGTCTATCGCTCCAAATAGTGCTCTCAGTTTGGTTACATTAATGACGTAGTCATACTGATTGGTATAGTACTCGCGGATGCTATCAAAAAGGTCAGATTCAGAGTTGAGCAGGTCGGTTAACGTTTTCGTTCCGAGTCGATAAGCTTTCTTATTGCCTTGGTAAACGCGATAGTTTGCGATTACAGCCGCACGTAGGTAGGACATGGCTTCGATATTGGCATTAATGGTTAGCACTGTATCGTCGAGAGCAAACTGCGCGTCATTCAACGCTTGGTCATATTGGGCTGAGAACTGCTGAATGCGGCCCTTGTTTTTTTGATATTCGTAATAGTCGCTACCGCCTTCAAAAATCGGCAAATTGACGGTTAAGCTGTAGGTTGTGGTGTCGGTTTTAGAGTTGTCACGGTTACTGTCTTCGTACTCGTAATTGGCAGAAGCTTGAAGAGTTGGATAGAAGTCAGAACGCGACTTGCTCAGAGTGCGTTTTGACTTATCCAATAGTGACTTTGCAATTGCAATGTCGAAATTCGCTTCAACCAGTCTCCCCTTAAGTTGCGCTTTTTCTGAATCTGAGATGGGCAGATATTGATTGTTGAGCGCTAGGTCAAAAGAGGGAACGACTTGAGTCTGTGACGTTGATTGCAACTGATTCAACGACAAGTTTATCTGTTTGTTAATATCTGAAATCTGTTTGCTGGTGGTGTTCTTTCTCGCTTGAGTTTCGTAAACATCGGTCTTAGGTAGATTACCTAGCTCATTATTACGAGTTACCTGCTTTAGACGAGATACCGACGAACGATACTGAGCATCGGTCGCTTTTCTTTGGGCATGAAACTTTAAATAAGAAAAGTAGTTATCGACAACTTCAACCACTGTATCGTTAACCAGTTTGTCGTGTTGCAGTTTGCTGATCTGAACATCTAGCTCAGATTCGCGGTAAGTGTTGTAGCGCGACACATCGAGCAAGGTTTGAGACAGTGACAGCGTATAACCATTGCTGTTGTAGTTTTGGTTACTTGGCTGTAAGGCACGTACGTCGGATTCGTTCCATGTGGTATTGGCGTTGGCATTGATAGTTGGATAGAAAAAGGCGGAACTGATGTCTTTATCAAACTCAGTACTTTGAATGTCATATCTTGAGTTGATGATACTGTAGTTATTTTCAATCGCTCCATTGATCACGACAGACAGCTCACCAGCATGGGAGTCGATACTACTTACAAGCGTGATTAAACCGATTAAGGGTAAACCTAAGGTCGGCTTTTTATACCTTCTTGAATCAAACGCTGATTTCATTAACCCACCTTCCTGATCGCCATGTATTTCTTGATGACTGAGTAAATCTCATCATTCTTGTATGGCTTACTGATGACGTAATCCATGCCTGCATCAACACAGCGTTTGTGTTCTTTATTACTGGTTAACGCTGTAGCACCGATAATGGTGGTGGGTGGTAAGTGGTTATCACGCTCGTATTGGCGAATATGAGTGGTTGCTTCGATACCGTCCATGTTTGGCATAATGCAGTCCATAAAGATGATATCGAACTGTTGCTCTTTGATAAGCGCGACGGCTTTGGCTCCGTCGTCGACCCCTTGGCACTGGAAGTCAAAATTAGAGAGAATTTTGTTAAGAATGATCTGTTGTACTCTATCATCCTCAACAATCAAGAACTGCTTATCAGACTGGCTCTCTTTCTCACTTTCACTGTCCAATGTCTTAACAATGTTGTCGATGAAGTCGATAGGGGTGAACGGGTGGTAGAACACATAATCAACGTGGTTGTAGGTATCGTCTAGATCGGCTGAACTCGACATAGAGAGCATCAGTTTGATCTCTTTTGCCGCTAATCGTGCTTTCAGCGTTTTACAGAAGGAGTCGAGAGTGATCCCCTTAATGTGGTCAGTTAAGAATATACCGTCGTGAGGTTTTAAATCCTTCATCATCTTAAAGATGTCGTTTGCGGTGCTTGCTAAAACAACATTAGCGCCTTCATTAACGAAGGTCTGTCTCAATATATCGAGCTGTAAGCTATCAATACCGCATAACAGGATCGTACGTCCTTCCAAGCGGTTGGTCAGAGGTGCGTACTGAGAGGCATTGACATCAAAGTTAATCACCATCTTTTCAGCTTCGTCTAATGTTTCTGTTATCGCGGAGTAGTTTTTAACCCCAGTAAGCAGGTTGTTGGCTAGTTCGACATTGGTGATGTCTTTAGTTACCGCATCACCCCAGTTGAGTTTGTCTAGCTGCTCTATTTGGGTATAGGCGTTACGATAAAAATAGAGCGACAGCGTAATTCGCAGTTTATCGACTTGTGATGAGCTACTACACCCAACATGAAGTAGTGCATTGGAGTGCGTAGGCGTCGCGATTTTGTTGGAAATCTGGAGCAACAATATCCAGAACAACCCAGTTTGACTGCCGTAAAGTTGGGCTGGGATAGCATTGTCAACGAAGCATTCGAGCGTTTTGGATTGTTGCTTTGATTTGGTGGCAGTAAGAACAATCAATTCGCTGATTAAGTCATAGAAATCGATGCTCTTGTCATCATTGAGTGCATCTACGTTCGATAGGCGGTTAAAGTTGTCTGCGAGGTTTTCTAACGTCCATGTAGCAGAGATGATCTCTTTAGCCAGCAGCGCACCGTTTTCATCACTGTCTTTAACCAATAATTTAATACCACCTTGAATGGTGTTGGTGATACCGCGCACCTCATAACCGAGTAGGTTGTAAAGGCGTTGATAAAGGTCGGTCTGTGACTTTTGTTCCTCTAACTGCTCATAACTTGACAGCAACTTGGCGTAGATGTTCTTTTCAATGCTCGAGGTTTCGACACTTGATATTCGCGCTTTTACTGCCTCGTGATCGATGCTTTTTAGATTGCTCGATATCTGTTTGAAGGTAGCATGCGCTTGATCTTTTTGTGCTCGGGTTCGACTTAAGAGTCGACTATTTTGGGTGAAATAAACAAACAGCGCTAAAAAGAGCACTAGATTGAAACTAGCGATGGTGTACAGCTGTAGGTGAGAGGTTTGTGCAGCTTGGTTGTGGTAGTTATTGATAAAGCTTTTCACCGTATTGATGCTTTTTTCGGATGCTACACGCAGCGAAAGGCTTAGTTGGTTTAAGTCACCTGTCTCTTGGTATTTTTGGAAGTGAAGCTCTAATAAGTCGAACCCCATAACCCCAGTTAAAAGGGCTAGTGATTTCTCTTCAGAGATCAGTTGTTGCAACTCTGATAGTTCGCCCTGAAGTTTGGTAATCAGTAGGTTAACTTGCTCTTGTTCACAGTTTTCAATATTGTTGCTACATAGGTCTAACGTTGAGTTCAGTGTTGAGATATCGCTGAGTACCTCATGAGATTTACCAAACATTAGCGACTGAGCGCTGCTCCGTTCATTGTTACTGTAGATGGTCTGAACGGTATAAACCGTACTCGTACCCAAAATGGCAACGATCACAATAAACAGTATGTGACTTAGTTTGTGAGTGTATCTATTTGACTGACTCATGGCCGCTACCTCTCATCAAATGATTCGTCGAGCGCGGTCATGATCGGCTTCAAGGCGTAATCGATCACTTTTCGGCTACCGGTTTTAATGTCTGCAGTAAACTCCATATAAGGAGCAATGTAATATTGGATTTGATTACGCGTTAGGTAATTCTCGGTAATCTTAATTTTGGCGATGTAATACTCTTGCTCTTTCTCTTCGTAAGAGCTGCGGGATATGGATTCGATGTTGCCGGATAAGATGCCGTACTTAGCAAAGTTATAAGTATCGAATTTGAGTTTGACCTCCTGTCCTTTTTCGATGAAGCCAACGTCTTTACGCGGGATTTTCACCTCTGCGTGCATCTCATTGTTGAGTGGTGTGATATCGGCAATGCTATCACCAGGAGGAATCACAGCTGATTGGTAATTAAAGTTGATTTTATCGACTTTGCCATCGACAGGAGAGAATACTAATAGCCTTTCCACTTTGTCGGTTAATGATGGGAGTTGCGTCTGTTTGATCTCAAGGTTGTTGTTCACCTCCGTTAGTTTGGCGTAGTAGTCGGTCCTGCGATTTTTTTGGTTATCACTTAACTGTTTTTCAAGCCGGGTGAGTTGGAACTTTTCGTTTAAGATGCCTTCATTGAGATTTTCTATTTCACGTAACATGTTTAGGTGCTGTACCTTCATGTTGAGCACATCGATATGCGATGCCATCTCTTCTTTATAGAGTTGATCTTTGATTTTTAGTTGTTGGTTAATCACTGCTAACTGTTGCTTTGATGATGCTACGCGGCGTTTCATTGACTCGATTAACCCTTTTTTATGCTGAATGTCGTGCAAGAACAGCTCATCATTGGATTGGTTTCGATTGTTCTCTTCAGTCCATGAGAGGGTTTGCGTTTCAACTAAAGCAGGGTAGTTTGCATAGCGCGAAAAATCCGGTTTTGTGTTGTTGATGAGCGCTTGGTATTTGAGTTTTTCTACTTGAAGCTGAGATATTTCATATCGAGTGGACTGCAATTCAGACACTCGGTCTTGAGAAGTTAATGTGGCGATCTTTTGACCTTTGTAAACAAGATCCCCAGGAGACACATAGAGCTCTTCTAGAATACCGCCTTCTAAATGCTGTACTTTTTCAACGTCTGAATCGAGTAAAACTTCGCCTCTTGTCGATACGGTAATATCAATAGTGGCTTGGGTTGCCCAGACCACAATGCCCAATATAAAAACAGCAATAATGACAAAGACTTTGTTTACTGTAACTCGGTCTTGGGAGTTGGACACATCGAGCGTTGATTGATGCTCTTGGTTGATTGAGCGCTCGATGATTTTATCTAATTCATTCATAAGTCAGTCATCCTTGCCCTTCGCATTGAATGGTCTGCAATTCCGCAACATAGCGGGTTGTATAAGGCATTAAGCGAGTTTAGTGACGTTGTATTTTTGTTGTTCGACTAGGTGCTCCATATGCAACTCAGTCTTGTTTTATTTTTACTGTAGTACAGTTTCGTTAAAAAGAACGTCTAACTTGTTAATTTTTAATATGTATTAAACAGAATAAGCGTCGGATCATCTTTTTGTTCAATACGACTTTGATCAACTTGTTTTATGTGCTTTGTATCCTATGCTACGTATAGCATAAAAGATAATTAGAGTCAGACAAGTCATTGACAAGGAGTGCGTATGCCAGTTGGTCAGAACCCAGAAAACAACGAATTGAATGATGCAGTTGAGCAAGTTAAGACAGATGACAAGTCGCCTGCTTCGTCATCTCATCCCGGCAATCAAAATAATCAGCAATCGACGGCTGCAAACACAGTCGCCACGGGTTCTGACTCGGTTGCACCGCTAGAAGAAAACAGCGAGCAGAAGTCAGAAGGCGGCGAACAAGCGACGGCCGAGCAACAAAAAGAGGGTGGAGAGCAAGGAGAACAAGCTGTTACCGAAGAGGGGCTTCAAACTGAAGATGGCGCAACGCTTTCTCAAGTGCAAGAGGGAACTCAAGAAAACGAGCAACCCCCAGAGCAAAGCGGTGGTGCGCAACCGAGTGTCGGTGCCCAACAGGTCGGTGGAAATACGCCCTCTGGCCGTGATGATGCAGGGCAACCTGCTCAACAGTCAGTCGCGTCTCAAGTGCAAGATGGCGAGGTTTCTAGCGGTAGCCGCTCCATCAACCCAAATGAGGTGAGTGACACCAAGCAGGATACTCAGAGCTTTGATGTCAATGTCACTCCTGAACGATCCATCTATTCTGACGAGCTTGAACACAGCGATACGACAACCGACACCTTATCCTTTGATGTGAATGTCGAAGCGGTGAACGATCTCCCTGATGCGGCGCCGACTAACCATGAAATCAATGAAGATGGCGTGTTAAATTTCACGGCGGATGATTTGCTTTCTAACTCTACCGATGTGGAAGGGCCTGTGAGCCTCCAGTCTGTCGAATATTCTGGTGATGATGGCGAGCTAGTAGAAAACCCTGATGGATCGTTTAGCTTCACGCCAAATGAGAACTTTCATGGTGATGTCGTGTTTGATGTTGTCATTGAAGACAATGAGGGCGCTACCGCTCAAACCACCGCCAATCTTCACGTAGTTTCTGTTAATGATCCGGTCATAGCTAATGATGACTCAGAGCTTGGTGCGGCAGAGCCAAGTATTCGCCTAGATGCTGAGCCTGAAAATGGCGTCCTACAATACCTTAATGAAGATGACGTATGGGAAAATATCGTCGTCGGTGAAATATACTCTGCGGATACTGAACTTCAATTTGTGCCAGATGTCGATGCCGTCGAGTCAGCGACGATTGATATCAAAGTAGGGAGCTTCGACAACGATACCAGTACGAATGTCTTCGATGGAACAGCACAAGCGTCTGACTGGGGAGTGGTTAATGGTGATACGGCTGTATTTACGCAAGACGACGTCACAATAACGACTCAAGTGACAGGCGGTGACTTGACCGCTTGGAATGGTGCAGGAACGTCAGTGGGTGCGGGGATTGGCGATCAATCGAATAATGGTTTGTCTCACAACGACACGCTCGTTGTCACGATTGATGGTGAGGATGTGAATCAAATTACCTTCCAGCTCGATGGGCTCGGCGGTTGGTTTGATGAATCGCACAGCAACGCGACGGAAGTCATTATCACTGCCTACGACGCAGAGGGTAATGTCATTGATTCTCAAGGTGGATATAGAGAATCAGGTGAGTTCCAAGATCAGTATGTCTTCACAACGGATCAGCCCGTGCATCACTTCGAACTTGGTACCACTGGCGGAACCGGTACATATGTTGTGCAGAATATGACGGTATCGCGCACCCTTACAGAAGAGTTGCAACTGGTCACTATTCAAGGTGATGGCAGTGAGGTGACAAGTGCTACAACCTTAGACCTAAACTACGATACCGCTAACCAACCCATCGATGTTACTGAACAATTGATAGATGTTGATAACACCATTACCACGACACCTATTCAGGTATTGGAAGATGGTGTGCTTGTCCTGAATGTCAGCGACCTGCTAGCCAATGACACCGACGCCGATGGTGACTTGTTATCGATAGTCGAAGTGAGCATGGTCGATGATAGCCAAGGCGAAGTGGTGCTAGGTGAAAACGGCGCGATTACCTTCACACCAGCACCCAACTACTTCGGTGAAGCTCAATTTGAATATACAGTAACAGATGGCAATGGTTCGTTTGATACGGCGACGGTGTCTGTGGATGTTATCCCTCAACAAGATGCGCCAGTTGTCGATGGCGTGTTGACGGATCAGGTTGATGAAGATGGTTTAATTACACTGACGCAAGCACAACTTCTGTCTAATGTTACGGAACTGGACGGAGACGCTTTAACAGCGCTGAACCTGAATATTGATGGGAATGGGGTACTTACGGATAACCAAGATGGAACCTTTACCATAGAGCCAACTGAGCACTTTAACGGTGCTATATCCATCACCTATGAGGTGACTGACGGTATTGATACAGTCAGCAACGAGCTGCAACTCAATGTTGAAGCCGTGGCAGATGCTCCTAATCTCAATGTTACACCGAGTTCTGACAACCTAGATGGTGAAGTGGTTCGCGATAATCAGAATATCGTCGAATTTGATATTGATGCCTCTTTGGTCGATCAAGACGGTTCTGAAACACTCAGTGTTACGGTTAATGGCGCGCCTGATGGTAGTGTCATTCGTTACGACAGCGATGCGATTCTTAATGATCAATCGAACGGCTTGACCAGTTTTACTGACTCTACTGTGACGGTGACTTTTGAAGGTGAGAATGCAGGTTACAAGAACTCGGTTGGTTACTATGTGGTGGAAGAGGATGGCTCCATCACCAATGTGAATATGGTGTATAGCGACGCCTCACAACAAGGCGCTGGTGGCTCTTTAATACCGGGAGAATCTTCTTTCTCGTTCGAACTTGAAGAAGGTCAAAGCTTCAACCTATTCGTCATTCCGAATGGTGGTCGCTACAACGATTTTGAATCACTGGAAGGCGGTGAATTTGTCTTTAGAAATGAGGATGGCTCTCCAGCAAGTATCACCTCGAATGATCCGCAATTAATCTACATCGCTGAAGATGGGACAGAAAGTGTCATTCGTGGTCAAAATGGTGATGCAGTATTCCATGGTGGCTCCAGCACAAACCTTAACCAAGATGGTGTAGAACATACCCGCGTCACGATGAACGACGACGGTGAATTAATCTATGGAATTGAAGATCTTTATGGCGGTGGGGACCGCGACTATGATGATTTCTCTTTCTCGATTGATTTGGGAGAAACCAACCAAGCGATCTATAGCGGCGAAATCTTAGTATCAGAAGGGGAGCCTGTCATTATCCCTTCTGTCATATTGGACCAAACATTGTCATTGGAAGTGCCAGAAGGCTTTAGCGACGATATCGATCTCGTGATTCAAGCGACCTCAACGGAGGGCTCGAATCAGGACTCAGCGATAGCAAGCCAAATCTTACATATTGATGCTAACGAGTATGCACCGCAAGTAACGCCGTTGTCTGACTCGGTCAGTGAAGACAATGCTATTACGTTTACTCAAGATGACCTTCTGGCGAATGCAACAGACATCAATGGCGATGACCTGACGGCATTGAATGTTTCAGTCGACCCTGCGGTTGGCTCTGTGATCACAAATCCAGACGGCTCGTTTACTGTGACCCCACTAGAAAACTACAGTGGCAATATTGAGGTGACTTATGATGTCACGGATGGGACACATACCGTACCTGCGTTACTCAATTTAGACGTGGAAGCGGTCGCTGACGCACCTAATGTTTCAGCCAGTTTGGGTGCGATGGTTGATACGGATTTTGATACTAGCGATCCCCTTGCAGAGTGGAACACGGACAATGCTCATGGCGGCTTGGAGATTCGTGGCGAACAAGTTTATACCGGCATCAGTGATAGCGACCGTGGTAACGTCATCGAGTTAGAAGTTCATAGAGGTGATGAATCTAATCTCTACCAAAATCTTGACCTTCAAGCCGGAGAAACCGTCACCCTTACCTTTGACTATTCAGCAAGACGCAACTGGGAAGATGATTCGGATATTGAGCTCTATTTTGATGGTGAGCTTATTGATACCATCAGCCAAGATACCGTGGGGTGGCACACTTACAACTACGAGCTAACAGCGACAACTGATAATCCGCGACTTGAGTTTAACGCGCCTGATGACAACAGCCTAGGAGGATTGTTAGACAACATTCGAGTGACTGAAGTAGCGACAGAAGATAATGATATCCGTATTGATATCAGTACAATGCTTACCGATCTCGACGGTTCGGAAAGTATGCAGTCTATAGTTTTGGATGCTTTGCCAGAAGGGAGCACTTTAACTGATGGTGTTAATACGTTTGACGCGACTGCGGAAAGCAACAGTGTCGATGTAGTGGGCTGGAATTTAGATAATCTGCAGTTTACACCGCCTCAAGACTTTAACGGTGAAGTCAGCTTGCAGTTGTCTGCGACGTCGGTGGAAAGCTCGAATGGTGACACCTCGACCACGACCACAGATTTGACGTTTAATGTGGAAGCGGTCAATGATGCACCAAATGCCCCAACTCTCTCAATGGAAGGTGTAGAGGATCAAGTTATTATCATTGATCCTGCTTTCATTCTCTCAAAAGTCACTGACGTGGATGACAGCGAGTTCACGCTAGAGAGTTTGTCTGTCAGAACGCCAATCCAAGCATCAATTACCCCTACTCAAGACGGCCTTTACCAAGTTGTAGTTCCGGAAAATTATAATGGCGCTATTGATCTTGCTTATGAGGTCAGTGATGGTGAAGCGACCACAGAGGGCACTGTAAACCTCAATATAATGGCGGTAGATGACGCCCCGTTCCAAAGTGGAAATGCGCACTTAGCTGTGGATGAAGATGGAGCCATTACCTTCAACAGTTCTGACTTGATTGACCTATTTGGTGACGTAGATAGTTCGTTGACTGTATCTCGCGTCGTTACCGCAACAGGTGAAGAGGCGGAAGGCACGGTTGTCGACAACGGTAATGGAACTTGGACGTTTACGCCAACCGAAGACTTTGCGGGCACTACGGGTCTTCAAGTGGTTGTTACTGACGGTAACACTGAAGCCAGTATGGATATGAATGTTTACATTCGTCCGGTTGCTGATGGTGTGGCAATTACCACAAGTTTTGATGGACCACTGGTTTTCAAAGAGGATACGACAGCCCACTTCGGTATTGATATCGAGCAGCTTGATACGTCAGAAATCATGACCAGCGTAACAATGACAGGTTATCCTGTTGGGTTTACCGTGAGTGATGGTTCGAATACAGTGGTGATTACTGAAGAAAATCAGGCGATTGATATTGGTAAATGGGACCTTGATACACTGACCATGACACCTCCAGAAAACTACAACGGTGAGTTCTCTGTGACGCTAGCCGTGGTTTCATTGGATGAAGTTGAAGATCCTGCTGATTATGAGGTAACAACAGAGTTAGGCCGAGGTGATTCACAGCCTTCTCCGTTCGTTCTTGGTGATGAAAGCTATGCGCTGATCGAAAGTGAAGATTTGCTTGAGTTGGTGCCAAATATTGATGAAACCATTACCATCAGTGAGGTTTCATACACTGGCGATGGTGGTACGCTTATCGATAATAACAATGGGACGTGGAGCTTCTGGGGAGACCCGAACTACCAAGGTGACATTGATATCGATTTTACTACCTCAGAAGGTAGTCAGCACCGAGTGACATTGTTAAACCAAGACCCACTTGATGAGCCACAACCTGTGGATGCGATGGCAATGAGGGAGTCTGCACCTCAAACAAGCTCAAACCAAGAGCCAGATTATACTGTGGCTCCGGGAGATACATTCGACGTTGATATTCCTACCAACATCACCGGAAATGGAGAGGTAGATCATCTGCTAATCACTGGGCTACCTGATGGAGTTGAACCTAACCAAGGTGTTTCAGATGGTGAGGGCGGCTACAGCGTGAGCAATCTCGATTCATCAATAGCACTCAAAGTGAGCGGGTTATTTGAAGGAGAGATTGAACTAGAAATGGTGGGCATGGATGTTAACGATGTGCCTGTAGAAGGTGCAGAAGCGAAAGTGTCTATACACATTGATGAAAGTTACGAAATGCAGGGAACCAGTGCCGATAGAGCGGTAAATCCAATGTCTGGCGATGACAGTTCGCAAGGTGATTGGACTACGCAAGACAACACCGATATGGGCGTCGATGTAATGGATGACAGCTCTAGCTACGATAACCAAAGCAACGAAAACTCAGTGGATGATGATTTGTCGATGTTGAGCGACTAACAACATAACACACTAAAATCACCTCAATCACAGCCGTACTTACAGTGCGGCTGTTCTATTTTTAGAGCGTGTGTATTTTTATGTTCTTGTCGTTTTCCGTAACCGTTGTCTTTGCTACAAACTGTTACATTTTACCTAGATAACAAGTGGGTAATGCCATTGTGTTCATAAAGAGTAAGCTGCATTATTCTAAAACTGAATTTCCTGTATCTAAGTATCTATTTTATGAATCTGGCTCAAGTCGACCTTAATCTATTAGTCATCCTTAAGCACCTGTTAGAAGAAAAGCATGTATCCAATACCGCATTGGCGCTAGATATGAGCCAACCAACAATCAGTCGATCGCTGCAAAAGCTTCGTACGGTTTTCAATGATGATCTGTTGGTTCGTGGGACTTATGGGTATGAGCTAACACCAAAAGCTGAGTCGATTAAACAAGACTTAACATCGGTATTAGGGCGATTAGAGAAGCTTGTAGCAGGAGATGTGTTTGAGCCAAGTGATAGCGATGCGACTGTTCGATTCTTTGGTTTGGTACCTCAGATTACTCATTTGATGCCCAAAGTGATGGCGGAGGTTCGTCGCCAGGCTCCGAACATGATTGTTGACATCGACTCAATTCCTAAACGCCACTTCGAGAGTTTGATCTCAGGAGACGTACATTTTGTTCTCTCGACTCATGAGCCGTCTAGCTCAGAGCAGAACTTGTATCGCACCTTTGTGACCAGTCGCGATTATCGCTTGTTGATGAGTAAAGATCACCCATTGGCAGAGAAAGAGATCACGGTTGATGACCTTTTAAATTGCCAACTAGGGCAGATCTCGCTTCAAGGCGATAAAAAGCTGTCGATTGAAAGTCGTTTCAAAGAACTTGGTTTAATTGATAAGCAACGTAAGTTATCGATTCCTGTCCAACTCTCTAATTTCAATGCCGCGCCTGACATTGCCGAAACGACAGATATCGTTTTTCATCTTCCGACTCCTTTTGCACAACAAGCCGCCACGCAGCGTAATCTCGTTTGTAAAAGAGTTCCAAAAGCACTTCGTCATCCGTCAGAAGATGTTTACCTATATTGGCATAAGCGTTTTCATAATGATCCTATGTGTCAATGGATCCGACGTACTTTCAAAGAGTTATACAGTTAAGTGTCATAATGATAATTAATACACATACGCCAACCAATAAATTTATTGAATATGAAAAGAAATCTTTATTTAAAATATAAATAGTCAGAATAACCAAAGGGGATGAAACTTTCATTGATGTAAATGGTAACCAAATGTCTAATGAAAACCATTATCATTTGCAACCAAAGACATCATATTATGACAGATCGTTCTCTTTTTTCTCCTAAGCCTCTAGCCATTGCAGTAGCCTTTGTCTGTTCTGCTATTTCATCAACTTCTTTTGCCAATGAAGCGCCAGTAAAAACTGACGAGCAGATGGTTATCACCGCAACTCGTACAGAAACTTCGCTCAAACAAGCGCCAGCATCTATGTCGGTGATCACGGCAGAAGATATTGAGAATAATCCGGGTATCACGTTGGCGGATATTGTGGCGGATTCCACCAGTGTTGAGTCCGATTTCGATAGTACGCGTGCAGGCCGTCAGATGATCTCAATTCGCGGTATGGATTCAGACTACACTTTGATCATGGTAAATGGTCGACGTCTCAGTTCTGCAAGTGCAATCATTCGTGGTAATGATTTCGATCTTTCAACCATCCCAGCAGATTCGATTGAGCGCGTTGAGATCATTCGCGGTCCAATGTCGGCACTGTATGGCTCCGATGGTATGGGCGGTACGATTAACATAATCACCAAAGCGCCTGAGAATGATTGGAGCTCGACATTGAGTATGGATACATCATCGCCAATGGATGGCAATGGTGGTCAAGAGCATTCTGTAGGGCTGACGACATCAGGTGCCTTGATTGAAGATGAGTTGTTTGCTCGTTTCTCCATAAACCAAACCAGCCGTGATGCGTGGCAGCCTTATTCTGGTACTCACAACGCAGGACACGATCGCGAAGATGTCACTGCTTTAGAAGGGCGCGATACACTGAGTTTGCTTGCTACATTGACATGGCATGCCACTGATAACCAGACTATCGATTTAGATCTCGGTTACAGCGATGACGAACGTGATACTGCGGCAGAGCATGCGACAGGCTTGAACGTTTCAAATTCTAATGTAAAACGTAATAGCCAAGCGATCACACACAATGGTTACTGGAGCTGGGGTGACACCAAAGTTCGCTACTCTAGAGAGAACGTGATTGATAAAAACTCAGCAGATGTCGGTAATTCAACACGTGATGTTGAAGAGCTAACACAGATCTTTGAAGCGTCGGCGACAAGCTATCTCGGTGATAGCCATATTCTGACGGTGGGTGTGGATTACCAGTTGAGTGAGCTAACAAACGAAGAAAATGTAACGGGAGCTCCTGCGGAGGCGTATCAAGGCGCTCTATTCATTCAAGATCAATGGAACGTTACTGAGCAGCTGACGGCAACCTTGGGTGGTCGTTTAGACAAACACGAGAAATATGGTGAAGAGTTCAGCCCCCGTGTGTATTTAGTTCATCAAACGACAGATGACCTCGTCATCAAAGGTGGTGTAGGTAAAGCGTTTAAAGCGCCAACACTGACGCAGAATCACTCAGGTTATACAGTTGTGAGTTGTAAAGGCTGGTGTGACATTGTCGGCAATGAAGATTTAAGCCCAGAAACGAGCTGGAACTATGAATTAGCGGCACTTTATACCCAACCGCGTTGGAACATTGAAGGCGCGTTGTTCCGAAATGAAATCCAAGACCTGATCGACCGTGGTGACACAGAGTGTCAAACAGACGCAATTTGGGGCGGTAACGGTGTCGGTTGTGTTGATAATGGTGGCAATTTCGTCGGTAACGGTACTCGCACTTATGTCAATGTATCTGAAGCGGTGATCCAAGGTGTTGAATTGGCCGGCGGCTTCCAGATTTCAGAGCAGTGGGATGTATCAGGTAACTACACGTACCTAGACACAGAAGACAAATCAACAGGCGAGCAGTTGTTGGAACGTTACAAGCATTCTGGTTTGGTGAAACTGAATTGGAACCCAACGTACGACCTCACCGCATTCGTAAGTGCGAGATATCGTGGCGAACGCCAGATTGAAACGGATTTGACTCAAGACGCTTACACCACGCTGAATATCGGTACTGTATACAACGTCAATGACTCGGTTCGCATTCGAGCTGGTATCACTAACTTAACTGATGAAGCAGTTTCTCAAGAACTTGAGAATATGGGTTATGTTGAAGAACCGCGTACTTACTACGTTGGCATGACGGCAGACTTCTAAGATCTAAAGTTACCTTCCAATAAAAACGCAGGTCAAAATGGCCTGCGTTTTTTCGTCTCATAAGAAAATGTTTTTGGCTTTAGTGGGCGGCTTTTTTGACACAAGTGATGATAGCGTTACCTGAGTACTGATCCCAAGGCGTCTTGACCTGTAATGATGTGGATAATGTTGGAGAAGTGGCGCATCGTAAGGAACGTACTTGAGAAAGATAAACAAAAAGGATTTATCGAGACGAGTAAATAGTTTTGCTATTGATTGGTAAGTCGCTGCTCTGAAAGGTTTACCTTCGAGCTTGAACTATAAATAAGGGTTCAGTTATGCTCTGAAGCTAGTTTTCTGTTCATCAATAAGAAGACAGTTAATATAAAGGCAGCATTAGAAACTCAGTAATACAAAGGAATGGATTCAATGGAAATCAGAAAGGATGATTTGTCGGGCGGCGATGTCATAGCGCTACTCGAGGAACACTTAGCCGACATGTACGCGACTTCACCACCTGAAAGCGTTCACGCTCTTGATGTCGGTGCACTAAAATCCTCAGACATTACGTTTTTCAGTGCATGGAAGGCTGGTGTTTTACTTGGTTGTGTAGCAATCAAAGAGCTTGAGCCACAGCACGCAGAGCTTAAATCGATGCGAACATCTCGTCATGCACGAAAGGGCGGGGTTGCCAGCAAATTGCTGCAGCATGTACTCGAGGTTTCCTCTTCTCGTCAATATCAAACACTGAGTTTAGAGACTGGTTCTGAAGAGTACTTTAAACCAGCTCGTAACCTCTACGAGAAATTTGGCTTTCGTTATTGTGAACCCTTTGCGGACTACAAGCTCGATCCTCATAGTCACTTTATGACGATAGACATTCAATCAGCATGACCACGTATTTATCAGGCTTCTCTCTTGGCTTGTCTCTGATTTTAGCGATTGGCTCCCAAAATGCTTTTGTACTGAAGCAAGGTTTGAAAAATCAGCATGTCTTCATTGTCTGTTTAGTCTGCGCTGTGTCAGACGCACTGTTGATCAGTTTTGGTGTGGCAGGTTTTGGTGCAATTGTTGAGAAGTTTCCACAAATAGAACAGATCGCTCGATTTGGTGGTGCGCTGTTTTTGGCGGTGTATTCAATATTGAGTTTTCGTTCTGCATTTACCGAAAACCACGCGCTTGAAACCCATTTTCAAACCAAAGGCTCTTTGCTTAAAGTGGTGTCGGTATGTTTGGCATTTACTTGGTTGAACCCACATGTGTATTTAGACACGGTCGTATTGCTTGGGTCTATCTCCACCCAGTACCAACCGAATGAGATGCAATTTGCCATTGGAGCGATCACTGCTTCATTCGTGTTCTTCTTTTCATTGGGGTTTGGGGCGAGATTTCTCTCTCCACTATTCAGTCGCCCTAAGTCATGGAAAATACTAGAGTTTATAGTTGGTGTTATGATGGCAACCATTGCAATCAGCCTAATTATCTAATAGCCCTTAAACGCTAAATCACAGAGCCCACTGAATCTTATGAACAGTGGGCTTTTTGTATCAATACACTGAACTTCTTCGATTATCTGAATACCTACTAGGTTGCTAATATTGATATGCCTATTGATGTCTATGGTTTTGTTTTTTGTTCTACACTTAAGCTATTGAATATCGTCAATTAGCTAGGAATTACAAAGTGATATTACACAATTATAAGGCTTTGTTAGGAGGCGTTGCTGTAAGCTTAGTTACTGCTCCTTGCGCGATTGCGGACCTTCCGATTGAAGTAAATGTAGTAAACGAAGAACAGAGGGTTACCACTCCCTATTATTCAGAATGGCCATCACTAGAGAGTGCGATTGTAAAAGATCCTCAGATTGAAGCTCGTATCGCAGATATCTTAAGTCGGATGACACTGGGTGAGAAAGTCGGGCAAATGATCATGCCTGAATATCGACAAGTGACGCCGGCAGAAGCTAAGCAATATAAGATCGGCTCAGTACTTAACGGTGGTGGTGGCTGGCCGAATGAAGATAAATACGCACCGGCGCAAGAGTGGGCGAAACAAGCGGACAGCTATTGGCTTGCGTTGGACGAAGCCTATGCCGGCCGAGGGTTCCGAATCCCATTTATGTGGGCAACCGATGCTGTTCATGGGCACAACAATGTTTATGGAGCGACACTGTTCCCGCACAATATTGGTCTTGGCGCGGCGAACAATCCAGACTTACTTCGACAGATTGGTGAAGTAACGGCAATAGAAGTCGCTGCGACCGGCATTGACTTAACTTTTGCTCCTACGGTGGCTGTGCCAAGAGATTACCGTTGGGGAAGAGTCTACGAAGGCTATTCAGAGTCTCCAGACATTACTTATCACTACGCGCCTGCGATCGTGGAAGGGCTACAAGGTAATCAACAACAACTGCAAACCGAGTCCAAAGTGATCGCCACCGTGAAGCATTGGCTCGGTGATGGTGGGACTAACAATGGTGTAGATCGAGGAATCAACCACTCCACAGAAGACCAACTGCGTAACCTCCATGCACTAGGCTATTTCTCCGCTATAGAGGCTGGTGCACAAGTGGTTATGACGTCGTTTAACTCTTGGCAGCAAGTTGAAGAAAATGGAAATATCGACTCTTCAAACCACAGTGGTAAACTACATGGTAGTCGTTACCTTGTCACGGATGTACTTAAAGGCAAACTAGGCTTTGACGGTATCGTGGTGACCGATTGGAATGGGCATGGTGAGGTAAAAGGGTGTACCAATGCCAACTGTCCGCAAGCTGTTCTGGCAGGTAATGACTTGTTTATGGTGACAGACAATAAAGATTGGAAAGGTTTTTATCGCAACGTCATAAAGCAGGTGCGAAGTGGCGAAATTCCAATGTCTCGAATCGATGATGCAGTGACTCGAATACTGCGAGTGAAAATGAGAGCAGGGCTATGGTTTAAACCGAGACCTTCCTATCGACTCTATGCGGGTGATGAATCTTTACTTGGTGCAGACAAACATCGGCTGGTGGCAAGGCAAGCAGTCAGCGAATCCTTGGTATTGCTCAAAAACAACAATCAAATTTTACCGCTCAACTCAAATAACCAAACTTATCTTGTTGTCGGCAGTGCTTCAAATGATCTGCAAAAGCAGAGCGGGGGCTGGACGTTAACTTGGCAGGGCAATGAAAATAGACGCTCTGACTATAGAAACGGTGAAACTGTCCTTGAGGCTTTCGTTGAGCAAGTTGGCGAGAAAAGAGTGTTTACCGACCCAGAGACCGCGCCGATGGATGCCATTGTTATTGTCGTAATGGGTGAAGATCCTTATGCGGAGATGTTTGGTGACATCAAGGAACATCAAAGCATCGCTTACTCAGAGCTTAAAACCAGTTATAAGCGCGATTTACGTTTACTGGAGCAACTAAAGCAACAAGGTTTTGAGATCGTTACTCTGTTTTTCTCTGGCAGACCTCTATACACCACGCCGGAACTCAATTTGTCTGATGCGTTCGTGGCAGCTTGGCTACCAGGAACCGAAGCGATGGGCATCACCGATGTGTTGTTTGGTGTGAATGGCAAAGATTTTACAGGGCGATTGTCGTTTAGTTGGCCACGTGATAAGTGTGTGAGCAATGTGAGCCGTTTTGAATTCCGTATTGCAAACTATGTGATACCAGAAAATGAGCGTTCTCCAGAAGAGAGTCCACCGTTGTTTGACTATGGTTACGGCTTGAGTTACCAAACGCCACAGCATTTGAGTGAAATAGAGTCAGATAAAGAGAGACTTGGCTGTGGTAAAGAGCTCCAAAAAACCAAAGCGATCCATAATTTGGAGATTTTTGGACGACTGGCCAGTGAGCAGTTTGTGCCTAAAGTGAGTGGTCAGGTGACGCAGTGGAAGGGTACGTTTATATCCCGTTCTAAAGTGACACAAATTGGTACCGCGCACACCACACCAATCAACTACAAACACCAACAAGACGCACTCTCAGTCAGTCTAGGACAATCGTTACCGATGCAATTTTACTTGCAAACACCGGATAAGAAAGGCGTTGATCTGACGGATTATTTATTTGCAGGCGCAGACTTGGAGTTAGACATTGCGGTTTATGGCTCAGTCCCTAAGTCTTTAAAACTCGCGAGTCATTGCGTTTACCCATGTGGTGCAATCGCGTCAATTGAGAAAGAGCTCTCACAAGCGTTGGCAAACAGTGATAAGCCTTGGTTAACCGTTAAAGTGCCTTTGAGTTGCTTGGCTGAGAATGGTTTAGATTTTTCCGATTTGAATACTCCGTTGCTTCTTTACTCCGATGAACCGTTCGATTTTGATATAGGTGAAGTTCGTTACGTACCTGAGAGTCAGCAAGTTGATGACAAACGAGCACTGTACTTGTCATGCGGTTTGTTTAACAAGATTAAGTAAGAAAGAGTAGTTTCTAACCCTACTAATCGATAATAATGAGAAAGCCGCTCTGTTGGGAGCGGCTTTCTGGTTTTAGTTGGGTAGAGTTTTAACTTAGAGGTTAAACCTTAAAACGACTCATCAAGGTGCTGATACTGTGGTTGAGCTGTTTGATCTCAACGGACTCATTCACTTGATTCACACTCAATTTATTGAGCTCCAGTACCATTTGGTCAATCTCATGGACACTCTTTGTGATGCTCTGTGTGACGGCGTTTTGCTCAGCGGATGCACTAGAGATATCACTGTTGAAGCGACTTACGACTTCCATCTTTTCACTCAATTTAGAGAGCATCTCTACGGCTTGAACCACTTGATTGCGTGTTTTTTCACAGTTCAATTTAGTGAGCTCAATCGATTTTACTAAACCTTCAGACTGGCCTTGGAGGTTAGAGAGTGCTTCCTCAATTTCTGACGTACTCTCTTGAGTGCGATTTGCTAATGCTCTCACTTCATCAGCGACCACAGCAAAGCCACGACCGTGTTCACCTGCACGTGCAGCTTCAATAGATGCGTTTAGAGCGAGTAGGTTGGTTTGTTCAGCGATACCACCGATGACAGTTACGATAGATTGAATACTTTGGGATTCATTGGCCATCGCAATAATGTCATGAGATGTGGTATCAACTTGCTCTTCCAAAGAGTTAATGTAGGACTCAGTTAGCACATTGATTTGCTTGGTCTCATCACTGAATGTGGCTGCGTTGTGAGCGGCTTCGGCTGCAGACTGCGAGTTTCTCTCTACTTCAATGGAGGCGTGAGATAGGCTATCAATCGCTGTGACAACTTGACTAGTCTCGTTGGTGTGAACTTGCAACACGCTGTTGGTTTCTTGGCAACAACTCTCGATGCTATCAACCTTACCTTCAAGCACCACGTTTTTCTGTTTAACTTCGGTGATCATGCTCTGAAGGCCACTGATGAAGATATTGATATCTCGTGCAATCTTACCAAGGTCATCATTGGTTCTTTCCTCCAAGCGCTGGGTTAGGTCACCATTGCCTTGAGATAAGTCATGAACAATGTTACGTAGCGAGATGATAGGGTGGTATAGCATGTTGAGTAGCAAAGTCATCACAGCAATTGAGCAGATGACAGCGGCCACTATCAACATTTGAGCATTGAAGACCACCTTGTCTAGAGTTCTCATAGCGATTTTAGGGTCGATAACCGAGATCATATGCCACTGGTTCGAATCACCGATATTGACGACTTTAGCCATTAGCATCATCTCTTTTTGGTCAATACTACCGCGAATAAACACTTCCGATTGACGTGTTGCCGCCGCTATCTGAGTTGTAGCTGGCAATGAACTAATCATGGTTTGAGGAGCGATACTTTCAATGGTAGAAGCGATGATCATGCCTTTGTCGTCAACGATTAAGCCGCGAGCTTGATAGATTTTTTCCAGTTCACCCAATTTATCCTCCAAATCATCAAAGCGAAGGTCGGCCATAAGTACGCTGTTTTCAAAAGAGTACATTACACCAACCATTGGCGTTTGCGTGCTTTTGGTAAAGAACAGGTCGCTAAAAGAGAGTCCAGAACGAGTTTTGGCCTGTTTGTACCAAGGGCGACTCGTTGGATTGTACTTCTCTGGAATACCAATGCCGTTTGGAAAAGATTCGGAAGGGCGTGATGTAAAAGAGCGACCATCATCGAAGCCAATGACCATCTTATCAATGCCGCCTAGTTTAGCCGAGTAGTGCATCAGCGCTTGATACTCGACCTCAAATTTTGCAGCGTTGAGCTCTGCTGCTGTTGAGTTCACGACGGCAATGGTGCGTTGTACATCTTGCTCAATCTCATTGATCTCTACAGAGAGAGAACGGTCGATCTCTTTGTAAATGGTCTCTTCAACCTGCTCTTTGGCTAGGTTGAACGAAAACCAGTTTGATGCAATTAGCGAAACGGTGGTGACAGCGGCCACCATAAGGATGAGTTTGCCTTTAAAACCTAGTGGAAATAACGTTTTTATGTTTTTCATAGTTGTTCACGCAAATAGACAAGTGAATTTAGACATTGATTGTGTCGCTCTAAAACGGTTCGTAATAATCAATTATGTTGTGTGATGTTATTGTATTATTTTTAGGTTATGCAATCTGTGAGAAAAATCCATCTGTCAAACCAAATAATCGCCAACTATGTGACTTAACTAGAATTTACAACTATCGTGATTTCCCTTCAAAACACCTCTTTTTATGCCACAAGTAGCAATACATTCACCGAATGGGTTATTACTCATTTATTGACATAGCTCTCTATTTCGCAATCAAAAACTAACCATTTTAAATTATTAATAATACAATAATGCTGATTGTGGCGTTTAAAGGCTTATTCGTTGTTGTTAAACACCGCAATCTATTGTTGCTTTTGAACTGACTTATGGTTGGTTCATAGAGGTTACAAATGAGTTATGTTCCCATTTTACTGAACACAGCAGTTAGCCGATTTTGGTGAAAAAGTTGAGTAACGCCAGCAACTATGAGGCGAACGTAGAATTCCGTGGGGGTATCGTTTGTCTTGCTGAACGTTCTCTTGCTGCTTTTGTTCAGGCGGTTTATCCGTTTTGCCCACGTCTTGTTCTCGGACGTGGGCTTTTTTATATGTATGACAAGAGCCTGGTTTTTATCTGTGGTGGAAAGAAGGATGATAAACAGACCACACAGGTGATTCATTAAACGCTCTAACCCTTTATCCAAAAGGGTTTAACACCTCAAGCGACACTAGAAACCCACTAGGATCGACCAATTCACAAAAATAATATTAATCTGCCATTAATCACACTTTTGACTTATTGTAGTACAATACATTAGGTTTATAGCTATGATGTACAGGTCGAAACTAATTATAGAAAAACAAAAGGTCTATTAGAATGGAACTCAATACAGCTATTGTAGGCATCTATTTCTTATTTCTTATCGCTATAGGATGGATGTTCAGAACGTTTACTAGTACCACCAGTGATTACTTCCGTGGGGGCGGTAACATGCTTTGGTGGATGGTAGGTGCTACGGCATTTATGACGCAATTCTCTGCTTGGACATTTACAGGTGCTGCAGGTAAGGCGTACAACGATGGTTTTGCCGTCGCCATCATCTTTTTGGCAAATGCGTTTGGCTACTTCATGAACTTTGCGTACTTTGCTCCTAAGTTCCGCCAACTTCGTGTTGTTACGGTAATCGAAGCTATCCGTATGCGTTTCGGTGCTGCGAATGAGCAAGTGTTTACTTGGTCTTCAATGCCGAACTCTGTTGTATCGGCTGGTGTTTGGTTGAATGCACTTGCAATCATTGCTTCAGGCATCTTCGGCTTTGACATGACAATGACAATCTGGATTACAGGTCTGGTCGTTCTGGCAATGTCGGTGACAGGGGGATCATGGGCAGTAATCGCATCTGACTTTATGCAGATGGTTATCATCATGGCAGTAACGGTTACTTGTGCGGTGGTCGCTGTTGTTCAAGGTGGCGGTGTTGGTGAGATCATCAATAACTTCCCGGTCGGTGATACTGGCTCTTTCGTAGCGGGTAACAATCTGAATTACCTAAGCATCTTTAGCATTTGGGCATTCTTCATCTTTGTTAAGCAGTTCTCTATTACTAACAACATGCTCAACTCTTACCGTTACCTAGCGGCAAAAGACTCCAAAAACGCTAAGAAAGCGGCGCTTCTTGCTTGTGTGCTAATGCTTGGCGGTGTGTTCATCTGGTTCATGCCTTCTTGGTACATTGCTGGTCAAGGCGTCGACCTATCTGCTGCCTATCCTGAAGCTGGTTCTAAAGCGGGTGATTTCGCTTACCTATACTTTGTACAAGAGTACATGCCAGCTGGTATGGTTGGTCTTCTGGTAGCGGCAATGTTTGCAGCAACCATGTCGTCTATGGACTCAGGTCTAAACCGTAACTCAGGTATTTTCGTTAAGAACTTCTACGAACCTGTTGTTCGTAAAGGTCAGGCTTCAGAGAAAGAGCTAGTTACTGTATCGAAGATTACTTCTACAGTGTTTGGTATCGCAATTATCCTTATCGCACAGTTCATCAACTCTCTAAAAGGTTTGAGTTTGTTCGATACTATGATGTACGTGGGGGCGCTAATCGGCTTCCCAATGACAATTCCAGCATTCCTTGGCTTCTTCATTAAGAAGACTCCTGATTGGGCAGGTTGGGGTACGCTAATTGTAGGTGGTCTGGTTTCTTACATTGTTGGCTTCGTTATCAATGCAGAGATGGTTTCATCACTATTTGGTCTTGAAGAGCTAACTAAGCGTGAATGGTCTGATGTTAAGGTTGCGATTGGTCTAATCGGTCACATCACACTAACAGGTGGTTTCTTCATCGCTTCGACTCTGTTCTACAAACCACTACGTGAAGATCGTCAAGCTGATGTCGATAAGTTCTTCAATAACTTAGATACACCTTTGGTTGCTGAGTCTACAGAGCAGAAGAAACTGGACAACAAACAGCGCCAAATGCTTGGTAAACTTATCGCAGTAGCGGGTGTGGGTGTGATGTTTATGGCACTTCTATCAAACCCGATGTGGGGACGTATGGTGTTCATCCTATGTGGCGCGATTGTCGGTGGTGTTGGTATGCTGCTTGTGAAAGCGGTGGATGAAACTGTTGAAGAGAAGGGCACGGTATCAGAACAAACCTCGTGATGGTTGATAGACCTTTAATCTCAAATAGATAACTTTAAAGCGGCTGATCGTTCAGCCGCTTCTGTCGTTTTTGTTGTATAGCTTTCGACCCAAGAAGCGACTTGTTGTTTTTCGATAAATAAAACCCCGATATGTCATCCATATCGGGGTTATTTTTATGGGGTAAGATCTATTTGTATTAACGGTTTTTACTTGTGACTCAAACTGTATAGCTTGGCGATGGGGACTGATGTCGTTGGTGAGAGACGTTTCTTTTGTGCCAAGAAGAGCTCGGCGGTTGAGACTGCATCGATCAGTGCGTTGTGATTGTTATACTCCGGCAACCCATAGCGTTCACGTGTCGAAGACAAAGAGTAGTCTAAGTCGTGTTCGTTGCGCGCTTTCGCCATGTTCTTATCGATCGCTAACGTATCGACCCATAAGATAGGCAAATCTACCACTTGATAATAGGTATCTAGGTAACGGTCGATAAACGCTTTCTCTACACCACAGGCATGAGCAATGAGCACTTTACCTGCAGCAGCTTCGAAAAATTGACTCATAGCGTTCGGTAGCGAGATACCATCTCTAAGCATTTGCGGAGTGATATGGTTAATCACCGCGGTTTCAGGTACTACAGAAGACTCTTCATTGATGTAAAGGTGTGATGCGGAGTTTAGATTGATTTTGTCTGCATTTATCTCAACCCAACCCATAGACAATATAAGGTCGCTTTCCGCTTGCAGTCCTGTCGTCTCTAGATCCAAAACAATATAGCTCAGCTCTTCAGCTTTGGTGTCGAGAGTACATTCTGGTTCAGACACCAAAGCGGTCAGTTCAGAAGCCTGATGGCGTTGCTCAATAAAGAGCTCTCTCTTTTTATTTAGACGCATCAATGGGTGAAAGCGTTTAAATAGCATGTATTAGCCTCCGAATTTCATTTTTGCAGCATCTTGCAATTCCGCTATGATCCTAAAGGCATCTTTGAGGTGTTTACGTTCAAAGCTACCAAAACTGTTTGGGTTGATATGGTTGTTGGGCTCATCACCTTGTTTAAGTGCTTCGAGTTGATGACTGAAACGGAAAGAAAGAATGAAACGATACGCGTTGATAATGTTCTTGTACGAATCTTCGCTGAGTGAACCTTTCTCGAATGCAGTTCTAAATCGTTCATCTGTCGCTGACAGGTCACAAGATACGGCCAGCCCATAGATGCGTGCGAGATCGATGATCAGGTTAATCGCGTACTTCTTAATATTGAGTGTCTTCTTGTTTTCGCCGGTCTTTTCAAGAACCAAGCTATTGAAAATTCCTAAAGGAGGGTTGGTATTCACCGCATCGTTAACCAGCATAGTAAGGAAGCTTCGATTGCTTTGAATATTTTGATGCAGTTCGTCCCTTAGAATCTTCTCAAACTCGCTGTTGCCATAAACTGAGCGAATTTCTAGAAAAACGCTAATGTTGAGTAGGCGCTCGTATTCAGGGTTATCCACCCATTTCTTGTAATACTGTTTCCAGACCGACAATGGCTGACACCATTTCGGTGTCGCAGCCATGTATTTCCCTGGGCAAAGTGGGTAATGGCAGCTCTCCAAGCCTTTAGTGACAATCATTGCTAAGTGTTTGAAATAAATACGGTCGTTATCGGTGGCATCGTCAGACAATACAATGGCACTGTCTTGGTCTGAAAGCATGTGTACTTCATTACGCGCATGTGAACCGGCAACAATCCACGCGAAATCACAGGGTGGAGGACCTAATTTATCAATAGCAATCTGAATAAGACGGCGAGTATAGGCATCCATGATCATTGTCATCACCTTACCGACAACTTCTGGACTGACTTTACCCTCAACTAAGGCTTCAAAAATGGCCTGACGTTCTGGAGTAAACTTAGCCAATGACGATACGCTGCCTGCATATTTAATTTTCTCGATAAGGAAGATAGCTTGAACACGGTGATTTTGAACGAGGTGGGTGGTCGTTAGAAGGCCAACCACCTTGTTATCTTGAACGACGGGTAAATTACGAATATTGAACTGCATCATCATCGATGCCGCTTGTAGAACAAGATCGTCTGGCGAAATGGTTAACGGTGACAGTGTCATAACTTCGGAAATTGGAAGAGATGTACTGACATCTTTCGCGATGACGCGCTTGGTCATGTCTCTGTCTGTAATCAAGCCGACAATTTCATCGTCTTCATAGACCACGGCACAAGGAGAGCGTTGAATAAGCATCTCTTTGGCAACGTCTTTAATCGGTTGTTCTGCGGTAACAACAGCCACTCGCCCGCTTGCGACATCACCGACTCTACGTATAAACAGACCTTTCTCTTTATTTGACCAAACCACATCCAATGCGGATTTTAGACGAACTTGCGCTTGAGACGCGAAGTGTTCAGCTGACTCTGGATGTTTGGTAAACAGTGTTTTGAGCGCAGAGTGGGGCACAGAGTAGATGAGTGAGTTCTCAATTGCGATAGCTTGATAGATTTCACTGCTGTCTTGCTGCTGACCCAGAAAGGTAAAGCCGAAGAGATCTTCAGGTCCTAACTTCGCTCTCAAAACACCATTTGACTTACGTTGCTCCAACGCGCCAGTTCGGACGATGTAGAGTGCTTTTTCACCTTTATTTGAGCAAAGATCGATGACTTCACCTTTGCCAACATAGCTTATCTGTATTTGAGAGGCGAGTTCCCTTAAGGCGTCTTTAGGTACCTTATCAAATGGGTCAATTTTATCGATAAACTGCAATATGTTGGGTAAAAGGGTATCAGACATAACGAATACTCATTGAGATATATTTGTATGATTATAGCGTTATTTTTTAGAATCTAAAACTAGAATAATGAGTCGAGGTGATAGTTGTTTAAAGTATTAACCATAAATGTAATGGTTGATAATTTTTGCGTCGCAATGAGTGTTAGATCTCGTTGTTACACTTCGTATATTGCTGCTTATATAGTGGTATTGTATTATAAATAAAATTGAGGCAACAAAAGGTGTTCACTGATGTTTGATGATTTAAAAGGCAAGCGTGTACTAATCACAGGTTCAACGTCGGGTATGGGATTAGCAACGGCGAAGTATTTTGCTCAATGTGGGGCATATATTGGTTTGAATGGCCGCAGCGAAAGAACCTCAGAAATCGAAGCGATCTTAAACGAATTAAGAGAATTAGGGGGAGAGGCTGAGTTTTTCCAAGCCAACCTAATGCAATCGTCAGGCTGTGAAAAACTTGTTGCCGATTTTACACACCACTTTGGTGGGCTAGACGTGTTGATAAACAACGCGGGTGGTCTAGGTGGCAGGGAAAACCTAGAGGATATTGATGATGCGTTTTTCGATCGTGTTATTGATCTAAACGCACGATCTGCGCTGATGGTCACCAAGTTTGCGATTCCACATCTAAGAGCGTCAGCTGCGGAGTCTGGTGAAACATCTTGCGTTGTCAGTACTGGCTCGATCGCAGCACGTGAGGGCGGGGGTGTTGGAGCTGGTTTATATGCAGCATCGAAAGCTTGGCTTCATGACATCCATCGAAACTGGGTTAAAGAATTTACCAAAGATCGTATTCGTTTCAATATCGTTTCTCCAGGCACCATTGATACCGCTTTTCACGAAGCAAAATCTGAAGAGGTCAAAGCCGGTATAGCCAATTCAATACCAATGGGACGTTTTGGGCGTGCAGAAGAGGTTGCTCCGAGTTTCGCTTTCTTATCATCTCATGCCTGTGCAGGTTATATAACCGGACAAATTCTCGACGTTAATGGAGGTCAAATGGCACCATAGTTTATCTCAATTCTTAATGTAAAAAATCTCAGAAGAGTCAGCGTCTTGCTGGCTTTTTTGATCAGATGACACCCAACATTAACATCAAATCGTATGCGCTAAAGAAAGAGGGTGACAGAAATCACATAATCATTGCTTATTTGTATGACAAGTTGAGTGTATCGACTAGAGTTCGCTTAATTAGTCATCACCTGATTAGATTTAGCGACAAGGACTGAACAATGAATCTCTTTTATGAAGCCGATAACCACCCTTGGGAAGATCTAGGTAATGGATTGAAGCGTAAAGTAGTGTCGTTAACCAAGGATTTGATGGCCGTCCACCTCTGTTTTGATAAAGGCGCCGTAGGTGCGGTCTACGATCACAAAGTACAAGAGCAGATTGGATATGTGGTCAAAGGAAGTTTTGAAGTTGAAGTTGACGGCAATAAACAAATCCTGAGTGCGGGAGATGCATTTATGGCTCACCATCATCTTGAAAATGGTGCGAAATCTCTCGAACACGGCAGTGTGTTGCTGGATTTAGTCAATCCCAGCTAATCGCCGATTCAAAGAAGTAAGACATCCCACTTTCAAATCGATTCTGTACCCTACGTTTTCCTTACGGGCTCGGTTCTGTTCGGAGGCACTGAGGCCGAGCGTCAATACCTGAACATTACAGACTCTCGGTTGGTGTCCACTCTTTTACCTTTCTATTGATTATCTCTTTATCTACTTATCCCTCTAAATTTACAATTTTCAGCTGAGTTAAGTCTTATTCCAAGGTTCTACCCATCAGCCAAAGTAGCGGTTATTGCCTTAGAATTAATGACCAGTACACGCAATTACATATTCCACATATGTCATATCTTATGCTTCAAATGTTCAGCCCGATGAGGTTGGAATCACATCATCTATAGTCGGTGTGTTGAAGTTAATTTGGCTATACCTTCCCAAATTCTATTTTCCCTGTTTATATTTGTATGCTTTATTTTTTCTGATTAATCCTTTTTAGAACTCATTTATCTTTATTGATTTTGTCTTTTGTCCTTTTATTCATTGGGTTCTTGTCAATTTCTCTCTGTTTTACTTCATTGGTTTTTATTTATTTGTATGAATAAATGTTTATGTTGACCCCAATATTGCTATCGCTTCTGTGACTTATGTTTTAGTTTCGAGTTAATCATCGCAGTTATTGTGAGAGAGCTCATTCTATCGGCAAGGAGCATTTGAAGCTGCGTTTTATTTGTCTAACAATAAGACTTAATCCAATTGCGTAACAAAGAAGAGAAGGGAATATGAAAAATTCTAAAGTGGCTATTGCAGTGGTTACAACACTTTTTGCGGGTATGGCATCAGCTGCGTCTATTGATTACCGTTATGAGTACCGTGCAGCTACCGATTACACCTACGAAAAAGATGGAACGAGTGAAACTCGCCACGTTGATGCGCGCCACCAGCATCGTGTGAAATTGGGCGACAGCTTTAAGTTAGACGACAAATGGAAGCATTCAACGAGCCTAGAAATCAAATTCCATACTGACGATTCTTACTACGATGCTGACTCTGGCAGTGTTAAGAGTGGTAACAGTAAAAGTTTCTACAATGGAAACTGGTACGTTTACGGTATGGAGATAGACAACACAGCGACTTACACCGTAAATAGTAACTGGTACCTACAAGTCGGTATGCCAATCGCGTGGGATTGGGATGAGCCAAATTTCAACGATGGTGACTGGAAAATGAAAAAGGTCACTTACAAACCTCAATTCCGTGTTGGTTATAAAGCGGATATGGGTCTGACCACAGCGATTCGTTACCGTCACGAGTACTCAGATTTCCGTAATCACACACTTTTTGGTGACACAGATAATGAAACTGGTGACAAACTAGAATCTGCACAGAAATCAAAAATCACTTTAACAGGTTCATACAAGATCGAATCTCTGCCTAAGCTTGGTCTTTCTTACGAAGCTAACTATGTGAAGTCTTTAGACAATGTTCTTCTTTACGATAACGAAGACTGGGAATGGGATGCAGGTATCAAGGTGAACTACAAATTCGGTTCATGGAAGCCATTTGCTGAACTTTGGTCTTCAGACATTAGCTCTCGTTCTAGTGACCGTGAAGCTAAGTACCGTGTAGGTGTTGCTTACTCATTTTAATACGTAAAGAGGCAATAGTTTAAGGTTAGCTCTGCGCTGAGTGGAGCTATGTTTCTCCGTCATATTCCTCAATACGGATGAGAAAACCTTTTGTCTAAGAATATATAAAAGTTATAACGAACAAGAGAGTTTATTATGCAGATTTCTAAAGTGGCAACAGCGGTCGCACTATCGACTGGCTTACTTTTTGGCTGTAATAGCGATGGCTTACCTGTACCAACAGACCCTGTAGCACCATCTCCAGAATTAAAAATTACCAGCGGTTATTGGCAACTAGGTACCGCGGCATCAGTAGCAAGTTTTTCAACGGCAGGCACAGATCTTCCAAATGTGTATGTATTTAGTGAAGATGGCAATCATAAGTACTACGACGATGATGCAACACCGGGTACGTACGTGATCAAAGACGCATCAGCATCTACTAACGATTACGATGAAGACGCCGGCACTATCTCATTTATGCTTTATGACGGTGGCACGACAATGGAAGTGTCAGGTGAGTTCACATTAACAGAGGCTTCAGGTGATACGCCTGCGTCGATGACATTCATTGACGAAGACCAAGGGGTTGATCTGTCTGGTTCAGATGAAGTTGATAACGACTCGGTTAAAGATGCTGTCACCAAAGCAAATGAAGACAATGGTATCAACAATGTCGTGCAAATCTTAGATACAAACTTTGGTGGCGCTAAAGAGGACGTCGGTGAACTGCGTCTAAAACTGTCTGAATCAGCAACAGTTTCTAGCATAGCTTCGGGTAAGTTATCCGTTGATCTGATCTACCAAGTAGATACAGACACGAGTGAAGAAGCGAACGACAACGGTAACAACGCTTACATCTCTTTGTATGGCTCAGGAACTTCAAACACTAACCTGCATGGTGAAATCATTTTCAATGCGGGTGAAATTTTCTATCGTTCTACAGCGACTGATTCTAGCGGTAAACCACAAATCTCGGATCAGCCTGTTGGTACTTATGAGCTAGGGGAAGACTTAGCAGTTGAAGTGAGCTGGGCAAATGGTTACTACACATTCACTATCAATGACACTGTATACGACAATAATGGCAACGGTTTTGAATCATTCGATAAGTCAGCGGTAACGGTCATTTCATTGAAGTTGGGCGATACATCGAACACCACTCATTACGAACTTATCGCAGATAACTTAGCGGTTTATTCGAACGATGTGACTGATAATCAAGTCGTTTTCGAAGACGATTTTGATAGCTATGTTAACGGTGCTGTTTTAGGTGGCTCGGACCCATACAATAGCAGCAGTGCGGAAGCGACAGTTGTTACTGAGGGTGAAGGCCCGACTGACCCTGTACCGGGTGAAGTGACGGATGACTTCGAGAGTTACACTACTGGCATTCGTATCGATGCAGCGAACAGTGCTTATGTTATTAAAGGTGACAAAGACGGTGATGATGAGACAACGATTGTTGCTGAAGTAAGTACTGAACAAGCGAGCTCAGGTGATAAGTCACTGCTGCTGAATGACAACTCAGGTTTAGGTAAACCAGTTGTGTCTCGAACTTTTGCTAAAGGTGCAGAATCAGGTTCAGTTTCAACGAAAGTTTATGTTCCCGCAGACGGCTATGTTAAATCAACGTACCTTTACTTAGGTGATTCGACTTCGGGCGCTTCGGGTAGCCGTTTCACAGAACTAATATTTGGTAGTTCAACTCTTAAATTTAGAAACGAAGATGGGGATCAGAAGGATTTAGCAAACTACGCGCAAGATACATGGGTAGATGTCACTCTTGCATGGGAACCTAATACTGTGAGCTCTGGCTATGATGTAACAATCACAGTTAATGGTCAGGAGTACACTTCGTATGAAGATGGCGGTCAATCTTACTCTCTAGTCGCTGAAAATGCCTCTGAATCTGCACCGACGTTGTTTGCTTTATACGTAGGTGATAACTCTAGCAGTGGCACATACAGCTACTTTGACGACTTAGATTCTGAATTATTCTAAATCATATAATTTAGTGTAAAAGAGGCCATTTTGGCCTCTTTTTTTTGCTTTCTATCGAGCAGAGTGACGTAGCCTACGCTTATCTTGAACGAAAAAATAGGGCATAAAACAGTGAGATCATGTTTGGTTCTTTGCTTCAATTAGACTCCGATCTCATTTATCTATGATTCGATGGCGCTGTATAAGAGCGCGATCTCATTTATGACTTTTTAAGGGTATTTGTATTACTTTATTATGTTTATACTTGTGTCATTAGCGTGAAGGACATAGGTAATACAACGCTTGGAGCGTGGCTTAATGGCTGGGTTTCATGCCGATAAGGTATCTTGTCTTCGTCTTATAATACAAATAATTCAAACTTAAGCATTAAAGGTAAAAGGTCTAATGAAAAGTATCTATCTAAAAAGCTTGCTTGCATCTTCTATCGTTCTAGCTGTTGGTTGCGCAAGTACCTCAGCGCCCGTAGCAGATCAGTTTCCAAATAACAAAGAGACAGGTGAGCCACTTCTAACGCCAGTCGCTGTTACAGCAAGTAGTCATGACGGTAACACTCCTGAACAGCTAATTGATGGCAACATCATGACTCGTTGGGCTGCGAACGGTAATGGCGAGTATGCAACATTGGATTACGGTTCAGTTCACGAGTTTGATGCGGTTCAAGCATCGTTCAGTAAAGGTAATGAGCGTGTCACTTCATTTGATATTCAAATGAGTGAAGATGGCGAGAACTGGGTTACAGTGCTTAAAGATCAGAAAAGTTCTGGCCGCGCTCTAGGTTTAGAGCGTTTTCAGTTTGAGCCGGCTGTAAAGGCGCGTTACGTACGTTACGTGGGTTATGGCAATACTAAGAACCAATGGAACTCAGTAACAGAGCTTGCTGCGGTGAACTGTGGCATTAACGCATGTCCTTCAAACCATATTATTTCTGATGCTGTAGTGGCGGCAGAGGTAGACATGATCGCGCAGATGAAAGCCGAACAAAAGGCACAGAAAGAGCTGTTGAAGAAGAACCGTAAGGGTGACTTTGGTGCGCCATTAGTACGCCCTTGTGAGACAACGGTAGAGTGTGATCTTTCTAAGCCAATGCCAACCCCGACGTTGCCAGCAACTCCACTTGCAACTAATGCTCCGGGTGAGAACTTTGATTTAACTCGTTGGAAGCTGACAACACCTTATGACCACAATCAAGATGGTCGTGCCGATGACGTTGATGAGTGGGATCTAGCACACGGCTTCCAGAACGAAGACATCTTCTTTACAGCTGAAGATGGCGGTATGGTATTTAAGAGTTACGTGAAAGGCGCACGTACTTCGAAGAACACAAAATACGCTCGTACTGAACTACGTTCAATGTTGCGTGCGGGTGAAAAGTCACACAAAACCAAAGGTGTGAACCCGAATAACTGGGTATTTAGCTCTGCTCCAATTGAAGATCAACAAGCGGCTGGTGGTGTAGATGGTACACTGAAAGCAACACTGAAGATCGACCATGCTACAACAACGGGTCAATCTCATGAGGTGGGTCGTTTCATTATCGGCCAAATCCACGACAAAGACGACGAGCCAATCCGTCTGTACTACCGTAAGCTACCAAACCAAGCGACAGGTACGGTTTACTTTGCTCACGAGAAAACCAAAACAGGTACAGAAGACTACTACGGCCTGGTTGGTGATATGACGGGTGAAATCGGTGATGACGGTATCGCACTGGGTGAGAAGTTCAGTTATGAAATTGATGTGAAAGGCAACATCATGACAGTAACGCTTATGCGTGAAGGCAAAGAAGATGCTGTTCAAGTCGTGGATATGAGTGACAGTGGTTACGACGAAGGTGGTCGCTACATGTACTTTAAAGCTGGTGTTTACAACCAGAACATGTACGGTGAGCCAGATGACTACGTGCAAGCAACATTCTACGAGCTAGATGCAACATACGGTGAGTTCCAAGGCTAAGCCAACTCTCTACATCGCAACTTACTCTATCTCATAGAAGAAAATGATAGAGACTAGCAAGCCAGCAACTTTTGTTGCTGGCTTTTTTATGTGCGTACAAAAAAGCCATAGAGTCTTTAACGGATTCTATGGCTTTGCTATTGGTTGTCTTGTGGAGAGCTTAGTGTGTCTAGCTCTCCACTGGTAACAGACGATTACTGTGTATGTTCGGTCGATACTTCACTAAAGCTAACGTCGAAGATCTCGCCTTGATACTTGTCATCAGGCTTGAACTGAGGGTAGATGCCAGCTTTAAAGTAAAAGGCGATGTCATCACTTGCCCAGTCGCTGCTTAGAGTGACGGTGTCACCATTCATGTCGGTATACTTCTCGCCCCAATTGATTTGATGAGAAACCTTATTGCTACCATCTGGATCTGTCGTCGCCAGGAAAAGCCCATCCTGTGTGGCACGGATAATGTAGCGCCACTCTTCATTGGCAGCGTATTGACCTAAAGTTACGCTAAATGGTTCACAGTTGGTGCAGTCTTGGTTATCACGAGAAAAATTATCATTAAGGATGACTCGTACTGGCCTGTCATGGCCTTCCCAAAGTAACTTGACCAGCGCTTGCTTGATTTTCCAGCCGTGGATTTGTCCCAATACCACTTTAGGGCGCTGTTTACTGAAGTCGAGATCTGGGTACTCATTGATTTGCAATTGTGCTTCAAGAGTATGATTTTTTGCTTTCGTTCGAAGATCGTTGAGATACCAACTGGTGCCTTCGTCACTGGTGCTGCAGTCTGGGTTATCTGAGCTGGTGTAAAGCTCTCTTAGCTCGGAGCGAATATAGCTAGAGTTGGCGGTTGATGTGCCGTATCCCATATCCGCTCGAAAGTGCATCTGACCATCCACCACATTGAAGTAAGAGACATCGATGTCATTGTCATAAATGTTGCTGTCGTTCGACAACACACCTTTACTTGAATTACAGCGTTCTGGCTCTAACTCAGCGGCACTCGTACCGCCACTCCCATACCAGTTATCCTTGCTGGGTGGGATGGTGATCTTCCAGTCTTCAATGTTCCATTTAGCCGAGGTATCAATAACCTCTTTGTTGTAGGTTAATTGGCTAAACTGAGCTTTTCCTTCGCCGTTTTCGAATTGGTTATAGATACCGGCTTTAAAGTAACTGAGTAGGTGCGACCAGTAAGAGATATCGATAGTCGCTTTGGATTCATCGTTTACTTCGATGGACAGCGTATTTTCGAAAACTGAAACTTCGAAACGGGTAAAGTCCTTCAAGTCGGCCTTGCCTAAATCATAACGGTCGTAAGAGTTACCACAGTTGCTCGCATTCGAAGCTTGGCTGCAATCCAATGCGTTATTTTTTATAACCGCCCAGTAGTGACCGGTTAAACCATCTCTCTCTTGCTCCCAAACAATACGAACCAATGGGTGAGGGATATAACCTGTTCCATCTGAATGGGTACCTTTATTGTGGATCTGTAGAAAAGTGACTTCATCATGATCAGCGGGTGAGTTAGCCATAGCGAGATCAATCTCAGGTAACTTGACTTCCGCATAGAAAGTGCGTTTCACGCCGCTTTCACTGACATCAAAATTCTCTAACTCGCGTACCTCTGAGCGCATCTTGTAATTCGACATTTTGAATACAAGATTATCAGTGTCTTCCTCAGCGTAAAAGTAGTCACTTTGGTAGTCATCGAACGCTCCGTCTTTAACCTCGGAAGTTTTATTACCTTCGCTGCCATTAGGGTCTGAAACCTGTAGATCAGAGTTGTCGAGAATGTTCTGATACTTTGCAATGCTATAAGGCGCGACGGTCTCGCGAACAGGGTCGGTTGGATCGATTGGTTGATCAGGCTCGCTTGAAGAAGAAGAGCTGCTACCACACCCTGCTAAGAGTATCGTCATCACTGCAGCTGAAATGGGTTTTATTTTCATTATGTTGATTACTTTGGTTTTTCGAAAGCAGTATAATGTCATTTGTATTATTTTAACTCAAATATGCAGTGTGAAATTTGTGACTCGATAGAGTGATAATTGTGTCAATGAGGGTTGAGCTGCTCAAATTGCGGTCGAATAGTCAAATACGCAGGAATAGTTGCTTTTCATAAGCTTATTAAAGAGATATGAAAGAACGATTTTGATAGATTAAGAACATTCGATCCTCTTAGCGAGACACCATGAAAATCCTTCACACGTCAGATTGGCATCTTGGTCAAAACTTTTACAACAAAAGCCGTAAAAATGAACATCAGCAATTTCTAGATTGGTTACTGCAACAAGTCGTTGAACAGAGTGTCGATGCCATTATCGTTGCTGGTGATATCTTTGATACCAGCACACCACCGAGCTATGCACGTGAGATGTATAACAAGTTTGTCGTAGACTGCAGCAAATTGAACTGCCAATTAGTTTTGCTTGGCGGAAACCATGACTCAGTTTCAGTACTTAAAGAGACACAGCAACTGCTCAAGTACATGGGAACCGATGTGATTCCAAACACCAATGAAGATTACTCAACACAGGTACTTCCTTTGAAAGGAAAGTCTGGCGAGGTTGAGGCCTTGGTGTGTGCGATTCCATTTATTCGTCCACGTGACGTGTTGACAAGTCAAGCTGGTGTCTCTGGTGTCGAGAGGCAGAAACAGCTGGGGGATGCGATTAAACAGCACTACGCTAGCGTGTATCAAGCAGCGGTGGCGCAGAGAAAACAGTATGGTGAGTCCACTCCTATCGTTGCGACCGGGCACTTAACCGCTATGGGTGTGCAACAGTCTGATTCAGTTCGCGACATCTATGTGGGCAATCTAGATGGATTTGCTGCGGATGGCTTCCCACCAGCCGATTACATCGCTCTGGGTCATATCCATCGACCACAGGTGGTAGCGAAGCAAGAGCATATTCGTTACTGCGGCTCTCCAATTCCACTCAGCTTTGATGAACTTAAATCAACCAAGCAAGTGTGTATTGTCGAGTTCGAACAAGGGCAACGCACTATTTCTCAACTGAACGTTCCCACCTTCCAACCACTCGCTGAAATTAAGGGCGATCTTGAAAGCATTGAGACACAGTTAAACCAATATATTGGTCTCGATGGTGAGCAGAGTGTGTGGTTGTCGATAGAAGTGCAAACCCAAGACTATTTGTCTGATCTTCAAGAGCGTGTCTCTCGATTAACACAAGATCTGAATGTAGAAGTATTGCAATTACGACGAGCACGGGAAAAGCGTAATCAGACATTGAATCAAGAGTCTGCAGAAACGCTGTCGGAGTTGAGCCCAATGGAAGTGTTTGAAAAACGTATCGCACTGGAAGAGTTTGAAACTGAATCAGAAAAAGCACGTTTAGAGCGTATGACTGTGACTTTCAAACAAGTGATGACAGAAGTGAGTGACGGAGAGGTTGAGTAAGCTGCTATGAAAATCTTATCGCTAGAATTTGAGAATCTAAACTCACTCAAAGGCCGTTGGAAGCTCGATTTTACCCAATCTCCGTTTGCTGAAAATGGATTGTTCGCCATTACTGGGCCGACGGGCGCAGGTAAAACTACGATTTTAGATGCAATCTGTTTGGCCTTGTTCCACCGAACGCCTCGTCTAAAGAGCATTGCGAAAGGCAATAATGAGATCATGACACGCGGTACGGGCGAGTGTTTTGCTGAGATTGAGTTTGAAGTGAAAGGGAAAACTTATCGTTCTAGTTTCCATCAGAAACGTGCTCGTAACAAGCATGATGGCGCACTCCAAACACCCACTTGCGAGTTTGCTGATGCCGACATCAATAAGGTATTAGAAACTCAGCTCAGTAAGAAGATTAAACTGGTTGAGTCGACGACAGGTCTCGATTTTTCCCGTTTCACTAAGTCTATTTTGCTTTCTCAAGGTGAGTTTGCAGCGTTCTTAAATGCCAATGCTAATGATCGCGCTGAATTGTTAGAAGAGCTGACGGGTACTGAGATCTACAGTCTGATCTCAGAGCGCATCTATGAGCACTACAAATCCAGTGAAGAAGGGCTAAACCAACTGAAAGCGAAAGCTGAAGGTGTAAATCTGTTAACCGCTGAGCAAGTCGAAGAGCTCTCTCAAAACAAATCGAGTTTAGATATCGCGTTAAAGCAGCTTAACCAAGAGCTGAAAGGTTGGTCAGAGCATTTGGCTTGGTGGCGAGAACTCAATAAAGCCAAGTTATCGCTGGTGAGCAGTGAAAGTGAGTTGAAATCTGCTCAAGCGGAGATGGAAGCCAATAAACATCAATTGGAACAGTTAGCGAAAAGTGAACCTGCTGAAAAGCTGCGCCCACTTCATAAAGAACTTCATCGTGTGCAGCGGGAAGTCGCGTCATTAAAGACTCAAATGGATGATGCGAATAAACAGCTTGAAACTGGCAATCAAGATAAGATCCAAACGGAAACAGCGCTCAGCGCGCAAACGGAAGCCACAAACCAACTTCGCAAAGAACAAACTGAGCTTGTGGCGACCATAGAAAAAGTGCGCCCACTTGATCAGCAAGTCGCTTTGCTCGATGAAAAGCTAACAACGCAGAAGCAAACTCAATCACTGCTTAAAGCGGAACAAGAGACCAAACAGTCTTTGATTCAAAACGTGGAAAAGTCACTTGAAGAGTTAAAACAGAAAGAGAAAACGCTGGCTGAGTACTTATCGACTCATGAAAGCAGTAAATCTCTTGACCGCTATTTAGGTCAGTGGCAAACCAATGTTGCTCAGATCCGAACGCTTGAACAGCAGCAAACCCAGCAGCAACAGCGAGTAGAGCGTCTCGCGAATGAAATCAGCACCCAAGAGCAGCAAGTAAAGAAACTGACACTAGACCAACAAAATAGTACTCAAGAGTTGTCTGCATTAACGACGGCTGAGCAAGCTGCGAAAGCGTTATGGGAGCAGTCACAGCAGGTACACGGCGAAGAGCAGTTAAATGGCTTGAAACACGTTTTAGAAGCGTGGAACCGACAAACCCACGCGTTAACGGACGTTCAACGTCGTTACTTGATGGCGACCGAACAAGCACAAGTTAAGCGTATCGAGTTGGAGCGTAAGACATCTGAAAACACAGAGCTGACAAAGCAACGTGAAGTCTTGGTTGAACGTTACAAAGAGAAAGAGCAGTCGCTAGAGCGTTTGCAGACCTTGATTGCTCAAGAGGATGAACTCGCTAAGTATCGCGCTATGTTAGAGCCGGGGTCTGAGTGTCCTCTGTGTGGTTCAACGGACCATTCGGTCGAACAATCTCAAGATGTGAACACGTTGCTCCAGCAGCAAAAACAAGAGTCGGAGGTTTTGGCGCTGGTTAAAAAAGAGGGACAGGATCTTCGTCAGAAGTTGGATTCACTCGCGCCAATCTTGAACCACCTTGAGGGTGAAATTCAAAACCTAACTTCGGATGCCGAGCAAGCCAAGCAATCTTGGGCGCTGTTGGTAGAGAAGTTCACTCAAACGGGTGCAAGTCGTTCATACGCGAATGCAGAGTTAGACAACCATACATCGTTGATGGAGTGGGTTGTTACTCAAGAGCAGATTGCAGATAAAGATGCCGTCGCAATGTTTGTTGATCGTTGTGAGCATGAACTGAATAAAGTCACTCAACTTCAACAGCAACAAATGCAAACCAAAGCAGATTACCAATCGGCGGAGAAGCAGCGTATCAATCTTGAGTTAGCGTTGAAAGATGCGTTTAACAAAATTGAGGCGATATCAGTTCGTATTGTGGATTTGCAGAACCAGCGTTTAGATGCCGAAGAGCAAGCTATTCAATTGAAACAAACTCAGTCATCACAGTGGCAGAGCCTTCAACAAAGCATTACTGAAACTGGAAATAGCGCTCCCGAATTAGATTGTATTGATCAATGGCTTGAGGAGAAAAACGCGGCGTCGCAAGAGTGGCAAGCAAGCTACCAACAGAAAGCGGAGCTGGATAAAGCGCTGATCGTTCACCAAGAGAAACAGCAGTCTTTGGCTTCATCCTTAGCTGAACAGGTCAATAAACTGGCGCAGCTTGAGAAAGATCTTATGTTGACCTCGGATGATCTTACTAAGGTTCAGCAGGAGCGTCAGGCGCTGTTTGGCGACAAGCAGATTCAACAACAAGAGCAGTTGATGAGTGCTCAGTTGGAAGAAGCGACTAAAGAGTTAGAAACTTTGAAAGCGGCATTTAACCGCTGTGAGTTGACACTGCGTGAGTGGCAAACCAAGCAAGCTTCACTCTTAAAAGAGCTTGCTACCAAACAGGACGATCTCACTCAGGCGAATGAATCATGGACTCAAGCGTTATCAGTCAGCCCATTTGAATCCGAGACTGAGTTTGAACAAGCTTTATTGGATGAGCAGCTTAGAGCCGATCTCGTTGCACTCAAGCAAAGGCTTGATAACGCGATAGTAAGTAGTTCAGCCAAGCTCAAAGCCGCTAAGCAAAGTGTTGACGAGTTGCTCGAACATACTAATGCAGCTAAATGGCAAGAGGTTGAAATTGCGCAAGTGGAGCAGCAAGTTTCCGATTGCCAACAGCAACAGCAAACTACAGCGAGTCAAATCGGTGCGATTAATGCAAACCTTGAGATGGACAAGAAGAATCGAGAGAATCAGCAACACTTGTTCAAAGAGATTGATGAGAAACAGCAAGCGTTTGATGATATTTCGCAGTTGAACTCACTGATTGGCTCAAAGAATGGCGACAAGTTTAGAAAGTTCGCGCAAGGGTTAACCCTCGAGAACCTGGTTTACCTTGCTAACAAGCAACTGCAGCGCCTACACGGTCGTTATGAGTTAAAACGCAAAGCGGAAGATGGACTAGAGTTGCAAGTGCTGGATACGTGGCAGGGCGATGTGGTTCGAGATACCAAAACGCTCTCTGGTGGTGAAAGCTTCTTGGTGAGTCTTGCTTTGGCATTAGCGCTGTCTGATTTGGTGAGCCACAAAACCAGTATTGATTCGCTGTTCCTCGATGAGGGTTTTGGTACTCTGGATAGCGACACGTTAGATATTGCTCTAAATGCTCTGGATAACTTGAATGCGTCTGGCAAGATGATCGGTGTGATTAGTCACGTCGAGGCGTTAAAAGAGCGAGTCCCCGTCCAGCTCAAAATCACTAAGCATTCTGGTTTGGGTGTTAGTGAGATGAGTAAAGAGTTTAAGGTCGCATAGGCGGTAAGTGATTTACAAACACAAAGGGGCAGTCAATCTGCCCCTTTTAGTTGTTTTCTTTTTTATTTCAACTGTATTTCAAACTCTTAGCAGCTGTTGACCGTATAGCTTCTAACAACCTCAAGTTAGAGAAATGCGATGCGAAAGAAACGCGACCTGCCCACTAAACTCTGTCCAGTGTGTTTGCGTCCATTTACGTGGCGCAAGAAGTGGCAAAAGTGTTGGGACCAAGTGCAATATTGCTCAGAACGTTGCCGCCGCAATAAAGGCAGCATCCACAAGTCGTAAATTACCAAGGTAGCTCTTCACCGTTGTATGCGAAAAAGCGACCACTCTCTTGTGGCGTTGATCTTTCAATAATATTCAATAACAGGCGCGCAACGTCATCAGCATCGAACAGTTTGCCTTCAGGAACATTGGTCTGAAACGGCTTGGAGAGTGGGGTATCGGTCGTTCCCGGATGTAGAGAGAGGATCGTTGCTCTCTTGGCAACACGACTCCACTCAATGGAGATCGACTTAATCAGCATGTTGAGTGCCGCCTTGGAGGAGCGATAGCTGTACCAACCACCCAAACGGTTATCACTGATGCTGCCAACCTTGGCTGAAATGGTTGCAAGCTTACCTGCAGGCGAATGTTTCAATAGAGAGGTAAAATGCTTTGCAAGCAGTAGAGTCGGAAGCGCATTGGTCGTCATATTCTCTAAGAAAAACGCTGGGTCGATGGTGTTTAGGCTCTTCTCTGGCTTATGTGTCGCTGTATGAAGTATCCCAACACAATTGATCACCCAGTCCAAGGAACTGAATTGCGAAGCGAGCTGCTGCACGTCTAACTCGTTGGTGATGTCGACTTTGTGCCAGGTGACATTTTTGATTGATGAGTCTAGCTTGCCGTTGCAGAAAGTTGTATGGATGTTGGCTGTGGGCTCGATTGTTTGCAACTGTTTCACTACGGCGTTGCCGATACCACCAGAGCCTCCAATCACAAGCACGGTTTTGTTGGCATTATCCATTACAAATCCTCCAAATGTTGGAGGTAATTTTCAGCACGTTGTAGTGTCTTATCTTGCTCTTGTTCGTCCATGTTGTCCCAAGAGCGGTAGATCATCCCCATCCTTGGATTACGAGTGAGTTGCTCTCGATGTTTAGCCATGAAGCGCCAGTAAAGGCTATTGAACGGGCAGGTATCTTCATCACTTCGTGACTTCACGTTGTAGTGACAACCCTTGCAGTAATCACTCATCTTATTGATGTAAGCGCCGCTCGCAGCATAGGGCTTGGTTCCGACAATTCCACCATCAGCAAACAGAGCCATACCGCGTGTATTTGGCATTTCAACCCACTCTATAGCGTCGATGTAGATACCTAGATACCACTCATCCACTTGGTCGGGATTGAGCTCTGCGATCAAACTGAAGTTACCTGTCACCATCAGTCTTTGAATATGGTGGGCATAAGCAAATTTGTGTGATTGCTCAATGGATTGTTTCATGCACTGCATTTTAGTGTCACTGTCCCAAAAATAGTGAGGCAGATTGCGATTTGCTTGGAAATGATTGATGGTTTTGTAGCGTGGCATGTTGGCCCAATACACCGCCCGAATATACTCGCGCCAACCGAGAATTTGACGCACGAATCCTTCGACCTGAGAAATGTCGATGTTTGCGTTACTGTGATAGGCAGCGAGCGCCGCATCAATGGTCTCTTGGGGGGTAATCAGTTTGCTGTTTAAGCTGAACGATAAACGGCTGTGGTACAGGCTCCATCGAGAACTATGTTCTTTGGTCATTGCATCCTGAAAACGACCGAATAGCGGAAGACAGGTATGGCAGAAGTGCGCAAGCAGAGACAAACTCTGGGCGCGATTAATCGGCCATAACAGTCTTGTTTGATCGATTTCGCCGATGGTTTGAACATTGTGTCTGTCCATTCGCTCTACAATGCTGCTCACGTCATTGGCAAACATCAAGGGTGAGGGCAGTGTTTCGATATCTTTTGGCTTGAGCTTATTTCTGTTGTTGCCGTCGTAGTTCCATTTGCCACCGATAGGCTTTCCGTCATCCATTAACACAGAGAAGCGCTTACGCATTCGACGATAGAAATGCTCCATCATGATGTGCTTACCTGCTGGAAACTGCGGCTCAATCTCGTCAAATGGCAGCAGGAAGTGCTCGGTGCAGGTGCAGCGTTTTACCGCTTTCGTCAGCTTGAGTTGAGCCAACTGGCTTAGAAGTCGGTACTCATCTGGGCGTTGATACTCGAACTTTTCAGCGTCAAACTCCGTTGTGTAGTGTTTAATCAGGTCATTCAGTGATGAGAACTGCTTGGTATCATCCAAGGTCAGGTGCATTACTTGATGCCCTTCATCTTTGAGTTCTGAAGCAAAAGCCGCCATTGCACTAAAAAATGCTGCAACTTTTTGGCGGTGATGATTGACGTAGCCCGTCTCCTGATGAAGCTCTGCAATGATGTATAAGACACTTGAGTCTCGGGCAGAGAACCAAGAGTGTTGGATGTTAAGTTGATCACCCAGTATTAGGCGTACAGTCTTGAATTTCATTCTCTATTCCTATTTGGCAATCTGGTGCAGTTCGTTAGTGGTCGCCCAACGTTGGATAAATTCGTGTTGCGGGTCGTACATTTGTGTCTGCTTTTCAAGATCAAAGTGACGAGTCTGTTGCCCATTCATGCCCGCAATGTAAGACCAGTTTCCCCAGTTGGACGCAACATCGTAATCGACCAATTGAGTTTCAAAATACGCTGCTCCCCAACGCCAATCGCAACCTAACTCGTAGATAAGGCAACTCGCCACTAATTGTCTACCCCGGTTAGACATATACCCAGTGGCATTTAGCTCTCGCATACAGGCATCGACGATAGGGTAGCCGGTATTACCCGTTTTCCATCGCTTGAAAGCTGATTCGTCCTTGGTACTTGCATCGTGGGCCTTGGTACCTAAAGCGTGGCTGTTTTGTGGGTTGGTAAACAGTGCATTTCCTGTAGCTCTGGCACGCCAATAGAAATATTCACGCCATAAAAGTTCAAACTGAATCCAGTACGTTGATTCGTTGGCGCCATACTGATCTTCGTATTGTCTTAGCATTCTGATAATCGTCTTTGGCGATAAACAACCCACAGCCAACCAGGGCGAGAATTTGGTTGAGTGGCTCATACCATCGAGCGCGTTTCGTGTCTGTTTATAGCGACTAGCATAGGAATGCTGGAAATAGTTTGTGATGTGCGCGACCCCAGCATTTTCGCCACCTTCAAAAAGTGCCACACTGGTTTGACTTGATGCGCGCGAAATCTGATTATTTTCTGAGGTGTTTATGGCAAAAATATTAAGCGCGATGTTTAGGTTATCTCTCAGCACAATTGGCATTTTAGGAAGCACGGGTGCCGGACTATGCTCTGTGATGTTTAACAGCTCGTTGTTTGCCTCAATCAATTTACGAAAACGGGTAAAAGATGTTGGAAGCTTGTTTAACTCGAACGGTAACTTTGCGTTGTGCAGCAGTGTGCTATTGCTGGTGGAGATAACTTTTGTATGGGGTAGGGAATCCTGTACCTCTCGTATAAGTTCGTATTCATCACTGCCGGGATGTTGATTGCAATAGATGTGGCTCACTTGGCACGTTTCTATCAACTGAATTAAGTCGTTTGCTTCGCTAGAGTGCATTGTAAACAAGCTTTGGTTTTGGGCTTCGAACTGTTTTGCGAGATCCTCAACTGATTGCTGCCAGAACAACAATCTCTGCCCACTAACTTGGTCTTCACCAGAGTGGTGTTGAACGAAAGGAGAGATCTGAATCGGCATAACAACACCGATCAGTTCATCAACTTGGTCACATGCAAATGATAAAAGCTCGTTGTGATTAAAGCGCAGGTCGTTAGTGAAATAGTAAAGGCCAATTTTTTTCATCACTGTGGTTCTCTTGATTGGAATCTCGTGAATAGATAACTAGCTGTAACTACGGTTTAGTATGACTGATCGATCAGGTTAGCACGTTAAAAGAGCTAGAAAAATCAAAGAGGAAGGGATATCTACCGAGCGTGACTTTGGCTAGACCAGAGGTCTTATACTCGGTAGTTTTTAAGTTGCGCCGTTTTTCGATTGGTAACTATTCGATAGGTACGACTAAGATATCGACCGGTGACTTATCAATAAGCTGTTTGGAGTGTGAGATGATTTTGCTCCAAAAATCATGGTGGTGACCACAAATCAAAAAGTCGACTTGGTTAGCAGCAACGGTCTCTTTCAACTTATCAGTCAAGTCACCAGTACCCATAAACAGGTGCTTAATGTTGTGCTTTGAATACGCTTCGAAATCTCTTAGCTGTTTGACGGCATCTGTATTAAATGGAAGCTCGCCAGTGTGCTGTTTGATATCCACCAGTTCAGGATATATTTCACCATGTGTTCCATCGATATAAACGAAAGACAGATCGGCATCGAGTTTGTCGGCAAAAAATGTCGCTCTATCAATCAATATGTTTGTGTCTTGTGATAGCTCAATTGCGACGAGTATATGTTTGTATTCCATAGCTCACCTCTCTTATCTAGGGTCTATAAATAGCATAGAATTTCGCCAACAAAATTCCTTCGAACGGATCTCATATTAAACAAAATGCTCATATCTATTTGTTCTAAGGGAAGAACTTTCTATTACATTGATAGTTCACTCAGCGTTATCTGAACATCAGTGAATTAAGAATTACACCGTTTTGTACAAGCGCTTAAATATCTTGTAAATATGAGAACAAAAACCGAGTGATTGCTGTTTTTTGTCATTGGCTCTCAATAAATATTCAACTGATGTCGTAAGCTATTAGGTAGATTTTGAAGACTAACGAGAGAGGAATGCATTATGAATAATGATCGCCATGGAATATCCGTTGGAGTAGAGCGAATCGACCATGAATATGTCCTGATGTTCAAAGCAACAGGACATCTGACCCACCAAGATTATCTCGCCTTAACCCCTAAACTAGAGTCGGCACTGAAAACCGTCGGTTCTGAAAACATTAAAATGGTTGCTGATATTAAAGAGCTAAACGGCTGGGATATCCGTGCCGCATGGGACGACTTAAAACTGGGTATCAAGCTAAGAACTAATTTAAGCAAAGTTGCAATATATGGTGATAAGGGCTGGCAAGAGCTCGCTTCCAAAGTTGGTAGCTTGTTTATCGCTGGTGAAGTCAAACAGTTCACTGAATATGACGATGCGATCAACTGGGTAACAGCGGCAACTTAAGTAATCTTTTATTTCTATCTTGATTTTCAATGCGTTGTCTCGATTTTCGGCATACAATTTAGGCAACGCATGCATTTGACCATGAGCTCAAGTGCGAATCTGTAACTGGATACGAAACCTTATTGAAACAATCAAGGGCAATATTTGTATCTTGCCGAGAATTACCATGAGAAAAATCTACGTGACTGAAGGCGATATCAACGCCAAGAAACAAAAAGATGCCTATCCTAAACGCGTGTTGTGTGAGCAGTGTGTATCCTCTTTTATCGTCATCAGTGAAGGCGACAGAACCTACCAAGCTTGTGACAGTTGTGGCGATGACTCGTAACGCCGAATTTGAATTTATCCTTCCTAGGAGTAGAAGTTACCGTTGAATAACTATTTTGAAAGTCCCTTTGCGGGCAAGTCTCTTAAAGACCAAGTGACTAATCCGAACATCATTGTTGGTGAACACAGCTACTATTCTGGTTACTACCACAACCACAGTTTCGACGATTGTGCCCGTTATCTTGCACCCGACAGAGACGATGTCGATAAATTAATCATTGGCAGCTACTGCTCGATTGGCTCTGGTGCCGTGTTTATGATGGCGGGCAATCAAGGGCATCAACGTAACTGGGTCAGTACATTTCCTTTCTTTTACCAAGACAATCCCAATTTCTCTGGAGCCAAAGATGGCTTTGAACGAGCAGGGGATACTGTGGTTGGAAATGATGTATGGATTGGCAGTGAAGCGATGATCATGAGCGGAGTGACTATTGGTGATGGTGCGATCATTGCGAGCCGCGCGGTAGTCACTAAAGATGTTGCGCCATACTCAGTAGTCGGATCGAACCCAGCTAAACACATTCGATTTCGATTCAAGCCAGATGAGATAGCGAAGCTACTTGAAATGCAATGGTGGCACTGGAGCGAAGAGCAGCTTAAAGACGCTATGGAATGGTTGTGCTCTTCAGATATTCAAGGCTTGTATCAATACTGGAAACGCATCACAAAATAGATATTCCACTGATTGCTTAGTATGGCGTCTGGCTTTAACTTTGAATCCAACATCTTGAAAGGTAAATATTATGATGAGTTGCAGCGATTATGATTACATCGAAATTGTCTGTATGTATCGCTACCCGATAGCTATTACTCTGGCGTCTGGTGTTCAACTTGAGTGTATTGCAAGGGACACGAAAAGAGACGAGCAGAAAAGAGAGTGCATACAGGTTGACAATCAAGGTGAGCTGCAACTCATTGTTCTGGATGAACTCAGAACCCTCGAAGTTTTGGTGGATAACCCGCACTTTACAAAAGTAACGTTTAACGGATAGCTAATGAGCAAGCAAGGTTACCAATAGACGAATACGTGACTGGGCAAGGAAGCGAACTGGTGAGCCTTTTGTGTTGATCCCAATGTTTTGCTAGGAGTTTACTATGCCAATGAGTCAAGAAGTCTGTTATTGCCCATCATGCCAAGCTCGTACGCAACATGTGGTGGTGCTAGTTAGAAAACCGAGCCCTTACGCAAGTTCACCTAATCAAACCCAAAAAGAGTTCCTTTCTGGATTTGTGAAGAGCATGTTCTTGGGAGCTTTCATCGCATCAATGGATGAGTTTTCTAGGCACGTTATTTGTGAGAAGTGCGGTAACAAAACCATTGAGGAATGATCAACTATCTACATAAAAGCGAATCAATAGGGAACGCAATGAAAGTTCAAATCATCGACGCAGTGGAGTTATCGGGTTTTAAAGTGAGAACCACTAATGAAAATGAGATGTCTTTAGAAACTGCAAATATTGCTGGACTGTGGCAGACGTTTTCGACGCAAGGTGGCCCACATTTGACTGAGAAGTCACAAGTGTTTGGTGTTTATACAAACTATCAATCTGACTATACCGGTGAATTCGATGTGCTCGCTTGCAGTGATGAGGCTGCGATAGCGGGTTTAGAGCAAACATCTCGTGTTCAAATTGAAGCGGGTAAATACCTCACCTTTGAAGCTGAGGGAGAAATGCCTCAAGCGGTTATCGATTTATGGGGTGAGGTTTGGGGCTATTTCACTCAGGCAGATTGCCCACATATTCGTCGCTACACGACTGACTTTGAACGATACATCGGTGAAGACAGAGTCGAAATTTCGATAGCGATTGAGTGATTCAATCATTAAGTAGTTGGTAAGTAGGTAGCTTTTTTGAAGAACCTAGTTAATCAAGAACTGGTGTTTATCAGAGACTAAAAGGCTCACTGCGATAGTGAGCCTTTTTAAAAGTTAACAAATTGAATTTTAACTGATTTGTTCTATTTTTCTTGATGGCTTAGAGCGTTTGAATGAGTAAATCATATATCCGATTATGCTTGTAGCAACAATAACAGAGCAAATTCGGATAAAGTTAATCAGCATTGGCGCATTGTCAATAAACTCGTTAATTCCCCACAGTAGTACGAGCGAGAATACAAACATGACCAACAGCCCCCAACAAGGTGCATCAATTTTGCCTGGAACAACATACCAACCATCTTCTTTGATCGGTTTGTTCAAACGCGCATATTCTGCTTGCTGACCTTTGATTGTGTAGAGGTGCATCTTTGTCTGTTTGCCGGTTAGCCACAAGCTTGCAGCGTATGCGACAATCGTATTAACCAAAACACCGATTACGCAGTACCAAGGCCAAGCAATATCTGTTGCAACAGCTACATACCAAATCGCTAAGAAGCTTGCAGCGACACCAAGTAATAGTCCCTTCTCAGTAATATGTTTAGAGTAGAAACCAAGCACGAACATACAGAAATTAGCGCCGACAAAATAGGAACCTGCTTTACTTAATATTTCTAAAACTGAACCACTGCTGGTTGCAAACATGAAGGCTGGAATGATGATACATAATGCCCACATAACCGTGAAGAAACGTGATGCTTTGAGGTAGTGTTCCTCTGACTCATTTTTCTTGTAGAAGCGTTTATAGAAGTCAGTAACCGATACGGTAGCCATAGAGTTAAATGCGGAATCCAGGCTGGACATACTCGCTGCTAGAATAGCCGCCGCGATGATCCCCATTAGCCCTGGCATACCGTATTCACTGGCATAGTGAAGGATAATAGTATTGCCATTCTCAAACTCTTTGCCATCGTAATAAGCGTTGAATAAAACCCCTAACAGAATGAAAACGAAGTAGATGAAGAAAGCAACATAACCCATCATTAGCATCGCTTTTTTTGCATCCCCCATACTTTTCGCCGCCATACAACGCTGAACCATCATTTGGTTACCGCCATATACAGTAGTATGGAACATCGTCATCGCGATAACACCAGCCCACACAGTGGTGACTTGGCTTAAATCTAAATTAGTTTGCAACGCATTGGTCATTCCTTGTGATTTAAGATCTTGCATTACCTCTGTCATGGGCTGAGGCATACCGTTCCAGACAGCTTCAATGATGATGAATGCCCCAACAAACAAAATGATCGCTTGAATAACATCTGTCCAAATAACGGCGGCAATTCCCCCCATTACGGTATAAATCAGTGCGATAACCGTAACAATGATGATGCAGTAAGTAACGTCAATACCTGTAATGAATTCAAGAATTAGTGAGGTCGCATACAAGACCGCCGCTGAGCTTATCGCCTGTTTAATTAAGAAAATCAGAGACAGAGTGATACGTGAAGCTTTACCAAAGCGTCGCTCTTGATATTCGTAAATTGAAGTGAGGCCGTTGTTGTAAAAAAACGGCATAAACACTGCGACGATAAAAAATATCACGAGAGGGTAGTTAAGATGGATTGCGATTACCGACAAGCCTTCTTTATATGACCAAGCCGGCCCTCCTAGAAAAGACATAGCACTGACATAGGTACAGACAACAGAAATACCAATGGCCCACCAAGGAATATTTTTGTCGCCCAACGCAAATTGGTTAGCGGAGGTGACACGTCTACCAACAACGGCACCCATAATTAACGTTAGGACGATGTAAGTACCAAGAATTGTCCAGTTTAAAGCGCCAAACTCATACATACTCACGTCCTTTTAATTGTTCTTCCATTTGCACAAACAGATCGTAGCCAAGCTGTTTTAATATGTGTGCTATATCGATAGCGACCCAGTTTTCCTTGAGTAATTCGCCTTCTCGCCGCCAAATATCCATAACGCGAAGTTCAATGTGCTTGCCGGTTGCTGCCAGTCCTAGCCAACCACTGCTGCCAGTATGTGTACCGTGCATGTGTGGCCAACCACCTGTGGATACGTAGTCATTTTTGGATAAAATATTGAGCTTAATATCAACACTTCTATCAGGGAAAGCGAATACAAATGGCCCTTGGTGGTGCTCTCGGAATCCTTGAATTCCACGTGTCGTACCGATCCCCGCAGGTCCATACCACATAAAATCACTGTGCCAATAATTTTCTAAATCCATTGAATCAAGGTGCTTTCCGTCAAATCGACCCAAGCAATCTAACATGTCTAGGACTAGCTTTTGGCTCTTTTCACTCGCTTCGATATCGATGTTACCTGCCTGTATTCCGTCTTGAGTCGCTGGGGCAGGGACTAACCCCATATGACCTAGGCTTTTTCGCAGTGGATTCACGCCAACTTGGTTCATGGCATCAATAAAATCAGGTATTAAGTAGGATTCCGTAATTTGCCCATCTTGTATGCAAACCATCTCTGTATAGCGCAAGTAGAGTGTTTTACCTGTTGCTGGAATTCCAAACAGTGGTCGTGCAAATGTACCAACAAAATAACCTGTAGAATTTACCCAAGTTCGGCCTTGGTATTCACCTTGCATGATGATCGATGGACGTCGTTCAATGTCAGGTAACGAGTTTATTAGCGGTAATAGAAATGCTTGCTCAGTTGCATCGACACCGAAGACATCGTTAATCGGATGTGCGACACACCATTTAACATCAGCATTTAGCATCTCTTGAGCTACTTGATTCCGCTCTGTGGATTGAGCGTTAAAATAGGTTTTGTAGAAATTCTCTATCAAGCTGTTCATCATAATACTTCCTTATATACTTAGCCGACTTGGATTAGAATCTGTTTCCAAACAGCACTTTCATCAAGTAGAGTAAACTCTCTGCGTAAACCCCAAGGTCCAAACTCTGCATGGCTGATTCCCATGATGTAAACGTCTTTTCCTGTTGGCTTTCCAAACATACCGTAGCCTTCATGTTTGCCTTGCAACGACCAGCGGATAGCTGCACGAGGTGACATCATTTCGTCATTGCGACCAATACGATGATGAATTTTAAACTCAGCGTTTGGAAATGAAGATCGCAGTGACATCCAAAATTGGTCTATTTCATTATGAGAGAGTGCAGTTTTCCCGCCTGTGTACTCACCGATACATGCTCGGTCATACTCTTTCGGTATCACTGAGAATTCAGCACTCATTAAACGTCGCAGTATGTCCTCATAGCGTTGACCGTATTCATTGTCGTTACCCACACCGAGGTAAGGGCCTTGGATATCCACTTGAGGAGTGAACGGGTATGAGCATTTTTCGACACCACCTTCTGCTTCAATTTGTTGTCGAGCGTACTCTTCAGACGTCATACCAAGTTGGTTTGAAATGGCAGCGATATCACGGATCATCCACTCGTCATTGATTTGATTGTTGATGGCATGGCAGTCTGCAATGATTCGAAACTTAAGTGTCTTATTCGTGGCTCTACCAAATACACCATCGTTAGTGTGAGTTGCCGTTGAAATGATTCGATGTGATGAAAGCAGGCCTTGCTCAGGAGTTCCTGACCAGATAACGTCTTCACCCAATAAGGTGCGGTTTGGGAACTCAGCCAATGTTCCCATTGTCGCGCTAATGACTTTTTCGTTACCGGTTGTGATTGCGAGTGGTGTGCGGACTATGATGTCAGGTGAATAATAATTATGTAGGGTACTCAGGCCTCGATCTTCCCAAATTTCTTTAGTGATACCTAATATGTAATCTGGAAAATCTTGCCATTTAGAATCAAAGCCAACCATAGCCATTAATCACCTCCTGATGCATTAAAAAAATAGTTTTTGAACTGTTTTGGTTACGTATCCAATATTGCTGTTTGTTACCAATGTGTCAACGAGTTGTTTTGGGTGTGTTCGTTTATTGTGGTTTAGATCTGTTTTTTAACAATTTTAATAATATGCTTGGTTAGTCGTAAATGGGTGAGAATGAACCATTGATTGCATTTCTGTATAGAGTAGGGCTAGGCGAATATACGAATATAATCATTATCAACTATCTGTATTTAAAGTATTTTTAATCTCAATGATAGTTATAGAATTAAATGAGCCGATAATCTGTGAAGATTCGTAGAAGTAAGGAAAGAAGAGTAAATACTCAAACTTCGGATGGTTGGTTAATACAACTGAAATTTAATTGTTAACCGCTTGTTTGATTTTGTTTTTCTCTTGTGGATTCGAATGCAAAACGAGTGCGCTTGAGGTTAAGCCAAAAAGCCACTAGAAACGAATATCTAGTGGCTTCTTTTAGGACAGCATCTAAGACAGCAACTTTGGAAGATAGAGTGATATGGCTGGAATGAATGTAATGATCATCAAGGCTACTCTATAGTGTATTTGTTGTCGGCTACCCAAGCTTCATCACAGAAAAAAGCCCCAATATGAAATTAGGGCTTATAGTCTAAATCTATTGGATAGATGTTGGAGGAGTATCAATTTGACGACTATTAATTTCAAAGTCGCTAATTAATTTGTTTTCGTACTGCCACGCTCAACGATAGTGCCTGATTGGAGAAGATATTCGCCTTTTGCATCGACATTTTCGTTGATACGTTGCATTAGATCTTCGACCGCGCTTTGCACGATTTTGTCAACTGGCTGGGCAATCGTTGTTAGATCGTAGCTTGGCCATGACGCCATTGGGATATCATCAACGCCCATAACTGCGAAGTCTTGTGGAATACTGCATCCAAGCTGTCTCAAGCCGTCAATCACGCCCATCGCTAAGATGTCATTGGCACAGAAAACAGCGTCGGGTCTTGATGTGTGTTCCAGTAACGCTTTAGCGGCCTCTAAACCTGCTTCAAAACTGTATTTTGCATTGATGAAGATAGGAGGGACAGCTTCATGCGCTTTCACGGTTTCGGAAAAACCAAGCCAACGTTTATCACTGGTCATTGAACCGGAATCACCACTGACATAGGCCAATTGCTTATAGCCTTTCTCAAGTAGGTATTCGGCTGCTTGTGTGCCTGCTCTTTGGTTATCAAGACCGGCGCTGTTAGCATTAATGCCTTCTGTGTAACGGTTGATTAAGCTTAAGTGAACCCCAAACTTTTCACACTGGGCAAAGGCTCGCGAAGTCAGACGACTGGTCGCGATGATTAATCCATCTACCTGGTACTCTATCGCCCTTGAAATCGCGAGATCCAAGTCATCTTTATCAATCGGGCAAAGAACAACCTGTCCGCCACGTTTTTGAATTTCTATAGCAAGAGCACGGGATTGCAAATCGTACATTGGGTTAGATTCACTATCCAAAGCAATAGCGACCAGCCCCGAGCGGTTTGAAATCAAGCTTCTCGCAATTGCGTTTGGCGTATACCCAAGCTTAGCGGCGGCGTCCATAACCATTTTTCGTTTCTTTTCACTGATACTGGCAGTCGGGCTAAATGCTCGAGAAACGGTTGATTGAGAAACGCCGAGCATTTTGGCGACATCAATAGAGGTAACTTTGGCTTTTATGGTGAAATCTCCTTAATTCGCAGTCTTTCCAAGTGTGAGGCAAGACGAAATGAGCGTGGTTTGATAATTACAATACGTATAACTTTTCAAATAACAAAGAAAATTTATGATTTCATGACGGCATGCTCATTTCGAAAGCCGTCAATGATCATTTTGTGCTCAGATCCTACACAGAAGAAGTTAACGCCTAACTCACCCCATTCGCGAGCTAATTCAGCATTGGCGACAAACATTCCCACAGGTTTGCCAACCTGTTGAGCTGCTTTGATTATTTTTATGCTCGCTTCACGTACGCATTCGTCATTTACACTTTCAGCACCGTAAGACACAGCTAGGTCGACTTGGCCAATGAATAGGGCATCAATCCCTTCTACCTCAGCAATCGACTCTGCGTTGATAACACCTTCGGGGTCCTCGATTTGAGCAATCACAACGGTATTGTTCTTGCTGTCTTTTAAGTGATTTGCCATAGGTTTAGTGGCGTATTTTGCTGCGCGACTTGAACCTGCGTAGCCTCGGCCACCTTCACCATAATGGGACATTTTTACTAGCTTCTCCGCTTGTTCAGCGCTGCATACGTGTGGGATCTGGATTCCTGTTGCTCCGCAGTCTAACGCATTCAAAATGGTTGATGGTTGGCTGTCTTGAACTCGCACTACGCATGGGAGTTGATTGGCGCGAGCTGCAAGAATACAGCTGTCTAATGATGTCCTATCGAAAGGGGCGTGTTCCGCGTCTAGCACAATGAAAGAAAGATCCGCGAGCGCAAGCACTTCAATGATATGTGGGTGAGGCGTTTTAACAAAAGTGCCTAGTAGTTCTGTATTGTTAAGTGTGTTCTTAAAGTTATTCATTACGTTTACTCTTTTTTGCAAAGGTATGCAAAACTTAACATGTGTTCATGTAAAAAAGAGTAAAAACAGTGTGACGAATGCAACATAAATGGATTGTTTTTCATTCCTTATATTTGGTTTTTTACCTTATAATTGTGTGCATTTTCAATAAAAACAGAAGTTTAAGTGAAAATTTAGGTCGTTGAAATATGATTTGCCAAGTGTTAATAAAATGTTTATGTTTGTTTTGCATTCGTATCCAAAATCATACATAAACTAATAATTCTGAGTTAATTGACCAATAAGCAAACACTAGGCATAGCGACAAGGAGAACTACGCATGGCTCGCATTCTAAAACACGGAATCACTGAAGAAGCATCAGCATCAAACAACGCGCAAGTACGTCAAACCGTTGAAAACATCCTTTCTGATATTGAAAAGAAAGGTGACAGTGCAGTTCGTGAGCTTTCAGAAAAATTTGATAACTGGTCTCCAGAGCAGTTTCGTTTAACAGAAGAACAAATTCAGGCATGTGTTGATGCTCTAGATGAGTCGACTAAACACGACATTGAGTTTGCTCAAACGCAAGTACGCAACTTTGCACAGATCCAACGTGACTCGATGCACGATGTAGAAGTTGAGACCATGCCGGGCGTTGTACTGGGGCACAAAAACGTACCAGTGAACAGTGTGGGTTGTTACATCCCAGGTGGTAAGTACCCGTTGGTCGCTTCTGCACACATGAGTGTCCTTACGGCTAAAGTGGCAGGCGTAAAACGTGTTATTGCATGTGCTCCACCTTTCAATGGTCAACCAAACGTTGCGATTGTTGCTGCGATGGCGATGGCAGGGGCAGATGAAATCTACTGTTTCGGTGGCGTTCAAGCGGTTGGTGCGATGGCTCTAGGTACGGAGTCGATTGCACCTGTTGACATGATAGTTGGTCCAGGTAACGCATTTGTGGCAGAGGCAAAACGTCAACTGTTTGGTCGTGTTGGTATCGATTTGTTTGCTGGTCCAACAGAAACCTTAGTCATTGCGGACGAAGAGGGTTGTGACCCTGAACTCGCTGCTGCGGATCTACTTGGCCAAGCTGAGCATGGTTATAACTCTCCAGCGGTACTACTCACGAACAGCGAATCGTTCGCTGAAGAGACAGTAAAAGAGATTGAACGTCAGTTGACTATTCTTCCTACAGCTGAGGTGGCGGGTAAAGCATGGGAAAATTACGGTCAGGTGATTGTGTGCGATAGCTACGAAGAGATGGTTGAAGTGGCAGATGAGATCGCTTCGGAACACGTGCAAGTTATGACCAAAGATCCTAAGTACTTCCTAGATAACATGACCAACTATGGTGCACTGTTCTTAGGTCGTGAGACCAATGTCTCTTACGGCGACAAATGTATCGGTACCAACCATACACTTCCAACAAACAAAGCGGCGCGTTACACCGGTGGCCTGTGGGTAGGTAAATTCATCAAGACTTGTACTTACCAACGAGTAACAGAAGCGGCCTCTTTGAAAGTGGGTGAATACTGCTCTCGTCTATGTGCATTAGAAGGGTTCGCTGGCCACAAAGAGCAAGCTGACATCCGTGTACGTCGCTATAAAGACAAATCAGTAGAGGCGTAACATGACAAAACTCGCCTTAGTTACAGGCGGCAGTGGCGGCATTGGAGCCGCCATATGTCACAAACTGGCCAAGTCTGGTTACCGCATTGTATTTACTTTTAATAGCAACCAGAGTGCAGCAGAGCAGGTTTTGAACAGTCTTGAAGGCAACGGTCATGCAATGTATCAGCTTAATGTTGAAGACAGTGTCGCGATCAGCGCATTGGCGGAACAAGTTAGCGAAAGTTCGCAATCGTTGGATCTGTTGGTGAACTGTGCGGGTATGACAAAGTTTGTCCCTCACCATGATTTGAACGCCTTAAGTGATGACCTGATCGACAAGATTTTCCGCGTCAATGTTCGAGCCCCCTTTGCGATGGTTAGAGCGTTCGAACCAGCACTTAGAAACGCGAAAGGCTGTGTCGTCAACATCACATCGATAGCGGCACAAACTGCGATGGGAAGTAACGTCGCTTACTGCGCGAGTAAATCTGCGGTTGAGAACATGACGCGCTCGTTAGCAAGAGCTTTGTCTCCAGACATTCGAGTTCTTGCGGTTGCTCCGGGTCTTGTTGATACCGAATTTGTCAAAGGGCTGGATGATGAGTGGCGTGATACGCAGGAACAATCGACTCCGCTTAAACGACTCGCTAATGACGAAGAGGTCGCAAATGCGGTGTTCGCGGCTGCAGAGCTGCTTACATTCTCAACGGGCAATACCATCGCAGTAGATGGTGGTAGACCTTTAAGTAATTAAAACTAACAACCTGACTGGTGGCTGAGCTATAAACTCGCCCCAACAGTTGGCGAAAGGAACGAATAATGACCCTACAAAATAAAATTAATAGTAACTTAGTTCGCTATATGGAACTGATCCCAGGTACCAGTGCATTCATTGATGCACGAACGCCTGGCAGTGACTTAAAAGATAACTTCTGCATTATCGGTGCGGGTGTTGCCGAAAGTAGCCGCCAGCACGTTCATATTCGTGAAACAGCCGGTTTCAATATTGGTGCTGCGGGCCAACCGCCAGGTATTAAGAACTCTCTCCACTCACACCACACTGCAGAACTGTTTGTTGTATTTAAAGGTCAATTCCGCTTCTATTGGGGCAATGAAGGAGAGCATGAAGCAGTACTGTCACACGGTGATGTGATCTCGATTCCTACTAATCTATTCCGAGGATTCGAGGTGGTAGGTAGAGACTATGGCTTTATGTACTCCGTGTTAGGTGGAGATAATTCCGGTGGTGGTGTGGTTTGGCATCCTAAGGTGATTAAGGATAGCCAAGGCCACGGGTTATACCTAAAAGCAGACGGCACGCTAGTCGATACCATTGATGGTGATGCTGTGCCAAATGAATCTGAATTGATGCCATTGCTAACCGAGCAAGAGTTGTCTCAATTCGATACTTACACAGCAGAACAGATGATGCCTTTTGTAGCGCTGAAAAAAGATTATCGCGAGATTAAAGGGGATTTTTCTAACCCGAACGTGAAACAATACGCACTGACTGGTCACCCCGAAGCAGAGTACGACTTCCAAGTGAAGAGCGTCGATGACGTAAGTATTATGGCGTATGAGTTGACTGAAGGGGCAAGTATTCCGGTTCATCAGCGTTGCGAAAAACAGGTGCTGATTAATTTTGAAGGGGATACGTTACTTAACCTAGTTCAAGATGGCGAGCAGGCTCAGTTGGTGTTAACAACGGGTGATGTGTTCAGTGTGCCAGTAGGGGCATCTTATAGCCTTGAAAACCTACGTGGTAACAGCTTTACCTATGTAGTTCTTGGTTCTGATCAGCCACAAACCTTACAGGGCGACTAATAATGAAACCAGAAGTACCACTATTATGGTTGCCTGGTCTGTTATGTGATGAAGCCTTGTTTCATGAGGTCAATAGTGAGCTGCCCAATTGGGTGGCTCCTTTTACGAGTGACTTAGCTGCAGAAACATCCATGCAAGCATTGGCGAGTAAAGTATTAAAGGATGCCCCAGACACCTTTATTCTGGGCGGCTTATCAATGGGTGGCATCTTGGCATTTGAAGTTTTACGTCAAGCACCAACAAGGGTAAAAGGGTTAATCCTTATGGATACCAACTCTGCTGACGAAAAGCCTGAAGTGTCGGAAAAGCGCTATGCATTGGTCGATAAGGCAAAAGCTGGGGAGTTTGAGTCAATCACTCCTAATGTATTGATGCCAGTGTTAATCCATCCCAAGCAATCGCACAACCAGCAACTTACAGCGCAAATCTCACAAATGGCGATTAATGTCGGTGTTAGTCGATTCGAAGCACATGCACATGCCTTAGCAACACGACCAGACTCTAGACCACTGCTAGCGGATATTAAAATTCCAACATTGGTGATTACTGGTAGAGACGATCTATTGTGTCCAATTGATAATCATCTACTGATGGCAAGGCATATCGAGAACGTGTCGCTACACGTCATTCCTGACTGTGGACACCTTTCAACAATGGAGCAGCCTCAGCGTGTTGCTGCGCACATTAACCATTGGTTAGACGTTCATCAAGCCATATTGGTTAAATGAACCTCAGTTAAAAAATGAAGGCCACTCAATCGAGTGGCCTTTCTTAATTCTATAAAGTGGATCTACTGTTGTTCAGCGACGGTTTCTTGCTTAAAGCACGGGGTTTTTAGCGTGCTCATGTTTTGAATTTCGTTTAGTAATCGGACAGACAGTAGCGCTTTTTGGTTGGATGCAAAGTCAAACATCACGATAGTGGCTGTACCAATAGTGGTGACTTTCTGTTGAGCCTTACTGACGATGGCATACTCCATGGTAAAGCGGTCGTCTTGAACCTCTGTTACTTTTGAACCTACTAGCAGTGTGTCAGGGTAGGTGACTGGGCGGAAGTACTTGCAGTAAGTATCACCGAGCACTGGACCAACCTTAGTGACTGCCATCTCTTCCATAAGCTCAACATGCTTGAAAAAGTCTAGGCGAGCGGTTTCAAAATAACGGAAGTAGACGGCATTGTTTACGTGATTGAGTGCGTCCATCTCTCCCCAAGCCACGGGGATTTCTGTGATTACAGGGTATTCAGATAATAGTGCTTCCATGCAGACTCTCTTATTGTGGTTAGAATGATCTTTGAGAAATCATGAGTTATTGGAATAAAAACACTATCGCCATTTTAACATCGCTGCAACATTGAAAATGGCGAGCTGTGACTTGTGACCAATGAGTAAAGACTCATCAACCGGCTTACCTATCCACGAACGTGTTTAAACTGCAACTCCACCAATCTTTGGTAAAGGTTGCAGCTTTTCATCAGCGACTCGTGATTTCCGAGATCTATCAGCTTACCTTGGTCAAGCACGGCAATTTGGTCGGCGTGTTTGATGGTAGAAAGTCGGTGAGCGATGATCAATGTCGTTCGGCCTTTCATAAGCTCTTCAAGGGCTTGCTGAACATGGTGTTCACTTTCACTATCGAGTGCGCTGGTCGCTTCGTCCAGTAATAGGATGTTTGGATCTTTTAAGATCGCACGAGCAATCGCGATACGTTGACGTTGTCCTCCCGATAAGCGAACACCTCGCTCACCCAAGAAGCTGTTGTAGCCTTCAGGTAGCGACATAATAAAGTCGTGAGCATGGGCTTTCTTCGCCGCTACAATGACTTCTTCATCGGTCGCACTTGGATTACCGTAGCGAATATTATGAAACACATCGTGGCTAAATAATGCGGGTTGTTGTGGTACTAACGCCATTTGCGAGCGTAGTTCCTTCGGGTCAAATTGGTGAAGCGGGACGCCGCCAAGTGTAACGCTGCCAACTTGTGGGTCGTAAAAACGTTGCAGTAGTTCGAACAAGGTTGTTTTACCGGCACCAGACGGCCCAACCAGAGCCAATACTTTCCCTTCTTCTGCTGTCATAGTGAGCGCCGTTGTTGCAGGATCATCTGGGCGTGAAGGGTAGCTAAAGGTCACATCATTGAAAGCGATTTCTGCCGCTAATCCCTCGGTCGTTTGAGGATGACTAACTGGCGCAATAATATGACTCTCAACATGCAAGATTTCAATCAGCCTTTCAGTCGCACCAGCAGCACGTTGAAGTTCACCCATGACTTCAGAGATGGTGCCAAGCGATGAAGCAACCATGATTGCGTAAAACACAAATGCGCCCAAATCACCTGCCGACATAGTGCCATTAATCACATCACTCCCACCAACCCAAAGCATTCCTGAGATAGCGCTGAATACAATCAGAATCACGCCAGAGATTAGAATCGCACGCTGTTTAACGCGTTGACGACCAATTTCGTACGCTTTCTCTACTTCCTTACCAAATGAAGCGATCTCTTGTTGCTCGTGACTATAGCTCTGAACGGTTTTGATGTGCTCAATTGCCTCACCAGCGTAAGAGCCGACGTCGGCCATTGAATCTTGACTCTTACGTGAAAGAGCTCTTACACGTCGGCCATAAACCAGAATCGGTACCAGAACAAAGGGAACGGAGGCCAATACGATTAGAGTGAGTTTGATATTGGTCGCAAACAGCATGATCACAGCGCCAATACACATCAACGCGCTGCGCATCGCCATTGAGAATGACGAACCAATAATGCTTTGTAGCAGGGTAGTGTCAGTGGTGATACGCGACATAATGTCACCACTGCCGTTGGTTTCAAAATAGCTCGGATGCAGCGAGACCACATGCTTGAATACTGCTAAGCGTATATCGGCACTGACACGCTCGCCAACCGATGACACCAGATAGAAACGGAAGAAAGTCCCGATGGAGATCAAACCAATGATCACCAACATAAATTGAATCGCATTTCCCAACTCATCGGTTGATCGTTGGGTAAAACCTTGGTCGATAAGAATGCGTACGCCGTGACCGACCGTTAGTGTGAGACTTGCAGTAAAAATCAGAGCTATCAGTGCAATAGCCACTTTGCCTCGGTATGGCTTAATGAACTGGAAGAGCTCTAGTAAGATCTTTAGGCTCTTTTTTGTTTGTTCCGGTGGCGGTGTGGTTTGATCTTCAAGTGTAGAAGCAGAGTCGGACATGAGACTACCTTAGTATAGATTGATAACCCATTAGAGCACGTTATCGCTGATTGTAATATGCGATACGAGCTGGTCTTGAAGATTACTACATCTCTAACTATATGACTCACCGCGTTTATTTTAAACCATCTCGCACCTGATTAAGTGATTACTCATAACTCTTTTCGAGTTGATTCCTACAATACTTATTCATCGAATATCTCTATTTTTCTTAACGTAAAGAGAATGTCATTATCGAAGCCTTGTTTTATAGAACTGCGTTCAAACGTTTGCTAATTTGAGCACCTTACTTTTAATTCAATGAGATAGATCTAAAACTTGTAAGACCAGATAGATAGCCTGCATTCTGTGCAATATTTGTTACAAAAATTCAACAACATAAATTTTTATACATTTTTCTTGCATAAAAATTGCCAATGAATAGAATAACCACTAAATGACAATTAATGCAGTATTTTGGCATGAGTATTCAAGTAAAGAGCATCAATAAATCGTATGGCGACACCCAGGTTCTTCACGATATTTCGTTCAATTGCGAAAGCGGTGAAACATTGGTTTTACTTGGCCCAAGTGGTGCGGGTAAAAGCTCATTGCTTCGCGTCCTAAACCTATTGGAAATTGCAGACGACGGCCAACTAGAGATTGCTAGTGAGTCGTTTGATTTTTCAAGCTCAATCCCAGAGAAACAGGGTCTGCAACTTCGTCGTAAAGTAGGCATGGTTTTCCAACAATACAACCTTTGGCCACACATGACGGTGATTGAAAACCTGATTGAAGCGCCAGTCAAAGTTGCAGGAATGGACAAGCAAGAGGCGATTGCTCAAGCGAAGAAAGTACTAGAAACACTGCAACTAGCGGACAAAGCCGACGCATGGCCGTTAAAACTTTCAGGTGGTCAACAACAACGTGTCGCGATTGCGCGTGCTTTGATGATGAAGCCAGATGTGTTGCTGTTTGATGAACCAACCGCAGCACTCGATCCTGAAATCACCAACCAAGTTGTCAGTATTATTAAAGAGTTAAGCGGAACCGGCATCACGCAAGTGGTTGTCACTCATGAAGTCGATTTCGCGAAAAAGATTGCTAGTCATGTTCTCTACCTAGAAAAAGGTTACATCGTAGAGCACGGCACGAGCGATGCGTTTATTAATCCGCAGACGCCTGAGTTTGCTGAATATCTCACTCACTAGATCTACCTACAGGATCAGATTTAGCTAAAACATAACATAGATTAAAACAATCCAATTATAAGAATGGCCGCAGGCTGCAACTACACATATTCGGAGTAACAACATGAAAAAGATTCTACTAGCTTCACTTATCGGTCTTGCTTCTTTCAACGCGGCAGCGCAACAAGAGATTAAATTCGCAATGGAAGCGACTTACGCACCATTCGAGTTCATGGATGAAAACAACCAAATCCAAGGTTTCGATGTTGACCTAGCAAACGCATTGTGTGAAGAGATGAAAGCGAAGTGTACTTTCCACAACCAAGCGTTCGATAGCTTAATCCCTGCACTTAAATTCAAGCGTTACGACGCAGCAATTTCGGCGATGGATATTACTGATGCTCGTCTAAAGCAGGTGAACTTCTCTAACGCTTATTACGATAACTCTGCTGCGTTCATTTCTATTGAAGGTAAAGTTGCTGATCAAGCAGCACTAGAAGGCAAGCGTGTTGGCGTTCAAAACGGTTCAACACACCAAAGCTACCTACTAGAGCAGATGACTGGCGTAACTGCAGTACCTTACTCAAGCTACCAAGATGCATTCATCGACATGAAAAACGGCCGTATCGATTCAGTATTTGGTGACACAGCAGTTGTGGCTGAATGGTTTAAAAAGCAAGACAACCTAACATACGTGGGTGATCAAGTTACGAACCAAGAGTACTTCGGTAATGGCTTTGGTATCGCAGTAAACAAGAGCAACCAAGAGCTCGTTGACCAACTAAACGTAGCGCTAGCAGCTGTGAAAGCGAACGGTGAATACGACGTGATCTTCAACAAGTACTTCGGTAAGTAATATGGAATTAACGGGTTACTCTCTAGGGCTCGTCGAAGCAAGCTGGATGACCATTCAGCTTGCATTTGTCAGCCTATTAGTCGGATTAGTTTTAGCAGTACTGTTTGCCAGTGGAGAGATGTCTCGACGTATCGCAATTAAATGGCCAACCACGGCGTTTGTAACCATGGTTCGTGGTTTGCCAGAGATCCTAGTGGTGTTGTTTATCTACTTTGGCTCGACTCAAGTACTGTTTATGATCACTGGCGATTTCATTGAGGTGAGCCCGTTTTTATCTGGTGTTGTTGCACTGTCACTTATTTTTGCATCGTACGCTTCGCAGACTTTGCGTGGCGCATTAAAAGCAGTGAGCAAAGGGCAAAGAGAAGCAGCAAGCGCACTGGGCATTCCTCAATCGCACGCTTTCTTCAAGATTGTTCTCCCACAAGCGGTAAGACACGCACTGCCGGGTTTAACCAACCAGTGGCTAGTTCTTCTGAAAGATACGGCTTTGGTATCGTTAATTGGTGTGACTGATCTATTAAAACAAGCACAGCTAACTTCAGCGGCAACACATGAAGCATTCACATGGTACGCAACCGCAGCAGCGATTTACCTAGTGATCACCTTGGTGACGCAAAGAGCAGTAAAAGTGATTGACGCGAAATACTCAATCCAAGGCTTAGGCGCTAAAGGAGCGATGGCATGAATGAACAGTACTTCTCCCAAATGCTTGAAGGCCTAGTGATCAGCATTCAACTGACAGGCGCATCGCTACTTGTCGGCTGCATCTTATCGCTTTTGATGACCGTGACTTTGGTGTTAAGGCTTTCAGCTATCCATTGGCTAACTCGTGGCATCATTACCTTATTTACTGGTACGCCTCTTTTAGTGCAGATTTTCTTGGTGTATTACGGCCCAGGTCAGTTTGATTGGATTCGTGAAAGCTTTATGTGGACTTGGCTCAGTCAGCCATGGTTCTGTGCAATGTTGGCTCTAGCCTTGAACACTGCAGCATACAGCACACTGCTATTTAAGGGCGCATTCAATGCGATTCCAGCGGGGCAATGGGAAGCTTGTCGAGCGTTAGGTATGGACAAAGTGGCAACGCTTAAAGTGTTACTTCCTTACGCACTACGCCGTGCGGTTCCAGCTTACTCAAACGAAGTGATTTTGGTATTTAAAGGTACCTCACTCGCGAGTACCATCACCATCATGGACTTAATGGGCTACGCACAGCGTATCAACGGCCAAACCTACGACACACTCACTGTGTTCGGCATCGCAGGCGCATTCTACTTAGGCGTAAATGGACTACTAACTCTGATATTCCGCCAAGTAGAAAAGAAGGCCCTCGCATTCGAAGCCGCTTAACTAGCGGCCACGACCGTCCACCATCACGATGATGGTTTTACTGATAATGGAAAGGTCGGCAATGATCCATGATTTCATTGAGCATAAGCTGAGTGCGTAGCTGTGATCGAAACCGACTTTGCGTCTTACGTCTTCAATACAAGTGTCATAACCTTGGTTAACTTGAGCTAAGCCAGTAATACCTGGCATCACACCATAGGTACGGTCTGCAAAGTACGGAATCTCAGTTTCAAGTTTGTTGTAGAAAGTAGGACGCTCTGGACGAGGGCCTATCAACGACATATCGCCTTTAATGACATTAAAAAGCTGTGGCAGTTCATCAAGGCGAGTCTTTCTCAAAAAACGACCAACAGGGGTAATACGAGGGTCGTTCTTGGTTGCCCAAACGGCACCAGATCGTTGTTCAGCATCTTCGTACATACTGCGGAACTTAAGAATTTCAAAAATCTCCATCTTTTCGGGTGTCGATTTTCCTACACGCAATTGGCGATAAAAGACGGGCCCTTTAGACGTCATCACAATCGCAAGAGCAATGATTGGGAAAACCGGAGAGAACAAAATAATCGCGAACATGGACGCAAAGAAGTCGAAGCTACGTTTAGCGCGAGAAATCTTGTTTTGGTAAAGCATGTGTTTATGGTCTTGAGTAAACATAGTTGATCCTTAACGATTGACTCGTGTCCAAGGGGTATTCTCTAATCCAATTAGGTAACGGATGCCGCCTACAAAGTTGGCGTAGTGTCCCACCACAAGATAAGAAATTAACGAAAGAGGTTTGATGCTCAGTTTCTTTGGTAATAAATACCCAACGATGCCAAGCGTATAAACGGCGATTTGTGCGCAGAATAAAAAGTTAAATAGAAAGTAATCACGTAGGAAGAATGAGCACACTAAGCTAACAATCATTAGGTACGGGGTGAGTAGTCTTAACCCTTTACCGGAGAAGAAAGCAAATGCTATCCCTTTGAATTTTGGGCTGAATAAACTAAACAGCTCAATGGCTTGCTGCATGTTCCCCGCCGAGATTCGTAACCTTCTTTTGAAATCAGCTTTGGTATTTGTCTCTTCTAGTTCCAGAGCCACCATGCGTGTTTCGTACTCAGCAGTGTAACCCTGTTTGACGATTTGCATTGGTAGAATGAAATCGTCGTTAATTGTGTTGCTAGGCAGTGGTGTGAACAGGGTTGTTCTAAATAGATAGAAGGCACCGTGTGAACCTAAACTTGAGCCGAATGATGCTTCACACTCTTTAACGGCTGTTTGGTATTTCCAATAAACATCTTCACCCTGATTACCTGTTGGGCAAAGTTGATAAGTCGCGTTGACCACACCTACTTCTGGCTTCTTAAAATGTTCTCCCGCGATCAATAACGCATCTAATGAAATTAATGCCGACACATCACTCAGGGCCGTAATATCCGAGTCTATATTCGCGATTTCTTGATTAACGGTCGCTACTTTGCCTCGGTTGACTTGGTGATCATGAATCTCGAAATAGATGTCACTGCAGATCGCTTCTTGAATTGCCATCTGCGCCTTCACAACGGTTTTGTCTGTACAACCATCGCAGGCAATCACGACTTTCAGTTTGTCCTTTGGGTAGTCGAGAGATGCGAGGTTACGAATCTTGTCCGCAATCCAAGCTTCCTCGTTATAAGCTGGAACCAAGATAGTCACGGTTGGCAGCGTACAGTCCTGTGCTTCTACTTTGTAAGCTCTTTGGTTTTCATGTACAGGTTGCTTAGGGTGACGCTTCGCATACCAACGAAGCAGAATTGGATAGCCTGCATGGTGATATACGATGAGCGTTCCAGCCAGTAGGCAAAGGGTAGCAAGTACCATATCGATCATACGTAACGCTCCTCTGACAGCTTGTTATAGGACTCAACCATGTCGCTGATGTTGAAGTTCTCAAGTACATAACGACGTGGATTCGAAAAGTTTTCTAAAATGTGGTTTTGTGATGTCTTGAATAACGAATAAGCCAAATGAGGAACGTTGTCCGGTTTTACTAAGTGCCCGGTCACAGGGCAAAGTGTCTCTTTTACCGCGCCTACATCCATCGCAACTGTCGGAATGTTACAAGCTTGAGCTTCTAGGGAAGAGAGTGGCAAGCCCTCTGAGCGTGATGGAAGACAAAATACATCTAATGAGTTGTAGAATGAGACCATGTCTTCGACCAAACCGAGGAACATCACGCGGTCTGCAACATTCAGTTTTTTAGCTAACTGTTCAAGGGCTTCTCTTTGTGAGCCGTCACCTGCGATAGCGACTTTAATACGTTTTGGAATCAGAGGGAGAGCTTGAATGAGTTGGTCTTGTCCTTTCACCTCTTCTAATCGCCCTGCGCAACCAACGATGAAGTCATTGGCGCTGAGGTTAAATAGACGACGCGAAGCTATTTTTGAAGTGGGGCGGAATTTTTCGCAATCAATTCCGTTGCGTATTGTTGTGATGTTTTTGTAGGAAAATGCTGAGCACAGCTGGTTATAAACTTTCGCTGCATCTGCGACTAGCATAGGTTTCGCAAATTGAAGAGCGATTGCTTGTAAACGTCTTCTCTTGGCATTTTTAAGATGCCAAGCATCGTGCTCTGTATGGATTCGATAAGGAACACTACAAAGGCGAGCAGCATAGCCCGCGTAAAGAAGAGGCCCGATATGGTGGGTGTGAACGACATCGGGTTTGATGTTGCTAAATGCCTTAATCAGAGAAAGCAGAACGTTGAATTGCACACCTGGCTGTTTATCTAGAAACACAATTTGTGAGCGGTACTGTTCGAGCTTTGGCCAATTGTTGATTGAAGAATCACATTGGCCTTCTAAACTGACGATCAGAACTTGATCTTTTGGGTCTGCAAGGCGAAGCAGATCAAGTGTTAATGTTTCCAGCCCACCAGGAGCGAGGTGCTGAACGACATGAATTATTTTCTTTCCTTGTACTTTCATGTGGTACTCCGCTTTCATTATTGTTAGTAAGTGGGTAAGTAAGGGATGTGATATTTCTTACTATTCTCAGCTTTTCATTTTCTACCGTTATATACATAGCAGGTCGCGTGCCAATAAAATTGTTAAATAAATACAGGTACTTAAGTGTTGATGGCTGGTCTTTGACTCTTATTCTCAATTTGAAAATCAAAACGCTTGTCAAGAAATGGCTTTGTGAGAAACCGATTGTTGAAAATGAAATAGCGGAAAATTGAATGGAGAAAGAAACCAAAAACCACCAGTTGAAGCTGGTGGTTTGGTTTAGTGATTTATCAAGGAAACTAGTTCATTTTGGGAATGACGGTAATCACAGGGATACCCAACACTTGTTCAACCTGAGCACTTCCTTTCACTGATGAGTCAAACAGTTCGAAGAGAATTGCTAAGCCTATCCCAAAACCAACCCCTGCGATCAAGCCAGCAATGGCAAAGATGAATGAAGGCATGTTGGATGGGATGCTCGGCGTGTAGGGCAGATCTATAATTTTGACTCGTTTGTTTTGTTCAAAGACACCCAAAGAGCCGGTAAGCTGGGCCATTTCGTAACGCTCAACTAGCTCATCGTAAAGCTGACGCTTGATTTGAACGTCACGCTGCAATCGGTACATCTCTTTGGCGCTTTGCCCAAAGTTGTTTGCTTTGTTCTCCAACTCAAAGATCATCGTTTTCAAGCTTTTAGTTTCTTCTTTTAACGATTCAAAACGCGCACGAACCAGTTGCAAGCTGTGTAATTGTGTTACCAACAGAGGCTGTAGCTCTGAGACGTCGTTAAAGGTGTTACTACTGGCAATGTCCCAAAGCTGGTCGCTGTTCATGTTAGGTTGCTTCATTTCAAGCAAGGTTTTGCGTTCACTCTCTAGTCTGTCTAACTCACGCAGTTTTGCTTGTACGGCGCTATGTTTGTTGGTGTACTTAGCTTGGAGTAAGGTGAGCTCGCTGCGGATATCAATGATCTGGTCCTCGATTTTGCCGATCACTGGATTGGTACGTGAAAGCTGTTGATCCATAGAACCTAAGCTTTTCTTAACACCAGCCATTTCCGCCTCTTTCTCAGACAGGCTCTGTTTGAGCGCCGCTAATCGGTTGAGGCTTTGGCTCTGAATCTCTGGGGTCGATTCGATATTGTTGTTGCGATAAAGCGCTAACGCTTGTTCCGCTTGGTCGAGTGCTTCACGACGTTTTTCAATATGAATAGCAAGAAAGTTACTTGAGTCCTCAATTGAAGAGCGCTCTGGAGCAAGTAATTGAGCGATAAAGTGCTCACTGACGGATTTCAAAGTCTCTTCCATTCTGTCAGGCGTGTGGCTAGTTAGACTTATTTTGAGAAAGTCTTTACCTAATTGAGTGACCATCAACCGTTGTGACAGGTCGTTAATGACCTCCTCTTGCTCAATATTCGACATACTTGAGTCTATTAGCTTGAGTTCTTCTGCTACTGAGTAGAGAACATGGCGACTGTGCAGCAGTGTTTTTAGAGCATTGATACGGTCTTTAAGCATGGTTGATACTGCGATGTCCTCAAGAAACGGATTCATTTTAGCGGTTTCTTGAATCAGCATACTGGTGTGTGAATCGTATTTTTTAGGCGTCAGATTTGCGACCAATAGACCCACAATGGGTAGTATCAACATTGGAATCACAATCACATAGCGTTGTCGCCATGCGCCATAAAGTATTTGTAGCAATCGGTTTTTTAGATTATTCATAACGACTCCAAAATAGAGTGAACAATCTCACCGCGAGTTTCCCAGCTCTCTTTTTCTACGAGCGTTGGAGAAACAGAGCACGATTGGCGAGCGTGAGTTAAGGCTTGTGATACCTGTTCAACGTTGTTCACGGTAGTCACATACTCTTTATAAGGTTTGAGTGCGGGGAAAGGGGTTGTCACAATCGGTGTGCCAACTGCCAGATACTCCATCAGTTTTAATGGGCTACAAGCTCTTATCTGCTCGTTATCAACAAATGGTAACCAACTCACATCCCAGTGCTGTGAATAACTTGGTAACTGATGATGCGCTCTTGGGCCAAGATAAAGCACGTTACTGAGTGCTGGTAGAGCAAGCTGCTCTAGTTCGTTAGGACCAATGAAGACGAAGTCCCAGTCAGGGCGTGCTAACGCCGTTTTCTCGATCAAATCGTAATCAAGCCATTGAGATAAACTGCCGTAAAAACCTGCGATTGGACGATGATGGCTCGGTAAATCTGTTGCGCGTTTCGCTGGATTTGAAAAGAGAGCGAAATCGACACCGTGTGGCAATAAGTGGGCTTTTACAGAAGGGAATTTATCCATTAGCTTCTGACTAGCTGCAAAAATCACGTCAGCTTTTTCTATTAGAGCCTGTTCATGTCGAGCGACACAGTTGTGATCAACGCCGGCGAGTGCAGAAAAGTCATCTCCGCAGTAATAGACGACGTGGGTTTCCCCTAGATGGCCGCATAAGTCGGCAGCCGTTGGTAGTGAGGTCCAAAGCACTGGGTTTCTCATTCCCAACTTCTTAATAACAGGTTTCAACTGAGCCAACATCAGCTCCTTGGCAAGAGTTCGAGCAACCAAAGAACGTGGTGCTGGAATAGTTTTAAGGTTAACCACAGTAATGTTGTCGAATGTTTGCGCGGGTAACATGTTTTGCGTTTGTGCGTTACTTCTTCCTACCAGTTTGTTCAGTGCGCGAGTAGTGTCTTTTAGGTTTAACTTTGGTTGTCTTAAACCTATCGAATTAACCCATAGAACTTTATGTTGTTTCGCTAAGTGACGAATTAAGTGCTGCGTCGATGAAGGTAATCCACCGAAGTCTTCCCCGAAAACAATCAAATCACGCATAACGACCTCCTTTGTGTTCTTCACTATCGAACACAGCTGGCTCGCTTGGAATACTGCCAACGATGCGTGCTGGGTTGCCCGCAACAATTGAAAGTGGCGGAACGGATTTGGTCACAACACTTCCCGCAGCAACCACACTACCTTCGCCGATGGTTACTCCACCTTTTACAGTGACATTGGTGCCCAGCCAAACGTCCCTCTCAAGAATGATATCGCCAATCTGTTGCGGATCGTCGCCTTCACCGAGAGCACGACGTCGTGCATCAAGAGGGTGACCAGAATAACCAAACAGGAACGCGCCACTTGCAATACGCACATTGTCAGAAAGAACAACGCGGCGTCCAACCGCAATGGTTGATTGCCAACCGACATCAACGTTATCGCCAATTTCTAAGCAAGGTTGGCTACCATCAGCAGTAGGTTGACTACATCCAGAAAAAGTGGTGTGCCCTGAAATACGACATTCACTGCCTACGTTAATAGTGAGAGGGCCACTTACAAACGGTAAACCGCCATAAAGGTATAGATGTTTACCACAGCGATTTAGACGACCTTTAAAAGCGGGTGTCCAATAGAAGAAGCGAGTAATACCTGAAATGACACCCGAGATACTGCGGTGAACATGGTATAGGCATTTACTAGCAAATTTAGGTACTGGAAGTTCGGCATTACGTATGTCTTTCAAAATGAAAAACAGATTACGAATATGAGAATTAGGATGAAACTTCAACCAAGTCTTAAATTGATGAACTGATACTGACGTCATTTTGAAATCTCCATTTTTTGTTTTAATGGAGTACTTTCATTATATGTGCCAAGTAAATAGTTTTTAATTTTCAATGAGTTAATCTTTGTTTTTGTTTGACTTCTCATTTTGACATTCAGTTTGGGATATATGAGAAACACAAACCGTCAGTGCAGAAAGGATATAAATAGGCCAGTTGAAGCCTTGAGTCAGGAAGGTTCCAGATACAATTGTTCCGATAAGCCCGGCATAAACGGCGAACGCCGAAGAGTAGAGGATAGGGGGGACGGAATTACTATTGTCTTTGATTTGTTTTAGGGTTTTGCGTGCAGTGATGAGCAAAGAGCCAATCAAAATGATAAATACGGTTAAACCAAGGAAGCCCGTTTCGGCGAGTACTCCAAACCAAGTACTATGTACAGCATGGTTGAGGCCATCCCAATGTGGGCTGTAGAAAAAGTAGTTTGAATAAAAGTTGTTTAATCCGACCCCTGTCAGTGGATTGTCGAGCGCCATTTTAAATGCTGCTTCCCAAGCGTAAAGTCTCCCCATTGCAGATGCATCTATACCGGCTTCTGCAGCACCGCCTGACGCTCGATCGGATATGCCAGCAGCGAAGTAGAGTCCAGCAGCAGCGATAGCGCCTAGAGTAATTAAAGTGACCTTTGAGCGAATGATGCTTAAAGCGAAGATTCCGAGAACAGCGATGGAACCCAAAAGACCGCCACGGCTTTGTGTTGCGATAACCGCATAAAGAAGGATGATACATGCGGCCGCTCCGATAAAGCGATGCATTTTTGGAATGCCTTTCGTCGTTGCTTGGCTGATCGCAAATGCCATAGGGAACATGAGCACTAGAGCGAGATCGTTTGGGTCTCCAAGCATTGAACCAATGTCTCGGCCAATGGTGACACGAGTACCTTCAACAAGGCCAATTCCGTTAATCGAGTTAGAAATCGCGATGATACCGATTAAGCAACCGGAAAAAATAATGATGGTTGACGTTTTTGCGAGCTTATCCATGCTATCTACCAGCCAAACAATCGCAAGTGTCATCACCATGATCTTCCAGTAAATGCCTTTAAATTCTTGGATAGCGACACCTCGGTTTGACGCAAATACGATCCCAATCGTAACTAGTACCCAAAAAAGCGCTAACCACGTTAGCGAGCGGTGCCAGTAGGTCTTAAGTTCTTTGCTAATCAGAGTGTGCCACATTAAAGCAGACAGAGCGCCGAGTGAGAGGAGTAGGGGTAACTTAAACGCGTAAAGCTGAGGAATCGCTTCGTGGATTCGAAAAAATGAAAAAACGACGAACAAAATCACTAGCCAATAGGTTTTATTGATAATAAACAGCGCGCCTAGTGGGATGAAAGCTAAGCCAATGACAACGATTGGGTGCGGGACGATGTACCAAACGCCACCCATCAACAGACACAGCACGGATACTGTGAAAATTGAAGGTAACTTGTGGGTGGCGCTAGTCATAATGAAAATCCTGTGTGCTGAATTACTTACCTAGCAAGGCTTGTGCCCAGATAACAATCCCAATTTGCAAATGAATTTCTGTCTCAACAACTGAGTTTGGTGCTTTATAACGTCAATTCGATAAGCGGGCAGACTACATATAACAGGCGCAATCACCGCCATCGCGAGGCAGAGCCAGATATTTTGTATAAAGAGTGCTAACAGCAAACACAGTACTAGCACAGTAAATTCAAAGAAGAACAGTCCAAGAGAATAAGGTAGATGAGTCAGCTTCTGGCTGTAGATAAACACAACGACGGTTTTAAATGCTTGAGCGATACACAGAGCGCCAATTACCCCCCAGACACCAAAGCCACTTAGTAACCACATCATGCTGAGACCAATGAGAGTGGCGCTCAGCGAAATCCATAGCTGTAATTTGGTGGCTTTTCGATGAAGAATACCGATATTGAGCAGCTCCGCGACCTCTTTGAACCAAGAAAACAGCAACGTTCCTAATACAAGTTGAGCCGACAATAGATAGGTTTCTGGCAGTGCTAACAAGATGAAAGCTTTGGCTGCGAATGCAACGCCTACAGTGAGTAGAGTGATGTAGACAACTCCAAGCTGGGTAACCTCGACGGTTGTACGGCGACCTTGATTTGCCAGCATATTGAAACGTTTCGGCATCCACCACATTCCAAAAGGCTGAACCAATATACACATGGCAAACGAGAATTTAATCGCAATCGCATATTGCCCAAGGGTATCTAGATTGGTGGAGTAGGCGACAAAGAATCTTTCTGCACCGTTTAAACCAAAACCTATTAAGCCAGTTAGCATCAGTGGCCAACCGTAGCGAAGATATTCTCGAAATGCTGAGATATTGGTGAATGTGAGCTTAAAGCGATTGATAATCAGCAGTGCGTTGATTTGGAAAAGGTAGGTAACCACGCCACACATTAGGATTTTCTCAACACTCGGGCTAGAAAATAACACGCCAAGAATTAAGCTGATTTGTAGCAGTGTTGAAGCGACACTGATTGCTAGAAACGTAAATGCTTTGTCCTGCATTCTCAGCCACGCGGTAGATAAACCGATAACACCTTCAAGAGAAGCACAAACTAAAATGAGATTGAGCTCAGTGCGGCTCGCAAAGGCAAATTGGTCGCCTAGGCCACTATTGAGATAGCCAAAAAGAACAGCAGCCAAAGTCAGAGAAACGATACAGGTGAGGGAGAAGATTTCACTCGCTTTCAAAAAACGTTTTTTTAAATCACTTTCTTCTCCAACAAAACGGTAGAGTGCCTCATGCAGAGCAAATGTCACGACAATACCCATTACCGCACCGATAGAGGATAACAGGTCTAAGCGACCAATTTGAGAAGGGGCGAGATAGTTGGCGATTATCGGCAACATAATCAGAGCCGCGCCTTTGCTTATGACCAACCCGATTCCGTAAGTCAGCATGTTTATCATCGGCGATGGCTGGCGTAGAGACTTAATCATGAGAGGTCTCCAACGAAGCTATTGCAGGTTTAGTTTGTGCCATTGCGCGCATTGCTATGCTAATTGAAGCGTAACAGTGGTCCGCGCGATACTGCTTTGCTATCTCTAAACTGGCATGTGATAAACGTTGACGAAGCTGAGGGTCGTTAATCAATGTTTGGACAGCTTCATACAATGATTGTGGATCTTGTGGGGCGAACTTTAGGCAATTGACATTATGTTCAAGGACTCGATCCCAATAAGCACCATCGCTTGGAATAACGACGCACAGCCCAGCGGCTAGGCTCTCCAAAACAGACAAGCCAAATGGCTCGTTGATACTGGTAGAGACAAAAATGCCCGAACTTGCACGGATTTGATCAAGATTGCTAGGCGCATGGAACAGCTTAGTGTGCACACTTTCTGTCGGTAAACTGCTCACACCTAAATGTGTATTTTGCGGCGTGATATAGCAGATATTGGTATTCCATGGCGTTGTCTGACTAGCCCTGTTTAATGCTTCATTGAGTGTCTCTAATCCTTTCCATTTAAGTAGCGAAGCTGCCCAAAAAACGTCATTTGATGTTCCTGTGCTTTGAGTTGGCCAATTCGCTTGGGTCAAACCATTAGTAAAAGATTCAAAACTCGCCCTCTCAAGAACAGCACGCGTCATGATCTCAGCTTGTTCAGAGTCACGAGCCTTAGAAAAGTAGCAGCCTAGTGCAGCGCGTATTGAATCGATGCTTGAAGATAAATAAAAGACCGAATCAGCGCGAGTAAAGCAATAACCGATAGAACGCGAAAGTCCAACAGGACCATGAACCAGTTGTATGATTGGCATTCTCCAAACCCATTTAACGATGTAGAGCGCCATATCGATCCCTGGGTTTGAGGCACCAACGGTATAATTGATACGTGGTAGGCGAATAAATGTCGCCATCAGGATCAAGGATAATACTAACTGAGCAACCCAGTAGCGAAGCCCTTGAGGTACCGTAAGAAAACCCCAGTTAGGTAGAGTAATAATTCTCGCGTTAAGCTTGCTTACTGCGGTTCTCCAAGAGTCAGGATCAGCGGTAACAATTGTAAAACTGACATTGTCCTCAGCTTGCTTTTCGATTGACTCGTGAGTGGTCATCAACATTTCGAGGGTTGCTATTTTAGATCCGCCAGCAAAAGGAATTGGGTCGTAAATCAAGCCATGTATTGATTTGTTGTTGGCATTTCGGGTCTTGGTATTCATCGTATGTCTCCAACCTGTTGATGTTAATGAAATGCCCAGCGGACAAGTGGCTTTAGACCATTGAGTAAGCAAGATGAATCGTTCTGGCGTATCACTTTGTGGTATAGGTTTTCAAATTGGCGAGTGTTGGCTTCGATCGTGAGTTTTGAGTGTACTAAGTGATGCAGTTGAGTTGCTAGGTCGTCTCGTAGCGCCCCATCTGACATTAAGCGAGTCATCTGGTGGCACATCTCATCAATAGGATTGCTCGGGTCGAATAAAAGACCGGTTCGATTGTGGTGGATAAACTCTGGTATACCACCAATGCGAGGGGCGATAACAGGTAGTCCTGCCAACCCCGCTTCCGCTAAAACCAAACCAAAGGCTTCATATCGCGCACCGCTAATGAACGCGTCAACGTCGCTACATAGCCAATCAGCTACGTCTTCCCTTTCGCCAACAAAATGGACTAAGTGAGACAAGCCTAAATCGTTCACAAGCGAGAGCAGACTGTCTCTATCTTCACCATCACCAATCACAATGAGATGTGCCTCTTGCGCTTCCTGAATACGATTCAATGATTGGACAATCAAATCGACACCTTTTCTATTGATCAGAGAACCAACGGTAATAAAGACGAAGCTCGTTTGTGGGATGTTGAGTTCTGTTCGTACATCTCTGTTGGTGGTTCGGTGCTGAACTACGCCATTGTGAATGACACAAAGTTGCTCTTGTGGGTATCCGTCATCAAGAAGGCCCTTGCTAATATCATGGCTCACACAGGCGATGTTTGGAGAAAGGTGTAAACCCAAAGTGAAGCGATCTCGAAGTTGATAGTCACTGTGAAGTTGGGTTACCACAGGGACGCCGCATAATTTGGCTGCGATACACATCCATTGACAAGGTGCGCCACTATTGATGTGAACAATGTCGATATCATGCTGCTTGATAAGAGAGACAGCTTGCTTTACTTGCGCACCCCATTGATACAGATCGAACCTTGGCGCGCTCCATCCGAGTAGCAGTTTAAAGGGGGTATAAACGGTAGGGACTGACTGCTTTTTAAAGTGTTTTGTTAACGGCTTGCAATTGCTCCAAACAATTGGTCGAAACTTCTCTTTATTCAAACTCGAAATCAAATTGATTAAACACGCCTCGCTGCCACGAATCCAGTTATCACCGTAATGTACAAAGAGTATGTTCTTGTAATTATTCATCGCTAAGCCTCACTCTCTACCAATTCAAATACGTTGCCCCTAGATGGGATAAATTGTTTGTATAGAGTGAACATAGCAAGCGGAATGCCAGTATGGCTATTGCTTTAAGTGGCTGATTTTTAGGTGTTTATTTCCGAGGTTATCAAGCAAATGTCAATTTGAGAATCAGATTGATGAGTGATTTATGGATAAGAGAGTCATGTTCTATTTTGAGAAACTATGTTGTTGAGTCGAGAATGGTAGTTTCATTTTGACAATCAGAGTCCGTAGCACTCAAGTAATTGCGGGATCACAGCTTGCGGTGAGTACGTCTTGTTAATGGTGTCTATTGCTTGTTGGCTGAGCGCTGTTTTTTCATTTTGAGAGAGTGATAGCCAACGATTTACGCATGCTTCGAGATCTTCTGGAACATGTGCTAAATAGCCATTCTCACTGTGATTTATGAGTTGAGGTAAGTTACCGACAGCGGTCGCAATCACTGGAATGCCGAGAGACATTGCTTCTAATGCTGCCATTGGCAAACCTTCATATCGTGATGGGATAATCAGTACGTCGATACTTCTCCATACTTTATCCATATTTTGCTGGTGACCATGAAAGTTACAGTTATTCGTTTTGAATGACTCTAGCTGTCCGCGCTCAGGCCCATCTCCAAACAGATGGAATTGGTGGTCAGGAAAGTGAATAGCTAAATCTAAGAATCGGTCGGCTGCTTTTTCGTGACTCAAGCGACCCACGAAACCAAATCGGCATGAGCTAGAGGTAAAATCAGAAGAAGGTTGGCGCTCTGGCATACTCACAAAGTTGTTGAGCATTGTCGTTGCGCTTGGGATCTTTTCTTTAATCTTATTGCTGACGACCAATGAATGGCTAGATAGGAAGCTAGTGTAGCGATCGAGAGCATCATAGAGCCAGACGCGACCCTTTGGCGTTTCCCCTGCGTGATAGGTAGATACTTGGTAAAGAGAAAGGTGAGGGTAGATAAGCTTTGTTACTTTGCCAATGATACTGGATTTGTAACCGTGACAATGTAGGAGCCTTGGTTGGTAAGTTTCGATGGCAAGACTAAGCTGAGTCACTGATGAACCTTGAGTCGTTGCTAAATCTTGTAAAAAGGAGAAATGCAGACCCGTTTGCTCAAGGCGTTCAATAATGGGAGGGGCTGGAAAATAGCGAGTGAGTAGGATGATGCGCGCCTTTTGTTGATGCGCTTTTAACCCTTTGGCAAGCTCTAAAACGTGAGTTTCAATACCTCCGAAGGTTTGGCTGTCGAGTAACAGCCAAATCTCATTTGGTTCAATCTCAAATTTTTGAATATGCTTAGGCTTGGTTGTACTCATCTTCAGCTTCCCATGCCTGCTTCTTACGATACACGGTAGAAGGGCTAAGCTCTAACAGCACTGCGGCATTCAACACATTACCATCACAGTGGTTGATCGCATTTTGAATCGCTTCTCGCTCAATCTTCCACATTGGGCGAATACTACCATCTCCATTGGTAAGAGCGGGGCCGTTGCTCTCAGATGCGGCCTCAATTTGATCTGGAGTCAATGGGGCAGGCTTGGAGACTGTTTCTACTACTGCTTCCTGAACAGGTTCGGCGCGCTTAGTAGGCGTTACGACTTTGCTCCGGCCACCCGCACCATTAATCGGAGCGGGTATCATCTCTTTGGTCACATTGGTTTCGTTATTAAGGACCACAATGTTTCGAATAATGTTCTGAAGTTGGCGAACATTACCTGGCCAAGGGTAGTTCTTTAATAAAACCTGAGCTTCTTTATCTATCGATTTGAATTTCTTGCCGTCTTGTTTAGCGTAGATTTTCAAAAAGTGCTTACATAGTGTGACAATGTCACTACCACGCTCTCGTAAAGGCGGCATTTCAATGGGCACAACGTGAACACGGTAGTAGAGATCTTCTCTAAAGCGACCTTCTTCAACCTCTAACAACGGGTCACGGTTAGTCGCACAGATGATTCGTACATCTACTTTAACTTCACGAGTTGCCCCCAGTGGGGTAAATGTACCTGTTTGTAAGAATCGCAGCAATTTCTTCTGCATCTCGAGCTCCATCTCACAGAGCTCGTCGAGAAATAGAGTGCCGCCATGCGCTTGCATCGCAGCGCCTTTTCTATCCGTCGTTGCACCCGTAAATGCGCCTTTAACGTGGCCGAAAATTTCACTTTCCATCAAATCACGAGGAATGGCACCACAGTTGATCGCAACGAACGGCTTGTCGCGGCGCTGGCTCTCTTTATGGATGGCTTCAGCACACACCTCTTTACCCGTACCGCTCTCACCATTAATGAACACACTGGCAGTGGTTGGTGCTACCGAGTCGATGGTTTTGTATACGGCTTGCATCGGTAGACATGAGCCAATGAAGCCTTGGAAGGATTCGCGGTCGAACTTACTTTTGATGTTCTCAACTAGATTCTCTAGCTTGGCGCGTTTAAGGTGCAGCTGAACTGAGGTTTTTAGGCGTTCAGCTTGAATCGGTTTTTCGAGAAAGTCTTCTGCACCACGCTGAATAAGGCTAACTGCAATGTCGACTGAGCCATGAGCGGTAGCAATAATCACAGCCGTCGGAACTTCATTTTCTGTTATCCAATCTAATACTTCTTCACCCGACATGTCAGGTAACTTCAGGTCAAGGATAACCAGTTGCGGCGTGTGGCGCTCAATGAAGGTTTTGGCTTCTGCTCCCGTTTCGACGTGAAAAATGTCGTAGGGTTCATCTTTTACATACTGTTTGTATAAAACAGCTAATGAAGTGGAGTCTTCAACTAACAATACTTTAGGGCGCATTGTGTTATTCCTTTTGAATCTTGTCCTAACCAAACGTCAATCTTTGCGTTCTGTGCTTTATGTCGTTATGTGTATTCTAATCCAGACATTGGTGTTTTTAGTCGAAGCCAAGCTCTTTGCGGGTGATAAGCGCTTCTATCGAATCGTCCGCCAAAGCAAGAAGCTCATCGACACGTGTGAATGCAAGCTCTGTCTGTTTCTCTAAGCATTGACGTTCAATGTCGCGAGCTAGTGTTGATAAAGCTCGGTTTCCCAAAGCGAGTGATGTGCTGCCTAGTGTGTGCACTTCAAACTCGAGAACCTCACCATCTTGGGATTGAGCGGCCTGTTTAATAGCTTCAATGCGCGTTTTAGACTCTTCCACATAGTGGTCGATTAGAATAGGAATGACCTCTGCACTGGTATCTACAATCATCTGTTGTAGAACCGATTCATCAACAAGGTCTTCGGCATAAGTGTTGGTCACTGTCATCGTACGTAGATCCATCCATGAAAGTTCGTAAAACGTGATCGTTACTAAGGGTAACATCTGTAACGCAATTGGATATTTAAGTATTAGACATTTTTTAGAATAATTTCAACCGCTTGAATATGGAAGATTGCAAAAATGCCAAGCGAGGTGGGTTCTAATAGGGAATGGATAATAATAGAGTATCAAAAAAGCGCCCACGCAAGTTCAAGAACCGAACAGTGGGCGCCAGTTAGCGTCTAAGACGCCTTATCAATCTCGGACTTTGGGACGGTATCGGTTTCTCCCGGTTCTGCAAAGATGTCCGCGACGGCACTTCGTTCTAACTCACCTTTTAAGTTGCCTTCTTCATCAACGACAGGCAACGAGTATTCGCATGACATGGTATCTTGCAGAACCTCTTCTATGACAGCATCAGGATTGACCGAAGGGACTTCTTCGTAAATATCCTCATTGAAGTCATTCACCGTATCAGATTCGACGGCGTCTTGAAGGCTCTCTTTAGTCACCAAACCTTGATACCCGTCATCTGTGACATGATAGGCGTAGTCGTGCTTCAACATCTTCATTTGAGCAAGCGCACCTTCAATTGTTTCTGAAGTGATGCGATATAGAGGTGGCTGCATCACCGTTTCTACCGTCAGTGCACGTGCGCGATTCACATCTTTAACGAATGCTTCCACGTAATCGTCTGCGGGTTGCAAAAGAATTTCATGGGGTGTTCCTTGCTGAACCAATTCACCATCTTTTAAGATTGCGATTCGATCACCAAGTCGCAGTGCTTCGTCAAGGTCGTGGGTGATGAAAATAATGGTTTTGTGCAGCTTCTCTTGCAGCTCAATCAGTTGGTCTTGCATTTCACTACGAATTAATGGGTCGAGCGCTGAGAATGCCTCATCCATCAACAGGATCTCAGCATCGGTACAGAGAGCGCGCGACAAGCCAACACGCTGTTGTTGGCCGCCAGACAACTGTGCTGGGTATTGGTGCTCATAACCTTTAAGACCAACCGTATCTAGCCATTCAGACGCTTTGGCTAAACGCTTTTCTTTTTTAATGCCCTGAACCTCAAGCCCGTAAGCCACATTCTCAACCACAGTTCGATGAGGCATTAAACCAAAACGCTGGAATACCATTGACATCTTGTGGCGACGAAACTCTTCCAGCTCTCTGGTGTTGAGACTCATAACATCGATCCCTTCAACGGTAATCTTACCCTCGGTCGGCTCTATCAGGCGGTTGAAGTGTCGGATTAATGTTGACTTCCCAGAGCCAGAAAGTCCCATGATTACGAATATTTCGCCACGATTGATCTCTAGGTTTATCTCTTTTAATCCAACGGTATGCCCCGTTTCTGCCAAAATTTGATCTTTGTTTTGACCACTATTAATACGATCAATCACCGACTTGGGCTTAGGGCCGAAGACTTTATACAACCCGCTAATTTCAATCAGAGGTTTAGTCATGCTTAAACCCTCCTAAGTGTGCGTTGGTTCTTTTCGCGTAAGCTTGTGAGGCTCGGTCAAACAGAATCGCTAATGCCACAATAGCGAAACCATTGAGAAGACCTAACGTGAAATATTGGTTAGTTATAGATTTCAACACCGGCTGGCCTAATCCTTTTACACCAATCATTGATGCGATGACCACCATAGACAAAGCCATCATGATGGTCTGGTTTATGCCTGCCATAATGGTTGGCATCGCTAGGGGTAACTGAACACCCCAAAGGCGTTGTTTTTTATTCGCTCCAAAAGCGGTTGCTGCTTCGAGCACTTCTTTGTCTACCAGACGAATGCCGAGGTTAGTCAAGCGAATGACTGGTGGGATAGCGTAGATAACAACAGCGATAAGCCCAGGGATCTTACCGATGCCAAGTAGCATTACGACTGGAATTAAATAAACAAATGCAGGCATGGTTTGCATGATGTCGAGTAGTGGAGTCACGATAGATTGAACTCGATTGGAACGTGCCATCGCAATCCCAATCGGTATGCCTAAACATATTGAAACCAAGGTACACACAGTAATGATACTGAGCGTGCGCATGGTGTCTTCCCACATGCCAAAGTAACCGATGAGCAGCAGTGAAACTACACAACCAAGCCCCAACTTCCACGAGCGACTAGCACCGTAAACTAGGGCACTACACACCACCAGAACAATAAGCCACGGAGTAGAGATGAGGAGTTTTTCAAACCAGACGAGAAACGAAAGTAAAGGGTCAAAGAAAGATTCGATCATTTCGCCGTATTCACGAGAAAAATCTCGGTAGGCTCCGTCTAGCGTTTTCTTAATTGCTCGTAAGTCTGAGCGTTCCATTTCAGGAAAACTGGAGAACCAGCTATTGTCAGCCATTTTATATCCTTATATTCCGAAGCGGTTGGTAAGCACAACCGCTTCGAATGCTGAATAACATCAATGATAGCGACGTTATAATGTATGATTTAATCCGAGATAAGTCATAAACCAATGAGGTTTACAGCTCGGCTTCTACTTTTTTCGCAACGTCTTGAGATACCCAAGGGTGCCAAATATCAGGATACTCACTTAGGAAATGCAACATCGCTTCTTCACCGTCGGCTTGATTGTCTTCCATCCAAGCTAATAGCGCGTTCATTTTGTCGTTAGTAAAACCACGTTTAGTGAAGTAGTCATAGGCGTCTGGCGCGCGACTCGCAAAGCTTTCTGTCGTGATGGTATGTACTGGAGAGGGCGGGTACATGGTCGCTTTGGGATCTTCACACCCTTCTTGAGTCGTACAGTTCACGAACTCGTCTTTATCAACACCACTGCCAAAGTCCACTTTAACCATGTCGTATTTACCTAGTACAGCCGTCGGTGCCCAGTAATACCCAAACCACGCTTCTTCACGCTCATAGGCTTTCGCGATAGCCCCAGAGAGACCCGCACTAGAGCCGGGATCGACAATGCTAAAGCCACTCTCTTCAAGTGCTAATGCATTGAAAAGATTACCTGCACTGATTTGACAGTTCCAACCAGCGGGGCAGCTGTAAAATGCGGATGTATCTGGATCTTCCGGATGTTTGAATAGTTTGGCGTGTTTACGAACACCTTCGATAGTCGCGATTTCAGGATACTGGCTCACAAGGTATTTCGGTACCCAAAAGCCTTCTTCACCGCCGTTTACGAGCGCTTTGCCCGCGTAACGCAGTCGTTTTTCTTCAACACCCTTATCGAGCGCAGCTTTCAAACTGTTACTCCAGAGCTCTGGGGCTACGTCTGGCTGGCCTTTCTCAATCATTGAGGTGCCCGTGGGCATGGTGTCGCCAGGAATCAGTTCTGCGTCGCAACCATACCCGTGTTCTAGGATAAACCTATCGATATTGGCGATGAGGGTTGCTGAGTTCCAGTTCATATCTGCGATTGTTACGCTGCCACATTCAGCAGCGTTGGCGTTACTGGCGGTGGCAACTAAAAAAAACATGGCGCTTAACTTGTATTTCATATTGAGGTTCCTTTCTCATTAAAGTTCACAACTTCTACAACAAGAACAGTGAAGATCATGTTTTGCGGTTGAGCTGTTCTAAGTGGTGTTGATGTGACGAGTCATATCCTTTGGTCGTCTCATGGGCTGGTTCCTTTCGATTTACCGAGGAACAGATTAGTAAGAGTGGTACCCAGTATTTATGACGAATCCACAAAAATTGACCACTTTTTAAAAGTTTAGGGAATATCTGGATAAATTCCATTTTTGATATAAATTGATTGCGCATTGCTAATCTAAGTCACACTACTGAGGATTAAAGCGGTGTTTTTGTTGGTATTTTTGTCTAAGTGCAGTGATTTTCTGCGAAAATAGTCGAATTAAAATGAAATCACTGCACTAGTTATGGCTAAATCGGCAAGTTTAAGAACTCATTTTGAGAAAGCTTATTGCTGATTGATGTGCGCAATTTAGAAGGGATAAATTTCATTCTATTTAACTGTCGCACTAACTCTTGAGTGAAACTTGGCGAGTGTTTCATGTTCATGATTGCACCAGACAATTGGATACCATCTGTCGCTAACAGCTGTTTGGCTTGTTCAAGCTGACTGGTCGTGGTCTCACCATAAGCGATGACTAATAAGGTCGAGTCGCACGCATTTGCAACGGACTGTGCGGGGATATTACCTTTGTTTATTTGAAGCAGTGGGGAGGTGTCTATCACTACGCGATCATATTGGGTTAACCACTGGTTGACCGTGTTTTTGAGCATCGTTGGATCTTTAAACGCCAACTGAGCAGATGCTTCTTTAGGAGCAGGCACGCCCACAAACAGTCTTTGAGACGCTTTATGCTCGATCAGTTGAACTTGTCGTTCAAGATTGACCAGCTCTAAATCATGGAACGCCGGATTGAACAAATTCAGGTCGACATACAGAGTGGAGTGTCCTGCTAGCATGCAACGTTCTGCAAATGCAGACGCAATTGAAGTGACGCCGTCACCGCTTTGGCAGGCAGTAATGCATATTGAACGGTAGCCATTAAGCTCAGATGTTAAGTAGAGCTTCTCGACTTCGGCTTGAGTGGCGGAAATAGTCATCATAATGCTCCAATTAATACGATAGTCGTGGTTAGGCGAAGAATGTCATCTAAGGTGACACGTGCTTTTTCCATAAAGCTTTCACTACGGTCTGGAATGTAAATCGTATCACCGGCACGTAGGACGGGTAGGTGATAGATATTCGCGGTCTTGCTGAACTTAATCAGGTCGAATGTACGTGCTTGTCCCTGACAACAAGACATGTTGACGACAGTAATCTTCTCTAAGTAAGCGTTCTCAGTTGGCCCTGCGGCTTCAGCTAATAAGTCAAGGATGGTCATATTGTCATTGAACACATAGCGACCCGGTTTGTTGACTGCACCAAGCACTCGTACCGTTGACTCTTTTGATGTATCCAGCCAGTTTTTGTCTTTTTCTGGGATATAAATCGTATCGCCAGTAGTTACTCGAGGTAGGATAGATTCATCACCAGTTTCAAAGTAAAGCGATAGGTTCAGTTTACTTACTTTCGCATAAGGCTTGTCTCTGTGTGTGACGCGGATATTGTGAATGTCAGCGTCTTTTGTTGGGCCATCTGCTGCAGACAAGATATCTAAGAAGTGCATATCTTTAGTGAAGCGGTAACGCCCCGGCGCATTTACCTGCCCAAATACGTAGATTGATGCATCCGAGCTTTGACGAACCCATTGTGATTTGTTGTCTGATGGGTCTTGCGGCAAATCGTGGATACGTACAATAGCACCAGCACGAATGAAAGGCAGGTCTTCACGTGGCGCGCCGTTTTTGATGTAAGCATCTAAATCGAAAACCGTAAGCTTGCGTCCGTTTACGACTTCAATTTTGGTGGTATCTGCACGAAGGGTCGGACCGCCAACGTGGGCAAGAAGATCCATAAGATCCATTTCGTCAGACCACTCGATGCGTCCTGGACGAACCACTTCACCAATGACATTGACAGCGCGGTCGGGTGAGATCTTGAGCCAAGATTTCTCATTCATATCGGTTTTTTCAGGGACAAAGATAGCATCACCCGGTTGGATTGCTGGTGGTTTCACGCCCCGCAAGCCTTCAGTGTAAGCGGTTAAGTCGAATTTAAGAACCTGGCCACTGGCTTTGATCACTCTTATCTGGCGAGATTCTGCAAATCGAGTCGGGCCACCAGCATTGGCCAAAATGTCCATAAAGGTAGCGCCTTTTTTGCCATCGTAAGCGCCCGGTTCAGCGACTTCACCCATCACGTACACCGTGTTCGCACCCGATTTGATCTCTACTTCTTGTTTTGGAACGAAGATTGTTGACCCCGGACGTAGCACTGGAAGCAGTGAATCATCACCTGTATCTAAATAACGTTTTAAATTGAAAAGCGTCGGTGTGTTATTCGAGATAACACGAATCTGTTCGACACCTGCGTAACGCGTTACGCCTCCTGAACGCATGATCACATCAACAAGGTCGGTATTTTCTTTGTAGGCAAAAGAGCCTGGCGCGTTAACTTCACCGAATACTTTGATTGCATTACGAGAGTCTGCACTGTCACCCGAGTTAGCAAGTTTGGCTGCGTCAAACTCTTGCTCGATATTACCGACCAGTGGAGATGCGGGTACGAAGATTGAGTCAAGGGATTGCAGTTCAGGTAGCTGAGAGTCATCACCAGTATCTAGAAAGCGTTTGTAGTTAAACTCTTTTCTATCAGCACCGCGTTTAAGAATCAGTTTATCTAATTGCGCGCCTGCTCTTAAGCCTCCAGCAGCATAAAGTGCCATTTGAACGCTTGAACCCAGTGAGAGTGTATACTCTCCAGGTTGTTCAACATAGCCTTGAACCGAAATGAGAATCTGCTGCTCTTTGATAAATACGGTAGCCGTCGATAAATCGCGGTAAGTCGTGCTCAACGCATCGATAACCACTTTCTGTAATTGTTCGCTGTCGTAACCGGCAACAAACACTGCACCCACCTCAGGTAGAGTAATACGGCCTCGTTTGTCGACTTGAAAACCACGATTTAAGGTCTCCTCGCCGGGCACGTTAACCTGGATGAGGTCACCAACTTGAACAGCATCACTGAATTCGTCTTCTGCATATGCAGGGACAATAACAAGAGCTAAAAAATATATTAGAGCGATGATTAGGGTTTTCATAGTGAACCTCCCATCATTTCTGCGTTGTCAGGAGAGACAATCTCAATACTCACTCGGCGATTAGTCAAACGAGTCCCAGCAGATTCGCCTTCGAAAAGAGGCACGGTTTCACCTACAGATACTGTTTTGATACGAGTTGGGCTTAAACCAAAAATAGTGAGGTAACGTTCCACTTGTTTTGCGCGGCCAAGGGCTAATTTGTCATTGTACTCTTCAGTACCCGTAGCATCAGCATGACCCGTAACGATCAAATCTAGCGTCGGGTGGTCCTTTAAAATGGTACTCGCTTCAGCTAAGTGTCCCATGTACTTCGGGTTTACTTCGGTAGAGTTATGGGCAAATTGATTGTCGACATTGAGTAGGTCGTAAAGCTGTTCAATGATCGAAAGCTGTAGCCTAAATTGGGATTCATTCTTAGGCGGTGCACAACGGGCTTGAGATGTAACGTAGTCTAAGCGGGTCTCTAGGTCGTTAAGACGTTTACGCTGAATCACGAGGTCATTAGCGGCATCGAGAAGAAGTCCGCCTTGAAGCTCACGTGCGATACGATTTTGTTTCTCTATTGCTTGAACAACAGCTGCGGGAAAACACCAACGGGCGCCTTCTTGAATAAGCGAGTCCAAGTGAAGTTTTGCTAGCTGCCAGTCAAATCTTAACCCATGTTCAGGGCCGAGAGGCTCATCAGGCATTACAGGTGAAAAATCATAATTCTGATAATTAATTGAATCATAGCTTTCTGCCAAGCCGCCTTTGCCATGTTCTGGATAGCTACTGCAACCCACAACAAGGGCAGACAGGGGAAGGGTTATGTAATGAGTCCATTTGTTCATGCCAACGTCCTTTGAGTTTTTATTATAATTATGTACATCTTTAGCTTAGCGGAACTTTATGAATTCGCTGCCTTTTTTGAATTAACCGGGATGGCATGAGCGATGCGAAGCAGGTTCATAATTTCCAGCGGTTGGCCGGATACATTTTCTAGACGCATATTACGCTCTCGTTCCGTCAGACGTTTGAACATGTAAACGATGGCACCAACACCTGAAGAATCTAAAAATTTCACGTGGCTAAAATCGATTTCTACCTCAGGGTGTAGGTCGTTGGTAATGACGTCATCAATACCAGGTTGTGCTTTGCGACTGCCGGAAGCGTCTAGGTCACCGAAGATTGATAGGGTTAGCGTTGAATTGTTTAGTTCGACTTTACGTAGTTCCATGATGTCTCTCCTTGAAGCTGTTACTTTTCTTTTTTGTTTCCCTATACTTAGCAGACTCTGTGCCAGTTTTATTATTGTTAATTTTCAATGGCTTATTTTGATTTTGTTGGGTTTCCCAGAATAGGAAACAGCGTTTTCTCAATATGAGAATGAAAAAGAGTGGGCTTTATGGGGGTTACAACACATACAAAATGAAAATGAGACAACGGTGACTATAGTTTTGGTGAGTGTGTCGCATCGAAGCCATACTAGTGGTGAAACTTTAGGCGGGGCGTTTTTAAATGAGGATATGACGCTTAATCTTGGAATTATGATGACACTAAACAAATTGACGATTGCCACGTTATTGCTTTTTTCAGCCCACAGTAGTGCAAACATCCAACCAACTTATCAAGTCATGTTAGCAAGCCATTATGATCAACACATCGATATCAATGAGTATTGGCAGAGTGAAAAGCTTGACGGTGTGCGTGCTATTTGGGATGGAGAACATCTATATACTCGCAACGGCAATCGTATTTATGCACCTGCTTGGTTTACAAATCCATTACCAAAGGTACGTTTAGAAGGGGAGTTATGGGCAGGAAGAGATCGTTTTCATATTGTTCAGTCGACCGTTCTCGATACCACCCCAGTAGACAAAGCTTGGAGCCAGATTAAGTTTATGTTGTTTGATATGCCCGGTGCTGCTGGTGACTATCAAAAACGTTATTACAACATTATTGACTGGGTGAAACGGATAAATCGAAAACATATTCACTATGTAGAGCACTATCCAATAGAGAGTGAAGCCACGCTCTACAAGCAGTTGGATAATATTGATAATCAAAAGGGTGAGGGGATCATGCTGCGAAAAATTACCAGTCGTTACCAAGCTGGACGCAGTAACGATCTGCTCAAACTGAAACGACACCACGATGCGGAGGCGATTGTTGTGGGTTACAAGAGTGGAACAGGGAAATATTCAGGAATGATGGGATCACTCTTAGTTCACACTGAGGAAGGCATTCAATTTTATATTGGCACTGGATTCACTGATGAGATGCGATTAGACCCGCCACCAATCGGTAGTCGAATTACGTTCCGCTACAATGGATATACACAAAATGGCAAACCTAAATTTGCCCGTTTCATCAGAGAGAAAGCTGAATACTAAAAGAGCCCTTGATACAGGGCTCTTTGTCTTTTGGAAGTAGAAAGTTTGGGAACTAGCGTTCGCTGAAAGCCAGTTGAATGGTGTCTTCTTGTTTATGCATCCAGCGCAATCTCATACCAAGCAATAGCGCGGCAGAAGAGAGGCCGATAATGAAGCCTATCCAGAAACCGTGTGCTCCCATTGGCTCAACGATCCAATCTGTCATGCCTAGAATGTAACCAAGTGGCAAGCCTAAAATCCAATACGCGATGAACGTGCGATTGAAAATAGAGCGCATATCTTTGTAGCCACGAAGTGCTCCAGCAGCGATAACTTGAATCGCATCGGTACATTGATAAACCGCAGCAAACACAAGCAGTTGCATCGCAATGGTAATAACCGCTTGGTTCTCTGTATAGAGAAGAGCGATTTGCTCTCTGAATAAAATGGTAATAAATGCCGTTCCAAGAGACATGACTAATCCAACTAAGATTCCCACATGGGTTGCGATTTTTGCGCCTTCAGTATTGTTCTCACCAAGCTTGTGGCCAACACGAATACTAACCGCTGCGCCCACACTCATTGGTAACATGAACACCAAAGACGAGAAGTTAATGGCAACTTGGTGAGCAGCAACAATCATTGGGCCTAATGGCGCAACCAATAGCGCAACAACGGCAAATAGCGTGACTTCAAAAAACAGCGCGGCTGCAACAGGGAATCCGAGTTTAAACAGGCGCACCTGAGCTTTTAACTGAGGCTTATGGAACTGACCGAATAAGTTAATCTTAGCTAGGCGATTTGATGTCATGACATAGCCAAGAAGTAGGGCGAACATCACCCAATAAACGATGGCTGTCGCAACACCACAACCCACACCACCCAGAGCTGGGGCACCTAACTTACCGTATACAAACATCCAGTTAAGAGGGATGTTGAGCAACAAACCGATAAATCCGATCACCATCGCAGGCTTTGTTAATGACATACCATCTGTGAAGCTACGAAGCGTCTGAAATAGCAAAAATGCAGGTACAGCATACATCACCGCATGCATGTAACCATTGGTCTTTGCTGCCATCAGCGGTTCGACGTCCATTAAACTGAGTATACCCTGAGTTTGAAATAGCACCCCAATTATGGGTACTGAGATAAGCAGAGCCATCACCGCGCCTTGCTGAATCTCGAACGAGATTTTTTGTTGGCGACCTGAACCATTCAGTTGTGCAACCACAGGAACCAGAGCCATTAACAGTCCGACACCGAACAGAATCGATGGTAACCAGATGCTGGCAGCGATAGATACCGCAGCCATATCAATAGCACTAACACCACCGGCCATGACGGTATCGACAAAACCCATACCAGTTTGGGCAACAGAGGCTATGAGTACCGGTGTCGCGAGTTTTATTAAGTTTGAGGCTTCTGTTTTGTAACGATGCACAAAGGGCTCCAGCTATAAGATAATAAGATTAGATACTTAGGGATGGACATTTAGATTGAATCAGAGATACTGACTGTAATGCGCCACTGGGCGAATGATAAAGAAATGTCACTACAACTGCTATGAAAAACTGTGATGTGACGACACAAAACGGAAATATTATGTTTACAGGTATCGTGCAAGGCATGGCGACCTTAGTTGCTATAGAAAAGAAAGAGATGTTCCAAACTCATGTTATTGAGCTGAGTGACGATATGGTCGAAGGTCTGACAATTGGTGCTTCTGTGGCTCATAACGGATGCTGTTTAACGGTAACGAAAATCAACGGAACTCAAGTCTCTTTTGATTTGATGCAAGCCACTTTAAGGCTGACAAATCTTGGTCGTCTGAAGAAAGGCGATTTGGTTAATGTTGAACGTGCGGCGAAGTTTGGTGATGAGATTGGCGGACACAGTATGTCAGGACATATCACGCTCGTAGCAGACATCGTTGATGTTATTAAGACCGAGAACAACCGCACAATTTGGTTTGAGTTGCCTCAAGAATCCATGAAATACGTATTGAGTAAGGGTTACATTGGTATTGATGGCTGCTCACTCACCATCGGGGAAGTAGAGGAGAATCGTTTCTCGGTACATCTTATTCCAGAAACACTCAGTCGCACCCTGTTTGGTAGGCGACAAGTGGGTGACCAAGTAAATATTGAGTTTGACCCGCAGACACAAGCCATTGTCGACACAGTCGAACGTGTATTGGCGAATCAAAACAGATAATTTAGTCAAACAAATTCAAGACAATAGAATTAGAAAGAGCACGTCATCACGTGCTCTTTGTTTTAATTAACTCATCAGCCTTGTCGCGCGCTAAAATACTTGTTCGTCGTCAGCATCAATAGATAAATTGATGGTATTCCTCACTTCATCGACTTGCATGTCTAAATGAATAGCGTGGCAACAAGCAGGGCAGTCATCATAAAAGTCTTGGCTTCCGTTTGAAGCGTCCAGGGTGATGCCAATAGAGTGCCCACAGTGAGGGCAAGAAACGTACTTTTCCGTGTAGTTATTCATGATCGATTCTCCTTACAGCAACTTAAACAGCCAGAATCTTCTGAACATGTGCTTCTGTTTGTTCTAGATAACTACCGCCAAACTGATTGCAATGATTGAGAAGATGGTACAAGTTATACAGGTCTTTTCGCATATTATAGTCAACGTCGAGCGGCGCGACGCTCTGATAGCCTTGGTAAAATTCTGGAGGGAAACCACCAAACAATTCCGACATCGCAATATCACACTCACGGTCCCCCCAGTAACACGCAGGGTCGTAGCAGATAGGACCAAACGCCGACGTTGCTACGTTGCCATGCCAAAGGTCGCCATGCAATAGAGAGGGCGTTGGATTATGACCAGCCAACTTGGTGTTTACGACATCCACGATCTCATCGATATCACCAAACTCAACCCCTTTCTCTTTGAGGAGTTGCAACTGAAACCCAATCCGTTGTTCAGAGAAAAAACGACCCCATTTTTTATGCCAAGGGTTGGGCTGAAGAGTGCTACCGATGTAGTTATCTTGATCGCAACCAAACTCTTTCTGTTCTCCCCAAAGGTGGAGCTTGGCGAGCGAAACACCAAAATCAAAGCCGTTGTTACCAGTATCTAACGGTTTGGTTGGCAAATAGTTGAGGATAATAAAAGCGCTCTCTTTGGTGGTGCCGATAAGTACCAGTTCTGGGACATAAACTGTGGAGGTATTTCGTAACAATCTTAGATTTTCGGCTTCAACTTCAAACTTATGAATAAACTCTTTTTGGTTTACTTTTACGAAGTAACGCTCGTTACCATCGGTGATCATGTAACAATCATTAATATTGCCACCAGAGACCTTAACGCGCTCGGTGATAGGGAAGTTAAAGAGAAGTGTGTCTGAAAGTTGTTGAGAAATGGCCTGCCACATAGGAAATCCTCAAAGAACATGGGTATATGCAATAGTCTAGGATAAATTTCGATGATTTATCGATGTATGCGTCAATGTTCTAAGCTGTTATTTGTTCTCAACTCGAACAATTACAAGAATTGTGACCTTTAGCCCCAATCTTAAACGTCGTCCTATAAACATCCAAAATGGAATCAGTCTCACAATTGAGGCGGTCTATAATCGAGAATGCTTTAAGAGCTCCTAATCATTTGCATAAATCAATATGTGACTTAAAAAACTGTGTTTTAATGAGTCAAGTCGCGATGATAGATGAAAGTTTGGTTTGATCTAAAGTGCACTGTACTTTCTCATTTCAAGAAGTATGGAATCTACTTCTGAGTTAATTTTGAGCATTTAGACCTAAGGTCGAACACTTTATTAGGAAATCAAACAATTAGTTAATGACAATGCTGAGAGTTCGCCTAGTATTGTAGATTATCGTAGTGATGAATTTACCATTGAGCTTAAACGGAGATGTATTGTGGTTGTAGAAACCGATGGTTATTTAGCTTTGATTGAACACTTGTCGTTTAATTTGGATGTATTTACAAGTGGCAAAGGTGATACAGGCACAGAGAGTGTTGAAGATATCGTTACAGACATGATCTCAACGAACATCATGGCGATTTTTGAACAGAATCCAGAATTGCATGCCAGTGTCAGGTTCCAGCTGCTCAAAGAAGCAGATGCTGTCGTTGCTGACCTAGGTGAGGTGTTGGCGGGTGTTTGGGCCAAGAGAGCAACCAATGAACAAATCGTTTTCCTTGACGAGTATATCGCTCTGGTGAAAAACCTGTTTGATACAGCGGTGGCTAAATACGATTAACGCGAAACTCAACTCACTTTGAGTGATTGGCGGATTGTTCAATTGACGTTCGCCGATACTCACTTCTTAAACCCTGATGTTCGATTAGAGTCTTCTAAAGTGCCAAAATGATGAAGCCCAGTAAGGGTTATCTAATCTAGAGATAATCACACCCTTAGACGTCGACGCATGTAAGAACTGTTTATTGCCCAGGTAAACGCCTACATGTCTTACCTTTGGTGACGTTTTGAAAAACACCAAATCACCACTCTTAGCTTGCTCGTAAGCTATCTCAACGCCTTGTTTACTTTGATCGAGCGTTGTTCTTGGTAACGCCTGCTGTGTCGCAGTGAGTACCGCTATCTGAACGAATGCCGAACAATCTACACCGTTATAAGACGAGCCACCAAAGCGATAGGGAACGCCTTGCCACTCTTTATACACGCTCATGTAAGCCTGAGTCGTTTGCTTCTCTTGTGGTGATAGCGTCTGGTTATTGAGTCTAGGAGCGTTGAAATCGGGCGATGATGAGCACCCTAGGACACCAAGTACGACGAAAATTAATATAACTCTTTGAATTAATAGCAATCTGTAACTCTTCTGAAAAATATATGAAATATAAGTGTCATAAATGAAACTTACTATACCGATCTTAGAAAGGATGCCACACACCGTACCTAAATCGGAATAACAATGCCTGATAAAAATGTAACTAATCAACCTGCTCGTTTCACTTTCTCTCTTATACAAACCGTAAGCAGTATTTTCTGTGTGATTTTATTGCTTGTTGTCTTTTTGTCGATGGTCAGCATCAAAGGAGTCGATCGAGTTGGCAGCTACTTTGATACGCTCTCAGAACAAGTATTACCGCTCGCACTCAATAATGCCAAGTTGACACAAAATGTCCTAGAGCAAGTTAAATTATTGGGTTATAGCACTCAATCTTCCGATCTCAATGATCTTAATTCGATGAAATCATCGATACAAAAGTTGGCTGATGAATCGAATAAGATGCTTCAGGACCTACTCGTTATAGCCGGTCATTTTCCTGATGCTATATCTGTTCAAGACAGAGAAACCTTAGTCAATGATATGGCAAAGCTGCAAGCTATGACGTCGAAGGTGTTGACGATGCAGATAGACATTCAAGCTAAGCAGAATGTTATCGATAAGCAGGTAGAGCCGTTTCGTTATGGTGTAAGCTCCGCAGGGCCAGAAATGAGCCGTATTAGCACATTTTTAGCAGAGGGTAACCCTGAGTCTACGGACGCTGCGAACCGCTTTGTGTCGAGTGTTAGCGCAATGGAAAGTGCGTTCTTGATGTTGATGATGTACGAAGAGATGGATAAAGCACAATCGGAGTACCGACAGTTACGTAACCGTTTGGCGGGCATGGAACTCGCTTATGATGACTTTGCTGAGTGGCACCCAGATGTGAAAGACTTCACAAGCCTCGTTGCCGCTTATCAGATGGTGTCTGACGGGTTTGAAGAGCAGGGGATCATTAAAAATATACTCGCCAGACTCACATTGGTAGAAGAACAAAAGCAAGAACTTGCCCAAGTCATGGTAACAGCAAACCGAGTGATACTGAGCCTCAATACTTTATCTGAAGAAGCATCACTCCTGATCGATGAAAGCGAGTCGGTAGTAAATAGCACGATCAGTAACATTGATAGAGTACTACTTATTAGCGGTACAGTAATTACTATGATTATATTGATTTCTGGATTGGTACTTCAACGTTGGGTCAACAATGGGCTTAAAAACATCAAGCAACACCTAGCGCTATTGGCTGAGCATGATTTTTCTAAGAAGTCGCAGCCTAGAGGCCCGTACGAGCTACAAGTTATTACCTCAAAACTCAACCTTGTGGTTGAGTCAACAGCAGAATCGGTCAGTTCAGTGACACGTAATTGTGAAACCCTCTATCAAACTGCCGAGGTAAGTCATGATGCAGCGGAGCAGACTAACCAAAGTTTGAATGCGCAAAATGAGTCGTTGCAAAACATGATTACGACGATTACTCAATTAGAGGCATCGATAAGCGAAATTGCACGCATCTCGAGTGCGTCAAATGACGATGCGCAATTAGCTGAGACCGAATCGGTGAATGGCAGCCAAGTGGTCGGTCTGAACCAACAGCGACTCCATGCGCTTGAGAAGACACTCAGTGTTAATGAAGAGTCGATGGATGAACTCGATGGTCGTGTAAAGCAGATCCGTGAGATGGTTGATATGATCAGCGGCATTGCTGAGAACACAAATTTGCTGGCACTCAACGCTGCGATTGAAGCTGCTAGAGCGGGTGAGCAAGGTCGAGGCTTTGCGGTAGTCGCAGATGAAGTCCGTAAACTGGCAAGTGGCACTTCCCAGCAAACGACCAACATCCGCAGCATGATGACGGAGCTAATCGCAGCCGCTGATCGTTCTAAGGAATCTGTGATTGAATCACGCAGTGAAATGGCCAACGCACTTCAAACGAGCAGTGACGTTAAGCAAGCATTCGAGAAGATTGAAGTGGCTGTTGCTCAAATCAAAGGACGTGTTGAGCAAATCATGGTGGCGACAGAAGAGCAGGCGCGTGCGACGGTTGATGTGACACAATCCATAACCCGAGTTTCTGAGCAGGGTGAAAACACCAAGATGCAATTGGAGTCGATGATCGAAAGTTCTGAGCAGGTCGCGGATATCGCAGGGCACCAACAAGCGATGCTACATAAGTATGTTTTGAGTTAAAGTTCATCAACAAAGTTAAATAGAAAAAGGGCCGACTATCTATAGGATAATCGGCCTTTTTACATTTGTACTCGTTGTGACTTAGTTCTGTTTGATGAAAGGTTGACGCAACATTTTATCGAGACGTTGCTCTTTACCATCTTGGATTTCAGGAACGCCTATTTGAACCTTATCGTGACCAAGTCGAGGCTGAGCGCGATAGGTTTTGAACCACCTGTCCCAGACGGAGAGAAAGAAACCGAAGTTAGAGTGGGTCTCTTTAACGATCACAGAGTGGTGAACGCGATGCATGTCTGGAGTTACTATCCATTTCCGCAAAACTCTATCTATTCTAAGAGGCAGTTTAGCATTGCTGTGGTTAAACATTGCGCTTACATTCAAAACGATTTCAAAGATAACAACAGCCAAAGCGGGGACGCCGAGTAGCATCACCAAGCCGATCTTAATCAGCATGGAGAGAATCATCTCAATAGGGTGGAAACGTGTTCCCGTGGTGACATCAATATCCAAATCAGCATGATGGACACGGTGCAAACGCCATAGTACTGGGATTCGATGAAATACCAGATGTTGCAGGTAAATAGCGCAGTCGAACAATAAAACGCAAAGTATCACGACCAGAGGTGTTGGAAGAGAAACTTGGTTGAACAGCCCCCACTGATTTTGTTCGGCAATAAGCGCAGATTGAAACGCAGCTATGGGTATCAAAGTGGCGAGTAACACACTATTGAGCGCCACTAGGGCAAAATTGTTACTCCAGCGGAACCATTTGCTCTGGGTAAGCTGCTTACGTGGAGAATACGCTTCCCATAAAGCACAGCCGACAAACGCGGTGACAAAGCAGGCAAGGCGAAGCAAAGAGGGGTCTTGCATAAGAATTCCTTCTATCATTATCCATTCACTCTAAGTACAATCGCACCACTTTTCTAGAGCTATCGTTAAACACCATGAGAATTCACGCTTTTCACCACCTTTATCAACATCGTTTGTCCCTCTCTACTCGACCTTTTAAAGCGCGAGGCTGTAAGGTGGTTCGCTGCGAATATTGTAAAATCGAACAAGGTCACTGTATCTGCGACCATCAACCTGATATTGAAACCAATGTCGCGACTATGTTGATCTTATCTGATAACGAAGTTCTTAAACCGAGTAATACGGGTCGACTCATTGTAGACACCGTCAAAGACAGCCATGTATACCTTTGGCATAGAACTGAGCCAAATCCAGAGATGCTTGCTGTCTTAAAAGACGAAAAATATCAACCCGTGGTCGTGTTTCCTGAGGACTATACGGACGATAAAAGTCGTGTGGTTAAAGATCTACCTGCGATGCGTGATTCAAACAAAACACTACTGCTGATCTTCATTGATGGTAGTTGGCGCGAAGCTCGTCGTATTTTCCGTCGCTCTGAGTATTTACAACATTTACCAGTCTTATCTATTGAACCAGAATCGGTATCGCAATACATGATGCGAAAATCGGATAATGAGCAGCACTTATCAACGGCAGAAGTGGCGAGTTTGGTATTGAAGCAAGCCGGTGAAGAGCAGGGGTCAAAAACACTAAAAATGTGGTTTGAAGCGTTTAGAGAGAGCTACATGCTAAGTAAAACCCGCTATAAGTCGGACCAAACAAAGCCTAGCTTAACGGCTTATATCGATTATTGTGAAAATGAGATGTCACTCTAAGCTTGACACCTTATGTGCTGACAACTTGTTCAAACGGACTCAATCACAGAATAAGTTTGTCATCTATCACGGTTTGTAGGGGGAGTGTTATGGATAATAACCCGCAGTGACTTTTATATTGTCCCAGATTTAGGGAAAAATTGGAGAGATTTGATGTATTACGGCTTTGATGTTGGCGGCACTAAAATTGAATTTGGTGCATTCAATGAGAAACTTGAACGTGTGGCAACTGAGCGTGTACCAACGCCTACAGATTCATACCAACAACTTATTGACACAATTGCTGGCTTAGTTGAGAAGTACGACAGTGAGTTCTCATGTGAAGGTAAGATCGGTCTAGGTCTACCAGGTATGGAAAACGCGGACGACGGCACAATGTTGGTTGTTAACGTTCCTGCTTCAACAGGTAAGCCACTGCGTAAAGACTTGGAAGCTCGTATTGGCCGTAGCGTTAAAATTGAAAACGACGCGAACTGTTTTGCACTTTCAGAAGCTTGGGATGAAGAACTTCAAGATGAGCCATCAGTTGCCGGTTTAATCCTAGGTACTGGCTTTGGTGGCGGCTTAATCTTTGATGGCAAAGTATTCTCAGGTCGTAACCATGTTGCTGGTGAACTTGGTCATATGCGTTTACCGCTAGATGCATGGCTTCACCTTGGTGAAAACGCGCCGCTACTAGGCTGTGGTTGTGGGAAGAAAGGTTGTTTGGATAGCTATCTATCTGGCCGTGGCTTCGAGCTAATTTACGAGCACTACTTCGGCGAGAAGAAGAAAGCCATCGACATCATCAAAGCACATGCGGAAGGTGAAGAGAAAGCGGTAGAACATGTAGAGCGCTTCATGGAGCTTCTGGCTATCTGTTTTGCTAACCTATTTACCGCACTGGACCCACACGTAGTTGCACTGGGTGGCGGCCTATCAAACTTCGAATTGATTTACGAAGAGATGCCAAAGCGTATTCCTAAGTACCTGCTTTCAGTTGCTAAATGTCCGAAGATCATTAAAGCGAAACACGGCGATTCAGGTGGTGTTCGTGGTGCAGCATTCCTTAACCTTAAGTAATTAACCCAAAGTAATTGACCTTAGGTTAAGTTGACGAAATAAAAATGCCGCAACCTCTGAAGAGGTTGCGGCATTGTTCATTGTTTGATGTTCAAAACGAGCATTCAGAACGAAGAAGCGAAGCGCTATTTGTTCTTTTTACCAACACCCAAGTTTTCTTTTTGCTTCAGTGTAAGCTTTGTGAAACCTAGCTTACGGAAATAGTTATCTTGGTAGTTACGAACCGCTTTAGTATCTGAAATCAACTCAAGCTGTTGCTCTGTTTTTAAATACTCAGTGATGTCGATGCCTTCAGCCGCAGCAACAGCTTCTTGGATCGTGCGGTGTTGTTGTTTTGAAAACAGCAACTCTTTGTCTTCATCTTTATAGGTATACAGAATAGTACGAGCCATGGTGCTCTCCAGTTGAATCTAGGATTTTCGCGAACTCTACAGAAAATCTTACACACTCTCAAGGTTAAGGCGGAATTAGTTGTTTAGTAAAGCAAACCTAAACCGAAAATAGTGGTGAAAGGTTATTATATGGACTGTTTAATGAGTCGAGATATAAAAGCGAAGCTATAAATAGCTTCGCTTTTGATGCCGTTAGATGCGTCCTTGAAGTGGAATAACCGTTACGGTTTCACCCACTTTAACCGTATCAACAGAAGGAGAGATCTCAATCAAGCAGTTTGCTTCGCTCATTGAACGAAGAATGCCAGAGCCTTGTTTGCCTGTCGTCCGGACTTCGAGTTGACCGTGCTCGTTCATGGAGAACACACCGCGGCTAAATTCAGTACGGCCTTGGCGAGAACGAAGTTGTTCTGTCGCAATCGCATTCGCTTTCACTGGTGTCCAGTTTGTCTGGCCTTGGAGTTTACGAATCGCTGGCTCAACAAAGTTGATAAAGGAGACCATTACCGCCACTGGGTTACCCGGTAACCCGAAGAAAGGTGTTTGCTCAATCTTACCGTAAGCAAGCGGGCGACCCGGGCGCATGTTGATACGCCAGAAGTTAATCTCACCCAACTCATCAAGAGCAAGCTTAATGTAATCAGCGTCACCAACGGACACGCCACCAGACGTTAGGACCATGTCTGTCTCTAACGCAGCAGAGTGCAGAACTTCCGTCATTTTTTGCTGGTCGTCTTCGATGATGCCGTAATCAACAATTTCACACCCTAGCTTCTGTAGCATGCCAATGATGGTGAAACGGTTTGAGTCGTAAATGGAATTCGCTTGCTGCGGTGTTCCGGGTGCTTGAACTTCGTCGCCGGTCGAGAAAATACCCACCTTCACTTTGCGAAGAACAGGGCAGGTTGCAAAACCTAGCGACGCCATCATGCCCATTTCAGGTGCTTCGATGCGTGTGCCTTGTGTGAATACCGCTTGACCAACAGACAAGTCTTCACCCGCCATACGAACGTTTTGGCCTACATCGATTTTAGCGTCAGGGAAACGAACAACATCACCTTCTTGAACCGCTTGCTCACGCATGATAACAGTATCGCCGCCGATTGGAGTGGGTGCGCCCGTCATGATCTTAACCGCTTGGCCTTTTTGAATCTCTTGGTCGTAACTGTGTCCTGCGAAAACTTCAGCGACAACATGATACTGTTCTTGGTTCAAATCATCGCCACGGATCGCGTAACCGTCCATTGCTGAGTTTGTGTTTTGCGGAACGTTAATTGGAGAGACAATATCTTCAGCCAAAACGCGACCATAAGCAGATTCAACCGCAACGCTTTCGCTGAGCGTTTCTGTAGTGATGCTCTCTAAAATCTTCTCTTGCCCTTGTGTGACACTCAAACCCGCTGGTGAGAAAGAGTCACAGCACACAGTTGGCGCTTTCGATGATTGTGGCTGGCAACTGACTGGGGTCGGATTGAATTCTTGCGCGTAGTTGATAATAAAGTCGCGAATCGCATCCAAATCATTGATCGACATTTGAGGAAGATCCGATTCAACTTGAGTATCCGCTGCAATGGCTATGATGTTGCTGTCGTTCGAGTACAGCCAAGGTTTACCAACTTCTTCGCGGTGCAGTTCAATCTTAGGAAAAGCGATGTTTTTACACCCTTCAACCAGAATCAGATCCAATTTCTCTGTATCAAAGCGAGTCAGTAAGTAATCAAAATCAGCCTCAGCTTCAGGGGTTTCAGTCATCAACACATGACGCTTTCTTGAAGAGATCAGCATTTGGCCTGCGCCGGCTTTGCGTAAGCGATAACTGTCTTTGCCTGGCTTATCAACATCGAAGTCGTGGTGCGCATGTTTGAGTACACCAATGCTTAGACCTGACTCGGTCAACATTGGCAGCAGAGCTTCAAGTAGAGTTGTTTTTCCAGTGCCACTGTAGGCAGCAAAACCTAGTAGTGGGAGGTTAGGGCGTTGTTTTGAATCATTCATTATTGAAGCGTACCAAATTGGGTGAGTTCTTCTGGTGTATTAAGGTTTACGAAGCAGTTTGGCGAGTCGCTAAAGTCGACAAACTCGGTAACACAATCTTTATAGAGCAGAATGATCTTGCGATCGCCACGCTCTAGGAATGCTTCTAACCTAGGTAATACGCGCTTATGGAATAGAGTAAATACCGGCTGTTTAAATTCACCGTCGTGAGCAACCAAAATATCGCTGTCGGGATTAACCGCCGCGCAGAAACGCTCGACTAAGTCTTCGTTGATTTGCGGGCTGTCACAAGGAACAAAGCCGACCCAGTCGGTGTCGGCATTTTTCAGTCCTGCATGGATGCCGCCTAGTGGTCCTGGATAATCAGGAAAGGAATCAGAAACCACAGGCGCGAAGTCTTGATAGCGCTCTTGGTTGCGATTGGCATTAATGGTGATAGAGACGTTTTGTTGCGACAATTTGTCGATAACGTATTGAATAAGTGGACGACCGTTTAACTCGACGAGACCTTTGTCGCGTCCACCCATTCTGCTCGCTTGTCCGCCAGCTAAGATAACCCAACTAGTTTGCGTTGGAAGCAGCATAAATATTCTCTTGTGCTTTGTCTTTTTTAATAATTTGCAGCAATGGTGATTCAGTCAAAGAGTTATCTTTAATCCACCACTGCTTTTTACATAGATCGGTCAGAGCGTTGGTTTGGTGGCTTGTTATCACCAAACTTGCGCCGCGCTGAAGAAGATCTTCGGCCATAATGACCAATCTTTCAATAGATTCTTTATCTAATGATGCGCTTGGTTCGTCCATAAGTAAGATGGAGGGTTTTAAAATCCAGGCCCTTGCCATCGCGACTCGTTGACGTTCCCCACCAGATAGAACAGAGATGTGTTCATCCGCTAGGGTCTCTAAACCTACCATTCTCAACGCATTGATTATTTGAGCTCGCTTATCTTTTTGTGACTCTTTGTTAAATCGAATGCCATAAGCGACATTTTGATACACAGTGCCATCAAACAAATAAGGTGTTTGATGTAGGTATATAATGTCTTTGAATTTAGAACGAGGGAGTAGGGTTCCTTTCCAGCTTTGATGTGCTGTCTGGATTTTTCCTGATGTTGGTTTGATCAAACCAGATAGGATTTTCAGTAGGGTGGTTTTACCGACACCATTGTCACCCTTAAGATAGATCGCATCGTTTGGGCCAATGGACAATTCAGGGATATGAAAAAGAACGCGCTCTTTGTAGCGCATTGAAACTTGCTGCGTTGTTATTTTTATACTCATGACAGCATTCCTATGTTCTTAAATAGCCTTTTCCTCTCACACTAGAAAGGAAAAAGTTCAAAATCAGCGCCAACGCCAACAACACCATACCCAAAGCAACCCCTTGTGCGAATGCACCTTTATGGCTTTCCATCGCGATGGCCGTCGGGATGTTTCTCGTCATGCCCATAATGTTACCGCCTACCATCATCGAGCAACCAACCTCTGTCACTATTCGTGAAAAGGCAGCAATGGTTGCAGCAAGAAGTGGGAAGCGAGTTTCCCAAATCAATGTAGATGCGATACGGAAAGTCGACACACCCAAAGTACGAGCTGTTTCAACGGCACGACGGTCACTAGCTTGAAGCGCACCATGCATCATAGAGACAAGTATGGGGAAGCAGATCAGCATCTGACCGAGAATCATAGCCTTTTGGGTAAAGAGCATTTGCCAATCACCCAAAGGGCCAGAACGAGATAACATCATGTACATTAATAGGCCGATCACGACTGTAGGGATCGCTTGAAGAGTATTAATGATAGAGAGCAACCCCCATTTACCGGGAAACTCTGTATAGGCGAGTAAAAAAGCCATGACAATTGCAGGTACGATAACCAGTGAAATTGCCGACAGAGAAACGCTGAATGACACTGCGACAATTTGCCACAACTCGTGGTCAAAGTTCACAAGTAAGTTCAGTGCATCCAGCGTTGTTTGCCATAGGGTCATGATGTATCTCTTTTGTGCGGAGGCCCCGCGTTTAGTTCCAGTATAGCTTTGTCTGTTATGGAAATGGTCAGTTACGAAAACGGTCAGTTGAGCACATTGCTCAGTTGCAAATTTTCCAGTGCCGATATGAGGGTTTTAAATTGCTCATACCGGCACCTTTGACCATTCGAGTGCTTTATTCCGCACTTGCGACAAATAGCTGCTTACCATGAAGCTTAAACTCATTGATCAGCTTTTGTCCTTTCGGATTTACCAGCCAATCACTGAACGTTTTTGCTGCTTGATAATTGATGCTTGGGTAGCGCTCTGGGTTAACAAGAATCACTTGGTACGGGTTGAAAAGGTTCTTGTCACCTTGGAATAGGATCTTAAGGTCTAGTTTGTTTTGGTATGCCAACCAAGTACCACGGTCAGTCATGGTGTAGCCTTGCATCTCAGACGCCATGTTTAGCGTTGGCCCCATACCTTGGCCTACGCTGCGGTAACCACCGAAGTTTGGTTCCATCTTGGTTTGAGCCCAGATGCCCATCTCTTTTTTGTGTGTACCTGAGTCATCACCACGAGAAACGAAAGTCACATTGTTCGTTGCGATAGATTTAAACACTTCAGCTACGTCGTTTTGAGAACTGATTTTTGCTGGGTCTTTTTGAGGGCCAACAATAACGAAATCGTTGTACATCAGTTTGCGTGGAAGAACGCCATAACCTTTCTCGACAAAGTTCGCTTCCGCTTTAGGTGCGTGTGTCATTACTAGATCGACATCACCGTTCTCACCCATGCGCAGAGATTTACCGGTACCCGCAGCAATGACGTCCACCTTGATACCAGAATCTTTCTCAAATTCTGGGAGTAGGAAATCAAGTAGACCAGAGTGGTAGGTACTGGTGGTTGTCGCGAGTTTGATATGTTGAGTATCTTCAGCACTGCTAGCTGAATAACTGACGAGGGAAAGTGCTGCAATAGTTAAAGGAATTGCTTTCATTATTATTATGTCCATGAGTTATGAATAGACCACCATAAGCAGGGTTAACCGACTTATGGCTCCTGGGCCAAATGGTATAAATGGATTATCCACACCCTTTAAGCAAACATAGTGCCAACAAGGATAGGTAACTAGGTTCATTAAATATCTGTTATTTAGGGTAAAATAGCACCATTTTCGACATTAAATTTAAAGAAAGTATGAGCTAGGACAAAATGTCGCATATTGAACCTGTTGTACTTAAGGCGAGTTGGTACACTCTGTCCCAAATTCTCTCACCGGTATGTTTTTATGTCTCTTACTAGCCCAAATGTCACAAACAAGACTCTGAACTCCTTAACTCAGTACCAAGCTTTCTCTGTTTTGGTGGTCGATGATGAGGTAGGGATGCAGGCGATTTTGAAAAAGGCACTGGGTAAACTGTTTGGTAAGGTGATGTGCGCAGGCTCGGTTGAAGAGGCGGAGCTACTCCGTAGCGCTGAGCATTTTGACCTGATCGTTTTGGACATCAATCTTCCTGGGCGTTCTGGCATCGAGTGGGAAGAAGCCTTCAACGATAGCGAAAAGCGATCTGACGTTATCTTCATGACGGGTTACGCCGACTTAGAGATGACGATTTCCGCTCTTAAGCTCGGTGCGTCCGACTTCATTTTAAAGCCGTTCAATCTTGAGCAGATGATTCAAGCCGTGCTTCGTTGCATGGATAAGCGACTCGCTCAACGTATGCAATATGCACTGAAACGTGACGTTAGCCGCCATATCAAGACCGAAATTATCGGTAATTCAGACAAGACTCGACTTCTAAAGCAACTGATCACGCAGTTTGCACCATCTCGAGCTTCGGTTCTGGTTGAGGGGGAATCAGGCACAGGTAAAGAGTTAGTGGCTCGAGGTGTTCATGAAGCAAGTAAGCGTTCTGGGCCTTTTGTACCGATTAATTGCGGGGCGATTGCTCCGGAGCTATTGGAAAGTGAGCTGTTTGGTCATACGTCTGGTGCGTTTACCGGCGCGAAAAAGAGTCGTGAAGGTCTGTTTCGCGTAGCCAATGGCGGTACTCTGTTTCTTGATGAAATAGGTGAGATGCCGCTTCCAATGCAAGCAGCACTGCTTCGCGTTTTGGAACAAAGAACAATTCGCCCTGTGGGTAGTGAAAAAGAGATAACGGTCGATGTACGTGTTGTTGCTGCAACTAACCGAAACCTCCAAGAAGAGGTAGAGAAAGGTAATTTCAGGCGTGACCTTTTCTATCGATTGAATGTATTGAAGATCGATGTGTCACCGCTTCGTGAGCGTATATCGGATTTGATGGATCTTGTTCCCTATTTCACACGTTTGCTGGCTCATGAACTGGGTATGCCAGAGCCAGCTTGGGCACATGAGGACATTTTAGCGATGAACGAGTACCAGTGGCCGGGCAATATCCGTGAGCTAAAGAACTTGATGGAACGTTGTATTTTGCTTGGTAAACCGCCAGCGCATTACTGGCGTGAGTTGAATGGCGAAAACAGTGTGCCAACTCGAATTTCTGTGACGGTGTCACACGGTTCAGAGCTGCCAAGTATGGACCCGAATGATATGGCAGAAGGTTACCCGAATAGCTGGACACTCAAAGAGGTGGAGAAAGCGCATATTGAACAAGTTGTCTCTTATCATGATGGCAACAAATCAGCCGCTGCCCGGGACTTAGGTGTTGCACGCAAAACCCTAGAGCGTAAATATAAAGATTGGAATGCAGAGGGATCAGAATATGCCGACTAGTCGCCACTGGTGGGCGAAGTGGAGTTTTCGATTTAAGACGATGGTTCGCTATCGACTTCTGTTTTTAACCTCAGCGCCGATCATTCTTACTCTCTGTGCCTTAATCGCAATCACACTGTATTGGTCTGTACATTACACTTGGCAAGGTGCTCTGATTGATGTTGACGAGCGTTTAGATGTTGCTGATAACAGTATTCACCTTATTCAGAACCAACAAGCTTACAACGTAAGAGCGTTCTCTGAATCATACCGCTTTCGTAACAAATTGCAGAGCAACCTAGATGAGGAGGATCTCATTCAATGGGTGTCGGACAACAAAAGCCGTTATGAACTGGACTTTTTACGTTGGCACAGCGCTCACTCAGTGCAAGATACCAGTCAACTGCTCGAACTCACCCGCAAGCAATCCTTTTTTAGCGTGCTAACACGTAGCCAACTTAATCAATTAGATCGAACCTTAGCCAAAAAGGCAGAAGTCCCCTTGTTAACTGGCTCTGAGGTCGAAACTCGAGGCTTGGTCAGTCGTACGGTTATTGCTATCTATGACGGAGATAACCGCGTTATTGGTTTTCTAGATGGCGGTATTCTTCTAAATAATAGTACTCAGCTTGTCGATCAGATCAGCAACCTTATTTACCCAAGGCGTGAAGGGTTCTCTCGTCGTATTGGCACCGTAACCGTCTTTTTAGATGATCTACGTGTGAGTACCAACGTCCCGCTCAATAGCGATGCAAGTGAGGGGCGTGCGATAGGTACGCGAGTTTCTCATGAGGTGCACTCCAAAGTACTAAATCAAGGAGAAGAATGGCTTGATCGCGCTTATGTTTACGATGCGTGGTACATCACCGCATATCAACCGATTCGTGATCACCATGAACAAGTTATCGGTATGCTTTATACCGGTTATTTGATCTGGCCCCTGGTTGAAACATACCTTACCAACCTGGGTGAGATAAGCGTAACCATCGTCGCATTGTTACTGTTGTCTGGTTTTATTGTTCACCGTGGCGCGCGCGATCTATTTAACCCGATTGAGCGCATTCACAAAGTGGTCAAATTAGTTCAGATGGGGCAAGACAAGCGCATCGGTACTCTGGGGCTGGATGATCAGCATGAGCTCACTCAGCTTGCGAAGCAGTTCGACAAGATGCTGGATCTTCTGCACGAGCGCAATCAAGAGATCCAACAAGCGGCGCTAGAACTCGAATGCAAGGTTCACTCTCGAACCGCTAGCCTCAAAGAGAAAACAGATCAACTAGAGCACCACATCGCCTTGCTCAACCAAGCGCGAGACAAACTGGTGGTCAATGAAAAACTTGCCGCGCTTGGTGAACTCACGGCAGGGATCGCTCATGAGATCAATAATCCAACAGCTGTGATTTTAGGTAACGTTGAGTTGATGAAATTTGAACTGGGTGAAGAGACTGAACGCGTCAATGAAGAGATTCAAGCGATCATGGAGCAGATCGACCGGATTCGAAACATCACTCGCAGCCTTCTTCAATACAGTCGTCATGGTGGTGTTCAAGATGAGGTGACTTGGCAACACATCAATCCAATTGTTGACGAGAGTATTACTCTGGTGAAAACAGGCGCAAAGAAGAAAGGCATTGTGTACCACTCATCACTTGAAGCTAAAACCTCTGTAGAAGTGAACCGAAATCAGCTGCTACAAATCTTAGTTAACCTGCAAATGAATGCGATTCACGCAATGGATGGGGAAGGTAACCTCACCATTTCTAGTGAAGATTGGATAGAAGAGGGTATCCTTCAAGGTGCTGTGATTCATGTTGAAGATGAAGGTTGCGGAATCAAAGAAGAGCAGTTGAAGCGTATCTTCTCACCGTTTTATACCACTAAGCGTGATGGTACTGGCTTAGGCTTATCAGTATCACAGAGTATTCTTTCTCAAACTGGTGGTGAAATTCGCGTGGCATCTGAATTTGGTAGAGGTAGCCGTTTCAGCGTCTATTTGCCTAAGAAAGCCGTACCGCAGTTACTTGTCTCGAACGTCAATTAAACCAATCTTCGCAAATAAGAGAACAGCCATTGCATGGGTACTGATAAAGCTGTTATTAGCTACGATGTATGGTTTGCAGTGAGCTATGCTCTATTTGTGTTTAGCAAATGAGGGTAGGCTTATGTTAGGTAATCCTGTCGGTTGGTTTGAAATTTACGTGAACGATATGGATAGAGCGAAACAGTTTTATCAAAAGGTGTTTCAAGTCAGCCTGTCAAAAATTGATAGTCCTGGTGGAATTCCAATTGATATGTGGGTTTTCTCTGATGATATGGGGAGCTATGGGGCAACCGGCGCATTAGTCAAGATGGATGATATGACAGCTGGTGGAAATAGCACCATTGTCTACTTCTCCTGTGAAGACTGTGCCATCGAAGAGAAACGCGCGTTAATGAACGGTGGTACACTTCACATGAGCAAAATGGCAATTGGAGAGTTTGGTTTTATTAGCTTAGTCATGGATACTGAGGGGAATGTGATCGGGTTGCACTCGATGAACTGAAAGTAACAAATAGATATAACGTCATGCATGGAGGCAGAATGGCAAAAACGTATCTCTTTGATTGGGGAGACACCTTGATGGTGAACTTCCCCGATCAATCTGGAAAAATGTGCGACTGGCCAACAGTTGAGCCGATCGACGGCGCGTTAGAAACCCTGGAATACCTTTCTCAATACCACCAAGTCTACATTGCTACTAATGCAGCAGACTCTTCGGAGCAAGATATCCAACAAGCATTTAGCCGAGTGGGTTTAGACAAGTTCATTGCCGGTTACTTCTGCAAAGCCAATCTTGGCGTTGATAAAGCGAGCCCAGACTTTTTCCCTACCATTATTTCTCGCCTCAACGTACCTACATCTAGCGTAACTATGGTTGGCGATACACTTGAGAAAGATATTGTTCCCGCTCTGAAATCTGGAATCAATGCCATTTGGTTTACACAGAAACCAGAACAAAACCTTGATGGTTTTCAATACGACAGCATTACACAGCTTTCGGAATTAAGACGCTAAATCGATATACATGTTATTCATTATGCTTTTGTGAAAATCAATTGGCCACAGGTGATAAGTGTCACCTTTTGCATGTGTAACTATATGAATATTTATTCTTCATGACACGCGTCATCGCGGTTGAATATAGTTTTGTTAAGTTGCTCCCAACTAATAACAAAAAAAGTCAGTCCGCTATGAAATTAAGCAACCTCTCTATCAAGTCTAAACTCTTCTTAATTGTCATCTTCTCAGTGGTCTCACTGATTATGGCGTGTACATACAATTTGCTTCAGCAGCGTGCCACTTCAATGGCTGAGCGTGAAAGTAAACTCAGTGCACAAGTTGAGTCCGCCGTATCACTAGCTAAGCATTACTACGAGCAACGTAATGTGTTGGGTGATCAACAAGCGCAACAGCAAGCCTTAGCAGCAATTCAAAACCTACGTTACGACGAAAACAACTACTTTTGGATTCTTAACCAACAATCACAGGTTGTGATGCACCCGCTAAAGCCAGAACTCAATGGTGAGAACACTCATAATTTTAAAGATGGTGCAGGCAAGTTCCACTGGCGTGAGATGGTCGCCATCTCACGCTCTCCTCAAGGTAAAGGTTTTCTCGATTACCAGTGGAAAAGTCCGCAAGGTGACCTAAAAGATAAAATCTCTTACGTTGAACTGTTCCCTGAATGGAATTGGATTGTAGGCTCGGGGATTTTAGTCGCAGATATTCAAGAAGCATTCTGGGCGCTAGCGATAAAAGAGGCGTTGGTAGCGCTTGTCCTATCGGGGTTACTGTTTGCGATGGGGTATGCCATTTCTAACAACATTCTGATTCCACTTGCCAAGTTGATTGACAACACTCATGCCATCGCTGATGGTGATTTGCGTGTGCGCATGAACATGACACGCAAAGATGAATTGGGTGAGATGTCTACGCAGATCGATAAGATGTTAGAGAAACTGCAAAGCACGCTTAAAACCGCCAATGAATCAGCAGGGCAATCTAGCTCAATGGCAAGTCACATTGCTCAAGCCAGTGAAGAAGCAGCGACTAGCGTTAATTCTCAACACGCACAACTTGAGTTGTTATCAACCGCTATGACAGAAATGAGCGCAACCATTTCTGATGTTGCGGTTAATGCTGAAAACACGGCAGTGAGTACAAATAAAGTGGTAGATCATGCGTATCGCAATGACGAGAACATGAAGGTGACGGCGACAAGTATCTCTCACGTGTCTGACAATATTTCGAATGCGAACAGCTTAGTTCAAGACCTACAAGCAGGGGTGACAGAAATCAGCCAAGTGGTAGGTGTTATCCGCGATGTATCCGAGCAAACGAACCTGTTGGCTTTGAGCGCGGCGATTGAAGCAGCACGAGCGGGTGAACAAGGGCGCGGGTTTGCGGTGGTTGCTGATGAAGTTCGTAACCTAGCCAGTCGTACTCAAAACTCGACCAATGAAGTGCAACACACCATTGAAAAGCTTACTCAGCAGGCTGAGCAAACTTTTGTCGCAATGAAGCAAAGTAATGAAGAGGTCGATCATAGTGTGAAAGCGTCAGACGATACTCGAGCTCAACTGGATGAAATTGTCGCTGAGCTGCAAAACGCGAACGATATGGTGGCACAAATTGCAGCCGCTTCAGAGCAACAAAGTTCAGTGGCGACAGAGATGAACCAGAACGTCTCAAGCATCCATTTGGCGGCGAACGAAGTGCTTCAAGCGTCTCAGTCACTCGCTGAAGATAGCCAACAAATGGCCAACACCGCAGAGCATCTAACTGAGCAACTGAAATACTTCAAAGTGTAGTTTTTTAAACGTTATAAACAGAAGCCCTCGTTTCCCATGAAACGAGGGCTTCTTTGTTTTTAGACTAGCCTTTTAGTCGTTAATCATTAATCAGAAGCTAACGCGATTTTCGGCGGTTTAATGCCGTGCTTCTTGAACTCTTTCATCACTCTTAAGGTAATGTCGGTTTCAAACAACTTCTCATACGCCGTATCAACAACATACGCCTTACAGGTCAATTGAATGGCTAAGTAGTTGTCAGTAATGGTTTGTTTAACAAGCACTGTCACGGGCTTTGGCAAGTGAATGTAACGACTCGACGATGCGGCCTCTTGGATCAAGTCACGGGCTAGGGTGATGTCTTCATTCATCCCAACATAGAATGGAATCACAACTTGCATATCGAGAGCACCGTAGTTTCCGCTTGTCGTCACTTCGTTTAGAAATTTGTTGTTAGGGATGGTAATGATGTCATCGTTGAGCGTTCTGATACGCACTGAACGTAAACCAATGGTAATGATGTCGCCGTAATTCCCTTCAAACGTCACACGGTCACCCACTTGGAACGGCCTGTCTATCATCACGGTTAAGCCAGCAATAAATGAAGCAGCGAGGTCTTTCAAAGCAAAACCGACCGACACAGCGAGCGTACCGCCGATCAGCGCCAAGATGTGATCGTTAATTCGAAAGCTCATCATAAAAACCACCAAACCAGCGGTCATATAGATGAAAAACTGCAGGAAAGACTGGACCTTTTGTAACACCATTCGATACTGAACAAACTGACTCCCAATACTCTCAACCATTGAGTTCATAAATTTGATCAGTAACCATGTTGCAGCGATGACTAAAATTGAAAAGAAAACACCACTCCAGCGAATCAGACTGGCAAATTGTTGGATGCTCTCAACATTAACCACTTCTTCTGCGGCAAATGCCTGTTGAAATGACAGCAGCAGTATCAGTAGGGCTATACCAAGTATGTTAGAAATTCTGTTCATATTACTTCACCAATAAATGCTGTCTGTCTAGTACATTGGTAATGTGTCTAAACCAGTGGTCTGAGAGTTTTGCTTTATCTTCTGTCCATTCGATATAGCCTCGGCTTTGGAAGTAGCGAAGTATCCCTGTCACTTCAGAAATCGTGAGTTGTGTGCATTCAGAGAGCTCTTCCGGTGTTGCAATTTCCAATTGAACAATTGAACGCAATACTGCCAACATGGGCTTTGGCATTTTCTCAAGCTCTTCTGATTCGGGAGCATGGAACAGCCTGACCATCACTTGGTCAGTCTCTTTGTTTCTATTTAGAGAGAAACGGAAGAATCTTAGTGCTACTGTCGGATTTCCATCAGAGTAGTGCCATAAGATTCGATAGAACCCTTGTTTCGCGCGCTCTTCTTCGCTGATCTCCTGCTGATCCCACTGTTTGGGTACCACTAATCCGTCAAAGCTCACAGAGTATTCGTCTGTTTGGTTGATACGTGTGTCGAGCAGTGAGGCGATTTGCAGTTCATTCCACTTAGGAAGAAAGGCAACCCAATCAAACAATAGTCTTTCACCTCGAGCTCTATCGACAAAGCGCCAACTCGCTTTCTCTATTGAGATGATCGCACGGTGATTCTTCTTGGAACGTCGAATAAGATTGGTTAAACGTATAAGCGCAGCCAGCCCACCAACCATAGGCTTGACTAACCTTTGCCCATTGTCTACGGCAATCAAGTAAGTAGTTTTGCTGCTTCGAAGGTGACTCAGAATCTGTATTTCAGTGGTGTTTTCATCCAGCCCGATACTCACCGCAAAGTGAGCGAGTAGCTCTTGATAGCCAGAATGAGGGCAGTTCAGGTAGATAGGTTCCGCATTTTTCACTCGGTGAAGCAGTTGTTTTAAAAAGGTTGTGGCGCCCACACCTCGCTCTCCAGAAACGACACATAAAGCAGGAGAGTCAGTCAGCAAGTATTTAGAGAGCTGCTTAATTTCGGCATCCGCATAGTCAATTAATTCGCTGTCATGATTGCCTGGTAACACATAGTCAAAGGCAGCATCGCCTTTCACACGAACTAACGCGTGCCCATCTGCTGTATTGTTTTTCTGCTTAGCAACCTCAATCCGAAAAAGATAGGCAAGCGCTTGGCTGAAAAAGGTAAAGTGTGATAGTTTTGAGATTAATCGATGCTTAGCGATATGGACCATGACCCATGTTGCAGCAATGGCAGTCGCAATGATACTAATGATCCAGACTCGCTTTTTACCGATCGCCCAATTGACCCACCAAGGACGGTCAGCGATGTTTTCTACCATCTCAAACACAGTGTCGCGCCACAATCTCAATACGGAAACGGTAATAAGAACAAACCAAAAGAAGAGCGCGCTGTATATCCAGTTATAGATAGTGCCTTTACCCAGTGTCATGATTGAGATTTGCAATATCACACCGGCAATAATTCCGCTCCAAACATAACGACGTATGGTCGACAATCGTAATTCAACAATCTCTTTGCTAGAAGAGCGACTATTGCGGTAAGTGAATTCTAAAATAAAGCTTATTGCGATAGATCCTCCGAGAATCCACCAGGTAAATATTTCAAGAAAGACAACATGTTGAAGACTTGGAATAGTTGATAAAACTTGCAGAGATAGGGTTATCGCTATTAGCCACGCGAGGGCTTTATGTGCGCGGCTCAAGTACCAAATGAGACGAATCCACAAAGGTGGAGTGGTGCTTTTCTCTAGAACTGTGTTTTTATACAGGTTTATAATTCTAGTGCTGTTGGCTAGCCACCACATTAATATGCTGTAGATGAAAAACACCTTAATACCAGCCCAAACCACTGGAACGGGTGAAACGAAGGTATCTTGTATCAATGAGCGAAAACTGCGTAGTTGAAAGTAAAACAGGTATTCGGCATTGAGCAACGTTAACTGCCACTCTTGCTTTAACTGTCTAACCCCTTGCGGACCAAAGCCGATAAGTTTGTCTCGAGTGGTACTGTCGGCAAGCTCTAATAACTGTTGCTTGCTGTTATTGATACTGCTTAGTGTTAGATAGTCTGACTGAACTTCGAACCAAATATCGTCACTTGTTTTTGATTTAATCTCTGATTCTTCATCGGATTTAAGGTTATCGATGAATTGGGAAAGGTGCAGCGCAAATAGCTCGCTCTGTTTTTGTTGTTCTGAGAGCACGACTCTGAGTAATTGAGACGCTTTACGTTGATCCTGAGCCGACATAAACAAAGGCTCGGGTAGGGTTTGAATCTCGCTACTGATGCTAACAGCGATTTCGCTGACGCGAGGGGTGGCTTCTTGTTCGTATTGCCATTGTGCTGCACTACTAAATGAAACCATTGCCACCCACAGTAACCCAATATACCGAACGTACATCAGTGATAATTGGCGCATAAACTTCACTTTAACTTCCTGATCAGGTTGAATAAGTGTAGTTCGTTTACCGCTAATGATCCTCTTTGATTGTTGTTGCTGCTAATAACTATGGCTTTCCGCTGAAATAATCGTCACCAAAGCTGGGCTTTTCAAGAATCCCTTCTACTTTTTAATAGGTCATGATTCGATGTGAAAGGTTAGATATGATTTTCTCCATTTCACGTGGCGAATATGCGGAATAAGGCAAACAACGCTTGCAGTTAACCGCCTGAACGAGTAACGTTGCGGCGTTTTTCACATTAAAAAGGTAAAGGCATTGATTTCCACAGCAAATATCACCCAACAATTCGGCGCAAAGCCACTTTTCGAAAATATTTCAGTGAAGTTCGGCGAAGGTAACCGTTACGGTCTAATCGGCGCGAATGGCTGTGGTAAGTCGACGTTCATGAAAATACTTTCAGGTGAACTAGAGCCAAGCGCAGGTAACGTAAGCTACGATCCAAACGAGCGCGTAGCTAAGCTAAACCAAGACCAATTCGCTTACGAAGAGTTCTCTGTAATTGACACGGTTATTATGGGCCATAAAGAGCTATGGGCTGTAAAGCAAGAGCGTGACCGCATCTACTCGCTACCAGAAATGAGCGAAGAAGACGGTATGAAAGTGGCTGACCTAGAAGTTCAGTTCGCAGAGATGGATGGCTACATGGCAGAAGCGAAAGCGGGTGAGCTCCTTCTGGCGGTAGGTATCGAAGAGTCTCTTCACTTTGGCCTAATGAGTGAAGTTGCTCCTGGTTGGAAACTTCGTGTTCTTCTAGCACAGGTTCTGTTCGCAGACCCGCATATCATGCTACTAGACGAACCAACGAACAACTTGGACATGGACACTATCCGCTGGTTGGAAGAGACACTAAACCAACGGAACTGCACAATGATCATCATTTCGCACGACCGTCACTTCCTAAACTCTGTATGTACTCACATGGCTGACCTTGATTACGGTGAGCTACGCGTTTACCCAGGTAACTACGATGAATACATGACGGCAGCGACACAAGCTCGTGAGCGTCTACTGTCTGACAATGCGAAGAAGAAAGCGCAAATCGCTGAACTTCAAACGTTCGTATCTCGTTTCTCTGCTAACGCATCTAAAGCTAAGCAAGCAACGTCTCGTGCTAAACAGATTGATAAGATTCAGCTAGAAGAAGTTAAAGCATCTAGCCGTCAAAACCCGTTCATCCGTTTCGAACAGTCTAAAGAACTATTCCGTAACGCGCTTGTGGTTGAAAACCTATCTCAAGGTTTTGAAGAAGACCTATACAACAAGTTCGATGCGATCTTCGAAGTAGGCGAACGTGTTGCAATCATCGGTGAAAATGGCGTTGGTAAAACAACCCTGCTAAACACACTTGCTGGTGTGCTAGAACCACGTACCGGCGAGTACAAGTGGTCTGAAAATTCGAATATCGGTTACTACGCCCAAGACCATGCTCATGACTTTGAAGAAGACATGAATCTGTTTGACTGGATGAGCCAATGGCGTCAAGAAGGCGAAGATGAGCAAGTAGTACGTAGCTTCCTAGGTCGTATGCTATTTGGTCAAGATGACATTAAGAAATCAGTTAAAGTTATTTCTGGTGGTGAACAAGGTCGTATGCTTCTAGGTAAAATCATGATGCATAAACCAAACATCCTGCTAATGGATGAACCAACGAACCACATGGATATGGAATCTATCGAAGCGCTTAACTTGGCTCTTGAAAATTACAAAGGCACGTTGTTCTTCGTTTCTCATGACCGAGTGTTCGTAGACTCACTAGCAACACGTATCCTAGAGATCAAAGATGGTCAGATCCATGACTTCCGTGGTACTTACGCCGAGTTCCTAAAAGCGCGTGGTATCGACGCTTAATTGAATAGTCAATGCTGTTTAAGCGATATTAAACTCATTAAAAAGCGCCTTTGTCATTGCGATAAAGGCGCTTTTGTTTGTACTGAATTGCTTGTTACAACAACACTAATATTTAAACTGGGCGACGATTTTATCCAGTTTAACGCTCACATTGGACACTTGTTCACTACAGCGCACAGACCCTGATACCACTTCATATGTATCCACGGATAAATGGGCGATCTCTGTGATATTTCGGTCAATCTCTGCGGATACAACAGATTGTTCCTCCGATGCGGTCGCGATTTGGCTGTTCAAATCAAACATCTCGCCAATCTGGAAATGAATACTTTCAATCGCATTGACTACACCCTTAGTTTGACGTTTAACATGCTCTGTTTGATCTAAGCTCTCCGACATCTTAGCAACTGTCTTATCAATGCCGCTAGTTAGCCCTTGAATGGTAGTCTCAATTTGTTGGGTAGAGTTATTGGTCATCAACGAAAGTTCTCGAACCTCAGATGCAACAACGGCAAAACCTCGACCGTGCTCACCTGCACGTGCAGCTTCGATCGCTGCGTTGAGGGCGAGTAGGTTAGTCTGCTCTGCGATGCCTTGGATTGTCGTCACTACTTGATTTATTTCTCGGCTCTGTTCTTCCAAATGATCAATCAGCGCTTGAGACTCTTCAATATTGTTGACCAGCACTTGAATGCTGTCATCGGTCGCGTGCGTTTCTTGCAGTGCATGATGCGCGTTGCCCTTAATTTTCTCGGCACTCAATGCTGCATTCTCAATATTCGCTGCCACCTCATTACTGGTCATAACCAGTTCATTGACCGCCGTGGCGACCGATTCTGATTGCTGCTTTTGCTTTTCGGCATTGCTCATACTTTTTTGTGCGGCTTGCTCTGAACTGCAAGAGCTGTCGGTGAGTATGGTCATTACACTAGAAAGGTCTTTGATGTTCGCATGCAGCTTACTGATGAAGGCATCAAAGGAGTGGGAGAGCTGTGCTAATTCGTCAGTGCCTTTGGCGTTCATTCTCACTGTTAAATCACCGTCACCGTTCGCGATTGACTCCATCATTTCGTTGATCGCTTTGATACGAGTTAACACACTTTTTCCGATCAGAGCCAACAACACAGAAAGAAGTATTATGATAGCAAAACCAAACAGATGCAGCGTATTTTTTGTATCTGCACTCGCTTGGCTAATCGCATTGTTGATTTCCAGTTGAACGCTATTGATCGCTTCTTCGGCTTGATGAACGGTTCGGCGAAGCTCACCTTTTAATCCCAAATCTTCGGTCAGTCCAAGGCGCGTATTCGCTATGAGCAGCTTTTCGACGGCACTTCGATAATTTAAGTACGCTTGTTTCGTCGCTTCGGTATTTTGTGCATAGGGTGTAAACACATCTAATGCGCCATCAAATGCGAGACTGGTTTGATCGTTGGTGTGGGCGAGATAATGAAAGTCTTTCTCTACTAACTCAAGCAATGCGAGTTCCAGTGCGAGATTCGCTTCTTTCTCTACCGCGTGTTTCAATTCGGTTCTTCTTTTTTCTAAGGCAGCAATCAAACCAACAGAAGGGTTAGGGTTTTCAATCGCATTGACTTGTTGAACAATCTGACGAAATTGGTATTCGTAGCTCTCGATTGCTTGGGTGATTTTGGAGGTGTTGTCAGAAAGGTTTAACTCATGGGAAATAAGCGTCTGATTTAAATCTAATAATCTTTGGTCCAGTGTTACAGCTGTAGTATCAAAACGCTCTGCGTATTTCTGTTCTTTCCTTGCTAGAAAGTCTTTCTCGTGCCTTCTGAGCATAAGTAGGTCAACTGAACTTCTTAGGTTCTCATTGGCGGCACGCTCAAGTGACTCCAGTCGGTCAAGGCTCATTTGTTCATATACGGCATAAACGAACACTGAGATAAATAAGGTGATGTTGATAAGAATAAATTTACTTCGTATAGACAATGACAGCGGAGATCGCTGATTGTCAGTTGGCCTATCCATAGGCAACTCCTTTTAGCCGATGACGTTTTATAACTATCCATTATTTATTTGAGTTATGTATTAATAAAAGATAGATATGTAACTAATAGCTTATTAGGGAGGTAACGCAAGGAATTGGATCAGTTTGGTGAATAATTTTACCCAAAGAAATGTCAAGACGACATTTCAATAACCGTTAAAATGATAGTTGCCCTCAACAACACACGATAAGACTCAGCTCTTGGAAACGACCGCGGTTATTGAGGGTGATGCAGAATACCTAATTAAGCACTCTTAGAAAGGAGAGAGGGTTGAATTAACCTTTGTTATTCTCAATCTTGGTTTCCCTTCACATCAAAGATGATCTTATCGGCACCTGTAAAAACTTGGAAACGTAACCCTTTTGCGCGAGCAATCGTCGTAATACCAAATTTTTGAGCGAGATCTAACCCCATTTGAGTCACACCAGAACGAGAGAGCAGCACAGGAATCCCCATTTGAGCCACCTTAATCACCATCTCAGAGGTCAAGCGGCCAGTAGTATAGAAAATTTTGTCTGAGCCATCTTCTTGATTCAGCCACATTTCACCTGCAAGTGTATCCACGGCATTGTGACGGCCGACATCTTCTACGAATGAGAGTACTTTGTCGTCTTTACACACGGCACAACCATGAACTGCCCCAGCTTTTTTGTAGGTGTCGTTGTAATGAGTCAGCGCTTCTAGAGCTGTGTAGATTTCAGATTGTTTAAGCTTGGTTTGAGGTACTTGGTAGTTTTCAAGCTGCTTCATGACATTGCCGTACATAGTGCCTTGACCGCAACCAGAGGTGACGGTTTTCTTTTTGAGCGCACTTTCTAACTGGCTTGTATCTTCTTTAGTGACAACCGCCGCTGAACTGGTTTCCCAGTCGATAATGATAGATTCAATGGCTTCTGGGTCAGAGAGGAAGCTTTGGTTTTTTAAATAACCTAAGACTAATGATTCAGGACGCGAGCCCAAAGTCATCAGAGTCACGATCTCTTTCCAGTTAAGCATAACGGTTAGGGGACGTTCGCAAGCAATCTGTTTTGTTAGCTTTTCGCCATACTCGTCGAACACTTCCACTTCAATGGTTTGGAGAGGGTTTTCACTGGTTTTAATAATGTTTGGTTTAACCACTTTAATATCCTAGTTGTGTATACGCTCATCACGCGTTTTGACGTTGACGATTTAGGCGTTATTTTTAAAACTCGCCAAAGGAGTCTGCTTCTTTGTTTTAATGCTTAAAGCAATTCTTATTCCAAAGCGCACTTTATCTCAAATTATTCGGGTGATTACCTTTACTTAGCGCAAAAACTGTCACATCGGTCTAACCTGAACAGAGACTTCACCTATTTTAATGGCGCTATGGCGTGGTTATTGCTTAGCTGTAGTAAACCAAAGATTTTGTAACGTAGTGAATAGAACAAAATGTCCTATTGGCAGCGGCTTCAAATAACAACGGGATGAGATATGTCGGAAACTAAAGAACGAGAACAACAATATGAGAAAACCGAGACATCTTGGTCGATAGGCGTCCATCGCATCGAAAAAGAGATCAAGACAGGCATGTGGACAACCACACAATGGGAACTGGTAGGATTTGAGTTGTCCCCGAACAGTGACTCGAAAGAGGTGTGCTTACTGCAGTTGCATAAAGATGAACGTACAGACTATCGATTCAACCTTAGCTCGCAACAACCGAAGCTTTTTCTGGTAATGGACAACGTTGATTCAGGTGTTCCGATTATCCAACTGCTAACAGCTTCCCAAACTGTCGCAGGCCAGTATATGGATGGAGACAATCAGGTGCTTTCGTTTGACATGCCTTTACCTGTTCAAGCCTGGATGGAAGCTTTCATTGGTCGACATGGCGAACTGTTAGAAAAACGTCGTAAGAAACGTAAAGGAGCAGGGCGCGCAAATGGCAACTAGTTTCTTTAGTCGTTGGTCACAGCGTAAGTTAGATGGAGACAAGGGTACTGACGTTGAAGTAGAAGAGACAGTTAACGTTACTACTGATGCTCAATCTTCTGAATTTACGAGCATTAACGACCCAGAACCTTCGGTTGCTTCAGAGCAAATACCCGCTGATATTTCAGTGGAAAGTCAGGGTGACTCAGTAGAGAACGTTGAAGGTGAATCTCCTTCTGTTGCTCAGCTGCTGGTATCTGAGGCATCGGAGAGCGTCAAAAAGGCAGCTCTGAGAAAGCTATTCTTATCTGAAGAGTTCAATGTTCGTGATGGCTTAGACGATTATGATGATGACTACAGCAACCTTAAGTCTCTTAGTGAAGGCGTTGCTGATACGTTAAGAGACTGGGTAAAAGAAACGGTTGAGGATAGTGAGCCTGTCACTGCTAATGCTAAAGATGAGTCAGCTACGACCAGTGATACCTTAGAACATGAGGTAGCAGAAGCAGAGCAAGAAGATGTTCAACAAGAAGGATTCGATGCTTCTGAAAATGAACCTCAAGATACCCTCAATTCAGACACTGAGAACGTTGAGAAGTCTCCAAAATAACATTAACTGTACATATATACAGTTATTCATAAAATAGGCATTTTATCTACAAAGATGAATCTGTAATTGAGACAAAATATACCACACAAAAAATAGGTACATTTTGACTAAATACTCAATGAACCGACTGAGACAAATTGTCCCAGTCGGTTTTTTTGTCCTTAAAATAGAGCGATAAACCCTATAAGTTATTGAAATTTAATTAAATTAAAATTGGCATATACATTGCTTTGAACAAACATAATCAACGGGTTAGTAGATTGTTTTACGATCAATGATGAGATACGAGACATCATTAGTTGAGCAATTAATCAGCATTCTATTAGAGGCTGACTACAATCAAGGTTGAGCAGATTATCCATGACGCTATATGGAACTGAGCAATGCTTAAAGAACTATTAAAAGAAGCAACAACCAATAATGGTAAAGCGCGACTCTATGCTTTTGAAAATACCGTAGAGTTAACCAACCTTATTCCACCAACGGTAAGTTATGAAAGTGGTGGTAATACCCTAATCATAGGGCCAACTGCAATCATTGAGAGCGCGGCTGCACAGCTTCCTCAATTGACCAGCCTTACTCTGCTATCAACGGATGGAGAGAAGGGTTCAAACAGTGAACTCTATTTCGCTAATTCGGTTCAGGTATCAGGTTTCCTAGGTACGTTTGAAGTGATTATTGAAAACCGTGGGACGACGAGTAATTTAGCGAAAGTTGCTATCAATCACGATTGCTTTGATGTTGTGTTAGACCTATGCCTAAACAGCTGCATGACTGAAGAAGTTCCAGTTCCGGGTTACTACCCAGTTGGACGTGGCTATCCGAAATTGGCTGAAGCACTAGAAGAGATCCCAACGCTAATGGGTACCTTCGATAAGCCAAAATTTTTCCGTTTAGATACTGATTTGTGTGCGCATAGCTCTCGTGGCGTTAAAGGCTGTGAGCGTTGTGTTGATGCTTGTCCAGCAGGCGCGCTATCCAGTGAAGGTACAGACAAAACCGGTCATCGCATCGAAATTAACCCGTACCTTTGTCAAGGCGTGGGTACTTGTGCAACGAGCTGTCCGACAGAAGCTATCAGTTACGCACTTCCTAATCCAGATGACACGCAAAAATTCATTGAGCGTACATTAGCCAACTATGAGAAAGCAGGGGGGCTAGACCCGATCGTTCTGATCTGTAGCTCTCGTCATGAAACATACAATGTAATGGCACTTAAAGCACTTCCAGAGAATGTGATTCCGGTTGTTGTTGAAGAGCTGCCTTCTGTTGGGATTGATACCTGGTTTGCAGCTTTAGTAAATGGTGCGACTCAGGTTCTGTTTGCAGCGTCTCGCTTTATGCCAGAAACCATTATTCGTGTCCTTAACAACGAAGTTGGTATTGCTCAAGAATTGTTGGATCAAATCGGTGTAGCAAAAGAGACAGTAGATATCCTTTACCTTGAATCTCTTCGCGAAGGTGCGCCGACACTCTGTACCGACTCTTTTGATTTGGCACTTGGTGACCTTCAAGGTAATAAGCGCCAGCGTCTATTTACTGCGCTAGACGCCCTGAGTACATCACGAATTCCTGTCGAAAATATTGTTGAACTTCCATCGAACGCACCTTACGGCAACGTTTCGTGTGAAAGCAAAGATTGTACGTTATGTATGAGTTGTGTGGCGGTATGTCCAACTCGTGCACTTCATACCGATGGCACATCTCCATCTCTAAAATTCATTGAGCAAGATTGTGTTCAGTGTGGCCTTTGTGAAAAAGCATGTCCTGAAAACGTTCTAACTCTAACACCTCGTATGAATTGGGTGAAAGAGGAGCGTCAGAAGGCGGTTGTGATCCATGAAGAGAAAGCTGCGGAGTGTATTCGTTGTCATAAGCCTTTTGCTCCTCAATCTATGATTGATATGTTGCAAAACAAGTTACGCGGTCACTCACATTTTTCAGACGAAGCAGCGATCAATCGTATTGCTATGTGTGAAGACTGCCGTGTCATCGATATGTTCGATTCAATGGCTCAAGACCCATTGAAACAACTGAAATACTAGGAGTTGGCTTTGGATACTCATTCAGAACAAGAACAAACATTAAGAACAGATATCTACCTAGTTCTATCCGCACTATTTCGTAGTGCTCCAACAGAAGAGATGATCGACTTTTTAAAATCTCTAGAAATTGAAGAGTCAGAAAGTGCCATGCAAAAAGCTTGGATTGCGCTTCAACAAGCCGCAATTGAATGTGAGCGTGAAGCGCTAGAGGACGAATACCAAGACCTTTTCATCGGTATTGGCCGTGGTGAAGTCATGCCTTTTGGTTCATGGCATATGACTGGCGCAATGATGGAAAAGCCACTTGCTGAGATCCGACACGATCTTGAGCTTCTTGGTATTGAGCGCGACGAAAACGTAAAAGAGCCAGAAGATCATATTTCAGCACTTTGTGAAGTGATGGCGATGCTAACCAGTGAAGAAGAAGAGCTTCAACAAGTTGTTTTCAATAAACATATTGCACCTTGGTTTGAATCATTCACTCGCCAGACGGAGAGTGCGGAACACGCCAACTTTTACAAGCCGGCTGCTCAACTATGCCAAGCATTCCTATCACTAGAACAAGTTCGTTTTAGTGTGAATACCAAAAGCAGTAAGCACAAATCAAAAATTGATGTGAAAAACGTCACTGATTACGAGTAATCGAGCAGTACTCGATCATATCGATAGAGGGGCAGCAAGCCTCCATAAAGATCTACCGTAAGGTAAGGAAGCAATGATGAAAGATAATAAAGAAGTAAATACAAGCCGTAGGGACTTACTCAAAGGCTTAACAACTGCAGCCGTAGCGGGTGCTGTTGTCGCTGGAACTTCAACAGTGGCATCAGCGGCTGAAACGCCTGACCTTTCCAAAAAAGACGTGAAGAAGACTGGCTACCGTGAAACGCAACATATTCGCGACTACTACGACACACTATAGGGGATAAAGGATGAAACTAGTCAAACGCTCCGATAGTGTGAGCAAGGAAACCAATCAGCTCGGCGTATCTCGTCGTGCATTCATGAAGAACACTTCATTGGCTGCTGGTGGCGCTGTAGTAGGTGCAAGCCTATTTGCTCCGGGCATGATGAAGAAAGCACAAGCGAAATCGGTTGATCCAGATGCGAAAACTGAGATCAAACGTACGATCTGTTCTCACTGTTCTGTGGGTTGTGGTATCTACGCTGAAGTTCAAAATGGCGTATGGACTGGCCAAGAGCCGGCATTTGACCACCCATTCAACGCTGGTGGACACTGTGCGAAAGGTGCAGCACTGCGTGAGCACGGCCACGGTGAACGTCGTCTTAAGTACCCAATGAAACTGGAAGGCGGTAAATGGAAGAAGCTTTCTTGGGACCAAGCAATCGAAGAGATCGGTAACAAGGCGCTCGAGCTGCGTAAAGAGTCTGGTCCTGATTCGGTTTACTTCCTTGGTAGTGCGAAACACAGCAACGAACAAGCTTACGCATTCCGTAAAATGGCGTCACTTTGGGGCACCAATAACGTCGACCACCAAGCGCGTATTTGTCACTCAACCACAGTAGCAGGTGTAGCGAACACTTGGGGCTACGGTGCAATGACAAACTCATTCAATGACATGCACAACTGTAAGTCGATGCTGTTCATTGGTTCAAACCCAGCAGAAGCGCACCCAGTTGCGATGCAGCACATCTTGATCGCGAAAGAGAAAAACAACTGTAAGATCGTAGTTGCAGATCCTCGCCGCACTCGTACAGCTGCGAAATCGGATCACTACGTATCACTTCGTCCAGGTTCTGACGTTGCGTTTATTTGGGGCGTGTTATGGCATGTCTTCGCAAACAAGTGGGAAGACAAAGAGTTCATTCGCCAACGTGTATTTGGTATGGATGAGATCCGTGAAGAAGTTGCAAAATGGACGCCGGCTGAGGTTGAGCGCGTAACTGGCGTATCTGAAGCTGACGTTTACCATACAGCGAAACTGCTTTCTGAAAACCGTCCTGGTTGTATTGTTTGGTGTATGGGTGGTACTCAACACACCACAGGTAACAACAACACTCGTGCTTACTGTGTACTTGAACTTGCACTAGGTAACATCGGCAAATCAGGCGGCGGTGCTAACATTTTCCGTGGTCACGATAACGTACAAGGCGCAACTGACCTAGGCGTACTATCAGATACGCTTCCTGGCTACTACGGTCTCTCTGAAGGTTCGTGGCGTCACTGGTCTAAAGTCTGGGATCTAGACTTCGATTGGGTGAAAGGGCGTTTCGACGACAACGCTTACGGTGGTCAGAAACCAATGAACAGTGCCGGTATTCCAGTATCTCGTTGGGTTGATGGTGTTTTAGAAAACAAAGACAACATCCGCCAACGAGAAAACATTCGCGCAATGTTCTACTGGGGGCACGCGGTCAACTCTCAGACTCGTGGCCCTGAAATGAAAAAGGCGATGCAGAAGTTGGATATGATGGTGATTGTTGACCCATACCCAACAGTTGCAGCGGTAATGAACGATCGCACCGACGGCGTTTACCTGCTACCAGCGACGACTCAGTTCGAAACTTATGGCAGTGTTACGGCATCAAACCGCTCACTACAGTGGCGTGACAAAGTGGTTGATCCGCTGTTCGACTCTAAGCCTGACCACGAAATCATGTACCTACTTTCTAAGAAATTAGGTTATGCGGACCAGTTGTTTAAAAACATCCGCGTAGAGAACAATCAACCACTGATTGAAGACCTTACACGTGAGTTCAACAAAGGGATGTGGACGATCGGTTACACGGGTCAAAGCCCAGAGCGTCTTAAAGAGCACCAGCAAAACTGGCATACATTCCATAAAACGACGCTGGAAGCGGAAGGTGGCCCAATCCACGGTGAAACCTACGGAATGCCTTGGCCATGTTGGGGCACCCCAGAGATGAAACACCCTGGTACACACATCCTTTACGATACATCTAAGCCGGTTGCTGAAGGTGGCGGTAACTTCCGTACCCGTTTCGGTGTTGAGTTTGAAGGCCAAAGCCTATTGGCAGAAGACAGCTACTCGAAAGGCAGTGAAATCAAAGACGGCTACCCAGAGTTTAGCGACAAGCTTTTGAAGCAACTGGGTTGGTGGGACGACCTAACAGCTGAAGAAAAAGCGGCTGCTGAAGGCAAGAACTGGAAAACCGATCTATCTGGTGGTATCCAACGCGTTGCGATTAAGCACGGTTGTATCCCATTTGGTAATGCGAAGGCGCGCGCGATTGTTTGGACATTCCCAGACCGCGTACCACTTCACCGTGAGCCGCTGTACACACCACGTCGTGACCTAGTTGCTGACTACCCAACGTGGGATGACAAAGAAGCGATCTTCCGTGTACCAACCTTGTACAAATCGATTCAAGAAGAAGATAAGTCTGGCGAGTACCCAATCATCCTAACTTCTGGCCGTCTGGTTGAATACGAAGGTGGTGGTGAAGAGACTCGTTCTAACCCTTGGCTTGCTGAACTTCAACAAGAGATGTTCGTTGAAGTGAACCCGAAAGACGCAAACGACATCGGCTTTAAAGATGGCGATGATGTTTGGGTCGAAGGTGCAGAAAAAGGCCGTATTAAGGTGAAAGCTCTTGTCACACGTCGTGTGAAGCCTGGTCTGGCATTTATTCCATTCCACTTCGGCGGTAAGTTCCAAGGTGAAGATCTACGTTCTAAGTATCCTGAAGGCACTGACCCGTATGTTATTGGTGAAGCCGCAAACACAGCGACCACTTACGGTTATGACCCTGTAACTTTGATGCAGGAAACGAAAGTAACCCTTTGTAACATTCGTAAGGCTTAAGGAGTCCAATAATGGCTAGAATGAAATTTCTTTGTGACACTAAGCGTTGTATCGAATGTAACGGCTGTGTCACTGCATGTAAAAACGAAAACGATGATGCTCTAGAGTGGGGTATCCAACGTCGCCGCGTTGTCACACTGAACGATGGCGAACCGGGTGAAAACTCTATCTCAGTTGCTTGTATGCACTGTACTGACGCACCTTGTATGGCGGTATGTCCTGCAGACTGTTTCGAGCACACTGAAGACGGCATCGTACTTCACAACAAAGATCTGTGTATCGGCTGTGGCTACTGTCTATTCGCTTGTCCATTTGGCGCACCACAATTCCCTAAACAGGAAGCGTTTGGTGAGCGCGGTAAGATGGACAAATGTACATTCTGTGCTGGCGGTCCTGAAACTGAAGCGGGCTCTGTTGAAGAGCGCCAGAAGTACGGTGCCAACCGTATTGCTGAAGGTAAGCTGCCAATGTGTGCATCACTATGTTCAACTAAAGCGCTACTTGCGGGTGATGCAGAGAAAGTCTCTGATGTATTCCGTCAGCGCGTTGTAGAGCGTGGTGCGAAAGGCGCAGGTTGGACTGACGGCAATGACCTTTCTTACGATGCGACTAAGAGCTAAGTAGGGAGAGACGTATGTTTTCATTGTTAAAACGTCTCTCACTTGTCGTGCTGCCACTACTGGCAGCACTGACAATGCTGGCTCCAATGAGTCACGCTGCTGAGACGAAAGCGAATACCGCAGAGCGTGAGATGACCCAACTGGCAGGTGCAGACTTTTGGCGACAAGTGCGTGAGGGTGAGACAGGATACACAACGTCTCAATCTGCTGAGCACGGTATGCTGATAAGTACTCCCGGACAAACGTGGTACATCTTAAAAGAGAAGTGGATGTCTCCGGCAGGCGCAGTTGCTATTTTCGGTAGTATTGCCTTTGTTACTCTGATGTACATTGTGATTGGTCCACTGATGTTAAGTGCGCCGAGAACAGGGCGTAAAATAAAACGTTGGTCTCGTTTAGACAGAGCACTCCACTGGAGCATGGCCTTTACCTTCCTAACTTTGGCCTTCAGCGGCTTAATGTTGGTTTATGGTAAGCATTTCTTAAAGCCGTATATCCCAACGGATTTGTGGGGCTTTATCATCATGCTCGCAAAGCAATACCACAACTACATCGGTCCAATTTTCTATGTACTGCTAATGTGCGTACTGGTGAAGTGGTGGCGTAAGTCTATCTTCAAGATGGTCGACCTTAAGTGGTTTATGAAGCTTGGTGGTATGGTTGGTAAGCATAAAGGCTCACACCCGTCAGCGGAGTTTTCAAACGCTGGTGAAAAAGCACTGTTTTGGTTACTTATCGTTGTAGGTACTGTCGTTGCGATCAGTGGTTTAGTTCTAGACTTCCCAATCTTTGGTCAAACACGTCGTGATATGGAGCTTTCTAACTTAGTTCACATGCTAGCGGCACTGATCCTTATCTGTGGCTTTGTGTTCCACATCTATATCGGCCTGTTTGGTATGGAAGGGGCGCTAGAAGGTATGGTAACGGGTGAAGTTGACGAAACTTGGGCAAAAGAGCACCACGACCTTTGGTACGAAGAAGTTATGGCGAAAGAGAAACAGGAAGCACGACAAGGGGATGTTACTGGTTCGAATACAGAGAATGTCTCGCAAACAGAAAAAGAGGTAAAGCCGAATGAACAAACCTCATAACGGTATTTGGGTTGCTTACATACTAAGTTGCTTTACACCATTTACCTGTCTGGTTTCGGGTGTAATCGCTATTGTCTATGCGGGGTATCGTCTAGACAAAGGGGAAGATGGGGAAATTGTCGATACCCATTACTACGGTCTGATCCGTACTTTCTTCCTGAATCTGACCTACTTTGTGGTATTGATCGTAACTGTTGCAACGTCAAATGGTGTTTTGAAAGGCGTAAATGACTACTGGTATAAGAGTCATTTCATCGATAAAGTTGCGTACTACATCCCTTACGTGGGTATGTTGTTTGGTGCTATTGCCATTGTGGTTTGGTTTATTCGTATGTACCAAGGAATGACCCGCCTGAAGCAAGGTTTGCCACAAAAAGCTTCGACAGGACCAAACCTATAACAACACTCTTAAGTTGTTCTATTTAAAACCCAGCTCTTTGCTGGGTTTTTTATTGTCTGCTTTCTAAATCCTCTAATCCATTCCCTTGATGTTGCACGCTTCTTTATGGTGCGCCTCACTATCTTGGTGCAAATAAAACTAGCAATTTACATCCTGTTGCTCACCAAAATCGTGCCACTACATATTCAAATCTTTATTAATCAATCATTTAAGAGATAGTTCAGGCTGCGCTTAATCGGTTCATATGGTTTGGAACGCATCTTGCCTAGCTATTGAGTCTTTAAATAATTACATCATTTAACACGCACACAATCAGTGCAAATGATAAAGCAAAAGGAGTTAGCTTTAATGAGCCAGTCAGTCGAGCAAGTTCATAGTGCAGTACAGAACTTGACGCAAAGTTCGGACACACTGTTTTTACTACTTGGTGCCATCATGGTTTTCTTGATGCACGCAGGTTTTGCCTTCCTAGAGGTAGGTACGGTACGAAAGAAAAACCAAGTAAACGCTTTGGTGAAAATTCTTGCGGATTTTGGCGTGTCCGCTATCGCGTATTTCTTTATCGGATATTGGGTTGCTTATGGCGCACACTTTTTCGCTGATGCCGATACCTTGGCTCAAGCAAATGGCTATGAGTTAGTGAAGTTCTTCTTCTTAATGACGTTTGCTGCGGCGATTCCAGCAATTGTATCGGGTGGTATCGCAGAGCGTGCACGTTTCTACCCAGTACTATTGGCGACCTTGTTTACGGTCGGTCTGGTTTATCCGTTCTTTGAAGGCATTATTTGGAATGGGAATTTTGGCCTACAAGATTGGTTCGAAGCGCAGTTTGGCTATGGCTTTCATGACTTCGCAGGTTCAATCGTCGTACATGGCGTAGGTGGTTGGATTGCATTGGTCGCAGTTTACTTTCTGGGAATGCGTAAAGGACGTATTCGTGCGGGTAAGCACACCAACTTCGCACCATCAAACATTCCTTTCTTAGCGTTAGGCGCATGGATTCTTTGTGTCGGTTGGTTTGGCTTTAACGTAATGTCAGCGCAGGCAATCAATGGCATTAGCGGCTTAGTTGCAATGAACTCTCTCATGGCGATGGTTGGCGGTATTCTAGCAGCACTGTTTGCTGGCAAGAACGACCCAGGCTTCATTCACAATGGTCCTTTGGCGGGCTTAGTCGCAGTTTGTGCAGGCTCAGACTTGATGCATCCACTCGGTGCACTTGTCACAGGTGGTGTCGCAGGCGCGCTATTTGTTTATCTGTTTACCTACATGCAAAACAAAACCAAAATTGATGACGTATTAGGTGTTTGGCCTCTACATGGCGTTTGCGGTGCGTGGGGCGGTATTGCGGCAGGCATTTTTGGTCAACAAGCATTCTGGGGACTCGGTGGGGTGAGCTTTGTGGTTCAGGTTCTGGGTACTGTCACAGGTATTGTAGTTGCGGTTGGCGGTGCATTCATTGTCTACGGCATCCTAAACAAAGTGACAGGTCTTCGTTTAAGCGAGGAAGATGAATTTAACGGCGCGGATCTAGCAATTCATAAGATCTCATCTGTGAGTGAAGATTAAGGTTTTATCAGAACAATCTTCGAGTCTCGAAACACTCAACTTAAAAGCGGCTTCGGTCGCTTTTTTGTTTTCTACAAAGAGCGAGAATCGATTTAACAGTCGTCTCTTCGCTATTTTTCCTCTTCAAAACTCAAGCTAGTTCACAAATGACCAATGAATACATGCGCATAAGACCATCGTCTAATCCCCAAAACTATTGTTGGAATTTGAACAGTGCTAAGCTGTTACAAAGTGACATATTGATAAGGACGTAATATGAATTTCCCATACAGAAATATCGTGATTCTCACAGGAGCTGGGATCTCGGCAGAGTCAGGAATACAAACTTTTCGTGCGCAAGACGGATTATGGGAAAACCACAAGATCGAAGATGTGGCGACCCCCGAAGGCTTTCAACGAGACCCTGATTTGGTTCAAGCATTTTACAATAAGCGCCGCAAGGGACTGCAAAGCCCCGACATTGAGCCTAATGTTGCACATAAAGCCCTGGGTGAGCTTGAGAAGCGTTTAGACGGGAAAGTCACCATCATCACACAGAATATCGATAACCTTCATGAGAGAGGCGGTAGCGACAATGTGATACACATGCACGGCGAACTCCTAAAAGCCCGTTGCAGTGAATCGAATCAGGTTATTGAGCACAAAAGTGACATTGTAACGGGTGAGTTATGCCATTGCTGCCAAATCCCGGCGCAGATGAGACCTCACATTGTTTGGTTTGGTGAAATGCCGCTGCGTATGGGCGACATTTACTCTGCGTTGGAAGATGCAGATCTATTTATTTCTATCGGTACTTCTGGCGTAGTGTACCCAGCTGCAGGCTTTGTCCACGATGCGAAAATGCATGGCGCTCATACTATTGAAATTAACCTAGAGCCAAGCGCTGTAGAAAGCGAGTTTGTTGAAAAGCGTTATGGTAAGGCAAGTATTGAAGTACCTAAATTAGTTTCAGAGCTTCTATATGAAGAGCCCAAAAGTTTGAGAGCTTGAAAGAGGTAATAACGTATTCGTTGAATCGAGTAGGAGGAGGCCTCACGGCCTCCGTCCTCTCACACCACCGTACAAGCGTGGGTCGCATACGGCGGTTCCGAATATACTTTCAGTGACTCATACCCATCTCGCAACGAGTATAACCCCAACTCATCGAACCATTTTATTGGCATGGCGTGATTCACCTGAGGCGTTCTAGCTAAGTGCCACCAACCCTTGTCTGACATCGCTAGCTTCCACGCATTGCGTTCTGTTACCCCTTGTCGTTGTAACCAACTCGCTATGCTATATCTGCGTTTGCGTTGCCTTAGGCGGTAACACCTTAACCGTCGCCTTATCCATTTATCTAAGTGCTGCATTGCACTTTTTCGTATGGCAAGTTTGAAGTAGTGTTGCCAGCCTCGTAGGTACTGAGTTAATTCCGTGATTGTCACTTGTAACTCTCGACCTCGATTTCGCTTCGTTATTTTCCGCACTCGCTTCTTCATTTGAACTTGTGCCGATTTCGATATCAGGATTGCTCCATCTATCTTGAAGCTATGCCCTAGGTAAGTTCGCTCCGTCACTCTTGTTGCTGCGCTTTTCTCACGGTTTACCGTCAGCTTTAACTTCTGCTCCAAGAACTCCGTTATCGACTCTTTGACTCGATTTGCGGCTTCCTTACTACCAACATAGATTTGGCAATCGTCTGCATATCGGCAGAACTTATGCCCTCTACGTTCTAACTCTTTATCCAGTTCATCTAATACGATATTGGAGAGCAACGGAGATAATGGCCCGCCCTGTGGCGTGCCTCTTTGTCTCTGTTCAACTAACCCATTTCGCATTATGCCTGCCTGTAGATATAACCTGATTAGCTTTAGGACTCGTTTGTCACTGACGTCCTGCGATAGTCTGTGCATCAGTCTATCGTGGTTCACCGTGTCGAAGTATTTTGCTAGATCAATATCCACTACATAGCCTCGACCCTCTCTGATGTAGTGACTTGCTGCCGCTAGTGCATGATGTGCGCTACGGTTGGGTCTGAACCCATAACTACTATTGGAGAACTTGGGCTCATAGATATCTGACAGCACCGATGTGATCGCCTGTTGGACTATCCTATCAAGCACCGTTGGGATACCTAATTGCCTTACGCCGCCATTAGGTTTGGGGATTTCTACACCGAGAACGGGGTGAGGTTGATAGCTCCCAACCAGAAGACTCTGGCGGAGCTCTTGCCCATTTGAAGCTTGACGAAGTTTTGAGATGGTTGCTGTGATTTCGAGCTTATCGACACCTGCACATCCCTTATTCTTCTTCACTCTTCTTAGAGCATGGTTCAAGTTCGCTGAAGAGCAGATTTGCTCCATCAGCGCAGTTGGGCTCACCAAGACTCGTCCTCCTTTCTACGCCGACCATGCTTGTCATTCTTCGTGACCATGAGCTTTACTTGCGGTATCGCCCATTGGAACGTAGAGATGTTATTCATCTTGCTATGACCCCACATGATTGAGTAAATAGTGACTGCTTCTTGATATATTCAGTTCAGGCCTTCCTTTGAGTTGTACTTCCTCAAAGTACTATGCCTTCTGCTGACTTCTTATAATCCATCACACAACATCGCTGCTGTATTAGTCTCGACTGAGACAGATCATAAGATCTCCCGAGGTAAGACGTTGCTCTTTCCCTTGGTCGTGCCTGATTTACCTATATACACTTCCCGTCGAGGCATTGGGCCATTCTATCTATCGCTAGGTTACCCAAGTTATATAGGCCTACTATCAGATTTCTGTTCGTCACCACCAAGTTTTGTCATTTGCTTCCTTCAGATTTCACCTCACGGTGAACACCCTTGCATAGACTAACGGTTCTCGCTCGACTGAGCCCGTAGAGGACTTTCACCTCCTAGATCAACGCCATGCTCGGCGCACGATAAAAAGAAAGCGGCCAACGCCGCTTTCATATTCAGTCAAAAATAAACTAGTTGTTTACTTTTAGTTTCTGGAAGTACTCGTCATAAATAACGCTCGCTTCGCCCACTTCGTCTTGCCATACACCGTTGTCCATTACAGATTGTGGTGGGAATACGTTCTGGTCTTCAGCAAATTCTTTCGGTAGAAGAGGGTATGCCGTTTTAACTGGCGTTGGGTAGCCGATTTCTAATGCGATTTTCGCAGCATTTTCAGGGCGTAATAGGAAATCGATCATCTTATGTGCCGCTTCAATATTTTTCGCGCCTGACGGAATCGCTAGACTGTCCATCCAGAAAATAGCACCTTTTTCCGGCCAGATGATGTCAATCGTTGCACCTTCCTGGCGAGCCATGTATGCAGAACCGTTCCAAAGCATACCCAGAGAAACTTCACCTGCAAGGTAAGGGTTTGCCGGGAAATCTGAGTTGAACACCAACACGTTTGGCATCAGCTTTTTCAGCTCTTCATAAGCCGCTTTAATTTCATCTGGATTAGTTGTGTTTGGAGAGTAACCCAGTTTAGTTAGAGCGATGTGGAACACCTCACGAGAGTCGTCCATCATCATCAGTTGACCTTCCCACTGCGTATCCCATAGGTCATCCCATGATTTAACAGAAGATTTGTCTAACATGTCTGAATTAATGCCAATACCCGTTGCGCCCCAAATGTATGGGATAGAGTAGCTGTTACTTGGGTCAAATGGTTTGTCCAAGTAGTTTGGATCCAAATCCGCAAAATGCGTAAGCTTAGACTTGTCTAGCTCTTGTAGCATACCTTCTTTGCGCATCTTAGATACGAAGTAAGTAGAAGGAACAACTAGGTCGTAACCTGACCCTTGAGTTTTTAACTTGGCGTACATGCTTTCGTTAGACTCGTAGGTAGAGTAGATAACTTTAATTCCAGTCTCTTCAGTAAAATCCTCTAACACTTCGTTAGGAATGTATTCAGACCAGTTGTAAAAGTACAGTTCTTGGTCTGCTGCGAAAGAGGGCGTTGAAAGTAAGGTAGCAGCACACAATGCGCCGGTATACAGTGCTTTTTTCATTACTGTTCCGTTCATTTGTTTGATTTGAATCTGGGTTGCGAACCCAATGTGAATCGATTAATAAAAATCGCGTCGGATTATAGCAGTCTAATACGAAAATAGGCAGCCTAAGCTGCCTATTGCATTGAATTTATTATAGACCTTATTGGCCGGCTTTCAACTTCATGAAATACTCTTCATATTTCACGGTTTTGTCGCCAACGGCAGCTTGCCATTCAACGCGATCTAGATCTTCTTGAGAAGGGAACAGCGCAGGGCTATTTTTGAATTTCTCGTTTGATGCTTTTACTGCGGTTAAGTAGCCCGTATCGCGAGAGATCTGCTCTGCAATCTCAGGGCGCAGTAAGAAGTCGATCATCTTATGTGCCGCTTCTACGTTCACAGCACCAGAGCTGATAGCGAAGTTATCTACCCAGCCGATCCCGCCTTCTTTCGGAAATACCAGTTTAATTGGCAAACCTTCATTTTGAGCCGCAGCAGCAGAGCCGTTCCAAAGCATACCTAGACCAACTTCACCAGACATGTACGGAGCACCTGGGTTATCAGAGTTAAACACAAGTACGTTTGGCATCAGCTTTTGTAGTTCAGCGTAAGCTTCGTCGATCTGCTTCTCGTCTGTTGTGTTACCTGAGTAACCAAGCTTGCGAAGAGCAATGTGGAACACTTCACGAGTGTCATCCATCATCATTAATTGACCTTCAAGCTCAGGTTTCCACAAGTCTGCCCAGCTTTGGAACTCTTCTGGATCATACATATCTGTGTTAACGGCAAGACCTGTGATCGCAACAACGTGAGGAATAGAGTAGTCGTTATTTGGATCGTACGGCTTATCTAGGTAATTAGTATCTAAGTTATTAAAATTACTTAACTTAGACTTATCAATTTTTTGTAGCATACCTTCATCGCGCATCTTAGAGACGAAGTAGGTAGATGGCACAACAAGGTCGTAACCTTTGTTATGCGTTTTTAGCTTTGCGTATAAGGTTTCGTTCGACTCATAAGTAGAGTAGATCACCTTAATACCTGTTTCGTTTGTGAATTTTTCTAAGATCTCACTGTTGATGTAAGGACCCCAGTTCATAAACACTAATTCTTTGTTCTCTTCTGCAGATACAGACGCAGAAAACATAGAAAGCGCACATGCACTACCAGCTAATAAAGTAGCCCATTTTTTCATTGACGTTAGCTCCAAACTAAACGTTGCCTAAAGGCAGTAGATAGAAAAACAGAATGGCGATTTCACCATTCTGCTTATGAATAACACGTGAGGTTTACTTGATTTTCTCTCTTGCTAGCAGTTGAGAAGCAACAACTAGTATCAACGAGACCACAAGCATAACCGTTGCGAGGGCATTAACCTCTGGTGATATTCCCACTTTCACCATTGAATAAATCTTCAATGGTAAGATTTCATATGTTGGACCAGTCACAAAAGAGCTGATGATCACGTCATCAAGCGATAGTGTGAAGCTCAGTAACCAACCCGCAGCAACCGCAGGTTTCGCTAGCGGAAGAATGATCTGTTTCAAGATCGTCCACTCACTGGCGCCCAAGTCTTTTGCTGCTTCCAGCATTTTGACATCAAAGCCGTTCAAGCGACTGTAGACTGTCACCACAACAAACGGTAGACAGAAGGTAATGTGAGCTGCGAGTAGGGTGAAGAACCCAAGCTGAACACCCATTACCAAAAACAGTGCCAATAACGAGATTGCCATAACTATATCAGGTGACATCATCACCACAAACAGCATTGTGTTTACAACGCCTTTACCTTTGAACTGGTATCTGAACAATGCCACAGCCGTCAAGCTACCGACGATTGTCGCCGCGGTTGCAGAGAACACAGCCACATTGAGAGAGTGCCATGCTGCCTGCATAAGGCTGTCATTATTTATGAGTGCGTCATACCACTTGGTGGTGAAGCCGCCCCATTTCATACCAAATTTGTTCGCATTAAATGAGTTTGCGATTAGTACGATGATTGGTAAGTATAGAAAACCATATACCAATGTCATAAAGCTGAACTTAACTGTGCGACCCATTAGTCTAGCTCCACTTTCTTATTCAATAGCTTACCTGCACGATAGTAGGCATAAAGCATCACAGCCATTGCTGCCGTTAGCGCAATACTGGTTGCCGCACCAAACGGCCAATCTCGGGCGTTCAGTACCTGGCTCTTAATCACGTTACCAATCAGTAGGTTCTTCGCACCGCCTAAAAGGTCGGAAATGTAGAACATGCCTAACGCAGGTAACAAGACAAGTAAACAGCCGCCAATAATACCTGGCATTGTTAGTGGTAAAATGACTTTAAGTAACGTCTGTAATTTATTCGCACCCAAATCTTTTGCAGCTTCAATGTAGGTATCGTCCAACTTCTCAATTGCAGAGTAGAGTGGCAGAATCATAAACGGCAGTAGGATGTATACGAGACCAATCATTACAGCTGTTTCTGTGTACATAATACGCATCGGCTTATCGATGATTTCTAATGCCATCAAGCTTTTGTTCAATATACCTTGAGTACCCAGTACAATCTTCAAGCCGTAGGTACGAATCAATGAGTTTGTCCAAAAAGGAACAATCACCAAGAACAGCATGAATGGGCGCCATTTAGCTGGCATTTTCGCAATAATATAAGCGAATGGATAACCAATCACTAAACAAAGTAGAGTTGCTACAATCGCCATGTAGAACGAATGCGCTAACACTTTGAAGTATAATGGATCAGCCAGACGAACATAATTATCGAGAGTGAACGTCATATCGATAAGGTTCGCTTCATCTCTAGTTAAAAAGCTTGTACCAATAATCATGATGTTTGGAATCATCACGAAAATAACAAGCCAACCAGTGATTAAAGCGATAATGGCGTTTTGTAAATTAAACTTCTTGCTCATCTTCTAGCACCACTTCCCAGCTCTCAACCCAAGTTACAGCAACTTTTTGGCCCAGTGAGTGATCAACATCTGGGTCATCTTCGTTGAAGAATTCGCTAACCATTACGCGCATACCAGATTCCAGTTCAACAACTGAATCCAGCGTCATGCCTTTATAGGTACGCTCGATAATATGGCCAACAATGCCACGCTGCTCAGACTCTTTGATCTCTTCGATTCGAAGATCTTCAGGTCTTAATAGAACTTGCAGCTTTTGTCCTTCAGTGATCTCTTTATCGTGATAGATAATAGAGTCTTCACCTTCAATCTTTGCCACAATACGCTTTTCGTCTTGACGAGAAATTGCGGTTGCTTCGAACACGTTGATCTCGCCAATGAAACGCGCAACGAATAGGTTTTTAGGCTCTTCGTAGATTTCACGTGGCGTACCATCTTGTTCGATAACACCGTCTCGCATAACGATAATACGGTCTGACATCGATAGCGCTTCTTCTTGGTCATGCGTTACAAAGATGAACGTAATACCAAGTTGACGCTGAAGCTGCTTAAGCTCAATCTGCATCTGTTTACGAAGTTTGTAATCCAGCGCCGATAGAGATTCATCCAGCAGTAGAACTTTAGGCTTATTAACAACCGCACGCGCGATCGCGATACGTTGCTGCTGACCACCAGAGAGTTGGTGTGGTTTTCGTTGCGCCATCTGTTCTAGGCGTACCATTTTCAAAGCATCCGTTACACGAGGCTCAATCTCAGCGCTTGGAACTTTCTGCATACGTAGACCAAATGCCACATTGTCGAAGACAGTCATATGTGGGAATAGGGCGTAGCTCTGGAAAACCGTGTTTACATGCCTTTGTTCAGCAGGAACTTGGGTAACATTCTGATCAGCTAATAGGATTTGACCATTATCTGCCGTTTCAAACCCCGCAATCATTCTTAGTACTGTGGTTTTACCACAACCGGATGGGCCTAAGATGGTGAGGAACTCACCGTGATTGACATTTAGATCAAGATTGCCGATGACTTCCTTACCATCGAAACTTTTACTAATACCAGTGAGTTGTACTACTGGTTTTCCTACTGATTGTTTAGCGTTCAACGTCTGTTTTTCTCCACCTTGGTCCTTTTCAAGACCTGTTGCTACACACTTTTAAGGCGCGCATCATAATCACCAAAATCGTGAATTCAAAGCATTTTTTGCCATTGATTGATAAAAAATTTCGCAGGTAAAAGTAAACATCTTTTACCATAATGATAATTGAGGCATTTACGATTAAATAAGTGTCTAATTATTAACCATTAACTCACAAAAGCAAGCCTTGTTACAGAATCAAGTTTTAGTTTGCACTCGACATGTGAGTATAATGAAGCCAATTTTTTATCAATAAGTTAGGTGGCTTCGAATTTGTGGCACACCTAGGTATCACTATGAACAATGACATCGAAAAAGACTTTAATTTAGGCGGCAGTATCGACAGAGCACTTTCTGGAGATTACGAACTTAAAGCGACAGCTGTTTTTCAAGAAGCGTGGAAGCACACGATTAGTCACTTCTTAAACTTCTCGCCGGCCATTATTGCTTTAATGTTTGTCCAACTTGCTATCTTTTATATCGCTCTCAAGTTACAACTTGGTGACCCGAGTATCATCCTTGATGCAGTCATTGATCCTGAAGCTTTTACGCCACAGATTGTTGAGTCGATTTTCATTGCTAACTTTAGCTATGAAGTTATCAGTGCTCCGGTATACGCAGGTATCAGCCTAATGGCGATGAGTCACGCTGCAGGGTTAAATACAAAACTGCGTCATATCGGGAAAGGTCTGCAATTTACTGTACCAGTGATCTTGGCAACGCTATTTAGTTTAATGCTGCAGGGGATAGCAGGTATGATTCTGCCGTTCTTGTCGATTTATTTCTCTTTGGCTTTCACTCATTCAATCCTGCTTATCTGTGATAAGAAAGTACCGCCGATGCAATCTTTGTTACTTTCATTACGTGCAGTAAACAAGAAGATACTCACTGTTGCCGCTATTTACTTGATGGTGATGCTAATGTTTATCGCTGCTGCGATGTTGTACGGCATTGGCTTGATTTTCGTTTTACCATTCTTCTTCCATGTGAAAGGTATCTTGTATCGTGAAATGTTCGGTATCAAGCTGAAACTTATCGCTTCAGATAAACCTAAAGGTGATGACGACAACAATAATGACTCACAGGTTTTCAATGCATAACTCAGATTTAGAACAAAAAGGCCGTACTCTTGCTCTCAAGGCCACGGCTCTCGTATTATTAGGCTCGGTCTCTTTGGTCGGCCCTTACCTTTATAATGAGGAAGTCGAGCGCAGAAAGGCATCCACCGAAAAAACTCAAGCGGGGAGCAGCAATATTCCCAAATTAAAGCTGCCATCAGGGAAACCTAACTTCGCTGAGATTGAAGATACTAATGCAAAGAAAAAAGCCTTCTTCGACTATCTACGCCCGAGTATCAATCTTGAAAACCGCCGCATTTCCAAAGAACGATTTTTCTTAGAAAAGCTTGCCGATAAGGGAGTCTCAAATGCTGACGCAGAAGACGAAGCATACGCGGAAAGATTAGCTAAGCTATACAGCTTACCGCTTTCAACCGCAGGTATCGATGAAAAGTGGGTGAAAGAGATGCTGAGCCGTATAAACGTGATTCCGGAAGCTTTAGTTCTGACACAAGCGGCTAATGAATCTGCTTGGGGTACGTCTCGATTTGCGACTAAAGCAAACAACTACTTTGGGCATTGGTGTTACAGCAAAGGATGTGGGCTTGTTCCATTACAACGTAATGAAGGAAGCACACATGAAGTAGCGAAATTTTCTTCTAGCCAAGAATCCGTACACCGCTATTTCATGAACTTAAATCGAAATAATGCCTATCAAGACCTACGTAATATCAGAGCTGAGTTGGCTAGTAAAGGCGACGATCTGTTAACGATGGAAGCGGCTACTAAACTGACGGAAGGTTTGTTGAAATATTCTGAACGTGGTGCTGACTATGTGACTGATTTACAAGCCATGATACGCCACAACAAGGTATACTGGGTCAAATAACCACTTGAATGAATAAAGAGCAGCGGGTTAACGCTGCTCTTTTTCGTTTCCTAGCTCAACAATGATAAGAAGTACCATGAAAAAGACGACGCTTGCTATTCTGGCCTCATTGAGTCTTGGGCTTTCTCTGCCCGCTGCTGCCCAAGAGTACATGTTCACCTATTCAAAACTATACACGCAACTAAAGAACAATCTTAAAGAAGGTCACGAAGACGTAAAAGTTGCTGTATTTTTTGTAGACCAAGCCAACAATACGACTTGTCACATTCGTAAGTCTTGGATGGAAAAAGAAGAGCACTACGAAGATCTAGAGGTTTCTTCAGGTAATGAGCTTCTGATTCCTATCGACAAAAACTTGCGATCAGCGAATCCTTTAATCTTCGTTCATACAACAGAAGAAGAATGCGCATACTCACTCGTAGTCATGACCAAAGAGCCACTACAAGGCGAAGTACAGGTTAGCGATATAGAAACACTACTACCGCAAATGCAAACTATGTTAGAAGACCTCAGCGGTATGTTTTCTAGTTGGTTCACACCTGATATTGAGGGCGTAACACTGGAATTCCCAAATCAACTCGATAGTGAAATCAGCTTTTCAAATGGTAAAAAGATAGCAATTGAGCAGGGTCGTGCTCGCTTTACCATTGCAGAACTTGACGGCGCGAGCAGCTTTACACTGCCAGAACCAACATTACGAGTATTGCCATATATTCCAGCTGACAAATAAAACGGGCACTAACGTTTAGACAAAACAGCAAGCACATCGCTTGCTGTTTTTGTTTGAATCGGATTGATATAGAACAGTATTGTCAATAAGAGGTAAGGTTATCTCGCGTTGACTATTTCAACCTTAAATAAAAATCCGTATAATCCACGCCCTAAAACATACCACCTAGCAATCGACAGTCGGTGTTCCCGGCAGTATGAGAATAGCAATGAACCAAAACGATAACAGAAAAGAAATCCACGAATTCAACAAGCTTCAAAAGCGCCTAAGAAGAAATGTTGGAAATGCCATCATCGACTACAACATGATCGAAGAAAATGACGTAGTAATGGCCTGTATTAGTGGCGGTAAAGACTCATTCGCTATGTTAGACATCCTGCTACGTTTACGTGAAGCAGCACCAATCAAATTTGATGTTGTTGCAGTAAACCTAGACCAAAAACAACCTGGCTTTCCTGAGCATATTCTTCCTGAATACTTTGAAACGCTGAACATTCCTTACTACATCGTAGATAAAGATACGTACTCAGTGGTTAAAGAGAAGATCCCAGAAGGTAAAACAACGTGTGGCCTATGTTCTCGTCTGCGTCGTGGTACTTTGTACTCATTCGCAGAGAAGATTGGCGCGACTAAAATTGCCCTTGGTCACCACATGGATGACATCGTTGAAACTATGTTCCTTAACATGTTCCACGGTGCTCGCCTAAAAGCTATGCCACCTAAACTGCGTTCTGATGATGGCCGTAACGTTGTTATTCGCCCACTGACTTACTGTCGTGAAACGGATCTTATCAAGTACGCTGAACACAAAGAGTTCCCAATCATTCCTTGTAATCTATGTGGCTCGCAAGAGAACCTACAACGTCAATCTATCAAAGCGATGCTTATTGACTGGGATAAGAAAACTCCAGGTCGTGTAGAGAAGATCTTCAAGTCAATTCAAAACGTTAGCCCAAGCCAACTGGCTGACCGTGAACTGTTTGATTTCGTGAACCTTCCATTAGATCGTAGCGGCGAGCGTGAAGAGTACGAATTCCAAGAAGCTGAAATCTCATCTTCTAACATCGATGAGTCAATGTTCATCGACGTGACTAACATCTAGCATCTAAGTTAGAGACAACAGACAAATAGAAAAGCGCCTCTAGTCAAACTAGAGGCGCTTTTCTAATACGTGATGAAACTTAGCTAGAAGTGTTTGGGTCGAGTGGGCTAATAAACCCGGCTGGTTTCAATGCTAAGACGTCACAGTTGATTTTATCAATCACATGCTCAGCGGTATTACCAATAAATACCGCTGATAGACCTGTACGACCTGTTGTGCCAAGAATAACCATTGCAGCGTTGTTCTCTGCTGCCACCTTAGGAATAACGTCTTCAGGTAAGCCTTGCTCTACAATTGTTTGTTCTTCACACATACCGTGCTTCTGACGAAGCGCTTTCATGGCAGTTAGATGATGACCACGGACAGCGTCGGTATAGGATGTCGGATCAAACTCCGGCAACTCAATGGTAATGTTAGCTGGAGTCACAGGGTAGGCGTTAACCAAGTAAGGCTGAGCGTCTAGTCGGCCTGTGATTTCTAATAATCGTTCGACCATCGCATCGTTAAGCTCTAAGTGAGATTCCGTTTCGGAACCGACATGGACAGATGCAAAGATCTTCGCGTCTTCTGGCCAATACTCATTTTTAACCAATAAAACAGGGCTTGGACATTTACGCAATAAGTGCCAATCGGTCGGGGTGAAAATGACCGACTCTAAAGTATCGTGCTTACGAGTGCCCTTTATCAGGATATCGTGCTCACCGCTAAAAACTTCAGCAATGATGGCCTCATAAGGGCGGTTATGCCAGACAACCTTAACATTGAACTCAATTGAGTCATCCAAATATGGCTCTGCCACTTTATTCATCCAGATCTCACGTTGGTGTATAACACCTTTACGCATCGCGTCACGCTCATCAGCAGAAAGCATCGATGTCATGTCGTAGGAAAAATCGTAGATAGAATGACCCGTCCTGATATGGGTTGACACTTTTTAGTCAAAACGCTCGATGTACTTCATCGGGCGTTTTGTATTTTAAGGCCGTATGTGGCCTCATCTGATTATAGATTTCTACTGACTCGGCGACCATTTTTCTCGCCTGAGCAACATCTTTAGGTTTCTTCAACAAGTATTCCATTTTCAAAATACCATTTACTCTCTCTGCCAAGGCATTTTGATAGCAGTCATATCCATCAGTCATGGAACACACGATCTTGTGCCTAGAGTGTAAGTCTTGGTACTCCTTTGAACAGTACTGTGAGCCTCTATCTGAGTGATGGATTAAGCTTTCCTGATTTCGACGTTCTCTCAAAGCTCTTATAAAAGCTTGTTTTACGGCCTTCGTCTGCATGTTGTCATCCACGCTGTATCCGACGATCTTTCTGGAATAGGCATCAGTGATAAGACTGACGTAACTGTTTCCCTCATAGGTTGGAAGGTAAGTAATATCAGCAACCCACAACTGTTCCGGTCTTTCGGGCTTAAAGCCATCCTTTATTTTATTTGGGTGGCAGTAAAACCTATGATGGCTATCCGTTGTTCGATGGTAAGCACGTTTAACCTTCACAAGCAGCCGATGATGTTTAAGCAGAGAAAATAGATAATCCCGACCTACTTTCATTCCAGCTTTTTCCATCATGTACTTAAGCTTTCTCGTTCCTATTCGAGCCTGTTTGATGCGAGTTTCACGAACAAAGCTCAGAAGAGCTTTGTCACGCTGCCTGTTACGATCGTCAATAAGACACTGTTTATAATATGCTTGCCTAGATATATTGATGATTTGGCAAAATCTAGTCACCGTGAGCTGAGCTATGTTTTGCTCTTGGACGACGCACCTTTGTGCTTTTTTACGACGCGGACACCATGGTCTCGTTCCATAACTTTTACTACTTCTTCAAAGAAGTCGGCCCTCAGTTTGGTATCCTCGAGTTTCTTTTCTAACTCTTTGATACGTTGCTCTGGTGTAGGTGGTGAATTGAATTCAGACATAGGTAAACCTTTCTTCATGAATCGAGGTGTGCCCCCAGACCAATCAAGTCGACCGTGCTTTCGGAGCCACACTAATACTGTAGAACAACCTTGTATGCCGTACTTGTCTTGTGCTTGTTTGTAAGTCAGTTCACCTCGCTCGACTTGATCAACAACATCCAATTTAAAAGCGAGGGAGTAATCACATTGAGTTCGTCTAGTTATTGATTTCATAACACTCTCCAATTTTCTGCTTGGGGAGTGTCAACCTTATTTAGGACGGGTCAGAAAGAAAGAAAGTAACGCGGCTCTTTGACGTGCTTTTTTTAGCAAGTTGAATAGCGCGAACTAGGGCAGGTTGCTCATCGTGATTGATGTCAGCGACCACTAAGATTTTGTTATAGATACTCATAACTAAGCCTACTTTTCAGACTGGACATATAAACAATGTAGCGTAGTTATAAGAAGATTAAGAGAAATATAGAAGGTTTTTGGAGAGAAACATGATGTAGCTCATTATTGAACTACATCATTGATATTTAGAACTATTCTTTTGAAACACCAGCCAGTTCCATCAGCGCATCATGATCTTCGATGGTGATGTATTTACCTTTAACGCTTAGAATGTCCGCTTTTTGGAAACGACCTAGTAAACGACTGATGGTTTCAACCGTTAGGCCGAGATAGTTGCCGATGTCACCACGAGTCATCGTTAAACGAAATTCGCGAGGGCTGAAGCCGCGCTGAGAGAAACGAGTCGACAAGTTGTAAAGGAATGCTGCAAGACGCTCTTCTGCGTTCTTTTTCGAAAGCAGTAGTATCATCTCTTGGTCACCTTTGATCTCGTTACTCATCAAACGCATGATCTGCTGACGAAGCTTAGGCATTTTACCTGACAAGTCATCAAGGATTTCGTATGGAATCTCACATACCATCGATGTCTCGAGCGCTTGTGCAAAGCTTGGATGTGAATCACCAGTAATTGCATCAAAACCGACTAGATCACCCGCTAAATGGAATGCTGTGATTTGCTCATCACCTTGTTCGGTAATCGTATAGCTTTTGATAGTGCCAGAGCGTATTGCGTAAAGAGACTTAAGCTCGTCACCCGCTTTAAACAGCTCTTGGCCCTTTTGAATAGGCTTCTTTCTTTCAATGATCTGGTCAAGTTGGTCAAGCTCAGACTCATTCAAAGTAAATGGGATACACAGCTGGCTAATACTGCAATCCTGACAATGGATTGCACAGCCACCAGACTGAACACGTTTCGTCACAGGCTTTTCAGAAATCATAACAATCTTTCACTATTTGATATACGTCAATATTTTAGCATCCCTTCACATTAAAGGATAGAAAAAAAACCGCATTTAAAGCGTTGCTATACGGTATAAATAATGAGCTGAATGGCTTGGTAAGCAGTAAATAGACCGTACAAAAGGATCAAAATTGCACCACACTGCCTGAATAAATCAGCTTGTTGCAGCTTCTTGAGAAAGCCTGCGCCAAAGCCAACGGTAAGCATGGCGGGCAATGTTCCTAGGCCAAAAGCTAACATGATTCCAGCCCCATTGACCCAGCTACCGGACACCGCTGCCCATGTCAACATAGAGTAAACCAAGCCACAAGGAAGCCAGCCCCATATAAAACCAAAAGGTAGAGCATGGGTTGGATGCTTGAGAGGGAGCAGAGACTGTCCCATTGGTGACACATAACGCCATAAACGCTGGCCGACTTTCTCAAATGCAAGCAGTCCAAACCACCATTTGCCGATATACAACGCCAAAACAACCATGAATAGTGCAGCAATGAGTCTTAGCCATGCCAATGCAGCATTAAAGTCACTAAGCTGTCCTAATGACGAAACGGCTCCGCCAATCAAACCACCAATCACCATATAACTTAATAAACGTCCGAAGTTATATAGAACAGGCGTAATAGGGGAAGGCTTTTGAGTACCAATAGAGAGTATCGACGCAATGCCACCACACATTCCCATGCAATGGCCTGCGCCAATCAAACCAACAACAAAGGCACCAATCCAATCAGGTGTCATTTTTTGCTACTTGCTTGTTTCTTTGGAGAAGAGTCATTTGTGTCTTCATCAAACAAAATATTGTGACCTTGGCGTTCAAGATCTTCAAATTGTTCACTTTTCACCGCCCACAAAAAAATACCGACGGCAACACACACTAAGACGATAGCGATAGGAATGAGTATGTATAAGCTTTCCATTATTTACCTTGCTCTTTTAAAAGTCTTAATGAGTTAGACACAACAATAATAGAGCTTGCTGACATGCCAACTACAGCGATATACGGAGCTACGAGGCCAGCAACGGCAAGCGGCAGTATAAGTAGATTGTATCCCAATGACCACGCCAAGTTCTCGCGGATGATTTTACGCGTTTTCAATGCTAACTTACGTGATTGAAGTAGTCTATCTAGCTTGTCACCCAATAAAACCATATCAGCGGATGCTTTCGCTACATCCGTACCACCACCCATAGCGACAGATAAATGAGCGCCAGCCAAGATAGGAGCGTCGTTGATGCCATCACCAACCATCATGGTAATATCTTTATCATCACGCGAGTTAAGGTACGCAAGCTTATCTTCCGGTTTCGCATTCGCCACGATATCAGTAATACCGATCTCTTCCGCGACAGGTTTAGCGTTCACCAAAGAATCACCCGTTAACAGAGTAGTCTTAATACCCGCTTCTTTAAACTTCTGGATGAACTCGATGCTCTCTTTACGAATTGGGTCTTCGTATACAAAGGTAGCGATATGCTTTTCATCCAGAGAAAGATAGATACCGTTGCTCTGAGCGTTCTGCGCCTGACCAAGAATAAACTCGCTGCTGCCGATAGCCACTTTGTGACCATTCCACTCACCAGTAATACCAGAACCAATCACGTTATTCACTGACTCTACTTTTACATCATCAGATTCGAATGCCTTAAACGCCTTAGCAATAGGGTGATTAGCGTGCTGCTCAAGGCTCGCAGCAATTTGTAGACAAGTATCTTTGTCTAACTCAGCGTGTGTTTCCGTTTGGCTTATACGAATATCGCCTTCGGTCAGTGTGCCTGTTTTATCGATAATCAGGTGGTTTACTTTGCACAGCGTCTCAAAAACATGTCCTTTACGTAGCAGGATACCAAAGTTACCCATACGCGAAGTGGAACAAGTAATGGCCGTTGGCGTAGCAAGAGACAGGGCACAAGGACAAGTTGCTACCAGCACCGACAACATGATCCAGAACGCATCTTCAGGTCTAGTTTGGTGCCAATACAACCATGTACCAAACGAGATAACTAGAATCACAGCTACAAAATAACGCGCGACAATATCTGCAATTTCCGCAATGCGTGGCTTAGAAAGCTGCGCTTCATCTTGCAAACGTACAATATTAGAGATAACCGAATCGGCTTTAGAGCTTTTAACCTCTAGCTCAAAAGACTCATCGCCATTCAAAGTACCCGCGAAAACAGAATCGCCTTGGTTTTTAACCACGTGGATTGATTCACCCGTCAACATTGATTCGTCAATGTGAACGCGGCCAGAAAGTACGATACCGTCTGCAGGAATATGTTCGCCTGGTAATACGCGGATTTTGTCACCGACTTTTAGCGTCTTAACAGGAATCTGTTCGCCGTCTAATGTCGTCGCCATCGCGGGTACGAGTTTAAGCAGGTTACCACTCGCCGCCGCAGCTTTTCGACGTGCTCGCATCTCTAGGAATCGTCCTAACAGCAAGAAGAACGTAAACATAGAGATAGATTCGAAGAAGACTTCACCTTGCTCTGTGACGGTCGCAACTAAGCTCGCAACATAAGCAAACAATAAAGCGATCGACACCGGTACGTCCATGCCTAATGTTCTGCCCTTAATACTACGCCAAGCGTTAATATAGAAAGGTAGAGCAGAGTAGAGAAGAACCGGAGTAGCGAAGATCAAACTCACCCAACGGAAGTAGTGTTTGAATTCAGGCTCAAGATTGCCGAACACTTCAAGATAGAGTGCGACCGCAAGCATCATCACTTGCATTGTTGCCAAACCCGCAACACCTAAACGATACAAGTAATTCTTCATCGAACGATGATAGGCAGCTTCTTGCTTGTCCGCCTCAAAAGGCGCCGCTTTGTAGCCCAAAGTATGAATTGCCGATAGCAGCTCACTCAATTTCGTTTTGGTATTGTCCCAGCTTAGGAGAGCACGGTTGGTAGTGGTGTTAACACGAATACCATAGACACCGTCTTGAGAAGAAACTTGCTTCTCAATCAGCCATGCACAAGCCGCACAAGAGACGCCCTCAAGTGACAATGTCACTTCGGAGGTGTTTTCAGAGTTACGAACAAACTCAAGTTGTACGTCTTCATTGTCGTAATGACTGAGCGCAAGCAACTGTTCAGGAACAAGGTCAGCTTTTTCAGCTGGAGCGGTACGATACTGGTAGTAGGAGACCAAGCCACTATCAACAATGGTTTGGGCTACGGTTTCGCAGCCCGGGCAACACATTGGGCGTATAGAGCCTAATATTTCTACTTTAAAATCCGTTTCCGCTGGTACATCTTCACCGCAGTGATAACAGGATTCACTCATACTTTAGTTCTCTAGCTTGGTTTTGTTTTCTAGAGGGAAGGTAATACGGCCTTGAATCAACCACTCTTCATTGTGTGGTGTCAACTCAATGAACCAAGGGCCTTCGATTTCATGTTGCGTATTAAGGACGTAATCACCTTGAGCGTTCGCTGTAAGCAATTGCGTAAAATCGCGGTCAGGGAGGGTACGATGGACAAACATGGCACTGATCGCAGGGAAGTGCTGGAGTTTACCCTTGTCTAAAGAGATGATGATTGACTCACCGCGCTCAGAAATGTCAGCGGACAAGCCCAACTCTTTTGCTACGTTGACCTTAGAGATATCGACATTAATGCCTTTCCCTTTTTTGTAGTAATCCTCAGTGACCAAGTCAACAGAGTTCTGTGTAAATACAATAACCGTTAAGATCGTCCAGACCACAACTGTTGCAGGCAACGCGATTAAGAACCACGGCCAAAACTGTTTATACCAAGGCTTTACCATAAAAAAGATCTCGAAAAAGAATGAAAAGAAGTGCTTATAAAATAAAGGAAAGACAGCCCCTAAGAAAGGGGCTGTTATTGAAATGTTACTTATTATCTGAGTTGCTTAAGCTCCACACATATGCAGAAACTAGCTGAACTTTTTCTTCACCTAGAATGTCTTTCCATGCTGGCATCACACCAGAACGGCCATACATTACAGTTTCTGTTACATCTGCGCGAGAATCGCCGAACAACCAGTCGCGGTCAGTCAGGTCAGGGGCACCGACAGCAGGGTTACCTTTACCATCTGTACCGTGACACGCTGCACACACTACAAAACGAGCTTTACCGGCTTCAGCTTCACGAGCGTTAACGCTACGACCAGAAAGGCTAAGAGTGTAGCTAACCACTTCTTTTACGCCTTCTTCGCCAAGAGCGTCTTTCCAACCTGGCATTTGACCAACACGACCGTGTAGTACTGTCGTCAGGATCGCTTCCGGCTCACCGCCGTAGAGCCAAGCATCATCAGTTAGGTTAGGGAAACCTTTCTGACCACGCGCATCTGAACCGTGACACTGAGAACAGTTTTGTAGGAACAGACGTTGACCCACTTTAATTGCTTCAGAGTCTGATGCGATATCAGGGATTGAACGAAGACCGTTATCATCGTATGCAAGTTGGTTGAACGCTTCACCAAAGTAGTTATTGGCGTCGTCTAGCTCTTTCGCATATTGGTCTAGTCGCTTGTTCTGTTGAGCGTCTACGACAGAAGCACGAGACTGTGCTACTGAAGTAACGGTTTGGTCGGAACTCGTCCAACCTAGAACACCTTTAAAGTTGCCTAGACCTGGATAAAGGATGAAGTAGATTACCGCGAACACAAGTGTGCCGATGAATAGGTAAGTCCACCACTTCGGAAGAGGGTTGTTAAGTTCACGAATACCATCGTATTCGTGACCCATGTCATCACCTTCTTCAATACCCGTTTTGTTTGAGAAGCATGAGCGAAGTAAAACCGCACAACCAATGAGTGTACCGATAGTAATTACGGTAACCCAGATACTCCAGAATGTACTCATTACTTAGTCACTCCTTGTTCTTTTGAACTCGTTTCAGCTTCATCCGCAAAAACTAGGTTTGCATCGTCTTCGAAACGAGATTTACGATTCTTGCCAAATGCCCACCAAACGATGCCGATAAAACAAGCAAAAACGGTCACAGTCCAAACGCTTTGAAATGTAATAATGTCCATAGTCATTCCTTATTTCATTGCGTGGCCAAGAGATTGAAGGTAAGCAATGATTGCATCCATCTCTGTTTTGCCTTCAACATCTTGCTTCGCGTTAGCAATCTGTTCGTCTGTGTAAGGAACACCAAATTGATTGCGGAAGAGTTCAAGCTTCTGCTGAGTCAATTTGCCATCAAGTACATTGTCTTCAAGCCACGGGAAACCAGGCATGTTTGATTCTGGAACAAGTTCACGAGGATCAATAAGGTGAACACGGTGCCACTCATCAGAGTAACGCTCACCAACACGCGCTAGATCCGGACCTGTACGCTTAGAGCCCCATAGGAATGGGTGTTCCCAAACGCTTTCACCCGCTACTGAGTAGTGGCCGTAACGCTCAGTCTCAGAACGGAATGGACGAATCATTTGGCTGTGACATACGTTACAACCCTCACGGATATAGATGTCACGACCTTCCATTTCCAGAGCAGAGTACACGCGTAGATTATCTACAGGTTCAGTTGTCTGCTTTTGGAAAATAAGAGGGGTAATCTCTACAAGAGCACCGAAGCTGATTGCGATAACGATCAGGATTGCTAGCAAGCCGACGTTTTTTTCTACCAACTCATGGCGATTATTTGAATTTGAGCTCATTCTTAAATCTCCTTAAGCCGGTTGCGCGATAGCTTTTAAGCTAGCTTTTGGTGCTGTAACAGTTTTGTACGTGTTGTATGCCATTAAGATCATACCGCTTAGGAAGATGAAACCACCTAGGAAACGTACAAAGTAGAATGGGTAAGACGCTTCTACAGATTCAACGAAGCTGTAAGTCAAGGTACCGTCAGAGTTAACTGCACGCCACATCAGACCTTGCATCACACCTGAGATCCACATTGCTACGATGTAGAAAACAGTACCGATTGTTGCCAACCAGAAGTGAACGTTGATTAGAGATACAGAGTACATACGCTCTTGACCAAATAGTCTTGGAACTAAGTGGTAAACAGAACCGATAGAAACCATTGCAACCCAACCTAATGCTCCAGAGTGTACATGACCGATAGTCCAGTCAGTGTAGTGAGATAGTGCGTTAACCGTCTTAATCGCCATCATAGGACCTTCGAAAGTCGACATGCCGTAGAAAGATAGAGAAACGATTAGGAAACGTAGGATAGGGTCGTAACGTAGCTTATGCCACGCACCAGATAGAGTCATGATACCGTTGATCATACCACCCCAAGAAGGAGCGAATAGAACAAGAGACATAACCATACCTAGAGATTGAGTCCAGTCTGGTAGTGCTGTGTAGTGTAGGTGGTGAGGACCAGCCCAGATATACAGAGACACTAGAGCCCAGAAGTGAACAATCGATAGACGGTAAGAGTAAACAGGACGTTCAGCCTGCTTAGGTACGAAGTAATACATCATACCTAGGAAACCAGCTGTTAACAGGAAGCCTACCGCGTTGTGACCGTACCACCATTGTACCATTGCATCTACAGCACCTGAGTAAATCGAGTACGATTTAAACGCAGATACAGGAACAGCTAAGCTGTTAACGATGTGCAACACGGCAACCGTGATAATGAAGGCTCCAAAGAACCAGTTAGCTACGTAGATGTGCGATGTCTTACGCTTAATCATTGTTCCGAAGAACACGATTGCATAAGCTACCCACACAAGCGTGATAGCGATATCGATTGGCCATTCAAGTTCTGCGTATTCTTTACCAGAGGTTAGACCTAACGGTAAAGTAATTGCAGCGGACAGAATAATCGCTTGCCAACCCCAGAAGGTGAAGGCTACGAGAGGGCCACCAAAGAGACGCGTCTGACAGGTGCGTTGTACAACATAATATGATGTTGCAAACAGGGCACTTGTACCGAACGCAAAAATAACCGCATTAGTATGCAGGGGACGTAAACGACTGTACGTCAGCCACGGCGTATCAAAGTTTAGCTGTGGCCAAACTAATTGAGCGGCAATCAAAACACCAACGCCCATACCGACAATACCCCAAAGAATAGTTACTAAGGTGAACTGACGGACGACCGTATAGTTGTAGTTTTGTTCAAGCTGCTTTTCTTGGCTCATTTGCATGCTTCCAATTTCTTATTTACTACACTTTACTTCCAACACGACTCACGTCGTAATGCCACCCAAATCAGAAAAAGAAACTCAGACTATTCAGAACTTTATTTCCGCTTGCTGATTTTAAAAAAAAGTGGCATTTTCAACGCGACACTATACTTGAATTAACAAATCAATGACAGAGTAGTAACCTTACGGTTGGTCAGGAAATGTATTTTTATTTAAAAACTTTGAACTTTGTAACAAGGAGTAAAGGATAAAATGGCAGCACAAAAGCTCACAAAAGGAAGGCTTGTACAAATTGTCATCATGTTGTCTATTTTATTAGCTGCATTTACTTGGAGAACAGTGACATACGAAAATAACGAAACGGTTGACTGTATTCTTTCGACACCGTGTGAAATCACTATTGACAAATATAATGTTAGTGTTTCAAGTGATAATCACGCCTATTTAATCGAAACATCTGAAAGTAACAAAGTTGATGTTAGCTATAGTGGAAACGGATCTTTAGTCGCGAAAAGCTCATCTTCTTGGCTACTTACAACCGATGAACCGACATCACAAATAATCATCACAACCACGCAACAAGATCACAGTGTTTCGGTCATCCTCTCAAAATAGTCATTATCAGGTCGGAGGTGGGAATAACTTGTACTAAATCAGTAAAAACTCCCATCTGAAAATGTTATAACTAAGCGATTAATCCATTGATCGAGCGTTATGAAGTTTCTCTCTAAAGTTTCCTACTCACACGACGACGTCATCGCTGTACAAGAGATCCTCGCTGGTTTAGAGCGAACTCATGAGATTACATGTCTTATTTGCTACTGCACGGAAGAATATTCTACGTTTGCAGTCCAGGCGTTGCTTAAACAACACCTATCAAACATACCTATTCATGGTTGTACAACCTGTCACGGGATAATGACAGAAACAGGGTTTCACTCAGGCCCAGTTGTCGGTGTACTGGCAATTTATGACTCAGGAATCAATGCATATGGTACGGGGATCAAGAGTTTTGAAGGAGATGTGATCTCGAGTACCTATGATGCGATAGACATGGCATTGAGCAAAGCGGAACGGGAAGGGGAAGTACCCGATCTAATTCTTCTGCATTCAACGCCGGGCAATGAAGAAACCATCATGGACGCGATTGACTCAAAATTTGGTACCGAAGTTCCCGTCATTGGAGGTAGTGCAGCAGACAATAAAGTATCCGGAAACTGGAGCATATTTACTGAAGATCTCGTTTCTATTAATGGTGTCTCTCTTACCGTATTTTTCTCATCTCAATCTGTATACAGCTCGCTCAATGCCGGACACACGCCAACTGAATATTCAGGCGTGGTAACTAAAGCACGCGATCGCGTACTCCAAGAAATTGATAATAAACCCGCAGTAGATGTCTATAATGAATGGACCAATTATCACTTAGGTAGCTCAGATGATGGCTTTATTTTTGAACAGTCATCTGTATATCCACTCGGGAGAAAAGTGGGGACTTCATATAAAACCCCTTATTTTAAATTGTCTCACTCAATTAGACAAACCGAGTGCAGAGGCATTGAATTATTTACCGATATTAATGAAGGTGATGTGATTCATTTAATGCAGGGTTCAAAAAAGCATATCATTAGCCGAGCAGCAAATATCATACATTCCTCTTACTTTAACGACTTGGATCATGAAGAAAAACTGGGCGCAATCAACATCTTCTGTGCGGGTCCAATGCTCAGTCTTAAACAAGATATGAGTGAAGTCTGCACCCAAATAAATCAAGCACTTAATGGGCTGCCATACATTTGTCCATTCACCTTTGGAGAACAAGGTCGCCTATGTGGTAGAGAGAGCGCACATGGTAACTTGATGGTGTCGTCGGCCACATTTTATAGGTTAAAAAAATAATGGGTACAGACAACCAAGAAGCGTTGCAAGAAGCGCTGGTACAGTTAGAGAGAGCCAGGTCTCGGGAGCGTAGTTTAGCCGAAGAGAATAGAGTGATCTTGTCGACGATATCAGAAATTAGCAAAGCGGAATCTATTTCAGACATATTTTCCAGTTTAGAACTCGTACTTAAGAAGTATATAAAATTTGACGACTTCATCGTTATTTCACGTCTAAATAACAAAGATTGTTTTAAAACACTTTTAACTAACAACCGAGTTTATGAGGATATTCTATGGAAAGACTCAGGTAAGTTGTCACGTATCATTAATGGTGAGTGCGCAATTTTATTTGAGCCACGAAATCTTCCTGAATTTAGTTCGCTCAACTCAATAGTACTTGATCAAATCAACTCTGTATTGATGACGGGCATCGACACAGGCTTGACTCAATCTGTTATCGTTTTTATTCACTCCAATACCAAGTACTTCAGTGTTGAAACCAAAGCAACATTGAATCGTTTTCGACCTCTGATCGAACGAGCAGTATTCGACATCGAAAACAAAGAGAAATTAGAAGCGACTGTTCGGGAACGTACAGCCGAGCTTATCTCTGCACGTAAAGAAGAGGAGCGAGCAAATAAAGCCAAATCAGAATTTTTGGCAATGATGAGTCACGAACTTCGAACGCCACTCAATGCCATTATCGGGCTGATAGATACATTAAAGTGCTCACAATTGACTTGTGAACAACGTTCGATCATTCAAAGTATGGGCACATCTTCTGAGTTACTACTGGCTATAATTAGTGACGTGTTGGATTTCTCTAAAATTGAGTCAGGATGTTTTTCACTGGCTCCTCAATGGAATAGTGTAAGAGACACTGTAACTTTTGTATTATCTGAGCAAAAGAAGATAGCAGATGCCAAAGGATTAACGTTAAATCTGACATGTGAAATACCTGAAAACGAACTATATTACATAGATCAAACGAGACTAGCTCAAATTCTGTTTAATCTAGTAGGTAACGCGATTAAGTTCACGGAGCAAGGTGAAGTCAACATTGCTATCCATTACCAGAAAAACACATTCCACATCTCGGTTGAAGACACGGGAATCGGAATGAACCCACAGCAATTGGCATCGTTATTCAGTCCGTTTGTTCAAGCAGACAGCACCATTACTCGTAGATTTGGAGGAACAGGCCTAGGTTTAGCGATCACTAAACGTCTGGTTGAGTTAATGGGTGGAAAGATTGAAGTTTCGAGTGAACTCAACAAAGGTTCATGTTTCCAGGTTAAATTACCGGTGTTAAGTCAGTCACGTCAGAACACAGAGCCGAAAGAAGTGTGCCATCCAACAAACCCATTTCTTAGGACTCAATATTCAGTGCTAATCGTTGAAGACAACCCAACCAACCAAATGGTAATCCAGCTGATTTTGTCACGACAAGGACATAAAGTTTTCATCACAAGCAATGGTCAAGAGGCGATTGATTTTATTCAATCTGAAGAAGCACCTATAGACATTATTCTTATGGACGTTTCAATGCCAGTAATGGATGGGCTAACAACAACCAAACTGATGAGACAAAAAGGCATCGACATTCCAATTGTCGCACTCACAGCCCATACATCTAACGAAGATAAATGTTCTTGCTTAGATGTTGGCATGAATGATTTCGTTACCAAACCAGTAAGAACCAAAGAGATCACAGAAGCGATCGATCGTTTATTAGTAGAGTCCTAATAAACGTATTCTGAATCGAAGATTATGAATATGATTATTAGGTATTTTATGGTAAATAGATTTTCGGTTAAATTGAACTGGTTTGTCTATTGCAAAATGATAGTGGGGTGCAGATATAAGAAGTTATATCTCGCTCAGGTACACTTTATTTAACATAATACACATAATACGCAGTCAATTTGTAGGCGCAAAGTTGTAATGTCACTATTTACCAAAGTTAAAATGTCTCTTTAGCTCGTAGTCACTAAGCTTTGCTTACAACCAGCTAAGGATGCGTTTAAGATGCTAGTGACTATGAATGATTCTGATATCAATCGTTTTAAAGTAATCCAAGATGTTTGCGATCGTAGGATCCGACGAGTCGACGCGGCAGACATTCTTGGTTTGAGTGTTCGCCAAGTTCAAAGGCTTATGAATCGCCTGAGAGAATTCGGTGCTGTAGGATTGACTCACCAAGCTCGAGGTAAGCCAAGTAATAACCGCTATCCCAGTGACTACCGAGACACAGTTTTAAAACTGATTCGTGATCACTATTCTGATTTTTCTCCAACGCTTGCTAGAGAAAAACTGTTTGAGTTACATAGCCTTCCAGTATCTAACGAGACCTTACGAAGTTGGATGATTGCAGATGGTTTATGGACGCCTCATTCGCAACGCAAGCCTAAAGTTTACCAACCTCGCTACCGACGTGATTGTTTAGGCGAGCTCGTTCAAATTGATGGCTCTCACCATGATTGGTTTGAAGGACGCGCTGACAAATGTTGTTTACTGGTCTTCATCGATGATGCGACTGGCCGCCTGATGAACTTAAGGTTCAGCGAAACCGAATCGGCCTTTGATTACATGCTAACAACGAGAGAATATCTTAATGAACACGGCAAACCCGTAGCGTTCTACAGTGATAAGCATTCGATTTTTCGGGTGAATCAGGAAAAGCAAAAACAAGTCGGTCAAACTCAGTATGCCCGAGTATTAAAAGAGTTAGGTATTGAACTGATATGTGCGAACAGCTCTCAAGCTAAAGGTCGTGTTGAGCGAGTAAACTTGACGCTACAAGACCGACTCGTCAAAGAGATGCGCTTACAAGGAATCAACACTATCGAAGAAGCGAATGCTTGGCTTCCCTACTTCATTGCTGATTTCAATCGACGCTTTGCTAAGCCGGCAATGTATCCGAAAAACATGCATCGAAAAGTGCGCGAAACCCCGCAGGAACTCGATGATATTTTCAGTTGGCAGGAAATACGTAAGCTCTCTAAATCTCTGACATTTCAATATGACAAAGTGGTTTATCTCATTGAACCAAATGAAGAAAATACTCGCTTAGTTCACGAGCATGTCAAAGTCTTAGACTATCCCAACGGAGACATTGCGATTGTGTATGGCCACAGAAAGTTGGCATTCAAAATTTTCGATAAGCTTGAGCATGTTCAACAAACCCAAATTGTCGACAACAAGCGATTAGGCCAAGTCCTAAAGTTTGCTCAACAGCAGCAAGAAGAATTCGAGCGACAACAGAAACGCACCAGGAGCAAAAAAGCCCCTCAACGCAGAGCTCAACAAAGAGCGCTTCAGGAACAACTAAGGGCGATAAACCCAGTTCTCATCACACCAGAAACCTTCAAAGCTTCTAGGAGTAAAACCTAACTCACCTACTCTATTTAGCTCATAAAGGGACATTTCTACTTGGGAGAAAAGAAGACATTTTAAAATGGGATTGACACAATTTGTTATTACCAAGCGAAAATGTCCTAATATTACCAAGTGAAAATGTCCTACATTTCCTTGGAGGTTTGAGGATGCTAATTACTATGAACGACCGTGAATTACAAAGACTGACGGTAATCCAAGATGTCTTACACCATAACCTAAGCCGACGCGATGCTTTAAAGTTATTGGATTTAAGTTATCGACAACTCCAACGGCTCATTACTCGTTTCATTCAACAAGGCGCAGCTTCTCTGGCACATGGAAATCGAGGCAAGCCGTCTTCAAATCGTGTCAATGAAAGCGTCAAGCTGCAGGCATTAGAACTCATTCATCAGTACTATTCTGATTTTGGACCAACGCTAGCCCACGAAAAACTTCAAGAGCTCCATAACGTCTCGGTATCACTTGAGACTCTGCGACAATGGATGATCGCTGACGGTTTATGGGTACCTCATAGCAAGCGTAAACCTCGAGTATATCAGCCTCGTTATCGACGGGACTGTCTCGGTGAACTCATTCAGATTGATGGTTCACAGTATGATTGGTTCGAAGGCCGCAGCGATAAATGTTGCCTACTGGTCTTCATCGATGACGCGACTGGCCGTCTGATGAACTTAAGATTCAGCGAGACCGAATCGGCATTTGATTACATGCTAGCAACCCGAGAGTATCTTAATGCACACGGCAAACCCGTAGCGTTTTATAGCGATAAGCATTCGATTTTTCGGGTGAATCAAGAACAACACAAACAAGTTGGCCATACGGAACACTCTGGGATTTGGCAAGCTAAAAAAAGTTACACTGCAACTTAACGCAAAAAAGGCCAAATAAGTACAGTCGTTCTAATAACTTGTATATAAGCTAGCTTCGTAGGTCGAAGTTGATTGTTTAACCGAAAACAAGGAGTGAGCTCATTAGGCTCCCTGCTCTTTCTGAAAAAGCAAATCAGCGGGTAAACAAATTGCGTAGAGTGCAAGTTTAGATGACTCTAGCTCTAGCTTTGAAGGTACACACCAACTACATTACATTGCATAGTCGGTGCTAAACATATTTTTAGTGACAAGGTAACTACATACTGTCCGTCAACTGTCCAGGAACTCTCGACTTCATCTGCGCTATTGCTAAGCCTGACATTTGAACTTGAGAGAACCAGTAAGGGCGATGTTTAAGGTTAAACAATTCGCTGTTGTTCAAGGCTTCGAAAATAGAAAATGCATGGGCCTGAGCAAGTGCGGCACCATAAACACTTCTCTCTGAAACATCGACGCCATCGACCTCCTCCACTAATGCTTGCTTAATGTAAGCGGTATTAGGGCTCCAATCAATATGTTCGATAAGCTTACTAAGCAGTCTCTTCTCCATACTCGAAAAGATTTTTTCAAGGAAACTGGTATCGGGTAGCACTTCTGCACAGGCATAATATTCGTTGTGTCTATCACTTGCTTCACGATAACTTAGCATCGTTTGAACAAGTGCATCTTCAAACGTTTGAGAAAAATGATTGCACACCAGAAACATCGGTATGACACGCAGTGTACCCAATAACACACCAACATCAGGCTCTCGAACTGAGGTGTCTTGCAGTCGTATACGTGTCGCGTTGGCGGTCACCACTAAGTGTTGCCATAGTTTTGGTGAAATATCTTTCGTATTTTCGTCTGACCATTTAAGCAACGACTGGCTCATTAAAATAGGAAAAAGTAACCGGCAATTGTCGATCCCTATCAACCCCACTGCTACTTTGGGATCTAAAATCACCTTCGGCTTACGACCATACTTCTCACAAAACTGCCTATTCGAAACAAAGTCAGTGAGGCTTGACGATAAACCACGGTTCTCTAGCGCTATTTGATTCAATTTATTGAAATTCAATGAAGGAGAATAAGCAATGCTAGCGAAGTGATTATAGTCCGGGAGCTGAGAAAAGAGTGAACTGATAAGTGTAGTTTCAAGCTTCTTCTCTAGCATTACTGAAGCTGTCTCGCATATATCTTCTAAGACATATCGTAATGTATTTTGCTTCGCTGCGATTTTTTCTCGTTTTGCGGCCACCCTATCTTGTTCGCACCTCAATAAAATGCGTTGGTTATTGGTGATACGTTCTGATTCTTTAAAGATAACATCATCACAATAGCGATTTTCCAAGCTAAGCAATGAATCGACGAGATCGTGATTAATTTTGTAACTGGAGTTAACAAGCCAGTTGTTAAAACACTGTGATACGTTCGACGATATCTTTCTTGAGAGTTCTACTACTTCAGGAGTGTAATTTTTATTTGCTAGCAACAACCTACAAATCCCTTGAACACATTCTGTTATCTGGCTGTTATGACAGCCTATTTAAATTATAGACAGCACATATTAGATGAAGTTGAATGATTTTTCACGAGTTAGTTACTAGTTGCTCAATACATTTAGTTATAGTGCACTACCATACAGATTTATGTTCAAAAAACGATCTGAATACGAATCAACTTTTCATAGTTTTTGTATCGATATTGTTTCTTAGGTACTGCTTTTTTAGCGACTTTACACAGTTTAGGATCGCCATGAGTACGAACTCGGTGAACTTTTGTGAATGCTTTATTATGCCTCATTTCCAACATCAAATCACAAAAACCATCGAGTTCATTGTACCCTTTAGCATTGAGTGTTTTGATAATTTGAGATTTGATCTTCTTCGCCACCGGTTTAACCAATGCATCATCAGCAATCGAACTTTGGCAGAAAAGAAAGAGAATCAGTAGTCTTTTCATAATATCTCCTTACTAGAAGATATTATGCACATCAATTATGAATAAATTGGATGGATATAGAATGGCAAAGTACTAGTCAGTTAGCGTTAACAGAGTTTATGCTCTCTTAGACCCTTTCGATTTAAAGCCGTTATGAGGAAACACGTTACGGATACGTTGTTGAGTACTTTTAGGAACCTGTTTGGAGAATTTTAAGTTGTAGCCCGAGCGTTTTGCATAAACCTTCAGCTCACCATCAAAGCTCTGATTACGGCCAATTTCTTGCAAATTGTGTTTGAAACTTGGTGGCATATGCCCTTTAAACTGAGCTATTTGTCCTTTTTCAAAAGTCACTTTGAGCACAGGCCTGTCAACGGCAACCAGCCAAAATACGAGTGCTGCCCCAATAAGAATCACATACATCATAACAGCCTCCTTGAATTACTATTTATCGTCAGATAGCAAGGCGCTCAAATCTTCTTTGAGACTTGTTACCGTTTTGCTTGCTTGTTCACTTCTTGAGGCTTCACTGACTAAATACTCGATTGCGTCAGAAAGCGTACAACCTAATTCATTTGCCCTTTGTGATAGTTTTTCCCAAACTCGATAATCCAGATCAATCGACTTTTTCTTGGTATGTACTTGTTCCGCGTTAAAGTGGCGTTTACGTTTCGCTCGAATAGCTTGCTTTAGCTTGTTGTCGAGCTCTAAAGACATGTGCTCTTCTATCCACTCTAAAACACCTGTTGGTTGGTGTTCGAGCTTAAGAAGGTTCTGTACCGCAACCTCTGCTTCACTTGAATCGATATGACGGGTAATGGATTCACCTTCCTTCCATTTCTTTACTAGGTAGTTCCATTTCCAACCACATTCTAAGTTTTCAAGTTGCTGATATTTCATGTCAAATCCCAAACGTTAATCCTAGTGACAGCGTAACCCAAATTACATAATTAGACAATTGTTCAATTAAAAGAATAGACCAAGATCATACTTATATTGCTTGGTTTATCGCGATTAAACAGATACTTCTATTAGGCATTGTCGTTTTTCTATATACTCCCTGTCTATTTCCCATTTTTAGTAGATTCAATGACTCAAGTAGACTGGCGACATGTGACGCCACAATATGATGAATACACACATCAGTTAGAGCAATACCCTAACCTAACGCCCTTTTCATTTACTCAGATTCAGCATAGATTCCGTGATGCCTTAACTCGCTTTGTACGCTTGTCTAGCCTATCACGAGTGTTACTCGTCAATGCGCCTGATAATGCTATCTATCGCCAACTCATCATAGAATCACTAAGCCACTCTACTTCTTTAGACAACCCTGTTGTAATCCGAACTGAATCATTAAACGCCGAAGCCCTATTTGATCAAGTGGAATCAAAAGATGGGCAAGTGATTGCGACCAAACAAGGATTACTTTCTAAAGCCGACAATGGATTTCTTATTGTATCTGCGAATCTTATCCTTGCGAATCCAGGTAGCTGGCTATTACTTAAGTCAGCGTTACTTGGAGATGAGATTGAACCAATCAGAAGTAACCCAGATCATCTATGTGCACCGCAGTTGCCTCGAGCGTATAACATCAAGCTCATCATAGTTGGTGATCGTGGTCAAATGGGCGATCTTGACTATTTAGATAGCGATATACGCAACGGTTTTTGTCTGTTTAGTGAGATTGAACAAGATCTTAAATTAGACCAAGAGAGTTTAGTTGAATATTTAGGCTACCTAAAATGGCTACAGCAACGCTATCAGTTACCGGAACTTAATGTAGACGCCGTTACCGCCTTACTTTGTGCTGGTGCCAGAGAAACTGAAGACCAAACATATACCCCCTTGTGTCCAATTTGGCACAACACTTTGCTTAGTGAAGCAGCGATTGAGTCAAATAACACTGAAATCAATAGCATCCACGTTGAGCAAGCGTTATCACACAAATACCAACGTGAATCTTATCTACCACAGAGAGCTCTAGACGATATCCTTGATGGACAAGTGATCATCGAGACTAATGGTGAGCAAGTAGGTCAAGTCAATGGCTTGACCGTTATTGACGTCCCGGGACATCCTATCTCTTATGGTGAGCCTGCTCGTATTTCATGTGTCATTCACTTTGGTGACGGCGATATTTCTGACGTAGAACGCAAAGCAGAACTTGGTGGTAACCTTCATGCTAAAGGTATGATGATCATGCAAGCGTTTGTGAGTGCCTCGCTAAACCTTGAAGATCCGTTACCATATTCTGCATCCGTTGTATTCGAGCAATCTTACTGTGAAGTTGATGGCGACAGCGCATCGTTGGCAGAACTATGCTCACTTGTCAGTGCTCTTTCAGAGTACCCAATCAATCAACAGATTGCCGTAACCGGTGCAGTTGACCAATTTGGCCGCGTACAAGCTGTCGGAGGCTTAAACGAGAAGATCGAAGGCTTCTATCACGTCTGTAAACATCAAGGTCTAACAGGCGAGCAAGGTGTCATTCTACCGCATACAAATTTGAAGCATTTGGCTCTTCAACCCGATGTCGTAGAAAGCATCAAAAATGGAGAGTTTCATATCTGGTCTGTATCAAATGTAGATGAAGCAATTCCTCTTATTATGAACAAACCATTTAGAGACGAAGAGCAAGAAAGCGTTCTTAGCAAAATCGCGGAACGTATTGAAAACTTTGAAAGACATGAACATCCGCCAGGAATTGTGGAACGCATCAAAAACTGGTTTGTCTAGTACTGATCGGACTTGTTTAGCGTACACCTGTTCACTAATATGCACCTATCAAAAATTGGAGTAAATTGATAATGCAAAACAAACGTGATTCTTACACTCGCGAAGAGCTTCTAGCATCAAGCCAAGGCGAACTATGGCCACAAGGCCCTCAACTTCCAGCACCAAACATGTTGATGATGGATCGCATCACTAAGATGTCTGAAACTGAGGGTGATTTTGGTAAAGGTTTAATCCTTGCTGAATTAGATATTACTCCAGACTTATGGTTCTTTGATTGTCACTTCCCGGGTGACCCTGTAATGCCAGGTTGTCTAGGCTTAGACGCAATGTGGCAACTTGTTGGTTTCTTCCTAGGTTGGGTTGGCGGCGAAGGTAAAGGTCGTGCCCTAGGTGTCGGTGAAGTGAAATTTACTGGTCAAATCCTACCAACAGCGAAAAAAGTAACGTACGAAATCCACATGAAACGTGTTGTAAACCGTAAGCTGGTAATGGGCCTAGCAGACGGTCGCGTTCTTGTAGATGGCAAAGAAATCTACGTTGCAAAAGACCTGAAAGTTGGCCTTTTCCAAGATACGTCTTCTTTCTAATAGAATTCTCAAGACAAAGCTGCATATTTGCAGCTTTTCTTTTGTGCTTAAACATTTAGTTATAGTGCATCAAGTATAAGTACTACTATTGCAATTTACTAAACTTTCCCCTCCACCAGCTTTCACTCTCATAACAAATAACAAGGCTCCGATTTCGGAGCCTTTGAAATTCTTGACGTTTGTCCTATTACTTATAGAGACCTGCTTGTTTATCATCTTTGGCATCACGCCAACCACCTAGCCAATGCGACCGAGAATCCATTTGACTATATGGGCAAGCTTCTTGCGACCTTCCATTTAAACCAGCTTTGTAGCCTTGAGATTGTGCTCGTTCTAGGCGATCACGCTTTTGTCTCTTCATAGTGCAGTCCTCATACGGGTGTCCATTTCTAAACATATAATGATTACAACATCATGGAGTTTTTGTGACTCCAACTTTAAGAATTAACCAAGATCCTACTTTTCTCAAGGCGAAAAAAAGCCCAAGTTCAGAACTGTGAACTTGGGCTCAAGAACTAAAATTATTTAAGTTTTCTGCGGAACCCCAGGAAACCAAGCAGTGTCAAAGCGAAAATACCAAGGCTAGCACCTTGACGTTCTACGCTCTGAGAATCAGTACCACGCGGCTGAATGTCTTCAGCTTTTGCACCTTGAATAGGCACCAACTTAACCGCGACGACCTCCTCTACTGCGTCAGACGAAGCATCACCACAGTATGAGTTATGTGAAGTGGTGTCGTACTGTTGTGCGACCCCATTGACTGTACATTTGATCGCAGTTGCAGAAATAACACCAGCATCATTAATGTCTGACGCATCGATGATGCGGAAAAAGTTATTCTCGTCAGAGAAATCTTTGCCATCAGCATTAGCACCATTAGTCAGATCATCCAACCACCAAGCTTTGCTCTGAAACAATGCGATTCTTGAAGGCTCAGTACCGTTTGCTTGATACGGATAGATAAAACCTCTATGGCGACGTTCACTTCCGTCCACTTCACGAATAGTATCCGCATCAACTTGGCCAACAAATTCGTTGTACTTGTTAACCGACTTCGCTTCGCTGCCTGCGCCACTAAAGAAAATTCCACCAGATAAGAATTTAGCAGTAGGTGTAGTGCTTGAGACATCTTCGACGATAAAGGCTTTATTCGCGGCGCTACCATTCTCTGGAACATAACCATTACGTTTAGCGTGTCCTACCGCCAACAAATTGTCGTTGATATCAGAGAGAACCGAATTACTATAAATAGCGTCGTCATTTGATGAACCAGAGTTTACTAGCGCACCTGAAACTTGCTTGGTTTCCCAAGTTGCTGAAGATAAATCAAGGCCGTCGCTAATAAATACGCTCGCGTTCATATCTTGAAGATCGCCACTACCATTAGCCGTTCCGAATCCAACGCCATAAAGCTTACCATTGTCTTCAGCCAGGCCACGCATACTACCTTGCGCGAAATAATCACCTGTTTGCGGAATCTCTCCTTGAATCCAAGTAATCTGCTCTACATGTCCTGCACTCCAAATAGCCGCTTTAGAGCTGAAAGTAATGTTTGAGGTATCTGTTACAGGTTGATCTTCAGAGATACTACCGTAATTAACAACCGTCCCATTACTCAGGGTCTTCGCTCCCCAAGCTCGTGACTCGGAAGAAGCAATCACAGGAACGGTAGTAACTGCATTATGCCGAATGTCATTACCATTAGATTCGATACCTAGCGGCGAGCCAGATGAATCTAGTGCATTAATAACGACGTTATAATTGCTAATCGATGCTGCACCACCTTCTAAGAAAGCTTGGGCATTAACATGAGTAAGATCGCCAATTTCCTTACTCCACGTATTCCAACGTTGTAAAGCCCAGCTTTCACAAGTCGAATATCTTAACTCACGAAAACAGTAGCTTTCAAAGTCATCAAATTCTTGGATGTACTGAAACGCTGCATCCATTGCAAAAGGCACTTCTTCACGATAGCTAACGCCTTCGACCGTGTTGCGCGTTTCACCCGCTAATTTAAATGAATCTTTCGTACAGTTTGTCGCGCTAGAATCGAAACACCCCATAGCAAGTTCATTAGAGCCATCTGTCGCACTACCAGGCTGAATAGCAACACCGAAAGTCTCAGTTGCGTTCGTAATCGCTGCAGGTTTCTCTACCTCAACGATCTGGTACAAGGCAGCATTAGCGTTAGTTGCAGCCAATACTAAGGCTGCAATCGTAGTTAACTTAAAATTCGTACTACTCATTATTACTTCTTAACTTTCCTGTTGTAGTGCCTCGAGCTCTTCCCAACGCTCAAAAGCAACTTCTAGCTCCTGCTCTGCCGCAGATAGCTTATCTAAAACTGGTTGTGTCTGCTCTACAGGATTTGAGAAAAAGTTAGGTTCATTCACTTCTTCCTGAAGAGTTTCAATTTGGGCTTCCAATTCCTCTAAACGCATAGGTAACGCTTCAAGCTCTCGCTGTAGCTTATACGATAACTTCTTAGGTTTAGCCTTAGCAGGTGCAGTTTTGGGAGTTTCCTCAACTACTTTTGCTTTCTTTGATGGCTTTTCAGCCTGACGTGACTGAAGAACTTGAGCGCGTTGCTGTTGAGCGTCGTGATAACCACCAACAAACTCTTCAATAACGCCGTTTCCTTCAAAGATCCAGCTAGTCATAACCGTGTTGTCTACGAACTGACGATCGTGACTTACCAAAAGAAGCGTACCCTGATAGTTGGCAAGCAAATCCTCTAAAAGTTCCAAAGTTTCGATATCTAAATCGTTAGTTGGTTCATCAAGAATCAATAAGTTGTTCGATTTGAGGAAAATACGAGCAAGTAACAAGCGGTTCTTCTCACCACCAGAGAGCGCTTTAACCGGCGTGCGTGCACGTTTAGGTGAAAATAAGAAGTCTTGTAAGTAACTTAGTGCATGCCTTTCTCGGCCACCAACCATGACTTCCTGTTTACCATCAGCCAGGTTATCAATAACCGATTTCTCTGGGTCTAAGATCTCGCGGTATTGGTCAAAGTAAGCCACTTCAAGCTTAGTACCACAGTGTAAACGACCAGAGTCTGGTTTAAGCTGATCCAGTAGCAGTTTAAGTACTGTACTCTTACCACAACCGTTAGGGCCGATCAGAGCAATACGGTCACCACGCATAATGTTGAAGCTGAAATCTTTAACGATCTCTTTGCCTTCAAAACCAAAGTTCAGGTTCTCTGCTTCGAAGACAATCTTACCTGAACGCTGCGCATCATCGATTTGAATGACGGCTTTGCCCTGCACTTCACGGCGATTTTGACGCTCTTCACGAAGCTTTTTCAGTGCACGCACGCGACCTTCGTTGCGAGTACGACGAGCTTTGATCCCTTGACGAATCCATACTTCTTCTTGAGCAAGCTTTTTATCAAATTCAGCGTTTTGCATCTCTTCGACACGAAGCGCTTCTTCTTTCTCTACAAGGTAATTGTCATAATCACCTGGGAACGAGCTCAGTTGCCCGCGATCTAGGTCGACGATACGAGTCGCCATAGACTTAATGAAGGCACGGTCATGAGAAATAAAGATGATAGAACCGCGGAAGTCTTTTAAGAAACCTTCTAGCCACTCGATCGTTGTTACGTCTAGGTGGTTAGTCGGTTCATCAAGAAGCAATACGTCAGGGTCACATACAAGCGCACGAGCCAAAGCCGCTTTACGCTGCCAACCACCGGACAAATCGGTTAACTTGGTGTTTGGAGACAGTTTAAGAGCCCCAAGAACATTGTTAACGCGATCATCAAAGCGCCATGCATTGGCATGATCCAGCTCTTCTTGAACTCTGGCTAAACGGTTAATGTTCTTCTCACTTGGGTCTTCTGCGATAAGATCCAATAGATCGTGGTAGATCTTTAGCTTCTTACCGATTTCCGCTAAGCCGCCGGACACATACTCATAAACCGTTCCCTCTTCATTACGAGGAGGATCTTGTTCTAAGCGCGATACAACAACATCTTGTGTCACTTGCATCTTACCGTCATCCATAATGATCTCACCAGCAAGAACCTTCATTAAGGTTGACTTACCAGCACCATTACGGCCTACCAAACAAACACGCTCGTTTTCCTGCAGCGCGAAGTCTGCGCGGTCTAATAATGGGTGATCACCAAATGCAAGCTGACCATTATGAATTGTAAGTAATGCCATTCTTTCTTAACCAATCGTTTAATTCTAACAAGCCAAAAGGCCAGTTCAGTTCTGTACTAATATTGCCATCAGAGCTTTCGTATTTGAGTACGGGAATAGTGACCCCGTAACGGGAAAATAGCTCATCATCAAATGCAATATCAACCACTTGAACGTGCTGGCTAATGTTTAACTGTTCCGTAAGTTCAAATGCCATCTCACATAGATGGCATCCTTCAGTACTGTATAGTGTCAGCACTTATCTATCCTTATTCGTGCACTATCCGTTACTTATGAGTGATAACCCAGCAGTTATGAATATGCTTATTACGAGCGAAATCTAGAGGCAGTGTTTTAGCAGAGATGTTCTGAGCTTTAAGCCCTAGCGTCTCTAAACCTTCTAGATCCATTTTAAAGTGACGTTTATTGTTCGAGAACACGATCGTACCTTCTTCGCGAAGAATACGTTTTAGATTCTCCATCAACTGAAGGTGATCACGTTGTACATCGAATGTCTGTTCCATACGCTTAGAGTTAGAGAAGGTTGGTGGATCGATAAAGATAAGATCGTAGTTACCATTCTCTTTTGCTAGCCATTGTAGACAGTCAGCTTGAACAAATTGGTGCTGGCGGCCTACTCGACCGTTAAGCTCCATGTTCTCTTTTGCCCACTCTAGGTAGGTATTTGACATATCGACTGTCTTAGTCGTACGAGCACCACCAACCGCAGCATGTACTGTTGCAGAGCCGGTGTATGCAAATAGGTTCAAGAAATCTTTACCCGCTGCCATCTCACCAATGCGTCGACGCGTTAATTTGTGGTCCAAGAACAGACCCGTGTCTAGGTAATCATGAAGATTTACGATCAGCTTCACGCCGTATTCGTTCACTTTTAGATTCGATGAATCCTGAGATAATTTCTGGTATTGAGAAGAGCCTTTCTGCTTCTGACGCACTTTAAGAACGACATTATTCGCTTCTACGCCTGTCACCTGAATCGATGCACGAATGATGTCTGTTAGACGGCGCTTCGCCTTCTCTTCAGGAACGTTCTTCGGCGCTGCATACTCTTGAATCACAAGATGGCCCGGGTAAACGTCGATAGCAACGTTGTATTCAGGAAGGTCGGCATCATAAATGCGGTAGCAATCTAGCTGCTCTTTCTTCGCCCATTTACCAATTTTGCCAATGTTCTTTTTCAAACGGTTAGCGAAATCTGGTGCAATTTGTTGTTCTTGCTGCTCAGAAGGACGCTCTGACATAGGACGATCAGAGATTGAGTAGTTCTTTTGGTGACACGGTAACGCACCATTGTTCAATTTGAACTGTTTATCCGCACGCATACGTAGACAGCTCAGCAGTTCATCAGAGCTAGAGAAGATTGACGCATTGCAACCACCAAACTCAGATTTCAGTTGCGCACCAAATGCTGTGTACAGTGCGATAAGGCCCGGCTCTGTACCAAGACGCTCACCATATGGCGGGTTCGATACAATAACACCGTTATCAAACTCAGCTGGACGCTTGACTAGCGCCGCATCACCCAATTCGAATTCGATCAAATCTTCAACACCAGCACGACGCGCATTATCACGTGCTGTTTTTAGAACGCGAGCATCGTTATCGTAACCGTAGAACTTACACTCTACTTTTTTCAGACCACGACGAGCTTGAACATTCGCTTCTGATTTAATTTCTGCCCATAGCTCCGCATCAAAGTCTTCAAGAGCTTGGAAGCCCCACTTCTGACGTTTAACGCCAGGCGCCATGTTCGCTGCCATCATTGCGGCTTCGATAACTAACGTACCCGAACCACACATTGGATCTAAGAATGGTTTTGTCGCATCCCAACCACTACGTAGCAGGATTGCTGCAGCTAACGTCTCACGTAGAGGTGCACGACCAGACTCTGGACGATAGCCGCGTTGGTGAAGGCCACTACCAACCATATCAACACCCAAAATCGCTTTATCACGATGCAGACGAACGTGGATACGGATATCTGGATTCTCTTTACTGATATTTGGACGAGGTAACGATTTCTTTTCGAAGCAGTCTACAACCGCATCTTTCACCTTCATCGCACCATACTGGCTATTGCGAATCTCACGGTTAGTACCGTTGAAATCAACCACAAATCGCTTAGAGCTATGGAATTGATTTACCCAGTTTACTGCCGTCGTAGAGAGGTACAGGTCCATGTCATCTTGACAAGTGAACTCAGAAAGGACACGTACAAATCTTGAAGCCAAACGACTCCACAAACAACAACGATAAATCTGCTCATTCGTCGCTTTGAATTTAACACCTGCTTGTACAGGTTTTGCGTTTGTAATCCCTAGTTGGGTTAGTTCTTCAACTAATAAATTCTCAAGGCCGTTTGAGGTAACCGCTAGATATTGATTCATAGTGTTCTTTTATTGATAAAAATGAGTTCGATTATACCTTATTTGAGTCAATAAGCGTCACTCTAAACACATCTTTTCACTGATTCTTCCTCTTAATCGTTCAGCAATTGTTCATTGAGCTAAGCACTCGCTAACTCTCTAAGCCAACATACATCTTGCGCTCAAAAAACAACCTTATAACAGACTCTATTCACTAAATATTCACTCGACCTTCCACTTGTGAATCATTATTCAGCTTAGATTTGGTATATACCAGATGGGATTTAAGGGTGTAATTTGGTTACAAAACCACTTAAACAGGGAATTTTATAGACCTATTTCCAGAAATCGGCTTATCGATATGTTGAAATTAAGTTTAAAAAACAGGCTTTGACTGTGTAAAAAAGCACCTCATAGACAAATTATCTATGGGTGATTTGGTAGGGTTTCTAATTTTCAGGTATAAAAAAATCGACCCTGAGGTCGATTTTCTTGAGTGTGAGGGCGTTATTTTTGACTAGCCAACCATGGCTATATGACGGTGATGATGCAATATGGCGTTTGCGTCCACCATTCTATCGTGCATCACTTTAATACAATCGCCGAATTGAAGTGCTTTTGACGAGGTTAAGTTAAATTCATCTAAGTCTACCGAAGCACACAAACTCGCGTTCTCTCCAACCTCTAGTACAATGAAGTAACCTACACTATATTGATTGTTCATTCGGACAATATCGCCCTCTTCCGGGCATTCATGGCCTTGTGGCTGAGACTCAAAAAACCAACTTTTCGGCTGAACAGGCTTGTGGAAGCGTTTTGCAGCAACACAGTATAGTGCTAACTCTGCTTGACGAGGTTCAGAAAGGTCTAATCCGGAGATCTGTTCTTTGAAGGTCTGGAAGGAAGAAGCATCATCAACCGTGAATTCATTCTCCTTGAATGCACAATCCACCAGCTTATTACGGACGAGGTTAGTCTTGAAAATCATATCCTCTCCGAGGTTTAGCATTAATGAACATTGCTGTTCATCGTAGTACCAACTCCATGTATCACTAGGTTTAAGCATCGTTTCGTCTCACACTGTTGAAGCAATCCATTAGGTAAAACGCAAAATTACCCTTCGATGCAGTAATTCTACTGAGCAATAGGCAAAAAAAAAGAGGAAATGAAATTCCTCTTTTCTCTAAAACTCAGCGAGTTACAGTGTATCTTTTAGTGATATCTATCAACTTATAACGTGACGTTCAAGATCACCTCTAGCGTTATAGGTTTTTAACAATGTCACTCACTAGGCTTGGGCCTTTGTAGATAAAGCCAGAGTAAACTTGAACAAGCTTAGCTCCCGCCATCATTTTCTCTTTTGCCGCTACATAAGAGTCAACACCACCTACCCCAATGATTGGAAGCTTGTCACCCAACTCTTCATGTAGTTTACGAACAACTTCAGTACTGCGGGATTGAACTGGACGGCCACTCAAACCACCCGCTTCATCCGCATGCTTCATACCTTCAACAATTGAACGATCTAGCGTCGTGTTGGTCGCGATCACGCCGTCGATCTTATTTTTGATCAACGATTCACAGATTTGGCTAATTTCATCATCACTTAGATCCGGTGCGATCTTAAGCGCAAGTGGGACATACTTACCGTGTTTCTGTTCGAGCTCTGCTTGCTTAGTTTTTAGTTCAGCTAGAAGTTCATCTAGTGCTTCACCGTATTGAAGAGAACGAAGTCCCGGTGTATTTGGTGAGGAGATGTTTACAGCAATGTAGCCTGCGTATTGATAAACCTTTTCCATACAGATTAGGTAATCTTCAGCGCCCTTCTCAATTGGAGTATCTTTGTTCTTACCGATGTTGATACCAAGAATGCCATCGTAGTTTGATCGCTTAACATTCTCGATTAGGTTATCAACACCCAAGTTGTTGAAACCCATACGGTTGATAATACCTTCCGCTTCAACAAGACGGAAAAGACGAGGTTTATCATTACCCGCTTGAGGGCGTGGCGTAACAGTACCGACTTCTACAAAGCCAAAGCCCATTGCACCGAATGCATCAATACACTCGCCGTTCTTATCTAAGCCGGCAGCAAGACCTACTGGGTTTTTAAACGTAAGTCCCATCACCTCTACTGGACGATGCGGTAACTGTTGACGGTAAAGCAGATCGACAGGAGTGCCAGTGAAACGCTTGAAGTTTTGAATTGCAAGATCATGTGCCTTTTCGGCATCAAGTTGGAAAAAGCCAGTTCTGGCTAGACGGTAAAGCATTGTGCCTCCGATAGAAAAAAGCCCCGAGTAAACGGGGCGATATTATTTACTTATTTACTCAACAATTCAATCTATTACTACGAGCAAGGATAAGATAATTCGAATTTTTAACAAAGTGCATCAAGAATTAGGCAAACGTTATCGTCTATCTACTTAGAAGCGATAATAATTAATACCAATCACAGTAAGTAAGTGATCAAAAATAGCGCAGAAAAAAGGCTTGAGAACAAGGCAGAATTTTTGAATAGTAGTTATTCTACAATCAAAAATTTTAACGCAGTTATCGAGCGTTTTAACAAGCTAGGGTGAGCAATTATTTACTACGATTGGTATAACAGTATCGGCCTATCCCCCCGGTATAAAAATGGCAGCCCCACTCGGCTGCCATTTCGTATCGGTATTTATCTAGCCTAAATTTTATTAGTCTTTCGACATGCAATTTAGATTAAGAAGCATAAGTTCACGTAACGCGACCGAGAATTTAGCAAACTCATGAACAGAGCCGACTTTAAACTCGTTTAGGATGCTTTCCCAGCGATGCAGTGATACGGCATTGCTTTCCATCCAATCATCCAGTGCTTTAATCACATCAAGGTCTGCCGCACAACCACACGTTAGAACTTGGCCGGTAAGTTGACGTTGTTGCCAGTCAAGATCTTCACGGAATGCAGCACGAGCTAGAGCTTGCCAGTTGTTATCTACCGCTTGGCTGTTGATCTGTTTCAAGAACCAGTGCAGTGACAGGCGATCACCAAGGTTAAAGTACAGTTTTGATGCTTGCTCAACTGTTTTACCTGTTTCACGAGCCACTGTGGATATATCCAGTGCTGAATACAGGCTAGACAAACGCGCGACTGAGTTTGCCAGCTCTTCTTCTACACCTTGCTCTACCCAGACTTTAGCAACCGAGTTGTGCTCTTCTACTTCCGCAGCGACTAGCGTTTCATCCAGAACCTTAGTAATCGCATTCACATCATCTCGATATAGTTCAACTAGTGCAGTCACAGACTGTTTACCTGAACGATTTCTTAGCAACCAACGGCTGATACGGCGCATGGCACGGCGAACATGGAATATAAGGTCGTACTGGGCTTCAGACGATGCTACGTTGTCTAGTGCACGAATACGTTTAAGCACGTCACCAAAACCATAGATCTCACGTGATGCTGTGTATGCATTCGCGATATCAACGATGTCTGCACCGGTCTCTTCTTGAAGACGAGTTACAAAGTTGCAACCCATTTCGTTAACCATTTGGTTAGCCAACGCTGTGGCTATGATTTCAGCTCGAAGTGGATGGTTATCCATATGCTGCACATAGTTACGGCGTAACTCGGTTGGGAAGTATTGAATCAATTGTTGAGCATGGAATTCATCGTTTGCAATTTCGTCACAAACAAGGTCTTCTTTCAATACCATCTTCGCGTAAGCAATAAGAACAGATAATTCAGGACGCGTAAGTGCATTGCCCTGCTTCTCACGCTCTAATAGCGTTTCATCATCTGGGATGTACTCAAGGCCACGATCTAGGTAACCCGCTTTCTCCATTGTGTGAATAAAGCGAATTTGCTCTTTCACTAAACCAACACCTTGGTGCTCAGTTACAGAGATAGATTCAGCTTGGCAGTACGCATCATCCAATACAATTTCGCCGACTTCATCTTCCATCGACTCAAGTACTTGGTTTCGCTGCTTAATGGTTAAATCACCATTAGAAACTAGACCATTCAAGAAGATCTTGATGTTTACTTCATTATCCGAACAGTCAACACCGCCAACGTTATCCACAAAGTCAGTATTTACACGACCACCAGCTAGAGCATATTCGATACGCCCCAGTTGAGTCATACCTAAGTTACCACCTTCACCAACAACTTTCGCTCGTAAGTCACGGCCATCGATACGCAATACATCATTTGCACGGTCACCGACGTCAGTATGAGTCTCATTTGAAGACTTCACATAAGTACCGATACCGCCATTCCAAAGCAGATCCACCTTCATAGACAAGATCATTTTGATCAAATCATTAGGTGCTAGAGATGCTTTCTTAGTACCAAGCATCTTTTGGATTTCTGGTGTCAACGCGATCGACTTAGAACGACGTGAGAACACACCGCCACCTTTAGAGATCAGCTCCTTGTTGTAATCTTCCCAGCTAGAACGTGGCAGATTGAACAAGCGATTACGCTCTTCCCAGCTGCTCGCTGATTCTGGATTCGGATCGATGAAAATGTGCATGTGGTTAAACGCAGCTTGCAGGCGAATGTGCTTAGATAGCAGCATACCGTTACCAAATACGTCACCCGCCATATCACCTACACCAATTGCAGTAAAGTCTGTAGTTTGACAGTCGATACCCATTTCACGGAAGTGACGTTTAACCGACTCCCAACCACCTTTGGCAGTGATGCCCATTGCTTTGTGGTCGTAACCATTAGAGCCACCCGATGCAAATGCATCACCTAGCCAGAAGTTGTATTCCGCAGATACCGAGTTCGCTAAATCTGAGAAGGTCGCAGTACCTTTATCTGCTGCAACAACCAAGTACGGATCATCTTCGTCATGACGTACAACATTCTTAGGTGGAATAACTTCACCTTCAATGATGTTATCGGATACATCCAGTAGCGCGCGAATAAAGCGTTTGTAACAACGTTGACCTTCAGCAAAGATCTCGTCACGGCCAGTCATTGTGTGTTGACGCTTACATACGAAACCACCTTTCGCGCCAACTGGAACAATTACCGTGTTCTTAACCTGTTGCGCTTTAACTAGGCCAAGAATTTCGGTACGGAAGTCTTCTTGACGATCTGACCAACGAAGACCACCACGAGCCACTTTACCACCACGTAGGTGCACACCTTCAATGTCTGGTGCGTAAACGAAGATCTCAAACACCGGCACCGGAGCTGGAATGTCTGGAATCTCGCTTGGCTTCATCTTAAGTGCTAGCCATGGTTTCGCCTGCTTGTTCTCGTCTACTTGATAGTAGTTGGTACGAAGCGTAGCACTGATCATCTCCATGTAACGACGAATGATACGGTCATCATCCAAGCTCTCTACATGATCTAATTGTTCAGTGATTGTATTGATCAGATCTTGTTGGCCTTTCGCGCTGCCTTTGTGTTTAGGATCAAAACGCTTAGCAAACAGTTTAACCAAACCTTTCGCAAGCTCTGGGTAATGAGACAGCGTTTCTTCAATATATTGTTGACTGAATGGGAAGCCGACTTGACGCATGTATCGAGCGTACGCACGCAGAATAGAGATTTCACGACCTGACAGACCCGCGCCGAGTACTAGACGGTTGAAACCATCACTCTCTAACTCACCTGCCCAAATTGCCGCAAATGCTTGTTGGAAAAGATCACGCGCTTCTCGAAGATCAATCGTCTCTTCGCTCTTGTGCAGCATTGAGAAATCAAGGATCCAATAAGTCACACCATTGGTCTTGCGCACTTCATAAGGAGATTCACCAATCACGCGAAGACCTAAGTTTTCCAACATTGGCATTACGTCTGAAAGGTGAATTGGCTCATCACTTTGGTAGAAAAGCTTGAGTCGAACCGCTTTCGAGTCCGAGGCTTCTTCTTGCGGGCGATAGAACAGCATGCCCAGCTTATTCTCTTCAGACAAAGCTTCTAAGCGCTCAATGTCTGCAACCGCAGAACCTGGCATCATGTCTTCTTTGTATGAACGTGGGAATGCACGCATGTACTCTTTCGACAGAGGAAGTCCTTTGCTCTCACCAAAGTTTGCAATGATTGACTCCGATAGGCGGTCATCCCAAGTCGATGATACTTCCATTAAATTCTGCTCGATTGTCTTAACGTCAACGTCCATGTTGTTATTATCAACACGAACAATGTAGTGCGTTCTAGCCAGTGGGCTCTCTGAGAAATAAGTCGTGAATTCTACTTCTTGTTCACAACCAAAGTACTGTTTAAGAATGCGTTGAGTTTGACGACGCAATTCAGTGTTGTATCTATCTTTCGTCACATACACCATACAGCTAAAGAAGCGGCCAAATGGGTCTTTGCGAACAAACAGACGCAGCAGATCGCGATCTTGCATTTGTACTACACCAGTACCGACTTCTAACAACTCTTCTTCACGAGCTTGAAGCAGTTCATCGCGTGGGTAGTTTTCAAGAATATTATGCAGAGCCTTATAAGAGTATGAACCTTCACGGTAACCGCTCGCTTCAAGAATACGCTCTACCTTCTCGCGTACGAGTGGGATCGTTTCTACTGTGTGGTTATAAACTGCAGAGGTGTATAGACCTGTAAAACGGTGCTCACCGATCACTTTACCATTCTCATCAAACTTCTTGATGCCGATATAATCGGTATACGCTGGACGGTGAATGCGTGACGCGGTATTGCCTTTCGTTAGGATGAGAACGTAAGGCTTCTTCGCTTCTAGTCTTGCCGAATCAGAGAATTCAGACAGTTTTACGTCACGAACACGGTTCGAATTCGCGAACAAACCAAGGCCTTGCTCTTGCGTTGGTTTTAAAACAGTATCGCCATCCACAGAAACTAAGTCGTACTCTTTGTATCCCATGAATGTGAAGTTGTGCTCACCTAGCCAACGCAAAAATGCAACGGTCTCTTCAAAACGTTTTTCATCTACTGGAATAGATGCTTTTTGTGCTTCGACTTGATCGGTGACGGTTTGTAGTCGCTCAACCATTTTCATCCAGTCGTTAACAACCAGACCAGTATCACGGAAGATCGCCACTAGCTCTTCTTTCAGCTGAGTCATCTCGGCTTTGCTACTTAAGCGGTCAACCTCAATATGAAATAGTGACTGGAAAACACCCTCGTTAGCGCTAACACCGACGACATCGCCTTTGTCTGAACGAAGAATTTGAGTTGGGTTGTGGAGCATTAAGTGAGAAGAGAGATCAAGGCGCGTGAGTGCCATTTTTACTGAGTCGACAAGAAACGGGCTATCAGGCACCACAATTTCAACAATCGTGTGCGTTGACTGCCAACCCTGGCGACTTACCGTCGGGTTGAATACTCGTACAGAGATATCGTCGGCTTTCTTCTCATTGATGTGATGCCATAAGCTAACTACAGCACCATATAAATCGGATTCGTTTCTCTGGATAAGGTCGTCTTGAGAAACATTACTAAACATGTGTTGAGCAAGTTGAGTTACTAGAGGTCGATGAGCAAGGTCTAGTTTGTCTTGAATCAGCTTGTATACTTTTTCAAGCAAAACTGGAACCACAGTTTCACGTGCGGTCATAGTCACACTCCACAATTAGAATTGTATTTTATTATTAGGGGGATTACTCACTCACTTAAAAACTGGGCGCTACACCTCTGGTTTTACAAGTGAATTGAGCAAAGGTAATGCACCCGTTTATTGTAAAAGCAATATTGAAAAATAGTTAATAATTTTCAGGCTGGTAGGAGGTGAAATGTTTGATTATGTGATTAAGATTCCTTTTAACTCTCTAGTTATAGCAAGCCTTACAGAGCTTCTAACTTAATAAACTTATTATTTTGGTCAGTTGTTAGTCTAAACAGCCCTTTCACCCCCATTTGTGTAAGAAATGGTCTGAATCGAGTTGCAGGCAATTGAAGCCTTAAACCTGTGGTCGTCGTAACATGTACGTTACTTGCGGCTCCCGAATAATTCGCCAAAAATTGCTGATAAGTAATGTTGAGTCTGAAATGGTAGCTGTTCACATGACACCTGTATAAATAAACAGTATTCCGATAATTCGGCATTTTTGATTAAAAAGCCAGCAATACAAATGCATTGCTGGCTTAAATTTAAACGTTATCTGACTATATCGCTTTTCGCTGTATAGTTAGAAGAGAATCTCGCTAGAGTTAGAAGAGAATCTCAAGAGAATCATGACCTAGATTACGCCTCAAGCGCTTTCGTCACTTTCTCAAATAAGTCTTTTGCTAGATTGTCCATCGATTTTATTGTCTCAAGTTCTGCTTTGATCAACGCTTGGCGCTCGTCGTCGTACTTGCGGAATTTTAGTAGTGGATCAATCAATCGAGAAGCAACTTGCGGGTTAGTGCTGTTTAGCTCTCGTAAGATTTCGCCAGCAAACTGGTACCCTTTACCCGATTTGTCATGAAACTGAACTGGATTCATATTCAGGAATGAGCCAATCAAATTTCGGGTACGGTTAGGGTTCTTCAAACTAAATGCTTGATGAGACATGGACGCCTTGATTACTTCGAGTGCATCACTACTTGGGTTAATGCCTTGAAGCGCAAACCATTTGTCCATGACCAAACCGTCGTGTTTCCACTTATCACTGTAGTCCGCCATTAGCGTTTCACGACACGCAAGTTGTGCACTGTTTGCTGCACCCATTGCCGCCATCGTATCTGTCATATTGTTTGCAGATTCGTACATATCAACAACCAGGCCGTTACCAAGCTCAGTGTGTGCTAGGTAGCTCAAGCAAACTTTACGTAATGTACGCTTACCAATCGAATCATGATCGATGGTGTACTCTTTTAGTGCATGGCTATGGTATACCGCAGCCAACTCGTCTTGCAGTTCTGCAGCTAGCGTGACTTTCATTGATTTCAGTACAGACGCGATTGCATCGATATCGACAAGTTCGTACCAACCGGATACTTCATTGTGGCTTGGTAGCGATAGCATCTCAGCAATAAACGCTGGCTCAAGAGTTTCACTCAACAGCACCCCACGGAACGCATCGACTACCGAAGAAGACAGTTCAAAATCTTTACCTTGCTGCACATTCGCTACATTACTGCGGATGTATTTAGCAAGTAGCATCTGGCCTGCATCCCAACGAGAGAATTCATTTCGAGCATGAACCATCAAGAAGATAAGCTCTTCGTCTGAATAATCATACTCCAGTTTCACAGGTGCAGAGAATTCACGCAATAGCGAAGGAATAGGTTGCTCTTGGACGTTATCAAAAACGAAGGTTTGCTCCGCTTCTTTTACATCTAACACATTGCCTACTCGCTCACCGTTACATTGTAACTCAATCACATCACCTTTCGATGTGTAGAGTTCGATATCGAAAGGAATGTGTAGAGCTTGTTTTTCAGACTGCTCGTGTGTTGGCTCAGTGCGTTGGCGTGTCGTCAGTGTGAACTGTTTAGCTTCTGCATCGTAATGACTTTCTACAGATAAAGTCGGTGTACCCGATTGGCTGTACCATAAACGGAACTGAGTCAGGTCGACACCGGATGCATCTTCCATTGCTGTCACGAAATCTTCACAAGTCGCGGCTGTACCATCATGGCGCTCAAAGTAGAGCTTCATACCTTTTTGGAAGCCCTCTTCACCCAGCAAAGTGTGGATCATACGAATCACTTCGCTGCCCTTCTCGTAAACCGTCAACGTGTAGAAGTTGTTCATTTCGATCACTTTCTCAGGACGGATTGGGTGAGACATTGGGCTCGCATCTTCTGCAAACTGAGGACCGCGAATAATACGAACATTGTTGATACGGTTAACCGCTCTTGAACCTAGATCAGAAGAGAACTCTTGGTCACGGAATACGGTTAGACCTTCCTTCAGACTTAATTGGAACCAGTCGCGACAAGTAACGCGGTTACCGGTCCAGTTATGGAAGTACTCGTGGCCAATCACTGCTTCGATACCTAGATAATCTGTATCTGTTGCCGTTTGATCATTTGCCAGAACAAACTTAGAGTTGAATACGTTGAGACCTTTATTCTCCATCGCACCCATGTTGAAGAAATCAACCGCGACGATCATGTAGATATCTAGGTCATATTCTAAATCAAAGCGCTCTTCGTCCCACTTCATTGAGTTAATCAGTGACACCATTGCATGGTTTGCGCGGTCTAGGTTGCCCTTATCAACAAAGATTTCTAAATCAACGTTGCGGCCAGATTGAGTCGTGTATTTGTCACGCAGTACATCAAAGTCGCCGGCAACTAGTGCAAACAGGTACGCCGGTTTTGGATGTGGGTCTTCCCATTTAACCCAATGACGACCATTTTCAGCTTCACCTTGGTCGATGCGGTTACCATTACTCAGTAGGTATGGATTTTCCGCCTTGTCAGCGATGACTGTCGTAGTGAACTTAGCCAATACATCAGGGCGATCCATGTAATAAGTAATACGACGGAAACCTTCCGCTTCACACTGAGTACAGAAAGCGCCACCAGACTTGTATAAGCCTTCTAACGCGCTGTTACCTTCTGGGTTTACTTCTGTCACAATCGTTAACTCAAACTCTTGTGGAAGTTCTGTCAGTGTTAGTTGAGTTTCAGATTGCTGGTACTGAGTCCACTCTGCGCCATTGACCGAGACCGATACCAACTTCAAGCCTTCACCATCCAGTACCAGTGTTGAGCTTTCCTTTTCTTGCTTTACCTTGGAGACAGCAGTCACAATAGAAGCCGCGTCGTATAAGTCAAATGTTAGGTCTATCTCTGAGATGCTGTGAGACGGTGATTGATAATCTTTACGATACTTGGCTTGAGGGGTATGCGCCATGACTTGTTCCTTTTGATCGTTATGCGTAAATTTGAAATAACTGTATATATCTAAAGGCAGTTTAGTCAGAACACAAGGGCTAGATGAACAAAAAGAGGCATTTGGTATAAATGCCTCTTATATTTGCTAGTTTTTTGACCAGATATGTTATTTATCACTGTGATTAGGGGCTCGGTTACTATTTTCCATAAACCCTGTGGGTAGACAGTAACGCGGTTTATTTTGCAAAAAGTACATTAGCGAATCCGATTTAGGACTGCATACATGTCACTCTCTTCCCCTTCAAGAGTCAAAACGTCACTGTTCAGTGTGTAACGCGTACCGTGTTCACCATCTTCATAAAGCAAGACTAATTGGTCTCCTTCGGTGTAGTAGACGCCACGTTGTACAATTTCACCACCGGTTTCATCAGAGACTCTAAACATGAAAACGAAATCTGGCTGTAAGACTAAGTCCATTTTCTGGATGTTACTTGCTCTCAAATCACTTCCAGACAACTCTGCACTCGACCAGATCCCTGCCAGTTCGTTAGGCAGCGCTTTTGTAAACAGAACGCCATTAAGGTTTAACATGTTGTGGTTACTGCTGTAGGAGTATACCTGCGGCTCGGAGGTGTTGAGACCAAGAATAATTGTGTCACCATTAGCGTTGTACATGCCTTCCCAATGATCAACGCTAAAGTCTCTCTTTTGAATATCAATACTGAAGGTGTAATTTGAATCAAGCGTAAGTTTAATGGCTCGAAAATCTTCGGTTCCACCTTCTGGGTTTGGGTTGAGTAAATACCAGTCCCCTAACAAGAGTGGAAGGTCGAAGTGCGACAGATTACTGTCACTCTTTATAGACTGGGTTGGCTCAGTTGGTTTCGGTGCAGCTCCTTCACCAGCTGTAGCGATAAATGATAGACAAGATAATGTCAGAAGTATCCATTTCATACGCGCCCCCTTATGTTTCTTTAAGCTTAGGCACGTTATTCATATAAAGCGAAAAATATGATCCAAATCACTAAATTTTACTTACAAAGTAACTTTTTTGTCATCTTTGAAGAAAAAATCGCTAATCAATCACAATCAACAGATAATAAAAAAGCGAGCTCAAAGCTCGCTTTTGATTACTGATTAAGAACTACTTCTTTAGCATATCTAGCATGATAGCAACAGATTCGTCGAGATAGGCATCAGGCGCTTCATAGTCTTTAGGCACATCATCGAGTGTCTTGAAGACTTCTTCACCGTTAGCTTTTTGACGCAGGTTGATACGCTCCAAACGAAGCGCTTCCGCTGTGTCTGTCTCTTCTTGTCTTATCTTCTCGTTTAGAGAAAGTGTGTTATCGTCTTTATCTGCTTTGTATTTTTCAATATCTTGAGCGATAAATCCGAATTCCATATTCTTATCAATACGAGCTTGATGTTGCGTCGTCAACTTTGCGATTAGCTCATCGTTACGCTGTAACACTGAGTATTTTGCTTTGTCGATACTATCCCACGGTAGTGCATTATCTTCTACACTCTCACCCGTTTCAGCAGGATCGATTGGCGTTGGGTAAGCGATATCTGGTACAACACCCTTGTTCTGGGTACTACCACCATTGATTCGGTAGAACTTTTGAATGGTATATTGAACATAACCTAACTCTTTATCGAATAAATCGTAGATATGATTCAATGAACGGTGTTGTTGTACAGTACCCTTACCAAACGAGTTCTCACCCAAAATGATAGCTCGACCGTAATCTTGCATTGCTGCAGCGAAGATTTCTGATGCGGATGCGCTGTATCGATTAATCAAAACTGTCAGCGGACCTTGGTAGCTGATTTCACCATCGGTATCACTGTTCACTTTGACACGACCATAACTGTCACGAACTTGAACGACCGGGCCTTCTTTAATGAACAGACCAGAAAGTGCCGTTGCTTCTGTCAGTGCGCCGCCTCCGTTATTACGAAGATCAACAATAATACCGTCGACACCTTGCTTGTTAAGGTCAGTAATCAGTTTATCGGTATCTTTTGAAAGGCCAACGTAAAAGCTTGGTACTTCAAGTACACCAATCTTCTTGCCGTCTTTCTCAATCACTTCAGATTTAACCGCTCGGTCTTCTAGACGAATCTTATCACGGACAATTGTGACAACGTGACTTTTTGCATCTTTACCATCAGGCAGGATCTGAAGCTTAACCTTAGTTCCTTTTGGCCCTTTGATTAGTTGAACTACGTCATCAAGACGCCAGCCAATTACATCAACGATCTCTTCGCCATCTTGACCAACACCAACAATACGATCTCCTTCACCCAACTGTTTGCTGTTAGATGCAGGGCCACCAGCGACTAATGAACGAATAACTGTATAGTCATCAGTCATTTGTAACACCGCACCAATCCCTTCCAATGAAAGATTCATTTCAGATTGGAACTGTTCAGCATTGCGCGGTGACAAGTAACTCGTATGCGGGTCAACTTCACGAGCGAATGCATTCATGTAGATCTGGAAAGCATCTTCGTTATGCGATTGCGTGATTCGCTTCATCGCATTGTTGTAGCGCTTTTCTAAAACTTCTTGAATTTCAGGCCACTCTTTGCCTGTCAGCTTAAGATTTAACGCATCGTATTTTACTCGTTTGCGCCAAAGTTCGTTTACTTCTGCCGTACCTTTTGGCCATGCCGCTTCACTTCGGTCGAGTTCAATACTCTCATCGACATCAAACTTGATCTCATCATCAAGCAGAGACAAGGCATATTGGAAACGTTCAAAGCGTTTTTGAATCGAAAGATTGTACACGTCAAAAGCTATCTGGTTATTACCGGCTTTTAGCTGGTCATCAAGTTGAATGGCTTTAGAAGTGAAAGAGTCGATATCCGCTTGAGTGAAGATATTGCGGTTATAATCAAGCATCTCTAAATAACGATTAAAAATAGCTTGAGAAAAATCGTCGTTGAGATTGAAGTGTTTGTAATGAGAACGCGTGAAACGAGAAGTAACGCGTTTGCTCGCGGTTTCATGTTGGGCTTCAGGAGCGAGTAGAGGCAAATCATCCTGATCGAGTTTGGCTTCGAGAGCCTGAGCTGAAGCTGCTAGCCAAAAGCTAGCAGCAATCAGTGTCAATTTTGAACGGCATTTCATGCGTAGGAGTATCTCCTTTAAGCGCGCAAGTGCTCCGCTTTAACAACCATTTGTAGGCCGTTTGCTAACTGAACACGTACATCTTCCTTATTGATTTCAACAATGGTCGCAGCCATGTTTCCTTTACCCATGTTCACATTCACTTCTTTGCCAGTAACAAATTCATCAGCATTTAGAGCGCGTGTTTCAACAGGCTTTTCTACTTTTGGAGCTTTTGGTGCTTGACGACGAGGCTGTTGAGCTTTCTTCGCCTTTGGTTTTGCTTTGTTCTCTTCGCGAGCTTTTTGTGCTTGCTCTTTACGACGAGCTTGAACTTTCGCTTTGCTTTCTGCAAGCGTCGCTTTCGCGTGCTCTACGTGCTCTTCTTCTAGAACACCACATGCATTGCCATCTAGGTCAACACGTTCTGCACCCGCTTTTACGCCGTGCAGGTAACGCCATGATGAAGTGTACTGTCTTAACGCTGCACGTAGCTGAGTCTTGCTTACTTTCTCGTCTTCACTTAGACGTTCAGCAAGATCTTGAAAAATACCAATTTTAAGTGGTTTTGCTTCACCTTCTAGAGTAAAGCATTTAGGGAAACATTCAGCAATATATGCGATAACTTCTTTGCTGTTTTTTAACTTTTCAGTGTTTTCCATGAGGGTTCCTGGTTTTTGCGGTTTTCCGCGAGCATTAAGAAAATATTTTTACGTATTATAGAGAGATGCTTGGGAAAAACCACAGTAAGAGAATAATTTATGCCTTGTTCGTATGCGAATTAAGCAGCTTTTCCACTTCTGCCATGAAAAATACCAATCCTTCCTCATCAATTTCGCTAAATCGGCCAACATTTGGGCTATCGATATCAAGGACACCAGCAATTTCACCATCGATTGAGAACGGAATCACGATCTCTGAGTTACTGGCTGCATCGCAAGCGATGTGACCTTCGAACTCATGTACGTCGTATATACGTTGTACAGAGTTTGTAGCCACTGCCGTACCACACACACCACGACCAACCGGTATACGAACACAAGCAGGTTTACCTTGAAAAGGACCGAGCACCAACTCATCGCCCTTCATTAAGTAAAAGCCTGCCCAGTTGAGATCGTCAAGTTCCATCGACAGTAATGCACTGATATTTGACAAATTTGCGATCATATCGGTTTCTGATTCGATTAATGCAACGGCTTGTTTGGTTAAGCGACGGTAATGTTCTATTTTCATATTAACTTCCGATTAAATTGAGACTTCCATTATTAAGAGAACGCAGTAGAATGCGGCCATCAACACAAATAGGACTTATTCTCATTAAAATGACCAATCCAGATGACACGATCAACCGCTCTTGGTTGACGACTCAAGTAAAAAAACACAAGTCCAAACTGGTGTTTGCCAACATTATTGCCATTCTAGCGACGCTTATCAGTGTTCCAATTCCTCTGCTCATGCCATTAATGGTTGATGAGGTACTACTAGACAAACCCGCTTCTGGCTTAGAGATGATGAATCATCTCCTACCCGCTTCAATGCAGAATCCTACCGGCTACATCACGCTGACACTGCTGTTGGTGATTGTAATGCGTACTTTCAGCCAAGGGCTTAACATCCTGCAAGGACGCCAATTTACCCTAGTTTCTAAAACCATCACCTACCAGATGCGCAGCAAGATGATCGATAAACTCGGGCGCATTAGTATCAGACAATACGAAACCAAAGGGAGCGGCGGAATCAATGCTCACTTAATTACTGACATAGAGACCATCGACAAATTTATTGGTTCAACCCTGTCTAAATTTCTGATCAGCTTTCTTACCGTACTCGGCACTTCAATTGTCTTGCTCTGGCTAGAGTGGCGTCTGGGTTTATTCATCTTATTAGTGAATCCTGTCGTCATTTATTTCTCTCGGAAACTCGGTAACAAGGTTAAACACCTTAAAAAACATGAAAACCAGTCTTTTGAGCGCTTCCAGAATCGTCTTGTCGAGACACTGGATGGTATTTATCAACTAAGAGCGGCCAACAAAGAACGTATCTTCTTAGACGAACTCAAACAGCAAGCGAACCAAGTTCGTATCGACGCTGATAAATACGCTTGGCAATCAGAAGCTGCTGGTCGCCTATCATTCCTTCTATTCTTGCTCGGTTTCGAACTGTTTAGAGCGGTGGCAATGTTAATGGTGCTATTTAGCGACTTGACCATTGGTCAAATCTTTGCGGTATTTGGCTACCTTTGGTTTATGTTAGGCCCAGTGCAAGAGCTACTCGGTATCCAATTTTCTTGGTATAGCGCCAAGGCAGCATTGAAAAGAATCAACGAGTTACTGACTCTCGAGGAAGAACACCGCCCTGTTAGCAAAGTCAACCCATTCTCTGAAAATAAAGAAGTGTCAGTCGACATTGAAAATGTTACATTCTCTTACACTTTAGAAAACACTGTTTTAAACCAACTTTCGCTCTCTATTCCAGCGGGTAAGAAAGTCGCACTGGTGGGCGCAAGCGGTGGTGGTAAATCCACGTTAATCCAATTGTTAATTGGGGTTTATCGCGCTGACTCAGGGCACATTAGATATAACGGTGAGACCACCGACGACATCAGCTTCGATGTCATTCGGAATCAAATAGCCGTTGTTTTACAACAACCTATACTTTTCAACGATACATTAAGGCATAATCTAACCCTTGGCGCAGATTACGATGAGATGTCGCTGTGGCGTGCTCTAGATATTGCTCAAATGCAAGACGTCATTTCGCAGTTAAGTGATGGTCTAGATACACAAATTGGTAAGAACGGTGTTCGACTATCTGGCGGTCAACGACAACGTTTAGCTATCGCTCGAATGGTGTTGAGTAACCCTAAGTTTGTTATCCTCGACGAAGCAACGTCTGCCCTAGATACTGCAACGGAAGCCGCGCTACACAAAGCGTTAAGTGAATTTTTGAAAGATCGCACAACATTGATTGTTGCGCACCGACTTTCAGCGGTAAAACAAGCTGATCTAATCTATGTATTAGAAGATGGGCAAGTAACACAAACAGGTACACATGGTGAATTGGTTGAACAACAAGGACTGTATCAAACACTCTATGGTAGTGTGCAATCTCACGCCTAACGTTTGTTCCCCATCTAAGGGCGAAACTAGGGGTCGCCCCTTGAACCACGACCAGTTTTATCTGCTCAACAATCAGGTCATCATTGGGAGGTCAAATGGCCTCCACTTCTAAAACGTCAAGTCCATCAATTCCTATACCTGAAAGGCATCACAATAAGGCGCAAAATGTGCGCCTTTGCCAAGGGTGCGAGTTGCCGGTTGATAAAACCAACGTCCCTACTGGAAAGTCAGCATATTGTCCTCGCTGTGGCACTCAGCTTTATCGAGGTGGCTCTCCTAGCTTGTCGGGTAACCTAGCTATAGCGGTTACCTGCCTGTTGTTATTCATTCCATCGCACTTTTTCGATTACATCAGTATTCGTCTAATTGGTGTGATGATACCAGCGACACTTCCTTCTGGCGTATTCACGCTGATGGCCGAAGGTTTCCCGTTGCTCGGACTGCTCATTCTATTTTGTAGTTCGATTGCACCATTTCTTGTGTGCGCCTCAGTTTTAACTGCTCATCTGTCGTTGGACATGAAATGGTTTACGCCATTTCGTTATTCGCTCACCATCATTCAAACTCTCAAACACTGGATGATGCTCGATGTATTCCTTGTCAGTGTTGCGGTCTCTTGTTTTAAGCTACAAGACTATTCAGACATTTTTGTCGGTCCAGGACTTATCGGCTTGCTGTTTCTGCAGCTGTTTAGTGTACTGTTGGTGAGCCGAATTAGTGTTCGCCGTTATTGGGAAGCGTGGAAAGAAGAAACCAGCTTCGAATTTTCAGAAGCTAAAAGCGTGCACTGCCACAACTGTCACCTTTCTCAGCCAGAAGGTGAGCGCTGCGTGCGCTGTCACCACCAGCTTTATCATCGCAAGCCTTACTCCATTCAAAAGACATGGTGTCTCCTTTTGGCCGCAGCTGTTGCCGTCATACCCGCTAACGTGATTCCTATTTCGATACTCATTACCAACGGTCAACGCCTTGAAGACACGATAATCTCCGGTGTTGCCTCACTCATCAATAGTGAGATGTACGGCATTGCAGCAATCATTTTTATTGCCAGCATCATCGTGCCTGTCGCCAAGATTCTTGGGCTTGCCTACATTCTTATCTGTATTCAAGTAAAAAGGACACTCTACCGTCGTCAGCGCATGACGGTCTATTTTGTCGTTAAGTGGATTGGGAAATGGTCTGTGATGGATCTATTTGTTATCTCAATCATGATGACGCTGGTTGACCGCGGTCAAATACTGAATTTTACACCAGGATATGGTGCTGTGGCTTTTGGCATTGTGGTGGTACTTACCATGCTCGCTGCTGATAGCTTAGATCCAAGGCTTATTTGGGATAACTACACCTCTAATGATGGGTCAGTGAATGAACAACAATAACCAATCACAAACGTCGTACTCACCTGAGATAAGAAAAAACAAAGGTATATCGCCTTTGTGGATTCTTCCAATATTGACCGTCGCTCTCGCCGGTTGGTTGGTGATGAAATCTATTCATGATGCAGGGCAGCGCGTTCAGATCTACTTCTCTGACGCCGCAGGCTTAGTCGCGGGTCGTACAACCATTCGTTATCAAGGTCTTGAAGTCGGTATGGTGCGAGACATCACCCTCTCTGAAGATCTTGAAAGTATCTATGTTGATGCAGACATCTACCCTGAAGCGAAAAAGCTTCTCAGCAAAGGGACTCGTTTTTGGTTAGTAAAACCGACCGCGAGTCTTTCTGGAATCTCTGGTCTAGATGCTCTGGTGTCGGGTAACTATATTGCGATTCATCCAAGTGAGACCGAGAAAGAACCTGAAACAGTTTTCAGAGCGTTAGAGTCTTCCCCTTCTGACTTGCTAGCTTCTGAAGGTTTGAACATTCAACTAACGGCAAAAGACCTTGGTGGTGTATCGGTGGGTTCACAAATCGTCTACCGAAAAATCCCAATCGGCGAAGTATACAACTATCAGCTCAACGAGAGTGGCAAATCCGTTACCATTCAAGCAGCTATTAAAGATGAATACAGTCATATCATCACTGACCAGAGCCGTTTTTGGAACGTGAGTGGTTTAGGTGCAAGCATTGGCTTCTCTGGTGTCGACGTACGGTTAGAGAGTCTTAGTGCCCTGCTAGGTGGCTCGATTGCGGTTGACTCGCCAGGAGAAGGTCAACCTGTCGAAATGAATACCAAGTTTAAGCTGTATCCAGATTTAAAAACGGCAGGCCGTGGTATTTCAGTCAAGATTTCCGTTCCCGACGACAATAATATCAGCGCGACGGGTGCACCAATCATGTACCGAGGGATAGAGATCGGCCAGATTACCGACCTATCATTGAGTAAAGGGCGTGAGCACGTGGTTGCTTCAGCTGCAATACAGCCCGCATTTAGTGACTTCCTCAATTCTGGTAGTAAATTCATTCTAGAAGAAGCCAAGCTCTCATTTAGCGGTGTTGAAAACATCAGCAACCTCGTAAAAGGAAACTTCTTAACGTTAGTGCCGGGCGAAGGTGACAAAGCTCGTCAATTTACCGCTATCCGTAAGCATGAATACAACCAACAACAAGAGAAGTCTGTAGCGATTCGTCTGAAGTCAAACAACTCATTTGGTCTAGATGTAGGAACGAATATTCTCTACAAAGGTATTGCTGTTGGCTCGATCATCGAAGTGGGTTTGGTCGATAACGTTGGCACCGGAAGTGATCAGCACGAAGTCTACATGGATGCCTTAATCGACAACCAGTACGCCCATCTTATTAAAAGCAATAACCGTTTCTTTGTGACAGGCAGCGCCTCAGCGGAGCTCACTGAGTCTGGTTTGAGCATCACAGTACCACCGGCTAAACAGTTATTAACAGGCTCAATTAGCTTCGTAAGCGAAGGAAAGGCCAAAGCACAACCGACGTATCAACTGTTCCAAAGCAAGTCATTAGCTGAGTTGGCTAAACTCGATCACACTGGTTCGAAATCAATCACTCTATTTGCAAACGAGCTACCTCCTATTTCGAAAGGTAGCCCTATCCTTTATAGAAATCTTGAGGTTGGCACTGTGTCCGATTTCGAGCTATCTGATGGCGGCGTGAAGATTAAAGCCAAGATTGAGAACCGTTATGCACACCTAATTACCGACCAAACTGTATTCTGGAATCGCTCAGGCGTTGAAGTGGATGCGTCTCTTGCCGGGGTCAATATTACTGCAGCACCAGTAAAAACACTGATTCAAGGTGGTATCTCATTTGACTCCTTACCAGGAATAGACAATAAAATTGGCGCTTCTTGGAAGCTTTACGACAATGCAAAAACAGCTCGTAAGTTTGGACGCGCGATCCAGTTAACCGCTGGTGGCGATGTTGAAGTAACTAAAGGTACGGCAATTAAATATCAAGGGGTGAAGGTTGGTGAAGTAACGCTGGTTGTTCCTAACTTTAATCGCAAAGGTATTGAGATCACAGCGCGAATTCTTCCGGAGTACGTGGATAAAGTGGCGGTTCAGAATAGTCATTTCTGGCTGGCAAGCCCTGAGATCGGACTCAAAGGTATCAAAAACGTTTCAGCACTGTTGTCTAAACACATCAACGTTGAGCCGGGTTCAGGAAAACACACGAATCAATTCGTATTATCTGACGCGCCTGTGGCCTCTCAAGGAAAAGTGTTCGTACTTCAGAGTGAATCTCGTGGCTCAGTAACGAAAGGCACGCCTATTCTATTCCGCGAATTGGAGATAGGTACTGTAATTGATGTTCGCTTAGGTGAATTTTCTGACCGTATCATCTCGACGATTCGTATCAATTCTGAGTACGCCTATCTGGTACGTGCAAACAGTGTGTTCTGGAACGTCTCAGGTGTCGATGTTTCTATCGGTTTGTCTGGCGCCAATATTAAAGCTGGCACAGTGGAAAGCTTGTTACGAGGCGGAATCACGTTTGCTACTCCGCCAACAGATGTACTCCAACCCCTAGCTGACGAAGATCAATCTTTCTATCTTTACCCACAAGCGGAAGATGAGTGGAAAATGTGGCGTACCGCAATTCCCAAGCCTTAGTTCTAAAACAGGCACTAGATAGAACAATAATTAAACGTAAATGCAGCCAATGTGCTGCATTTTTGCGATCTAGCTCAATTGTGGTTTAGCGCTCAACCTTTTTGCTTTAAACTTGTGGTATTCATGTCACAGCTGAGATTTCCCCTTGCACGCTAACGTCTATATTCCAGATGAATTTCTTACTCACATCGAAACCTTTATGCCTAGTCATCTAGACATGGCTTCATTTATCGAGTCTTGCCAAAAACCACTGCGCAAAAGTATTCGCGTTAATACACTTAAGATCAGTGTCGATGACTTCCTCGTACGAGCAAAAGACAAAGGTTGGGAATTGGAAGCTGTACCGTGGTGCGATACTGGTTTTTGGATCACTGCAGACGAGAGTGTTGTCCCACTTGGAAACACGTCTGAGCACATGTCTGGCCTATTCTACATCCAAGAAGCCAGCTCAATGATGCCTCCTTCCGCACTATTTTTTGGCAATGAAAAATACGATTCAGTCCTTGATACTGCAGCGGCACCAGGCTCTAAAACGACCCAAATCGCCGCTCTGATGAATAATGAGGGTGTCTTGGTTGCCAATGAATACGCAGCAAGCCGTGTAAAAGTCCTACACGCTAACATTGAGCGTTGCGGTGTTCGCAATGCAGCACTGAGTAACTTTGACGGACGTGTTTTTGGTGGCTGGCTACCAGAGACATTTGACGCTGTTCTGCTTGATGCTCCATGTTCCGGCGAAGGCACCGTTCGTAAAGATGCAGACGCTATGAAAAACTGGACTTACGATTCAGTTGTTGATATCGCGAATACGCAAAAAGATCTGATTGAGAGTGCTTTCCACGCATTAAAGACTGATGGTGTTCTCGTTTATTCAACTTGTACACTGAGCACAGAAGAGAACCAACAAGTTTGTCACCATTTGAAAGAGACGTTTGGTGATGCCGTTGAGTTTGAATCTCTGGAAGGTTTATTCGAAGATGCAAAAGCGACCTTAACTGAAGAAGGATTCCTGCATATCTTCCCGCAAGTTTATGATTCAGAGGGTTTCTTCGTCGCTCGTATACGTAAGGTCGCTTCAGTTACACCACCGAAAGTTAAAAAGCGAATGGGTAAATTCCCATTTGAAAAGGCATCAAACAAAGTACACCAGGAAGTTGAAACTCACTTAAATACCGCTTTAGATATTTATCTACCCAAAGATGCGCAAGTTTGGCTGCGAGATAAAGATGTTTGGCTATTCCCTGCGGCGCTTGAGCCAATGATTGGTGAGCTACGTTTCTCGCGTATGGGCATCAAGATCGCCGAGACTCATAAGAAAGGATATCGTTGGCAACATCAAGTCGCGACGTCCTTAGCGACAGGAAGTGAGTCAAAAATTGTTGAGTTGACGATCGAGGATGCTCGAGAGTGGTTTATGGGGCGTGACGTGCGTCCTGACAGCCTATCAGGAAAAGGTGAAGTTTTAGTTAAATTTGAAGGTGCGATTATCGGGCTTGGGAAATGGGTCGGCAATCGAATTAAAAATGGCCTACCTCGTGAGTTAGTCCGAGACAAGAACTTGTTTTAAGCTTACCTTCCAAACAATAAAAAGCCCGATAACACACCAGTGATTGCTGTGTTATCGGGCTTTTCTATCTCTTCGATATCAGACGAATTATTACACGCAAAGTTGCATAGCAATTAATTTCATTAATATTAAAATTATTAATAAATATATTTGCTTTTAAAGGAAATTAATCGATATTTACCAAAAATAGTCTAAACTTGACCTATCAGACAGATAAATAGCGCTGTAAGCGTCGGCTCCTTGGAGCCCTTTCCCCTAAGCCCGGACAGGAACGTTTGGGCTTTTTTTTCGTTTCCAATGCCCACAACAAGAGAGTGATGAATGAAAAAAGGAGCTCATAAAAAGCTCCTCTACAGACGCGGACTGAGGCGCAATATAGTTCTTTACTTAACTAAGGTGATGCCTTCTTTATCAATCGAGATTTTACCTGCTTTGTAGAGCCCACCGATCGTTTTCTTAAATGTACCCTTACTGGTACGGAAAGCAGAGAAGATAGCATCAGGTGAAGACTTATCATTCAGCGGCAAGAAACCACCTTTTTTCTCGAGTAAATCTAGGATCTTAACGCTCAAGTCGTCCATCTTCGCCACACCAACTTTCTGTAAAGAGAGGTCAATCTTACCGTCTTCTTCACGAATGTTCTTGATGTAACCTTTCAATGTTTTACCAATGAAAAGCTTGCCGATTACGTCTGACGGGAAAATCATACCCCAGTGCTCGCCGTTGACGATCGCTTTATAACCCAATTGGCTACGCTCAGCAATAATAAGGTCTACTTGCTGATTACGCTTGTAGTTCGCTGGGGTATTATCCAATAATTTGTTGAATTTCGTTGTACCTACGATACGACTAGACGCTTTATCAATATAAACATACACAAGGATAGATTGACCTTCATGCAGACGGCCGCGCTGTTCACTAAATGGTACTAGTAGGTCTTTACCTTTGATGCCCCAGTTAACGAATGCACCCGTGCTGTTCACACCCTCGACTTGCATTAGACCCCACTCGCCCACTTGTGCGATGGGTGTTTCTGTCGTTGCTGCAACTTGATTGTCTGAATCGATGTAAAGCAGAACATCTAATTTTTGACCAATTTCAACGCCTTCAGGAGTAAATTTCTTTGGTAGCAACACGGTTCCATAGTCGCTTGCGTCAAGGAATACACCGAAATCTGCCTGTTTTACCACTTCTAAGCTGTTTATTTGACCAATATTAATCATCAAAATTGTCTCTACATTAAATTTGTCAGAGATTATACGTGATCTCTGTTATGCTTTCGCTAACTTCATTCATATTTTTACACTGGAGGAACTTTCGTTGATCACCGTTGATAAACAAGACGCGATTACACTAAAAATAAACCATGCAATGGCCAAGACAAAAAAACTCGACATGGATGTGTATCTCTTTGTTCCCGGTGAGCTCGGCCTAACGCCAGAAGTTCTCTCTGAGAGCGCATTTTTCTACAGTTCCATCACTCAAAAACGTGCTTATTACAGTGATAAAACACTACTGCCTCTCGTGCACAGTCGCCTTGCTAAGCGAGGGCGCCTCTCTACTACTCAATACCGTGTCAGCCTAAGCTTATTTGCTTATCAATATGTGATTGCTTTAGATAAAGCGGTGTCGAGCTTAAATAAAAATGATAGTTTGCATAAAAACGATAGTGACACGGTCACTTCAGATGAAGTAGACGAAGTGATTGAGCTAGCACTGGATATCCTTAAAAAGCTTCGTCGAAGCATTCCTTATGAAGAGAACTTAAAGCGCTACTATGCCAATATCGATAACTACCTATCTTGGTATACGGAGCAGAAGTTCTTGTCACTGATTTCTCATATGCCCAGAGGTAGTGAGTACTCGACGATTAAAGAACGCTTGATCGCTTTATGTGAAAAAGAAACCGCTCACCGTAAGCTCAATCGATACAACTCGACGAAAGTTCGCGACGACGTCACTCGTTTGAGTAATAAAATGCGCTTGTTACGCCGTCTAATTGAACACCCTATCGTCCTTCAAGAAAAAGCAGTATCTATGGGTAACAACGTGAAACGTGCAGTGAAAGGGATCGCAACAGGTCTTGTGATGGTGTTCGTAACCACGACAGTTATCTTGGCTCGTGATTTTCTCGGAGAGATTACCGCTTCTTTTATTGTCGCTATGTCATTCATCTACGCGTTACGTGAAATATTTAAAGATGACCTACGTGATATCCTTTGGCGTTGGATTCGTAAAGGTAAACCAAAGTGGAAACGCCGTTATCTCGATCCGACAACGAAGAAGGTCGTTGGGCACAAATTAGAGTGGTTAGATTACACTAGCTATTCAAAGTTAGCAGATCGCATTCAAGCAATACGCAAAAAGCGCGTAGTGCAACGCGAAGAACAAATCCTTCATTATCGTTCTCATACAGAAATGTCGACCTCCACTTTTATGAGTGGTTACGAAGAGACTCGCGAGACACTATCCATCAGCTTAAGAGCGTTAACCCGTTTGATGGATAAAGGTTCAAATAAAGTCTACCGTTTGAATGACGGTCAAGTCAGCCGAGAATCAGTCGAGAAGCGCCATCTGCTTAACTTGATTATCAAAGAGAACAATCATGATGGTGAACCAACTTACTATCGTTGGAAAATCGTTATGAACCGTTCGAAAATCGTGGATATTGAAGAGATCACACAAGTCTAACTTTTGCGTGAATCGGTTGCTTAGAGTAGGCGATACAGAGAGTTAGGATTATATGAGGGTCAGCTTAGCGGCTGACCTTTTTGATCGAAAGCGTTAAGGTAAACTCAGCCATCGGCTCATCACCGTGTAGTGTTGGACATGTCGCGACAATCGAAACAGGCTGGTTTACCCTCTCTCCTGTTTTCATCGTCTCTGCCAACATATCATTAATCAGAGCCCCGTCGCGGCATATGAAATGCACATCACCTTCCGGTCTCTTTAAAAACTGGCCACTCACTCCCTTAAAAGCCAATGAGATCTTTTCACCCTGTTGCTGAGACTTGCTCATCGCAAGGAAACCGCCAGCTACGTCAGCCCCTACCGCGAGCACACCAAAATACATGCTATTGAGATGATTTTTAGTTCTTCTTTTTAGAGGGATTTTGACTTCTACATGGGTATCATCTAGCGCCAACAGTTTTGGTCGACATAACCAAATCAAGGGCACTTTAAAAAAGCCAAACATGTTGAGATAAAGGTTTGCTTTCTGAAGCGGTGATAACATTGCTGCGTCCTAGCTTGTGAGTTGTCAGACCAGTTAACCTAACGCGCGTTTGAATGTCAAAAAAATGTTACAAAAAAGAGAGATGGCCTTACACATCCAGTAATTCAACTCGTTTCAATGAACCTCACCTTGAAGCACGCCCTAAGCAAACTGATAAATCTAAGAATATTGCCAATATCCGAGCTAACTTTGACCTAAGGGAGTTTATTCCTCCGTTTAATTCCGTTATCTTTACTGCTTCGCAATAGAATAAAAAGCTATCACATGCCATTAAAAACTGATGAGTTGAGAACCCAAGCACTTGGGCCAATGCCAACTCCTGCCGAATTAGGCAACGCACACCCAATCACTGACGACGTTGCTGAGCGCATTGCAAACTCTCGCCGCCAAATCGAAGACATCCTCACTGGACGAGACAACCGTCTACTGGTCATCGTTGGCCCTTGTTCTGTGCACGATACTGATGCTGCTTTGGATTACGCTGAACGACTCAGCAAAATTCAAGAGCAATATAAAGACGAACTGTTCGTCGTAATGAGAACTTACTTCGAGAAACCACGTACTGTTGTAGGTTGGAAAGGTCTGATTACCGATCCAAACCTAGATGGTTCTTACGCTTTGGAAGCCGGTCTTAACAAAGCTCGTAAGCTTCTGCTTGATATCAATAAGCTGGGTCTAGCAACGGCGACTGAGTTCTTAGATATGATCACAGGCCAGTACATTGCCGACCTCATTACTTGGGGCGCAATTGGTGCACGTACCACTGAATCACAAATTCACCGTGAGATGGCGTCTGCTCTGTCTTGCCCTGTTGGCTTTAAGAATGCAACTAACGGCAACATCAAAATCGCTATCGATGCTATTCGTGCTTCACAAGCTTCTCACTACTTCTATTCTCCAGATAAAAATGGTCGTATGACTGTTTACCGCACTTCTGGTAACCCGTACGGCCACGTTATTTTACGTGGTGGCGATAAAGGCCCTAACTTCGATGCAGAGTCGGTTGATCAAGCTTGCCAACAACTGGCTGAGTTCGACCTGCCTCAACGTCTTGTTGTCGACTTTAGCCACGCTAACTGTCAGAAACAACACCGCAAACAACTTGATGTTGCAAAAAACATCTGTGAGCAGATCAAATCTGGTAAGAATCAAATCGCAGGTATCATGGCTGAAAGCTTCATTGAAGAAGGCAATCAGTCGATGAAAGACCTCAACAACTTAGAGTATGGCAAGTCAATCACAGATCCATGCCTAAGCTGGGACGATACTGCGATCATGCTTGAACTGCTTGCAACTGCCATTAAAGATAGAAACTTAGCTTAAGGAATTAACCATGCCTTCATTTGATATTATTTCTGAAATCGAAACCGTTGAGCTGCGCCACGCGGTCGACAATGCAAACCGTGAACTTGCGACACGTTTCGACTTCCGTGGTGTTGAAGCAAGCTTCGAATTCAAAGATGAGACTGTAAAACTGTCTGCAGAGCACGATTTTCAACTAAACCAGCTTCGAGACATCCTTCGTGGCAACTTGACGAAACGTGGCATTGATGTCTCAGCAATGGAATCTCAGAAACCCGATCAATCTGGTAAATACTGGCACCAAAACGTTATTTTCAAGCAAGGAATTGAAAACACTGTTGCTAAGAAAATCGTCAAGCTGATTAAAGACAACAAGATTAAGGTTCAGGCTGCTATCCAAGGTGAGAAAGTTCGCGTGACAGGTAAGAAGCGTGACGATCTTCAAGCTGTTATGGCGCTAGTTCGCAATGGTGAGCTAGGTCAACCATTCCAGTTCGATAACTTCCGCGACTAATCTTTACGAGCCGTATTAAGAAAGCCTCAATGTTGAATAGCATTGAGGCTTTTTGTATTTAAATGACTGTTATTTCAGTCAAGTCATGAAACTCAAAGGCTACGCCCTGAAGCTAATTTGATATCACTACCAATCAGCAAGTTAAATTCAACGCTATTTGGCGATACAAACACACACACTCGCAAGTTTTCGTTGCGGGCCTTCATTAATTTTGTGGAGAGCTCACCACTGTCTTTAAACTGCTCACGTTCAGCGTCACGACGACACAAATCCACATATTCAAATGGACAGTCTGCTGGATGTAAAACAAGTTCCGCTTCCTGCATCAGACGTAAAGCTTTAATAGAGAGTAGCTCGACGTCTGAGTCAAACTCGATCCAGGTCACCTGCCCTTGCGAGTCTACCTCTTCCTTTAACGACTCTTGATAGAATGCTTCCAGCTCTTCTCGCTCTGTAATACGTTCTATACGGGATGAAGATAAAAAACGCTCCCAAAACTTACGACGTTCATCTACCGTTGGAAACGTTTCTTTAATTGAGTTACGTTTCGAAGCACCAAAGTCGGCGAGTAGACCCAAGTTTTGTGGTAATAAGCTCTCAAACTTTTCACGAATATTACGAACTAAAACAGGTGACGCACCACCACTGGATATCGCGATCTGAATTCTTCCTCGGTTGATCATCGAAGGAGTAATAAAGTCACAATATGGCTGGTCGTCGACCACATTTACCAAAATACCCATTTTTTTTGCATCACTATGCACCTGGTGATTTAGCTCTGGGTTGTCAGTAGTTGCCCATACTTGCAAGTAACGACTCGACAGCATTTGTGACGAATAAAAATTTTTCACCCAGTGCAGTTTATTTTCATCTATTAATTGCTGTAAATAAGGTTCAACCTTCGGTGATATAAGGGTTACATCGCCACCGGCTCGAAGCAAACTATCGACTTTTCGACAGGCTACTTCGCCACCACCCACAACCAGAATCGGTTTGTTTTCGATGTCTAAAAACATTGGAAAGTAACGCATTTTCTTCCTTGAGACCTCTTTAATAACTATTCATGCATGCTACCAAATTTGGGGCATAATCCTAGGTGCATTTGCATAATTAAAATAATATTTCACCAAATTTCAGATTTTCTTAAGGTTAAAGTTTCGATAGAAAATCACCTAAACAATATATTCAGCTAGGCTATTGAGAAATTAGAAACCTAAATCTCGTTGCACCAACAGTGTAAGCCCTTGCACTATTTACATTCACGTAACATTTGGTCATTCTAAATGTGTCCGGATTTGTGATTTCACTCAAAAATCTTTTTAAATTATACATTTGAGAAACTGCAAATCCTTTCCTAACCTTATAAACAGTTGTTCAAATCGCACACAATGTTATTTGCAAAATGCAAATCATGATTTGAGCAGCCACGCTTAAAGGTAACAAAAACAAGCAACACAGCAAGCACAACACAAATCGAGCACGTGTATCAGGTGTCACCTGGTTTAACAAGGAAGGATACAAATGACAAATAAACTAACACTTCTTGCTTCAGTAGTAGCTGCATCAACTGCAATGATGGCAACATCTGCATCAGCGGCAGAAAGCACTCTGGACAAAGTCACATCTCAAGGCTTTCTAACTTGTGGTGTAAGTACAGGTCTTCCAGGGTTCTCTAACCCTAACTCAAAAGGTGAATGGGAAGGAATTGATGTTGAGTATTGTCAAGCTCTTGCAGCGGCTGTACTCGGTGATAAGACTAAAGTTAAATACGTACCTCTAACGGCTAAAGAGCGTTTTACGGCTCTACAATCGGGTGAGATCGATGTTCTGTCACGTAACACGACATGGACGCTGCACCGTGATACGGCACTTGGTCTGAACTTCGTAGGCGTTAACTACTACGATGGTCAAGGCTTTATGGTTAAGAAAGATCTTGGCCTAACGAGTGCTAAAGAACTAGACGGCGCATCTGTATGTGTTCAGTCTGGTACAACAACAGAGCTTAACCTTGCTGACTACTTCCGTAACAACGGTATGTCTTACAAGCCAGTGGTATTTGATACGGCTGCGCAAACTTCTAAAGGTTTCGATGCAGGTCGTTGTGACGTTCTTACAACAGACCAATCTGGTCTTTACGCACTTCGTCTAAACCTAGCCGATCCTAATTCTGCTGAAGTACTTCCAGAGATCATCTCTAAAGAACCTCTAGGTCCAGTAGTTCGTCAAGATGACGACAAATGGTTCAACGTTGCTAAATGGACACTGTCTGCAATGGTCAACGCAGAAGAGTACGGCATTACATCTAAAAATGCAGACGAAATGCTGAAATCTAAAGATCCAAACATCAAGCGTATCCTTGGCGTTGATGGTCCTAAAGGTAAAGGCCTAGGTATCCGTGATGACTGGGGCTACCAAGTTATCAAGCAAGTGGGTAACTATGGTGAGAGTTTCGAGCGTACTGTAGGTACAGGTTCTCCTCTTCAGATCTCTCGTGGTGTAAACGCGCTATGGAATGCGGGCGGCTTTATGTACGCTCCACCAATCCGTTAATAGCCACTACGTGATTACTTTACACAGCGGCTTCTGACCAATCCTACATATAGTTGATTGACCTAAAGTCGCTGAATTTACAACTGAGTAACACGAAATTAGGGCGGATTTCCGCCCTAACTGTTAAATGGATTTGAGGTTATTGCAGTATGAAACCTAATAACACTTCTATTCCTTCCCAGGAAAAGCCCCAAGCGAAAAGCGCAAACCTTCTTTATAACCCAACTTTCAGATCGGTCGTCTTTCAGATCATCGCTCTTGGTGCTCTCGCCGCTTTCTTCCATACCATTGTCAGCAATGCGTTGACGAACTTGGATGCACGCGGCATCGCTACCGGTTTCGATTTTCTTAGCCAAGAAGCTGGCTTTGGCATTGGTTTAACACTCGTCGAATATGACGAAACCTTCTCTTATGGTCGAACGTTCATCGTTGGCCTACTTAATACCGCACTCGTTTCTGTTCTAGGTATCATTCTAGCGACAGTTCTTGGTTTTACTATGGGTGTTGCACGTCTATCGTCAAACTGGCTAGTTAGCCGACTTGCTGCGGTTTATATCGAAATTTTCCGTAATGTTCCTCTTTTACTCCAAATTTTCTTTTGGTACTTCGCTGTTCTACAAGCGCTACCATCTGCTCGCCAAAGCTTAAGTCTTGGTGAAGCTATCTTCCTTAATGTTCGAGGTCTTTACTTCCCTGCGCCTATTTTTGAGGCAGGAAGTAGTATCGTTATTGCCGCTTTCATCGCGGGCATCGTTGCAACCATCATCATTAATATTTGGGCTAAGAATAAACAGCGCTTAACCGGTCAACAGACACCTATGGGTCGTATTGCTCTTGGTTTAATTGTTGTTCTACCAATCGTTGTTTACTTCATCATGGGTATGCCAATTTCAGCTGAATATCCTGCGCTTAAAGGTTTTAACTTTAAAGGCGGTATTAGCATTATTCCAGAACTTGCAGCTCTTATGCTTGCCCTAAGTATCTATACGGCGTCATTTATTGCTGAGATCGTTCGTTCAGGTATTAACGCGGTAAGTCATGGCCAAACTGAAGCAGCAATGTCTCTAGGTTTACCACGTTCTCGTACTTTGAAGCTGGTTATCATTCCGCAAGCGTTGAGAATTATTATCCCTCCGCTAACAAGCCAATACTTAAACCTAACTAAAAACTCATCATTAGCAATGGCGATTGGTTATCCCGATTTGGTTTCTGTATTCGCAGGTACAACGCTGAACCAAACAGGGCAAGCGATTGAGATTATCGCGATGACGATGGCCGTTTACCTTACATTGAGCTTATTAACCTCTGCGTTAATGAATATCTATAACCGTAAAGTTGCATTGGTGGAGAGATAAAATGAGCACACATCAATTTCAGCCTGATTTACCACCTCCAGCGAATACGGTCGGTGTTGTAGGTTGGCTTCGAAAAAACCTATTTAACGGTCCTATGAATAGTGTGGTAACTGTAATTCTAGGTTATTTCGCATTCTCGTTAATTTGGACAGTTTTTGACTGGGGTATCCTAAACGCAGACTGGGTAGGGACGACACGTGACGCTTGTACTAGCGATGGTGCGTGCTGGGTATTCATCAGTGTACGTTGGGAGCAGTTTATGTACGGCTTCTATCCTGAAGCTGAACTGTGGCGCCCTCGCCTATTCTACTTTACGCTTGCTGTCTTCGTTGGCTTATTAGCCTATGAAGGAACTCCGAAGCGTACGTGGATCTGGCTATTTTTCGTTAATATCTACCCATTCATCATCGCAGGTCTCTTGTATGGCGGTGTATTTGGTCTTGAGGTTGTAGAGACACACAAATGGGGCGGATTACTCGTTACACTAATCATCGCACTCGTTGGTATTGTGGTGTCACTTCCTATCGGTGTCGCACTTGCACTTGGGCGACGCTCGGAAATGCCGATTATTCGCAGCATCTGTACTGTATATATCGAAATCTGGCGTGGTGTACCTCTGATTACGGTTCTGTTCATGGCATCTGTAATGCTTCCACTGTTCTTGTCTGCGGGTTCAGAAACAGACAAACTGCTTCGTGCACTAGTCGGCGTGGTGCTGTTCAGTGCAGCTTACATGGCAGAGGTTATTCGTGGTGGCTTACAAGCGATTCCTAAAGGTCAATATGAGGCCGCAGATGCGCTTGGCTTAACTTACTGGAAGAAAATGGGACTTATCATTCTTCCTCAAGCTCTAAAGATTACGATTCCATCTATCGTAAACACCTTTATCGGCCTGTTTAAAGATACCAGTCTAGTTCTCATCATAGGCATGTTCGATGTACTGGGTATCGGTCAAGCTGCTAATACCGACCCTGAGTGGTTAGGCTTTGCAACAGAAAGTTATGTATTTGTCGCGTTAGTGTTCTGGGTGTTCTGTTTTGGTATGTCGAGATACTCGATATGGCTAGAAAACAGACTTCACACCGGTCACAAACGATAGTTAAAGAGATCAAGGACGTATTATGACGCAACAACAAAACAACGAATCTCAAGAATTGATGATTGAACTGAAAGATATGAACAAGTGGTACGGAGAGTTCCACGTTCTTAAGAACATCAATCTAGAAGTTAAGAAAGGCGAGAAAATCGTAATCTGTGGCCCTTCTGGGTCGGGTAAATCAACGATGATTCGCTGTATCAACCGATTAGAAGAGCACCAAAAAGGACACATCTTTGTTTCAGGTAATGAGCTGACTGAAGATCTAAAAAACATTGAAGCCGTACGTAAAGACGTAGGCATGTGTTTTCAGCACTTCAACCTGTTCCCTCACCTTACGGTATTAGAAAACTGTACCCTAGCCCCAATTTGGGTAAAGAAAATGCCGAAGGAAGAAGCTGAAGCAATCGCAATGAAATACCTAGAACGTGTAAAAATACCAGAGCAAGCGGATAAGTTCCCAGGTCAGCTTTCTGGTGGTCAGCAGCAACGTGTAGCGATTGCACGCTCTCTATGTATGAACCCACAAGTCATGTTGTTCGATGAACCCACGTCAGCACTCGACCCAGAGATGGTTCGTGAGGTTCTAGACGTTATGGTTGAATTGGCGGAAGAAGGCATGACCATGCTTTGTGTAACGCACGAAATGGGCTTTGCGAAAGAGGTAGCCGACCGAGTGATCTTTATGGATGCCGGCGAAATCATCGAAGAAAACAATCCTGTCGACTTCTTCGAAAATCCGCAGTCCGATCGAACTCAAAACTTCTTGAGTCAGATTCTACACCATTAGAATCCTTATCTACCTAACAGGGCAGCTATTTTTGCTGCCCTTTTTACTTTATGAAGTAACACCCCATGAAGTAGTTAACATTATGTTACACCTTGAAAAATACTTAACTCTCTATTTTGATTATCATTTTAAGTAGACAAATTGAATGAAAGGCTTGATTTTTCGAACTTTCAGCCCCATAAATGTACTAACAACTATTGATATCACCTTACGAGGAAGATTATGAACAGCCCTATGTTTTCTCGCACAGCTTCTCAAGAGAGCGCTCTGCAAACCAATAAAGTGCTGCGTAACACCTACGCGCTACTTTCAATGACACTACTTTGGTCTGCTGTTGTGGCAGGCATTTCAATGGCGATGAACCTGCCTCGTCCTGGCCTAATCATCATGCTGGTTGGTTTCTATGGTCTACTTTTCCTAACAGAGAAGAACCGTGATAACAGCATGGGTCTCGTATTTACATTCCTATTCACTGGCTTCCTAGGCTACACCATCGGCCCTCTTCTTAACGCGTACATCGGTGCTGGCATGGGTGACGTGGTTCTGACTGCTCTTGGCGGTACTGCGCTATCATTTATGGCAGCTTCAGCTTATGCATTAACCACTAAGCGCGATCTATCCATGATGGGCGGCCTAATGCTGTCACTATTCGTAGTTCTAGTTGTTGGTATGATCGCAAGCTTTTTCATCCAATCAACAATTCTACACCTAGCGCTTAGCAGCCTATTTATTGTGTTCTCCACAATGGCTATCTTGATGACAACTCAAGGTATTATCCGTGGCGGCGAGACTAACTACATTTCAGCGACAGTGACGCTGTATGTATCTATCTACAACATCTTCATCAGCCTACTTAGCATTCTAGGTATTATGGGTAACGACGATTAATACTATCGTCAACTTATTAATTCTACAGAGCCCAAGATTCGTCTTGGGCTTTTTGTTTTCTATTCGTTATTATTTGTTGGGAAACATCGCTGAGTAATGTACCCTACGCAGCTGATTGGTATGAATCTGGATTAAACATGTTTGAATACAACGGAAAACAAATCGAAACCGACGCTCAAGGCTATCTTTTAGACCACACGCAATGGGAAGAAGGTATGATTGAGATCCTAGCCGATGACGAAGGTATTGAGCTTACTGAAGCCCACCTAGAAGTCATTCATTTCGTACGTGATTTCTATGAGGAGTTCAATACATCTCCTGCTGTCCGTATGCTTGTAAAAGCAATGGAAAAAGCTCATGGCCCTGAAAAAGGGAACAGTAAATACCTCTTTAAACTATTTAAAAAGGGGCCGGCAAAGCAAGCAACTAAGCTAGCGGGTCTGCCTAAACCAGCGAAATGCCTATAGAGCGTTTGGCTAACAATTCAAAGCAATTACGCTGAATAACAATTTCATGCTTTAAAGAACTTGAAAGTATCTGCTGTTGGTGTCATCAACCTTTGTGCCAGCAGCATCTTTCTCCACTACCCGTTCTACCCTCGCAGTGTCCGGACCTTGATAGAGCCAGATATGCAACTTTTCTATATTAGCACTGTTACCAACAGCGAGAACCTCTACGTCACCATTGTCTAGGTTCTTTGCATAGCCAGTTAGCCCTAAGTCCATTGCTCTTATTCGTGTTGAATATCTAAAGCCAACACATTGGACATGACCTGTTACCAGAAATATACGATGGGAACGATCCATAACATTGCCTCATAATTTACTTGAGTGATATAGTTGATAATTCTATTCATCCGCCCTAGCAGGGTGGAATTATTTGAGCATTATTAATATGAAAGAAATCCCCTTTCGCTGGATTGACAAATATCTTATCCATCTGAAAATCCAAGAGAAATTCTACCTTCTTTTTCTACTCCCTGTGCTGGCTCTTGTTATCTTAACTCTAGTCCTAGATAGCGCTGCGGACGCACTTTTGGTCCATCTTTATCAAGATGAATTGATGTTAATGAAAGGCCTTATTGAAGCAGGCCAACTGTCTCGTGACCAAGTAGCTCAGCTTGTCAGCCAATCAGACACCATCTCTTTGGGTTTTGGTGAAGGCGCGGTGTCTGTTATGAATGGCGCATTCAGTTTAGTAGCGACACACGACCAAAACCTATGGTCCTCACTTTCGACAACTCAAATCACTATCATCGGCATCACCCTCACTCTAATCGCTCTAGGTGTTTATTACATCATGACCTTTATTGGCGGTGCGATGTTCTCCGTGAATAAAGCACTCAATACACTCGCGGAAGGCGATCTAACGGGGCGTATGAACTACTTCTTAGTGCGCGATGAGTTCAGTGAAATTGCTATCACTATTGATAAGGTAGCAGAACGTGAGCAAAAGATGGTGCTTTCAATTCAAGAGTCTGTCGCTTTGATGCAGCAAATCAGCTCAGATCTAAACCAATCAACTCAGCAAAGCTCAAATATTTCAGGCGTTCAGCAAGAGCACCTAAACAGTCTTGCAAGCGCAACTGAAGAGATGGCTTCAACCATACGTGAAGTTGCTAACCTAGCACATGAATCAAGTTCTCAAACAATGGACGCTCATGGTGTCGCTGAAAACGGCCAGCACAAAGTGTCGAATACGCTTGCATCGATTTCTAACCTTTCTCAAGAGATTCAGTCTGCCTCACAAGCCGTTGAAGAGCTCGATGCAAACGCAGCACAAATTGATGAAGTGGTAACGACCATCAATGCAATTTCAGAGCAGACAAACCTGCTTGCATTGAACGCGGCGATTGAAGCGGCTCGTGCTGGAGAGCAAGGCCGTGGCTTTGCTGTCGTTGCAGACGAGGTTCGCGCCCTAGCTGGCCGTACGCAGCAAGCAACGGTTGAGATCCAAACCATGATTGAAGCGCTACAACGTAACAGCCAATCGCTTACCAAGTTAATGGAAGTCACTGTTATTAACGCGAACGAAGGTCAAACACTGATGTCTGAAGTTAACGTTGAAATTGGTTCATTAGCAGAAAAGAACCAATCTATTTCAGATAGTAGCACTCAAATAGCTACGGCTGCAGAAGAACAAGGCGTGGTTGCTGACAACATTGCACAGAGTGTTGAAGAGATTCGCAACCAGTCAAACAACATCTGCGACATGATTAGCAAGAGTAACGCGAACGTTGACCAACTTCGTCAACAAAGCGATTCAATGGAAGGTCTACTAACAGGCCTCAAAGCTTAAAGTAGTAATTCCGATGATTAGGGCCGCTTTTGTGGCCCTTTTTTGTATCTAACGTCTTTGGCGTTTGATTTTGCCTAACGCTTCCCTGACAATACACCTCCTTCGAATTCAAACAATCAGAGTAAACTATGACTCCATCGATTCAACTAGCAAAAGGCCGTGATAAATCGCTACGCCGCAAACACCCATGGGTATTCTCTCGTGGCATTGACAAAGTAACGGGTGAGCCACAACTCGGTGAAACGGTCGACGTTTTCGCAAGCAACGGTCAATGGCTAGCAAAAGCAGCCTACTCTCCTGCTTCCCAAATTCGAGCTCGTGTTTGGACGTTTGAAAAAGAAGATATCAATAAAGCATTCTTTGTTAAACGCATCAAAGACGCACAAATGCTTCGCGAAGAGATCATTGCTCGTGATGGTCTTACTGGCTACCGTTTAATCGCTGCTGAATCTGATGGTTTACCTGGTATCACTATCGACAAATATCAGAACTTCCTAGTATGCCAACTGCTAAGTGCTGGTGCGGAGTATCATAAGTCTGCTCTTGTAGAAGCTCTAGTGGAGTGTTTCCCTGACTGCAACGTATACGAGCGATCGGATGTTGCAGTACGTAAGAAAGAGGGACTAGAACAAACTGTCGGCGTTCTTCACGGTGAAGAGCCACCTAAATCTGTTGTCATCGAAGAGAACGGCGTAAAAATCAGCGTAAATATCGTTGAAGGCCACAAGACAGGTTTCTATCTAGACCAACGTGATAGCCGTAAAGAGTCAATGAAGTACGTAAAAGACAAAGAAGTCTTGAACTGCTTCTCTTACACTGGTGGCTTTGGTCTATACGCACTCAAAGGCGAAGCAAAGCGTGTTATCAATGCTGACGTTTCACAGCTTGCACTAGACACGGCTAAGCACAACGCAGAATTAAACGAATTCGATATTTCAAAAAGACGCGCGGTGTTCTTAAATGCAGACGTATTTAAGCTTCTTCGTGAATACCGTGACCAAGGCACCAAGTTCGATGTTGTGATCATGGACCCACCAAAGTTCGTTTCTAGTAAAAACAACCTAACATCAGGTGCGAACGGCTATAAAGATGTCAACATGCTAGCAATGCAGATTCTTAAACCGGGTGGCACGCTGCTTACTTATTCATGTTCCGGTCTAATGGGCACCGATCTGTTCCAAAAGATCATTGCCGATGCTGCAATCGATGCTGGTCGCACGGTTAAATTTGTCGAGCGTTTTGAGCAAGCTGCAGACCATCTGACAGACACAGCCTACCCTGAAGGTTTCTACCTAAAAGGTTTTGCGTGTAAGGTTCTTTAGTTCTTTAAACGTTACATATCTCGTTAAAGATTAAGAAGTAAAAAGGGTCACCATTTGATGACCCTTTTGTTATCTAATGAACTTCAGTGAACGGTTAGCTATCGGTGTATTTCAAACCATCTTGGTTAAATAGATAATCCGTTAACTCTGAAGAAGTGACGTTGTTGAACTCAATTGTCATAGACTCACCACCCTTTTCAATAGTAAGAGTAGAACCGCCACTATTGTTATCAGTGATCGAATCTTCAATATTGTTAAGCAGAGCATTAATATCATCTGCCTCAAGGTCAGCCAACAGTTCAGATAGATCAAGTTTGTCTCCATCTGCCACACTGAAATCAGTAATGGTGTCGGAAGATCCATCGTCCATGTCTACCCACTTAAAGATATCCTCTCCTTCACCACCAGTTAATATATCGTCACCTAACCCGCCTATCAATAGATCATCACCCTCTCCACCATCAAGAAGATCATTACCATTATCCGCAACTAACACATCATCGCCATCAAAACCATAGAGTTCACTATCGTAATTTTGGACTACTGCTATCGCACCACCGTTGTTATCTGACTGATAAGTACCAGAAATAACGGACCCATCACTCAAAGTTACGTCAAAAGATGCACCTATAAAACTGCTGCCTTGATCTCCGCCAAAGTTGTCAGTATCGAATGTAAACCAAAACTCGTCACCGCTTTTGAAATCACCATCAACAAAATTAGCAATTAGTACTGAAGAATCCGAGTTCATTGAACTCCAAATATTATCAGTTTGTTCTATTCCTTTTGAATATGTTTGGCTCATTGGGTTGGAGCTGTCGCTTATATCCCAATACGCATTATTATCGATACTACTCAAATCAATACTAATTTGCATTACTGACAAACCGGCAGCCACACTAGAAAATACAAATCCGTATTGATTAGGGTTATTGTAAGTATTACCTGAACGAACGGTAGCCGTAATTGTTGCCAACTCAACCACTTTATCAGTTGGCTTACCTATAATAATATCGTCAGCTTGCGTTCCCGATAAAACAGAACTATCTACAAAGTTTACTTCAACATTAGCGCTATCTGAAACACCATTTCCATCAATAACATAATTAAATTCATCGCCACTTTCAGCGTTTTCTAAAATAACAGCACTCCCATTAAGAACAACTGTAGCATCAGAACTCTCGACATTAGCAACAATGGTATCCGACGTTATCGCGTCTGAGTGAGTAAGATAATCAGTATCAATAGACAATGGAGAGTCGCTACTAAAGTTAGTAATAATATTATTCACGTTTGCATCGATAGTCGCGTAATAGTCTATATTAAGCGTTAATTTCAAAGAGTCTTGGTCTCCATCACCATCTTCAACTTGTACTTGAATAACTTCACTCTCATTTAATACATTTCGGTCAACAACAATATTGTAATAATATTCACCAGAATCGAAGTTTATCCTAAACTCCCCACCTAGCACGGTTGAAACCGTAATTTCAGGTGAATTAACATCATATTCATAAGTTATATCATCGATGATGACCGATGTTATTGATACCCCGTCAGCTCCTTCTAAAATACCGCCTTCAGCGTCAAACAACTTAACGTCACCGCTAATACTATTGTTATCAAAATACTCTAAAACCGTATTAGTCAAATCATCAGCATCATCAACCACAACGGCATAATTGCTATCATCATCAGCAGGGTCAGGAGAATATGCAATTGGTGAAAGTTCATCTAAAGGTGCATTACCAATACCTATCGCAAAAGAAATATCATAGTTTGCTGAGTCTAAATAACTATTCCAATCGTCTTGGAGGTCCTGGTCAACTTCCGAGCCAAAATTAGGAGCTCCATCTGAAATGAAGTACACAAAACTCTGATCAGAAATTGGTAGGTCACCACTATCCATTACCTTCTCTAGCGCATCGCTATAAAGCGTACCACCTCGAGCTTGCAAAGATTCTAGGTACGTAATCACGTCAGCAACATCGTCTGATAACCAGCCAGAATTGACTATATTACTGCCTGAAAAAGTAATTATTTGAACATTTGCATCGCCGGTATCGTCAACCTCACTAACGAGAGCCGTCAAGGCTTCAATAGCCGTCTCTAAATAGCTTTTCCCATTACCTGCTGAATAGGCCATACTACCAGACAAATCGAGAACAAAAGTCAAATTGGTTGTTATAGGGTCTGATGTCGTCGTTAAGTTGCGTTCAACGTCACTGACAATTGGCACATCATCAACGATATTAATATCAAGTTGTGCACTGTCCGTAACACCAACACTATTTGTTATCTCGTAATTAAAACTATCTACAACATCATCACCGATTGATGTGTTAGTTAATTCATATTCAAAGTCCCCTGAACGGAAGCCATTAGAATCATCAGTATATACAGTCAACGTACCGTAAGATGTATTAACGACAACGATTCCATTTACTGGTGCCTGGCCATTAACTGCGCTAATTAACGTGGAACTACTAACGCCACTATCATTGTCAAGGATATTGCCGGTCACAATACTTGCGCCACTATTAGCATCAGTACCCGATTCAAGACCAGATTCATAGACCTCTTCGCTATTATCTTTAGCTACTGGTAATGAGTCTTGTGTAACAGTCAATTGAGCAGAAGACTCACTACCATCAGCATCGGTCAACTCGTATTGGAACGTATCTTGATTAGCGGTACCTACGCGGTATTGAACCTCAACACTCTCTACCATAAAGTTATTGGTAGAACCAGTATAAAGCACCACAGTTTCAAAACCACTATCAGACACAATAGTTAAATCGTTACTACTTATAGTACCACTATCAATTAGAGAGCCTTGTTTATCGTATGCTTCCCAGAAAACTTCTTCACTATCAGTAACACCATTTAAAGTAAAGTTAGCGACAGAAACCTCACCGCTAAACTTAGTAACCAATGCTTCATCGTAACGTATTTGACTGCCATTTCCCTCTGAATTGTCATAGTAGATACCGACCTTACTGCTGATCTCGACTACACTGGCAGAGTTACTGTTTAGGTTCGTAACATCAATTTCTTGATAATCGCTATAAGCATACAGCTCGATACCATTATTATTAAGCATATCGTTTGTTGTAAACGACTCTACTTGACCTTCCGCTTGAGTTGATTGGTAGCTATAGCTACCGTCTTGATTAAACGTAGCAATAGCAGTACCTGTATTAATGATGATCTCACCGTTACTGTTCCATTCATGGTATCTCTGGCCATCGAAAGTAATACTGGTTACTTTAGTAATATCACTACCTATGTCATCCTTACCTGAACCATCGTTTTCGCCAGAGATCAAGTTACCGAAACCTAAACCGCCAAAACCAACACTATCAAAGTCGTCAACTGCAGTCGGTCCACTATCCGTGATCGCAATTTCGATCTCAGTCCAATTGGAGTTTCCTTTGCCATCAGTAACTAAATAATAAATGGAATCAGTTATTGCAACGCCTTGAGCATGATCCTGGCCTTGAGGAGCTTGATAACTAAATGAGCCATTATCATTTACAGTTACCGTACCACCTAAACGCGTTGAGAATACTGAATCTGGAGAGGACATATCAACCTGATTTGTACCAGAAGAGTCACTTGCTAGCGAGAGAACAACCAAATTCGTATCATCGCTATCAACGTCGTTAACTAACAACTGATCAGACGTAAAGGTAACGGTACTACCTTCTTTGAGAGTTGCAGTATCTGGATTTCCGTTAGGTACGTCATTGCTACCAATAATATTAATAGTTGCTGTAGCAGTATCTGTTGCGCCATGTTCATCTGTAATTGTATATGTGAAACTCTCAGTAGCTAGCTCTCCAGCCTGTAAGTAATCATAAACGTCGTTAGTGTCATAATCGTAAGTCCCATCTGCATAAATGGTTAGTAATGCGCCACTTGGAAGAGTAACGACTGAACCACTAGTAATCGCCTGGCCGTTGACTGCTGTCAATGAAAAAGTATCATTTTGGTCATCAATATCGTTTGCAAGAAGCCCTACATTAGCGTCTGTAACAGATACGCCGTCGTCTTCATCGGCAATGATGGCATCATCACCTAGCTCTAGCCCGGTAAAGGTAATTGAAGATAATACATAATCAGAAGAATCCCCAAACCGTACTCCATTTGAACCCGCTTCAAAGACTAACGTATCAAATACAATATCACCGGTGTCGATGCTAAAGTCGCCCGTAGAAGCACCAGAATCGGTTTTGAATACCCCTGAAGCTACAAGCTCTCCATTATAAAATGCAGACCATGCACCTTGTTCTCCTTCATTTTCGCTACCAAAAAGTCGTGAAACACTAAAATCGACACTATTAGCTAACTCACTAAATTCAAATTTAATTTTTTCAGACCTGTCGAATTCGGGAGCATACTCAATCTGATCAGCGACTTGTCCTCTATCTCTAATAGAACCTGCAACACCAATTCCAAAGCCAGTTAATTCAGCTATAGTGCCTAATACTTCATTACCATTGGAGTCATAGGTAATAGCTTCAATCGAGAATAGAGGTTGACCATCACTACCAGTGGGGATCGTAATACCGTCAGTAAAATCGGCAGAAGCAGTGTATTCCTGACGTAACGAGCCGTCATCTTTAGCCTCAACAGAGTTATAAGTTGGTGTATCGCTGTCAACCGCCGTCGCATTGTCGCTATCGGTCGCCGTTAGGCTCACCGCTGGCAGTGTCTCGCCTGCATTCACCGCGTCAACACCCGCTTGCGTCAGTACCACATCGGTGCCGCTGATCGCGTAGTAACCATCGGTGTTTGTGCCCGGCGTGAAGGCCACACTTGGTGTGCCGTCTTCTTCATCCGACGCCGTGAACGTCGCCACCACGGTATCTACCGCCGCGTCGTTTTCATTGAACGCTGCCTCTGCCACCACATCGATGGTTGGGCCGTCATTTTGAGCGTTATAAGTTGGTGTATCGCTGTCAACCGCCGTCGCATTGTCGCTATCGGTCGCCGTTAGGCTCACCGCTGGCAGTGTCTCGCCTGCATTCACCGCGTCAACACCCGCTTGCGTCAGTACCACATCGGTGCCGCTGATCGCGTAGTAACCATCGGTGTTTGTGCCCGGCGTGAAGGCCACACTTGGTGTGCCGTCTTCTTCATCCGACGCCGTGAACGTCGCCACCACGGTATCTACCGCCGCGTCGTTTTCATTGAACGCTGCCTCTGCCACCACATCGATGGTTGGGCCGTCATTTTGAGCGTTATAAGTTGGTGTATCGCTGTCAACCGCCGTCGCATTGTCGCTATCGGTCGCCGTTAGGCTCACCGCTGGCAGTGTCTCGCCTGCATTCACCGCGTCAACACCCGCTTGCGTCAGTACCACATCGGTGCCGCTGATCGCGTAGTAACCATCGGTGTTTGTGCCCGGCGTGAAGGCCACACTTGGTGTGCCGTCTTCTTCATCCGACGCCGTGAACGTCGCCACCACGGTATCTACCGCCGCGTCGTTTTCATTGAACGCTGCCTCTGCCACCACATCGATGGTTGGGCCGTCATTTTGAGCGTTATAAGTTGGTGTATCGCTGTCAACCGCCGTCGCATTGTCGCTATCGGTCGCCGTTAGGCTCACCGCTGGCAGTGTCTCGCCTGCATTCACCGCGTCAACACCCGCTTGCGTCAGTACCACATCGGTGCCGCTGATCGCGTAGTAACCATCGGTGTTTGTGCCCGGCGTGAAGGCCACACTTGGTGTGCCGTCTTCTTCATCCGACGCCGTGAACGTCGCCACCACGGTATCTACCGCCGCGTCGTTTTCATTGAACGCTGCCTCTGCCACCACATCGATGGTTGGGCCGTCATTTTGAGCGTTATAAGTTGGTGTATCGCTGTCAACCGCCGTCGCATTGTCGCTATCGGTCGCCGTTAGGCTCACCGCTGGCAGTGTCTCGCCTGCATTCACCGCGTCAACACCCGCTTGCGTCAGTACCACATCGGTGCCGCTGATCGCGTAGTAACCATCGGTGTTTGTGCCCGGCGTGAAGGCCACACTTGGTGTGCCGTCTTCTTCATCCGACGCCGTGAACGTCGCCACCACGGTATCTACCGCCGCGTCGTTTTCATTGAACGCTGCCTCTGCCACCACATCGATGGTTGGGCCGTCATTTTGAGCGTTATAAGTTGGTGTATCGCTGTCAACCGCCGTCGCATTGTCGCTATCGGTCGCCGTTAGGCTCACCGCTGGCAGTGTCTCGCCTGCATTCACCGCGTCAACACCCGCTTGCGTCAGTACCACATCGGTGCCGCTGATCGCGTAGTAACCATCGGTGTTTGTGCCCGGCGTGAAGGCCACACTTGGTGTGCCGTCTTCTTCATCCGACGCCGTGAACGTCGCCACCACGGTATCTACCGCCGCGTCGTTTTCATTGAACGCTGCCTCTGCCACCACATCGATGGTTGGGCCGTCATTTTGAGCGTTATAAGTTGGTGTATCGCTGTCAACCGCCGTCGCATTGTCGCTATCGGTCGCCGTTAGGCTCACCGCTGGCAGTGTCTCGCCTGCATTCACCGCGTCAACACCCGCTTGCGTCAGTACCACATCGGTGCCGCTGATCGCGTAGTAACCATCGGTGTTTGTGCCCGGCGTGAAGGCCACACTTGGTGTGCCGTCTTCTTCATCCGACGCCGTGAACGTCGCCACCACGGTATCTACCGCCGCGTCGTTTTCATTGAACGCTGCCTCTGCCACCACATCGATGGTTGGGCCGTCATTTTGAGCGTTATAAGTTGGTGTATCGCTGTCAACCGCCGTCGCATTGTCGCTATCGGTCGCCGTTAGGCTCACCGCTGGCAGTGTCTCGCCTGCATTCACCGCGTCAACACCCGCTTGCGTCAGTACCACATCGGTGCCGCTGATCGCGTAGTAACCATCGGTGTTTGTGCCCGGCGTGAAGGCCACACTTGGTGTGCCGTCTTCTTCATCCGACGCCGTGAACGTCGCCACCACGGTATCTACCGCCGCGTCGTTTTCATTGAACGCTGCCTCTGCCACCACATCGATGGTTGGGCCGTCATTTTGAGCGTTATAAGTTGGTGTATCGCTGTCAACCGCCGTCGCATTGTCGCTATCGGTCGCCGTTAGGCTCACCGCTGGCAGTGTCTCGCCTGCATTCACCGCGTCAACACCCGCTTGCGTCAGTACCACATCGGTGCCGCTGATCGCGTAGTAACCATCGGTGTTTGTGCCCGGCGTGAAGGCCACACTTGGTGTGCCGTCTTCTTCATCCGACGCCGTGAACGTCGCCACCACGGTATCTACCGCCGCGTCGTTTTCATTGAACGCTGCCTCTGCCACCACATCGATGGTTGGGCCGTCATTTTGAGCGTTATAAGTTGGTGTATCGCTGTCAACCGCCGTCGCATTGTCGCTATCGGTCGCCGTTAGGCTCACCGCTGGCAGTGTCTCGCCTGCATTCACCGCGTCAACACCCGCTTGCGTCAGTACCACATCGGTGCCGCTGATCGCGTAGTAACCATCGGTGTTTGTGCCCGGCGTGAAGGCCACACTTGGTGTGCCGTCTTCTTCATCCGACGCCGTGAACGTCGCCACCACGGTATCTACCGCCGCGTCGTTTTCATTGAACGCTGCCTCTGCCACCACATCGATGGTTGGGCCGTCATTTTGAGCGTTATAAGTTGGTGTATCGCTGTCAACCGCCGTCGCATTGTCGCTATCGGTCGCCGTTAGGCTCACCGCTGGCAGTGTCTCGCCTGCATTCACCGCGTCAACACCCGCTTGCGTCAGTACCACATCGGTGCCGCTGATCGCGTAGTAACCATCGGTGTTTGTGCCCGGCGTGAAGGCCACACTTGGTGTGCCGTCTTCTTCATCCGACGCCGTGAACGTCGCCACCACGGTATCTACCGCCGCGTCGTTTTCATTGAACGCTGCCTCTGCCACCACATCGATGGTTGGGCCGTCATTTTGAGCGTTATAAGTTGGTGTATCGCTGTCAACCGCCGTCGCATTGTCGCTATCGGTCGCCGTTAGGCTCACCGCTGGCAGTGTCTCGCCTGCATTCACCGCGTCAACACCCGCTTGCGTCAGTACCACATCGGTGCCGCTGATCGCGTAGTAACCATCGGTGTTTGTGCCCGGCGTGAAGGCCACACTTGGTGTGCCGTCTTCTTCATCCGACGCCGTGAACGTCGCCACCACGGTATCTACCGCCGCGTCGTTTTCATTGAACGCTGCCTCTGCCACCACATCGATGGTTGGGCCGTCATTTTGAGCGTTATAAGTTGGTGTATCGCTGTCAACCGCCGTCGCATTGTCGCTATCGGTCGCCGTTAGGCTCACCGCTGGCAGTGTCTCGCCTGCATTCACCGCGTCAACACCCGCTTGCGTCAGTACCACATCGGTGCCGCTGATCGCGTAGTAACCATCGGTGTTTGTGCCCGGCGTGAAGGCCACACTTGGTGTGCCGTCTTCTTCATCCGACGCCGTGAACGTCGCCACCACGGTATCTACCGCCGCGTCGTTTTCATTGAACGCTGCCTCTGCCACCACATCGATGGTTGGGCCGTCATTTTGAGCGTTATAAGTTGGTGTATCGCTGTCAACCGCCGTCGCATTGTCGCTATCGGTCGCCGTTAGGCTCACCGCTGGCAGTGTCTCGCCTGCATTCACCGCGTCAACACCCGCTTGCGTCAGTACCACATCGGTGCCGCTGATCGCGTAGTAACCATCGGTGTTTGTGCCCGGCGTGAAGGCCACACTTGGTGTGCCGTCTTCTTCATCCGACGCCGTGAACGTCGCCACCACGGTATCTACCGCCGCGTCGTTTTCATTGAACGCTGCCTCTGCCACCACATCGATGGTTGGGCCGTCATTTTGAGCGTTATAAGTTGGTGTATCGCTGTCAACCGCCGTCGCATTGTCGCTATCGGTCGCCGTTAGGCTCACCGCTGGCAGTGTCTCGCCTGCATTCACCGCGTCAACACCCGCTTGCGTCAGTACCACATCGGTGCCGCTGATCGCGTAGTAACCATCGGTGTTTGTGCCCGGCGTGAAGGCCACACTTGGTGTGCCGTCTTCTTCATCCGACGCCGTGAACGTCGCCACCACGGTATCTACCGCCGCGTCGTTTTCATTGAACGCTGCCTCTGCCACCACATCGATGGTTGGGCCGTCATTTTGAGCGTTATAAGTTGGTGTATCGCTGTCAACCGCCGTCGCATTGTCGCTATCGGTCGCCGTTAGGCTCACCGCTGGCAGTGTCTCGCCTGCATTCACCGCGTCAACACCCGCTTGCGTCAGTACCACATCGGTGCCGCTGATCGCGTAGTAACCATCGGTGTTTGTGCCCGGCGTGAAGGCCACACTTGGTGTGCCGTCTTCTTCATCCGACGCCGTGAACGTCGCCACCACGGTATCTACCGCCGCGTCGTTTTCATTGAACGCTGCCTCTGCCACCACATCGATGGTTGGGCCGTCATTTTGAGCGTTATAAGTTGGTGTATCGCTGTCAACCGCCGTCGCATTGTCGCTATCGGTCGCCGTTAGGCTCACCGCTGGCAGTGTCTCGCCTGCATTCACCGCGTCAACACCCGCTTGCGTCAGTACCACATCGGTGCCGCTGATCGCGTAGTAACCATCGGTGTTTGTGCCCGGCGTGAAGGCCACACTTGGTGTGCCGTCTTCTTCATCCGACGCCGTGAACGTCGCCACCACGGTATCTACCGCCGCGTCGTTTTCATTGAACGCTGCCTCTGCCACCACATCGATGGTTGGGCCGTCATTTTGAGCGTTATAAGTTGGTGTATCGCTGTCAACCGCCGTCGCATTGTCGCTATCGGTCGCCGTTAGGCTCACCGCTGGCAGTGTCTCGCCTGCATTCACCGCGTCAACACCCGCTTGCGTCAGTACCACATCGGTGCCGCTGATCGCGTAGTAACCATCGGTGTTTGTGCCCGGCGTGAAGGCCACACTTGGTGTGCCGTCTTCTTCATCCGACGCCGTGAACGTCGCCACCACGGTATCTACCGCCGCGTCGTTTTCATTGAACGCTGCCTCTGCCACCACATCGATGGTTGGGCCGTCATTTTGAGCGTTATAAGTTGGTGTATCGCTGTCAACCGCCGTCGCATTGTCGCTATCGGTCGCCGTTAGGCTCACCGCTGGCAGTGTCTCGCCTGCATTCACCGCGTCAACACCCGCTTGCGTCAGTACCACATCGGTGCCGCTGATCGCGTAGTAACCATCGGTGTTTGTGCCCGGCGTGAAGGCCACACTTGGTGTGCCGTCTTCTTCATCCGACGCCGTGAACGTCGCCACCACGGTATCTACCGCCGCGTCGTTTTCATTGAACGCTGCCTCTGCCACCACATCGATGGTTGGGCCGTCATTTTGAGCGTTATAAGTTGGTGTATCGCTGTCAACCGCCGTCGCATTGTCGCTATCGGTCGCCGTTAGGCTCACCGCTGGCAGTGTCTCGCCTGCATTCACCGCGTCAACACCCGCTTGCGTCAGTACCACATCGGTGCCGCTGATCGCGTAGTAACCATCGGTGTTTGTGCCCGGCGTGAAGGCCACACTTGGTGTGCCGTCTTCTTCATCCGACGCCGTGAACGTCGCCACCACGGTATCTACCGCCGCGTCGTTTTCATTGAACGCTGCCTCTGCCACCACATCGATGGTTGGGCCGTCATTTTGAGCGTTATAAGTTGGTGTATCGCTGTCAACCGCCGTCGCATTGTCGCTATCGGTCGCCGTTAGGCTCACCGCTGGCAGTGTCTCGCCTGCATTCACCGCGTCAACACCCGCTTGCGTCAGTACCACATCGGTGCCGCTGATCGCGTAGTAACCATCGGTGTTTGTGCCCGGCGTGAAGGCCACACTTGGTGTGCCGTCTTCTTCATCCGACGCCGTGAACGTCGCCACCACGGTATCTACCGCCGCGTCGTTTTCATTGAACGCTGCCTCTGCCACCACATCGATGGTTGGGCCGTCATTTTGAGCGTTATAAGTTGGTGTATCGCTGTCAACCGCCGTCGCATTGTCGCTATCGGTCGCCGTTAGGCTCACCGCTGGCAGTGTCTCGCCTGCATTCACCGCGTCAACACCCGCTTGCGTCAGTACCACATCGGTGCCGCTGATCGCGTAGTAACCATCGGTGTTTGTGCCCGGCGTGAAGGCCACACTTGGTGTGCCGTCTTCTTCATCCGACGCCGTGAACGTCGCCACCACGGTATCTACCGCCGCGTCGTTTTCATTGAACGCTGCCTCTGCCACCACATCGATGGTTGGGCCGTCATTTTGAGCGTTATAAGTTGGTGTATCGCTGTCAACCGCCGTCGCATTGTCGCTATCGGTCGCCGTTAGGCTCACCGCTGGCAGTGTCTCGCCTGCATTCACCGCGTCAACACCCGCTTGCGTCAGTACCACATCGGTGCCGCTGATCGCGTAGTAACCATCGGTGTTTGTGCCCGGCGTGAAGGCCACACTTGGTGTGCCGTCTTCTTCATCCGACGCCGTGAACGTCGCCACCACGGTATCTACCGCCGCGTCGTTTTCATTGAACGCTGCCTCTGCCACCACATCGATGGTTGGGCCGTCATTTTGAGCGTTATAAGTTGGTGTATCGCTGTCAACCGCCGTCGCATTGTCGCTATCGGTCGCCGTTAGGCTCACCGCTGGCAGTGTCTCGCCTGCATTCACCGCGTCAACACCCGCTTGCGTCAGTACCACATCGGTGCCGCTGATCGCGTAGTAACCATCGGTGTTTGTGCCCGGCGTGAAGGCCACACTTGGTGTGCCGTCTTCTTCATCCGACGCCGTGAACGTCGCCACCACGGTATCTACCGCCGCGTCGTTTTCATTGAACGCTGCCTCTGCCACCACATCGATGGTTGGGCCGTCATTTTGAGCGTTATAAGTTGGTGTATCGCTGTCAACCGCCGTCGCATTGTCGCTATCGGTCGCCGTTAGGCTCACCGCTGGCAGTGTCTCGCCTGCATTCACCGCGTCAACACCCGCTTGCGTCAGTACCACATCGGTGCCGCTGATCGCGTAGTAACCATCGGTGTTTGTGCCCGGCGTGAAGGCCACACTTGGTGTGCCGTCTTCTTCATCCGACGCCGTGAACGTCGCCACCACGGTATCTACCGCCGCGTCGTTTTCATTGAACGCTGCCTCTGCCACCACATCGATGGTTGGGCCGTCATTTTGAGCGTTATAAGTTGGTGTATCGCTGTCAACCGCCGTCGCATTGTCGCTATCGGTCGCCGTTAGGCTCACCGCTGGCAGTGTCTCGCCTGCATTCACCGCGTCAACACCCGCTTGCGTCAGTACCACATCGGTGCCGCTGATCGCGTAGTAACCATCGGTGTTTGTGCCCGGCGTGAAGGCCACACTTGGTGTGCCGTCTTCTTCATCCGACGCCGTGAACGTCGCCACCACGGTATCTACCGCCGCGTCGTTTTCATTGAACGCTGCCTCTGCCACCACATCGATGGTTGGGCCGTCATTTTGAGCGTTATAAGTTGGTGTATCGCTGTCAACCGCCGTCGCATTGTCGCTATCGGTCGCCGTTAGGCTCACCGCTGGCAGTGTCTCGCCTGCATTCACCGCGTCAACACCCGCTTGCGTCAGTACCACATCGGTGCCGCTGATCGCGTAGTAACCATCGGTGTTTGTGCCCGGCGTGAAGGCCACACTTGGTGTGCCGTCTTCTTCATCCGACGCCGTGAACGTCGCCACCACGGTATCTACCGCCGCGTCGTTTTCATTGAACGCTGCCTCTGCCACCACATCGATGGTTGGGCCGTCATTTTGAGCGTTATAAGTTGGTGTATCGCTGTCAACCGCCGTCGCATTGTCGCTATCGGTCGCCGTTAGGCTCACCGCTGGCAGTGTCTCGCCTGCATTCACCGCGTCAACACCCGCTTGCGTCAGTACCACATCGGTGCCGCTGATCGCGTAGTAACCATCGGTGTTTGTGCCCGGCGTGAAGGCCACACTTGGTGTGCCGTCTTCTTCATCCGACGCCGTGAACGTCGCCACCACGGTATCTACCGCCGCGTCGTTTTCATTGAACGCTGCCTCTGCCACCACATCGATGGTTGGGCCGTCATTTTGAGCGTTATAAGTTGGTGTATCGCTGTCAACCGCCGTCGCATTGTCGCTATCGGTCGCCGTTAGGCTCACCGCTGGCAGTGTCTCGCCTGCATTCACCGCGTCAACACCCGCTTGCGTCAGTACCACATCGGTGCCGCTGATCGCGTAGTAACCATCGGTGTTTGTGCCCGGCGTGAAGGCCACACTTGGTGTGCCGTCTTCTTCATCCGACGCCGTGAACGTCGCCACCACGGTATCTACCGCCGCGTCGTTTTCATTGAACGCTGCCTCTGCCACCACATCGATGGTTGGGCCGTCATTTTGAGCGTTATAAGTTGGTGTATCGCTGTCAACCGCCGTCGCATTGTCGCTATCGGTCGCCGTTAGGCTCACCGCTGGCAGTGTCTCGCCTGCATTCACCGCGTCAACACCCGCTTGCGTCAGTACCACATCGGTGCCGCTGATCGCGTAGTAACCATCGGTGTTTGTGCCCGGCGTGAAGGCCACACTTGGTGTGCCGTCTTCTTCATCCGACGCCGTGAACGTCGCCACCACGGTATCTACCGCCGCGTCGTTTTCATTGAACGCTGCCTCTGCCACCACATCGATGGTTGGGCCGTCATTTTGAGCGTTATAAGTTGGTGTATCGCTGTCAACCGCCGTCGCATTGTCGCTATCGGTCGCCGTTAGGCTCACCGCTGGCAGTGTCTCGCCTGCATTCACCGCGTCAACACCCGCTTGCGTCAGTACCACATCGGTGCCGCTGATCGCGTAGTAACCATCGGTGTTTGTGCCCGGCGTGAAGGCCACACTTGGTGTGCCGTCTTCTTCATCCGACGCCGTGAACGTCGCCACCACGGTATCTACCGCCGCGTCGTTTTCATTGAACGCTGCCTCTGCCACCACATCGATGGTTGGGCCGTCATTTTGAGCGTTATAAGTTGGTGTATCGCTGTCAACCGCCGTCGCATTGTCGCTATCGGTCGCCGTTAGGCTCACCGCTGGCAGTGTCTCGCCTGCATTCACCGCGTCAACACCCGCTTGCGTCAGTACCACATCGGTGCCGCTGATCGCGTAGTAACCATCGGTGTTTGTGCCCGGCGTGAAGGCCACACTTGGTGTGCCGTCTTCTTCATCCGACGCCGTGAACGTCGCCACCACGGTATCTACCGCCGCGTCGTTTTCATTGAACGCTGCCTCTGCCACCACATCGATGGTTGGGCCGTCATTTTGAGCGTTATAAGTTGGTGTATCGCTGTCAACCGCCGTCGCATTGTCGCTATCGGTCGCCGTTAGGCTCACCGCTGGCAGTGTCTCGCCTGCATTCACCGCGTCAACACCCGCTTGCGTCAGTACCACATCGGTGCCGCTGATCGCGTAGTAACCATCGGTGTTTGTGCCCGGCGTGAAGGCCACACTTGGTGTGCCGTCTTCTTCATCCGACGCCGTGAACGTCGCCACCACGGTATCTACCGCCGCGTCGTTTTCATTGAACGCTGCCTCTGCCACCACATCGATGGTTGGGCCGTCATTTTGAGCGTTATAAGTTGGTGTATCGCTGTCAACCGCCGTCGCATTGTCGCTATCGGTCGCCGTTAGGCTCACCGCTGGCAGTGTCTCGCCTGCATTCACCGCGTCAACACCCGCTTGCGTCAGTACCACATCGGTGCCGCTGATCGCGTAGTAACCATCGGTGTTTGTGCCCGGCGTGAAGGCCACACTTGGTGTGCCGTCTTCTTCATCCGACGCCGTGAACGTCGCCACCACGGTATCTACCGCCGCGTCGTTTTCATTGAACGCTGCCTCTGCCACCACATCGATGGTTGGGCCGTCATTTTGAGCGTTATAAGTTGGTGTATCGCTGTCAACCGCCGTCGCATTGTCGCTATCGGTCGCCGTTAGGCTCACCGCTGGCAGTGTCTCGCCTGCATTCACCGCGTCAACACCCGCTTGCGTCAGTACCACATCGGTGCCGCTGATCGCGTAGTAACCATCGGTGTTTGTGCCCGGCGTGAAGGCCACACTTGGTGTGCCGTCTTCTTCATCCGACGCCGTGAACGTCGCCACCACGGTATCTACCGCCGCGTCGTTTTCATTGAACGCTGCCTCTGCCACCACATCGATGGTTGGGCCGTCATTTTGAGCGTTATAAGTTGGTGTATCGCTGTCAACCGCCGTCGCATTGTCGCTATCGGTCGCCGTTAGGCTCACCGCTGGCAGTGTCTCGCCTGCATTCACCGCGTCAACACCCGCTTGCGTCAGTACCACATCGGTGCCGCTGATCGCGTAGTAACCATCGGTGTTTGTGCCCGGCGTGAAGGCCACACTTGGTGTGCCGTCTTCTTCATCCGACGCCGTGAACGTCGCCACCACGGTATCTACCGCCGCGTCGTTTTCATTGAACGCTGCCTCTGCCACCACATCGATGGTTGGGCCGTCATTTTGAGCGTTATAAGTTGGTGTATCGCTGTCAACCGCCGTCGCATTGTCGCTATCGGTCGCCGTTAGGCTCACCGCTGGCAGTGTCTCGCCTGCATTCACCGCGTCAACACCCGCTTGCGTCAGTACCACATCGGTGCCGCTGATCGCGTAGTAACCATCGGTGTTTGTGCCCGGCGTGAAGGCCACACTTGGTGTGCCGTCTTCTTCATCCGACGCCGTGAACGTCGCCACCACGGTATCTACCGCCGCGTCGTTTTCATTGAACGCTGCCTCTGCCACCACATCGATGGTTGGGCCGTCATTTTGAGCGTTATAAGTTGGTGTATCGCTGTCAACCGCCGTCGCATTGTCGCTATCGGTCGCCGTTAGGCTCACCGCTGGCAGTGTCTCGCCTGCATTCACCGCGTCAACACCCGCTTGCGTCAGTACCACATCGGTGCCGCTGATCGCGTAGTAACCATCGGTGTTTGTGCCCGGCGTGAAGGCCACACTTGGTGTGCCGTCTTCTTCATCCGACGCCGTGAACGTCGCCACCACGGTATCTACCGCCGCGTCGTTTTCATTGAACGCTGCCTCTGCCACCACATCGATGGTTGGGCCGTCATTTTGAGCGTTATAAGTTGGTGTATCGCTGTCAACCGCCGTCGCATTGTCGCTATCGGTCGCCGTTAGGCTCACCGCTGGCAGTGTCTCGCCTGCATTCACCGCGTCAACACCCGCTTGCGTCAGTACCACATCGGTGCCGCTGATCGCGTAGTAACCATCGGTGTTTGTGCCCGGCGTGAAGGCCACACTTGGTGTGCCGTCTTCTTCATCCGACGCCGTGAACGTCGCCACCACGGTATCTACCGCCGCGTCGTTTTCATTGAACGCTGCCTCTGCCACCACATCGATGGTTGGGCCGTCATTTTGAGCGTTATAAGTTGGTGTATCGCTGTCAACCGCCGTCGCATTGTCGCTATCGGTCGCCGTTAGGCTCACCGCTGGCAGTGTCTCGCCTGCATTCACCGCGTCAACACCCGCTTGCGTCAGTACCACATCGGTGCCGCTGATCGCGTAGTAACCATCGGTGTTTGTGCCCGGCGTGAAGGCCACACTTGGTGTGCCGTCTTCTTCATCCGACGCCGTGAACGTCGCCACCACGGTATCTACCGCCGCGTCGTTTTCATTGAACGCTGCCTCTGCCACCACATCGATGGTTGGGCCGTCATTTTGAGCGTTATAAGTTGGTGTATCGCTGTCAACCGCCGTCGCATTGTCGCTATCGGTCGCCGTTAGGCTCACCGCTGGCAGTGTCTCGCCTGCATTCACCGCGTCAACACCCGCTTGCGTCAGTACCACATCGGTGCCGCTGATCGCGTAGTAACCATCGGTGTTTGTGCCCGGCGTGAAGGCCACACTTGGTGTGCCGTCTTCTTCATCCGACGCCGTGAACGTCGCCACCACGGTATCTACCGCCGCGTCGTTTTCATTGAACGCTGCCTCTGCCACCACATCGATGGTTGGGCCGTCATTTTGAGCGTTATAAGTTGGTGTATCGCTGTCAACCGCCGTCGCATTGTCGCTATCGGTCGCCGTTAGGCTCACCGCTGGCAGTGTCTCGCCTGCATTCACCGCGTCAACACCCGCTTGCGTCAGTACCACATCGGTGCCGCTGATCGCGTAGTAACCATCGGTGTTTGTGCCCGGCGTGAAGGCCACACTTGGTGTGCCGTCTTCTTCATCCGACGCCGTGAACGTCGCCACCACGGTATCTACCGCCGCGTCGTTTTCATTGAACGCTGCCTCTGCCACCACATCGATGGTTGGGCCGTCATTTTGAGCGTTATAAGTTGGTGTATCGCTGTCAACCGCCGTCGCATTGTCGCTATCGGTCGCCGTTAGGCTCACCGCTGGCAGTGTCTCGCCTGCATTCACCGCGTCAACACCCGCTTGCGTCAGTACCACATCGGTGCCGCTGATCGCGTAGTAACCATCGGTGTTTGTGCCCGGCGTGAAGGCCACACTTGGTGTGCCGTCTTCTTCATCCGACGCCGTGAACGTCGCCACCACGGTATCTACCGCCGCGTCGTTTTCATTGAACGCTGCCTCTGCCACCACATCGATGGTTGGGCCGTCATTTTGAGCGTTATAAGTTGGTGTATCGCTGTCAACCGCCGTCGCATTGTCGCTATCGGTCGCCGTTAGGCTCACCGCTGGCAGTGTCTCGCCTGCATTCACCGCGTCAACACCCGCTTGCGTCAGTACCACATCGGTGCCGCTGATCGCGTAGTAACCATCGGTGTTTGTGCCCGGCGTGAAGGCCACACTTGGTGTGCCGTCTTCTTCATCCGACGCCGTGAACGTCGCCACCACGGTATCTACCGCCGCGTCGTTTTCATTGAACGCTGCCTCTGCCACCACATCGATGGTTGGGCCGTCATTTTGAGCGTTATAAGTTGGTGTATCGCTGTCAACCGCCGTCGCATTGTCGCTATCGGTCGCCGTTAGGCTCACCGCTGGCAGTGTCTCGCCTGCATTCACCGCGTCAACACCCGCTTGCGTCAGTACCACATCGGTGCCGCTGATCGCGTAGTAACCATCGGTGTTTGTGCCCGGCGTGAAGGCCACACTTGGTGTGCCGTCTTCTTCATCCGACGCCGTGAACGTCGCCACCACGGTATCTACCGCCGCGTCGTTTTCATTGAACGCTGCCTCTGCCACCACATCGATGGTTGGGCCGTCATTTTGAGCGTTATAAGTTGGTGTATCGCTGTCAACCGCCGTCGCATTGTCGCTATCGGTCGCCGTTAGGCTCACCGCTGGCAGTGTCTCGCCTGCATTCACCGCGTCAACACCCGCTTGCGTCAGTACCACATCGGTGCCGCTGATCGCGTAGTAACCATCGGTGTTTGTGCCCGGCGTGAAGGCCACACTTGGTGTGCCGTCTTCTTCATCCGACGCCGTGAACGTCGCCACCACGGTATCTACCGCCGCGTCGTTTTCATTGAACGCTGCCTCTGCCACCACATCGATGGTTGGGCCGTCATTTTGAGCGTTATAAGTTGGTGTATCGCTGTCAACCGCCGTCGCATTGTCGCTATCGGTCGCCGTTAGGCTCACCGCTGGCAGTGTCTCGCCTGCATTCACCGCGTCAACACCCGCTTGCGTCAGTACCACATCGGTGCCGCTGATCGCGTAGTAACCATCGGTGTTTGTGCCCGGCGTGAAGGCCACACTTGGTGTGCCGTCTTCTTCATCCGACGCCGTGAACGTCGCCACCACGGTATCTACCGCCGCGTCGTTTTCATTGAACGCTGCCTCTGCCACCACATCGATGGTTGGGCCGTCATTTTGAGCGTTATAAGTTGGTGTATCGCTGTCAACCGCCGTCGCATTGTCGCTATCGGTCGCCGTTAGGCTCACCGCTGGCAGTGTCTCGCCTGCATTCACCGCGTCAACACCCGCTTGCGTCAGTACCACATCGGTGCCGCTGATCGCGTAGTAACCATCGGTGTTTGTGCCCGGCGTGAAGGCCACACTTGGTGTGCCGTCTTCTTCATCCGACGCCGTGAACGTCGCCACCACGGTATCTACCGCCGCGTCGTTTTCATTGAACGCTGCCTCTGCCACCACATCGATGGTTGGGCCGTCATTTTGAGCGTTATAAGTTGGTGTATCGCTGTCAACCGCCGTCGCATTGTCGCTATCGGTCGCCGTTAGGCTCACCGCTGGCAGTGTCTCGCCTGCATTCACCGCGTCAACACCCGCTTGCGTCAGTACCACATCGGTGCCGCTGATCGCGTAGTAACCATCGGTGTTTGTGCCCGGCGTGAAGGCCACACTTGGTGTGCCGTCTTCTTCATCCGACGCCGTGAACGTCGCCACCACGGTATCTACCGCCGCGTCGTTTTCATTGAACGCTGCCTCTGCCACCACATCGATGGTTGGGCCGTCATTTTGAGCGTTATAAGTTGGTGTATCGCTGTCAACCGCCGTCGCATTGTCGCTATCGGTCGCCGTTAGGCTCACCGCTGGCAGTGTCTCGCCTGCATTCACCGCGTCAACACCCGCTTGCGTCAGTACCACATCGGTGCCGCTGATCGCGTAGTAACCATCGGTGTTTGTGCCCGGCGTGAAGGCCACACTTGGTGTGCCGTCTTCTTCATCCGACGCCGTGAACGTCGCCACCACGGTATCTACCGCCGCGTCGTTTTCATTGAACGCTGCCTCTGCCACCACATCGATGGTTGGGCCGTCATTTTGAGCGTTATAAGTTGGTGTATCGCTGTCAACCGCCGTCGCATTGTCGCTATCGGTCGCCGTTAGGCTCACCGCTGGCAGTGTCTCGCCTGCATTCACCGCGTCAACACCCGCTTGCGTCAGTACCACATCGGTGCCGCTGATCGCGTAGTAACCATCGGTGTTTGTGCCCGGCGTGAAGGCCACACTTGGTGTGCCGTCTTCTTCATCCGACGCCGTGAACGTCGCCACCACGGTATCTACCGCCGCGTCGTTTTCATTGAACGCTGCCTCTGCCACCACATCGATGGTTGGGCCGTCATTTTGAGCGTTATAAGTTGGTGTATCGCTGTCAACCGCCGTCGCATTGTCGCTATCGGTCGCCGTTAGGCTCACCGCTGGCAGTGTCTCGCCTGCATTCACCGCGTCAACACCCGCTTGCGTCAGTACCACATCGGTGCCGCTGATCGCGTAGTAACCATCGGTGTTTGTGCCCGGCGTGAAGGCCACACTTGGTGTGCCGTCTTCTTCATCCGACGCCGTGAACGTCGCCACCACGGTATCTACCGCCGCGTCGTTTTCATTGAACGCTGCCTCTGCCACCACATCGATGGTTGGGCCGTCATTTTGAGCGTTATAAGTTGGTGTATCGCTGTCAACCGCCGTCGCATTGTCGCTATCGGTCGCCGTTAGGCTCACCGCTGGCAGTGTCTCGCCTGCATTCACCGCGTCAACACCCGCTTGCGTCAGTACCACATCGGTGCCGCTGATCGCGTAGTAACCATCGGTGTTTGTGCCCGGCGTGAAGGCCACACTTGGTGTGCCGTCTTCTTCATCCGACGCCGTGAACGTCGCCACCACGGTATCTACCGCCGCGTCGTTTTCATTGAACGCTGCCTCTGCCACCACATCGATGGTTGGGCCGTCATTTTGAGCGTTATAAGTTGGTGTATCGCTGTCAACCGCCGTCGCATTGTCGCTATCGGTCGCCGTTAGGCTCACCGCTGGCAGTGTCTCGCCTGCATTCACCGCGTCAACACCCGCTTGCGTCAGTACCACATCGGTGCCGCTGATCGCGTAGTAACCATCGGTGTTTGTGCCCGGCGTGAAGGCCACACTTGGTGTGCCGTCTTCTTCATCCGACGCCGTGAACGTCGCCACCACGGTATCTACCGCCGCGTCGTTTTCATTGAACGCTGCCTCTGCCACCACATCGATGGTTGGGCCGTCATTTTGAGCGTTATAAGTTGGTGTATCGCTGTCAACCGCCGTCGCATTGTCGCTATCGGTCGCCGTTAGGCTCACCGCTGGCAGTGTCTCGCCTGCATTCACCGCGTCAACACCCGCTTGCGTCAGTACCACATCGGTGCCGCTGATCGCGTAGTAACCATCGGTGTTTGTGCCCGGCGTGAAGGCCACACTTGGTGTGCCGTCTTCTTCATCCGACGCCGTGAACGTCGCCACCACGGTATCTACCGCCGCGTCGTTTTCATTGAACGCTGCCTCTGCCACCACATCGATGGTTGGGCCGTCATTTTGAGCGTTATAAGTTGGTGTATCGCTGTCAACCGCCGTCGCATTGTCGCTATCGGTCGCCGTTAGGCTCACCGCTGGCAGTGTCTCGCCTGCATTCACCGCGTCAACACCCGCTTGCGTCAGTACCACATCGGTGCCGCTGATCGCGTAGTAACCATCGGTGTTTGTGCCCGGCGTGAAGGCCACACTTGGTGTGCCGTCTTCTTCATCCGACGCCGTGAACGTCGCCACCACGGTATCTACCGCCGCGTCGTTTTCATTGAACGCTGCCTCTGCCACCACATCGATGGTTGGGCCGTCATTTTGAGCGTTATAAGTTGGTGTATCGCTGTCAACCGCCGTCGCATTGTCGCTATCGGTCGCCGTTAGGCTCACCGCTGGCAGTGTCTCGCCTGCATTCACCGCGTCAACACCCGCTTGCGTCAGTACCACATCGGTGCCGCTGATCGCGTAGTAACCATCGGTGTTTGTGCCCGGCGTGAAGGCCACACTTGGTGTGCCGTCTTCTTCATCCGACGCCGTGAACGTCGCCACCACGGTATCTACCGCCGCGTCGTTTTCATTGAACGCTGCCTCTGCCACCACATCGATGGTTGGGCCGTCATTTTGAGCGTTATAAGTTGGTGTATCGCTGTCAACCGCCGTCGCATTGTCGCTATCGGTCGCCGTTAGGCTCACCGCTGGCAGTGTCTCGCCTGCATTCACCGCGTCAACACCCGCTTGCGTCAGTACCACATCGGTGCCGCTGATCGCGTAGTAACCATCGGTGTTTGTGCCCGGCGTGAAGGCCACACTTGGTGTGCCGTCTTCTTCATCCGACGCCGTGAACGTCGCCACCACGGTATCTACCGCCGCGTCGTTTTCATTGAACGCTGCCTCTGCCACCACATCGATGGTTGGGCCGTCATTTTGAGCGTTATAAGTTGGTGTATCGCTGTCAACCGCCGTCGCATTGTCGCTATCGGTCGCCGTTAGGCTCACCGCTGGCAGTGTCTCGCCTGCATTCACCGCGTCAACACCCGCTTGCGTCAGTACCACATCGGTGCCGCTGATCGCGTAGTAACCATCGGTGTTTGTGCCCGGCGTGAAGGCCACACTTGGTGTGCCGTCTTCTTCATCCGACGCCGTGAACGTCGCCACCACGGTATCTACCGCCGCGTCGTTTTCATTGAACGCTGCCTCTGCCACCACATCGATGGTTGGGCCGTCATTTTGAGCGTTATAAGTTGGTGTATCGCTGTCAACCGCCGTCGCATTGTCGCTATCGGTCGCCGTTAGGCTCACCGCTGGCAGTGTCTCGCCTGCATTCACCGCGTCAACACCCGCTTGCGTCAGTACCACATCGGTGCCGCTGATCGCGTAGTAACCATCGGTGTTTGTGCCCGGCGTGAAGGCCACACTTGGTGTGCCGTCTTCTTCATCCGACGCCGTGAACGTCGCCACCACGGTATCTACCGCCGCGTCGTTTTCATTGAACGCTGCCTCTGCCACCACATCGATGGTTGGGCCGTCATTTTGAGCGTTATAAGTTGGTGTATCGCTGTCAACCGCCGTCGCATTGTCGCTATCGGTCGCCGTTAGGCTCACCGCTGGCAGTGTCTCGCCTGCATTCACCGCGTCAACACCCGCTTGCGTCAGTACCACATCGGTGCCGCTGATCGCGTAGTAACCATCGGTGTTTGTGCCCGGCGTGAAGGCCACACTTGGTGTGCCGTCTTCTTCATCCGACGCCGTGAACGTCGCCACCACGGTATCTACCGCCGCGTCGTTTTCATTGAACGCTGCCTCTGCCACCACATCGATGGTTGGGCCGTCATTTTGAGCGTTATAAGTTGGTGTATCGCTGTCAACCGCCGTCGCATTGTCGCTATCGGTCGCCGTTAGGCTCACCGCTGGCAGTGTCTCGCCTGCATTCACCGCGTCAACACCCGCTTGCGTCAGTACCACATCGGTGCCGCTGATCGCGTAGTAACCATCGGTGTTTGTGCCCGGCGTGAAGGCCACACTTGGTGTGCCGTCTTCTTCATCCGACGCCGTGAACGTCGCCACCACGGTATCTACCGCCGCGTCGTTTTCATTGAACGCTGCCTCTGCCACCACATCGATGGTTGGGCCGTCATTTTGAGCGTTATAAGTTGGTGTATCGCTGTCAACCGCCGTCGCATTGTCGCTATCGGTCGCCGTTAGGCTCACCGCTGGCAGTGTCTCGCCTGCATTCACCGCGTCAACACCCGCTTGCGTCAGTACCACATCGGTGCCGCTGATCGCGTAGTAACCATCGGTGTTTGTGCCCGGCGTGAAGGCCACACTTGGTGTGCCGTCTTCTTCATCCGACGCCGTGAACGTCGCCACCACGGTATCTACCGCCGCGTCGTTTTCATTGAACGCTGCCTCTGCCACCACATCGATGGTTGGGCCGTCATTTTGAGCGTTATAAGTTGGTGTATCGCTGTCAACCGCCGTCGCATTGTCGCTATCGGTCGCCGTTAGGCTCACCGCTGGCAGTGTCTCGCCTGCATTCACCGCGTCAACACCCGCTTGCGTCAGTACCACATCGGTGCCGCTGATCGCGTAGTAACCATCGGTGTTTGTGCCCGGCGTGAAGGCCACACTTGGTGTGCCGTCTTCTTCATCCGACGCCGTGAACGTCGCCACCACGGTATCTACCGCCGCGTCGTTTTCATTGAACGCTGCCTCTGCCACCACATCGATGGTTGGGCCGTCATTTTGAGCGTTATAAGTTGGTGTATCGCTGTCAACCGCCGTCGCATTGTCGCTATCGGTCGCCGTTAGGCTCACCGCTGGCAGTGTCTCGCCTGCATTCACCGCGTCAACACCCGCTTGCGTCAGTACCACATCGGTGCCGCTGATCGCGTAGTAACCATCGGTGTTTGTGCCCGGCGTGAAGGCCACACTTGGTGTGCCGTCTTCTTCATCCGACGCCGTGAACGTCGCCACCACGGTATCTACCGCCGCGTCGTTTTCATTGAACGCTGCCTCTGCCACCACATCGATGGTTGGGCCGTCATTTTGAGCGTTATAAGTTGGTGTATCGCTGTCAACCGCCGTCGCATTGTCGCTATCGGTCGCCGTTAGGCTCACCGCTGGCAGTGTCTCGCCTGCATTCACCGCGTCAACACCCGCTTGCGTCAGTACCACATCGGTGCCGCTGATCGCGTAGTAACCATCGGTGTTTGTGCCCGGCGTGAAGGCCACACTTGGTGTGCCGTCTTCTTCATCCGACGCCGTGAACGTCGCCACCACGGTATCTACCGCCGCGTCGTTTTCATTGAACGCTGCCTCTGCCACCACATCGATGGTTGGGCCGTCATTTTGAGCGTTATAAGTTGGTGTATCGCTGTCAACCGCCGTCGCATTGTCGCTATCGGTCGCCGTTAGGCTCACCGCTGGCAGTGTCTCGCCTGCATTCACCGCGTCAACACCCGCTTGCGTCAGTACCACATCGGTGCCGCTGATCGCGTAGTAACCATCGGTGTTTGTGCCCGGCGTGAAGGCCACACTTGGTGTGCCGTCTTCTTCATCCGACGCCGTGAACGTCGCCACCACGGTATCTACCGCCGCGTCGTTTTCATTGAACGCTGCCTCTGCCACCACATCGATGGTTGGGCCGTCATTTTGAGCGTTATAAGTTGGTGTATCGCTGTCAACCGCCGTCGCATTGTCGCTATCGGTCGCCGTTAGGCTCACCGCTGGCAGTGTCTCGCCTGCATTCACCGCGTCAACACCCGCTTGCGTCAGTACCACATCGGTGCCGCTGATCGCGTAGTAACCATCGGTGTTTGTGCCCGGCGTGAAGGCCACACTTGGTGTGCCGTCTTCTTCATCCGACGCCGTGAACGTCGCCACCACGGTATCTACCGCCGCGTCGTTTTCATTGAACGCTGCCTCTGCCACCACATCGATGGTTGGGCCGTCATTTTGAGCGTTATAAGTTGGTGTATCGCTGTCAACCGCCGTCGCATTGTCGCTATCGGTCGCCGTTAGGCTCACCGCTGGCAGTGTCTCGCCTGCATTCACCGCGTCAACACCCGCTTGCGTCAGTACCACATCGGTGCCGCTGATCGCGTAGTAACCATCGGTGTTTGTGCCCGGCGTGAAGGCCACACTTGGTGTGCCGTCTTCTTCATCCGACGCCGTGAACGTCGCCACCACGGTATCTACCGCCGCGTCGTTTTCATTGAACGCTGCCTCTGCCACCACATCGATGGTTGGGCCGTCATTTTGAGCGTTATAAGTTGGTGTATCGCTGTCAACCGCCGTCGCATTGTCGCTATCGGTCGCCGTTAGGCTCACCGCTGGCAGTGTCTCGCCTGCATTCACCGCGTCAACACCCGCTTGCGTCAGTACCACATCGGTGCCGCTGATCGCGTAGTAACCATCGGTGTTTGTGCCCGGCGTGAAGGCCACACTTGGTGTGCCGTCTTCTTCATCCGACGCCGTGAACGTCGCCACCACGGTATCTACCGCCGCGTCGTTTTCATTGAACGCTGCCTCTGCCACCACATCGATGGTTGGGCCGTCATTAACCGGAGTCACACCAACATTCACTGTCAGTGTGTCTGTGCCACCTTGGCCGTCAGAGACGATAACAGTAAAGCTGTCACTGCCGTTGTAGTCTTCGTTTGGTGTATAAGTCCAGTTGCCGTTTTCGTCGACAGTCACTGAGCCATTAGTTGGATCGCTGCCTTTGGAAAAGCTTAATGAGTCGTTGTCTCCGTCAGATGCAGAAAGTGAGCCGCTGACTGGAGTGTCTTCGTCTGTGGTTACTGCTACGCTGTCGCCTAATGGATCGCCATTGCTATCAACAAGCGTCGGAGCATCGTTTACTGGAGTCACACCAACATTCACTGTCAGTGTATCCGTGCCACCTTGGCCGTCAGAGACGATGACTGTGAAGCTGTCACTGCCGTTGTAGTCTGAGTTTGGTGTGTAGATCCAGTTACCGTTCTCATCAACCGTCACTGAGCCGTTAGATGGATCGCTGCCTTTTGAGAAACTAAGAGAATCATTATCACCGTCTGAGGCAGAAAGAGAGCCGCTGACTGGCGTATCTTCATCGGTCGTGACTGAAACACTGTCGCCTAGAGGGTTGCCATTGCTATCAACAAGCGTCGGGGCATCGTTCACCGGAGTCACACCAACATTCACCGTCAGTGTATCAGTACCACCTTGGCCGTCAGAGACAATAACCGTAAAGCTATCGCTGCCGTTGTAGTCTTCGTTTGGTGTATAAGTCCAGTTGCCGTTTTCATCGACAGTCACTGAACCATTAGATGGATCGCTGCCTTTGGAGAAGCTTAATGAGTCATTATCGCTATCAGATGCAGAGAGAGAGCCACTGACTGGGGTATCCTCATCGGTCGTGACTGAAACACTGTCGCCTAATGGATCGCCATTGCTATCAACAAGCGTTGGGGCATCGTTGACAGGGGTAACGTCAATATTAACTGTGATTGTATCTGTGCCACCTTGGCCGTCAGCGACGATAACGGTGAAGCTATCACTGCCGTTGTAGTCTGCGTTTGGGGTGTAGGTCCAGCTGCCATCTTCCGAAAGAGCTAACTGACCATTTGATGGGGATTGACCCTCTGAAAATGTGACCGAGTCACCATTTGCATCTGTTGCTTCTAGTTGACCACTAACTGACGTATCTTCGTCTGTTGAAATTGACAGCGTATCTCCAGATAGAGAACCATCAGGGTTAGTAAAATTGGGCGTGCTATTTTCCGAGGTAAATGAACGGAATGCTTCTAAAAGAGTCAGGCTTTGAGTTTCTGACAAACCGATTGACTGAAACCCACTGGTTACAAACTCAGTTTCGGGAATAGTCTCTTCACCGTCACGCTCGATAGTGCCGCTATTAACTAAGCTTGAGCCACTTTCACCGGCAGCAGTAGCGAATTCATCGCCGAGTTGCGTCGGGTCCGCTCCCTCTTCTAATGCAGCGAAAATATTTGCGATGTCTTCATCAAGTTCTATCTCGACATCATCTTCAAATCTCTTCACAGACAAGTTAGGGTTGACCGCCTCATCATTTTGACTTTCCAAAATGAGGTCACCAGCTCTTAATGCTTCTCCGGCTTCCAAAACTCGCACGTTGCCATCAAGGCCTATAACAATACGTTGTCCAGCACCTAGTACGCCTACTAGGCTTAAAATTGTCATATCCATATTCACCCCTAAGTCCACTTTTGAAGTGGCGTGTCAAAAATGCGACACATAAAAAATGCTAATTAAATAAAATATAACACCTATTTATAGCTATTTCATAGTCAGCGCTCATTCATTTAACAAAAATAGATACAGAGTAATGACAAAGATCACATCAAATGATAGTCTGAGTGCTAGAAAAATCGATATAACTTATTGTGTTTTCTAACATTAAAGAAGATGACAACTGGTAAGTTCTGTTAAAATCTCAGGAGATTTAACAGTCTCAATAGACCCGTAAAAACCTTCTCTTTTTTATCAATACAATCCAAAGATCGTTACTTTTTTGGCGCATGAATTAGTGACCTATTTCAGTTTGATTTTTGTTTGTAATTAGTACAATACGGAGATGTCAGTGAATACGATTAAAACCGCAACGTTTGGGCTTGCAGTTATCTTTAGTATGCCCTCATATAGCCAAACTTTAGAGCAGGCGGTTGCGTTTACTCTTGAAAACAACCCAGATATAAAAAGCGCTTATAACGAGTACATCAGCAAACGTTATCTCAATGACGCTTCTGGAGGCGCATACAGACCAAGTATCGACCTTGACGCAGGTATTGGCTATGAGCACACCGATCTTGTAACAAACGCAAATACAACAGATCTCACTCGTAAAGAAGCGACGATAACTCTCACGCAGTTGATATGGGATGGTTCCAATACTTTCAATGATATCGACCGGACTGCCGCAGATGCTGAATCAGTCCGTTATCAACTGCTGGCAACGGCACAAGATACAGCGTTGGAAGTAACAAAAATTTATCTCGATGCGGTAAAGGCATACGAGGTACTTTCCCTTTCCGAAAGTAACCTAGCAACCCATAAAGATATCTACCGCGATATCAAAAAACGGGTAGATTCAGGTATTGGATCCACTGCTGACATGTCACAAGTTGAGGCTCGTATAGCTAAAGCACACGGTAATTTACTTGCCGCTCAAAACAACCTCCTTGATACACACACTCAATTCAAGCGCCTCACTGGTCAAAAGCCACTTGGATTGACTTTCCCAAGAGCAGACTCTACTGCGATTCCATATACCATCGACAATGCACTTGAGCTTGCGTTTCAAACTCACCCTGTTATTCAAATTGCTCGTGCCGATGTCGATTCTGCAAAATTTCAGTACCAACAATCAAAAAGCACGAACTACCCAACCATATCTGTTGAAGCCGCACAAACTTGGCGAGACGATGCCGGCGGTACAGAAGGCAGTAGCGACGAATTTTCAGCGATGTTGCGACTTAGGTACAATCTTTATAATGGAGGGGCAGATCAAGATAAAGCAGAAAGCGCGGCTTACCAGCTTAACAAAGCGAAAGATCTAAGAGAAAGAAGCTATCGAAATGTTGAAGAGAGCTTAAGACTATCTTGGAGCGCACTTGATTTAACTGTTCAACAGAAAGAATTTCTGTCTGACCACGTTGATTCAGCGTCTGATACTGTCATTTCTTATGAAAAACAATACCGTATAGGCAAACGTACTCTCCTTGATTTACTCAACACCGAGAATGAGCTTTTTGAAGCACGAAAAGATTACCTAGATGCTAAATATGATGAACAATATGCAAAGTACAGAGTCATGAACGCGACAGGCAACCTACTCACGGCACTGCGAGTACAAACGCCCGAAGAGTGGCACGAAGAAGTGGAGTACTAAGCAATGAAAAAAATTAGCATCTTATCTACTTTGATCATGGTGACGTCATCATCAGCCATAGCTCAGCAGTTCCACGATGAATATGCCTACTTACCGACACCAAAACCAGTGCAAATCTATGACTTGCAAGACGATGACAACGACGGTGTCATTAATGCTCGTGACCTCTGCCCGGGGACGCCTGTTGGTGCTGAAATAGATAATGATGGTTGCGGATCATATTTTGAATCTTCTGAGCAGAAGCAGCTTCATATTTTGTTTGCGAATAACTCAACGGAAATCAACCCTGCCTTCTTGAGTCAGATCCGTCAAATGGCTGCTTTTTTAAAACGCTATGAAACCACGACTATTCAACTGCAAGGTTATGCCAGCAAAACGGGTAACGCACAGCATAATTTAATACTTTCGAAAGAGCGGGCAGCGAATGTGCGTCGCGCTCTGATCAGCAACGGTATTGCGCCATCACGAATCAATATTATTGGCTACGGTGATTCGGCTTCAGGAGGAGTCAATCAAGACAACATTAGTCATGCACTCAATCGTAAAGTAGTGGCATCTGTGGCTGGGTTTAAGGGACACATCAAAGAAGAATGGCATATCTTTACTAAAATACCCAAGTAGCTGAAAACTTAATGGTCGCAAATAACCAGTAAAGGTATAGGTTACCCCACTTCAGCCATGTACCTAAGGCTGTGTTAGTGGTAACCTTGCTCCGTTATCAATATAGAGAACTATTTCATGAGCAAACTAACAGCTGATACTCAAGCAAACCTTGATCTATTCGTTTCTGAATCAAAAGAAACCAAACTTGTATGGGGCCTTCGTAACGAAGAAGGTTGGCTAGCATGTGACTCTACTGAATTTGAAAATAGCGAAGTTATGCCTTTCTGGTCTTCGAAGGAAGATGCTCAAACGCACAACGTTGAAGAGTGGGCTGATTTCGAAGTACTTGAAATCCCTCTTGATATCTTCGTTGAAGATTGGCTACTAACACTTGCTGAAGATGGCGTATTAGTGGGCGTTAACTGGAACGCTTCTTTAGAAGGCAAAGAGCTTGAGCCTTCAGACCTAGCTAAGCTATACATCTAAATCATAAGAAATGGTCGCTCAACAGCGGCCATTTTTTTATCTGTTGTTTAACATTCGATGCTATCCCCGGCAAAGACAGAGATTTCACTCACACATTTCTGAACACTTTCCACTGATAATTTGAACCAAGATCAAACTAAATTTAGAATGGCGTTCTTTATCTGGTTCAGACGTTCATTTGTGATTCGCCTAATTTATTTATTCTTATTTATCTTCATAAGCTTACCTGTCAAATCTGAGATTGATAGGACGGAGGCTGATGTTAAAATTCACCTGGGCGAAACCCCTAATTCAGACTGGAATACTCTTTATCTATCAACACTCAACACAGATTCAGTTAGAGCACTCAACATGCTCAAATCTCGATACACCAGCGCTGAATCTAACGGTGAAAAGCTTTATATCGCTGCCCTCCTCTATCACTATATGAAACGCCATGATCAACCCTTTTATGGAGGAAGCTCAGGCAATGAAAATTACCAAGCGTTAGAAGTCAAGTTCATTGAGTCGTTGTCCTTAGATAGTCAGGGGCAATATCAAGCAGCCCAACAAGGATTAATGCAGCTGCTCAAACAGATGAAAGCTCAAAATGACCAAACTGGTAAATTGTTATTGAAATATCACCTTTGCCGTTCTTTCAATGAACAGTCTCGCTATCATCAAGCCAATTACTACTGTTCGATACTTGAGGCAGACATCAACGATATTGCAGACCCTGTAGTGCCCAAATCTATCGCTTACCGCGTTATCGCCAATAATCAGTACTTCAGAAGCGATTACCAAGCAGCGCTGAATACCTATATGACTTTGATTGAGTTATTTCCTCAAGGGCAAGACATATCTGGGATCTATAACGATTTAGGTAACCTTTTCAAAGAGATGAAACAGTTTGATAAGTCAGAACAATACTTGAAAGCAGCCCTCAACTTACGCCTCAATGCTTCTGATCTTATGAAAGCACAGGTTCGCCACAGTCTCGCTAAACTCTATATGGCTCAGTCTAGCTACGACCTAGCTATCTCACAGTTCCTTCAAGCTAAGACATTGCTCTATTCTTCTGGTCACAACTACGGCACGGCCATGACGACACTAGGTTTAGGAAAAGCATATACCGCAACCCAACAATACCCTTTAGCACGAGCATACCTCACTGAGTCTTTGAGCCTTGCTACCGAACTCAATAATGACGTGATGCGGATCCAAGCCTACCTCGCCATTAGTGAAATGTTCGAAAAGCAGGAGCTATTGAGTGAAGCATTTGATTACGCCGAGCGCGCTTTGATACTTGCGAGACAAGTTGAACGAGAGAGCTATATAGCTGACGTGTATATGCAGTTATCGAAGCTTTACCGGACTCAAGAAGATTACCAACAAGCACTCTTCTACTATGAGCAATATGCGCAATCTCAAATCGCGACTCGCAATACAGATAACCGCTTAGCACTAGAGGCATTGAGCTTAGCGCACAATCAATATGAACAAGAGCTAGAGAGCTCTCAGCTACGTAATCAACATGACCTTAACCAACTTCAAATAGAGAAAATGCAACAGCAAAAGCTGATGTATAACGCCATCGTTCTATTACTGGTTGTCACAGCTAGCCTCACTTTTTACTCGAATAAGAAAATACGCCGTAAAGCTTCCATTGATTCAATGACAAAGGCGTACAGTCGTGCGGAAATCATTAAACGAGTGAAAGAGACCAAAGCGTCTTCAAAAGCGAATAAACAACACGTACTTGTTCTATTAGATCTAGACAGGTTCAAGACGATTAATGATCAATTTGGCCACCCTACCGGCGATCGCGCATTGGTTCATGTTAGCCATCAGATCGTTAAGCATCTAAACAAAGGAGAGTTATTGGGGCGTCTTGGCGGAGAAGAGTTTCTCATTCTGCTAAAAGATACCAATATCGAAGATGTGCGTGAACGCGTTGAAGAGATCCACTACGCTATTTCCACTAGTGAATTTCTATCAGAATCAAAAAAGCCACTCACGATTACTGCAAGTTTCGCCTATTTGGCGACGCAGAAATCACTGAGTGACTTTGATATTCTTTATTCAGTGCTTGACCAAGCACTCTACCAAGCAAAAGCGAATGGAAGAAACTGCATCATTGATGCGTATAACGACCCCATCGCTGCTAATAGCTTTAGCGATTCACCGATTGCTTACGAACCAATTCAGCCATGATTTGCTCGCGATTGTCTAGATAGTCGTTGAGCCCTACTTTACGTAGCTCACATGCTGGACAATCACCACAACCATCGCCAATCACACCGTTGTAGCAAGTCAGAGTTTTACTACGAACCAGCTCAAGCGCCGAGTACTGGTCTGCAAGCGCCCAAGTTTCCGCTTTGTTCAGCCACATAAGCGGAGTCTTGATATCCAGCTCTCTGTCCATACCTTGTACAAGCGCAGAGTTCATTGCCTTTACAAAATCATTACGGCAATCAGGGTAGCCAGAAAAGTCTGTTTCACAAACACCTGTGATCACCACTTGAGCACCGATTTGGTACGCATAGATACCTGCCAACGTTAGAAACAGGATATTACGGCCTGGTACGAATGAATTTGGCAAGCCATTCTCTTGCAGTTCATGAGATACAGGGATGTCGTCACGCGTCAGTGAGCTAATCGCAAGTTCGTTCAATAACGTTACGTCCATAACCTTGTGTGCTTTTACTCCTAGCTCTTTTGCTAATTTCTGCGCAACTTCGATTTCTAATCGATGACGCTGGCCATAATCAAAAGTAATCGCATGAACTTCATCATATTCTTTAAGAGCTTGAACCAAACACGTGGTCGAATCTTGTCCACCACTGAATACAACAACTGCTTTTTTCATTTTTATTCCTTTTCAACAATGCTGCTAAGTTACGCAATGCTCAAATATTTGTGCGTTTGAATAGATAGGCGCCAATTTCGCTCGATACACGTGTCAATACATAGCTGTGTCGCACGATCTTTTTGGCTAATCGGCTGCAGTGCAATAACCGTGTCTGAAGAGACCTTTGCACGCTCTAATAGGTGATCAAGTTGGTCGACATCTTTAGACGTACCCACTGGGTGCTTAATTTCATCAGCACGCTGGAGAGCACTGTCTAAGATTTCTAGCTTCGCTTTCATCGCCACTTTAGGTGACACCGTCACCCAAGTGTTCGCCGTCGCTTTCACTTCTGATGTTCCACTGGTCTCAATTTGGCAGCGGCACCCCATCTTTTCAAAGGCTTCAGTTAAAGGTACAAGATCGTAAATACAAGGTTCACCACCGGTAATCACAATATGTTTAGCATTGAAGCCTTGTTTAACATATTGGTCAACTATGCCTTGAGCATCAACTGAGGACCAAGTTGGCGAGTCTTCTGTTTTCACCACAATATCGCCAAGGGATGTTTCATCTTCAGCCAATGCTTCCCATGTCTGTTTCGTGTCGCACCAAGAGCAACCGACCGGACAGATTTGCAGGCGCACGAACACCGCTGGAACACCAGTAAAGACACCTTCACCCTGGATGGTTTCAAACATTTCATTAATCTTGTACAACTTTCCCTCAGCTCGCATCATTTCGTAAAACAAATTAGGCGGAGACGATAAAGCACTTAAAGGCTTGGGTCAAACAAATGAGTATTACAAAATCCGTTGATCAAAGCCCTAGCTTGCAGTTTCCACTTGGCTTATCCTTGCCAACATTCATTTTTGTTAGCTTTTTATTTTTAGTAAGTAAGGATCCACATGTACAAACTGATTGCTCTGGATATGGATGGCACACTATTAAACAGTGATAAAGTCATCTCTGCAGAGAACAAAGATGCGATTGCCCGAGCTCGTGCTGCAGGCGTTAAAGTTGTATTAGCATCGGGACGCCCACTTGAAGGGATGCAGAGCAAACTCGACGAGTTAAACATCAATGGCGAAGATGACTTCGTCCTTTTCTACAACGGCTCGATGGTACAAAACGTATCAACCAAAGAGGTGATTCATAGCGAAATCAGCCACGGTAAAGCGGCTAAGGAGATTGCTAAACTTGCTCATGAATTGGGTGGATATGTTCATGCATTCAGTAAGGTTCATGGTCTAATCACGCCAGAGAACAACGAATACACCGGCATTGAAGCGCGCATCAACGGCCTAGAAATTACTGAATTCGATTTTTCTCAACTAGAAGACGATCACGAGATCATCAAAACCATGATTGTCGCAGAGCCGGGCAAACTGACAGAAATCATTGGGAAATTACCTGAACAACTTAAATCTCAATTCACAATTGTTCAAAGTGCGCCATTCTTCCTTGAGTTTTTAAACCCTAAATCAAACAAAGGTGTCGGTATCGAAGCCATTGCGAACCATCTTGGCATTCACTCTGATGAGGTGATTTGTATGGGTGACGCTGAAAATGACCATCATATGCTGGAATACGCAGGCCTCGGTATTGCAATGGAAAACGCGATGGAAGAGACGAAACAAATTGCCAACTACATTACCGCAAGTAATGACGACCACGGTGTAGCGAAAGCTATTGATAAGTTTATCTTCGACAAGTAATCGCTAATTGGGCTCTCGCCCTTCCGGGTAAAAACACAAAAGGCTGTCTTCACAGCCTTTTTTATTACGCGATATCGATTCTAAACTCTTTTCCAAGGTAAGCGGAAAGCAACTACACCAAGCAGAATCAACAGCGGAAAACGAAGTGTTTCGACAATCAAGGAACCAATACCGCTAAACGAAACAAAGCTTCCTACCCAGCTAATTACTCCATTGGTTGCTAAAAGCAGCACGATCACGCCCAGTACAATGTTAAATGAGAACTGACCTACTAGGGGATTAGCGTGAGTCAAAGTCACCAAGCAGGCAATAGTCATTAGAATCGCGACCCAAAATGTGAACGTTGGAAGTGGCCATATGACGGTTAAAACAATAGAAATAATCGCAAGTCCCCACCAAACCGACTTGGAACTCAATAACTCACTAATGTTTACATCTGGCTTTGTATCTAATCGAACAATGTGCCAAGTCGCTAGGCCACCTAACACCGCCCCCATTAAGACATCACTGAAGAACGCACTTCCTGAATATGCTTTAAATAGTATAATCCACAACAAACCAATACCGATCCAAGACCACGCTTTTTGATCGTCGAGTTTGTTCAGCTTCCAAACGACCAGACTGGTGAGGCTTACCCAGATAGCCGCTAACATGCTTGGAAAACTATAACCGCTGCTATCCACCAGCTTAAGCGTTGGGAGGTATGCGTGTGGACGAGGCAAACCAAAGCCCTGATGAGCAATCAAAGTCAGTAGAGTCACGGAGATAAGCGTAAAACCAAACTTGAGCGCAAAATTGCGGCCAAAATGCCAAGCTATCAAAGGCAAAACAACAATAAAAATCCAAGGTTGCGCAAGAAGATCGGTCACTAGAATAGTATGACGAATAGTACTTGGCAGTGAGTTTATGGCAGTTTGAAGCATTGCGATGACACCAAGCTCCCCTTGATGGATTTGAGGCGCTGCGGCGACTAACTCAGAGACATAAGTAGCGGGTTGATCCGACGCGCGACCAAACATCTCGACAATGGTGTTCCACTGCTCTGGGTAGCGGTATTCTTTGGCATCTAGCGCTTCAGGAGTTAGAAGCATAGCGCGGCTTACCTCTACACCATAGTGCGGAGCAAACCAGATTGGCAGCTCAAACCCACCGATCTCGTTTTTCGTGTCGTAGCTGATGATTTCCGAATCAGAAACACAATCAAACACCACTGCACCATCGGTATACCCCAGAACATCACCAACGGTAACGGCTAGGCCAGCCTCTTCCCATGTCTCCCTTTGAGCGGCGACATAAGCAGGCTCGCCAGGCACTATAGTGCCACCTGGTAAAGACAATTGACCTGTAATGATCTCATCGACCAAAACAATTTGGTCATCAGCTCGAACTAAACAGAGCGCCCCCGCTAGGTTATCGGGCAGTTGTTCTTGAGCCGATACATTTGAGATGCCTAAAATAGAAACCAATATTATGAGGAAGAAACGATGTAACAACGAAAGTACCTACAAACAAATAAGAAAATATGAACGAAAACAACGCAGTGTAATGGAGTCACTCACCACGCGCAGCCTAGCTTTTCACCAAAGACTTTCTCCACCATTGAATGTGCGGTATGAACCCCATTTTTTGATAGAACTGCTTGGCATTGTCATTAAAGTCCCATACTTCAACGAACACCTGCTTCACTCCATAATCATCAAATGTTTTCTCTAATTTACTGAATAACTTCTTGGCAATCGCTTGATTTCGGTAATCGGGCAAAACAAACAATTCATCAATACTGCCCATTTGAACCGGTTTACTCACTGTGGACACCAATTCACAAAAATGTCCGGTGACAAAACCCACTATCAGCTGTCCTTTCAAAGCCACATAAACCAAGCATTGAGGATCATCAAGGTATCGAGCGATACTCTTTTCCTGTTCAATCTCCTCAGCAGTTTTAAAGTGCTCCGGGCTAGCGAGATGGTGATAATGATGTAGATCGAACATCATCTCGTTCAGCTGCTCAAGGTCTGAGCTTTGTGCAGCTCTCAATGTTAGGCTCATAGCGTAGAGTCTTCTTTTATTTCACAAAATAACACTATAGCTTAGTTTACTTACCCATAGCGACGATACAAGCACAGATACTTGTAACAGCCTGTTTAGCCGCTACGATTATTCCAATTGAATAAAGAAGAAAGCCGCTTAGTAGTCATCACTAAGCGGCTTATTAAACGTCTTTATTTTATTAACTGTACTAATTGTATTAACAATACTAGCTAAACCTCTTTAGATAGACGACTTTCGATTTCTTTTAGGCTAGACGGGTCATCAATCGTTGAAGGAACAACGTACTGCTCTCCGTCCGCGATTTGCCGTATCGTCTTACGGAGAATTTTTCCAGAACGAGTTTTAGGCAGACGATCAACCACCAGCGCTTGTTTAAAACAGGCAACCGCCCCAATTTCATTACGAACCTTGCCTACCAATTCACCTTGAAGCTCAACGTCATCGACTTTTACGCCATCTTTGAGCACCACTAATCCAAGCGGAAGCTGCCCTTTTAAGTCATCGTGAATTCCCACAACCGCACATTCAGCAATAGCAGGGTGGCCACCAACTATCTCTTCCATTTCACCGGTCGACAATCTATGGCCGGCAACGTTAATCACATCGTCGATACGTCCCATAATGAATAGATAGCCCTCTTCATCTAGATATCCACCATCACCCGATACGTAGTAACCGGGGAACTGACTCAAGTAGCCAGATTCGAAACGATCGTGATTGCGCCACACGGTAGGGAGACAACCCGGAGGCAGAGGCCGCTTAATCGCAACGAAGCCTTGCTGATTTGGCTGAGCCGTTTCTCCCAACTCATCCAAGATCTCGACTTGATAGCCCGGAACAGGTTTAGTGGCTGAACCAGCTTTCACCGGCATCAGTTCTAAGCCGGTTGGGTTACCCGCTATCGCCCAACCTGTCTCGGTCTGCCACCAATGATCGACAACCGGTTTAGCTGTTTTACTTTCAACCCACTCTAGGGTTGGTGGGTCCAAACGCTCACCCGCCATAAAGATAGTGTCGAGCTTTGATAGATCATACTGCTTGAGACATTCGCCCTCTGGGTCTTCTTTCTTAATAGCGCGGAACGCTGTAGGAGCTGAGAATAAAACGTTCACAGAGTACTCTTCACAAACTCGCCAAAATGCACCCGGATCGGGAGTTCGAACTGGCTTACCTTCAAACAGAATGGTCGTACAACCGTGAATTAAAGGGGCATAGACAATGTAAGAGTGACCAACAACCCATCCAACGTCAGAGGCAGCCCAGAAAACACCATCTTGAGGCATGTTGTAGATGGTACTCATCGAATACTTCATCGCGACCGCATGACCGCCATTGTCGCGCACAACCCCTTTAGGCTTACCTGTGGTGCCTGAGGTATACAAGATATAAAGAGGATCGGTCGCAAGCACAGGCACACAACCGTGAGGCAGTGCGTTCTCCATCTCCTGCTGCCAATCCAAATCTCGCTCATTTTGTAGCTCAGCTTCACATTCAGGACGTTGAAACACCAGTACGTTTTGTGGCTTCCAGCGGCTATCCATGATCGCTCTATCAACTAAAGGCTTGTAAGGGATAACTTTGTTGATTTCGATACCACATGACGCTGTGATCAGCACCTTGGGCTCAGCGTCTTCAATGCGTACCGCAAGCTCATGAGGGGCAAAACCTCCAAATACCACTGAGTGAATCGCACCAAGTCTCGCACAGGCAAGCATCGCCATCACCGCTTCGGGAATCATCGGCATATAGATAACTACTCGGTCACCCTTCTTGACTCCTTGAGCCGCTAGCAAACCAGCGACTTTCGCTACTTGATCGCGTAACTCCACATAGCTGTAGTGCTTCTTAACGCCGGTTACGGGAGAGTCATAGACAAGCGCAGTGGTATCGCCTCGTCCCTGATCACAATGATAATCAAGTGCGAGCCAACAAGTATTCATCACGCCATCCGAAAACCAGCGCTCAATACCATTATCATCTTTCTCTAAAATTCGGGTAGGTTCTTCAAACCAATCAATACATTGGGCTTGGCTTTGCCAGTATTGCTCAGGGTTACGCGTCGCAAAATCATAGGCAGCTTGGTAAGCACCTATTTGCATGGTAGCTTCGTTTGAAGTTTCAGTTGATTGCTCTTTTTGCTCTAGTGTAGAAGACATAACGCCTCCTCCTTGAATTCGTCAGAAAACGATCAGCCGTATACTCGGCCTGTTGATCTTTTGTCTTTACGTTTTATTTCCCGTATTGAACAGCTTATTCAGGGCTTCGCACAACCAATGTCGTAATAGACAGACCATGCCATGACCCAAGCATTTACAATGGGCAAGGTACGCGCACCAACCCTTCCATTAGGATCCGAGCGCTTCTGCTCATCATGGCTTTCTCTACCGCCCAACCTTGAGGGGTTAACGAAGCACCGGCTCCCACTTTCAACGTTCCAGAAGGGTGTCCAAAGGTCGTAAAATCTCGTTCGCCACCACCCGCTGCGCGATTAACCAGTGTTCCGGATATGGCGGCGGCCGACGCGATGGCAACGGCTGCTGTTCCCATCATGGCGTGGTGCAGTTTGCCCATGGACAGCGCTCGAACCAAGACGTCAATCTCAGCCTCTTCGACCATCTTCCCACTAGATGCTTTATACGGTTTCGGTGGCGATACAAACGCTACCTTCGGCGTGTGCTGACGCATTTGCGCCTCACTAATATCGTCAATCAACCCCATAGCAACAGCGCCGTGTGCTCGAATCGACTCAAACAGCGCTAAGGCTTTCTCGTCAGAGTTGATGTCTTCTTGCAGTTCGGTTCCTTGATATCCAAGAACGGAGGCATCAACAAAGATGGTTGGTATCCCTGCGTTAACCAAACTCACCTCAATACAACCCAATTCAGGAACATCGAGTAGATCAACCGCTTGTCCGGTTGGAAGCACACTCCCCACCTCACCTGCGGGTTCCATAAAGTCGACCTGAATTTCAGCCGCAGGAAAAGTCACGCCATCCAACTCAAAATCACCGACCTCTTGAACTTGACCATTAATCATCGGTACATGGACAATAATCGTCTTCTCGATATTGGCTTGCCAAACCCGAACTTTAACTACACCATTCATTGGGACTCGTTCTGGATCAACTAAACCCGCATGAATGGCATAAGGCCCGATAGCCGCTGATAAGTTGCCACAGTTACCGCTCCAATCGACAAACGGTTTATCAATCGCTACCTGACCAAATAGATAATCGACATCGTGCCCAGGTTGCTCACTCTTAGATGCAATCACCACTTTACTGGTACTGGATGTCGCTCCTCCCATACCGTCTGTCTGTTTGCCGTAAGGGTCTGGACTACCAATCACGCGCATCAGCAACTTGTCTCGATACTCGCCGGGCGTTTGCGCTCGCTCTGGCAGGTCGACGAGATTGAAGAAAACACCTTTACTAGTGCCACCTCGCATGTAGGTGGCCGCAATTTTCAATTGATGAATACTCATAATGCCTCCCTACTGCGCCAAAAAGTCTTTGGCAAAGCGTTGAAGTACGCCACCAGCTTGATAGACATGCACTTCGTCTTCGGTATCGAGACGACAAGTCACTGCCACATCCAATCGGCTACCATCCTGACGTGTAATAACCAGCGCGAGATCAGCGCCCGGTGTGATATCCCCATGGACATCAAACAGTTCTGTGCCATCTAGCTTGAGCGTATTGCGATTTTCCCCTGCTTTAAATTGCAGTGGCAGCACGCCCATGCCGACAAGGTTGGTACGGTGGATACGCTCGAAGCCTTCAGCAACAATCGCTTCTACACCTGCCAAGCGAACACCTTTGGCAGCCCAATCTCGAGATGAGCCTTGGCCGTAGTCTGCACCCGCGATCACGATCAGAGGTTGCTTTCTATCCATATAGGTTTCAATGGCTTCCCACATGCGTGTTACCTTGCCCTCAGGTTCGATACGAGCGAGGGAGCCCTGTACCACTTTGCCATTTTCTTGGACCATCTCATTAAAGAGCTTAGGGTTAGCAAAAGTGGCACGTTGCGCCGTTAAGTGGTCGCCTCGGTGAGTCGCATAAGAGTTAAAGTCCTCTTCTGGCACACCCATTTTGGCTAAGTACTCACCGGCCGCACTGCTCGCGAGAATCGCATTAGACGGAGAAAGGTGATCCGTGGTGATGTTGTCACCCAGAATTGCCAGCGGTCGCATTCCTTTCAACGAACGCTCGCCCGCCAATGCCCCTTCCCAATATGGAGGACGACGGATGTAGGTGCTCTTCGGACGCCAATCGTAGAGAGGCTCGCTGGCAGACTGCTCTTCATCCAACTTAAACATTTGAATGTAGATATCGTTAAACTGTTGTGGTTTTACGTGCTGCGCGACAACTGCATCAATCTCTTCATCACTTGGCCATAAGTCGCTCAAATAGATCGGATTGCCCGATGCGTCATTGCCGAGGCTGTGCTTCTCAATATCAAAGCGCATTGTCCCTGCAAGCGCATAAGCGACAACCAGTGGAGGGGAGGCCAAAAACGCTTGCTTGGCATAAGGGTGAATACGACCATCGAAGTTTCGGTTTCCAGATAACACCGCGGTGGTGTACAGATCTCTGTCTATGATTTCTTGTTGAATCTTAGGATCTAGCGCGCCACTCATGCCGTTACAGGTGGTACAGGCATAGCCGACAATACCGAAGCCCAGCGTTTCAAGCTCATCCAATAAGCCGGCTGATTCAAGGTAAAGCTTGGCCACTTTTGACCCCGGAGCAAACGAGGTTTTCACCCACGGTTTGCGGACAAGCCCCAATTGATTGGCTTTTTTAGCGACTAAGCCTGCTGCAACCACATTTCTTGGGTTACTGGTATTAGTACAAGACGTGATAGCAGCAATGATAACCGCACCATCTGGCATTTGACTGTCGTCGCTCTCAGTCAGCTCTTCATGGCTGATCCCTTGCTGCTGTAATTCAGAAGTTGGTAGTCGACGATGAGGGTTAGACGGGCCAGCAAGATTTCGCTCAACCTGCGACAAATCAAACTCAAGCACACGCTCATATTTCGCTGAAGTCATATCATCAGCCCAAAGCCCAACTTGCTTAGCATAACGCTCTACCAAATCGACCTGCTCTGGCTTACGCCCCGTTAGCTTGAGATACTGAATGGTCTGCTCATCGATGTAGAACATACCCGCAGTCGCGCCATATTCCGGTGTCATGTTAGAGATCGTCGCACGGTCACCAATCGACAAGGCTCTCGCCCCTTCCCCAAAAAACTCCAGGTAGCTAGAGACAACACGCTCTTTACGCAAGAACTCAGTAATCGCGAGCACGATATCTGTTGCAGTAATACCTTCTTGACGTTTCCCAGTGAGCTTAACACCCACGATATCAGGCAAACGCATCATTGATGGTCGTCCAAGCATCACAGTTTCAGCTTCTAGTCCGCCAACACCAATCGCGATAACGCCTAGTGCATCAACGTGAGGAGTATGGCTATCGGTACCGACACAAGTGTCTGGATATGCTAGGCCGTTTTTGTTTTGAATCACTGGCGACATCTTCTCAAGGTTGATCTGATGCATGATCCCGTTACCCGCAGGGATAACATTCACGTTCTTAAACGCCGTTTTACACCATTCAATAAAATGGAAGCGGTCTTCATTGCGACGCTCTTCAATGGCGCGGTTTTTATCAAAAGCGTCGTCTTCAAAGCCGGCGTGTTCAACAGCCAATGAGTGATCAACAATCAGTTGCGTCTCAACCACAGGGTTTACTTTGGCTGGTTCGCCGCCTTGATCCGCAATGGCATCTCTTAAACCTGCGAGATCAACCAATGCGGTTTGCCCAAGGATGTCGTGACAAACAACGCGAGCAGGATACCAAGGGAAATCACGCTCTCGTTTTCTTTCGATGATCTGTTCTAGGCTGGCTTGTAGCGAGTCGATATCACAACGTCTTAGAATCTGCTCAGCCAGCACTTTAGAGGTGTAAGGTAAGGTGTCGTAACTACCGGGAGCGAGTTGCTCAACCGCTTCACGTACGTCATAAAATTCAAGGTTAGTTCCCGGCAACACTTTTCGAAACTGATTTCGATACTGCTCACGGTCTTGGGTATATTCGGTCATAATCGCCCCTCCATATTGGGCGTAACTTCACTGTTTGATAAAGGTGGATGACGTCTAAATAGAGTCAGACGACATCCATTGCCGACAGAGCAATCCACTCTGTCTATCGTTACAGTTAACGCAAATGGATAGGCAACCACTCTTGGTGCTCAGGCCCCGTGTAGTCCGCACTTGGGCGAATGATACGGTTGTTGGCTCTCTGCTCGAACACGTGCGCAGCCCAACCAGTCAAACGGCTCATCACAAAGATCGGAGTGAACAGCTTAGTTGGGATATCCATGAAGTGATACGCCGAGGCATGGAAGAAGTCAGCGTTACAGAACAAGCCTTTCTCGCGCTTCATTACCGACTCAACACGCTCTGAAACTGCATACAGTTTAGTGTCACCCACTTCTTCAGAAAGCGCCTTAGACCATTGCTTAATCAGAGCGTTACGTGGATCGCTTTCACGGTAGATAGCGTGACCGAAGCCCATGATTTTGTCTTTGTTAGCAAGCATCTGCATGATATTGGATTCAGCTTCTTCTGGTGTCTGCCAATCTTGAATCATCTCCATCGCAGCTTCATTCGCACCACCATGCAGAGGGCCTCGCAGCGTACCAATCGCCGCAGTCACACATGAGTGAATATCGGACAGTGTCGAAGCACACACACGTGCCGCAAACGTTGAAGCATTAAACTCATGCTCAGCGTAAAGGATAAGTGAACAGTGCATCACCTGCTTATGTAGCTCAGATGGCGTTTCGTCGGTTAGCATTTTCAAGAAGTAGCCGCCGATACATGCTTCACTGTGATCCTCAGTATCTACTCTCACGCCGTCGTGACTAAAGCGATACCAGTAACAGATAATGGCAGGAAACAGCGCAAGCATTCGCTCAGTCGCATTAAGTTGCTGAGTAAAATCTGTCTCTTGCTCAATGTTGCCCAACATGGAACAACCCGTGCGCATCACATCCATTGGGTGCGCATCAGCAGGAATTAACTCAAGCGCTGCTTTTAATGAATCAGGTAAGCCACGTAAGCCAACAAGCTTAGTCTTGTAATCATCAAGCTCTTTCGCATTGGGTAGATGGCCTCTGAGCAGTAGGTACGCCACTTCCTCAAACTGGGCATTATTAGCAAGGTCGGTAATGTCGTAGCCGCGGTACGTCAAACCAGTACCTGATTTACCCACGGTACACAAAGCAGTCTCGCCTGCACTTTGGCCTCGAAGACCCGCGCCGCCGATAGGTGCTTTAGCAGATGCTTTCTCTTCGACACTTGCTTTGTTGCTCACTGTAGTGGTCATGATGAACTCCTTTTCTGTGTTAGCCGCCTGCACTCTCTGGTGCGTTTTTGATTCAGTCCCAAGCGCATATTTCATCCAAAATATAGAGTCACTTGGCTGTTGTAGGTCGAGCTAACCGTTTCACGTTATTGGATTAGGTATTCTTAATGTTTCTTTAAATTCGTTATTTTTGACTACGTTACTGAACCGCTCTATTCGCTCTCGTCACTCGCAAACAGCTGATCGAGCTTATTCTCGTAATCATGGTAATTGAGGTGCTGGTAAAGCTCTTTACGTGTCTGCATTGAATCAAGCAGCGCCTCTTGATTTCCTTCTGTTAACAGATGTTTGTAGACATTTTCCGCTGCTTTGTTCATCGCTCTAAAGGCGCTCAACGGGTAAAGAACCATGTCGACATGAGCCTCTGCCAGTTCTTTGCAGTTGTATAATGGTGTCTGACCAAACTCAGTAATATTGGCCAAAATAGGAATATGACGGCCTGTGGCAGATTGCAGCGCTGTTGAGAACTTCACGTATTGATCAAGCTGATTCATTGCTTCAGGGAAGATCATATCTGCGCCTGCTTCTACACATGCAATTGCACGTTCAATAGCACTATCGATGCCTTCAACGGCCAAAGCGTCTGTTCTCGCCATGATCACAAAGTCGATGTCTACCCTTGCATCTGCTGCCGCTTTTACTCGGTCGACCATCTCAGCTTGGCTTACAATGGCCTTATTTGGACGGTGACCGCATCGTTTCTGCGCCACTTGGTCTTCCATATGAATCGCCGCGGCTCCAGCTTTTTCCATCGCTTTGATAGTACGAGCAATATTGAATGCCCCACCAAAACCAGTATCAATGTCGACCAAAAGTGGCAAATCACACGCATTAGTAATGCGCTCTACATCCACCAGCACGTCGTTTAATGTGGTGATGCCTAAATCGGGTAGTCCATAAGACGCATTGGCAATACCACCACCTGACAAATAGATAGCCTGATGCCCTAGGTTTTTCGCCATCATGGCGCAATAAGGGTTAATGGTTCCGACGATCTGCAGCGGATGGTTATTTGCAACCGCTTCACGAAACTTAGCTCCTGGCGATAGATTCATGATTTCTCTCCCTGATGTATTCGATTTCTGTTGGTGTGACTGCGAACAGGTGCAGTCACCACGCTTTATGTGCTTTAAGTAAGAATTTCAGATTCACTCGATTTATTGAGCGTCCTGTTTAACTTGCAATCGCTGCTCAATAAGGCGGCGACTGCCTGATATATGTCTTCTCATCAACATTTCTGCTAACTCTTCATCTCGCTGACTGATTGCTTGCAGAATAAACTTGTGTTCGTTGAGAGCTTCGATTGGGCGTGATTGAGCTCGAGGAGATTGGTAGCGGTACATACGAAGCAAGTGATAAAGCTCATCGCACAAAAGCGCCTCTAACTTGCTATTACGACTCGCTTTGATGATTCGGTAATGGAAGTCAAAGTCACCGTGCTGATGGAAGTAAGAAGCGCCATCTACTTGGTCAATGTGCTTTGAGTGAGTCAGTAGCAACCCTTCTAAACTCATCAACTCTTCGGCTGTGATGTAACGAGCCGCCAATCTCGCCGCCATGCCTTCAAGTGCTTCTCGTACCGAATAGAGCTCGATCAGCTTCTCTTCGCAAAGGGTAATTACGCGAGCACCAACATGAGGAATACGCTCAATCAGCCCAAGCCCTTCGACTCTCATCATGGCTTCTCGTAGCGGGCCACGGCTCACTTCAAATCGTTTAGCCAGTTCTGGCTCAGAGATTTTTGCGCCCGGCTCAAGTTCACCACTAACAATGGCTTCAATCAGATACTCAGTCAGACTCGCTGACTTAGTATGCTCTTTGTCGCCCCCTTTTAACTTAGGGTCATCATTAAGCAAGGTATTTACTGCGGTTGTCGCCATCTTCTTTTCACCCTAATCCTACGTATTCATCTCTAATGATTGTTTTTAGAATCACAACAATTGTTAACAATCACTCGTCTTTGATAACAAAATAGCGTACCAACCTGTCAACAATCAAGCATATTGTCGACAATTTAGACTAAGGTATAGTGATTGAGTGCCATAATAGATTGTTAGCAACTTACTAAAACGTTCACACCAACCCGACGATTTATCATCCAATTTACGAGCCGTGAACTTTATGAACTTTATTAATTCAATGCTCTTTATCCTCAATATCACCACATTAAAGACAATTCATTAACACAACATTAACCTTTGAGCATCGACTGGTTATTTGAACTTCGCTCAATACCCAGTAGTTAATACATCAATAAGTTTCTCGCTTAACTAAGAGAACAATACATAAGGAACGTGAAACATGTTCAAGGCAATGAAACCCTCTATCGCAGCGACTGTGATCGCCGCTACCTTCTCATTCAACACTTTTGCGGCAGACGTAGAGAAAATCCACTTCTTAATTCCTGGCGGCGCAGGCGGCGGTTGGGACATGACTGCTCGTGGTACTGGCGATGTATTGGTAAAGTCTGACATCGTAGAAAATGTCTCTTTTCAAAACCTGTCTGGTGGCGGCGGCGGTAAAGCGATTGCACACCTTATTGAAACGGCTAAGCGTCAAGAAGACACGCTAATGGTCAACTCCACACCGATTGTTGTTCGTTCACTGACAGGGATATTCCCTCAATCTTTCCGTGACCTAACTCCAGTTGCTGCAACCATTGCGGACTATGGCGCGATCGTAACGTCTGCAGACTCTAAGTACGACACCTGGGAAGATGTGGTTAAAGAGTTCGAATCTAACCCTCGTAAAGTCAAAATTGCTGGTGGCTCAGCTCGTGGTAGCATGGACCATCTAGTCGTAGCGGCAGCATTTAAAGGTGAAGGTTTTGACGCTAAGAAAGTGCGTTACATTGCCTACGATGCAGGCGGCAAAGCGATGGCAGCTCTACTCTCGGGTGAGACACAACTGCTTTCAACAGGTCTTGGCGAAGTACTAGAAATGTCGAAATCTGGCCAAGTAAAGGTACTGGCGGTTACAGCACCTAAACGACTCGATGCAGCGCCGAATATCCCGACTCTAACTGAGTACGGTAACGAAACTGTTTTTGCTAACTGGCGTGGTTTCTTCGCAGCTCCGGGGACAAGCCAAGCGAAAATTGATGAGTGGAACCAAGCACTGACGAAAATGTACACCACCGATGAGTGGAAGGTGGTTCGCGACCGTAACGGTTGGATCGACAACTACAAAGCCGATAAAGAGTTCTACACCTTCCTAGAAGATCAAGAGAAGCAAATGGGTGACCTAATGCGCGAACTTGGTTTCCTTAAGTAATCACAATATTCAGGAGGGAATTACCAGCTCCCTCCTTCCTTATTCTCTGTTTTGCCATGCATGAGTTCACTCAATCTCCTTTGTAATTTGTGGGCAGTTGAGCACTACTCTCTTCCTACATTCCGTTAGTGATCCCAGACATTTTTCATTAACCCGCTCATGCATGGCTTTTTTATTTTTATGGAGTTGGATATGTCGGAACAATCGAACACGTTCTTATCCAAAGAGAACCTACTCACTCGCGATCGCATCGGTGCCCTCGTTTTCTTACTGGTTTGCTTGTGCTATGGCTACCAAACAACCCTTATTCCTCTGTTTCCTGGGGATGAATACGAACCTTTTACAGCGCGAACACTCCCAACCCTACTCACCTTTGCGGGTATTGGGCTGGCGCTGATCTTACTCGTAACCGGAAAACAAGAACCGAAGAATTCCTGCGATACCACACCGCTTAACTGGAAGCTGTTGATCGGTTTCTTGGTTCTAATGGCACTGTATGGTGTTGGGCTTACCTATCTCGGCTTTGTTTTAGCAACCGGCTTCTTCTTGTTGGCAGGTTTTTATCTACTGGGTGAACGCAGAAAGCCAATCCTGATTGGTGCTTCATTTCCGTTCGTCATCGTTTTTTATCTTCTATTAACTCAGGGATTGGATATCTATCTAGAACCTGGTCTTATCTACACTCTTTGGTAGGAACCGCATTATGTTAGATGGAATTTTACAAGGACTTTCGACCGCGGTAATGCCGATGAACATCATGATGGTGATCGTGGGCTGCTTCGTTGGTACTTTTATCGGGATGCTACCGGGCTTAGGGCCTATTTCTGCGATCGCGCTAATGATCCCAATTACTTACGGTTTAGAACCTTCTTCAGGTCTAATCCTAATGGCAGGTGTTTATTATGGTGCGGTATTTGGCGGCTCCACTTCTTCGATTCTCATTAATGCTCCGGGATGTTCATCAACCGTAGTGACTGCATTTGATGGCTACCCAATGGCCCAAAAAGGTCAAGCGGGTAAAGCACTTGCGTTAGCGGCTTACTCTTCATTTACTGGAGGCACGTTATCAGCGATCATGCTCCTTATCGCAGCGCCGGCGCTTGCAAGCGTATCGCTAAGTTTCCAATCGTCAGATTACTTTGCACTGATGTTACTTGGCCTATCGGCCGTCGCAGCTTTCGCTGGCCCAGGACAAGTGATCAAAGCGTGGATGATGACCGTTCTAGGTTTGATGCTTTCAACGGTAGGTATCGATAAAGGTGTCGGTGTTGAACGATTCACTTTCGGCTTAACCGATTTGATGGACGGCTTTAGCTTCTTACTGCTCGCGATGGCAACATTCGCGCTGGGTGAAACCCTGATGGGTGTGCTTAAACCTCAAAAAGACACCAGCGAAGAAGAAAGCCGTAAGATGTCTGATATCGGCAGCATGAAAGTGACTAAAGAAGAAGTGAAAGACGTCGCCCCTGTATCGATTCGCTCGTCTATTCTTGGTTTCTTTACAGGCGTACTACCGGGTGCTGGTGCAACTATCGCAGCCTTCCTAAGCTATGGTATGGAACGTAGTCTCGCGCCAAAAGAGAAGCAGAAAGAGTTTGGTAAAGGCAGTATTCGCGGTCTTGTTGCACCAGAATCAGCAAACAACGCAGCTTCTAGTGGTTCGTTTGTTCCTCTATTAACACTTGGTATCCCAGGTTCAGGTACGACGGCGATTATGCTTGGTGCTTTGATTGCCTACGGTATTCAACCAGGTCCGCGTCTGTTCGTTGAGCACCCAGATGTATTCTGGTCAGTTATTATCTCTATGTACTTCGGTAACATTGTACTGGTGATTTTAAATCTACCGCTGATCCCATATATCTCGAAACTGCTTGCCGTACCAAGAACCGTTTTACTACCTATGATTCTGTTCTTCTCAATTACTGGCGTTTACTTGGTGTCATTTAACACTATGGATGTCTTTATCATGTTGCTTATAGCAATGGCTGCCATAGGATTGAGATTAGCTGACTTCCCACTGGCACCACTGCTGTTAGGTTTCATCTTAGGCGGGTTGATGGAAGAGAACTTAAGACGTGCACTTATGATTAGTGATGGCGAATTGAGTTTCCTTTGGGAGCGCCCAATTACTATGAGCTTTACCATCCTTGCAGTGTTGGTTCTATTCAGCCCTCTATTCATGAAGCTGTTTAAGAGCCTTAAAGCCAAACCTGTAGAAGCTTAATCAAATCTTACTTTATCTAGGGAGCCTTCGGCTCCCTTTTCTATTAATGGAGCAAGCATCCGTTGCAACAAATCACAAACTTACCCATAACATCTTGATAAAGCTGGTTTTAGATTCAAAATTCAGTAAGTTAGTTATTCATCTCTCAATTAGGAACTATCGTCATGGAATGGCTGATACTTTTTCTCGCTGGTGTGCTTGGTGGCATATTGAACTCCATTGCAGGTGGCGGCAGTTTTGTTACGTTCCCTGCTTTACTTTTTGTGGGCGTACCTCCGGTCGCTGCCAACGCAACCAATACCTTTGCTTCTTGTGCCGGTTACATAAGTGGGGCTTATGCATTAAAACAAGAGATTCTATCGGGCACAAAACAGCTTAAGTTGACTTTGATTCTGAGTGTCTTGGGCGGTGCCATCGGTGCTTTCTTACTGCTACATACACCTGAGGCACTCTTTACCCAATCTGTTCCTTGGCTACTGCTATTCGCAGCACTACTGTTTACCTTTGGCGGCCACATCAACAGCTTCATTAAAAAAGCGGCAAAAAAGCACAAACACGCAGGGAAAGCAGGCGCCTTCTTCTCTGCCCTATTGCTGCTTTTGGTATGTGTTTACGGCGGTTACTTCAATGCTGGTCTTGGTATTGTCACGCTAAGCTATCTTGCCTTAGCTGGTTATACCAACATCAATGTCATGAATGGGATTAAATTGTTGGTCTCAGCAAGCGCTTCAATGGCGGCCATTGTCTTGTTTATTGTTGATGGTTCAATTGATTGGAGTTCAGGACTTGTAGTCTTACTCGGTACACTGGTTGGTGGCTACTACTCTGCTCAGATATCACGCAACATTCCACAAAACTATGTTCGTAATAGCGTTATCGTTGCCAGTTTCTTGATCACCGCATACTTTTTCTACGCCAATTAACCGGTTATTAAAAACCGCCAGATATGTCCTTTGCCTATAGGAGTTCGTTTTACTTTTGAGCGTTATACCAATCATGAAAATAGCATTCGCTGAATTTGTGAAGAGAATCTGATAATCACCTTGTTTGATATTAATTTAGATTAATTTTTATCCAGAGGTGCGATACTGACTGCGTAAAAGAAGCAAGCATATTAGGGGGCATTATGAACATCAAACTCGGTCATGTTATGTCATCAAGCAGACTGATCTGCTTCATTGCATTCTTAGCAGCAACCTTTGCGTGGATACTAAAAATGCCCGCTCTTTTTTCGGTTTCTGCTCTGTTTCTCGTCTTCAGCGCTGCAATCTACTTAAGTGATTTTATTAAGAATCAAAAGAAAAACCGCGAAGCCTGAGCAATCTCATTTCAACGCCACTGTTATGAGTCAACCTTATTTAGGACAGTTCAGTAGATAGTAAAGAAAAAGGAGCATGATGCTCCTTTTTTGTATCTTGTTCAGTCCACCATAGCGATTAACGGCGGAAATTACGTCCTTTACCACCAGAACGACGCGCTTTAAATGAAGACGCGGCCTTAGCTTGAGATGCTAAGATAGACTCTACCGTCAGCTCCATCGGTTCTTTAGGCTCAAGCCCATGACGGAAAGTACGCGAACGCGGTGGCATTTGATACTCAAGATCAGACGCTTTAGGCATACGTTTGAAGCGGTACAAGTAAAAGTTCTCTACTTTCTCACGCGCCCACTGTGTTTTCTTTAAGTACTTCACCGCACTCGCAACAGACGGCTTCGTGTTAAAACAGTTCATGCGCATTGCTGCATCAAGTATTTCCCAACCGTAATGATCGACCAGCTCAGTGATCATGGTTTCTAACTTTAAGCCATGCAGTGGGTTGTTTTTCTGCAGCTCAATTCTTTCTTCATCTGTCATCGTCGTACCTTAAACAGAGCAAGTACTCTGCGTTAGTTCACCATCATCATAACGGTTGTTTACTTAGGTCAGCTTCCTGCATGCCTGTTACTGAAGGTAATGATGGCACAAAGCCTGTCACTCTCCTAATTATCATCGATGGATATGTTTATTTATGGTCTGATCGCGTGAGAACTAACCGACACATCACTCAATAAGTCCGTTTTCTAATCCAAACATCCAACAATTCTGACTTCAGTACGTGGTTAGAACACATCTATTTCCGATACTGTCCACCCAACCTATTAATAATCATCGCATTTATTGAGCGTACTTTATGGAACCAACGTCGCTGTAAATACCCCTAATGGATTGGAAATCTAGATCGACATAACAAAAAAGCGAACCCAGTTAACAAAATAGATGATGCTCAAATGTAATAACCACATTTTTAGTGATGTATTTAGAATTTATAAGATGATGAGATTACAATTCATTAACAGGACTGGTATGTTCATATTCTTAAATATGAGAAATCAATAAGTCAAAGAAAAACAATTATATAATTATAAATAAAGGTCAGCCCCGCTCATGTTTGACTACTCCCAACTCAGTAAAATCGCAGCTAAAGATCAAGATATTACCTCCACATTAGACGATCTTTTCCAGCTTGTGCGTTCGTTCTACCCGACGCTCTCGCGCCTTTCTATAGCTTTAACCAATGAAAACAAAGCTACCAATTACTTTGTTTCCGATGCCTTGTGCCAAGAAGCGAATGATAACTACATCGAATACAACATCAGACCAGAATCTTCCCTGAGAAAGATGTCTGAACTGCCTTCAATACGAGTTATCAATGACTTATCGACAATGAACCCCACACGACAAATTTGTCGCTTAATCGATATTGGACATCAAAGTAGCTACACCTCCCCAATCTACTATCGCGACCAAAACCTTGGTTTTATCTTTATTAATGCCACCGCGATCGGTTTCTTCAATCAGAAAAGCATTCAAGCGGACATCGCGTACCTATCTCAACTTATCGCGAACCTGTTTACTCGACTGCATGAGAGTCAAAAACACTTTCAAACTTCTCTCGCAATCGCCCTCAATATGGGCCATGCAAGAGATCCTGAAACCAAGGAGCATTTGATTCGCATGGGACGTTACAGCGAAATACTGGCGCGCGCTATGTCAGAGCAAAAACCGGAAATCACCTATCAGTTCATTCATCGAATCCGTGTTTATGCGCCTTTTCATGATATCGGTAAGTATCGTATCCCCGATCATGTACTTTTTAGTACCAAACGATTTACCGATGAAGACAGAGCCATAATGAATCAGCACACGATTTTCGGTGAGGCTATGATTGACGATGTCGTCTCAATTTCAGATAACCACTCAATCTCACATGATGAAATACAGTTTCTGAAAAACATTATTCGACATCACCACGAACGCTACGACGGAACGGGCTTACCTGACAGGCTATGTGGGACTCAGATTCCTCTAGAAGCGCGTATCGTTACTCTGGCAGATGTATTTGATGCCTTGCTCAGCAAAAGAGCCTATAAATCGGAATGGGAACTTGATGATGTATTGGAGTACATCGAAGAAAACGTTGGCATAATGTTCGATCCAAACTGTGTTGATGCCCTTAAACAGAATCTCGATACCTGTATGGCAGTAAGGGAGCAGTTTTCGGACAAAGAAGAAGTCACTAGCTTTCAAGCATAGTTTTCCACCCAGTAGACACTAAGAAGTCGCACTGGAAAGCGACTCTTGTCGATATGGCGTTTCGATAGCAACGATTCTCGAATCCAAAGCTGTTATCGGGCGCTTTATCCAGTTAAGAATCGTCATTATCTATTTAAGCTGTTATCGCTAATGGAAGCGAGGTAACTTCCCATACTCCAAAAACAACAAAGCCCCGCATAATGCGAGGCTTTGTTTTGATATATGGTGGATCCGGGCGAACTCGAATCGCCGACCCCCGCCATGTCAAGGCGGTACTCTAACCAACTGAGCTACGGATCCAAAATGTTCTACGTTGCATTGTAATGCAGTAAGGGATGGTGGGTCCGGGCGAACTCGAATCGCCGACCCCTACCATGTCAAGACACCTAATTAATGGTTATAGAAAATATAAGTCACTGCAAACACTATAAATCAACACTTTAGCTTGAAAATGACCTCTACCTGTAATAGGTTAATATCTAACCAGCTGATATATGGGCACAACATGGTCACATATTTCAAAGTTCCTATATCGGACATATTCTGACCTGCTTTTTTTCAATAAAGCAATTTGAGTGGACGTGTAGTATGGACATGCAAGAGAAGTTTCACCGTGATTTATTTAAGCAAACAACATGGCAAGAGGTCAGCGTCAAGCAGCTTGTTACTGACGAAATTCTTGCTAGCTTCTACGAAAAAGCCAATCCAATTTCTTTGCTTCGCAATCAACCAAACCATCAGCATCATCCGACATATTTATTCAACTTACTCGCACTACAATCACCCATAATTTGCTACTCATTTCGTCGGCACTATCGCTACCTTGCAGGCTCGTTCACTATCGAAAAACTGCGTGATGCCATCGCCAAAAATGAACTCCCTGCCGATAAAGAAATACCTGTTTTTGTTCTCCATAAAAAACCAAATAGCGAGCTACGAAAGCAAATTATTCAGTTCGATTTAACCAATAATCTCATCGATAAATGCTTCATCAGTGACACGAAAAAAATCAGTATTTTGTTACGAAATTGGTTTCAAAAAGACGAAGGTAAGCGGAGCATTTTTCAGTCGCAGGAATGGCTAAATCTCTATCCCAATTTGAATACTGCAGAGAAAACCGCAGCGTATTTATCTATATCCAAAAAAGACCTATGAGGTGACCAATGGATGAGTTAACCGAAGGCAAAATTGCACAACTTTTTCCAAGGGCGCCTATAGAAATCGTAAGGTTATGGCTGCCGGTTTTGGAAGCCATAGAATGCCCTTCCAATTTTCGCTCTCTTCGGTTTGTCATTCACACTCTCGATATCAGTGCTCAACTTGAACCTCAGCTCTTTAGCCAAACATTCGGTGTTCCCTACGACTTAATTGACGCGTTGTTCTCCATTACCTCCGAGCCCAACACAAAACAATTTGAAGAATACTCCAACACAACGCTAGCGCATGGGTCGAAAGGCGATAAGCCCATCTACTCACTATTATTTGAGTTTCATCGAATCATCGATGCTCAACTTGCCGAAACTTTGCTCGTTTTTCTCGACCACTACGCGCACCATGAAGCAGAAATTACTTCGCGAAATAAAGCCGAGCCCACATTGAGTTCGCTCCGCCTCCTGTATCCAGATCAGAAATTCACCCCATCTTATCTTGCAGGTCGAAACCCTAACGAAATTGCAAATCAACTTCTGCATTTTAAGAATGAACTGTTATCCGGTGATAGACATGAAGAAAACTGGAACAAGAACATGCGTGGGCGTATTTGGAACCTCATTCATTTTTACCAAGTCAATTGGTCTGACCGACATAAGCGGTCCAGAAAGTCCAAGCAAGCACTCCGAGGCTCCTATCGTCGCAATAAGCCTGAGAGACTAATTGGAAGTGATCATTTAACTACCTACTCGTTAAAAAAACTCTCATTTTCCGAAGAGTATCTGAACAACGGCGTCTCACCGTTTGAAGACCTCCCTCCTCTCTCAGTTGTCAATAACGAGATACTTGATACGCCTAGGCCTGCCCATGAAATACCGGATATATCAGTAATAAGGGACGGTCAGAAAAACAAAGACAAAAATCGAAGCATTAACAAGTCGGTTACGCAGTCTCACAACATCACCGTATTATCACGAAATGTCTTACAACCGCATGAACTCAACTACCTTCTTAACGAGCTGGTCTCTTCTAGAGCTGGTAATATCGACGGTATAGATAAAAATAAGTTGCGTTGTATTGCACTAATCTGTCTATTGTTTTCTCGAGAGCTCGAAGACGTACTAAACCTTCAGGTATCAACGAAGGGTGCCGCACCAAAAACCGGCTTTCACCTTCGCTCCCTGAAAACTGGGGCATTTAATACCTCATTCAAGTCAACAACACTTCGCACTGAACACAGTGAAAGCCCCAACCTGCGTAAAGCCCGATCTCTGCTAGCCGTTTCGCTTCCTCCTGAACTAGTACAAAGACTTAAATCAGCGGTCCTACAAGACGGCACTATTCGAGACAATTCAGGCACGAAAGAAAAAGTGTTAAAGGCACTACAAAAACTCATTGAAACACTTAACCGAAAACATCACTGCCAAATCAGCTTGAAGCGCATTGAAAATCATCTTAAGAACTATGTAATTGCCACCGAGCGGTTTGACCCAGTCTTATTAGAGCCACTGATCGGCAAAGAGATCTATTACACTCGCTCCCCGCGTCACTACGCGTGGTACGACCACGTAGAATTGAATCAGTTTGTTCAGCAGCTTTGGCAACAAGCATTTCCGACATTGCCATTCCAATACCAAGCTGAGTTCGTGTCTACAGATGTGAGCGATGACGATATCACCGGCTTTGGGTCAGAATTTACACCTAAACTAGCAGTGCTAAAGCAATTAGCCTCAACCCTTAGACTAGAACTTAGCAAGTGGAAGTCCTTCGATGCGTCTAGCTCACTCAATAGCATCATTGACTACCACAACGCCTACACCTTACATACCATCTATATGCTTCTGTGTGGGACTGGTTACCGAGCTGTATCTAATCCTTTACCCAGCTTTAGCTTTGCACTGATGCGCTACAACGCTATTTGTATTTCAGACAAAGACAGCGCGCTCACCTTCTCTCATATGCGCGTTATCGCCTGTCCGGCAACATTAAAAGCCCAGCTTAAACATTATCAACACCACCTAGACGCAGTCGCACGTTTGCTCTCGCACAATCGCACTTATGATTCGAATCAACTCCGCTGGCACCGCTCAGCCTTGCGTTTTATCGAAATGACTTCAAAAAATGCGAGGTTAGACTGGCACTTTTCAGCCAAAAACTCTCAGAAGAATGACGGGCTCTTCTTGTTTTTTGAACACAATGAGAATGGAGAGCTAAAGTCCGTCAATGCTTATCCCACGACAATACGCCGACAGTCTAGTCAATTACCCCAACTTCCACTGAATTTTGGGCGTCATTATCTTCGACGATATCTGCAGATAAATGATGTACCCCAAGAGCTTATAAAGCTTCAAATGGGCCACTGGGTCACAGGTGAAAACCCGCTTGAAGGTTTCTCTTCGCTTTGCATGACTGAGGCCATTAATGACCTACTTCCCAAACTTGATAAGATGATGAATGAGATTGGCTGGGAGTCTATACCATCGGCATTGACAAGGAAGCGCCAATGACAACATCTCGCACAGCAAAATTACGAATGGACGGAATGAAAGCCGAGTTCAAAGCTCAAGCTTTGCAAGAGTTCAACCATTATGTCGAACGACACCCACTGACAAAAGACAGTGAAGCAGAAAGAATCAAGATAATCGACAAAGTGTATAACCACACCGTCTCACTAGCTCGGCACAAAGACAACTGCATAACGCAAGAATCCCTAGCTAGCATTCAGAAGAAACTACCCAATGAAGAACCCTATTTATCCCTATTTCATTCGGTTCTCAATCTTCTGATTTTCTACATAGAACGCAAAACAGGCATACGCGCGCCGGAACTGGCGATGACCACGACGCTCAAGCAAGAGGTACCTGTATTAACACCCGACACCTTTCTGAATTCAGAGCTTGCCGCGTCAATCTATGACCTCATCGAGTCCAAAAGTGCACTGAAAGCCTATATCAGTGAACCCACGCGAAACTCAGGGTTCCTTATTCTGTGGCTGATACTCAAAGAGGGTATAAGCAAAGAAAAAGATATTTTACCCATACTACGCAGTCATGAACCGCTATATCGTATTGAAAGTCATTGTTTTTACAAGACGACTAAAGCACGTCGATTCTTGCTATCTAAAAAAGCGGAATTTTTACTCCAGGTTTGGTATCAATCAGACTACCCCGCCTCTCATAACGCTACAAAAATAGTTCAAAAGTACTTGGTGGCTCACCACCTACTCTCTGCTCACCACTCTCTGGGTATCGTTTCGCTACGACAGATGCTCAAACTCGAGTATGTGATGACACGAAGCAACATCGAGTTTAAGCTCTACAATCAGCGCCTCCCCAATTCGTTATTGAGTGACCATACCCTTGCCCGCTTATTCACCGGTCGCCGGATACATCATTCCCAAGAAGATACCACCGAATTAAAAACGACTGTGCGTCAGCAAAGACATTGGTTATCTGGCTTCAGTGCTGGAGAAGGTAAGATTCGAAAACGAGTCGATCAAGACATTGCCCAGCTGACAGCAAAAGAGCAAATCGACATAGTGTCCTATTTTACTGGCAAGTTAGCTAGCGCCTCGCCAAAAGATGCCAGTAAGGTATCGACTAAGGTACTCGCCACTCTACAAATACGGTTAGAAGACAAACATAAAATCCGCGCCATGCCATTTTGTTGGCTTGTGCTTTCATGGTTGTATCACTTGCTTAAAAATGGCGGAAAATTTAAATCCACACTGAGGCTAAACACCATCAAGGATTACGTTTCAGCCGTGTCTTCGTCCTTTATTTCTGAGTTCTATGGCTGCGATCCGGAAAAGATGAACGAAATCGATTGGGCAGAAAAGTTCAATATTGTCATTGAGTCTATCGCCTCACCACAGCGTAAAGCGTATGTTGCCTATTTTGCAGAGTTTCTGATTGACAGTAATTTGGTACCCAACCTATGTTTATCCGACATCGATGTGCCAGCTTCGGAACACAATGTCGACGCGAATATTATTTCCCATTTTGAAGCAGACAACATCATCTCAGCACTGGAAAAGTCCAAGCATCGGAGAGCTGAGCTTGCCCAAACGTTATTTGTCTTTGGTTTCTTCCTCGGATTGCGCCGGAATGAAATCAAAGGGTTACAGTTCAAAGATTTTCACCACGAAAGCAATGAACACCATACCTTGCATATCCGGCCCAACAAATATCGACTGCTCAAGACCACCGATGGTTCTAGAAACTTGCCAGTCGAAAGTCTCCTTCCTGCGGCACACCTAGAGAAACTGCTTAGTTTAGTTGAAAGATCAAAATTAAAGCACATGTCGTTTGATAACCTGATTTTCCATCACTACACAGATAAAGACTTAAACGATGCGTTTAAACTCCTTACGGATGTTATGAGGGGTGTGACCGGTGATGAGACTCTGCGCTTTCACCATTGCCGCCACTCCTTTGCGAATTGGGTCCTGTGCCTACTTTATAATTTGAAGCAAACGCACTCTTGGCCGTTTCTTGAACACAATTATTTTTCTTCGGAGCGAGCTGAACAACTTCGTTGCCGGCTCCAGATAAGACAAAATACTCGTAAACAGTTTTGGGCAGTGGCACAACTATTAGGGCATGCAAGCCCCGGCGCGACGACGTCGTCTTACTTTCATCTCTCTGATATATTTCATCGCACATACTATGCCAGCTACTTGACTGAGCTCTACGCGATACGTCAATTCTGGGGACAAGGCACCGTTCTAGACAGTGATGGCAATATTAAACTAAAGCCAAACCAACAGAGCGTTGCTAAGCGATACCAACCAGAAGTTAAGTTGCTCTCAGCGCCTCAATCACCATTTGATAGCAGCGAATTCGACCCACCAAAAGTTGACCATGTTAAAGTTGACCATGTTAACAAAGAATTATCGCTAGAAGTCATTTGGCGAGTTATTCGCAGGAATGCAGAAGGCCAAAGTACACGCACCATTTCTAATGAAATGAACATCTCCGTTGAATTGGTCAAGCATATCCTGCAAACAGATAAGGAACTAACGCTTCGAACTCAACGTCGGTCGAAGCATAATGCGAAGCCGTACGTTAACTACCATTCAATGCTGAAGCCAAACACAATAGAAACCTCGAAATGGGTCACGGCCTTCGATAGCAAACGAGATGAACTCAGCTCCACGCTTAAGTTAGATTTACTTTTGCAGGGGATTAACGCCTTGGTTGGCTCAAAAGACGCGAAAGTTAGAACTTCGGATAAAGACTTTGCGCTTACACTCATCAAGCTCGTTGAGACTCTTTCTGTTCCCAGTCAAATCGTCGAGATAAAGTGGTATATGGAAAACGCTCCTCTCGCTGATTTAAGTCAAATCGAAGTTTACTTCCCACATATAGCCTTTTGGTTACGTGTGTTAGAAGACAAGATAGGGCTCGATAAAAGCTGCTTTTCTATTATCCTTCCCAAGCAACTAAGCACGTTTAAAGCTGATTTCGAAAAATACGCCAAAACTATCATCAGCGAAGACAGTAAGTACTTTAACTACATAGCACCTGGGCACGTGACCATAGAGGTGAAGCAAACTCACTTTTATTCTGACCGACGGAAAGAAGCAGAGGCTCTACCAAGCCGTCCGAGACGGAGGAAGTCCTTTGTGAGCTTTTTGAGGTTAGTAGCGATTTATTTGGAACTCAACAGAAAAACCGATTGATTTAAAAAGAGGTTATGTCGCATTAAGTTTCATTCCATGCGACAAAACCTACTGAAGAATTTAACGAAAACAGTATGTTAAGTCATCAGCAACAGTTGCTGGGAACACAGCTAATTTCAGTAACATCAAATCGAAACTAAATGCTTGCCTTTGCAGTTAAATTTAGTGTGTTTGGGCAAAATTGGTTCCAAACGGATGAGACAGCTGAAGTATCTTTCAGTCTGAAGATAGAGCAAAACCACCTGCCGCCAACCGCTTTTTTCGAGGTGTCTGCTGATGACTATCCACCGGTAGTGCAGGCTCGGCAAATAATGCCTCTAAGCTTGGGTAGCACTTCATGCCATCAACCTGCAACTCACCTGACATGACTCCGCTCTCCCAGTCCTTCTGGTTACCCAAAACAAACAGGTGATGCTTGGCACGAGTGACGGCAACATTGATAAGATTTGGTTTACTATTCACCCATTGTACACCACCCATGTTCTTGCGCACCGAAGACGCAGCCGTACAGATAATTACGGTAGAGGCTTCTTTACCTTGAAAGGTATGCACAGTACCGATATTCTCAAAGGCAAACGCTTTAAGATCATCGTCTGCACGCCCCATAGCTGCCTTCATCCAATCATGCTGTGCGGGGTCCTTGACCATCCTGTTCCACGTGGTTTGCAATGTCTTACGCATCTTGGAGAACGGAGTAATGATGTATACGCCACCCTCTACCATCTCAGGTTGGGTCTGGCACAAATGCTTGGTCAGTGCTAAAGCCGCTTCAGCTTCGGTGCCATTGTAATAACTGCCACCTCGAGTTTGTCCTTCAGGCTCAGTAATGTTAACCCAACCACTTTGCACTGCCTGCCACTTATAAGGCATTGATGCTAAAACCATCTTATTATCGTAAGCGATACGGTTGGCAATACCAAACATCGGTTCAGTACAACGACGGTGCACCAGTAATGGAATGCCTACCGTTCTATCACCAATCCTCGAGAAATAGTTACCGCTTTTGTCGGCAATTGACTGAGCTGAAGAAGCGCTCACTAGGTAATCATCGCCCCAGCCTTTTTGGCCATCCTGCTGTCCGAGCAACACAAAATCATCCGCCAAATTTCGGTCAACATTCGGCGGCATAGTGACAACGGGTTCGAGCTGGATCGGGTCCCCGACAAAAATCGCTTGCTTACAGCGTTGTAAAAGCCCAGCAACATGGTAGTTAACCGCCTGCCCAGATTCATCAAACATCACCAAACCAAAGCCTTGTGGCTTTTGCATCAGCTTAAATTGCGCCTCAGCAGACGCCAGTGATGAGCTGACAACAGGGAAGAATAAGAACAGCAACGCCCAAGTGCGCTGATGGTAAGGCACTTTTTCATTGGTCTCCAGTCGACCATCAACCAGAAATTGTAGGTCTTTCCAATCTTGCTCAGTAATAGCCTCGGCACCCAGTTCAATAATTGCCTCGTTTAATACCAAGGAGCGAATAAATAGCTCAGTACGAAGATGGTTGACCCCTTTGCTGCCCAGCGGCGATTGTTGCTGGATCCGTGCCTCTGCCGTTTTGGCATCCTCACCAGCATTCGCCTGATAGCTGAAACTAAACGGAGAATACTGCGGCTGATCAAGCTCCCATTTTCGACAGTGCTCAGCGGCATTACTACCCGTGATGTCGCGACGGAAGGTCTCCCAGCGAGCAAGAGCATCTTCATAGGCTGATTTGGCATTCTTATAGCGATCCTTTCGACGCTGACTTGCCATCTTCATGCCAAACCACTGCCGACGGACGCGATCAAGGGCATCAATCGCAGCATCCCAATACTCAGTCTCGTAACCACACCAAGCCTCCGCCAACGCATCAACCGTTAGTTCACCTTCATCAATCTTGAGGAGCGATTGACAGAGTGCCTCAAGGAAATCTTTATACTGCGCATTCTTAAAGGCATGCGTAGCCTGAATGTCCTCAACCACCTGCTGCAACTGACCGCTACGGTGCCAGCGGTCAACAAAGCGGTCGATCACCGGCTGTGCCTCACCCTGCTCAGCTTTTTTCAATGAGTTAACAAAATAGCGCAACTGAAAGTGGTCACCTAAGCCCTTGAGGTGCTGGCTTAATTTTTTAACCGTGTCCTTAAAGTCTTTACGATTACTGCTATTGCCCAATACCGCACAGAATATGCCCCAGTCACCTTTTGGAGCAATGGACTTAAAATAGTGGGTATGCTCCTGGTAGTCACCCGCCAACTTGGCTAACGATGGAAGTTCTTTGGAGATATTTTCTACCGCCTTGTTGTTGCTCGAAGCAACCAGCATGCTGTGATCAAGCACGGCATTACACAATGACGCATCAAGCCACGACTTGGCTTTGTCAGGATCAAAGGCTTTATCAAGGTCTCGTGTTCGGCTTACAAATCGCTCAGCAATCACGTCTTTTAATAAGGTGGTCTTTCCGGTGCCGGGTGGACCATTGACCGCAACAACTGGATTGTCTTTACGCTGTAGGGCCACATTCACCGCCACGGTTTGTAACAAACTCAAGCCGTAAGCCGGATTCTCAGGCCAACGCCCCCGAATCAAACGATTAGTGAGCGGAAAGTACTGCTCTGCGGCATCCAGTGCTGGGGTCAGCTCTTGCTGATTTTTAGCCCCCAAAAGATACGCACTGAGCGGCGCCGACAGCCCCTCAGCTCCCTCTAAATCTAGGGTTTGAATGATATGTTCAAGATCCTGCACAAAGAAAGGGCCAAGCTGGCTGTTATCATTACCCTCTGGATAGTAGCAGTGACGCCAACGGAAAGTCATCGCGCCACTGGGATGGCGATGAGGGCGGTCGGTATCGTCCTCAGCAAACTGGCTATCAATCGGCTTACAACGTTGCTCCATGTAATCGCGTGAAGCGGCATCTGGCCAAAACTCGCTTGCCAAGTCTCGGTTGATCTTGACGATCTGCTGTTGCAGCTCACGGGTGGTGAGTGCTGGTTTTCCATCCTCAGGGCTCAGGCTGTGGGCAAGGCGATTGGTAATCGTCTCATACCGCGACTCTACCCACTGTGAAAGTGACATATTTTTCGGTACAGATGAAGAACACTTACGGTAAAGCGTCCGAATGGTTGCCATGTTGATGGACACGTCCTGATCTTCTTCCGAACGTGTCCAGCGGATGGTCCCGGTGCTTTGATCCCAACTCGGGATCATCGCTTGAGCGACAAGAAAGGTACGCGGCACCTGATAGTTAGGATGCTCTTCGCCCGGCTCAATCAGATATCCGGCTAGATGACACTGGAACATAATCAACAAGCGGCTTTTGTCATCAAATTCAAGCTCACCCGTTAGACAACGTTGATTGGCACTATCGCCCCAATCTTCAATAAACGACTCCGCCTCTTTACTTGCAATCCCTTTTTCTCTATCCATCGGACACTCGGGTAAATCAAAAAGCTCAGCATCCAGCCAATAGTTCATGATCCGTTTACAACGCTCGGTGTCCGTCACTACATTCAGCGTGGTGATGTTATGACTATGTTCATCACGCAACTGCAAACGGCTTTTTAACTTATCGAAGATTCGACTCATATCTTTCTCATTACTAATGCATATAGAGTATGCATTTTTCCATTTATTCTCTAGCAAACGGGGAGGAGCTTGCCCGATTATTAATCTCACTATAATTTATAAAATAGCAATTTGAACATACCCGCAATTTCACTATCCCAGAGTGTTTCAGCACCGTTAGCCTTACTAGCCCATCATTACAGGTAGCGTTCATCAAGAACCAACTCTGCTCAAAATAGCGCTTTCGGAGCGGTATAATCGACACCTTGACCAAAATCAGCGTGATGACTGATAAGCCCAAAATCCATAAAATCAGGACATAGCCTGTTCGATAATATACATCATTAAAACTATCCTGACACCCTTTCAGTGTCAGGATATTAAGAGCTAACTGATTATTAAATAATGAAATTTAGATAGAAAAGGCCCCATTTATAATTAAATAATCGTCGTTAATCAAACCAATAGATAATCACCCACTAGGCACTCATCGAAAAATTGAATCATAGTCGTCGCCAACGTAACAGCACCCAGACAACTCTGGACGCTTTGAGGATTAGTGATGATTTCGAGGATGTTCGGTCTGATTAAAGCTGAACTGAAGCTTTTCTATAACTTCATCTGGTTCATACTTGAATTTTTTACTTCGGCAAAAAATGAGAATCTGCATCATCGAGTTCACCAATTGCCGAATATACAAACAGTCCGTCGAGCGATTCATTCGAAGTAAGTGATACCTAACTCTCTTGGTGCAAGGCTCACGCAGGTCAAACAGCTCGTCTAGCGTAAGGTTAAAGAACCCTTTTTGATGAATAATCGATAAGCACACGCTGGCGCAGTGCACGGTTAACACATCCACTTTCATTGTCATGCTTGACCTCCTTTGTGCTCGTTTTGAGCTTTTGATAGAAGCTTTTCAAACGCACTGCCATCTTGGCGGGTTAAGTTCGGAACGAAACGGCTGTAGATTTCAAACAACATCTTGGTGGTGCTGTGACCCATCTGCTTAGCTATCCATTCTGGCGCCTCCCCTGCCGCTAGCCATAAGGTTGCTGCCGTATGCCTTGTTTCGTAGGGACGGCGGTATTCCATTCCAATGGCTTCTAAAGTCGGCTTCCAGATACGCTCTCGAAGATTCGTCTTGTCGACTGGGTTACCCTGCGCATTGGTAAACACATACTCTCCACGACCAGTCACCTCATATTGCTCGCGCAAAGCTTTCAGCACCATACTTGACATATCGATATCTCGTGCCGAGCCAATGGTTTTTACCGTTTGGGTTCGACGATGCACATATGTCTCTCGAATACTGATTTTCTCAAGGTCAAAATCAACGTACTTCCATTTGAGGCCATCGATTTCAGAGGTTCTCATGCCTGTAAAGAATCGGACGATGAAATAGTTTCGATACTCTTCACGCACGGCATCGATGAATGTCATCACCTCTTGTAGACTAAAAGGATGAACATCGCGTTTTTCAATGCGAAGCTGCTTGATGTTTTCAAAGCTCGAACGAAAGCCATATCGGTCAGCGGCTTCATTTAAAATCATGCGGAGCGGTGTCATCACATGGTTCACAAAGTCAGCCGACAACTGCTTACCCTCTTTGGGCTGCATCAAGCGTGCACGGTATTTCAAAATGTCGGGGCGAGTGATTTTATCTACCTCGACCTCGCCAAACTCAGGTATCAAGTAGTTGTGAAGATAAATCTTCATACTGTCTTTGTAGCTTTCTTTCCAACGCACTTCGTTTTCGTGGTACCACTCAATGGCGAACTCAGAAAAAGGGATAGTGCTAATACCCTGTATCTCGTGGCTCGCTGATTTATAGCTCCCTAGCATCGCCTCTTTCTTCTGCTGGGCAGCGATGTCGTCCTTAATGAATTTTTTCGCACGAGGTGAATCAGGAAAGTACTCACCATATACAAAGCAGCCTAAGCGAATATCGGTATCGATTTGTTTTAGTAGTCGATTGAGCTTGCGTTCATTAGCTGGCGTGTCAGCTAACAACGTCTGCTCTCGGCAACGAACACCTTTGTAACGAAAGTCCATAAATAGCTTTCCAGATCTACTTCTTACACTAGCCATGACAAATTCTCCCCGAAGCCATTGGGATATAGTGCATATTTCTTGTAGCGGATTGATACAAATCCGCTTCTATGGCTTCCCAAATGTAAAGAATTTTTCTACCATTGAAGGGTCGAATGTAGTGCTTACCTTCGATGAATATAGAGTCTCGCAGTGACGAATTAATGTAGTTGGCGCTAAATTTGATACGCTCTGCGAGTTCTCTAGCCGTTAAGAGGGTTTGGTCCATGCGACCTCCTTTTTGTCCCCTGACAAGATACATTATTCACTTTAGCTCATTAATGTCCCCTGTCAAGATACAAAATGGTACATAATTTTGACTATCCGTTATAAGCTTAAAGAACTCATTGAATTAAAAGAAAAAATTGAAGGAAAAAAAATCTCTCAGGCAGCAATTGCTAGAGAGATTGGAGTTCAAAGGTCTGCAATAAACAAGCTGGTTACAAGCAAGGATTATGTAACAACGACAACTACGTTGAATGCTTTGTGTGCCTATTTTAATTGTAAAATTGAAGATTTAGTCGAGTATGTGCCTGACTAGAGTATGACCTATTCTGAAAAACTACTCATCAGAGCATCGTCCTACCTAAATTTACACGCGTTATGCCATAGATAAAATGTTAGAGAATCGCTTGATGATCACAATACTCAACGTGCCTTTAAAACTCATTTTTGGACATTTCTGAGTTAGCACTTTTGCTAAATTAGGGAAAGACGAATTAACTGAAGTATGGCAAACGTTAGTTTAACTTGTCCCCAGAACCATTATTAGCGATCACGGCTAGTTATCCAGCGGCCATTCATGTGTTTCTATCAACCCTTTTGCAAGCAATTCATGACGAAGTTGATGAATCTTGGCTTTGAGTTCATCACGTATCAATCGAATCGCTGGAGAGATTAGCTGACGACTTGGCAAGACGAGCCACATTTCGGTCAGTGGTATCTCACAATCGGCCAATATCCTTTCTAATCGGCCCGCGAGTAGGTCCTTTCCAACATCAATAACTGATTTCTTCGCTATCCCTGCTCCATCAATGCACCACCTACGCACGATATCACCATCATTCACCGCTCTATCGCTGTTCATTTTGATTCTGTATTTTTGATCATCGTGATAAAGCTCCCAACCGTCGTGTAAGACCTCATAGAGCTTGTAGAGTAGGGCATTGTGTTGATACAAATCGCCAGGAACCATAGGTCGACCATGATTTTCAATATAATCAGGAGAAGCACATAAAACGTGCGGGATATTGCAGATCTTAAATCCATACAAGTTGGATTCCTGCGCCGCCCCTTTGGTCATTGCTCGCAACGCTACATCAACTCCATCTCGGTAAAAATCGATTCGGCTATCACTTACGTGAAGCCTCAGAGATACGTATGGATGTTTATCCATCACACCATTTAGCAAAACGCGCATCAGGTTGCGCCCCATCTCAGAAGACACCGCGATACGAACTTCCCCACTGATGGATTGCTGCTCTTCCTTGACCAACACCTGTCCTTGTTGCAATAAATCCAATGCTTGTTGGCACAAAGGCAAGTAGCGTTCACCTTCTGGAGTTATGCGCATCTTTCGGGTCGTTCGAACAAATAATTCGGCGCCTAATACTTGCTCTATTCGTTTTAATGACACGCTTGCCGCAGACGAGCTAATATCCAGTTGATTCGCCGCTGCTGTAATAGATTGAAGCTCGGCAACTTTCAGCAATACCTGTAAATCAGAAATTTTCATAACCATCCTTCTTCATCACCCACTCGCAATGGTTCAATCTTTATTATCCACGATTTAAGGAAAGTTTATTAAAGATTAGTACGTTTATCGAATGAATAACTTTGAATATTATTCATCTCAAGCAAACACAGCAGAGACATTTCTATGAAATCACTAATTAAAGCATCGACATTAGCACTTGCGACAGCTCTACTTACTACTCCTTCTTTTGCCGATGAAGGTGCTTCAAAAGTTGTCGCTGCAAACGACATTGAGTGGGGTTATCTGAACCCGCTGCGCGGCGTACTTAGCCCAGGAGCAGCCGACCTTTGGGGTGACCGTACAACCGATACCGCAACAGGTATGTTAGTACGCTTTAAGAAAGGCTTTGAATCACCACCGCACATTCATAACATCACGTATCGCGGTATCGTGATTGAAGGTCAGATGCATAACGACGACCCAACATCAGAAAAAATGTGGATGCCACCCGGTTCATTCTGGACGCAGCCAGCAGGTGAAGACCACACAACGGCAGCGAACGGCGAAACTAACCTAATCTATCTTGAGATTGATGCGGGGCCATATCTAGTTAAACCGTCTGCGGAAAAATTCGATAATGGCGAACGCCCTCTGAACCTGCATAAAGACAACATTGTGTGGCTAAACAGCAGCGATCTTCACGACATCAGTGCAGAAGGTGTTCAATCCACATACGTTTGGGGTAGTACCTCTGATATGGGTGGCTCAATGATTAAACTGCCTGCCGGTTTTGAAGGCAAAATCACTACAGACTCAAGTGAGTTCCGCGCCGTTGTTATTGCAGGCTCGATTGAGTACAACTCAAAAGAACAAAGCAGCAATCTTACTTTAAACCCGGGAAGCTACGTGGAATCTGAGGGCAAGTTCTCTCATAACATCACCAACACGGGGGACTCTGAGGCAACAATCTACATCCGTACTAACAGCAAGTACCAAGTGAAATAAGCCCTAGCTCGCTTTGTCCCTCGCCATCGGCTTAATCCCCCTTAAACCGGTGGCAATTTCCATCGACGCGCAAATCTGTGCAGCACAAGGGTTATGTACAATACAAAGGTTAATATATGAAACACATATTATTCATCGCTTCTTTAATCATGGTGACATTCAGCTCTGCCTCTTTTGCAGCAAACCAAGTGCGCGATGAAAATACGGTAGAAATTGAGTGGCTTGATCTGATCCCAGAAAGCGAACGTGCACGCGTCAGCGATGAAACCCTCGCTGCCCTTGACCATAGTGCGAATGTTGCTCAGCAGGCTCTAGTGGGAAGTGTTCGTCCAGAACTGAATGGCAGCAACGTCAAAATACCGGGTTTCGTGATTCCATTAGAAGGGGACTCAGAGTCAATCTCTGAGTTTCTTTTGGTTCCCTTTTATGGTGCGTGTATTCACGTTCCACCACCACCTCCAAACCAGATTATTTACGTCAAGTTTGAAGAAGGAACTCCAACTAAAGACCTTTGGGATATCGTTTACATCACAGGAACCTTGAAAACAGAAACAGTAATTTCTGATGACATAGGGGTCGAGTCAGGCTATTCCATTGAAGGTGCGAGCTTAGAGATATATAACAAAGCGTGATCTAGTAAAACTAGAGACTCTACAGGGCTGCGGGTGACCCAAACCAATGATCTGGTAGTGAACAACTAAGGAAAGATCCATTTGGTTAGCTCGCACTTCACTAAACACTGCACTGGTTAGAAAATGTAGGCCAAATGGCTAGCCTTGAAGTGTGACAGACATGCATCTCGAATTGGAATGGGGCACTTGCGAGTTACGAAGTGCCACCTGTGAACGTTCTGGACACAGGCCTCTCAGAGAGATGAAAAGCCTGAAAAGCCTGTATTCTAGCAATCTGTTTGCTCTGAGAGCCTCAGAGCGTCTTCTAGCTCAACCCAAAGGTATCTAATAGTGTTATCTAGCTTCGAATGGCCTAGTAGGAGCTGGACCGCCCTGATGTTTTTTGTTCTAGCATAGATCAGAGTAGCTTTAGTCCGGCGCATGGAATGCGTGCCGTAATAATCCGCATTCAAACCAAGCTTTGCGGCCCAGCTTCTGATAATCGTACGATAAAATGAGTAGCTGATGGGTTGGCCTTTGCGACGACAGCTTGGAAATAGAAAACTATTTGCCTCTAAGTGCGCAGAGTAGACCCACCGACTGATACTCTGTTGTGTTCTCGGAGTAATCTCATAATGAACATCAGTACCTGTTTTTTGCTGGATGCATTGAACCCTCTCATAGATCACCCCTTGCGAGGAAACATCATATACGTGCAGCTTTGGCAGATCACTCGCCCTTAATTTGCGATCAATAGCTAGGTTTAATAATGCAAGCTGCATTAGGTCGTTCTCAAGCTCAAGCCTAGTTCTGATTCGCCAAATCTCTTCCAGCTTGAATGGTCTTTTAATGCCGCTACATTTTCCCGAAGATAACTTTCTCATATTGACCCCCTCCTCAAAGTTGTTGGTCAACATAGAGTCTGGCGATCAACTAGAACCGTTCCAGTCACGATAACATTCCATGAACATGAGCCGAAACATCCGTGGACAATTGTGAGTCAGTGACTTTGCTAAATTAGCACTAAACGGCTTACCTTGGATCTAGCAAAGCCTCTAGTAGAAAGGCCAGAATCAGTCAGCCACTACACTCTACAGTATTCACGGCCATACTCAGTTAAGGTTTGCAGTTTTGATCGCTCATCGTCTGCGAAAATGGTAGAGGCTTGTCATTAAACATATCCGCTGCGGTGATTAGCGTATTGTTGCGTAGAGCTTAGCGTAAGCAGCTTTTGTATATTTAGAGGAGCTGGCTCCTCCTCTAAAAAAGCTAAGAACAGAAGAATGTCTAACATTATTATTCATATATCTTCGCATTAGGGAATTCATTTGAACTACCCCAACCGCGATACATGCCCTCGGTGTTAAACTGAAGTGTCACGCGTCCTTGGCTGTCGACCGCAATCACTCCACCACTCCCGCCCGTAGACGGCAAGTCATCAAATACAACATGTTTAGCCGCTTGCACTAATGTCTCATTGGCCAGTGACATGCGTGAGGAAATATTGTGGCCTACCACATGTCGTAGAAAATGCTCACCATGCCCTGTCGCAGACACAGCACACGTCGTGTTGTTTGCGTACGTACCGGAGCCTATGACAGGTGAATCTCCTATTCGACCGTACTGTTTATTTGTAATACCGCCTGTCGACGTGGCCGCCGCTAAGTTACCATGCTTGTCTTTTGCCACTGCGCCAACGGTACCATATTTGTAATCATTATCAGTTGGCTCAAGGATAACTTCTTGCGCACTTTTCGCTGATTGAAGCTGCTGGAAACGCATCTCCGTCGAAAAATAATTATTTTCGACCTGAGCTAACCCTAAGTCTCTAACGAACTGCTCTGCCCCTTCTCCCCCCAAATAAACATGCGGAGAGCGATCCATGACTGCGCGTGCAACATCTATTGGATTTGGGCTAAAACGTATCCCTGATACGGCCCCGGCATCCAGTGTTTTTCCACACATAATTGATGCATCTAACTCGTGCTTGCCTTGATGGTTAAATACCGACCCTTTACCTGCATTAAACCACGGACAATCTTCAAGTTGGTTAACTGCCGCTTGTACGACATCTAGTGCATTCGCCCCATCTTTTAGGCAAGCTAAACCTACTTCAATTATGCCTTTTAGGATACTTTCAATTTCTTGCTCTTGCTCAGTGGTTAATTTTCCTTTAGACATAGCACCGGCACCACCGTGGATGGCGATGGAATATTCATTAAACATATATTTCCTTAGTGGTGAATCAGCTGATTTAAAAACTCGCGAGTACGAGGAGATTTTGGATCTGAGAAAAACGCTTCTGGATTGTTTTCTTCTACAATCTGTCCTTGATCCATGAAGATAACTCTATCTGCAACTTTACGAGCAAAGCCCATTTCGTGCGTTACACAAAGCATCGTCATACCTTCACTGGCTAGATCAGTCATAACATCCAACACTTCAGAGATCATCTCAGGATCAAGTGCAGAAGTAGGCTCATCAAACAACATTACTTCAGGGTTCATACATAAAGCACGAGCAATGGCGACCCTTTGTTGTTGACCTCCAGAAAGTTGGTTAGGATACTTGTTCGCTTGTTCAACTATCTTAACTTTGTTAAGTAGTTCTAAAGCTTTTTCGATGGCGACATCTTCATTCGTTCCTAAGTTGGACGTCTGTGGTAAAACACAGTTTTCCAATACCGTAAGGTGGGGAAATAAATTAAAAGACTGGAAACACATACCGACTTGTTTACGCAGTTCGATCAAATCTTTAGGTGTATCACTTACCTCTTGTCCAAAGATATTAAGTGAGCCAGACTGATGTTTTTCAAGTTGGTTGATACAGCGGATCAGTGTCGACTTCCCTGAGCCAGAAGGCCCACAGATTACAATGCGCTCACCCTTTTTAACGCTAAGGTTGATGTCTCGTAAAGCGTGGTATGAGTCATACCACTTGTTTAGGTTATTGGTGTTGATAACTTCCATGTGATTAAATTCTCCTAATAATCGTTATTTCAAACGGCGCTCTAAATGCGTAGCGTATTGAGAAAGAGAAAAACAGCAGATAAAGAAAAAGACAGCCAGAAACGCATACATTTCGTTTTCTAACCCTACCCATTTCGCATTTGATAATGTACTTGAAGCGATACCAACAATATCCAACACACCCACAATCATCACCAGAGTGGTCTCTTTTAAAATGCCAACAAAGTGATTTAGTAAAGATGGAATCGAATTTTTTAGCACTTGAGGCAGAATAATTTGGCCCATCATTTTCCAATAGCCAAAACCTAGTGCCTCTGCCGCTTCAAATTGTCCCTGTGGAATGGATTGCAACCCTCCACGAATAGTTTCAGCCATATAAGCTGCAGTAAATAGAACCAAAACTGCAACTACACGCAGTAGGACATCAAATTCTTGACCTGGAGGTAAGAAAAGCTGAATCATCAAAGATGCCATAAATAGCAAAGTGATGACGGGGACAGAACGAACCAACTCAATGTACCCAACACTCAGCCAATGAATAACTGGTCGCTTAGAACGTCTCCCCAGAGCCAGAAGAATCCCTAAAGGTAATGCAAACACCATACCAAAAATAGCCAAAAACAAAGTCAGCATTATCCCGGCAAATTTAGTGGTAGAAATGGATTCCAAGCCAAATGTGCCACCTTTAAGCAACATCCACATTGCAAAAGGTAAAACTGCGATATAACAAATCATCACCAACTTGTTAAAACGCTTGATATATAGCATAGGAATTGCGATGGCGGCCAAGCCAAAAGCGACGTCGACTCGCCACTGTTGATCATCCGGATACATACCATAAGTGAATAACTCAATGCGGTTAACCACGGGTAGCCAGCAAGCACCGGATGATGTGCAATCCTCCTGTGACGAACCAACAAACGTTGCATCAAAGATAAACCAATTGAGTAAAGTCGGTACCAACCACAATACAAATAACATTCCACTAATCGTCAGAACTGTATTAAGCGCTGAAGAAAATAAATTTTGACGACACCAAGTTTGCCTGCTTGAGTTGATAGCGATTGCAGGTCTTGGCTCTATATATTCCATGATATTTTCACTTTGCATCATCACTTCCCTATCGCTACTTGTGAGTTATACCAGTTCATCAGCAAACTCGTGATCAAACTAAATACACAATATGTGCCCATAACAATAAGAATGCATTCAATTGCCTGACCAGTATTGTTGAGCGTCGTTCCTCCAGTAGAAGACACCAGCTCCATAAACCCGATAACCACTCCCAAAGAGGAGTTCTTAATGATATTAAGATACACACTCGTTATCTGTGGAATCATCGGATAAACCGCTTGAGGAACAATTAGCTTCCACATCACAGCAGGCTCACTAAAACCAAGTGCTTTACCTGCTTCATGTTGTCCGTTTGATACCGACTGAATACATCCGCGTACGATCTCAGCAATGTAACTTGCGCTATACACAGACAGTGCAATCCATAAGGCAACTAACTCTGGAATGACAATCATGCCGCCTTGGAAGTTAAAGCCTCTAAGTGTTGGTGTGCTATAGTCTAAATTGCCAGAGACAAACGCAGAGAAAATCACCAAACAAGGAGGAATAACAACAATCGCAAGTAAACGTGGCCATAAAACAGGATGAAAACCAGTCCACTGAACTTTACTAATGGCAGAACGTCGATAAGAAAATGCTGCTATACAGGATGCTAACAGCGCTAAAAATACGTAGCTTCCCAACCCTTGTAGAGACAATTGCGGGATCGCTAACCCTCGATTAGAAAGGTAAACATTTTCGGCTATTTGAATACTGTTCCGCACTGCTGGCAAGCTCAAGAACAACGCATACCACCAAACTAACTGTACGACTAGTGGTACATTTCGAATGAATTCTACGTATGCCCTGCTTAATCGGCTAATGACCCAGTTGTTGGAGACTCGACCGACACCAATAACAAAGCCCAAAATGGTCGCTAACAAAATGCTCAAAAATGACACAAGCAACGTATTAGCCACACCCACATAATACGCTTTCAAATAGGTATCATTCTGATCGTAATCGAGGAGGCTGAAAGTGATATCGTACCCAGCTCGTTCACCGAGAAAGTCGAACCCCGTTGTAATACCCAGTTTGTCAATGTTCTCGGAGGCGTTTGTACCAAGGTACAAAAATAAAATAGTGACTGTAATTAGGAGTACAGCTTGTTGCCCCCAATCAATCAAAGTCCCTTTGGTTAATTTCATGATGTGATTCCTTCCTATCCATGGATAGTCAACCTACCGAGTAAGTAGGTTGACGTGTACTAGCAATTAACGGAAAGGAGGTGAATACAATAAACCACCATCGGTATACAAGGCGTTTGCACCACGCTCAAATTTAAGCGGTGAATTAGATCCAACGTGATGAGCAAAAATTTCACCGTAGTTGCCCGTCGCCTCAATAGCTTTAAGTGCCCAATCCTGATTAAGCCCGAGATCAGTACCAAGGCTGCCTTCTGTGCCCAATAGCCGCTTAACACCAGGCTTTTCCGATGTTTTCGCTAATTCAGCAGCATTGGCTTGAGTAACATTAAACTCTTCAGCTTCGATCAACGCATTACCGACCATTGTTACAATATCACGCCATTCATTGTCGCCCTGTTTAACATACGCTCCCAGTGGTTCTTTAGAAATAACCTCAGGAAGGATCATATGTTCATTAGGATCTTTAAAGAGAGTTCGTCTCGCGGCGAGGCCTGTCACATCGTTAGTCAAAGCATCACAACGACCTTTTTGATACGCCGCATACAACTCTTCTGTTTTTTCAAAAACAACCGAGCGATAGCTCAATCCTTTAGCACCAAAGTAATCGGCTAAGTTATGTTCTGATGTTGTTCCTGGGGACAAACAGAATGTGGCACCATCGAGCTCAGAGGCAGATTTTACGCCCAATGATTTTCTTGTCATAAACCCTTGACCGTCATAAAACCAAATTGTTGTAAAGTCCGCTCCTAGTTTAGCGTCACGCGAAACAGTCCAGGTAGTTGAGCGAGAGAGGATATCAATCTCACCTGATGCAAGAGAAGTAAAACGGTTTTTAGACGTAGTAGTAATATATTCAACTTTGTCTGCAGATCCTAAAACAGCAGCGGCTACTGCACGACAATAGTCGACATCCATACCAGACCATTTACCCTGATCATTGATGTATGAAAAACCCATTTTGTCACTAGAGATACCACACTTTAACGTGCCACGCTTAATAATATCATCCTTAAGATTTGCATAAGCCTGAGTGGCCACACTACTGGCTAATAAGCCTGTGACTAATAGCCCGACGGTTTTCAGCTTCATAATAACTCCTTTTTACACTTAACTTTCCTAGACATTCAACGCAAACACCTTGTTTACATTTCTACAACATATACGTTTACAACGGGAGATGGAAAGAGTTTAATGTCTTGTATTTTGCAACCGTTATGCAAAAATTCGATAACACTTCCAAATGGAGTACCGAAATGAATATTAGGTGGTTGAAAGATTTTATTACATTGGCCGACTGTCAGAAATTCTCATTAGCTGCGAAGTTAAATGCATCATCCCAGGCTGCATTTAGTAGACGAATTCAACAATTAGAACAACACCTTAACGTCGTTTTATTTGACCGAAGCCAAACGCCCATCAAGCTGACACCAGAGGGAAAACGGCTATATCCAATCGCATCTGAAATGGTTCAAATGGCAGAGAGATGTGAGGAAATGGTGGCCAACAAACCTAATCCACTAACGATTGCATCTTTGCATACTCTAGCGTGCAACTTTTTTCCACAATGGTTTACTCAGATCTTAAGTCGAATGGATAGCCCAATCGTGACCAACATTGATTCTGGTGTTCGCTCTGTTACTGGTTATCAAGCAGCACTTCAGTCTCAAAGAGCGGACTGTTTGCTGTTTTACCGCGATCCCGCAAACGCTAAATATTTTGAATCAGAAGAATTTGATGTTGTGAAACTAGACGATGAAACGCTTATCTGGGTTTGTGGGATAAATTTTCCTTTAGACAAATTGGAAGACAACCTCATACCTCACCTTACTTACGCACCATCGTCTCAACTATTAGAACTATCACTCCCATTGCTCAACACAACCCCCCAAGCACAGAGACTCTCGGTCATATTTCAGTCTACAATTTCAGAATCTTTGCTACCAATGGCAATCCAGGGAAATGGCGTCACTTGTATTCCTTACTCCGTTGCCAAGAATCACATTGAAGAAGGTCGCCTAGTCCACATTTGGCAAGAACATTACCAATCACTCGAAATAGTGCTAATTCGTCTTCTTAACTCTAATAACCCCCACCCTTTTATTTGCGAGTTGTTTGAAGTCGCAAAACAGACTCCCCCCAAAGGCTCATAGATAACTATCAAGATGGCAAATATAGTCACAACAGAAAGTACGAGGTCTTTCGGCTTTACCAGGCCAAAGTAAATGCTGAAGACCATGTAAGCTTCCCCAACAAGCTGCTCGCTAGCAATTAAAGTTTTTGCGTTTACACTGGAAACAAACGGAAAACGCATGATAAAAAATCACGCTACACAGACACACAAATCCTAAAGATTATGAAGGAAGTGGAAATAGGCAGAAAGGCCAACTGCATTTCACTGCTTTTCAAACAGGCTCCACGTTAGATCTAATCCAAAAAGTTTTAACATTATTTAAATCCCCCTCAAATCAGTAGACATGAAACATGTTCACATTTTGAGCTAGTAAGAGCCAGATTGGATTATTGGAAAACTTGGTTAAATATTGATACCAAGAATTGCTATGAATAATTACTCTAAGTGGGAAAGGGGCACTTGCGAGTTACGAAGTGCCACCTGTGAAGGTTCTGGACAAAAGTGAGTTACGAATTTCAGCCGATATTTGGATTGTGGATAACCTCGGCTACTGCAAATCATTTAGAACACCACAAAATAACGCCCAATAGTAAAGTGTTGCTATCGAAGAGCCTACTCAAAGCCTATAAAAAGCACAAAACTGCTACTTTTAGTTTGCGCATCTAAACCGTCCAGCATAATTAGAAAAAAGGCTCCTTTAGGAGCCTTAATCGTTATTAGAAAAGGAATCATCTGATTGATTATGGAGCTTTGATTGCAGCCTTCAAGCCGTTGTAGAGTTCCGGTTGACTCATACTTACGGCTGAAACTAGAGCGCGAAAAGACGAAATAGCTTTCTCAATGTCTGTTGTGTTTTTTAAACCACCTGCTAACGCGTCATTCAGATGTATACATAGTGGTAAGGTTGTTTCTACAACAGAACTCCAAGTTTGTTTTGCTTCAGACGGTGACATGTTCCCAAATGCAATTCTAAACCTGTTTGGTACTTGTCTACCTAAAAATACCTCAGTACAGGCAGCTATCGCTGATGTGAAGAGGTATATAGAACCACGTTGTCGGAAAAATGCTAAGATGTCCTCATCAACTTTTGTTAGTGAAGCTTTTGTTGAAATTTGTTGTTTTTTCTCTGTGATCGCTTTTACAAGACTGTATGCGCACACTATATGCGTCGCTTTCGTATTTTCATTGAAATATTTGGAGTAATATCTGTCGTTAACCCAGATACCTGATTTCTGGTTATAGGCCACAATTGGATCCCCATGAAAAGCTGCCAACGCTTGACCCACAGCATATGATGCTAAAAGATTAGGCCGTCTTTTTATCGCGTCACCAGCTCCACCACGCCTTCCTCCTTCGTATTCTGCTTCTGGGATATAATTCATTTCATCTTTGAGGCGCTTCTGTATTTTGTCTGTGCTCCTAAAATCCGCAGCTTCAACTTTGTTTTGGCTATTGTTGAACTGGATTATACGTTGTACAAGGTCTGCATCACCGTTGTCTATTGCAATAAAACGAGCTTGAACCATTGCATGCTTTGAAGGCAACCTCCTCGCACTACCTATTGCGCCAGTCGTTTGTGCTCCATTTACAATGGATAAACCCTCCAGCATCAATTGGTCATTTTCGTAGGAAAAACCATGAGTCAAAATTGTAAGACCGTTGTTATAAGCCCAAAAATTTTGTGGGTCGTTATCCGCAGTGTTCTTTATTCCATTATTTATGTTGGAATTGCTCGAACGAGAACCCAAGTAATCACGAATATTCGCAGAGAATACTTTCGTTTTATACTTTTTGTATAATCGATATAAATCTTGTAGAGAAATTGCTGTGTTAAATGCTTCCCAATGGGGCCCTTTAACCGTATAGCCATCGTTACATTGTATCGTGACTGTTTCGCTTACTAAAATTGGGGTCTGACATTCTTCATACCAGTCAGACAGCATTGTTTGACCAACTTCATAGGCATGGACATCTAATTTAGTTTCTGGGAAGGCTGCGTTGAGTGCCGTTATGGCAGTCTGCTGTACAGATACAAGCTCATCATGTACGTTTTGAGACTCGGGCAAGTTATGGACATACCAGATGTAAACCGTCTTTATTTGCTTTTCACTTAAAGCTGTTCGGAAGTTAATAGCTGCTGATTTAATTCGATCCGGTACATCAGCAATGTCACGTTGGATAAGCCATGCAAGACCTGTATTGAGATCTGACGCCTTATTGGCAGGGGCTGTAGGACGCTCTTTTGTCGAGTAGTAACACTGACAAATTACAGCGTATTCGTCTTCGGTATTTATATATACGAGATCTAATTTTTTATCATCATACCCATCAGTAATTGCGTCAGCAGCTATGTTTTGAAGATCGTCTACACCAAACTTTAGGGCAAGAGAAAACAGTGCTAGTCCATTATCTCCATATTCAGTTAAATCTGAATTTGACTCGTAAGCATTCTTCCAACTACTCATATGTTCCCTTTTAGCTAACTTTAGTTGCACTGCAACCAATGTATGTTGCATTAGTAACAGAATCAACGACGCAATCCAAATAGATGCTTATGACTACATAGCTTTTCAACTTGGTGTGAAGACGATCATCTTATTAAAGTGTCCATACGATGGTAGTCCATCGAATTTACCCTCGTAATACATCGCAGGAAGTCACAGCAAACAGCTTTGCCAATTTGGATAACTTTTCATAGGGCTTTTGCTCGTCAGTAACTTGTGAATGAGTTTTTACCTAAACAGTTTTAGGGCAAAGACGTGTTACTCCTACCATCGGTAACACGTCCCTGGACAGAAATGTTTTAGGTATATTACTAAATTAGGACGTAACGGATTAGTACAAGTATGTAAAAGTAACGCCCTGTGAAGGTGTGCGATGCAGCCACAGACCACCTAAAACACTAAAATCAACGCATACTGAAAATGCCACGCGTAGCGAATCACTCTTAAACAGATCGTTAAGGCTCAGTACTTAAAGGGGATCCGACTGTAATGACGTCACGCAGCTGAGGAAAGTTGTAAGCAGATAAAGGCTTCGTAATGCCATTCGCGTTGGGAGATATATTGGTAGAGATATTGTCTCCGAACAATTTCATCAAAATCTTTCTATTGCTCTCACTTTCAGACTCCCACCACTTCGGTGATACAAAGACATTTTCGAAATTTTTGAACATGTACTGAATTATTATCGGAACGTAGTCCTCTCGATCTTTATGAAGAAGCGATGACATTACTTTGCAGCATGTTTCATCACTGTTTTCTAACCACGAAAATGCGATAATTCCCTTTTCACCGTCATAATAAGACGTAACAGAGAAGTTATCAGTCCTTTTCATAAGATCCATTAAGTCCTGAACAGGGTTCCCATCAAAATCAAAGTCTGGATTAGTTCCACCACAGACCATGACAGGAGGAGCTTCGTCGAATGTAAATATTACCGCCCTTGCTGTAGAAAAGTCGTCACTTTCCAAGGCACGATCAAAATAACTTTTATGATAGTTAAGGTCTTCAATGGCCGCTCTGTTTCCCAGCTCGTAAAGGAAGTTGTTCATCTGAATATCAAATTGAGCCTCAATGTGTTTGCCTTTATCTGTACCATGCCTCAATGTGGAAAGGTCTTGAGCACCTTCTTTAGCGTAGTACTCCCGAGCAAAAGCTCGATATGCAAGTAGAAAACACTGTTTCTGACTCGCCACAAATGACTCTTTTTCTAAAGGAGCGAAAATCACGTCATCATGATATTTACAAAAGCCATTGAATGTAGATGCATGATTGATACCGATTTTCTCTAATAAGGGTCTACCTCTATTCTTTCGGATCGCCTCATAACTCATTTTAAGTCCAAGGACATGCCCTGCGTCAGATATTGCTTTCAAACTGGAAGTCTTGGGGACAGTATGAGCTCGTATAATATTTCCCGCGCAATTCTCATTAAATGAGTCAGGACATGAACACTTTTTACGTGAGTTTACATTGTTAAATTCTCTGTTTATTTCCCAATGTTTCATTGGCTCTTGCTTATCACGAAACAAGTGACATTTTTTGTATTTTATCTGAGAACCACACCAACAAGGGTCATTTCTACCAATCTTTTTATCGTACAAGCTAAACTCCTTCGTGAGCCTTAACGATTTATAGACGGACTTTTTCCGTCCTTGCATTCCGTCTATGTTGCTGTTATTTATTATGAAACTCAACTGGTATCAACCTGTTGTGTGAATCGGCATATAGTTGTAGGGGGGCGAATTACGGAAAGTTCCAAATAAGAGAACAAACTACGGATTAGATTAACTTAGTCTATTGGTGTACTGCTCAGGCGTTCCCTTTACAGGATATGAGAAGTTTCGGGGCAATTTCGTGCCAGCGTAGCTCTCGTTAGCACATTGATAGACAAAAAAGAGACAGGGAGAACAAGAGTTGCGGCAACGAAAAAGCTAATCCCATTAATCATTAGTGAGTGAGCTTTGATCTTGCTCGCGCGATACATGGACACTTGAGAGCAAGCATTAAAGAAACCGGCAAAGAGTCCGGGTACCATTCCCCATTGAAAATGGATATCGTCAGAGATCCCCGATTGGATAATCAGTCCCGTAAATGACATGGTAAGTGTCAATATCACTGACAAGGATAACTTCACGCCATAAAGAACACGTTCGATTACAGGAATAAATAGCGGTCCAGTGCCGAACAACACGGCGAGCTCAATCAGGCTCAGATTCACCAGAGCGGAAAAAAGCAGAATTGTGTAAGCGCGATAAACACAGAGCGACGGCTGATGACTAAAGTCTCTCTAAACGAAGGAACGGACGCTTTCACCCATAAAGCCACCACAAGCATAATCGCAGCAGGGATGAATAACCTCACGATCAACAATACATTAATGGGAACGATTCCTTCGAGACACTTGGCGACAAAACCACTCAAAGATAGGCACAGTGTCGATAGAATCATTAACAACAAGGGAGACATATTGTACAAATGTCAAAAAAGAGGCGGTATGACACCGCCCCATAGAAGTTAAACACCTTTATTTCTGAGTATGGAAATATTTTCCTCTGATAAGTAAGACACACTGCTCGATTTGAGGAGAAAATAAAGCTTGGCGGTTTCTTCAAGCTCTTCAGAATTATCTACCGCATCTAACAAATCTTTTCCAGTAACCACCGGGCCATGATTTGCAAGTAAATAAGCGCGGTGGTACGGCGCGAGTCTTGCCAACTCTTCGCCAATACTCTTATCACCCGGGTTTAAATACTTAACAACCGGCAAACTACCGACCCGCATGACAAAGTAAGGAGTGAACGGTCTGATTGCACTATCGCTATTTAAGCCTTCCTGGCATGACAGCGCCGTCAGGTACGTTGAGTGTAAATGGACTATCGCATTCGCTTCTGGACGATGCTTGTACACTTCAATATGAAATGAAACTTCTTTAGACGGTTTGTCCCCTGAGAGGTGCTCGCCATCCAATGTCACAACAGAAAGTCGCTCTGGGTCCAGGCGACCAAACGAAGAGCCTGTAGGTGTCGCCAATATTTTATTCTGGTCTATCTTCACTGAAATATTGCCAGCACCACCCGTTGCGTATCCGCGCTCAAACATTGACTTTGCGAGTGCTACGAGTTGTAAACGTTGTTCATGTTCCGTCATAGTAAAATATCCTGTGCTTCCTTAAAGAAGTTTTCATTGCCAAAATTGCCTGATTTCAAGGCAAGGTTGATATTGTCGTCTAAACTAGATACCCACGGGACTCCCGGGGCAATCTCCACTCCGACCTTAAACTGATTGATCTCTAAGGCCTGAGTCACCGTGCCTGAGGTTTCACCGCCAGCACTGATGAAGTTCTGATAACCTTGCTTATGAAGCCGCACAACCAGTTGGTGAAACAATGCCTCGACCTTGTCTGATGCCCCTGCGCCATGACGACACTGAATGTCCCTCAATTCCTCGCTACCAACAGTCGCGTAAATCATCGGGTAATATCGTTGTCTAGTTTGACTTAGAACCCATTCCTCAATCACATCAGCATAATCTTCATCTTGAACACAGCGGTCGACATCGACTTTATAACTTGCTGCAAGTTTCTGATAAGTAGCCACTTGTTGATTAGTCATCACAGAGCATGAACCAGACAGCACAACACCTGTATTTTTGCTTTTTGGAGCACGCCAACCTGTATCTTTCTCTAAAAGATCCCTTCCCTGCAACCCCGCCAAGGCTCCAGCGAGACCAGAGCCGCCAGTCACCAAATGATGATCCTTACAAAGCTGAGCGATGACGTCCAAATCGTTGTCATTCAGAGCGTCACTAACGATAAATGTGTACCCTTGCGTAGACAGAGACTCAAGGACAGACGATGCATGTTTTTCACCTTCCTGTATGCTTTGCCAACTGAGCAACCCCGTCTTTTGACCCGTTTGCAGAGTCATTAAACGCATGAGATTTGAATCAGTCATGGGCGTAATAGGGTGATTCTTCATCCCAGATTCATTCAAGAGATCTTGATAAACGAACAGATTTCCCTGATAAACGGTTCGCCCGTTTATTGGTAAGGCAGGGCAAAGGATGGTGCTTTTCACACCTAATCTCTTCATCAATGCTTGTGTGACAGGGCCGATATTACCTTCTGCTGTACTGTCAAATGTCGAACAATATTTAAAGTAGATTTGCTTACAGCCCTGATTCAAAAGCCAATCACATGCCTGCAATGACTGTGATATAGCCAATGCTTTATCGCATGAACGTGTTTTCAAACTGACTACAATTGCTTCTGTTTTAGGAAGCGGCTGACTAATGGCCTCTACTCCCGATACTTGTATAACAGACAAACCACTTTTAACCATGAAACTTGCGGCATCTGTGGCACCAGTAAAATCATCGGCAATTAATCCGATTTTCATTGTTCTCTCCTGGTTCATGTTTTGAGTAGTGATAGGCAGTGAGCTACCCCACGGCCTATAAATGCATTACTTAGTAGCAGGTTCACAATGTGCTGAGGCGGCTTTCTTTGCCTTCGCACGCTTGTATGCTTTTAACCCCATAGAAATAGCCACAGATATAAACATGACAAGAGTTAAAACAAGAGATATCGGACGCTCAACAAAAATCGATAAACTGCCCTGACTAATAATGAGAGACTGCAAGAAATTACTTTCAGCCATCCCACCTAATACCAAAGCAAGTACTGTAGCAGCAGGCGAATAGCCATAGACTTTCATTCCAAAGCCAATAATCCCCATAATCAACAACATGGATGTTTCAATAATGCTGTTGTTCATTGCATATGCGCCAACGACACATAAAATCACAATGACAGGTACGACTAGGCGATAAGGTACATCTAGAAACTTCACGAAGATAGGAATAGCAACAATACTCAAGGCTACCAAGATCATATTGCCCATATACATGCTAGCCACTAATCCCCAAACAAGATCTGGATTAGTATCTATCAACATCGGTCCAGGTTGTAATCCCCACATCATTAGAGCACCAAGAAGTACGGCCGTTGCTCCAGAGCCAGGAATCCCTAGTGAAATCAATGGAACCATAGCCCCAGCGGATGCCGCGTTATTAGCGGTTTCAGGAGCAACTAAGCCACGCATTTCGCCTTTACCAAATTTCTCTGGTTCTTTAGCGACTTTCTTTTCAACCGAATAAGCAAGAATGGAACCTATTGTTGCACCTGAACCAGGAAGGACACCCGCAACAAAACCTATCACAGAGCCTCGGAGGAATGTCCATTTTGACTCGATATAGTCTTTTGCTGTTGGCCAGAAATCTTTTGAACGGAAGCTAAACTCTAGTCTTTCATTTGAACGTTTGTGCTGCCCAGTGTAAATACAATGAAGTAATTCACCAATCCCAAAGAGACCAATAGCTACTGGGACAAAATAAATACCTCCAATCAACTCTGGAGAACCAAACGTATACCTTTGAGCGCCACTAACAGAATCAACACCAATGACAGAAATGACAAAACCAAACAATGCAGAGATAACACCATTTAATCGATTTTCGCCCATCATCGTCGTCAGAAGCAGCATACCCAACATAATGATGAGAAAATATTCCGACGGCCCAAACTGGGACGCAAAATCGGCAAGGATCGGTGCGAAGCCACAAATTAATATGACCCCAAGCGTGCCGCCTATAAAAGATGCAATGGCTTGCATTACAAGTGCAGGCCCAGCACGCCCATTTTGCGCCAGTGGATAACCATCGAGCGTGGATGCCACGGTAGCCGACTCTCCGGGTGTATTAATCAAAATAGAGGTAATCGTTCCACCATACATAGAGCCATAATAGATCCCCGATAACATGATAATGGCTGTCGTTGGATCTAAGCCAAAAGTCATTGGAATTAGGATGGCAATTCCTGCGGCAGGACCAAATCCAGGAAAGAGTCCAACCACCATACCAACTAAAGCACCGATAAGTAGGAACAATATATTGGTTGTGGTAAATGCTACCGATAATCCATAAGAAAGGTTACTGAATAATTCGCTAATAAACATAATGATACATCTCCATCGATTAATTGAATGCTCTTAGCAAGCCATCAGGCAACCCTGCTTGTAACCAAACATCAAAAAGTAGGTAAACCGATGCAGGAAAAACAATCGAATAAACAATATTCTGTAAAATCTTCCCTTGATTGAAAAAACTTAGAAAAGCTAGACAGAACAAAACCATAGATAAAATTGCACCTAAACTATTCAAGGTAAAAATAAGCAGACTTAAACAAACGACCGCTACCATTGCATCTTTTGCATAGTGCGAGTTGTGACCTTTACGCACAATCTCATTTAATTCTCGATCTGCCTTCAGCTTTTGTACAATTTTGAAGTCTTTAACAACATTAATAGAAGTTGCAATGATTAACATGACACCAATAATTAGCGGGAAATAACCTGGCCCCGGCCTATCACTAATGTCATATAAATCAAGCGTTGCCATTCCATATGCAACGAAGGCAACAGAAAATACTAGCGTTGCAACAGAAAATAAAAATCGCATAATCATTCCTATACAAGCGATAACTCTCGTTACCGCTTTGCCCATAGCTTTTACTTAATAGCACCAATCTGGGTTAGCACTCGTTTAAAATCCGAGTTGGTATGAGCTAGATTTTTTTCAAAGTCATCGCCCCAAACGGTATTTCCAGAAAGACTGTTCGTTGTTAAATAAGTTTTCCACTCTTCAGTAGCGACTACTTTCTTTAACGTCTCCACCCACCAATTCTGAATATCGGAATGCACACCTTTTGGCATCACAACCCCTCTAGGCAAGGCAAACGCAAAATCGTAACCTTGTTCTTTAAAAGTGGGTACATCGATATAAACCGTACTACGTTGCTCTTCTGAGTATGCTAGAGGGCGGAAGTTACCTGCTTTAATTTGTCCAGACACTTCAGATGGGTTAGCAACAATAGCATCAACACTATGTGATGTAAGAGAAGTAACCATCCCGCCACCATCCTGAGATGGTACATAGTCAAATGTAAAACCTGCCTTTTCAGCGAACAAACTAGCGACAACACGCTCAGGTCCAGCTGCTCCAGTTCCGCCCATAACTACACGATTTTTCTTAGCATATTCGACAAAGTCTTGTGCTGTTTCAAACTCTGAGTCAGCTCTTACAACCAAAAACATTGCATCCTGAGCCAATAGACCGATCGGTGTAAAATCTTCGTACGTCCAACCTGTGTTTGAAATCAACGGCGTGCCTAAAAAGTTTCCGCTGGTTGATGTAAGGTGGTAAGGGTTCCCTTGTTGCTGCGCAACGTAATTAAAACCAACCGCACCACTACCGCCAGCTAAGTTATCAACACGAATATTTTTAGGGTAGAAATCATATTTCTTCAAAATTTCAACAACCGTTCGTGACATAAGATCGTTACCACCGCCGGGACCAAAGGCGATGGTGTAATTCAGACGTTCTTTTGGATAATCCAGATCTTCAGCAAAGCTTGGTGCCGTTGCCAGAACGGATAGAGTCAATGGCAGAATCGTTAAGCGTTTAAGTAATGACATGTTATATTCCTTATAATGTAGGGTAAGTCGCTATACTTCTTTGATGTCCTAAGTCCTTGTTTTTTTAGTTTGTCTTGATAATTTCAGCAACAATATTACTGAATGCTTGGCATCCCAGCGAACCACCAAGATCAGGTGTTCGATAAGATGGATTTTCTAGGGCTGCATCAACCGCAGAGATGATGGCTTGAGACGCAGATACAAAATCAGAGCGTTCATGTTTTTGTCCCATCCAGTCAATGAGCATCGCAACCGATAGAATCATCGAAACCGGGTTGGCAATATCTTTCCCTGCAATATCAGGCGCTGAGCCATGTTGAGCCTGAGCACAACAAATTTCATCATTAGCCATTACTGAGCCTGCAAGCCCGAGGCTTCCGGATAACTCACTAGCAAGATCACTGATGATGTCACCATAGAAGTTGGTCGCAACCAGTACATCAAAGCGCTCCGGGCTACGGACTAAATGCGCGGTGGACGCATCAACCAGTAGATCGTCCAACTCGACTTCTGGGTACTCTTTGGCTACATCACGAACAGCTTCTAAAAACAGACCATCTGTCATGTGGAAACTGTTCGCTTTGTGAATAGCGGTCACTTTTTTACGGCGGGTCATCGCTAGATCAAACGCTTTACGTGCAATACGTTCACTACAATGGCGAGTAATTTTACGAATAGACAGAGCCATATCAGGTGAAGGTTTTACTTCGCCCCAACCTTCTGTCATGTTGCGATCTGGGTAGAAGCCTTCGGTCGCTTCTCGCATGATGACTAAGTCGATAGATTTCCCTTCACTCATGTTGGTAGGAAGAAACGAACGTGAACGAGCTGGACGAACGTTTGCATAGAGATCCAAACCGATTCTAAAACCAGCAGATACGTTGCGTCCCCCCTGTTCTGGTTTAGGATAATCTGCATGTGACTGTGTACCTAAAATAATGCCGTCATACGATTTGGCTTTTTCTAGTACTTCTTGTCGCAACGTTGTTCCATATTTATTCAGGCTTTCAAAGCCAACATGTTCATAGTCTAACGTCAGATCTAACCCAAACTTTTGGTCGACTGCGTTAAGCACATTGATAGATGCGTTGACGATTTCTGGGCCGATACCATCCCCTGGTAAAACGATAAATTTCATAGTGTTCCTCTATTCGATCGTGGGTTGTTATTAAAAAAATGGAGCATTAGCCTTCCAGTAAAGATTTCAAATGAAGCACCGCACAGTGCGGGCTAGATAAGACTGGCTTTCCTGTTGCTTTTTCCAATTCAGTTTTGGCATACGAAGATGAGAAGTGCGCCAGCATATAGGCAGGCTCATTCGGCAGTGCTTTAGCCGCTTCAACCACTAATTGGTTGTGCGTACCAACATCTCCATGACTTAGTGCTATGCGTGATTCTGGTACGCAGACACAGGTTAATTCAGCAGCAATACCTTGGGCTTGGGCCTCTAGGTAGTACTCTCTTTCCATACCTTCCATCGCTGGAGCAAAAGAGCCGATCATAGATATGGGAGATTTCAAGCTTAGGGCCTGCTTAAACATCGCTTCGTTTGGCTTCAGAACAGGAGTTGAGGTTTTCAATGCGACTTGTTCTATTGCGTCACCAAATGCAGAGCACGTGAACATGATTGCATCAGTACCTGTTTGCTCGGCCATCTCGGTAAGAGCAGCGATCCGACGATATAACGCTGGTGTAATGTGTTCAGATTTAGCACGTTCAATACTTAACGACTGATCCCACAAATGTACCAGCTGAGCTTCAGGCCACAGTTCTACGAAGGCTTTCTTTATCGGCTCAATTGCGATGTCTACAGCGTGAATTAGGGTAATTGTTTTCATATTTCATAATTGTATTTTGTAATCACTAAAAACATTCTTATTTTAAACACTAAATTTGTCAACAAGATGTTAAAAACAAAAAACAAACCCTAAATGAACAGGATACATAGCCAGCAATCAATAATAATTCTTATTTATCAATAATTTAAATCAAAATTTCATGTGACAAACCAATGTGTTAAACCAAAAGAACTGTAAGATTGTTTTTTGTAGTTGTTAAATACATCACAATTTCCCCCACAGTTCATATCAACCCATCATTGGCATTCACAAAATACAATTTATGAAGGATAATGATTAGGACTTGTATAAAAAGAGTGATCTGGATGACTACGTCAACAAAAGATAAAAAGAAGGATTCAGCACTTTTGTTAGCCAACAAAGTGCTTAGCGAAATAGCAAAAGAAGGCTTAGCTATTGGCACACATGTAAAAGAAGTCGAATTTTCAAATAGACTTAAAGTTTCAAGAACACCAATCAGGAATGCATTTTCGCATTTAGAAAAAGAGGGTTTTCTAGTAAAGAGGCCTAATCAAGGATATTTTCTCGCAGAATCTGCTGATGCCAAGTCATTGCCAGACTTAGAGATTTTTACCCCAGAGGCATCACCTCTCAGCCCACTTTGTTACCAGATAGGTCAGGATTATCTAAGTGGAAAGTTGACAAAAAGTTTTACTGAAAATGAATTGATGGCCCGTTATGAACACAGTCGGAAGATCATTCAAGAAGCCCTAATTACCATGGAAAAAGAAGGCTGGATGAGCCGCAATCTTGGCTATGGCTGGGAGTTTAACGAGTTTATCTCCTCGCCAAAAGCATATGCACAGAGCTACCGATTCCGTCAGTTAATCGAAACACAGGCATTAAGAGAGACTGATTTCTTTGTCAATGCCACTAAAATACAAATGTTACGTATGTCACAAATTGAAATCCTCAATAACAATAACAAACTGGTTTCCGCTGGCGACATGTTTAATGCAGGAGTCTTATTCCATGAAACTTTAGTCTCAATGTCTGGCAATATTTTTCTGCTTGATTCATTAAAACGAATAAACCGATTACGTCGTTTGATTGAATATAACGTCAATACAAAAAGAGCGATCCCTAGGAAAGAATGCGAAGAGCACTTAACGCTATTGACGTTGGTTGAAAATGGTCAGATGGAGGAAGCTGCAGCATTCTTAGAAAAACATTTAGGTCGTACTGCGGCGGAGAAAGAAAGTATTGCAGCCGAGTTGTTTGGATGAATCTATATTTGGACGTTGTTAGGCACATCTTGGCTACCTCCGATAACAACCGCTACTTTTTAAACTTCTATGTTTACCTTTTGGTTGTCGCACCTAATTTCGGATAACTTTGGGTAGGGCAAACTCGTATTGAATAGATATAAACAATTTTCAGCACTGAATCACAATGGGGCAAAGGCGAGTTACGACAGTCACTGAAACGGGAAACGTCTTTGGGCATTTCTGTTTTAGCGAAAAGGCTCATTTAGAAAAGGATGAATTATTAAAAGTATGGAAAAGTCACTTACGTGAGTGTGCAGTATCATTGGATCAGGTCACTATAGGAACTTACTTATACCGTAAGCCAAGAACTTAGTAAGATTACAGGGTTAACCTAACCCTGTAATCTTACTAAGTGGAAATCCTACCCAAAAAGAAATTGTGGTAATGCCAGTGTAAGTGATGGAAATACATTCACTAGCACTAGTACAATGAGCAATGGGGGAACGAAGAACGCTGTATATTTAGCCACGTCAGTGACACTGGTGTTTGATACCCCACTTAGAACATACAATACCGTACCAAATGGCGGAGTGAGGGTGCCGATAATGAGGTTAAGAACGATGATAATGCCCAACTGAACAGGATCCATACCAAAACCTAGCACCATGATTGGGTAGATGATAGGGACTAACAAATTTATCGCTGCTACGGTTTCCAAGAACAAGCCAACTGTCAGAAGCAGAATGTTCAAAAACAGAAGTACCATCCAAAATGAGTCCACACCTCCCAGAACAAATTCAGACATTGTTTGAGGGATCTGCTTTGTCGTTAATATCCAGGCAAACAGCGTGGCAGAAGCAATAATCAACAAAACTTGACCGGATGTTTTTGTTGAAACGACAATACATTCAACAAATGATTTGAATGAAAACTCTCCGTAGAAAATAGTTAAGCACAGCGCATAAATACAAGCGATTGCTGCCGATTCCGTTGGACTGAACGCGCCGGTAAATATCCCTCCAAGAATAATAAAAGGGGTCATTAATGAAGGAAACGCTCTTTTTAAGGCTTCCCAAATCTCACTTCTACTTGCCCTTCTTTCACTCGGACACTTCAAGCTGTCTGAAAAGACATAAATCATAATCATCAATGACAAAGCCATCATAAGCCCTGGAACGACACCCGCGGCAAACAATTTCTCAATTGATTGCGACGCAACTATCGCGTAGATGATTATCGACATGCTAGGTGGAATTATCGGACCTATGATAGATGATGCAGCAGTTACTCCAATACTAACTTTTTCACCATATCCACTAGAACGCATCGCCTTGATTGTGGTCGCTCCAAGTCCACCCGCATCAGCAACAGCGGCCCCTGACATGCCAGAAAAAATTACGCTAGAAAAGACATTCACATGTGCAAGACCGCCCTTAATGTGACGAACACAAACAGAGGCAAACTCAAATATTCGAACAGTTATGCCCCCTGTGTTCATTAAATTCCCAGCTAGGATAAAAAATGGTATTGCGATAAATGTAAACGAATTAACCCCTGAAACCATTCGCTGAAGTGCGGTAGTTTCCGATAACATTGGATCGATAAGCACGATAGCCAAACTTGCGAAGGTAACACTGAACGCAACCGGCACACCCAATACAACCAAGATCAATAAGGTAATGAACCCAATCAACATGCGTCTTTTTCCTTATATAAGTTTATCAATGAACTAACAACAATGAGGGCTCCGGTAATCGGCATCACCGCATATAGGTATGATTGACTTACCTCCAATGATGGGCTTGAGAAAAATCTCATTTTATAAGCAAATTCATACCCATAGTACGTAAGGAACACTCCCACGCTTATCGTCGAGAGGTAACGAATACCATTTAGTACTAGATAGACTCGGCGATTACCACTCCTTACAACCTTTTTCCACACATTATCAATGGCAATGTGCTGCCCACGAAGGAAAAGAGAAACTCCTGTCATGAAGGTCACCCACACTAGCAGATAACGACAAAGCTCAATTGCCCACTCCAGAGAAACTTGAAAAACCTCCCTCGCTACAATATTCACCGACATAACCATAAACAGTATCAGGAATAAGGAAGCACAAAAGTACTCGTCAAATCTATTTAGTAAATGCATCATTTACCCTCACTGGCCAATTAAAGTTGCTGGATAATGGTGTACAAGTCGCCGTACTTCTTCCAATAACCTGCATAATCATCAGACATTGACTTTGTCTTAACTTGGAATGCTTCACGATCTGTCTCAGTAATATTCACACCTTGGCTTTTCATGAACGTTAAAGCCTCATTGTCAGCATCAACCACTTTGCGAGCAGTTTCTTGCGCGGAGCGTTCAAACTCATTTAACACAACCTGACGGTCATCACCACTCAACATAGAAAGAGATGAATCGTTAACTGCAAAGTGAACCGCAGTAATAACATGACCTGTGAGACTCAGTTCATTCCCAACTTCATAGAATTTCATTGTCTGTATCGAACCAAGCGGGTTTTCTAAACCATCAACCATATTTTGGCGCATAGCAAGGTACGCCTCCGTGTAGGGTACTGGTGTCGGCTTGCTTCCCATCGCTTTGGCGTAAGCAACAGTTATAGATTGCTCTGGTACTCGTAATTTAAACGATCCCATATCTTCAGGAGATTGAACCGGTTTACTACCAATTACATGACGTACACCCCATGAACTAGATCCCAACAAGTGAACATTAAACTGCTCTTTGAAATCATCAAACATCTGTTTTGCAACGTCACTCGCGAAGAAGCGCATTAGGTGGTCAGTATCTTTGAAGATGTATGGCATCTCGGTAATCACCATCGGCTTAAATACATTTCCCAACTGACCCGAACTTATTTCGGCGATGTCGACCCCCCCAGTAATTACCTGCTCTAACAACTCTTGCTCTGATCCTAAAGTGCCATTCGAGAAAATCTCAATCTTCACCCGCCCCTGAGTTTCACTATTCACTCTTTCAGCTATCTCTACCGCACTGTCATGCCAAGGATGCGATGAGTCATAGATATGACCTAGCTTAAGAACTGTCTGTGCAGCGCTCGTGAATGGAAACGCCAGTATGAGGGTTAAACCCATTGTTTTTATTTTTTTAAGGTGACGCATATCTTCTTCTCCTTGTTAAAATTTTCTTTCAAGTCCTAACTTCACATCAGAGCTTCTCGCTGATGGCCGCAAAAGCCAAACTCTCATTCACTGAATACATATTCAGCGGAACCGATAACTTAGTAAATAACTTAAATCACAACTGTGATCACCTTCAAATTACAATTAATCAACATTCCTGCAACGATTTTAACTCGATCAGATCACACTTTTGCGAATGAAAGGTATAATTTTCACTCAACAACTGGTTAATTACTGAATACGTATACAGCACGGTGATTTTCATCATTGTGCTTGGTTTAGATATTCAAAAAAGATGAACAGGCAGGACAATATGATCAATTATGTAAAGAATGGCATTGACGTTGAAGTAGCGAAAAATAACGATGAGAGTGTAAGAACTACGGTTGAAAACATTCTTTCACGAATAGAGAGTGAAGGAGACGCAGTTGTCAAAGAGCTGTCTGAGAAATTCGATAACTGGAGCCCAGAGCAGTTCAGACTGACTGATGAGCAAATTCAAGCATGTGTAGATGACCTAACCGAGCAAGAAAAAGAAGACATAGAATTTGCACAAGCTCAGGTTCGTCGCTTTGCAGAAATTCAAAAAGACTCCCTAAAAGATGTCGAAGAAGAAACATTGCCGGGAGTGTTTCTTGGACATAAACACATCCCCGTTAACAGTGCTGGATGCTACATTCCTGGCGGGAAGTATCCACTAGTCGCGTCTGCGCACATGAGTGTACTTACTGCTAAGGTCGCAGGAGTTAAACGTGTGATTGCGTGCGCCCCCCCTTTCAATGGAAAGCCGAACACTTACGTAGTAGCAGCAATGGCAATGGCAGGAGCTGATGAAATATATTGTATGGGCGGGGTTCAAGCCGTGGGTGCGATGGCCATTGGTACAGAAACCATTGATCCCGTCGACATCATTGTCGGTCCTGGCAACGCCTTTGTAGCGGAGGCCAAACGACAACTCTTTGGTCGCGTAGGTATCGACCTATTTGCTGGCCCAACAGAGACCGTGGTCATAGCCGATGAAATTGGTTGCGACCCTGAACTTGCAGCTGCGGACTTACTCGGTCAAGCGGAACACGGTTACAACTCTCCGTCTGTATTGTTAACCAACTCTCAGAAATTTGCAGAGGAAACCATTAAAGAGATTGAGAGGCAACTCAAGATTTTACCGACAGCCGAAGTCGCATCGAAGGCATGGGCGGATTATGGTCAAGTTATTGTCTGCGATACCTATGATGAAATGGTACAGGTCGCCGATGAACTTGCTTTTGAACACGTACAAGTAATGACGAAAGATCCGAAGTATTTCCTAGACAATATGACCAACTTTGGCGCTCTATTCCTAGGCAAAGAGACGAACGTATCTTATGGCGACAAAGTTATTGGTACTAACCACACACTTCCGACGAATAAAGCAGCTCGTTACACTGGTGGTCTTTGGGTCGGTAAATTCATTAAAACGTGTACATATCAACGTGTGAGCGAAGCAGCCTCATTGAGAATTGGAGAATACTGTTCGCGTCTTTGTGCGCTTGAAGGGTTTGCGGGACACAAAGAACAAGCAGATATTCGCGTTCGCCGATATAAGGTAACCGAAGAGCAAGCGTAGACGATACATTCAAAACTCGTCTTTACATGAGCCTCCCCTAAAAAGGAGGCTTAAATGACTACGGAGTTATCAAATAAGAATGTTGTGCATTGTTGCTGACTCTGTGCCGCGCTTATACTATTGTAGAGAAAATTAAAAATAGAAAATCAATGATGGAAAGAAATAGGAAAGCAAACTCCAAGGATGTAGCGAAGCTAGCAGGAGTATCTCAAGCCTCCGTATCTCGAGCTTTCACTCCAGGTAGTCAAATATCCAAAGCTAACAAAGAAAAAATTCTACAGGCAGCTAAACAGCTTAATTACGTTCCAAATGCAATGGCTCGAGCATTAATCTCCAGTCACTCTAATTGTATTGCCATTGTTCAGCCTATATCTAAGAACCCATACTTCTACGCCAAAGTACTACAGAAGTTGCTTGAACTTCTACAAGCAGAAAACCAACGTGTTGTTATTTTCAGCCAAGATGATAAAAATGTGGACGAAATCCTACCTCTAATAGATCAGTATCAGATAGACGGCGTAATTATGGCAAGCGCAACTGTGGATGCAAAACTCATCAATCAGTATGTCAATCGTGGTATCGAGTTTAGTTTTATAAATCGTTCTGTTCCCAATGTATATGCAAGCTCAGTATGTACAGATAATTTTCAATCAACAAAAGAACTAATTACCTATCTTGAATCCAAAGGGCACAAACGATTCGCATGCATAGCTGGCGATAGGAATGCCTCAACAACGATCAGCCGTGTAGAGGGATATCTATCGCAACTATCAGAGCTAGAGCTTAAGAACATCGGCGTGATATACGATGACTTTTCAGTGGAAGCAGGTTACCGCGGTTTGTTAGAGCTTATTGAGACTCAACGAGAAAGACCAGACGTAGTGATATGCGGTAATGACGAACTTGCCATTGGGGCAATCAATGCTATCAAAGAATGTACGGAACTCAACATCCCAAACGATATTGCGGTTACGGGATTTGATGATATCGAGGCAGCTAAATGGCCTCCATACAGCCTCACCACCGTCGAACAACCGATAGATCAGTTGTGTGAAGTCACTGTGTCGGACCTGCTTGAACGAATTCGAACTCCAGACAAACAACCTATCAACAAATCTATAAGAGGGACGCTAATTAAACGAGAGTCTGCCTAAATCGGGTGAGTTATGGGTGTACTAATTCAGACCTGATCTGACAAATTCTCCCCGAAGCCATTGGGATATAGTGCATATTTCTTGTAGCGGATTGATACAAATCCGCTTCTATGGCTTCCCAAATGTAAAGAATTTTTCTACCATTGAAGGGTCGAATGTAGTGCTTACCTTCGATGAATATAGAGTCTCGCAGTGACGAATTAATGTAGTTGGCGCTAAATTTGATACGCTCTGCGAGTTCTCTAGCCGTTAAGAGGGTTTGGTTCATGCGACCTCCTTCTTGTCCCCTGAAAAGATACATCATTCACTTTAGCTTATTAGCATCCCCTATCAAGATACAAATGGTGCATAATTTTGACTATCCGTTATAAGCTTAAAGAACTCATTGAATTAAAAGAAAAAATTGAAGGAAAAAAATCTCTCAGGCAGCAATTGCTAGAGAGATTGGAGTTCAAAGGTCTGCGATATACAAGCTGGTTACAAGCAAGGACTATGTAACAACGACAACTACGTTGAATGCTTTGTGTGCCTATTTTAACTGTAAAATTGAAGATATAGTTGAATATGTGCCTGATTAAGTATAACCCGTTAAAAAATAACAGTGGTCAGAGTATGACCCGGTGTGTGTTTGCATCGTATGATGCCGCGACTTAAATTGACTGGAATGCACAAAAGTCGCGGGAGGAAGAGTATAGCGATTCTTTTTAATAAGACCCTTATACAGAGCAACCATTTAACTTAGAGAAATATAGATAACATTTTGCATGATAAAATCACGCTATTAAGCTCCTAACCTAAGTAATGAAGCTCGACACATACTGCATAAAAATCACTCTACAACAATAGTTTGTACCTTAATAACTAACTCAACTTGTGCTTCCAAACTTAGATATCATGCTCTTTAGCTCTCCATTCATTTTCGTCAATTTACAAGTTTCATTGGTTAGTTCCGAGCTTGATTCCTTAACTTTTATCAACATATTCTCTATGCCATTGACCTGCTCTTCAATATCAAATGCCAATGCCTCTTGCTTTTGACTGGCTAGGGCTGTTTTGCTGCTTGCTGCTTGCTGCTTTTATCTTAGCTACAAGCTCAACAATATTTAATAGACTATTTTGAACATTCTCCGCATTCTCGACACTGTTTTTACTTTTGTCGTTTGTAGTCTTCATTGATTGGTACATTTTACGATTACCATCAATTAGAGACTGCATAGCGTGCTCGATTTCTATGGTGCTAGCCTTAGTCCGGGTAGCTAAATCTCTTACTTCGCCAGCAACAACAGAAAACCCACGCCCATGCTCTCCTGCTCTAGCCGCTTCAATAGCGGCATTAAGTGCTAATAAGTTGGTTTGATCTGCTATCTCATTAATTACATACAATATATTAACAACATTTTCAGATTCGCTTTTTATCTTTTCAGATATACTCATCGATGTTTCTACTTCATGGATTAGTTCAGTAATACTACCAGCAGAAACATGGATCAATTTAGACGCTTCCTCTCCTTGATGATCAGCTATTGAAATTAAATCAGAAGTGCCACTCATATTCTCTGAAACCTCTTTTGAAGATATTGTTATATCTTCTATGTGTACTTTGATCTTGTCGCTTTCAAGTATATAACCATCAATCAAAACCTCAATATTCTCTATCTGCGCTTTGTAGTGATCAACCTTGTTACTTAGCTCAGTTGAAAACTCATCTAGGTTATATATCATTAATGAAAGATTGCTTATGAATAAATTAAAAGATTCAGCAATACTACCTACTTCATCGTTACTCTTAATGTCAATCCTATACTCTAGATCAGGATTATCAGATGCCAGAGATGAAAAATTATCCTTTAGATCAATTAGAGACTTGAGAGTTCTTGACATAATTAAGAAAATGGTAATAGCGACAATAACCGCACATATCATCGTCAAAGCAATTGAAATTTTTGTTTTATAGATTAGCTCTTCTCGACGCATAGATGAATATCTCAGTACTGCTTCTTCTATATCGTCGACATATACACCAGTGCTAACAATCCAATCGAATTTTTCCACATATTTAGAAAATGCTATTTTCTCGAACTCTTGGTTATGACCAGGCTTATGCCAGTAGAAATAACTAAAACCATCTCCATATAAAGTAGAATCTATTATATCTTTAACTACAAAATTACCTTTTACATCTTTAAACTCTATAATATCACTACCAACTAATTCTTTGTTATTGCCATTAAAAACACTGACTCCGGTCGTATCCACTCCAAAGAAGTAATTGTCACCTTCATATTTTATTGATTCAAGATATTTTCTCACTGTGTTAATGTCACTTTCATTTTCTATAGAAGATATAGCAACATCTAAAATATCTACTAGCTCTTTCTTTCTTATTTCTATAAGCTCATCCCTATAGCTATCAACAAACTTATCCAAATTATCTTCGGAAAGATAAAATTCAATCACCATTATAATAGCAGAGACTAATATCAATGATAATGTACTTATACAAACTACTTTACTTTTTATTTTCATACAAGATCCTATTAATCATATAGAGTAAAACTAACTTTAGCTAAGCTTATATAGACAATATCAATATAAAACCACATCGAACACAAAAAACAATCAAACAACTTCATAAATGAAAATATATAGCTTGACAATTAGACTATATGTTTAATATAGCTATAAATAAAAAGAACATGGACTAAAAAACAGTAAATTAACTATTTACTATCTAGTTATAGAAATTAAAACAAGAGTGTTGTAAATTCAGCACGCTCCCCAAGAACCTGTTACTAAAAGCCAAAAGCTCTCCGCTTACAGTTAACTATGCGGAGAATGCACTATGGTAAATTGCACAACACTGAGATACAAATGGTATAATCTCTTGAAGAGGCTGAAATAGAAAGAAAGCTCACTTTAAACGTGACCCAACACACCCATTTGCTCTCGTCACTCTAAGGCATTCATCTCTAGCCATGCTTGCGGTGAGCAAGGCCTATGCAAGAAATACCCCTGAAGATACGATACGCCAACCTCTGTTAGTGTCTTAAACATTTCCGACGTCTCTATTCCCTCTGCGACAAGCGTTATGTTGTATGTATTCCCAAATTCGTACAAATGCGCAATGAGTTTTAAACATGCTTCACGCCTCATCGCTTCGTTAATTAATACTTTATCTAGTTTGACTTGATACAAAGGAAGTCGGAATAAACTAGTAATCGCGCTCATTCCGGCACCAAAATCATCGAGTGATAATTTAAAACCATGAGTGTGAAGTACATCGAGAGTCTTTATGATCATCGGATTTTCATCAAGCAAATAGGACTCGGTAACCTCGAGCACAATACGAGTTGAATCAATACCAAAGCGAGCAACAACCTCACAGACATCCTCGATAAAGCCAGTAGTAAGCAATTGATGCGCCGACACATTTACATTAACCAAAGGTCTCACATGGTGCTTAGCATCGAACATGACCAGATATTGGCAAGCGTGCTCTAGAACTAGCAAACCCAATGCATGTATATGCCCTAACCGCTCGGCGATGGGAATAAATTCTGCGGGTGAAATCGAGCCCAGCTCAGGGTGCTCCCACCGAGCTAACGCCTCAAAACTTATCAGTTCTCCAGTTGATGCTTCGACAATAGGTTGCAGTGCTATAGTAATTTGGCGCATTTTAACAGCGGATTCTAAAGCGTCATGAATTGCAAAGTATCTATCAATACTGCGCTGCGACTCTCCAGTGTAGGTAATAGGCGAACTGATAGCTCGGGAATACTCAGACAAGTCAAATATATGCTGCAAAGGAGCTGTGACGCTTAGGGCACAAACTGGGATCGCACCAAGACCTAATCTACTTGTAAGTATCGAGTTACTCTTGCGAACTTGATGAAATACCGATTCAATTTTGTTCAACAACTGAAGAGACTCCTCTGAGTTAATTTCTTGCTCCATCGTGACAACAAACACATCCGCACTAATTCGATACAAACCGTACTTCATTTGCAGAACGTCATCTAATGTCGATACAAGTGCCGAGGAAAGGTGTCCAATTGCTTCATATCCAACTTGCCGTTGAAGCTGTTGCAGTTGAGCTAGACAACATACTAGAACCCAACTTTTCTCATTCAGACTTGGAAATTTTTCTAAGAACTTGTGCCGGTTAAACAATCCAGTTTCACTGTCGTGAGTAGCCATATGAGTCAGGTACTGGTTCAGCAATACCTCTTCAGATACATTTTTATGTGACCCCACCATGGCAAGTCCACCTTGGTATCTTACTCTCACACCAGTCGCTTCAACCCATAGGTAACGTCCAGATATATTTTTAACTCGATACCGCGTGGTCACTCGTGCAAACGATAATTCTTGTTGATGACTGTCCACTTCTTGCTGTAACCTTTCCCTATCTTCAGGGTGAACCAACCCTAACCAATCATCTAACGTTGAATCTTCCATTAATAGTGGAAACTGCTGGTAGAATGAGTGGTTGTAAAACTGAACCACATTGTCATCACTCATAAACCAAAGCCCTTCGCCTGCAGTATCAAAAAGGCTGAGCAATACCTTTGGTAAAGTCTGCTTATTCATATCATTCCCTATATTGCAAAGTGTGCTCCATCACGCCTCTAAAAATTACGCCCCACAATTCAAGTCGACCAAGCTCAGTACTGCTTACGAACAAAATGCGATACAGTCGTTCTAACATCCCAAGAGCTATTCTTTAACTCGCTTATAAAGATCTCTTTCGGATGAGGATAACAATCAGCTACGACCGAATTTGAACATGAGGTTCAATAAACTAATTCTTTAAGTAATAATATTTTCTAATATTTAGGTAAACCCACTTAGATATATTCAGAGTTCAATAAATATAGAGAGCTCCCAAATCGTGAACTCTCTATTTAAAAACATAACAGAAAAAAATTTATATTTTCTACTTTAATATATCATCACATACTTTTAGTTCTCTTAACACTGAAGAACTAACTAGGTATTTTTTCATTTCTAGCAATGTACTTGGCTGTAAGTCACGAAATAACTCTGTAGTCTCAGCCCAAAGATCTCTATCAGGCCATTGAGCGTAAGCTACGTACGTATTCGCCACCCCAGTTGTATGTAGCCTTGAACCAAGGCTTCCCCTCGTTTGGTACACATACTCTGTATGCTCAATCCAAGCTTCCCTGAATTTTTTATCCGTACCTTCGTCGATCACGAACTCATAGACAACGGTAAACATACTACCTCCTAATATACTTTTTGATTCAAATAAGAAATCTAAAATTTTAAGGTTTTATTTAGCAGCACAGGAACATCACTTGTAAAGTCGATCCAAGGGTTTCCATTTAGCGTTCCTGGCCAACTGATGCTCGGTTCTTCATATCGCATGATAAACTGCTCTGGGCCATGCGCATGAGCCACTACAAGGCCATAATCAGCATCGAAAAAGCCACCATGTGATACAAGTCCAGGGTAAGAAATTCGCCAAGCTTTGCTATCCAAATCGACGTAGCCAAGGGTTAGCTTACCAACAACCCCATCATCAAGTACAAAAAACCAAGTCCAATGTCCTCCTGAAATAATTGTCATAACCTCATCAATACCCTCACCTTTCTCTGAACTATTTACATGGAGCTTTCCAAATTTATGCTGGAGATAATGCTTAATGTCTTCTGACATAGACATCATGTCGTAGACCTTTGGGTAAGGGGCTACATCTGGCTCTGAGGTAGACAAGTATCCACCTCTATGAACAGCTGGTTTCCTGCCGGCCAATTCAATTTGTTCAAGTAATTGAGCTCGATTCAGTGAAAAAGCTTGAATTAGAAGTTTCTTTTCATCTGAATTGAGTTCCTTTCCCTTAGACTTTTCAATAATTGGTTGTACTTTTTTGGGAATACTCACTTGTGTGACTTTGACACCAACGCGCTCTAAGTAACTATTGACATTCTTTACTCCTTGAACAGACGATCTCCCGTCACTAAAAGATAGTTCCAGCATACCTTTTGTTTCGGGCGAGCCCGCTAGAGAACTAGTCGAAAGAATAACTAATGACAATGAAACAATGATTTTTCTAAATAGCATAATCAGCCTCCAATTTTATTTACATTTCTATCTTAATTCATCATTTCAAAAAAAATAATAACACTTTAGTAAACTATCAATTCACTATTTTTATATTGAAATAGATAGATAGCTATCAATAATAACTTAGTAAATTTTTACTTTTAGAGGCTAGCTATGTTTACATTAATATTTACAACCGCTTTAGCTCCAATTATTTGGGGCACTACTTACTATTTAACTACCGAGTTCCTCCCACCAAACCAACCCTTTTTGGCATCGGCTATTAGGTGTTTACCTGCTGGGTTAGTACTACTCATTTTATTTCGAGAAAAAGTCGATATGGTAACGCTAAAAAGACTATTCATACTATCAATGTTGAATATAGCTCTATTCCAGAGCATGCTTTTTATTTCAGCTTACACTCTGCCAGGAGGTGTCGCCTCCCTAATTACTTCTCTACAACCTGCAATAATAATCTTTCTAGCATTTATATTTAAAGGCGAGACTCTTGAGAGCAGAAAAAAACTCATGCTCATAACTGCTTTTATAGGAATGTGCTGTATTTTCTTAACACCTCAAACGCAACTAAATACCATAGGCGTTTTAGCAGCGTTTATAGGTGCATTATCTATGTCATTTGGTACATTTTTCTCAAGAGAGTGGCCAACTCAAATCAACATTTATGCATTTACAGGCTATCAGTTGACGTTTGGGGGTATTGTTCTACTTTTAGCCTCCCCATTCTTTGATATATACCCCGACAGCGTTGAACTAAAAAACATATATGGGTATGGATATTTAGTAGTATTTGGTGCAATTATTTCTTATTCATTATGGTTTAATGGAATAAAAAAATTACCCTTAGAAATTGTCACCCCATTAGGTTTTTTAAGTCCAATTACAGCAATAATTCTCGGTTGGTTGGCACTAGAACAGTCTATGAGTTTAGCTCAAGGCTTTGGTATATTGTTAGTCTTAATCTCACTTTATGGACTAGTCTCATCAGGTAAAAATAAACTCAAGATAAACGCTCAACAAGAAAATCAATAAAACTGCGAACTAATTTTGATTTTGCTCTACTACTCGGATAAACAGCATATAAATAATGTTCTTCAGGGTACCAATCAGGAAGCACCTCTATTAATTGACCATTTTTTAACATTGACCGAACATAGAGCTCTGGAGTTAGAATAATCCCTTTACCGAGCTGGCAGGCTTTTACTAAAGCTAAACTGTTGTTAACCATATAGTGTGAACTTGCCAGCTCAACTTCTTCCGTTTCATCTCCCCGACTAAATTTCCATTTGTTAACTGTAGCTAAGCTATATATTAGGCATTGGTGGCTCTTGACATCCAATGGGCTCAATATCGGTGCATGACTTTGAATATACTTAGGGGAGGCACATAAAACACGCTTCAACTTCAATAGCTTTCTTGACCTAAGTGTAGAGTCAGTTAGTGTACCACTACCTCTAATTGCAACATCTGCTCCTTGAGCGATTAGGTCTTGCTGTTGGTCATCCATGATAACCTCGATCGCCACCGATGGATAAAGCTCAGAGAACTCACATATAAGTTCATTCAACAGGACTAAACTTAAAGATAAAGGAGCGCCGATTTTTAACTTTCCTACAATGTGATCTCGATTAAAAAAAAGCGACTGTTCAGCATTTGAGATAGTGTCTAAAGCCAAACAGACCTCTTTGTAATACTCTAAGCCGGCCTCTGTAACAAACAGTTTTCTAGTCGTACGATTTATCAGTGGAGTATCTAGAAACACCTCTAACTCATTCATATTTTTCGTCACTGCTGCTTTCGAAAGCTTTAAGTCAGTAGCAGCGGCTTGAAAGCTACCAAGTTCAACTATGCGCCTAAAGACAGTAAGAGCTCTAACTTTATCCATACCCACCCCCTTAGTCATTTAATACTTATATACCAAGAACTCTCCTTTACCTACATTTAGCGTGAAAGAAAGTAGCCTTTTATCTTCTTCCACCATGCAAGTAAATGGCTTAAGCTCCTCCTCATGAGATATCGCATTGTCACAAACCAACAATCCACCACACCTCAAACTCGCTATCAAGCTATCGTAGTAATCTGGATACTCCAATCTATTGGCGTCCAAAAATATCATGTCGAACAATTCATTATTGGACTCTAGATAGTTTTGGACAGTACCGACAACACTAGTTACTTTATTCTCAAATCCAACTTTTCTTATATGAGACATTGACTCTTTGGCTTTGCTAGACTGCTTTTCGATCGTTATCAACTTACCTTTTTCAGGTAAATTTTTGGCCAACCATAATGTAGAATACCCGTTAGATGTACCAATTTCTAAAACTTTACTAGGCTTAATAATACAAACCATCATATCGAGAAATACTCCTGTATCTTTAGTTATGTTAAGATATTTATTCTCTTTAACAGTTTCATAGCCATCATTCTCTAAACCTATACGCTCCAAAAGTTCCATATAACTGTAGAAGTTCATAGCACCTCCAAGTCAGATAACATTTTCATTAATACAGGTAATTTAGTCGTCGATCGAATGACATGTTCATTATTTACAACCAATGTCGGGATAGACTTCACCCCGTAATTAAATGCCATTAAAGCATCTTTACTTAGTTCGTTATTTACTTGTTCAGAGTTCATCAACTCAATGAAATTTTTCTCGTCATATTTTTGGCTATTAATGGCTTCTTTTATAACATTTATATCACTTACGTTTTTAGAATCTTGGAGATGAAATCTTTGCAAGGTATCGAACATATCCCAATGAGCCGTTTGTCCACCTAATATTTCAGCAGTCTTAGTCGCTTTCGCGGCCAACATACCATTGGGATAATTGAAACTTGATTCACGCATACCATCAATATTAAACCTTTCTGGTTTTCCTTCAAATGCCATGCAGGATTCCCAATGTTGTAATACTTGCTCTTTTGCAGCTTCTAACGAACCCCATCTTGCGATCATTTCTTGATCGTTTTTTTGCAAGATAAAATTCCTATGAACCACTTCTACATTATATTTCAGGTTCAACTCTCTTAGAATTGGAGATTGTATATAACACCACCCACACACTACGTCATGGAAGAATTCAACTTTCATTTATGTTACCTCTCAAAATTAAAACAAAAACACTATATAACAGAAATCTGTATCCATTTATGAATTGACAGTTAACTAACAGTGAACAATCTATTTGATATGCTTTAGATGCGGAATAAAGCAACTAACTTACAGGTGAAGAAAATGAAAGACGCACTAGAATTGATTGTTGATCGTAAGACAACCGGAATATACGATCCAGATGTTGTGATATCAAACTCAGACGTCAAAGAGATTGCCAACTATGCATTTCAAAGCCCATCAGCTTTCAACTTGCAAAATTGGTATATCCTTGCCGTACACTCTCAATCCGCTAAAGAGAAATTATGTGAAGCAGCATATGGGCAACCGCAGACTAAAGATGCTGCAGTAACATATGTCGTTTGTGGTGATAGCGAAGGGTATAAAAATTTAGAAAGAATTCTGCAAAGTGATGTCAATGAACAAATCATACCAGATTCTATCAAAGACGCATGGGTTGGCATGGCTGCACAAAGCCACGAAAACAGTGAAATACTACGTAGAGACGAAGCGATCCGCTCTGCATCTCTACTAGCAATGAGTTTGATTTATGCAGCTGAAGCCAAGGGGTACGATACGGGTAGTGTCGGAGGCTTCGATCCTGAAATGGTTAAGCGCTCATTCAATCTAAGTGATTCACTAATCCCAACCATTTTAATTACTGTAGGAAAAGCGGCAGAGGGTAACTGGCAGAAGAAGACCAGAAGACCCACTGAAGAAGTTCTTACAATTGCATAAACTTTGGGGGATGACTTTTCATCCCCGTTTTGGAAAAGGATATTTACATGAACACTAGGCAAAAGCAACAAACGGAGTTCGAAGCAAGTGGGGCCAACATCGAAGTAGGAACTCCTGAAAACTGTCCTCTAGCTCCTTCAGTCTTAACAAGCATTACCGAAACTTCAGCTTATGTCACAAAATCAATAGATTCAGGCCTGACCGCTGAAGTTTATCAACTCACCGTTAATGGTAAAAAATATACTTTAAAGAAAAAGAGAGCTTCGGCACTCGTTTCTAACTTGGATGGCAAATTCTCATTTTTGAATGAAGTTCAACGTAGAGCTGATTTTTACAAATTAAAATCCACCCACAATGATGGTGAAGTCTTACCCAACATTGTAGATACGACTTACGCTAACTATCGATTGGGTATAATACTATCCCCGTGGATCGAAGGTGAGCCGCTAGAAAATTTAAACAAAGATATTTTTAAGCAAATACTAGAAACCACATCGCTATGTGAGCAATACGGGCTAATGGAATGGGACCTTTGCGAAGGTAACATTTTGATTAATAAAGACGGTAAAGTTTTTCTATTCGACTTTGGTTATATGTATCCTTTTAACCCTCTAGTCGATATAAATAGTAATGGTACGTCTGACCCCATTTTTCATAGCGTTGAACGATTCGAAACCCGATTTTTCTTTGGATGGCTCTTAGGTAGAGATAATCTAAGTGAAGATGAAAAAATAGCTTTGTTTGCCGACCTAAAATCTGTAGCGATAGATGTCTTTAACAAAAAAATCTCATGGTTGAATGCAAATAATGCCTCACCTGAGGTTATTCAACACTTTCAAAATATTGTCAATAAATGGTCTCAAGCTTTGAAAAGCAGTAACGCATTAAAGAAGCTATATAGAGCTGAATCATTCAGGTCCCATGTTCTAGATATAGAAGACGACTTGCATGGAAAAAGTTGTACAAAAAAAACCTTAGCAAGAATTGATCATGTTTTGGACTCAATAGCCAATCACTACGAGTTCTTGAATTCAAACAACTGTCTTTTTTACGAAAACACCGGTAAGTCTCAGCAGAACCTACTCGAAACATACCAAAATAAGTATAAGCTTGCACAACAGCATTTGATTATCTAGCTATACAAGCTTTAAAAACTAGATTTGTATGTAAACATAATCAACAGTTAATCGTTAGTTGTGTACATGTAATCTGGAGTCATCCCGTCAAGGGCAACATCAAATTATGATTCATAGACATCCTTTTTGACGCTCTGGATGTCTATAGACAGAGAAACGCTACAAAAGCCTCAGTGGGTAAATGTTTATAGTCTAATGAGGCTTAATTTTCGTTGTTCACACTTACTTCTTAAATGTAAAGTAAGCGCGTCATACCCCCATTATAATCGTCGCAATTTTTGAAGCTATCTGGCCTAAAAGGTCTACACGCATAAATAAACCACCTAAATCACCAAACCCTATCAAACAAAAAATGCTAAAGGTTAGCCGTCATTCTTAATTATTTTTAGGCGACTTAAACAACCATAGCTAAAAAGCTCTCTAATGCGAACAAAGGACTTACCAGTCTCTACAGCGCGACGTAGAAACCATAATCACTAATGTAAAGCCCCCTAGCCCATCAAGCTTTTTTCTGAAACCTTTGATTAAAAGAACGTCGCTCTGCGGCATCAATAGGTTTACTGGCCCACTTAGCTTCTAAAAGATAAGTTTCATCTGACATTTCAAAACTGCCATCGATATGTTGCCCATCAACCGAAATGAAGATCTACCGCCCACATCATTGTCATAAAATATTTTTCGAATACACAGCCTCTAGCTTGCGACTCCAAGCTATTAAGAGTAACTAGCTTGTTTAGATTTCACCAGCTACGTAACTCGTTATATTTGACAAGCTTGTTCTCTTTGTTTTTTGGTTAACATTTACAGAGGCCTTTTCTCCTACCTTTTCAATCAACAGATAGAACACAGATTTTACCATATCCACTGTATCTTCGTGACCTGAAAGATAACGTATAGCCTCATGGTATCCCATAATGCGAGCAATATTTTTACAACGTCATTGGTATTTGTTTGTCGTAAATGGCTTTACTGCCACCATCTACGACATAGTTGGGATTGTCGACATTAATACCTAGTTTCTGAATAAAGCATTCTAAGAATGTTCGATTTGAAAAATCAAGGACATATCCAGCCCCCATCTCTAATATTTCATCAAGTAACTTAACATCAACTGACTTTAGTTTTTTTGCACTTCCCTACTGATGACTCTGTAGAAAATTTGATTATATCGATGTATCAAATGCTTATTAGACGGTTAAAAGCCACGGTTCCAACCTCCTGTAACGCATTCTTTCTCTTAGATCTTCACCTTTAAGAAAGGCTTAGTACTCGAATGAGATGTTAGATTGCTCTGTGAGTGAGAATTTCTGGATGTGCTGAATTCGAATAACTTTTAGCATGGCAAACGCACATTAACGAGGTGTGAATCGTTAAAAGCACTAACTAGAAATGAGGCAATTTCGAGCTTGAGAATGCCACAACTTCAGATTGTGACGTATTGGGAAACACCCGCTAACAATCACCTTTACATTGTGGAATTAAGAGTTAGAAGCTCTTATCATTTACACTAGGCAAGTAACCCCTATCACAACCTAGCTCTACAACACATCCAGAAATGCCAGCAACTGACTAAGCTCACTTTCATCCACTCTAATCCAGCGTAGCATGTCACTGCGTCGGTCCAGCGATTCATTATTATCGAAAATCATTTGATCGGAGACTGTCGGATCCCGATAGTAGAAAATGGGACTGATATGATGCTTAACCACCCCTTTCAATGTAGGAAAAATACCATTATGTCCATATGGAGCCGTTTTAGATACCGCTACCAATGAAGGCGTTCTAAACGCATATCTATCACTGTTGTCCAGAGTCACCAGTGCTCGACCAAAATCTTGTCCAAACATGTGGGGGCCTTGATTTCCCTGAGGAACACCAATTGAATGAAACGACATATCACTCATTAAGTCCCCAGAATGACAAGAAGCACAACGCGCCTTACCATAAAAAAGTATGGCACCGCGTTTTTGCACTTCTGACAATGCAGACGTATCGCCATTTATGTATTGTTCCCAAGCTGAAGGCGTACACTCCTCACTGACCTTCTGCCTTATGAAACTTGCCAATGCATTACCAACCAAAGGTAACGTCAGGTCTGCCTGAGGTATGTTGGCAGATTCCATTGCGGCCAGCAGCATTCGAACATCAGGATCATTTTTTTCGAGTAGCCTTTCTTGAATGAAGGTATTTTGAGCAGGCACCTTGTCAGCATAGTATTGTGACTCAACGAGGTCGACATGGCGATTGGTGTTGAATAGTTTACTGGTGCCGAGAAACTCGTCACGAGCCAACAGTGGTAAAACTGCCGCAACAGCGAGCGCAGAATCAAAGCCCAACGAGCTCCCCTCGCCAACGGGTGAAAAAATCTTTCCGTCAATAGCTTGAACCTTACCATCCCAAAAGAACGTATTGAATCGGCTATCACCCCGAGCAAAAAGAGTAAAAGCGTTACGCGGCACAACTGCGCCATCACTAGCTAACCTCTCCTCACCTTCACCTATCCCTCCAACACCAATCGCTAAAGGTAGTCCATCAGTGAGTGCCTTGTTATCAAGATGGCAATTAGCACAAGCAGTGTCCTTATCCCCACTCAACACAGGGCGTTCAAAAACCACTTTGCCCACATCTGCCAAATACGAAGGTTCTTTCACCAACGGCTTTGAACAAACATTCCCTTCAAGCTCAAACGCTTGAATAGCCACCCTTAATGTCTCATCCAGAGACATGGCGCTAACCTGGAATGACGCAAACATAACAAGAAGCCAGGCTTTCACATTTACCTCTCCCTAAACCTATGTTGCTCTATCAATGGTTCAATAGAGCGTTGGTGCAGCTCTATTGCCTCCAGTCCAAGGTAACCAAGTACAGACTCTGGTACTCGCATTGCAAGCATGATCTTCCGAGTTTTGTCATATTCGTGGCACGCCAATAAATGTACTTTTGCTGTTTGGTTCAATGTGTTTGATTCCAATTGCTCAATATACCAAGTCTCATCCATCGCCAGAGAACACTCAGCGGTTTGCTCCATAAACTGATTTTTATAATAGAAGTATGCAAACACGGGTGAAACCACATAGATTCCTATCCAGGCGATACAACACAGTGAAATAATGAAGTAAAAAAAACGCTTCATCGCGCAATAATCCCTAGTGAATTCAATGTCACCGTATCAAGGGTTTGCGAAACAGGTATATTGTTGTCCACTCGATAGGCATTTAATGCTTTACGAGTTTGCTTGCCCATAATCCCATCGATGATTCCCTTGTAGTAACCACTTGTATAGAGTGCGAACTGAACTCGGATGATAAGATCCTTACGTTTTTCTAACTCCTCTACTGTAGATATTGGTGGTTTGGTTGCAGGCGCTGTATAACTCGGGGTAGAAGGTTGTGTAAGGGGTTGGGATTTTTGCTTTTTAACTGGGGCACTATAGGTCGACCCCGCGGACGACCGATGAGAACTATGACTTCTGTGGCTACTGTGGCTCCGATGCGCTGCGATGTATAGAGGAATAGCCTCATTTAGAGGCGCTAACACCACCTTGTCGAGTAACAATTCATCTTTAACATCGTGCTCCTCCGACGCTGCAGTGCCTGCGTCGGCACCTGAGTTTAAAGCGAAGAAACCTGGTAGTAAGGCCGCTAGATTGAAATTCCTTTTCATATTATTCTCCTTGGTAATGCATGATACTTTCCACGAGACGATGAGAAATAACCTCCACAACTGTCTTTTAACTGACAATCCGAACACTCACTAGGATAGTAGTTCTTCCAGTCTGATATAGATTTGACAGCGTAGGATCTGATTGACGAAGGTAAATGACAAAGTGGAAAATTAAACAGCGTCGGATTTAACCCGGCAATTTCAGCAGTCAACAGGCCCTTTATCAGGGCGTCTTCATAGTCTTCTGGAGCACACTCTAGCGCTGACCAGTTTCTTTTAGCCCAACCAGTCGCTTCCAAGTTCATTATCGACAACTGTACAACACCAGAAAAAACACGAGCAATGTATTCGGCGACTTGTGGTAACTCACTAGCGTTGTGTTGAGTCGGAATGAAGCGCACTTCCATCTTAATGCCTGAGTTTCCAGCATTGATCATCCCAACGACCGTTTGTGAAAACGCACCATCTCTTCCAACTAAATGATCATGAGTTCGGCCTCTCACCGAATAGAGAGGAATACCAAAGGTGATATCGAGGCGACTAGCCATCAAAGCCAGCTGTCCAGTAAATTCTAAATCTGAAAATGCCCGCCCATTGGTCAGGACATGTAAACGAGTGTTGGGAGCATGGTCTGAGACAAACTCCAGAAATTTGATAAAAGCATCACCGTACAATAGTGGCTCCCCACCACTAATACCGACATCACCATCAAACCCAAATGCGGCTAGAGCGAGCGCTCCGTATGACAACAACCAGTCATCCCTTTCCTCTCGTGGAGGTTGCGAACAAAATAAGCAAAGGTTATTGCAGCGCTCGGTTACAAGCAGTGTGTTGTGATTGGCTCTTCGCGACAAAATAACCCGCAACTGTCCAAACTGGTTTATGTTAACCACATCGCCATCATCTACAGAATTATGTAATGTCGCATGAGTGATAACACCAACAAAATCGTCACTAGCAGAATTCGGGGGCGCTTGTTGCTCCTTTGCAAGGAAGACCTGTTCTAAGTAACGACTGTCGCTCGTTCCTTTATCTTTGCGGATTTGATAAAACCCTGGGGTCGAAAATCCGTCTTCTTCCAACGAGAATGTATCGGGTCGAATGACGTTACTCATGTAACCACTCCTTAAGCATCTCACCAATGCCGTCTTCTGCGTATAGATGCTTAAGAATTAATGTGAACATTGCTTTGTGATACTGACAAAATCGAGAAAGGCTCTTATCGCCAAGTGGCTCTCCAAAAACACTAATGTTTTGACAAGGGTCTGAGCCACAAAACGGTTGGTATGCACAGGAGGCACATCCCGGATGAACAGAAATAAAAGACTGAGACAATATTGATTTGTACAGACTGTTTGACTCGATGACTGGCTCTTGAATGGTTCCAAGTGAAAAATCGATATCGGGGTTGGTCTTTTGAAGCATCCGAGCCTCATCGCTTCCATATATACGACCATCATAATTGAACATGATACAGTTTAGGATTAGGCCGCTCGGGGATTTTAGGTCTGCGTATCCACTGTAATCCGCATTAAATATTCTTCTAAGGTGAATCAATGCAGAATGTTCGATGATTCTTTCCCCCGCGAGTCGCTTTCGGTTTAAGACCTTCAAGAGTTGTTCATAAAAAGCCATGAACGCCTTAATATCGTACGTCTTTGCATTCCCTTTATTGGCAAAACCGTAAGGGCTTATCGGGCGAACAAACATGTCGGAAAATCCAAGATCACTATGCGCATCGACGATATCTTCAGGCTTTTGCAACAACGCCTCGGTTACGGTGGTAACGGTAGCAACTCTATCCGGACCTAACCTACGTCTAATTTTTTCAACGCCTTGTTTCACCAGTTCAAAGGAATTTCCACCCTTTAATACTCGATTGGAGTTATGTGTGAACGCCCCTCCATCGAGTGAAGTTGAGAAATTAATAGGTTTGTCTTCACTCCATGTCAAAACGTCATCGCTCAGTAGAGAAAGGCTCGTTGCAATTACTATCTCAAACTGGTCGACACCCAGGTTAGAAACCGCCTCCTGATAGATCTTTTGAACGAGATCAAACCTTAAAAGAGGCTCGCCCCCCTGAATTTCCAGCTTGTATGGAGCATTTCCGAGGGAACGGATTCTTTGGAGCAAAAGGGGAATCAAGTCTGGATCTAGATCGTAGTTACTTGCTTTGACAGAGGCTCGGCTCACCTGGCAATAATGGCATGTGTGATCACATCTTAGCGTTGGCACAATCATAAATATGGGATTGAAGTTGAGCGCCGACATTAAGCGTTTTGACATACCCGAAGCGAGAGAGCCAACCGAAGCAGATTTGTATTCGTCATCACAAATAAAGAGCTTTCTTTCAAGCAACTCATCGATAACAGCATCATCGGTGGAGTTTTTATCTATCAGCGAATTGAGTTCCATTCTGTTCAAGTACGCATGAAACCCGGCCAGATTCGTTAATAACGCAATATCAGAGTCAAGAAACTCGAAGTTAAAAGGCAATACGTTCATTTCAATAGCTTCTTCTCAACGGAGCTAAGAACAGCTGCGGATATCCCTTCCAAATAACTACTGGTTTTCTCTGATAGTTTTTCTCGAAGAAGATAGTCATTCAACAGACGTTCGAATTCCAGAATGACACCCTCATCTTGGGAAAAAAAATGAACGGTCCACAGTATGTCTTCATCTGTCAGCTTCCAGGTAGTTATAGGAGACATCCAATACAAAGCCTGCCGGACAACCAACTCTGAGAAACTACTTTTTTCTAATTGATGAACTAACATGCACACACCTATTAATTGGATGAGTTCCCACAAAAGACACGTTAAGTGTGTCGCTAAAGGAGAGCATAACAACTATGTAAAGTGTAAATATACCACCATACGCATACTGGTGATTATGATAAGAGTCGCATTTGAGAAGGTTGTTGGCTATTTAGTTTTGAGGCATAAGTGCATTGGTTTAAGATAATAATTGCAGTGCTTTATGTGAGAAAAGCAACAACTCTCTACTCATTACCTTACTTCGCCACGGTTTAGATATCTGATTTAAAGTCATCCCCTAGCCTTAAGTTCTAAAGATAGCTCCCAAGATGAAGGTCAAAAACACTGTCAACAAAACGCTTGTCGACATTAAGAGCCGCCAATGTTCTGAGCTTATCACCCCATCGAATGAAAACGTATGTCTTTCTGATCCCTTCCTTGACATTCCTCATATCCCCTATCCTGTACTTACAACATGTTAATCATTAAAAAATAGGTCAATCTGTCGACGAGACTTTACTGATGGTCTCGGCTCAAAATCATTTTGGGCACAAATGGGCACAACCGTGCCCAGTCGCGCCCTACAGTATAGGATTCACCAACTAGCCAATGAATAAAGCATACCTATTTATTCATTTTTGTATATTGACACAAAGGGCTTAGCAGAGAAGGTCCTGCTTGTTGGCAGTAGATAGAAATCATTAAACTCAAGAAACAACAAAGCCCCGCATAATGCGAGGCTTTGTCTTTAAATTTGGTGGATCCGGGCGAACTCGAATCGCCGACCCCCGCCATGTCAAGGCGGTACTCTAACCAACTGAGCTACGGATCCAAAATGTTGTTCGTTGCATTATTATGCAGTAAGGGATGGTGGGTCCGGGCGAACTCGAATCGCCGACCCCTACCATGTCAAGGTAGTACTCTAACCAACTGAGCTACGGACCCATTCCTTAAGAACGAGAGAGATATTAGCGACACAGCCGAAATGGTGCAAGTAGAAATTTACTTTAAATCAACCGTTTGCTCTATATATCGACAAAGCGTCTTTTTTTTAGACTCTACGAGCTCGTTTTATTGAGTTGGGTCACTAAAATTTCTACTCTTCATCACTTTCGAAAACGACGTTGTAGTTTTCAGTGTAGGTGCAATTGGGTTGGCGGCTACATGTAAAGAAGCGACGACCTTTGTGCTCGCCTTGACTTGCAAGCTTGATGATCATCGGTGAACCACACTTTTTACAAAAGCGAACTTCTTTAGAAGGCTCAATCAAATCAATGTGCGCAGCCAGTAACCTCTTCAAACGGCTTACTTGATAACTGTGCTTAATTGACGCACCGATCAAAGGTAAATTCGCCGATTTACACACGTGAATCAGCAACTTTTCACGGTCTACTTTGCCCTTATTCAGTTCCTTACCGTTATCAAGTTCAATAATGACTCGCGGTTCTAACGTCCTTGGGTCGCAGACAACAAAATCGAAATAGCTACGAGATATCTTATTGTTGGCAATAAACCAATTCTTTTTAGAGTTTGACTTAGCTGGGGTTAACACGCTAGTCATGCTAACTTTGGCGAAGACAGCGCCGTGATTACCAACTGCAGATTTCAAAGCGTTATAAAAAGCGGCTTGCTGCATGTTCAGTAGCGCACCTCTCTTTTGGTAAGCATGATCCTTTGTATCATCATGTTTAACCACATATTTTTGTATGAAGTAAAAGAACACAACCAGAAGAATTACAACAATAAAAATATTCGTCATTTTGCCATTGCTTAACTATGAACTAGAAACGTTAGCGTATGTATAAAAACCTTCGTAGGCAAGTAAAAGCCTCAAAGATATCACTATATAGCTAGCCACATACGTCGGTTCAGCAACAATTGTCGTTCAGATTTTGGGAAATTTAGACGATTCAGAGCATTTTCTTGATTTAACTCAGACAATGGCGCGTCAAGTTGGCGTTATATTGAATTTCCTGTTCCTACAGACCACTATTTCGCAAGAAAAAGTGATCATCATAGTGAGAGTTAAAAATGACTAAAGTTAATGAGCAACGTCTGGTTGAGCACTTTTGCGATCTAGTAAAAATTGACAGCGAATCACGTAACGAAAAAGCGATAGCAGAGGCACTAGCAGAGCAATTAGGTGAGCTTGGTTTCACCGTTCACAAACTGCCTGTACCAGAAGAAGTCTCGAACGGTTTCAATATCTACGCACGCCTAGAGGGTTCACTGGAAGGTAGCACTGTATTTAGCTGTCATATGGATACCGTAACGCCGGGAATTGGTATCGAGCCGATTATCGAAGACGGCATCATTCGTTCCAAAGGCAATACCATCTTAGGTGGTGACGACAAATCAGGCATCGCTGCGATCATGGAAGCAGTACGTTGTATTAAGGCCGAAGGTCTCGAGCACCAAACTATTGAGATTGCGTTTACCGTTTATGAAGAAGGTGGCCTGTTTGGTTCGTTGAACTTTGATATGTCTTTCATCCAATCAGACAACGCTATTGTACTGGATACTGGCGGCCCTATCGGTACTATCGTTAATGCTGCACCAGGCCAGCAAAAAATTGTGGCTAAAATCAAAGGTCGTCCTGCCCACGCAGGTCTAGCACCAGAAGAAGGCATTAGTGCGATTCAAGTTGCGGCTGACGCTATCACTAAGATGAACTTGCTGCGTATCGATGAAGAGACCACAGCTAACGTAGGTATTGTTGAGGGCGGACAAGCGACGAACATCGTAATGCCTGAACTAAAAGTTGTTGCTGAAGCACGCTCATTGAATGGTGATAAATTGACTAACCAAGTCAACCACATGATCTCGACTTTTGAAGAGAGTGCTAGGCAGTTTGGTGCTGAAGTGGAAATCGAATCAACTCGCGCATACGACGCCTTTGTTATTGCCGATGATCACCCGCACATCCTGTCAATTAAATCAGCATTCGAAAAGTTAGGCGTTACTGCTGCAACCAAAGGTACTGGTGGTGGTAGTGATGCAAACAACTTTAACGCGAAAGGTTTAACCACCGTTAATCTGTCAACAGGTATGGCGAAAGTACATACAACTGAAGAGTACATCGCAGTTAAAGATATGGTTGCAATCACTGAGTTTGTTGTTACCTACGTAACACAGTAGCCCAGAATTGTTTAAAGGACCGAAAAGTCGGAAAAGCCAAGCGTTACAGCTTGGCTTTGTTGTTTCAATGGAGCTTCGCGAATCTACAGCAATAGCTTAGAACCCTCGCCTTTTCCAAAATTGACCTTCATCTTTCGCAACTAAATCAAAGGTCTTGTCAGCTATCACTCTCCCCTTAAGCTCGACGGTCATTCTCCATTTACCAATCTTATTGTCGATAGGCGCCCAAATCGTATCACCGAGATAAAAGTCCCAGTCATTGCTTCCGACATACTCTTCACCATCGAATGGCTCAAGCACTTCTCCTTTGTCGGTGGTGATATTGGGGTGATAGATGCAGTATCGGATCTTTTCACCTTTGGCCTTTTTGATGTTGATGATATACCCAAACTCTACATCGATTTCTGCTTCGACTCGATGAGTGAACTCCTGAATCTTAGGTAGATCTTTAGATTTTGAATCCCAAGTCGAGTAGATACCATAGGAAGTCATATCCACGACAACAGAACGTTTTGCCATTGTTCAATTAACCTTTAACTGTTTTCTTCATTTGTCTTCATACAAAAAGACACTTTGGGTCATCGAGTTCGTTCGATGGTAAAGATTTTATTACTCTTGCCAATCTTTCTTCATGCGTGCAACCACTGACTCAGGCACTTCGTGGATATTGCCATACTGTTCACGGCACACCTCAATAACCAGTTCAGCACCATGTTTGCGTGCCATGTTTCGATACGCTTTCATCTCCCATCGCTTAACGAACGTGTTCGAAACCACCACATCGAGCCCTTGTTTTAGGGCATCCTCCGCACGTTTTTGGCACCACTCGTGTGCTTTGGGTAGTAAAGCCGGATCAAAGCAGTAATCACCATCACGACTTACAAAGTACATATCGGCTTCTACATGGAAGGCATCAAGAGATTTTGCTTTTGTCGACTTACCCGAACCAGGTAAGCCTCGAATTAAGATAAGTTTCAAACTTTTGCTCAACGGCTATCAAAATAATAGAAAACAGGATGTTAACGCATCTGAGTTCAGAATCATAAACCTAGATCACCAAGAATCGGTTCGCGCAGAAAAGGCACCCTTGGTGCATTCACCTGCTCCAACATAGTTTCCGTCGCTACATAGGTGAAGTGAATACTTAGCAAGCTCAATAACGAAATATATACAAAGGTGCGTTTTGTATGTCGACAAGCGTCACAATATATTATAGATTTAGAAGTATAGACGTCTAAATATCTAGCTTAGGGAGAAAGCTGTGCCTATTCGCATTCCAGACCAATTGCCAGCGAGCGATGTACTTCGTCAAGAAAACATCTTTGTTATGCCGCTATCAAGAGCATCGACACAGGAAATTCGTCCACTTCGAGTCTTGATCCTCAACCTAATGCCAAAGAAGATTGAAACCGAAACTCAATTTTTACGCCTACTTTCGAATAGCCCACTGCAAGTGGATGTAGAGCTCTTGCGCATTGACGACAGGCCAAGCAAAAACACACCGACTGAACACCTTGATAACTTTTATCGTCAATTTGAGATGGTAAAAAATCGTAACTTTGATGGACTGATCATCACAGGCGCACCACTAGGTTTGGTTCAGTTTGAAGATGTGATCTACTGGGACCACCTAAAAACCATCATGGAGTGGGCTAATAAACACGTAACCTCGACCCTTTATGTTTGTTGGGCGGCGCAGGCAGGTTTAAAACTGCTTTATGATTTACCAAAACGAACTCGCAAAGAGAAGCTATCTGGAGTTTATCACCATGAAATTCATAACCCCTATCACCCGATACTACGAGGCTTTGACGACACCTTCTTAGCACCACATTCTCGTTATGCAGACTTCTCACCAGAATACTTATCAGACCATACGGATCTCGATATTCTGGCGACATCTGACATCGCAGGTGTCTACTTAGCGGCCACCAAAGACAAGCGAAATGTGTTCGTTACTGGGCATCCAGAATACGACGCTCATACACTTCACAATGAATACGTTAGAGACCTTGGCGAAGGGATGGAGCCGGTTATTCCGATCAACTACTATCCTAACAACAACCCGGATAACAAGCCTATTGCGAGCTGGCGCAGTCACGGACACCTTCTATTTTCAAACTGGCTAAACTATTGCGTTTATCAACAAACGCCATACGATCTGGATCATTTCAGCGAAGAAAACTTCACCAAAGACGACTGATTTATCTTGGCTGTGTTTTCATACTGGCACATTGATTCGAGCCGTTTGTCACCACTCTATTTTTAGTCAGTAACAAACGGCCTTTTTATGGTGAGTGGATCGCATTACCTCGCCTTTTTACCAATCAGCGGCTCGAGTTCTCCTATGATGTTTTAGTATTTAAAAGGAGCCTTTCAATGCCTTCACTCAAGCTAGCTAACCTATCCTCTTTCCTAGTTTTATTTGCGCTTACCGGCTGTGTATCAGTGACCGAAGGTGAGTCAAAAAAAGTTGAAGCCAATCCAATCGCAATGTCCGAGTCTAGAATCGCTCTTGGCCTAGGTTACATGGAACAAGAGAATATGGTTAGAGCACGAGAGAATCTCGAACTGGCAATTCAACATGCTCCGAGCTATTACCGCGCTCGTCTCTCGATGGCGCATTACTATGAAAAAGTAGGCGAAGTCGATGAAGCAATGAAAGAATATAAGAGCGCACTGCGACTGGATTCGAACAACGGTAACGTTCTTAACAACTACGGTACTTTTCTGTGTAAACAAGGTAACTACGACCAAGCCGACCGCTACTTCAATAAAGCCATTGACCAGCCTTTCTATTATCTGGTTTCGGCAAGCTATGAGAACGCAGGGTTTTGCGCGCTAAAGTCAGGTGATAGGGAACAGGCCAAATACTACTTCACTCGCGCTCTTGACCATGAGCCCAACCGCATCAAGTCGACGCTCCAACTAGCAAAAATTGAGGTGTCACAACGAGAGTTTCGAGATGCAAGATTACGCTTGTTTAAGTTCCACCAGCGTTATGGATATCAAATCCCCTCTTTGCAGATCTTAGTGGAGCTGGAATCAAAAGCAGGTAACCACGCGTTGCGTGATAAATACCAATCGATGCTTGATGAGATGAAAGTTTCCTAAAAAGCGATATCTATTAAAAAGCCGATGATTGAGTCTCATCAACCATCGGCTTTAATCCTTCAATCAGCTACAGCTAAAACATAACCTACTATTCAATGAGTTCAGCGAGTTACTTCAGTGAAATCCAAGTCTGACGCTGCGGCTTATCCATAAAGCTCCAGGCGACAAAACGACTGATTTTTTGTCCTTGCGCCATCTCAACAACTTTAACCTCTTTCGCATTAAGCTTAGCCAGTTGATCCTTTAATACGGAGACGTTTTCTTTCTTAGAAATCAAAGTGGTGAACCATAGAACTTGCATAGCAAACTCCAAGCTCTCCTTGGCTAAACCAGTGACGAATTTAGCTTCACCGCCAGGACACCATAGCTCCGCTTTTTGACCGCCAAAGTTAAGATCCGGTTTACTTTGCTTATTCGCCATTGCACTCGGACGCGAAACCTTTTTATCGAATTTGCCCTGCTTTTTTGCACGATTCGCTGCAAGGTTATCTAATTTTCGCTGAGTCCCTTTCTGTGCTTCTTCTAGAGAACTGTGGAATGGTGGGTTACACGTTGTGACATCGTAACGTTCATTATCCTTAATGATCCCTTTAAAGAAGGCAGCCGAATCGTGTTGTAATCGACAATGAATCTTATCTTTCAAGTTGCGGTTACTTTCAGCAATGAAGTTTGCCGCTTTCACTGAGACAGGGTCCACGTCACTTGCGTTGTAACGCCACCCGTACTCAGTCGTTCCAATGATTGGGTAGATACAGTTTGCTCCTACGCCAATATCAAGGGCTTTAACCTTGTCATGTGAATACGGCTTACCCTGACTCTCACTATTAAGTAGGTCGGCAACTCGATGAATGTAATCAGCTCGCCCCGGGATCGGTGGACACAAGTACCCCGCAGGAATATCCCAGTGTTGAACACCATAGTGGTGGGCTAGCAAAGCTTTATTTAATAACTTTACAGAGAGTGGATCAGAAAAGTTAATCGTTGAATCACCAACAGGATTTTTCACCAAGTGGTCTTGTAGTTCAGGCAGAGCTTTCACCAAAGCACTAAAGTCATACCGCCCTCGGTGTTGATTTCGTGGATGCAAGCCGCTTTTGACCTGTGGTTTCTTTACCGTAGTTTGACCAGATCTCTTTATAACTTTGCTTTGCTTGCTAGACGTAGAGCCTTTCTTTGACGAAACAGGCTTTTGCCCCTTAGACATCTTAGCTGATGTATTTTTTCTATCATTTCGACTTTTCGAGGCAAAATTGCGTTTAGATTTTTGATTCATCATTTATTTCTTTAGGTCTAAATAGATCATAAACAGACGAGCATCCAATTCTAACTGGTGATACTCAGGCTCCATATGACAACATAGCTGATAAAAGGCTTTATCGTGCTCTTTCTCTTTGATATGAGCGAGTTCATGAATCACGAGCATTCTTAAAAGTGGCTCTGGTGCATTCTTAAACACGCTGGCGATACGAATTTCGTTCTTAGATTTGATTTTACCGCCATGGTTCTTAGCCACATATGAATGCAGACCCAATGCGTTGTTGATGAGGTGGATTTTACTGTCGTACACCACTTTACTGATTGGTGGCGTTTTCTTCATGTAACGGTTTTTGATCGCTATCGCATAATCAAACAGCGCTTTCTCGCTCTTGATGGTATGGTTTTCCGGATAGCGCGACTCGAACCATTTCACCAATCGACCGGACTCAACCATTTGAGTCACAGGATCAATAATGTGTTGCGGGTAACCTTGAATGTAACGTAGTGATGGATGCATTAAGCTACACCTTAAATGAGCTCTTAAGAGAGGGCACAAACCAAAGCGGTATAGTGTAACTGATCACACTTTTCTAATCACCTTAGATTCGATACACTTTGCTTAGAACCATTAAGAGAGAACCGAAATGAAACGTGTTGTATTGTACGTAGCGGATAAATGTCCTCATTGCAAAGATGCTCAACGCTACCTAGATTCAAAGAACATCACCTACCGCCTGACCAACGCAAAAATGCAGCGTGGCCGCAAAGAGCTACAAGCAATGGGTGCTCGCTCAATACCAGTACTTAAAATTGGTGATCAAATTATGGTGGGATGGAATCAGAAAAACTTCGACAAGATGTATAACGCCAACTACAACTAATACTCAGTCGGTCTAAATTACGCTATAAATTAAGCCCGTATAATGCGGGTTTATTTATACCCGTAACAAAAATAAATATAAAAATGGTACGATGAAATCAACCTTTAATTTTAAAGACAGCATTACATTTAACGCATTTGTATTTCGCTTTGATCCCCAGAATTTTATCAAATAAATTTCTGTGTACTCTTACAACTTGCTGTTCTTTACATTTACATTTCATAATATCAGAATGGGAAACCGTCAATAATCTGAATTATACGTAACCATTATTTAAAGTAAAATTAATTTACATTTAATCGTAAAAAATCAAGAGTTACTCGATAAAATCGCGAGTATTGACCACACTAATAATGTGACCTTTAGCCAATAATACTCAGAAAGACAGAGTTTTATGATCATTACTCTCAAGACACTCACTTTTGTAAAGTGGCGATAGCGACTATTTATTGACGCTCACCATCTCCTAAACATACTGCTTAACGAATTCAATGAATGTTCTATCTGCTTTCGATAAATATCCTTCTTTTCGCCAAGCTAACGATAAATTGAGCTTGACTGGTTCACTAAATGGAATACCCACAACATCCGATTCATACTCTGTCACCAAACTTAATAAAGCGGTTATTGCAAATTCCTGTTTTACAATTGACAGAATCATAGGTAATAGATTCGTTTCAAAGGCAATACTCATGTCAAGATTATGCTTAACACACATTTGGTCTATAAAATCCCGATGAAAGTATCCCGATTTAAACATGATCAAGTCTTGCTCAAAGAACTGCTCAAAGGTCAGGCTTTTTTGTGTCGCGAATGGGTGATCTTTACCGACAACAGCCAACATTTCTGAAGCTAGCAGGTGGTCTGTTTCTAAATCTTCGGGCACCTTCTCATGATTTATCACACCGATATCGAGATCGCCATTAAGGAGCATTTCTCTAATTGATGCAGTACCAGCATCTATCAGAGTGATCTTGAGGTTTGGGTACCGGCTTTTAAACGCCATAACGACTCTTGGAAAAAAGTAGCTTCCCATCATGCTTGGAGCACCTAACCGCACCTCCCCTTTTTCCAAGCCCTTGAGCTCATTCATCGCTAGTTGCGCATCTTCAAACTGCTGTCCGATGCGTTTGGCGTGCTCATAAAGCACCTTCCCTTCCTCCGTTAAACTCACCTTCTTATCCCCGCGTCGGAATAGCGTGAGTTCAAGGGCTTGTTCAAGCTTTTTTATCGAAATACTTAGGGCAGGTTGTGCAATGTGAAGCGACTTGGCGGCTTGCGTAAAGTTGCCAGAATCGGCAACCGCTAAGAAGTGACGGAGTGATTTGGATTCAAGCATGGTGATATAAAAAATATATTGAGGTTATATGTTTAATATATTTCTTTTATCCTTGATGAGTTGTTACTTTGTTCACAAGTCAGTAAATAAATAACACAAGGCTCACTTCATGTTTGACGCAGGCACGCCACAATACAAAAACATCACCCGTTCATTGGCGATTGGCTCGTTTATTATTTTTTGTAACCTCTATGTGTTTCAACCCATTCTTCCGCATATGGCTGAAGTATTTTCAGTTAGCGAGACCCAAGTAAACTGGTTGTTTGCGGCTACCACATTGGGTTTATCACTCAGCCTCGTCCCGTGGGCAATCGCATCTGAGAGCTTTGGCCGGAAACCTATCATTCTCCTGAGTTTGTTTTTAATCCCGCTTGTTGGCACTTCCATGCTATTTACATCCACTCTGTGGCAACTGGTTGCGGCTCGAGCAATCATGGGAGTTGCGGTTGCTGCCTTTGCTGGCGTTGCCGTTGCGTACATGGTTGAAGAGCTAACACCAAAAGCATTCGCCATCGCTATTGGCGGTTACATCGCAGCCAACTCTTTAGGAGGGATTTTTGGTCGTGTTTTAGGTGGACTCATTACTGATTACTTTGATTGGCATGCTGCCGTTATATTCTTTGTTGTAGGTTCCTTTATCGGTGCTGTTTACATCTCTTGGAAGCTGCCTAACCAACATGGATTTAAACCACAGAAAGGGCTGTTCTTTCACCACAACCGCGCGGTGATCACCCACCTTAAAAACCCTACACTTTGGACAGCAATGCTAATTGGTGGTGCTAACTTTGCCCTATTCGTCAACTTATATTCTGTAATGGGCTTTAGGCTTGTTGCGGCTCCTCACTCACTTGCGGTCAGCTTAGCATCACTGATCTTTCTGTGTTATTTAGCAGGCACCTTTAGCTCTAAATTTTCCAGCCGCTGGACACAAAAGTTTGACCCACTCAAAGGAATTGCCCTTGGTGTAAGTATCAGTTTACTTGGTATGCTTGTTTCAGCGCTCGAACAGATTCCGTTCATGATTGTAGGTTTACTGCTGATAAGTTTTGGCGCTTTCTTTGCCCATACGCTGGCTTACGCTTGGGTGAGTCAAAAGGCGACAAAGGCAAAAGCGACGGCAACCGCACTTTACCTCGTTCACTACTATATTGGTGGTAGTCTAGGCGGATTCTTGCTGCTGTATTGCTGGCAACATTTTGGTTGGAACGGTGTTATGGCGGGAGGTTCGTTGTTATACGGCTTGATCTTCATCTGGCTCTATCAACTGCACCATCATCGCGCAACCAAACCTGCGATGACTCAAGCTCAAGCCTGACAAGCACTCCATTGAGCATTTGAAACAGCGGATTATCTCGGTAACCGCAAATTAGGGTTTTGATTACGACCGATTTTGTTATGCTACGCAAAAATTATTCGGAGCAAGTCATGTCAAACCCACCCTCGAACGATCTTCAGGTTATTCACGACCAAGTTCAACAATGGCTAAATGATGTTGTAATTGGACTAAACCTATGTCCTTTTGCAGCCAAACCACAGCGTAACAAGCAGATTAAGATCTTCGTTAGTGAAGCAACAACTGAAGAGATGTTGTTGGAAGACATTATGGCGCACTTTGTGGAACTCGATAACACGTCGCCTCAGGAGCTGGAGACAACGCTGGTTGTTGTTCCAAACATGCTTCAAGATTTCTTTGACTACAACATGTTTATCGATTGGATCGAGGCGCTTATTAAGCAGCAAGATTGGGAAGGCATCTACCAAGTGGCGACGTTTCACCCTGATTACTGCTTCGGTGGCGCAGATCCAGAAGACGATGAGAACCTGACCAACCGTTCACCTTATCCTGTTTATCACTTGATTCGCGAAGAGAGCATGGAAAAAGTGCTGAAGCACTACCCGAACCCAGAAGCGATTCCAGATACCAATATCGCTCGTGTGGAATCTTTGACGCCCGAAGAACGACGCAAACTCTTCCCTTATTTGTTTGGTGCTAGCTAGTACAAACTTTCTGTGAAGTCATCCTATATGGGCAGGCCAAAAATTGTGTCCCGCCCATTTTTTTAGAGAGATACAGACACTCATCAGCGATCAATCTCAATCACAGACCAATCTCAATCACAGACGTTGGCACAAAGAATTCATTTCCGACCGCTTATCTTGTGAATAGCGCCAAACTTCGAGCTTTGCTAAAATGCTCACCTACCAAAGACAAATGGATAGGAATATGACCCTTTCTCAACTAAACCAAACCATCTTCGATCACCTGTACCGCGACATCAAAGAGTTCCGTAGCACTTTTGATCTTCCTGTTGCTGCACCAGAAACTATGGACGACAAAGGTGACACTCTTCACACCTCTTTAGCGATCGAAGAGCTGACTGAACTTGCAGAAGCCGATTCAAAAATTGAGCAAGCCGACGCAATTGTCGACAGCGTCTATGTGCTGATGGGGCGTTTAGTCCACATGGGGCAAGACAAAGTTGAAGACAACTTAGCGATCAGCTACCTAATTGACTTGTTGCTTAATGTTGCGAAGAATCGCGCTATCGACTTCCTACCATGCTGGGACGAAGTACACTCAAGCAACATGAGCAAAGTGTGCCGCAACGAGAAAGAGTACGCAGAAACTGAAGCGTTCTACGCCAAGCAAAACATCAAACTGATGGCTGTACAGAAAGGTGATTACATCATCGCGAAATGTGCAGAAGATTTCGTGTCAGAAGAGAAAACCATTCGCCAAGGAAAAGTGCTTAAGTCGGTTTACTACCGCCCAGCAGATCTTGCGCCGCTAACGGTTTAAAACCATCTTCTTATGCGGGAATTAAAAAGCTCCTCATACGTGGGATTAAAAAAGCGTCTCAAATTCTGAGGCGCTTTTTGTTGATTTCTACAGACCAAGGTGGCTGACTAAGTTAGCTTGGTTGGATTCTCGCCATGTGGTAAGCCGCCACATATTCGCCATCACGAAATGCAAACGCCGCAGACTCCCCTTCAATCTGAAAACCAAACTTCTTATAGAGGTTGATGGCCTGCTCGTTGTCTGTGTAAACCGTCAGTTCAAGACGCTTAATATTGATCCAGTTATCACAAAGGTCGACCGCAGTCTGCAATAACGCACTACCCACACCTTTGCCCGTAAAGCTATCTTTAACACCCATACCCAACGAGGCAACGTGTCGACGTCTTGGGTTAACACAAACCTCTAAACCAAGATTGCCAATCACTTCACCTTGATACAGCGCGACGTAAGAATAGACATGCTCTGGAACATGGGTGAGACGCTTCTCCCAGAGATCGAGCGAAGGGTGTGGGAGCTGTAAGGTACCGCGAAACGCGTTTGGGCACTCATAGATCTCTTTAACACTTCTGGCATCACTCGGTTCTGTGCGTCTTACTTGTATTTCCATTTCATTTCCTTCTTAGTTCATGTTGTTGTATCACTCTAATTCCTGTTCCTTTCACAGTAACAAAACAGCGTTAAATAACAACAGAGCAGAAAAAAATAATGAAATTAACAAGTTACATAGTAAAAGAAGCTAAATAATATTTCGACTTAAGGCGACAAGCCATTAGTGGTCAGGTTTAGCCCTCAATCGAGGCTCCGGGAAGACACGACTACACGTACCTAAGACTCAGGCTGTGAATCATTTATTCAAAAAGTAGATAGGTGGCGTCGTCTACCGTAATACTTTTAATTCGAGTATTAAAGACCTGCTCAAGCCGTTCTGGAACCATCACTTTTTCAGCTGAGCCAACGATTTGCAACACTCCTTTATCAAGCAGAAGTACTTGGTCGGCATGTCTTAAGGTACGATTCAAATCATGGTTCGCCATCAAGACTGAGATCCCCTGCTTAGCAACATGGTCTATCAGCTTGTAGAGTAAAGCTTCTTGACCGATGTCCAGCGGTGCAGCAGGTTCGTCCAAAATCAGTAACTTTGAATAGGGATTTAACGACGGCCAAATTTGCAGACACATACCCGCCAAACGCACACGTTGCCACTCCCCACCAGAAAGGGTCTGTATTGAACGGTGCAGCTTATCGCTTATCTCGAGCATCTCGCTAACCTCTGTCAGAACCTCTGACACGATTGCGCTGTTTAGATTGACTGAGCTTGGCAATGACAAAGCAAGAAACTGGAACACCTCAAGATTAAATGCTGGTCGCGCGCTCTGACTTAGATAAGCACGCTGTAGAGAGAGGTCTTGCAATGAAAAACTCGAGAGGGTTCTATCAGCCCACATCACTTCACCAGCATAACCCTCTCCAATACCGGAGATCGCCTCGAGCAAGGTACTCTTGCCGCTGCCGTTTGGCCCGATAACATGAGCAACCTGCCCCGGTTTCAGGTTGAATGAGAGTGGCAATAACCTTGAGCCTACGCTTAGACTTTTAATTTGAATCATGATTTTTCACCAACATCCAAATAAAGATTGGCGCGCCAATCGTGGTTGTCATAACACCCAGCGGCAGTTCAGCAGAATCCAGCAGTGTACGAGCGCAGATATCGGCAAACACCAACAGTGCTGCGCCTGATACCGCAGACAATGGCAGCAGATATCGGTTATCAGTACCGATTGCCAAGCGCAATAGATGTGGCACTACTAAGCCCACAAAGCTGATCACCCCTCCAAGAGCAACAGCACAACCGACAAGTATTGAGACGGCGAAAATCAAACGCCAACGCAGCGCTGGAACGTTAATCCCTAATTGAGCAGCGTGCACTTCCCCAATCATCAATTTATCAAGCTTGCTGCCCTGCAAACACAGCCAGGTGATGACGGGAATCATAACTAGAGTCAGTGTATGTTGATACCAAGCGACACCGCCTAAACTGCCCATCAGCCAGTACATCAATTGGCGAAGGCTTAGGTCATCACTAAAATAGAATGCCCAAGTGACCATCGCCCCAGACAAAATGCCGAGAGCAACGCCAATCAACAAGAGTTTTGCTGTGGTCAAACGCATCGCTCTCACCATGCCCACCAGCAGGAGTGTAAAACAGAGCGAGCCAATCACGGCTGCGATCATAAACAGTTCGGGCGTTGGAGCGAAGGGTAAGAAAAACAGAACAACGACCATTGCGAGGCTGGCGCCACCGGAAATTCCGAGTACACCGGGCTCGGCTAACACATTTCCTAACAAGACTTGTAAGCTTGCACCAGAGACAGCGAGCGCAGCCCCTATTGCAATCGCAGCAAGCAAGCGTGGAAGTCGTAAATCGACAAGTAACTTTTCTTCAAGTGGAGAGAGTGCATTCAACGGAGAGATAAAAAGGTCGCCGACCATTAAATAGAGGCCGCTAAGAACAATCAACGCTGTAAGCATTAGATAGATGGCACGAGTCCAGCGTCGCTGTTTTTGTTGAATAAGGTGTTGGAAATCCATATCAAGCTACTTTAACTAAGTTGGCGTAACCTTACCTGTATCCCCAAATAAACACAAGGTTCGCCATAACGTGCGAACCTTGTGATATCAATCGTTTGAGATGAATTACTGGTGTTGATTAATCGTAGACCAGTTGGCCATGATCAAATCGCGTTTCCACTTCACACACCATCAGCGCAGCACGTTGTCCAATAGCAATATTGCGATTGGGGAACACCACCGCTTCGTTCTCATTTTTAGCCATCAGCGGTTTATCACCGTCATGGCCAAACACTTCACCATGTTTAAATGCGGTGAAGTTCTCGACAGAATCCGAGAACATAAAATCAAAATCTTCATGCAGACGAACGATAGTACGGCTGACACGATAAGTAATGGTTTTCTTTGGAAGATGCTCTGGTTCTGTTTCAGCGATAAGATTGCGCATCGCCAAATCAAATGCCGTTAGCCTTTCAAGTTGGTTCTCACCAATGCGTGCAACCTGCCCAAGCTCCATAGTTAGTGCTTGTGCACCAAAGTTCTCCGCACTGTACCAGCTGAATGTACTGGTTGGAGAGTTCGAGAGTAACAAAGCCTCTACGTGCCCACTATTAATAAAATCAATGAGTTCTTTACTTCGAACGGGATGACGAACTTTAGGACTCACGGCAAATGAATAGTGCTTCGATAGACGAATTGCACAGTGAAGGTCTAAATGCCAGCGCGTCTCAGGTTGAGTATCTCTATAAAACTCAGTAACTAAGTGTTTTAATTGCTTCGCAATCTTGCTTTCGCGGTTTACTTCATACGCTTTATCGTCAAAAAGACGGTTCATGTTTACATCAAGAAAACGGGTATGAGCATTAGTCGCTTCTGGGTGAGCGATAATAAACAAACAGCGAGCTTTTACTGATTGGAAACCTGTTTCAATGTCTTCAATAATCTTATCAACCAATTCCATTGGTGCGGTTTCATCACCATGAACGCCGGTTGAAAAAATGATGTTCTTGGTCTGTTGATCGTAATCCGCTGGAATCACTTCAAAGACACCACGTTGATGAACTTTTAGCTGTACTCCATTACCTAGTACGGTTTGTCCTGCAAGCACTTCTTGTTCAAGATCTAGGCTGTCCAAAAGAAATGATTGGCGAAAGAGAGATTTCGTCATGCGCTACTCCTTAATTGCACGGCCGTATGTTAATAAATTGTACAAAGAAATTGTGTTGCTAGGATCGCACTTATCAACAGAAACTCCGTTGTCACTCACAAATACTGCCCATAAATCGTTGTATTGGCCCTGTTCACAGCAGGGAGAATCAAACCTTGCGAGGTTTTTAAGCTATATCAATCAGATAAGAGCCGTGTAAACTACCACAGCTCTTATTGAGTATGAACCTATTAAGACCAATTAATTTTCCTGATTGAGCAGTCTTTCAAATTCGTCGATTTGGGCAGAGACCATATCGATACTCTGTTGCCAGAATTCCGCTTCAGTGAGATCCATACCTAAGTGCTTCGCCACCACATCTTCAGCCATCATGCTGCCTGTATCTCTAAGAAGAGCAACGTAGTCACTGTAAAAGTGTTCACCTTTCACTTCACGCTGTGCATATACGCCCTTACTGAATAGGTAACCGAACAGGTATGGATAGTTGTAGAAACTGACTTGCGAGATACTAAAGTGCAGTTTACTTGCCCAAAAGTATGGATCAGCCTCACTCATGGCGTCGCCGTACCACGCTTTCCATGTTTTCTCCATTAAATCACACAGCTGCTTAGCGGTAAGCTCGCCTTTTTCACGCTGTTCATAGAACGCTTTTTCAAACTCAAATCGTACTGGAATATTGATCATCAATACCAAGGATGAAGAGAGCTCTTCCCACAGCATTTCTAGCTTCTCATCACGCGTTTCTGCTTGTTTTAGCAAGTAGTCACGAACAATGTTTTCCGCAAAGATTGAAGCAGTTTCCGCCAACGTCATCGGGTAACGAGTTTGACACAGTGGCATGTCACGCATAACCCAGTTATGGAAGGCATGACCAAGCTCATGAGCAAGCGTCATCAGATCAGAACGACTGCCACTCCAAGTCATGAAGACCAGTGGCGAACGTGTCGCGGCGAATTTAGTGCAGTAAGCTCCCAAGCGTTTGTTTGGCGCTGGCGCTGCATCAATCCAACCGTTTTCAACCATAAGATCAACAAACTGTGCCATTTCTGGATTCACTTCAGCAAAAGCCGTTTTGATGACATCGATCGCTTCATCAAATGGGTAAACCTTAGATTGTGCATCACCAAGCGGTGGCATCGCAGCAAGATGATTCCACGGTTTCATCTCATCCAAACCATGTACTTTCGCCATCAGCAATCCCGCTTTTTGGCCTACCGAACGATTAGCTTTTGCCGTCGCCATCATGGTGTCGAGTGTTTCAGGTACAATACGGCTGCCATGCAGACTTGGCGCTAAGAAGTGCACATCACAGATCTTGGAGCGTTTTTTGTTTTCAGTTAAGCGCCAGCCTGCCAATGCGTTAAGAATGGAAGCGAACGATTCTTGATGCGTCGCCATTGCTTGTTGAACAGCGCGCCAAGCAGGTTCTTGTTTTTCAAACTCGCTGCCATAAAGAAGGCTTGCTGCTTGTGAGAAGCCAAGCACTTCCTCTTCGCCTTCGAGCTGCAGAGACAGTTTTAATGAACCCGTTAAGTTGTCGTATAAACGACCCCACGCATCACGACCATCAACTTCCATTGCCGCAAGCAGTTGCTCTTCAGCAACGCTTAAACGAGTTGCCGCGAGCTTACGAGAACTCTCGATAGCAAAGCCTTGGCCTGCGACATCTGGGCTGGCATGGTCTAGTACTTTTGTAATAAATTCCACGTCAGCGTGAATTAAAGTGTCTTCATATGGACTAAAAGCTTGAGACATTTCAGAGTTGAGTTTTGCCACTCGACCCAAAAGCTGCTTCGCTTCGGTATGCGTGGCATCCACTGACGCATGGCAATTTGCGAAGGTATGAATGGTTCCTAGCAGCGTGCCTGCCGCTTCTGAGGTTTGAATCGCATTCTGCATCGCGATCACGGTATCGCGCTTTTCAACATGAAGATAAAGCAGTTCGATACACTGCTCGATCAATTCAATATCTTGATCAATTTTTGAATCGTCTAATCCACGATATGCAATGCTCAAATCCCAACTTGGCGTTGTCATGAGTTCTGTCCTTATTCTGTGCGATGTTACATCGATAAATTGGTATATTAAAAAACCAGCTCTCACTGGCTGGTGCTTAAGGCGTCAATAATGGCTGCCCTATCACCTTCACACTGATATAGTTATTGTCTGTTTGTGTGATTTGAATGTGTGTCAGAGACGCATTGCCAATGGCAAGGTTGGAGTAAAGCGTTGGCTTCTTCCAATCAATATCCAAACAGTGCGCCAAAATCATTCGAATGACGCCACCATGCGTAACCAATAATGTATTGTCATTGGTGTAACTAATAAGTTGCGACCAACCTTGAATTACTCGTTGATGGAATGCCTGTAAACTTTCCGCTCCAGCAAGTTGGTTATTTGCTGGATCTTGCCAGAACGACTCTAAACTCTCCCATTGCCCGCTTAGAAGGTCGAAAGGCACGCCATCTACATCACCGAAATTCATCTCTTGCAGCTCGTCGATGCTCTGCAAAGGTATTGATTTGGCTTGCGCCGCTCTCTCTGCCAAATCATAACAACGGCGCAGTGGTGATGTTGCTACTGCATCAAATTTAATCGAAAGTGCTGTTATTGCTGCGCAAATCTCATCTTGGAGTGACGCGTCAACGAGCACGTCTGTCTTGCCATTGAGTGCAGCCTCTCCAAGTACTTTGCCATGACGAACGAGGTAAATATGTTTGGTACGTATCTTGTTCAATATGAGCCCGTTAGCCTTCGTTTTTTAGAACCATAGGTAACCCTGCTGCAATGAAAGTGACCCGCTTCACCACTTTCGCTAAGGCTTGGTTCATTCTGCCAGCATTGTCTACAAATAAACGAGACACTTGCCCCATAGGAACAACACCAAGCCCCACTTCATTCGAAACCAAAATGATAGTTGCAGGACTCGCTTCAACGGCATCGACTAACTCTTCTATCCAACTTTCGACTTGCGCGTTCGTCGCTTGCTCACCAAGCTGAAAAATCACATTGTTGAGCCAAAGTGTTAAGCAATCTACCAAAACCACATCTGATGCATTTAAATCACGCAGTGTTTTTGCAAGCTCAAGTGGTACTTCATGTTCTTGCCAACGTGCATCGCGTCGTTGTTGGTGATGAAGAATACGAGCCTCCATCTCTGCATCAAAACTGGTTGCAGTTGCTATGTAGTGCAGTTGAAGCCCTTCGTTGCTAGATTTCTCAATGGCTTGTTTTTCAGCGAAGCTCGACTTTCCTGAGCGTGCTCCACCAAGAATTAAATGCGTAGATTTTTGATGGTTCATGATTCGTGTTTACCCAATAAGCCCATTATAAAACGCAGCGATAAACAGTAAGTAAGTTGAAAGTTCGACCAGTTGCTGCGCGGCACCTAAGCAGTCTCCAGTAAAGCCACCAATACGAAGCGTTAACCAACGTTTAAGCAGTGTACGAACGGTATAACCAATGACCAACAACAAAGCGCTAAATTCAATACCAAACCATAAGCTCGGTATTAATCCAATGGTAATCAAAAATAGAGTTTCAGAGCGTGTCTGCTTATTGGCTAATGGCTTACTCTTGCTGGTATCGGGATCGCTTACATAAGGCATGTCATAAATCAGCGATGCGGCGATCGCTCGACTAAATGCGTAGCTAGAAACCAATATCATGAAAAGATCCGCGGTACTTGTTTGCCCAATGAGTTCACTCAGAAACACCCATTTACCCAATAGCGCCATGATCAAGGCAGAGGCACCATAAGTCCCAATACGACTGTCTTTCATAATGGTTAGGCGTCGCTCAAGGGTCATGCCTCCACCAATACCATCGGCCATATCTGTCAGGCCATCTTCGTGGAATGCACCTGTCAGCATTAAGCTGAATACCATCATAAGGATTAATGCGACGTCAGTAGGTAAGAACAAACTTAGCAAAACATAAACGCTGGCACACAGTAGACCGAGCATAATGCCGACCATTGAAAAATATCGCCCAGCTCGATTCATACGCTCTTCGGAATAAGGCGTATCGTGTGGCACCGGTAGACGAGAGAAGAAGCCCAACGCCAACAAAAACAGTTGCCACTGATATTTAAAGCCGCTGTTTGTCTCAGACTGGTCCATTACACCGTCACTCCAGCACTTTCAAAGCTTGCCATGTTGTTGTAAAACTCAGCGGCGGCCTTAATCAAAGGCAGTGCCAATGCAGCACCCGTGCCCTCACCCAACCTGAGTCCCAAGTCCAACATAGGGTCGGCATCTAACTCTCTCAACACATATTGATGCGCGTGTTCTTGAGATTTGTGTGCAAACAGCATGTAATCGCGACATCTTGGTTCAATTAAGTTCGCTACATATGCCGCCACCGAAACAATAAAACCATCAACTAAAATCGGTGTTTGCGCCTTTGCTGCGCCGATAAATCCACCAACCATTTGTACAATTTCAAATCCGCCCACTTCAGCAAGTACTTGCTCTACGTTTTTTCCTTTACAGCGTTCAACACCGTTGGCAACCACTTGCTGCTTTCGCTTAAGTTGTTCGTCATCTATTCCAGTACCAAGGCCAACACACTCTTTTGCATCTAACCCCGTTAAGGCGCTCAGTATTGCCGAAGCACTGCTGGTATTACCAATACCCATTTCACCAAACATAACGAGATTGCAGCCGTGCGCAATTTTACTTTCAATCAAAGACTGACCATAGCCGATCCCTTTCTCGACTTGCTCAAGTGACATCGCTGCTTGCTGATTAAAATTGTGAGTGCCGTTACCCAATCTTTGAGCGACCAATAACTCGGTATGACTACCCGAAATATCACTGGTATCTATGGCTTGTAAAATACCTGCGTCCACAACGGTTAAGTCAATATCGTTTAACCGACAGAAACAGTTGATCGCGGCGCCACCATGAACAAAGTTCAATACCATTTGCTGAGTCACGGCACTTGGGGCAATACTCACCCCTTCATCCGCAACTCCGTGATCACCAGCAAAAACAAACATTGAAGGCTTGGTGATTTGAATGTTCTCAATCGGTGTTTGACTTTGCTGGCTTTGAATAAGCGCCAGTTGAAAAGCGGTCTTCTCTAAAAGGCCAAGGGCGCCCAATGGTTTGGTTTTTTGATCGATTCGATTTTGTATAAACGCAGAGTGTTGAGTATCTAGCATGAAGATGACTTACCAATGTGATGATTTGAGACTTTTAATCGTTAAATGACGTTTTTTGCTGAGAGCGCAGTAGTTTCTTACGTAGAAAAATAGTTTCTTACATAGAAAAATCAGAAAGCTAAGCCCATCGTTGGCTCAGCTTTCGATTATTTTGGTCGTGCTACCGAAAAAACATTAGAGAGAGTTGCGTATTCACCGCCACCAAGACGTGACAACGGGTTTAACGCTAAAGCATCTATTTTCAATCGCTCACTGGTTTGATCGATAATCTCTTCAGCAATGTACACCGCTTCAACCTTTGCAAACACTAAGCTTTGGGGAACCTCTCCTACTTCTTTAACTTCAAAAAGCGTGCACCCAAACGCCACAGAGCAAGACTTAACTCGAGGCAAAGAGAAGCCTTCAAACTCGACCAACTCTATATCGTTCGCTTGTATTTCCGAATGATCATGATCCAGTGTTGCAGCTGTAGAGGTCATCACCTCCGCAGAGGATTCAGACGCGATATGAATAACTAACTTACCGGTTTCTATCGCATTTTTTGCAGTGTCTTTGATTTCACCTGTCGGCTTTTTACCCACAGAAAGCATCAACAATGGAGGCTGGCTCGATACTGGAGTGAAGTAGGAAAATGGAGCAAGATTAAATACATCACCACTTGATTTGGTCAGCGCCCACGCTATGGGACGAGGGACAACTGTTTGAGTCATCAGGTGGTAGATTTCATTTGCAGAGAGAGAATCGAACTGGAGGTTCATCGCGCTTCCTTGGCTGTGACAAAGTAACAATCAGTGTACTTGCTATCGTCTGATCTATCTATCGATAACTCGCCTTTCAAACTGCGATTGTTGTTGGATTGAACAAAATTCGCTCGAGTTAGAGTCGACTGCCGATGCGATGCTGTTTAGATTATTCGACAACAATTCAAAAAAATGTCCAAATCTTTCTCCGAGTGAGGTGTTCAATTTTTTGTCGAAATATCGTTAGATTGATGCCAGAACCATCACTCTGTTGAATATGCGAACAACTGTTCTTTTGGATATGACTAATTGTTCTATCAAATTACTTTTCCTTATTTTACGTTTTGTTACAGAACGTTATTTTAGCTAGCTGTGCTCACGCCTATACCCCTAGGCTCTTATTGTTCTGAAGTAATTCATAAGGAAATTCAATGTCACTCCCTGCTATCGCTGCCTTGGCGGTATTCACTGGTATTCTATTTTTTCTCTACGGGCAGCAGAAAAAAGAACACACACTTTCCCGCTTAGTGCTGCTTGGTCTTGTCTTTGGTAGTGGTTTTGGTCTTGCTCTACAACTGCTATTTGGCGAAGGCAACCCAATCATCAAAGAGACATTGGACTGGGTCAACATCGTTGGCCGTGGTTACGTTGGTTTACTCAAAATGGTGATCATGCCACTGGTGCTTGTTTCCATGATCGCAGCGGTTGTGAAACTTGAGAAAGGCGGCTCCCTAGGAAAGATTTCAGGCATCACCATTTCAATCTTATTGGCGACGACCGCAATCTCAGCAATCATCGGTATCATGGTAACGCAGGCATTTGGTCTGACTGCAGAGGGGCTTACAGAAGGTGCTCGTGAAACAGCACGTCTAGCAGCACTTGAAACTCGCGCAGACCGTGTCTCTGACCTGACTATCCCTCAAATGCTGGTTAGCTTTATTCCGACTAACCCATTTGCAGACCTAACTGGTGCTCGCTCTACTTCTATTATTGCCGTTGTTATTTTTGGTGTATTAACCGGTATTGCAGCACGTAAAGTGATGGCAGAAAAAGAAGAACTAGAGTCTCCGATTCGCACTTTTGTGGAAGCGGCTCAATCTATCGTTATGCGCCTAGTTAAGATGATCATGGCTCTAACGCCATACGGCATCGCTGCACTAATGGCGAAAGTTGTCGCAACATCAAGTGCTTCCGACATTCTTAGCCTACTCGGTTTCATCGTTGCTTCTTACGTGGCAATTTTACTGATGTTTGTGGTTCACGGCGTATTAGTTTCATTTTTTGGTGTGAACCCGAAAGAATACTTCAAGAAGATCTGGCCAGTACTGACCTTTGCATTCACATCGCGCAGTTCTGCAGCAACGATTCCTCTTAACGTTGAAGCACAAATCACTAAGCTCAATGTGCCACCAGCGATTGCAAACTTATCTGCGTCATTCGGTGCAACAATCGGTCAAAATGGCTGTGCGGGTATCTACCCTGCAATGCTAGCGGTAATGGTTGCGCCAACCATGGGTATCAATCCAATGGACATCAACTTCATCTTATCGCTGATCGCTATCATTACAGTAAGCTCATTTGGTATTGCTGGCGTAGGTGGCGGTGCAACGTTTGCAGCGTTAATCGTACTGCCTGCTATGGGGTTACCTGTGACTATCGCAGCACTGCTTATCTCTATCGAACCGCTTATCGATATGGCTCGTACTGCGCTAAACGTATCGGGTTCAATGACTGCAGGTACTATCACGAGTCGTATTTTGGGCAACAAAGAAGAGAAGAACGATCTTCAACAAGCTCAAGCATAACGTGCTAGTAAGCGTCGACTCAAGGCGAGCAACGTATACTCATTTAAGCTAAAGAAAACCGATGCGCTTGCATCGGTTTTTGTTTCTTGCGTAAGAATATTAAAGCTGAAGATCAGAGATACTTGACTGAGCAAGCAATTCATCTTCTTCCTCGCTCAAGCCACTGATACCAATAGCTCCAATAATACGGCCAGAGGAAACAATAGGTACGCCACCTTTAAAGCCAGTGATATTCGAGTCATTCCAATAACCCATATCTTTGCCTGTCGCACGCGCCCACTCACCTAAGTTACCACTTGGTTGACGATCACGCGCCGACGTATACGCTTTGCTTTTTGCGAGCAAACCAGCCTGGACACTAACGTCGTCCATTTTAGCGAATGCGATCAATTCACCGTGCGTATCACAAACAGCAACGGCAATTTGCTGCTGATTCTGAGCTGCTATTTCAATCGCCGTCGCAACCGCTTGTTGAGCTTTATTTAAAGTCAGCATGATTATTTACCTATGGTAGTGCTTGACCACGAGAGTAAACAAATAAGTTGTACCACTCTTCGCGAGTTAACTTAATCTGAGTCGCAGCAGCACTTGCGCGAATTCGGTCGAGATTAGTTGTGCCGATCACAGGTTGAATACCGGCTGGGTGGCGTAGAAGAAACGCTAATACAATCGCTTCGCTCGTCACACCGTATTTCTCAGAAAGTTGTTGAACGTATTTCGAAGTCGCTCGTACACTTTCGTCCTCTGAATTTAAACCCTGCTCAGAGAAGCGTCCTTGTGCCAAACAACCCCATGCTTGAAGTTGCACGCCATGAGCTCGGCAGTACTCTAGTGTGCCCGGAGCCCAATCAGACTCATTCAACCCTTGAGAATTAACTAGAACAACATCGTTAAGCCAATCCAGTTTCGCTAGGCTCATTTCCATCTGGTTAACCACTAAAGGTTGGTCAAGAGCAGATTGCAGATACTCAATCTGATGACCACTCATGTTAGACACACCAAAATGTTCGACCTTACCCGCTGCATGCAGGTCTTGAAGCGTACGAGCTAACTCATCAAGCTCCATCAATGGATCAGGGCGGTGTAATAAGAGTACGTCTAGCTTCTCCGTATTTAAGCGTTCAAGAATGCCTTCCACAGAGCTCTGCACCCATTGCGCAGAGAAATCATAGCGTCCAACATTACCTTCGCCTTGAAAACGAATGCCACATTTCGATTGCAGAAACATTTGATCGCGCAATTCAGGCTGGCTCTTTAGTACTTGGCCAAAGGCCTGCTCTGCTTTAGAAAATGTATAAATGTCTGCATGATCAAAAAGATTGATACCTGAAGCCATTGCCGTTTCGATAATACCTTGTGTTTGGTAAACATCATCTTGAGAAACAGGGTTGTCGTTCCAACCACCGCCTAGCCCCATACAGCCGTAAGCAATCTCACTGACGTTGGTTAAATGTTTTGATAAAGGAAGTACGTTTTTCATTGTTCATTCTCGTATTCATGAAATCAGCCTCAATCATATTGTTCTACAAGAAAAACAGAATAGCCTGAATCCGAAATAATTGTTCGTTATAATGAACAAATGAAAACTGGAGATAAGATATGAATGAGCACAAACGAATAGAAAGGTTGATGTTGTTTGTTGAGCTTGCTCAACAGCTCAACTTCACCAAAGCAGCAGAACAACTGGGGATTTCAAAAAGTTACTTGTCGGAACAGATAAAACGTTTAGAAAGCGACTTAGAGTGTCCGTTGTTAGTCCGGACCACACGCAGTGTTCGACTCACGCTTCAAGGTGAACGAGCACTTGCTCAAGGATTGGTAATTCGATCTCAAGTCCTCGACCTAGAGCGAAGCGTGTCGGATGAACATGAAGCGATTAAAGGGGTTTTAAGGATCACAGCACCAAAAATGTTCACAGAGATCTTTCTGTCTGATCTGTGCCAACGCTTCCAAGCGATCTATCCAGACATCTATTTCGAAATTAATAGCAGCTACACGACCTATGACCTCAATCGTGAAGATATCGACATTGCGTTTCGAGCGACCAATACTCCACCAGAGAATATGGTGGCTAAAAAGTTATTTTCGTATCAACATGACCTCGTTGCGGCGCCAAGCTATCTAGAAAAGTGTGGTGAACCTAAGTCACTCGACGATCTGCAAGATCATCAGTGTCTTGCGACCCTACACCAACATGAATGGCCATTTAACAGTGGTAGCGTGCATGTATCTGGCTGGTTATCAAGCAACGAGAACCACCTTTTAAAACAGCAAGCTGTACACGGCAGCGGTATAATCCGTATCGCGAGTTATTACGTTGCTGAAGAGGTAAAGCAAGGTCGTTTAACACCACTGCTTACCCATGAATGCATCGCTAATGGGAATTCCATCTACCTGTTTTATCCTCAAATGGTCTACCCAGCTAGAAAACACAAAGCGTTTGTGCAATTCGTTCAAGACTACTTCAAAGAGCTTCAACTCAAAAACTCATTCTCTATTCATCAATAACTGATACCGATTTACCAAAAACATACACCAAAACAGGCAACACAATTTGTTACCTTTTCATACAGGTTCAAGTGATCGTCTTTCGCGCCGTATCCGAATAACCTTAACATTGTCGGTGTATGTTTATACGCTTTGGCATACATATCGCTCATTTAGAAAATGACTTAAAAATGCCATCAAATCGAAACATGAATTTGCGTTACTGAAAATGCCCATTGAGACAATGAGTACAATCAGGAGGATGTATGAAATACTGCCCGTTCTGCTCGACCGAATTAATCGAAAGACACCATGCACAGGTGTGCCCACGAAATGAGATCGGTGAATGCCGCTTTGATGGCTATGAACATTACGAACAACGTATGTTGGCCGACCTTTCGCCAGACAACCTTGATGCGAATAGCAACGTCTATCGTCGAATCCCAGAAAGGTGATCCACTTCTGACGCTCTTCGAATTACGATTCATAAAAAACGCCCTTGCAAAAACAAGGGCGTAAAGTCATTACCTAAGTTCACAACACGTTATTGTTTCGCGGTATCAGTCGCCACTTTTGGTTGTTCAACTTCAGTCATAAGACCTTTAATCAGGCTTACACAACCTAGTATTAGGATGATGGTAAACGGCAATGCAGCGATGATTGTAATTGATTGCAGTGCTTGAATAGATTGCGTGCCACCAATCCACAGCATAACCATTGCAATTGCACCTGAAATGATTGCCCAGACAACTTTTTGGCGAACAGGCACTTCTAACTTACCGCCTGCAGTCATACCATCGATAACGATAGAACCAGAGTCCAGAGTGGTCACGAAGAATACAATAATAAGCGCAACCGCAATCACAGATAGAATGTTACCTAGCGGGTAGGCGTCTAACATGTAGAACAAGCTTAGAGAAACATCAGCGATACCCTGATCAATACCCAGTTGTCCAACCTTGTCCATCACTTGCTCAATCGCCACTCCACCAAAGATAGACATCCAAGCCGTAGTAACAAGCGTAGGGATGATCAGAACGCATAATAGGAACTCACGAACCGTACGGCCTTTAGAGATACGAGCCACGAACATACCGAAGAACGGTGCGTAGGCTACCCACCATGCCCAGTAAAATACTGTCCAACCATGTAACCAAGTGGTGTCTTCACGACCTGTTGTTTGACTTAGCGGGATAATGTTCTTCACGTAACCAGTTACCGCTGTCGCAAGCGAGTCTAGAACCGTAGTGAAGTTAAGCACTGCGATAAAACCTAGGAAAACAAACGCGATAACCATGTTTAGGTTACTCAGTAGTTTTACACCACCGTCCATACCACGTAGTACAGAAACGATTGCCAGCACCATAATTAACGCAATGATTAACTGTTGTAGGAATAGATTGTTCTCTAAACCAAATACATGGCTAATACCACTCGCGGCTTGCGTGCCACCTAAACCAAGTGAAGTCGCTAGACCAAATAGTGTTACTAGTACCGTCATCACGTCGATAACGTCGCCTGTTTTACCCCAAACTTTGTCTCCAAGAATTGGGTAGAAAACTGAACGCATCGATAGTGGTAAACCTTTGTTATAAACAAAGTAAGCAAGGCACAGTGCTGCCATACCGTAAATTGCCCAAGCATGCAGACCCCAGTGGAATACCGTGGCGCCAAGTGCCGCTTCGCGGCCAGCTTCAGTGTAAGCTTCCGCATTTAATGGTGTGCCGTACCAGTCAGTAAAGAACGCAGTGGGTTCAGCCACACCCCAGAAGATAAGACCAATACCCATGCCTGCAGCAAACAGCATCGCAATCCAAGATGTCGTGGTGTAGTCCGCTGTCGCATTTTCGCCACCAAGTCGAATTTTACCCAATGGAGAGAATGCTAAACCGATAGCGAAAATGAGTAGAAGGTTCGCGCCCCACATAAATAGGAAATCGAAGTTCGCGAGAACGGCGGCTTTTACCGTGTCAATTGCAGCTTTTGCATCGCCGGGTGCCATTGCGAGAAGTGTAACAATGAAGAGAATTGAAAGGCCTACCGAAGCCGTGAAAACCGTGTTGTGGACATCCATGCCCCACTTATTAATGTTGTCTTGACCGACTTGATAATCTGTTGAATCTATACTGTATTTTTTTGACTTAAAACTCATAAATTAAGGTGTACACATATTCGACAATTCGAATATAAGGACCAACTCCATATCCAATTAAAATTTGATCAGCGCGCCGTACCATATAAAAGGGTGAAAATAAGTGAATTTAATCAATCACTTACGGCGTCTTGCTCAATCCCGATGGCGCTATTATAACACAGAATAAAACATTTTTTTGGTAACCCCTGCGTATTAGCCCACCAAGGTCAGTATAAATATCTGATTATAAAGGTTTTATTAGTGGTAACTTTTTTCAAAAAATAATTAGAGTACAAATTAATTTTTGTCTTGAATGAGTGAATTATTGACGTTAGCAAACGACGACTGATGTGTTCGTGTTATCTACGGCATAAAAAAATGCAGTTGACTCATACGAGCACAACTGCATTTTTAATTCGTTAAGGCTTAGTGCCTAATTACCACATCAAATCATCCGGTACGACGAAATCTTTGTACGGGTCATCTTCATCAACCACTTCTTCTGAAGTAGTCTGAGTATCAACGATAGACTCTTCGTCACGCATCGCAATCTTGTTCGCAACGCTGGTCGGGATAATCACGTATCCTTCGCCATCACGAGCAATACTTAAAATACCTTTACTTAGCTGCTTTTGAGTCAACTCTTCAACGTAAAGGTGTTTAACTAACGTACCGTCAGTAAAGTTGTATTTGATCTCGCCATCTTTTTGCTCGATCTTATTCATCGCAATCAACTGTTTCACCTGAGCTTTTATTTCTTTGCTCAGTTGTTTCTCTTTCATTTGTTGATTCAGCTCTTTGTCTTTCGCTTGTTGTGCCAAACGGTTCTCTTCTGCGGCAGCTTTCGCCTCGCGCGCTTGAACGCGTGACTTCTTAGAGCCTTTCTTTGCTTTTTTCAGCTTTTTCTCATTAACCAAGCCAGCTTTCAGCATCTGCTCTTGGAGTGTTAACTTTGCCATGACTTTCCCAGTTCAGGATTAAAAACGGCACTATCATACCTGTTTTTTGTCATTCTGTTTATATCCCCTACTCGGTTTATGACAAGGATAAAGAGTCAAATTGCTAAACTTGCTGTTATTCACACCCTAAAATCTATTCACGCCCTAGAAACTAGGACAAACGTTGGCGAAATTGTACGGGCGTCTGTTTCATCCACCCCTTAAATGCGCGTCTGAAGTTAGCTGAATCACTGTATCCAAGGCGCTCACCGATATCTTCTACACTGATGTCGGTATTTAGTAGCAACTCTTTCGCCAGTTCTCGACGCACTTCGGCAAGTAAATCATGGTAGCTCGTCGCCTCTTTTGAGAGCTCCCGTCGCAATGTTCGTGAGGAGCAACCAAATTCCTCCGCTAATTGCTCAATCGTCGGAAACTGACCAGGTTCTTGATAAAGCATAGATCTCACTTGATTACTCAAAATAGAAGGGGAGCCCAGACTCGACATAATGCTATGGCAAGATGCCAAATAACGCTCGAGAGTCGCAGCATCATGATTCGGCAGTGGTTTGTGGAGTAAATCACGATCAAAGCGGAGTTCACACAACATGTGGTTAAATTCAACCTGACAACCAAACCGATGCCGGTATTTATTACCATGCCCAGACAATGAATACATAGGCTCAGGATAAGAGAGACGCAACGCATTGAGCTTGAGAGGCTGGCGAGTTAGTTGATAAAACAGAGAAACAAGAGAACTGAAAAAGTACTCGCAGCAAAAAGGTAACATTTCACCGATATCCAAAGAGTTCTCGATTCGAATGATTGCTTCATCGGCGTCTTGAATCAATGCTACGGAGAATATCGGACCGTTGAGCCTAAGATATTTGAAACCACTTTTAACGGCTTGCAACACGTTTTCACTCGTCGCTAGCACGTAACCTAGCACGCCAAAATGGTTCAACCTCGCCTGCTGCCCAAGCCACAAACCCAGCCCCTCTTGAGGCAGTAGACGATTCACCGCCTTGAACACAATCAACTTGTCGGCAAAGCTAAGTTGAATATTCGGATCTTGCCAATCAATGTTAACTAGACCAAGAGAAGACAGTAGCGCTTTGCCATTGATACCACGAGTTTCTAAGCTATCAAACAGCAATGCAATATCTAAGCTTCCCAACGGTTGATAAGCACTACTTGGCTGATATGCCGCCAATATTTTCTCTTCTGTCATGACTGTTCCATCATCCGTCGTCGGCTTCCCTTCTAATTAATAATTGAGTTGGCCTCTCTATTGGAACTTTACCATCTCCAAATCCCACAGCGTGAGAGCAAACCCAATGGTGTCCGATAATGACCTAACTTTTCGCTAAGTGGCTAGCTAGAATAGCCATTATGTTAATGCCATGTAAACTTTAATCATGATTAAACCTGAAACCATCCACAAAGCGCCGAGAAGTATTATTGATTCTCAGGGCAAGCCTGTTTTTGGTCAGTTCGATACTATCCCCCATGAGCTCGATATAGAGAGGTTCGATTATCGTAACGTCATGGATAATCCAGCCAGTCGATGGCAACGCTACTTTCATTACAAGCAGTTCCAATTTGTCAGCGTGGTTACCGCAGACTATGTGATTGGAGTAGCAATCGCCGATATCAGGTATCTTGGCTCTGCATTCTGTTATGTATACAACATCAACGAAAATAGTCTCGAAGAGCAATCTTGGCTTCGCCCACTCTCTTTCGACAAAGTGGTGACCTCTTCTCCACATCAAGGGGTTACCCACATTGCTCGCGGCCAGATCCAATTCAAGATCAATCAAGGCGACTGGACAGTAGAAATCAATACTAAGCTCGTACAAGCCAACCTTAAACTCAAAGTTAGAGAAGACAGTCAGCCGCTTTCTATGACGACACCCACTGGATATTCAGGGTGGACCTACACCCAAAAACACAACGCACTTTCAGTCAGTGGGAAGTTGACCGTTAACAACCATGAAGTTGAGCTCGACTACGCCTTAGGAGGCTACGACTTTTCAGCGGGTTATATGCGTCGTGAAACGAGCTGGCGCTGGGCAAGCATTAACACTCATCTGTTAGGAGAATCATCAAAGCGGATTCAATTGGGGATGAATCTAGCAGCGGGCGTTAACGAAACTGGAACCTGTGAGAACGCGCTTTGGATAGACGGTAAAAAACATCTACTTCCTGCCGTCCATTTTGAATTTAACCGTGATGACACCGCTCAACCTTGGCAAATTTACTCTGAAGATCGACGGATTGATCTCACTTTTACTCCTCGTAATAAACGCAGTGAAAAGCTCAATTTTATCGTACTCAAGAGCAATTTCCGTCAGTTCATCGGTCATTTTTCGGGCTCGATAAAGGATAACAATGGGGTCACCCACCAGCTTGAGCATGTACTTGGATTAACCGAAGATCATTTCGCGTGCTGGTAAGAGAAGTTACATCCAATCACATAGATCTCCCCTAACACTGTTATAAATACACACCGAGGCATTAGATGAACATAGAGTCGCTCATCAATAACCCAGAATGGTTACTTGTGGTACTAGCACCGCTTTTTATTGCTTGTATGCTCGCAGAGTATTTGATTGGACAAAAGCAGGGACAGCTTCCTGAAAATTCGCGCTATACGATTACGGAAGTCGCTTGTAATTTTACCTTGGCGGGGATGCATCAACTTTCCGATTTAGTGACGGGGCTATTCGTGGCTTACCTGTACCTTTGGCTTTTTGATTGGCGGCTCATAGATGTTGAAATGGGGCTAGCCAGCTTCCTATGCCTAATGATTTTGCAAGATTTCTGTTACTACTGGTTTCACCGTGCCAGCCACAGAACACGTTGGATGTGGGCATCGCATGTTGCTCACCATAGTTCTGAACGAATGAATTTTAGTACCGCATTCCGTCAAAGCTTAATGTATCCAGTATCAGGTATGTGGATCTTCTGGCTGCCATTGGTGATCATCGGTTTTGAACCTAAATGGGTGGTCTTTGTCGTGCTTCTCAACCTTGGTCTACAGTTCTTCGTTCATACTCAATGGATACGGACACTAGGCCCCTTAGAGTGGGTGTTCAACACACCTTCTCATCATCGTGTTCATCATGGCCGTAACCCACAATACATCGACAAAAACTACGCAGGCGTACTCATCATTTGGGACAAGTTGTTTGGCACTTTTGAGCCGGAAGTGGAAACCGTTCGCTATGGAACGACTAAGCCAGTCAACAGCGACAATCCTATCACCGTCACCTTCCAAGAGTGGAAACTCATATTCCGAGATTTAACAAACAGAGAATACAGCTGGCGAACAAAGCTAAAAATGATGTTCGTACCACCAACAGACTGAGAGAGATACATCTTCTTAATTTAGCTGAATTAATACGTTTTGATACGCTGAGCCATGGCATCGTGCTTAATTGAATAGTAATGCATCGATTTGATGAAATTTATTTACAATGCCGCTTGCACCCTCACCGCCTCCTGTCAGATACTGAAGAAAAGTTAACTTCAGTCACAGTAGACCCTATCTACTGTCAGGATATTCCATGAGCTCAGATAATCAGCCAACCTACTTCTTCTTCGATTACGAAACTTGGGGAACGAGCCCAGCCAAAGATCGACCAAGTCAATTTGCGGGTGTTCGCACCGACCAAGATTTCAACATCATTGGAGATCCACTGGTTATCTATTGCCAACCACCCGCTGATTATCTACCAGCACCTGAAGCTGCATTGATTACGCGAATCACCCCACAGAAAGCAATGTCACAAGGCCTACCAGAGCCTGAGTTCATCGCTAAAATTCATGCAGAGTTATCTAAGCCAAACACAACTAGTCTTGGGTATAACAGTATTCGATTCGACGATGAAGTGACTCGTTATACCTGTTACCGCAACTTTATCGATCCATATGCATGGAGCTGGCAAAACGGTAACTCTCGTTGGGATCTATTAGATGTGATGCGCGCCGTGCACGCGTTGCGTCCCGACGGCATCGTTTGGCCGGAGAATGAAGAAGGGTTCCCAAGCTTTAAACTAGAGCACTTGTCTGTTGCTAACGGTATTGAACACGAAAATGCGCATGACGCGATGGCTGACGTTATCGCAACCATTGAGCTGGCAAAGAAAATTAAAGCCGCTCAACCGAAAATGTTCGACTACCTATACAACATGCGCCACAAGCGTAAACTGAATGAGCTGATCGACATTGTAAACATGACACCACTGATGCACGTGTCTGGCATGTTGGGGAAAGAGTGCAACTACACCAGTTGGATTGTTCCAATGGCTTGGCACCCGACCAATCAAAACGCGGTTATCGTTGTTGATCTAGCGAAAGACCCAGCACCACTGCTTGAATTAGACGCAGATGAATTGCGTGAACGACTCTACACCAAACACAGCGAATTGGGCCCAGATGAGCGACCTGTACCGATTAAACTCGTGCAACTGAATAAGTGCCCTATTCTTGCTCCTGCGAAAACACTAACAGCCGAAAATGCTGAAACCATTGGCATTGATCGTCAGCAATGTCTCGCAAACTTAGCGATTCTTCGTGAACACCCAGAGATTCGCGAAAAACTGATTGGTCTTTACTCTGTTGAGCGCGAATACGAGAAAGACGACGATGTTGATACTCAGCTTTACGATGGTTTCTTCTCTCCGTCAGATAAAGCCGCAATGGATATTATTCGCCAAACCGAACCAAACAACCTTGCAGCACTCGACATCAGCTTTGCCGACGAACGTATAGAACCCCTTCTGTTCCGTTACAAAGCGCGTCACTACCCTTGGACGTTAGATGAATCAGAACAGCAAAAATGGGCTAATCACTGTCGTGAGTTTTACGAAAGTCGACTTGAAGAGTACATGCTCAACCTTGAGAATCTTGCTCATGAGCATGAAAACGACGAAAAGAAGATGGCGATACTCAAAGCGGTATATCAATACGTTGAGAAATTAGCGAGTTAAATTAAAAGTGTCGTCATTCTAAAGCCTTAAATAACGGCTACTCGTTAGCCGTTATCCATTAACTCAGAAAGAGACCCCCTTTGAAAGAAAGATTGATCCAACTCGTGTATCTAATGATCTCTTTTACATTGATCATCGGTGCACTGACAGCAGGCAATGCCATTCAAAGCCTTCTCGATACTGCAATTCCCGGAAGTATCTTTGGGATGCTGCTGCTTTTCTTCGCGATGGTGATCGGAATTATTCCATCTCATTGGGTTCAACCTGGTGCTAGCCTGATCATCCGTTTCATGATCTTACTGTTTGTGCCTATCAGTGTTGGCCTAATGGAACACTTCGACATGCTCATTGCCAACGCCCTTCCTATTTTAGCCAGTGCGGTTGGTGGCACACTGATCGTTCTTGTTTCTCTGTCTTGGTTCCTAGACCGAGTGATTGCGAAGGGGAAATAATATGTGGATTCTTTTGACTATTGTTGTGTTTCTTTTTGCTCGTTGGGTAAGTCAAAAAGTAAACTCGCCATTATGTAACCCTCTATTGATTAGCTTAGCGATCATTATTCCTGTACTCACCTATTGGCGAATCCCATTCGAAGAGTATTACGCAGACAACACTTGGATTACCTACATGCTCCAACCAGCCGTTGTTGCGCTCGCTTACCCACTGTATGAACAACTCCCACAGATAAGAGCTAACTGGCGCATTATCACCTTTGCGAGTTTGCTAGGTAGCGTGATGTCGATGCTAAGCGCCGTATTAATCGCTGCAGCTTTTCATGCAGACCTTGGCTTAATTGCCAGTTTACTCGGTAAATCGGTGACGACTCCTATCGCAATGGAAGTGTCTAGTCATCTTGGTGGTGAAGCTGCCATAGCCGCGATCTTAGTGCTTTTGGTTGGACTTTTCGGGGCAATTTTCGCCTATCCAATCTACAACCTGATCGGTATTAAGAGCCCTATCGCTCGTGGACTTACGATGGGAACCGTATCACACGCATTAGGTACAGCGACTAGCGCCGAGAAAGATCCACGAGATGCAGCATTTAGCTCTCTGGCATTAGTTCTGTGCGGTGTTATCACCTCGATATTAGCCCCTTCAATGTTCTCATTGGTGCTATGGATATACTCCTAATAGCAAAATACTTAACTTGAAGTCGCTGATAGTCAATCTATGTCATTGCTAATTCCCGAACAAAATCAGAGCGCTTTTCCAACAAATCTTTAGGAAATGCGCTCTTTTTTTCAGCTAAACTATTTATTCATGCAATGTGATGCACCCGTCAATTTGTGACTTTAATTACACTTTGCTGGCTGCAAACGATTTCATTTGTGACCTCACTCTAATTGTGCAACACAATGTAACAAGCAGCATACATTAGTGACTTTGATCACAGAAAGTTTCTGGGTATTGCATAAACTTAAAGCCTAAGGTCAATTAAGGATTCAACATGAACAGTCGTATTACCCTGGCGCTGGAAAGTGCTCCAGCTTCATTGAAAGCACTTTTAAGTGACATCGTATTAGCAGACAACTTTGACGCCACCATCTCTAAAGAGCAGTTTCAAAGCTTGCTGGATGCAAGCGGTCTTTCTGACAAAGAAGTTCGTCTAGCTTTACTGCCAATCGCAGCTGCGTTCTCTTACGCACCACTTTCTGATTTCTACGTTGGCGCAGTAGTGCGCGGCCTATCTGGTCACATCTACTTCGGTGCAAACATGGAAATTGCAGGTGCACAGCTAGGTCAAACGGTACACGCAGAACAAGCGGCAATCAGTCACGCTTGGATGAAAGGTGAAAAAGGACTTTCTGATATCACCATCAACTACAGCCCTTGTGGTCACTGTCGTCAATTTATGAACGAATTGACTACGGCTAATGAGTTGAAAATCCAGTTACCAGAACGTGAAGAGCGTTCACTCCAAGATTATCTGCCCGACTCTTTCGGCCCTTCTGATCTTGGTATCACCGAAGGCCTGATGACAGAACTTGACCACAAGTACACGACTGAAGAGACAACACCTATTGTTGTTAAAGCTCTAGAAGCCATGAACCGCAGCCATGCCCCTTACACCAAAAACCTAAGCGGTGTTTCACTTCAACTTGCGTCTGGTGAGATCTTCTCAGGTGCATACGCAGAAAACGCGGCATTTAACCCGAGCTTGCCTCCACTTCAAGTAGCGATGATTCAAGTGATGCTGGCAGGTAATAACTTCGACCAAATCGAGAGTGCAGCTCTGGTTGAAAACGCACAAGGCAACATCAGTCACTTGGCAGAGACTCAATCAACGCTAGAAGCAATTAACCCAGATATCCCAGTCACTTACTTAGCAATATAACTGCATTAAGTTAACATGCGATTTACATAAGCAGCCCTCTTTTAGTCGGCTGCTTTTTTTATGCTTAAAATTCACTAAAACCATCACGCAAACGTTTGCTTTTGAGGTTGGAATGAGTATGATCTCCCCGTTCTCAAATACTCGTTCAACATGTTCGGAAGGAATAACTATGTTTGGTACCGCCACTCGTGACAATGCTACTCGTGTACTTCTATTGGGCTCTGGAGAGCTAGGCAAAGAAGTTGCTATTGAGTGTCAACGTTTAGGTTTAGAAGTGATCGCTTGTGATCGCTACCCAGATGCCCCTGCAATGCAAGTTGCTCATCGTAGTCATGTCCTAGACATGCTGGATGGCGATGCGCTTGAAGCTATCATTAAGCTAGAAAAGCCGGATTACGTAGTACCTGAAATTGAAGCCATCGCGACCAGCAAACTGGTTGAATTAGAAGAAAAAGGCTTAAACGTTGTTCCTACTGCAAATGCGACCAAGCTGACAATGAACCGTGAAGGGATTCGTCGCCTCGCAGCAGAAGAGCTGGAACTAATGACTTCACCTTATCGCTTCGCCGATAGTTTTGAAGATTTCTCTGCCGCGGTAGAATTTGTCGGTATCCCTTGTGTCGTCAAACCCGTAATGAGTTCTTCTGGCAAAGGTCAAAGTGTTATCAAGAGTGAAGGCGATATCCAAAAAGCGTGGGACTACGCTCAAGAAGGAGGTCGTACTGGCGCTGGACGAGTCATCGTAGAGGGCTTTATCGACTTTGATTACGAAATCACCTTGCTGACAGTTCGAGCGGTGGACGGTATTCATTTCTGTGCGCCAATCGGCCACCGACAAGAAGACGGAGACTATCGCGAGTCATGGCAACCACAGGTGATGTCTGACAATGCACTTAAGGCTGCGCAATACACCGCAGGTAAAGTGGTTGACGCTCTAGGTGGATACGGCATCTTTGGTGTAGAACTGTTCGTCAGAGGTGATCACGTGATCTTCAATGAGGTCTCACCTCGTCCACACGATACCGGCCTAGTTACATTGCTGTCTCAGGACTCCTCTGAGTTTGCTCTGCACGTCCGCGCATTTACAGGCATGCCAATCAAGAATATCACTCAGTACGGCCCTTGTGCGTCTGCCGTTGTTCTTGGTCAGGGTACGTCGACAAATATTCGTTTCGAAGGTTTGGAAAACGCATTAAATGCTCCTCAAACTCAGGTTCGATTATTTGGTAAGCCAGACATCAATGGCCGCCGCCGCTTAGGTGTCGCCCTTACTCGCCGTGATAGTGTTGAGTCAGCGATTGAAGACGCCGTAGAAACCGCTTCTAAGATTAAAGTTATCTACTAGGGCGTGTTGACCTTTCGTGGTTAAATTTTGTTCGAGATAAAAGCGTTTTAATCGCGGCGAGGGAGAAGTAGCCTAGTCATTCTAAGCAAATCTCCCTCAACAAAGAGTAAAACGCTTTTAGCCGAACCCTTCGGGCAGCGTTTGCTGGTCATTTCTACTGCGTTATCGGCTTCTCATGTAGGCTAGCTACACATCAAAGCCTCTGCCTTGTATAAATACCCAGCAACTCGCTGCAAAAACCAGCTCGAAAGATCAACGCGCCCTAGAGCCTGTAACCTTTATCGGTGACATTTGTTCGCGTACTCTCCAGCGGAAGAAAACCAAAGACGGGCCTCAATGCCCGTCTTTGTCGTTGCTAAATTGTATGCAGGTTTTATTAAGCCTGACACTCAATCAAGTAGACCTCTTCGGAAAAGCGAGATAAACCTTTCTTGGCGATCTTAGGATGATCGTCATCAGCAATATCTTGATTTAACTGTGTAATCTTGTATCCAGAGAATAGCTGCTCTACTTCATCTCTAGGTACGCTGAATGGAGGCCCACTCATCTCTTCTTGATCGTAATCCAGAGTCACCAATAAGATCTTACCACCCGGTTTTAGTAACTGCTTCAGCCTAGCCACATACTGTACTCGCATCTCTTCAGGCAGTGCCACTAAAGAAGCACGGTCGTAAATTGTATCAACCGCTTGAATCGGCGCTGTGAAGTAATCACCAGTGTAGATACTGAGTTCATCAAACTGGTACAACTCATGTTGACCATTAATCTGCGTCACCATCGGCGTATAAAAATGTTCCGAGAAAAATGCACGAACTGCGATTTGGCTTAGCTCAACACCCTGAACGTCTTGATGCTTAGACGCCAACCAAACCAAATCTTCGCTCTTACCACATAATGGAACAAAAACGCTCTTCTCGTGGCTCGGTTCAGTGTGCTTCCAAAACTCAATCAGCAGCGGATTCACATCTTCTAGGTGGAAACCAATTTGGTTTGCGGCCCATTTATTGTGCCAAAATTCAGGATTATTCATCTTTCGTTCATCTTGTTGATTCAATAATGCAAGGGTACAGGATAGACAGGTAAGAGCAACCTTGGCAGGCGTCAAAGTTCTTGAAAATGTGGAACTCACATTGGTTTAATTTGTCTATATGTTCACATATTAAGGCACGAAAAAACGTTAAGGTTGGTTTCTGTTCAAACGGCCCCATATCGTATTTAGAGACACTGCTATTTGAACAATAATTTGCTCTTAGCGTTACTGGTTACCCCTTTTAGTTTCACCGTTTTGTAACCTAGTATATTGGAGTTTGAATGAGTGTATTTCTCCGTACCACGGCACTAATGCTTCTTGTATTGAGCCGCGCGCCTGCATTCGCAGCAACTGTATCAACTAACTCAGCAGAACCAACTCGCACACCAGCACAAAACCAAGTGTCATCAAAAGTATTCCGTCACAGCCTAAGCGGTCTGTACGGCATCAAAGCCTTTGACTCAAAGCCAACTCAACCCTACACCGACTTCGACGTGCTTTACAGCAAATCACACCAAGCTCAAGCAGAGCTAGAAACCATCTGTAAAAGTACTGCTCTACTCACTAACTCCGAAGCGCTGTTTACGGGCGTAAAATCGCAAGCTCGTGCACAAGAAAAGATTGCATTAGAGCTTGACGGCGACGTTACCCGAATCACTGATCTTGCTCGTGCGACTATTATCGCTAATGATGTAGAGAGCTTAGTGGAAGTGTATGAAGCGGTCAGCAGAGAGGCCGATGTTGTTAAAGTAAAAAACAAGTTTAAGTCTCCTGCAGACTCGGGTTACCGTGACCTTAACTTGTTGGTTCGCTTACCTAAAACGAATATCATTGCAGAAGTCCAGCTTCACCTTAAAGCGATCGCTGATGTGAAAAGTGGTCCAGAACATGAGCTGTACGAAATCATCCAAGGTATTGAGCGTAATGCAATGGCACAAAATCGCTCACTCAACGATATCGAAGCGGCGCAAATCAACAACCTAAGACGCCAATCCTTAGAGCTTTATCAACAGGCTTGGCAGCCTTACATTACCACTCATATTAAAGCAGCCTAGTCACTTAGCACTCAATGATGACAGATTGTTAACTTCACATGGATAGATAGAAAAAGACCACGCTGTGCGTGGTCTATTGCTTGGCTACTTCTCGATTTTAATATTTTCTACGCGGGCTTTTAGTTTTTGACCCGGTCTGAAAGTAACAACACGTCGAGCAGAGATTGGAATGTCTTCACCAGTTTTAGGGTTACGACCCGGACGCTCATTTTTCTCGCGAAGATCAAAATTACCAAAACCTGACAGTTTTACCTGTTCGCCATTTTCAAGTGCTTTACGAACTTCTTCGAAAAACACTTCCACCGTTTCCTTGGCATCCCGTTTGCTGTACCCGAGTGTCTCAAACAGGTTCTCAGCCAAATCGGCCTTCGTGAGTGCCATAAAACTTTCCTCAAAGCTATGTTAAACCTTGCTACTATCGTCAGTAGCGCCGAAGCATTTACCCTATTCAATCAATGAGATAAGGCTGTTTACAAGGAAAGTGTATGCCAAGCTTCTGATTTTCGCCAACTTTTTTGTCTCAACTCTTTAATTATTTATGCAAATCAAGAACATAACTCTCTTGATTAAGTGGATATTAAACTAAAAAACATCCAACCATAGAACATCCATTAGAATTAAAAACCAAACAAACGCACATAATAAGAATATAAAGCCAAATTGATACTTTTGCAGAAAATCGAGAATTTAGGCTTACCTTCAATAAAATCAGCCACTTGGTTTAACATTAATCTCAACAAAGATTATAATTCGAACACAGTATTTCATTCCATTTATTGTTCTACAGAATTTAATTCGAATACTTGCATCGAAAAATTCGATCTCAGTGATGTTTAGTTCTCCTCTATAAAAACCCTCTTCCCAGCTAAAACTAGCTGCGTAAATGGGATAGCAGTTTGCATATTTGGCAACAACCGTGAGAGTGACTTGTCCTAAACAGTGACTTGTCCTAAACTTTGTTTTCTTTTTCAATTAGATAAGTGCGATCCATAACGCATTCATCAAAAATCAAATGTGAAACGCCACGTATTTGTTTTTAATATGCATTGAATCCAAATGAAACAACATGATTATAATAATCCAATTTATACCAATCACAGTAAATAAGTGATCAAAAATAGCGCAGGAAAAAGGCTTGAGAACAAGGCAGCATTTTTCGATAAGTAGTTATTCTACAATCAAAAATTCTAACGCAGTTATCAAGCATTTTAACAAGCTAGGGTGAGCAATTATTTACTACGATTGGTATTAGTTAAGATCTATAAATTGGAAGTAATTATATGATTAGGAATGGTTTTCATTGCCTCCTCCCCGCTGTTCTATTGACTACCCTTACAGGGTGTGGCGGTAGCGGCGGAGACAGTTCACCAAGCAGTTCGCTTTCCGTCCCGCAAACCAGATTTGATCTCAAATCAACAGCATTCGAAGAGGTCAGTATCGATATCCCTTTTAGTGTTCGACACGTTGCGGGAGATAACCTTTACTATGGTGTTTTCGGCGACAGTGAGGTGGTTGAGAGGATCGATATCTACGCTAACGACGATAAAACTGGTTATGCGACCGTGCTATTTAAGCCTGGCTACCAATTGGGCAATGGTACGAAATCAACCAATATAGAGTTCAATATTTGTCACGACTACTACTGTAACAAGCACTATTCTGGTTCACCAAAATCTGTCGTTCTGACTAACGAAGTAACATTGGATCAACAAATCAGCCTAGCTGAAGCCAAAATCACAGTGACTGCAAATTACAACGATGTAAACATAGGTCATAATGTTGCTGAGGTTATCCAATTTTCTGGTTCTGACCCTTACCAGCTTCACATAGAAGCGCAAGCTAGCAATCCAATGGTAACATCTGTTAACCCTTTCCCTGCTCTCGCTAGCATCGGGCTTAATATGACATTTGAAACGCCTTCTGTGGTAGGGGGTGGGACATACAGCTCGGCTGTCACCGTTAAGGCTTGTTACGATCCTAGCTGTGTTTATCCAATTGAAGGCAGCCCAATTACCGTTCCAGTTGATTACGTGATTACAGGGGCAACAACAACGCCAGACCCAGACACAGGAACACCAACGACGCCTCCAACTAACAATGCAAAGGTCTATTTTGATAATCAACCAAGTCACAACACAATAGATGCCGTCTACTCTGACGCATTAAATGTGATAGCTATCGTTTCTGATTCACCAAAGAACGCGATCTATTTCTACAGCCTGTCTGATGCCCGTTCTTATGAAATCGAGCTTACCAGCGCTCCCACTTCTGTCGCAGTCGATAATATCAACGGGACGAATCGCTTCATCGTTGGTCACAACATGATGCTCACGACGTTAAACTACAATAACGTCGCACCACAAAGTAGCCAAACCAATCAGATATTCAATTCTCATGATGTCTTTGATTTGTCTACCGATGGTACATACGCATGGACATTACCCAATACCGATCAGTGGGAAGAGCTACAAATCATCAACCTCAATGACGGTTCAGTCAAACTCGGCGATGAATGGAGCTATTATGAAAAGACCAAGTTGAAGATTAACCCAACAAGCTCTGGCCTTTACAGCCTAACCACTACATTAAGCCCAGGTAATATTTCTAGAGCCGACCTCACCGATCCGGCTTCACCTGCATACCCTGTAAGCTCGATTTATCATGGCAACTACCAATTCTGTAATGACTTTTGGTTCAACCACACTGGCACAGCGATCTTTACCCAGTGTGGTGTGAAGTTAAATGCATCAGACAACGCCAATGAAGATATGCGTTATGCTGGTCAAATTACGCTACCACCAACACAGGGTTGGCCATATTATTCAGCAATTGAAACTTTGGACGAATCACACGATAGCACGAAGCTCGCGTACGCTATGCAGGGAGAAGGCAGTACAATAAGAGTCTTATCATCGTCTGATTTGAGCTTGCAAGAGAGCTTTAGTTTAGCGGATTCTACCATCGATAATATCGACCACCCTACTGTACCTAAATTCGTTTTCTACGGCGCAGACGGTAAGCTCAACATCGTTGGTACAGCCTCGACCGACACCGAGACTCATACACTCATCTTCCAGCACTAGTTGGCGTTTCTAGACTTGTGTTTATTCAGAGTAAGTATCTGCTTTAAATACAAACGCTAGCGCTCACATCGGCATTACTCCGATATGAGCGCTTTTCGAATGTTGACCTTGATATTCTCAATAACGTTATGCCGTCGTTGTGTGCAACTGTTGCGACTGTTTCTTGGTCATAGAGATACGTCGTACAAGTGCAACGATAAACACTAGGCTTTGAATCAAAACAATAGTTGGCGCTGGTGCGCTATCGATATGGAAACTTAAATACGCACCCAACACCATAGTCGAGAGGTTTACCACGCACGCAATCCATAGCATGCTTGAAAAACGCTTTACTAACAAAAACGCTATTGCACCGGGGGCGATAAGCAAGCTAATCGCTAAGATAAGGCCGATCGCGCTCAGCGTGGCAACAATCGTCAGCGAGAGAAAGGTTAGCAAGGTGTAGTGCAACACCGTCACATTCAATCCACTAACTTTAGCTTGAACTTCATCAAAAGAGTGCAAGAGGAAGTCTTTCCAGAACAATACAATACCTGTAACAACCACCACTGAGATAATCGCTGCGGTCGTTAGCTCTTGTGCATCCACACCCAACATGTTGCCAAACAGGATGTGATCTAGATGCGCCTGAGTATCTAACGCTACATAAAGCACAATCCCTAGTGCAAACATGCCTGAGAACACCACTCCCATCACCGTATCTTGTTTTATTCGAGAATTTTCGGCTAAGAAACCGGTCAAGAAACTACACAACATCCCAGCCAAAAATGCGCCTAACAATAAAGGCAAACCCGTCACATACGCCAGAACAATCCCCGGCAGTACAGCATGGCTGACGGCATCCCCCATAAGGGCCCACCCTTTCATCACTAAAAAACAAGACAATAGTGCCGTTGGCAACGCAACAATCAAACAGATCAGGAAAGCGTTCTGCATAAAGGGAAATTGGAATGGCAACAATAAATCCATACTAATACTCCTTTGCCAAAGATGAGTGCTCAAGTGGTGAATGAGAAGTGGCACGCTTGTCAGATCTTAGTCTCTTTGCTAGTGCCTTTTTCGCCCTCAAACGCGCAGCCAGATAACCATGCTTGGGAGCAAAGAAAAACGCCAAAAGGAAGATAATGGTTTGCAGACAAATGATAATGCCCCCTGTCGCTCCATCTAAGAAGAAACTGATGTAAGCGCCGGCAAAACTCGTTGTGCTGCCAATAACGACTGACACCAAAATCAATCGAGGAAAACGATCACAAAGCAGATATGCCGTGGCACCCGGCGTCACCACCATAGCAATCACCAACAGCGCTCCTACTGTTTGCATAGCAGCAACAATCGACGCTGATAAAAGAGTGAAGAAGATCGCCTTTAGAATACCCGGATTCAGACCTATGGATCTCGCATGGTTCTCATCAAAAAATGTCACCATAAGATCTTTCCACTTCGCCAATAAAACCACCAGCGTGACGACACCAATCACGACTAACTGAAGCGTATCTTCAGGTGTAATCGCAAGAATGTTACCCATGGTGATGGTTTGAACGCTGACAGAGATGGGGTTGATTGAAATAAGGAAAAGCCCAAGTGCGAAAAATGAAGTGAAGACTAAACCGATAATCACATCGATTTTTAAGCCAGATCGCTCAGACAAAAACAACATTGTGCCTGCCGCTATTCCTCCTGAGATAAAAGCACCGAAAGCAAAAGGAAGGCCAATTATATAAGCCAATGCGACACCCGGTACAACGGCATGCCCCAGAGCATCACCGATTAAGGACCACCCTTTTAACATCAAATACGCAGACAGAAACGCACAAACACCACCTACTAACGCAGACACCCACATAGCATTAGTCATATAGCCATAGCCAAATGGTTGTAACAACAGATCCATCATAATTGAGGCTCCGTCTTTTTGGTTGTTAACGCCTTACCGTCATACTGAATGAATGGTCGCTCATCGTCCGTAAGAATGGTCAGTTCCCTCGTATCTTCATCGTGATGAAGTGTATTGCCACCTAACTTGAAGTGTCTTAATGAGCCACCAAAAACGCGCTGTAGATTTTCCTCTGTGTACGTCGTTTCAATTGGTCCTGAAGCCAAAACTGTTTTGTTGACCATAATGGTTCTATCGCAGAACTCAGGCACAGAGCCAAGATTATGTGTCGACACCAACATTACATGTCCTTCATCACGAAGTGATTTGAGAAGGTCGATAATTTGATGTTCAGTTTTTACATCAACCCCAGTAAAAGGTTCATCCAGCAGAATCACCTTGGCTTCTTGTGCCAATGCTCTCGCCAAAAACACGCGTTTCTTCTGACCTCCAGATAGCTCACCGATTTGACGCTTTCTAAATTCCAGCATATTGACTCGTTCAAGAGCCAGGTCGACCGCAAGATGATCAACATCTTTAGGCCTACGTAGCCAATTCATGTGACCGTAGCGTCCCATCATGACCACTTCTTCAACCAAAACAGGGAAGCTCCAATCAATCTCTTCGGACTGAGGTACGTAAGACACCATGTTACTCTTGAGCGCTTTTTTAACGCTCTCACCCAGTATTTGGATCTGCCCTTTAGACATAGGTACAAAGCCCATAATGGCTTTAAAAAGAGTCGACTTCCCTGCTCCATTTACACCAACTAGTGCCGTCACCGATCCTTGTGGAACGGTAAAGTCCGCATCATAAAGGGCCGTGTAACCATTACGATAAGTCACCGTTACATCACTCACTGAAATGCCAAGGCGTTCCTCATTTTTAACATCATTCATAACAGGTGCTCTACTCCCAATATCTGTTTGATTGTGTCTAATGTTATTGGACATGTGTCTTAGTTGGTCGCCGTAAGACCATTCACTACGGTAGTCGAGGTCACTTTTAACAGATCTAAATAAGTAGGAACCGGACCATCAGCCGTTGATAACGAATCGACAAACAATTCGCCGCCATACTGAGCACCAGTATCTCTTGCCACTTGTTTTGCTGGAGAGGTATTGACGGTTGATTCACAAAAGACAACCGGGATCTGGTTCTTTTTCACGCCATCAATCACCGAGCGTACCTGTTGTGGAGTACCGACTTGATCTGCATTCATCGGCCATAGGTACAGCTCTCTCAAGCCAAAATCTTTCGCAAGATAGCTAAACGCACCTTCGCACGTGACTAACCAACGATTGCTGTCAGGGATCTGAGCGATTTGGTCTTTTAGAGGTTCGATTGTTGCTCTAAGTTTGGCTTTATAAGCAGCTGCGTTCTTTACATAAATCGCCGCATTATTTGGATCGTGCTCAGCAAATGCTTCTACGATGTTATCGATATAGATAAGCGCATTATCTAAGCCCATCCACGCATGCGGGTTTGGTTTACCTTGATAAGAGCCCGAAGCGATAGGAATTGGGTTAATACCTTTAGTCAGCGTTACCGCCGGCACGTCTTTCATGTTTGATAGAAATTGCTCAAACCACAATTCCAAATTCATCCCGTTCCACAGAATAAGATCAGCATCAGAAGCACGAACAATGTCTTTCGGTGTAGGTTCGTAACCATGAATCTCGGCACCCGGTTTTGTGACAGACACAACTTCAGCAGCGTCCCCTGCAACATTTGAAGCTATATCAGCTAAAACAGTAAAAGTAGTAACGACCTTCATCTTATCTTCTGCAGCATTAACTAATGGCGCCATGGCCAAAAGCAGCGCCGAAGCAGCCACCGCGAGTTTTTTCATACCTGTCTCCTCGAGGGTAGGAATCTTTAACATTCGGTACAAACACATCCACGCTTGTGCGATTTGTTCGTATTTTTAATACATACTAATGCGAACAATTCTCATTATCAACGTTAATTTTTGACAAACATTCAGAGATACCTCGCCCGTTTTTCGTTAAACAAGCACTATCGAACGTGTATCATTTGGTAGTATCGACTTACAAAACAGACTTAAAAGAACTAAAGAAAGGCACTAAGAAGCGATACAATGCTGATACCACACACCAGTGGCACAAGCTTCCTATTTACAAGAACCAAAAAGTAACGATACATGTCCAAAGAACCAGGCTTCACCACAGAGTACACCCTAGACAAAACTTTCTTTGCAGAATGCTACGACCAAACTAGCATGCCTACGCAGTTTCCTAAGGCCTACATAAAGGCTTTCCTGTTCCTTATTTTTGGTTGGGTTTTACTCGAATTTGAGCTGTTACCTGGCGGTTATGTAGGCTGGTTCTTTATTGTGTTGAGTGTGATTGAAGCGTTCAGTGTTTACTGTAAAAGAACATGGTGGTTGTGGCGTCAAAGAATCAGCTCTGGTTCGGGCAGCAAGGTAGTGTTTAAAGGCGACTTAAATGGAGTAAGTTACAAAAACTATAAAACGACGAACACTATCAAGTGGAGCCAAATCGACAAGCTTGAGCAGACTGAACTGGGTCTTATCATCCATATTGGTAAACAGCGCCAATACGTGAGCAAGTCATGTTTGAATGATGATGCAATAGCGTTCATGGTTGAACAGCACGAAGCAGCTAAAACAAACTAATTTCTATCAATGCCCGCCCTTTTGGGTGGGCATTTTTCTTTGTGCTGAATACAGTTATCCCCTACCTATTATTCCGTTGGGCTTGATTGGCCTTGTAGATGCTCGATAAACGCAGGGACCTTCTTTGCTATATGTTTTCTTGATGAATAGAAAGCATATAGCACTAAGTCTTCAGGTTTGTATTCAAGTTCAACAACCTCTAACTCACCAGCGCTAATTTGCTCTCGACATAATTCGCTCGGAAGTATCGCAAAGCCCAAACCTGCTAATGCTCCGGCTAACGCCAGTTGTCCACTATTCACCTTAAATACCGACTTTACTCGCTGTGTCACCAGTTCATCTTCGTTGCTCTTAAATACCCAAGGCGTCCCGTTGAGTGCCGTAAAGCTGGTAATACAAGGTACATGCTTTAAGTCAGTCACCTGATTTGGTTTAGCGCAGCTTTGTAGGAGCTTCGGAGATGCAACTACAATACTCGGCCAACGCTTGATCTCGCGCGCAATCCAGTTGTTGTCTTCAAGCTTTCCACGGTGGAAACTCAAAATCACATCGAAACCATCCAAGAAATCCTCTTTAGGGCTGATGCTAGTATCACAACACAACGAAACCGCAGGATGCTTAGTACAAAAGGATACGACTGCTTGGGCGAGTTGTGGTGAATCAGGCATCAGAACATTGAGCTGGCCGATCACCTCCCGTGAGTGTTGCGTCACTTCTTCAAGTGCGTCGTTCAGCTTGTCCAGTAGCGGCTGAGTTCGTAAATAAAGTTGCTCCCCTACTTCAGTTGGGGCAATACGGCGAGTGGTTCGTTCAAACAACCGAGTATCCAGCTGACTCTCCAATAACGCAATGTGACGGCTCACATTTGAAGTTGGTAAACATAAGAACTCCGCGGCTCGCTTAAAACTATTGTTCTCATAAACGCAGTGAAATGTCTTAAGCCATAGTTGATCAATTTTTTCCAGCATCTCGTAGTCTCACATATAGATATAATCCCGAATTATTGGATTATTAGACCAATAATTGACACTTTATTACCAAAAGCTGGCTTATACAATATCAAGCATTCAAAGTAGCAAAAACGAGATTTTATTGTGAGTTGGTTAGAAAAACTATTAGATAAGAATAACTTAATCAGTAACCGCAGGGCCTCAGTCCCTGAAGGCGTTTGGACTAAGTGCCCTTGCTGCGACCAAATTTTGTATCGCATCGCGCTGACAGAGAATTTAGAGGTGTGCCCCAAATGTAACCATCACATGCGAATGTCAGCACGCAGCAGATTAGACAGCTTTTTAGATCAGGGAGTGCGAACGGAGCTCGGAAAACAAATGCAGCCACAAGATCTACTCAAATTCAAAGATAAAAAGCGCTATTCAGAGCGTATAGCTCTAGCCCAAAAGATCACCGGTGAGAATGACGCATTGGTTGCAATGCAAGGCGAGCTGTTAGGAGTTCCTATTGTCGCATGCGCTTTCGAGTTTTCGTTTATGGCAGGTTCAATGGGTTCAGTAGTTGGTGCGCGTTTTGTTGAAGCAGTTGACACGGCAATTAAAGCCAATTGCGGTTTAGTTTGTTTTTCCGCTTGTGGTGGCGCGCGGATGCAAGAGTCATTGATCGCGTTAATGCAGATGGCAAAAACCAGCGCTGCGCTAAAACGACTATCTACAGCAAGACTTCCCTACATTTCAGTACTCACCGACCAAACCTTCGGTGGTGTTTCGGCAAGCTTGGCAATGCTTGGTGACATTAACATCGGAGAGCCCAAAGCTCGAATTGGGTTTGCTGGCCGCAGAGTGATTGAACAAACAGTGCGTGAAAAATTACCCGAAGGCTTTCAACAGAGCGAATTCTTATTAGATCACGGCGCACTCGACATGATTGTCGAAAGACATGACATGCGAGAACGCGTAGCCAAACTCATAGCGATGATGACCAATACACAAGTTCGAAGATAGGTATTCTAAACAGTGGACCCAATCCTTATTCGGAAAAAGTACCGCTTTCAAAAACACTTATGGCAGCTCAATACTTGTGATACTGGGGCGCTCTCAGCAGACCCAGTACACTCTTGAAGTTCTTTTTTGTGTCACAATCACGCCTTCAGTGAAGGAAAGTCTTCCGTATCACCGTTTTGACCATGCTAAGTGTTGGTGAGGCACAAGTGCAGATCGACCCGCCGTTTTATCTGACTGTCATCAACTTTATGTACTTTGGTATAACAAATAACACAAAATATTTGAGCGAACGTTCAGGTACTATCTGAATTTCTACTATAGTTGACAGGTAAAAGAACTCACAACAAGGAAAAGTTATGAATCAAAATGCCGAATCGCAATCAGTACAAACTCGATCTATCCCACAAGAAGCCTTTGACTGGTATGACGAATACGCGCACGGGCTGATTGATCGTCGAGAGTTTATGGCTCGTCTATCAGGGTTAGCTGTTGTTGGTTTAACCATGACAACATTAACTTCTGCACTGATTCCCAATTACGCTAAGGCAGAGCAAGTCTCGTTCAATGATCCATCCATCAAAGCCACCTATGAAACCTTCCCTTCCCCAAAAGGACATGGAGAAGGCCGTGGTTACTTGGTCGTACCTACAGAGTTAAAAGATAACGCACCTGTGGTATTAGTTGTCCATGAAAATAGAGGCTTAAATCCATATATAAAGGATGTAGCAAGACGTCTTGCAACGGCAGGATTCATTGCCTTTGCTCCTGATGCGCTCCATTCACTTGGCGGGTATCCAGGTAATGACGATGAAGGTCGAGCGATGCAGAAATCCCTGTCGAGAGACAAAATTGAAGAGGATTTTATTGCAGCAGCGAACTTTTTAAAGTCTCATGAAAAAAGTAACGGAAAGCTTGGTGCTGTCGGCTTCTGCTTTGGTGGTTACATCGTGAATATGTTGGCAGCCGTCATACCAGATCAACTCAATGCTGGTGTTCCATTTTATGGTACTCCTGCAGCCCCAGACTTAAGAAAAAACGTTAAAGGGCCACTACTCATACAGTTTGCCGGAATCGATAAACGAGTTAATGCGACATGGCCAGACTATGAAGCTGAACTGAAAAAGATTGGGGCAGAATACACCGCTTACATCTATGAAGGTGTGAACCACGGTTTTCACAACGATTCAACAGGTCGATACGCGAAAGAAGAAGCAGAGTTAGCATGGGCTCGGACACTCGAGTTTTTCAGCAATAAACTCTCTTAATTTGGTTATGAATTAGCTTGTTTCTGTTCAGTTAACCGCGAGCTAATTCACCCGGCTTCAAAGCAACAAGACCTCACATCTGCGAGGTCTTGTATTGATTCATTAAATCACAAATGATTAACGAATTACCGGCTCGCTTTCTACCGAATACGTTAGCTTGTAAAAATGAGCTTCACTTTCTCCGTTCTTAAACTGGTTATAAACACCGGCTTTGAAATAGCTTTTCTTCTCATTCCAATATGTGATGTCGTGGTTGATGGCCGTTTTATCGTTATGATTAATGATCAACTTGTTACCACCAACATAGATATCAAACTTGTCTGTACCTTCTTTGGCGATTGGTGCAATTGGTAGCTTAAAATACGCATTTTTACACTCTTCTGTGCCCTTATTGCCACTCTTCGAACCACAGTTCACAGCATTGTTCTTAATTACAGCCCAGTACCAATCGTTCTTGCCACTACGTTCAGCTTCATAAACTACGCGCACTAGTGGGTGTGGAATATAACCTTCTCCAGACACACCGTCAGGGAAATCAGCAGAGACACTACCCGCATTATGTACTTGAAGGTATGTGATCGCATCATTCTTCGCTTTGTCCGTGTTAGCTACTGACGCGCGTGGGTTGATTGGCTTAATTTCTGCGCCCAAATGATAGTATTTATCGGCCTCACCGACATTAAAGTTTTTGTAGATGCGTACTTCACTACGATTTTTGTAACCAGGCATTTTAAACACAAGCGCTTCCGATGCTTTGTCTACGTAAAAGCTATCAAGCACCAAACCATCGAACTCTCCGTTTAAAGCATACTCCGACTTATTTCCCGATTTTCCTTCGGGATCAGACGCCTGAAGCTTAGACACTTTTAATACATCTTGAAATTGTTCGTAGTCTGCTGGAGCAGCCTTATCTGAAGCATTTGCGCCAAACGCTAAAGATACCGCAGCTGCCAAGAAACAAGTTTTGAATATGTTTTTCATGTTTTTAACTACCCTATTAATCGACACTCTCTGATAAAAAGCTTCAATCAGAAAGAGTCACATCGTTGTGAACTCCTATAGTTTGAATTGTATTCACACAATCACTCACTTACTGTGATCTAGCACTATTGTATTACTTAAAAAGAGATAAAACGTTCAGGCAGTGAGATAAATCACATTAGAATTGTGAATAGAGTATTGCCCAATATTTGAAATGGCGCGTATACCTCTAACTTAATGTGAAATATGTGATGTTTACGTTCTCTAGCTTTTAAGTCGGAAAACCTATCACTTAACGATTGAAAACTGTTCAAGGTTAAAAGCGTGTTGTGATTGGGCAAGTCACAATAGCTTCAACAGTTCATTAGGATTATTAAAATACAATAATATTTTTCTGTTAAGTTGGCTACGAAAGCCTATCTAACCCTATTCCTGAGAAACATATTGACCCGATCGCATAATTAGATAATATAGACGTCCAGACACCTAAATGTCTTTTGGTTAATTAAATGGAGTTATCATGATCAGCTACAAAAAAATCACCGCATCCCTGCTAACATTAGCATTCATATTCGGCGTAACAGGATGTGGAAACAAAGACGAGGCTGTCATCAAGATTGGGGCGACAGTTGGCCCACATGCGCAAGTGGTGCAGGCAGTGGCGAAAGAAGCGGCGAAGCAAGGGATCAACATTGAACTGGTCGAATTCTCAGACTACATCACACCCAATGCCGCATTAGAGGATGGTAGTATCCAGCTGAACAGTTACCAACACCAGCCATTTCTCGACAACTATAACAACAATCACGATAGTAAACTGGTCTCCATCGGACGTTCAATTTTGATGCGAATGGGTATCTACTCTAACAAGTACACTTCGCTTGATTCTATCCCAGACAACGCGCGAATCGCGATTCCAAACGACCCAACGAACGGTGGGCGCGGGCTATTACTGCTTGAAGATGCTGGGCTGATTTCATTAAAAGAAAACGTTGGTTTCAAAGCATCGTTAAGCGATATTGTTAGCAACCCAAAGAACATTCGATTTGTTGAGGTGGATGCAGCTCAGTTACCTCGCTCGCTTGATGATGTAGATGCAGCAGCAATCACTATGAACTACGTTATGTCTGCTGGACTCGACCCTAAGAAACAAGGGATTTACTTAGAGAACAAAGACGCACCTCTAGCCGTGATGGTGGTGGCAACGCGAGAAGAAGATAAAAATAATGAGACGTATAAAAAGATCATCTCAATTTATCACTCGCAAGAGATCAACGATTTTCTAGCCAGTACTTTCAAAGGCACCATAGAAGCCGCCAATTAAGCTAAAGCGTTCATCTTAACTTTGGCGTTGTCTGCTACTCAGTAGACAACGCCAGACCAAAGGACAGTGGCTCAAACTCTAAGAACAGTGGCGCGAGCCCAGTTTCAATAGACACTCTCTTTTTCTCTGTATTTTAAAGTCGATTACCCAATTTTGCCTGTGCTAAATGGTAGCCTCTATCTATCATCTCTTTTGACCGTTCAAACTGCAACGTGCCACAGGCATTACGCGGAACCTCAAGTGTAATATCAGCAGGATAAGCGGCCAATTTTTGGCGAGCGATGGTCGATTGCATTGCATCAAACGCTTGGTTGGCAATATCGTAAGCAGCAAAATTAAAGCTCATTTTACTTTTCACATTAGTGCCTAAGTTATCGATAAAATGAACAACCTTGTCGTGCAAGTTACTCTCTTTGGTGGGCAATGAAACGGGCGTGACTTTTTGTTCCAGAGGCTCCGGTTCCCCTCCTAAGTTCACCGCCAATGTCACGTCTGTATGATCACCAAATGTAGGCGCAATCGGAACAGGGTTAAGCACTCCGCCATCAATAAGCTCTTGACCATTAATGACATGAGGTGTGAAGAAGAGTGGCAGAGAAATAGACGCACGAATCGCGTCAAACAGAGAACCAGATTGCAGCCAAACCTCTTTCTCATAAGCGACATTTGCAGCAACGGCAGTGTAAGGAATAGATAGCTCTTCGATAGAAATCTCACCGATCAGTTGGCGCAGTGAATCTATGATCTTATCCCCTTTGAACATACCACTCGATTGCCATGAGAAGTCCAACAGCATAGTCATATTCGATTGATCAATACTGGTGATCCACTCTTCAAATTCATCCAACTTCCCAGCAGCATACACACCACCGATAAGCGCACCAATTGAGCAGCCAGAAATAGATCTTATCTCATAACCATGTTCGATTAGCCAACGAATAACACCAACATGCACCAAGCCTCTCGCGCCGCCACTGCCAAGTACCAATGAGATCGTTTTTGCCATCGTGCTAACCCTTTAATTCATGCGATTAGTCAAAATCATACCACTTCGTCTAACAGCACGCAGTGTCATGCGATGAAAATTCCGCCCACCAGCCCCCCCAAATGCATAGGCAAATCAAGTTCAAACAGCTTAAAGTGCTTGCCGAGAACAATAAACACTCTACTACTAATGTCTAACTGACTGAGTCTATTTGTTTTTTTTGGTTTGGTATAAGGTACTAACAATCAAATGTTAATAATTCTTTAATTACAAGTTGATGTATTGTTTTTATATCTAGGTAGGTCAGTTTCACTGACAAATAACAGGTCTACTTATAAAGAAAATAGAGTCAGCAAGTTCAATGTAACAAAACAACAGAGCCAATTACTCTGTTAAATCTTCGTGCCGTGAGTCACTTACGTTTGTTGGAATAACACGCCTTAGAGTGTGAAAGAAAGGAATCAAAATGAGCAGTACTTTAGAGTCCCTAAATATACGAACAGAGAAGCCTCAAACCAATGAGGACGAACTCTCTTATGAACAACAACACAAACCAAGTTCGGAATTTGATTCGCGAGAGCAGTATCTCGAGCACGAATTGCAAATCATGTCGCCTAAACGCTGGCGCCCAAACTTACCGTTTAAAGATTACCGATTTGAGATAGAAGACACTATCCCGGCCATGGCCGCGACCATTGGTAAAGTGGTGATGGTGGGCGCGATTGCAGCCACCTTTGCTGGGGCTCTTGGGCTAAACGAAGGCTTCATCTTAGAAAACGTTCGTTATGAACTTCTTATCGCCTCTGTTTTCATCATCCTTTTCTCTGGTTTTCTATTGCCGACGGCTAACCTTGCAGGTACACACGGCCCTCTTATCCCATTAATCCCTATCGTGGTTGCCGCTGGTGGACACCCTATGGCGTTTGGCTTACTGATTGGCGCATTTGGCTTGCTGTTAGCCATCAGTAAAGGGGGCAGTATGTTAGCCAACCTCACCAGTAAAGGCGTGTGCGGCGGTTTACTGCTCTACCTTGGCTTTGTGGGTACCGTTTCTCAAGTGAAGAAGCTGTTCGCTTGGGCCGAAGGAATCGATATGAGCCACATCGCTTTTGTCGTGATCTTCTGTACCATTATCCTGTACGCGCTATTGGAGCATTTCCGCAAACGTTGGTTAGCTGTGCCTCTTAGCTGCTTGTTGGGCGGTACGATTGCATTTGCTATGGGCGCACCATTCTCGTTCCAAACCGAGCCAGGTCTACCGAACATGAACCCTATGTATTGGTGGGGAGAAGATACCGGCTGGATGCTAGGCCTACCGACGATTGAACACTTCATGGTAGTTCTACCGTTCGCGATTCTAGCGGTAGCGATGTGGTCACCCGATTTCTTGGGGCATCAAGTATTCCAAAAGATCAGCTACCCAAATCGTACTGAAAAAGTACACATGAACATTGATGACACCATGACCACAGCGTCTATTCGTCAAACTTTTGGTTCTCTACTTGGTGGGACTAACTTTACCTCTTCATGGGGTACTTACATCGTACCTGCAGCGATTGCGAAACGCCCTATTCCGGCAGGAGCTTTGCTGACGGCTCTGTTCTGTATCATCGCCGCTGTTTGGGGCTACCCGATGGATTTAGCTATCTGGCAACCTGTACTTTGTGTAGCTCTGATTGTGGGTGTATTCGTTCCACTGCTAGAGGCAGGCATGGAGATGACGCGTGAGGGTAAAACCACTCAATCAGCCGCGATTGTTGTGTTCTCATCAGCGCTTGTGAACCCAGCATTTGGTTGGTCTATCACTATGCTATTAGACAACTTAGGCTTAGTTGGCTGTAAAGAACGCAGTGGTGAGCTGAGTAAAATGAGTCGTTGGGTGCTACCGGGCATTATGTTTGTTGTTCTAACAAGCGTGATGGCATTGGTTGGCCTTCTACCGGGGATTCCAGCAATTATCCCAAGCTTCCGCTAAACTAATTAAAGCGGCTTAGTGCATCTGTATTAAGCCGTTTTTCATTCCTAATAAATCCGCCTGGCCTTTGTATATGAACTTCGAGCCTTTCAATTTCCTCCCTTAAACACCTTTCTATTGCTGTCGCCGTTCGTAGTCAATCTCCTAAGCACAATAGACTTTGAGGTGTTTAGGCTCATCACTAATTTTCCATTACTCAACAATGACTTAAATTCGCTGACCAAGCTAAAAATACTCATATATTGATGACACTCCTGTTGATTTTGATTATCATTCGCAGCCAATAAGATAAATACAATGAATAACAATATATGAATATATCTAAACCCGCGATTTCAACTCCTGTTTTGATCAGTACTACTTTTACTGAAGTAAGTTTAACGACTGATCATAGGAGTGATGAAAATAAACAGTATATCGTCACGAGAACGCCTGAGAGCTACCTATAGATGACGCTACTTTATACTTACCCAGTCGACTTCCGTGCTGGCCTGTTACTTGTAATTGCATCAGTCGCAATCTTCTATTTCATCTACGAGCAAAACAAGTCCCCTAATACCAAGTTCTTTTATGGGTTCGCGGTAGCGTTTTTCTTGTTCGCGACCTCTTCGCTATACAGTGATTGGCGCATTTCACAAGCGCTTGAAGATGGATGTAGCAGCTCAGGGTGTAAAGTAATTGAAGGTGAAGTTCGTCGATTCCGAAGCCACAAAATCAACGCAAAATTTCGAACTAATGAGTTCTATATCGATGGTAGACGATTCACGTTTCTTGGCAGCCCTAGCAACTCCAGTGGCACGAAAGGATATGAATTAATTGTTGAGAAAGGCGGTGCGATAACGCCAAACAGCTATGTAAAACTGCACGTTTACAATGAAATGATCATACGACTATACAAAGACGAGCGCTGATTGCGTTCCATACGTGAACTGTTTTCTATCAACAAAAGGCCTCGTACACGCGAGGCCTTCATGTATTTGTTGTTCAACTAAGTATTGTTAATAACCAATCAACTCAAGAGCCATTCATCCAGTACTGTAATGAATTCAGGGTGGATAAGATAACCTATTGACGCGTGCGGGTTACTTTTTCCATTGCGGATATTGAGGTTATAAATTGGGTAGATGTCTGTCATTCCACCGGGTACTAAACCCAGCTCAAGCATCTCTTGATAATCGTTTTTGATTCTACTGTCGTGAGAGATAAAATCATCTTCTGCCGATAGGTTTATCCACCGTTGAATGTTTAAAGGGTACTTCTTCTCACCTTTTAGGCAGCTACCTTTAAGCCTATCTTTCACGTTTTCATCACCCAGCGGTGAACCGAGCGTAACCAATAGGTCGACCTTCTTGTCGGCACCATAATCGTGCCTGTACTCTCCGTAGTGAGATAACTTCCATAACACGTCGTAACTGATCATCGAACCAAGGCTGTGCGATACGATCATTACGTCATCTTGATTATCAAGTGCTTCCTTCAGTTCGAGCATTAATCTATGCCGAACATCGCTACCAAAGTAGGTATCTTCATTCCAATAGTGCGCCATATCCGGTGCGACCATAGTAATGAGTGTTTCTGCTGCACCCATCCGCCCCAATATCGCAGAAAAGGTATCGGCTAAGGACTCTTTTAGAAAGCCCACTTTAGATACTTCGCTATACGTTGTTTCGTCGAACTGGTTGGTTTGGTACGCTTTGAGATCAGATAGGGCTTGTTGTCGACTTACAAGGTCTTCCGCTGGTTCTCTTAACAATGAGTTTGAAAGCTCACCGTAATAGACAAACCGTTTATCGACATTTCTAAAAGCTTGCAATGAACCTGACTCCCCATAGTCTCTCAGCAAGCCATGTTCTATCGCATCGTACCAGAGTGCTTGAAGTGGCGCTTTGTCAGGCTTTTGAGCGCGACCATGAATGAAAATGATTTTCTTAGCCATAGCAGGCGTCCTAAGTTACAGAGTTAAAGTGATTATTTTCAATAACCAACACCCGCTGGGTACGTTCAGCTTTGGTCAATATAAACAAAGCGAATTACCTATAGAGTGGGCGGTTGATGAGTCATTTATATAACTATGAGACACCCGTTTTAGGACGGTTAATGGATGAAAGATTCCGTCACGACTCGCAAATTGATATCAATGTACCGAGAGAACCTCCGCTCATAAAAAAGCCCCGCAAACGCGAGGCCTTGGTTTCTATTTAGGGTTTCAACTGCCCTACTTTACTGGAGTTAGTTCATTCGAGTAATGAAGGTTTGCTCATCATCGACAAAAGCCACGTAGTCGCCGTGGTAGATGAACACACGGCCACGCCCTTCAACAATACAAGCGAGCTGCGGGTTCAAGTCTTCTTCAAGATCTTTACTTTGGTACGTGCCAGTATCAGTGATAACGCCGCGAAGTGACGGCAAAAAACCATAGCTGCGCTTGGCTTGGTCAATCAGGCTCAATTCGCTGTTGATAGAGAAGTACGATGGGATTGGGCCAGCATCTTCGATAAACATCGGTTTCAATTCTTCAAAGGCGGTAATTACCAGCCAGTCGATGCCGTTTACATGATGGATAAACATAATGGTTCTCGATATTTCTAATGCGGGGATTCTATCACTATCGAGCAGTGAGCGTGGGAGAAATTGAGAGGGTATTAGCAAGAGCTGACTTGGTTTAACTTCCTGTGTGAGCTCCAGCCACGTATGACAATAAGCGCCGCATACCAACTCCCACTTTTGCCATACGCAACTTGCTCATCATCGTGAGATATCGCAATGCCGTACTTAACCGTTGAATCATGAGCCATGGCATTAAAGCTACCAAGTGCCATGAATACCAAGAGTGTGATGTTTAAAATTATACGTTTGATAGTGCATCTCTGCTTAGTTTAGAAGGCAGGCATTCACTAATGACCGACAATCGAATAATAGCCATAGCTTTTTTAATGTAATTGTGTGTCGACACTCACTTTTTCCCATATGCGCAACTCGTAATACAATTGATAGGCATATAAAATATCACACATAAAAATCAACTAGTTGCATTAGTTGTATGTAAGTAGCACCCGGCATTCAATAACAAATGTAATTGCATAACAGAGCATTCACACAAATGACCTTAGAAGTAAGAAACAGTACGCCAGACCCGTCTTGGGGATGTGAATACGATGAGTTATTTAGTCAAATAGACATGGGTAAAGTACAAGTTTGTCTAGTAAGAGTGGCCGACTTAAGCAAAGTAGCAACGGAACTAATTACCAAAGTCCAAGATACATCATGGATGACGAATCTGGATCCTGGTGCTAAGCGAAGCTATGACCGTACAGTTGCTGATACAGCCCAAGCATTGATCGAAATCTTCAATGACACCCTAACAACAAGTACTGTTGGCAAAGAATTTGGTGAAATAATGGTTTCAATTGGGTCAACCAAAGCTTTAGAAGTTATCTTTGATCACAATGTATTGCCAATTTCCGAACTTTGGAAGCCGCAAGTCAAGCAAAATGAAGGTTTTGACTTTCATACTGTGTGTTCAAGTGAACTAATAAACTTCGGAGAGGCCAAGTTTTCTTCAAAAAAAAGCCCTCATGGTAATGCAATCGATCAAGCAAAAGGTTTTATAGAAAATGAAAAACACCTCCGAGATAGAGTTCACTTACGTGATCTCGTTTCTGCCAATGCTATACATAATCTAGATGATGACAACTACGGTGTAGTCGCTTCCTTTTCAATAAATGCTGATAACCCTCTGCTGGTTCTCAAAAATGCTATTGATTCAGCTACACAATCACTCTCCTCTGAGAAAATAAAATCCGTTTATTTAGTCGGGGTCACCCATTGAATATAAAAAATATTATTGAAACTTCAGACCCTCGAGTAGGCTTGCAGGCATTATTAGATCACCTACACGAAATTGGTCCTGAAAGTTCCGAAATACTTGAACATTTGAGTTATTACAAGGTGTTTCATGAAGACTTGTTTAGTGAGTTTGAAGAAAAGATCATTTCGACTCTTGGTTTATTCTACAAAGTACCGGAACCGACAAACTTTTATTCATTTGTCCTGAGCGGAGTAGGCAAACAGCATCATCAAGATTATGGGGAGTATTTAACGCCGGTACCTTACGAATCCCCTCATAATTTCTATATAAAACAATGAGTAGACGCACATCGCTCATTCTGATCTAATGAATTTCGCCAAAAACACACCTGAACAAATGGATTTAATAGGGAGCCCTAACGATGCGCGACATTCAAATTCTACAGCAAACGATTGAGAATCAATGCCCCGAAATTCACAAAAAACGACTTAGTTCTCTGATACTTGCAACCAAAACGGTTCTTGATGGCTCTGAACTAACACTCACCAAAATTGGAAGAGCTCTCGACACTGATACCACAGTGAAACATGCTATCAAACGTATCGACCGATTACTTGGTAATAGCAATCTACACCGTGAAAAAGAGTCCATATATAAATGGCATGCCTCCTTCATTACCCGTGCCAATCCTTTTCCCGTGGTTCTGGTTGATTGGTCGGATGTTCGAGAGCAACTGCGCTATATGACATTACGCGCTTCAGTGTCTGTTAAAGGTCGTGCCGTCACGCTTTATGAGCAGGCATTTGAGTACAAAAACTATAACTCACCCAATAGCCACCAACACTTTCTCGATAAGCTGCAGTCTTTACTCCCAGAAGGTTGCACACCTATCATTGTTTCCGACGCAGGCTTTAGAAATACTTGGTTTCGACAAGTCACCAACAAAGGTTGGTTCTGGGTTGGACGTGTACGTGGTGAAGTCTCGATTAAGTGTGGCGAAGACTCATGGCAATGGAATAAAACGTTTTACCCTCAAGCAACAGATAAGCCGCAGTTTTTAGGGGAAAGCCAACTGGCTAAACGCTCACCGCTTAAGTGCTTTGCTTACTTATATAAGAGTCATCCCAAAGGCAGAAAGGCCCATCGGCACAGCCGAACGTGCCAAAAACACTCGGCAGGAAAAGTGTTCCATAAAGGAACAAAAGAGCCCTGGCTTCTGGTCACTAATATCCCCAACCATGTGCTTAACGGCATTAAAGTAACCCGTTTATACGCCAAAAGAATGCAAATTGAAGAGTCATTCCGAGATCTAAAAAGCCCAGCCTACGGATTGGCGCTCCGCCATAATCGAACACGTTGCACCAAGCGCATTGATATCTTATTGCTTATGGCATTGATGGCCGAAATCATCATGTGGTGGAATGGCTTAATCGCCATGCAAGCGAAATGGCATTATGACTTTCAAGCCAACACCATCAAGCATCGTCGGGTACTCTCCATTCCAAGGCTTGGTAAGGAAGTTCGTTGTCATAGAAGATACCGAATACAAGAGTCCCAATATCAATGGGCAATGGTGGAATATCAGCGCCTAACGCATACTTGTGGGTTGGGAGAATTATGAGGGGATCCGCCAGCGCCGGTACAAGCTAGTGTAAGAAGAGCTGTAAATGATAATCAGATCATTTCTATCTCTGCACCTACGAGCGCAGGAAAGTCTTATTCAATTAGAGATTTCATAGCTGAAAGTTCTGGTGATGCCGTCATAGTCGTACCATCTCGAGCCCTGATAGCTGAATATATAAACACCATGAAACAAAAGTTTGCTGGTGATAAAAGAGTAATGATATCTGCTTTTGTCGATACAGTATTTAACTCACGAGATCTTCGCAGAATCTTCATACTAACTCCAGAAAGAGCCAGAGAACTATTTAATACAAATTCCAATCTTAATATCAGTGTATTCTTTTTTGACGAGGCGCAAGTGTCAGAAGAAAAAGAGCGCGGTGTCATTTTCGATGTATTAGTGAGACGAGTCAAAAAGAAATACCCTACCGCAAAGATAATATTTGCCCATCCATTTGTTGAAAATCCAGAAGCTCAGTTAACAAAACATGACTTCCCTGCCGATCAGGGATACTCACGTTCTTATACACACGGAACGGTTGGAAAAATTTGTATTTACCAACACCCGAGTAACAAGAAGTACTATTACTTTTCTCCGTTTGTCGATAAGGGCCATCAAATAAAAAACTGTATCCCATACGAAAAAAAATTTGTCGACTTTGCTTTCAATGGTCATAACACGATTTTGATTTATGTATCAAAATCATCAATTTACAACGGGAAGTACCTAGAAAATTACAACAAATATATTGAATCTTTTGATGACGTTACATCGGAAGAAGCACTAAGTTTAATAGACACCATTGAACATCTGTTAGGCGCAAATGCTAATGAGCACAAATCAGACATGGTTAATTTACTTCGAAAAGGTGTAGTGATACACCACGGCTCCGTTCCCTTAGAAGTAAGGTTTCTTGTCGAAGAGTTGATTCGGAAAGGCTTCGCAAAGCTTTGTTTTGCGACCAGCACACTAGCTCAAGGTGTAAATATGCCGTTTGATATCGTCTGGTTAGATAACATGAGAATAATGGGTGAAAGTGAGCAAGAGCGAGCACTAGCTTTTAAGAACCTGATAGGTCGAGCAGGCAGGCTATCAAGTGATAGAAAATTTGATTATGGTTATGTCTTCACAAAAAACCCACAACTTCTAACCGCAAGAGTTAATGAAAAATTTGTTCTAAAAAAAGAGTCGTTAATCGATACATCCGGAGAGGAGTGGGATCCAGACTTAGCGGAGCTCATCGATTCAATCAAAAACAATACATTCGATGATGTCCTGCAAGCCCCACCAACTAAAATCGAGCGTTTAAGCACAAACGAAAATTTAAAATATTGCCAAGCGATATTAGACTTGTTGTACGGTCAAAAAGAATTTAAAGACGTATTGAGAGGAAAGAAAAACGCTCAAAATAGAGAGAGGATAAAAGCTTACTTCCAGTTTTTATTCGAATCATCGCTTGGCCGCGTACTCTATGACGGAGAGAATGCAGTATTCTCTCAAGCAATTTCTATTTTCCTACAAATCATTCAAGGGAGAACATTTAGAGAAATCGTTGGTCTTAGGTTCGCGATGGTATCGAACAAAGAAGAAGGAAGGAGTGGCTTCGCTAAGTTTTCTCAACCAGCGGAAAAGCTACCAAAAAGTACTCTAATAAACACATTTTCTTTATTTGAGAAAGGAACAAAAGCAAAAGATGTTAGCTACGATGCTATTGTGTTCGACACATATGATTATGTTGATCAGGTTATTTCATTCTCATTAACCGAAACATTTATAACCGCATTTAAGGTTTATAGAGAAAACACTCTAGATTACAGGGCAGATAAGATTATTGAGCTATTAAGGTATGGTACAAATGATGTAGTTCACACTATGCTTATGCGATACGGTTTTGCTCCTGAAGACGTCGCCGATTTATCACCGTACATACAATTGATTAATGAAGAAGATATTATCTTTAAGCCAACGATAAATGATGCACCTCAATATATTCAGGACATGGTCGATTGGTACTTACCGTAAATGTGAAGACTTAAGCAACATCTCTTCTACATGCTTAAAAATCAAATATTTTGTTCTAAGAACAAAAAGGCCTCGCAATGCGAGGCCTTTGGTTTTTCTATCCATCAGAAGAGATTAGTCGCGAAGTGCTGCGCCGAATTTCTCTGAGATTGAAGCTACGATAGCATCTACTGAACCAGCGATGTCTGCATCTTCTAGTGTGCGCTCTACAGACTGTAGAGTCAGTGCGATAGCTAGGCTCTTCTTGCCTTCTTCTACGCCCTTACCTACGTAAACGTCGAACAGTTTAGCGTCTGTTAGGAATTCGCCACCAGCTGCGATACACGCTTCTACGATGTCGCCAGAAGCTACTGCTTCGTCAACAACAACCGCGATATCACGACGGTTTGCAGGGAACTTAGATACTGCTACTGCTTCTGGAAGCACGCGAGTGTTGATCGCTGCCCATTCGATTTCGAATACGATAGTACGGCCGTTAAGACCAAACTTGCGCTCAAGTTCTGGGTGAACAGTACCAATGATACCCACTTCTTTACCGTCTACTACGATAGCCGCAGTTTGACCTGGGTGAAGTGCTGGGTGCTTAGCGGCTTTGAAGCTGTAAGCTTTCTCGTTCGCTGTTAGCTCTAGAACTGCTTCTAGGTCGCCTTTCAGGTCGAAGAAGTCAACAGTGTTTGTTGCAACGTCCCAGTGCTCTTCACCGCGAGTACCAGAGATAACGCCTGCTAGCATCACTTCTTGACGCATGCCGTTTTCAGCTGATGCTTCTGGGATGAAACGTAGGCCAGATTCGAATAGACGAACGCGTGGTTGTTGACGCTTCTGGTTGTGAACAACCGTGTTTAGAAGACCTTGGATTAGGCCAAGACGCATTGCTGACATGTCCGCAGAGATTGGGAATGGCAGGATTAGCGGCTCAACATCAGGAACGATCAGTTTTTGCTGCTCTGGCTCAACGAAGCTGTAAGTGATTGCTTCGTGGTAGCCACGGTCAACTAGAAGATCACGAACGCGCTTAAGCGGTTGGTCAGCTTCTTTGTGATCGTTCATCTTAAGTGCCGCTTTAGGCGCTTGGTTTGGAATGTTATCGTAACCGTAGATACGACCTACTTCTTCAATTAGGTCTTGCTCGATTGCGATATCGAAACGCCAAGATGGAGACGTCGCCATCCAACCAGCTTCAGTTGTTTCTACTTCACAACCTAGACGAGTTAGGATTTCTACCACGTCTTCAGATGGGATTTCGTGACCTAGTAGGCTGTCTAGCTTAGCGCGACGTAGAGATACTACGTTTGCTTTTGGTAGATCAGCTTCAGATTCGCTGCCGTTTACTGGCGCAACTTCACCACCACAGATTTCTACTAGAAGCTGTGTTGCACGCTCCATAGCAGCTAGCTGAAGTGTTGAATCAACACCACGCTCGAAACGTAGAGAAGAATCAGTGTGTAGGCCGTAAGCACGTGCGCGACCACGGATGTGATCCGGTGCGAAGAATGCTGCTTCTAGAAGAACGTCTGTAGTTTCAGTTGTTACACCAGACTCTTCACCACCAAAGATACCAGCGATTGCTAGTGCTTTGTTGTGGTCAGCGATAACAAGCGTGTTGCTGTTTAGTTCAGCTTCGTTGCCATCTAGAAGTGTTAGTTTTTCGCCCTGCTCTGCTAGACGAACCACGATGCCACCTTCGATCTTAGCGAGATCAAATGCGTGCATTGGCTGGCCTTGCTCTAACATCACGTAGTTTGTGATGTCTACAACTGGGTCGATTGAACGGATACCACAACGACGCAGTTTTTCTTGCATCCAGATTGGCGTTTCCGCTTTCACGTTTACGTTCTTAACCACACGGCCAAGGTAACGTGGACAAGCATCCTTTGCTTTGATTTCAACAGATACTGTGTCTTCAATGCTTGTTGCAACAGCTTCAACTGCTGGCTCTGTAACGTCTGCGCGGTTTAGTACACCAACTTCACGAGCAAGACCACGGATGCTGAAACAGTCTGCGCGGTTTGCTGTTAGGTCTACGTCGATCGCTACGTCTTCTAGGTCTAGAAGTTCACGAACGTCCATACCTAGAGTTGTACCTTCTGGTAGCTCAAGGATGCCGTCCGACTCTACGTCGATACCTAGCTCAGAGAAAGAACAAAGCATGCCGTGCGATGGAACACCACGTAGTTTTGCTTTCTTGATTTTGAAGTTACCAGGAAGTACTGCGCCAACTGTCGCTACTGCTACAGTTAAGCCAAGACGACAGTTAGATGCACCACATACGATGTCTAACAGCTCTTCTTCACCGATATCAATTTTTGTAACTTGTAGTTTGTCTGCGTCTGGGTGCTGACCGCACTCAACCACTTTACCTACTTTAACGCCGGTGAATTCACCAGCAACAGGTTCTACATCGTCAACTTCCAAACCAGCCATAGTGATTTGGTGAGCTAGCTCTTCGCTGTTAATTGCAGGTTTGACCCACTCGCGTAGCCAAGATTCACTGAATTTCATAGTTTTGACTGCCCCGGATTACTTGAATTGTTTTAGGAAACGAAGGTCGTTCTCGAAGAACGCACGAAGGTCATTTACGCCGTAACGAAGCATTGTTAGACGCTCAACACCCATACCGAATGCGAAACCAGAGTATTTCTCAGGGTCGATGCCTACAGAGCGAAGTACGTTAGGGTGAACCATGCCACAACCTAGAACTTCTAGCCATTTGCCATCTTTACGTTTCACATCAACTTCTGCTGAAGGCTCTGTGAATGGGAAGAATGAAGGACGGAAACGCACTTCTACTTCTTCTTCAAAGAAGTTACATAGGAAGTCGTTCAGAATACCTTTCAGTTGAGCGAAGTTTACGTTCTCATCGACCAGCATACCTTCCACTTGGTGGAACATTGGCGTGTGAGTTTGGTCGTAGTCGTTACGGTAAACACGGCCCGGAGCGATGAAACGGAAAGGAGGCTTGCCGTTTTCCATTGTACGGATTTGAACACCAGACGTGTGCGTACGTAGCATTAGGTCTGGGTTAAAGAAGAAGGTATCGTGGTCAGTACGAGCTGGGTGATCTTCTGCGATGTTTAGTGCATCAAAGTTGTGGAATGCATCTTCAATCTCAGGACCAGACTCAGTGTTAAAGCCTAGCTCACCAAAGAACTGTTCAATACGCTCAACTGTGCGTGTTACTGGGTGTAGACCACCGTTCTCAATGCGACGACCTGGTAGGCTCACATCGATTGTCTCTTCAGCCAGTTTCGCTTCTAGCTCTGCACGTTGTAGTGCGTCTTTGCGAGCAGCGATCGCTTGTTGAACAGCACCTTTCGCTTTGTTGATCTCTTGACCAGCAGTGCGACGCTCTTCAGGTGGTAGTTTACCTAGGCTTTGAAGCTGTGAAGTTAGTTCACCTTTCTTACCTAAATACTGAACTCGCACTTCATCAAGTGCGACTAACGAATCAGCGCTTTCAATCGCTGTCGTTGCATTAGCAATGATCTCTTCTAGATGTTGCATCGTTTCCTCATCTACCTTCTGGTAGTGTCCGTATCGGATGATTAGTTTTTTCGATAGCTACACATAGTAATCAAACCAGCTACTAATGCCAAATTGAATTGCCAAAAGAACAAGTTATTGACTAAAAACACGACAAATTTAGCCTTCTTTAATGTCATTGAAACCAAATACCGCTGAGCCTTCCCCAGAAACAGGCAAAAGTTGTCGTTTTCAAACATAGCTATGCTGTACAACTTGATGCTAATCAGGCTTGATGAACAGTAGATGACACTTCTAAATACAAAAATGGGCCCTATGTCAGAGCCCATTGTTTAACTGTTTCACAGCTTAACTGTTTAAGTGATTAATTTGTTTAATAACCAAAAGGCTTAAGTGTCTATTTTTGATGTCAGTTTCTAGAAATAATATTCGATTGCCACTTCGACAAAGTCATCCTTTCTCGCGAAGAAGAGCAAATCTTCCGGCGTTGCGTTCTCGAACAACCAGCCATTCAATCGCCATTTGAAATGGTTATTGATTCGCGCTGAGGCTTCTAGACGGGCGCTGTAAACATCACTGTTGTCTAAGTCTTGTGTCATGCCGACCAGAACTTCAGTACCATCTTCATCGTTGAGTGCAAATCGTGTCCCAACAAACAGATCGTTTTGCCCTACGTTTTGCGCATTGTTGCCTCGGCTGTCATACAGATATTCTGCCAGAAAGCCAATGTCCCAATACGAATCCAACGCCCCGACCCAAGTGTATTCAAAGCCTGTCACTAGCCCTGTATGATTATCGAAACTGTCGCGATAAACACTTTCTAGCTTGAGTAGCCAGTCGCCAACAATGCCTTGAACATCTAACCCGACATGCTGCATTTGCGCGTAGTAAGGTTTGAGCTTGTTCCCTTCAAAGCGAAAATATGGGTCGCGGTTGGTGCCCGCTAAGTAGCTCAAGCCAACGTCCCAATCACCGTACATTTGGCTATAGCGCAGCGCGACATCGACGTGCTTTTCTTCTCTCGAGGATTCATACAGGGCATCGTCAGAAACAGGAATGGTTGGACGTAGCCTTCCATCTTCTCCCGCAAAGGTGCGCTCTCTGAAATATGGCAGGAGCATGGCATTCACCGTACCCCACTCTTTGACAGAGGTGAAGTGCACCATAGGTTGACCAAGTTTGGCTTCGCCATCGACCGATTCAATGGCGTCGGTTTGGTTAACCACATCGACTAAGTGCGCCGATTCCGTCACGCCCCAAAACACTTTGCCAACACCGGCACGCAGTTCATAGTCATCCCAATAAGTGAGATAAAGCGCCTCACGAACATCACCGTGTGTTCGTTCGTCGTCTTGGCTATCGAAGCGATAAAACGGGATAAAGGTAAAGCTGCCGTTGCCCTCTTCTTGCTCCCAATAGAGTTCAGGTTGTAGCACTAATGAGGTTTGCTCTTTGCTTTGCCCCTGTAAGCCCTCACTGAAAAACTGACGATGCTCTACATTGACTTGTCCTGCTAACTCTACCGAATGACACATTGCAGAGACACTCATTAAACCGAGTGTTGCAGCGATGGTCACCGCTAACTGCGAGCCGAGTAACATATTCCTTTTCATATCAATGCCCTACTTCGCTCGCTTAAGGGTGTTCTTTTGGAAGTCACGATCTTCTAACCCGTTCTGGAACACCAAATCCGTTGTGGTAAGAACAGTACTTTTACCCGTTTGGTGGTTCTGCATCGCCATAGTATGAGCACGCCAATACTGGTTCAGGTACTGTTTGTAATCTTGGAATGACAAGGTTTTTAGCAGTGCACCTTTACGGTCGTAAAATTCGACTTTCATTGGGCGATAGTGCTCTTGGTCGAGCCACACTTTCTGTTTGGTGTAGCCGGAGTTTTTATCGGTTGGCACTTGCTCCAATACAAAGGTATCTAATCCATCGAGTTTGGCATCTTCCACGTAGTTAAAGGTGTACTTTTCTAGCTCGAATGAACTCAAGTCTTCGTAAGCAAACTCGCTGCCCATGAATGGACCCGACTTGTTACGTGAAGAGATGCGTTTCACACGTTTCAGAGCAGGAAGATACAACCATTGGTCGTCTGGCTCGGTGATGTGCGAATGGTTAAGGAAAGCGGTGCCTTTTACATCGCGCGGCTCATCAAAAATGGTCAAGCCTTTGTCGCCATCGTTTTCCACCTCTAATGATTTCAATCGCATTAAGCGGGTGCTGCTCTCCCCTTGTTTGTTTTTAAGCAGCATCTCCATCGTTGCCACTGAATCCCCCCAACCAGTGTCTAGGTTTTTGCGTTTTTCCGCGATTTCTAGCCCTTTTGCAGGATCAGCCAACGCAGGTAGAGTCGCAAATGTACCTATGGTCAGCGCCCCTACTGTTATGATTGACGTCAACATTGTTTTCTTTTTGATCGAGTATTTGGTGTTTTTCATCATGATCTCCTTGGTCAGCCCACATCCGCAGGCTGACATTTCCTTATTTGGTCGAAGTGGATAGTTGAGCAGCTAGGTTGGGCTGTGTTTGATTCGCTGAGGTGGTTCGTGTCTCTGGCGTTTGCTTTTTTGCGTCGCTCACGTAGTGGTTCTCTTTGTCGAAAATCATCAGCAAGATTGGTAGCAAAATGAAATCCACAACCAGTGCGATGAAGATAACAATTGCACTCAGCAAGCCCATGTCAGCGTTGAGTCTGAAACCAGATAGCGCGAGTACACTAAAGCCAGCCACAAGTACCACTGTGGTGATCCACAATGCGCGGCCTACTGTGTGGAAGGCGTAACGTACCGCCTGTTCAGCTGACTGACCCTCTTTACGTGCACGCTGGTACTTACTTAGGAAGTGGACTGCATCATCCACCACTATACCTAAGGTAAGCGTGACAACGACCGATAATCCAAGGTTGATTTCGCCCGAGATAAGCGCCCACAAACCGAAGCCAATGATCGCTGGTGCAATGTTTGGTACTAGGCTAATTACACCCAAGCGAACGGAACGCAGAGCGAAGATCATCAGCGCAGAGATAAGCACGAGCGTGATTGGCAAGGTAGAGAGCATACTCGCCATGTTAGTTTCACCGATGTGAGCGAACATCAGTGATGGGCTGGATGCGACCACTTCATATTGAGGCGCATTGGCTGCGAACCATGCGTAGATGCGCTCTTCAAGTTCCACTAGCTCCACACTGCCAAGGTTATCGACGGTGAGTACCATTTTGATTGAGGACTTATCGACGTTGATCTGGTTGTTCAAGTCCAATCCGTAAGGCAGAGACATCTCGTACAGCAGCAGATATTGCGCCGCGAGTTCACGATCGAGCGGCAATTGATAATAGCTAGGATCATCGCTATGCATGTTTTTATTCAAACGCTTATAAACATCTGACAGTGTCGCGACATGGTCGGTTTCTGGTTGAACGCGTAACCACTCAGTAAAGTCGCCTATCGCTTGCAAGAACACAGGATCAGCAATGCCTTGAGACTCGTTGGTTTTTATCGCGATACTCAGGTTGGTCATGCCACTGATCGTCTGCTCCATAAAGTCAGCGGCTTGGCGAAACTCGTTTGAGGTATCAAAGTACTTCACCGATTCGTCGTTGACTTTATTAAGTGGAATCAAGGCCGCAGCAATCACGATCACTAGCGCAGAACCAGGCAATAAGGTTTTGCGATTGTTCACTACAAAATCACCCAACTTGTCCATAAAGGTTACTTTTTCAGACTCAGTAGTGGATGGCGCAAGGCGCTTCACAGGCAACAGGTTAAGCAGTGCAGGCAGCAGAGAGACTGATAGTAAACATGCGATCATCACACCCAGTGCAGACAAGTTACCGAAGTCGCGCAGCACGGGAGAGTCCGACATGTTCATCATCAAGAAACCAATCGCCGTGGTCACTGACGTGATTAGAATCGGGATGAAGTTAAGCTTGATGCTGTATTGAATTGCTTCGGCTTTGGTCATTCCGCGCTGCATGGCTTGGCGCATGGTCACAATCACGTGAACACAGTCAGCGACCGCTAGGGTTAACACCAATGTAGGTACATTCACGGTTGCAGTGCTTAAAAACATGCCTGCCCAACCAGATAAACCCATTGTTGCTAGGATAGAAGAGATAATCACCACAAGGGTTGCTACAACGCTAAAGAAGGAGCGCAGCATCAAGGTGAGAAATACCAACACCACTAACAGCATTAAAGGCACTAGCGTTGAGCTATCCTCTTGAGCTGAAGTCATAAAAGCGTCATTCATGGCTATGATGCCCGCTTTGTAGAAATCTACATTTGGGTAGTCAGCTTGGTATTTGCCAATCATAGCGTTAATGGCTGTGATGACCTCTTGAACTTCCGCGGTTTTGTCCACTTCTGGTAATTGCACCGTCACGTTAACAATCGTCACATCACCAGACTCAGACACCAATGCATTCTTAAGTAGTGGTTCGTTTAACGCGATCTGTTTTACTTTTGCAATACGCTCAGGGGTATGTTCGTACTCTTCATACAAGAGATCTTCTACCAAGAGGTCATCTTCGAGTGCTTCGGTATGTTGATAGTTAGCGATGGAGTCAACACGGCTAGAGTATGGAATTTGCCATGAATCGACGGTAAGGCTCTGGATCAGAGTCAAAGTCTCTGGCGTGAAAACATTGCCATCGTCTGGGGCGATCACAATGGAAAGGTTGTCTGTTTTAGCGAAGGTGGTTTGAATCTCGTCAAACGCCATCAACTGTTTGTTGGTTCCTTCAAAGAAGATATTGTAATCACCTCTAAAATAGAGGTTTTTGGCGCCGAACGTAGCAACGGCGATCACCGCTAACATTACGAATAAGGTTATAAACGAGTGTTGGGTGGGTAACGTATACCAAGCGCTCTGTGTTTCTGATGGTTGATTTTGGGGTTCCATCACAGTCTCCATATGTGACGATTCGTCATAAATGTACATTTAAAAACCAGCAATTCGCTGGCAAACATACAAAATGAGGTCAAAATTAAGAACTGACTCGATACAACCTAAATCAATTCATCTTTTTGACGATTCGTCACTAATGGCGCTAAAATAACCCATTAACTTGCGCAATGGGCTACCTAAACTTAACGACCAACAGATTCTAGATAAGCAACTTCTTCACTGAACAACTCTTGCTCTACTCGGCGCCAGGTCTTTTTATAATCCCATTCCGAAGAGAGCGGCTGCCAGTTCAAGCCATCTAAAAGCATATTAGCGTTGTGAAGCACAGAGTATGGGTCTTGGATTCGTTTAATACAGTGACTGTTAGATGCATTTTGATTCAAGGCGTTTGAACCAAAAGCGATAGACCAGTTAGCAAAGACAATCGCATCAGACCCAATCCCAGAAGAGAATTTCAAATCTCCAGCCTCAACCGCACGATTAACCAAATCATCCGCATGCTGAATCACCATCTCTTCGAGTTGATTAAGCTCTTGTACTCTTGTTGGCGAAGCCTTCTCTAGTATCCAAGGGCTCTTGGCCATAATTGCACAGGTTGAAAGTACCGGTTCCATACGTGCATAAATTCGGTATGCAACGTGCAGTGCCATTACTTTTTCACGGCTTGTGCCTTCAAACTCCGCAGAGCGCGCAAACAACATCGCCTCTGTTTTAAGTGAATGAATACACAGGGCTAAAACAACGTCTTCTTTGCTACAAAAATGGTTGTATATCGTCCCTTTTGAGTAAGAGCTTGCAGCGGTCAGCTTATCCATAGTTAAGTTACCAAAACCCTGCTCTCGAACGATATCTCTTGCCAACAACATAAGCTCTACCTCGCGTTCTGCGATCGCTTGTTGTTTTTTAGTCATGCCCGAGACACACCCTAGCATTCCTTTTATTTCATCTTTGCAACCTAAGCCAAACTTCATGTTTAGTCCGTACCTTAACTCAGCCTATATAATGGCATGGTCTGTTTTAAACCTTGTCTGTATTAAACAATACTCCTACTCAATATAATAACATGAATCCCATAATCATGTACGCTGCCATTTTGTGACGCTTCGTCATTTTTGACTTATCGTCATAATAGCGCAAACATTGATCAGATCAAGTTGATTTTATAATATTATTCGACTGATGAATCATTTCTGGTAATTACTCAACCAAGCTCATACATTTTCAAATGTCAGATACGACAAACACTTCATTCTCAAACGTTTATGAAACTAAAATGTGTCGCTTTAAAACTGAGGCGCGACTTTCAATACTGAACGATGGTTAATATTTGTTTAGCTGACATTGATTTAGGTGAAGTTGCTATAAATTCCGTTGAGTGTGGCTTACAATGGGGACATGAGTTGTACTTTATCAAGAGCATCATTTTGAGCGCCAAATTTACCTATCTTACTTGGAAAATTAATACCAGCAGCCCAGCTGAAAAGTTGGTGATGCTTTTACTCGCAGACAATGCCGATGATGAAGGCTACGCAACGATTGAACTTAACAGAGCTTCTGCGCTGACGGCCCTATCTGTTTTTGGATTAGCGGACTGCTTGAAAGCCCTAGTCGACAATGGTTGGCTAGATAAAGTGAAAGTCGAGCGCAGAGACAATCAAGAAATTCACGTGTTTAAGATGCTGCTGGAACAAGAGCAACCAACACAACCGGTCAACTCCATTCCAGTTTATTCACCTGCACCTGCACCTGCACCTGCACCTGCACCGAAATATCAGCCTGCTCCAGCGCAAATGCAAGTGATGTCGACCTCCCCTCGCCCACAAAGCCGGGGGGGAATGAACGGCAACACAATTTCGACTCACGATCTGGACGAAGAGAACATTCCATCTTGGGCTGAACGTGCATTTAAGTTTTCCGGATTGTCCGGTGACCATAATCTAATATGGAAGAAGTTTGTCCTTTGGTACAAAGCCAAAGCCAATGAATTAATGCCAATATCTCGAATTGAATCTAAGTTGCAGTACTGGCTAGTTAACGAGAAGCAAAATGAAAGACAACAACCGAAAACCGCTCAATATTCAGGAACTTCAGGACAAACTCAAGGAAATGGGTATCGACAAAAGCTTAGCCCATCTGAGCGCTTCAGGCAGCAACTCATCCAGAAAGGCAAAAAACCAACTTTCTGATCCTGAGCCTGCTGTTACTCCAGAAGTTCTGCCGGCCGCTGCTTCGCCCTCGGCACCTGTTGTTGAGTCAAATACAGGATCTAATCAACAAGTACCCGTTGTTGACCAAGATCCGGCTGATCTGGAGCTGTCTGACTGGTGCATCCATGTCTTTGGTTCTTTCCTAAGTGTGTATGAAACGCAGTGGGAGTATCAATACGGCAGTGAGCCAAGCGGCAAGTTCATCGAGTTCGCTAATACCATCGACTCAGACGGGTTGAATCGCGTACTGATGCACTGCCATGAGCGTATTCAACTGGGTAACAGCTGGCCTCCTCAAATGGGTGAGTTGTGGATCTTAAAAGATTCACTGACAGAAGAAGAGCTATTGGATAGCCGCATTCGTGTATTGTCGCGCTCTGCTATCAACCCAATTGAAAAATGGCTGATTCAGAACAAGCTATACGACTTGAAACGCACGGCTGAGAACAAGCTTGATGCCTTGTTTAAGAAGTACTACTTGGAAGCGAAAAGACTTGATGAGAAAGGCATGCTTCATACTGAACTGCCACAACATTTACTGGCTGCTAACTCAGTGAAGAACCTCAACGACTTGAAACGTGAAGAGTACGAAGAGAAGCACGGTAAGGCTCTGAACCCGAGAATCCAACAGATTCTAGACAGTAAAAAGTCTCGCTAGACTAGTTAGTTGTAATAGAGCTAGCTCCTTACAATAAACTTAGCTGTTCGCAATAAACTCGCTACTAAAAGCCCAAATACAAAAACGCCAGCAATTACGCTGGCGTTTTTATTAATTCGTTGTTTTTGGTGCTGTTCTAATCGAAAGCGCCAAAATGACGACTCACTGCTATAGAAAAATCTTACAGTAGGTGGATTGTCGCGTTTAGCGTGAATACACCTGAGTCATCGTCTTTCATCTTGAAGTTCTGGTAGCTTGCACCAACAGATAGTGGGCCAAAGATGAAGTACTCTGCACCAACACCGTACATGATATCAACATCGTCTTGCTTGAAAGAATCGCCCTTCAGCTCGTAAGAGTGCAGACCGCCTTTCGCGTAAACGTGTAGAGGGCCGAAGTCGATGCTTGGTTTAATAGCTAGGTATGCCGTGCTTGCATCCATGTTCTGAACGGTACGGTTACCGTACTTAACGCTATCGAAAGAACCTAGATCCCAGTAACCCGCTTCTACACCGATGATAGGTAGAATACCAGTACCTACGTGGATACCAACTGCCGTTTCTTTCTCGTTGCCTAGTGAGTTTTGGCCACCCATTACGCCACCGTATAACCATGAATCAGCCATCGCTGTTGAAGATGCACCTAGCAGAGCTAGCGCTAATAACGTTTTTTTCATACTTGACCTTCTCGTCCTAGCGACGCTTAAGTGGTAAATGATTGCCACTAAAACGTCTTTTTGTAATTACTATCCAATTAACAAGAAAATAAGCAAGATTCATACCTAAACCTTGCTCGTTATCTCGCTCTATCCTTAACAAGCATCGATAGCGTTTTTAACACGCTTATCCGATACTGGGTACGGCGTGCCAAGTTGCTGTGCGAAGAAGCTTACACGAAGCTCTTCTATCATCCAACGCACCTCTTTGACATTTTCTGGAACCGCGATCCCTTTTGGTACCTTATTCAGTAACTCTTTGTAGTCGTTCATTACTGATTCGACTTTAATCATGTGTAAGCGATCTTTGTTCGGGTCAATCGGCAGTTTTTCCATACGACGCTCAATCGCACGCATGTAACGTAGGATGTCCGGCAAACGCTTCCAACCACACTCAGTCGCAAAGCCCTTGAATATTAACCCTTCTATCTGCGCTTTGATATCCGACAAGGCAAATGCCATCGATAGATCAACACGCCCTTTCAGCTTTTTGTTGATGTTGAAAGCCGTGGTCAGAATGGTTTCAACTTGCTGAGCGATCTCTACAACCGTGTCACCAAGCTCTGCGCGAACGTGTTCTTTCAGTGCTTCAAACTGCTCTGGTTCCCAAACCAAACCGCCCTTCTCTTCGATAAGCTTATCGATACCACAAGCGATACAATCATCAATCAAATCAAGGACTTTACCGTAAGGGTTAAAGTACAGACCTAGCTTAGATTTGTTTGGCAGGTTCGAGTGTAGGTACTTAATTGGCGATGGTACGTTAAGTAAGATCAGACGACGCTGACCCGCTTTCATTGCTGAGATCTGCTCTTGCTCAGTTTCGAACAGTTTGATCTCTACGCTGTCTTTGGTATCCACTAACGCTGGGAAGGCTTTTACGTCGTAACCGCCACGTTTCTGTTGGTACACCTTAGGCAGTTCGCCAAAGCTCCACGTGTGAAGGTTCTGCTGCTCGATGTCGTCATCAGCCACTTTCGATAGTGTCTCTTGAACCTTGTCTTTCAAGCTCTCTTTCAGCTCGTGCAGTTCTTTGTGCTCTTTCAGCTTGCGGCGACGGTGGTCTACCGCGCGGAACGTTACTTTCAAGTGCTCTGGGATCTGGTCAAGTTTCCAATCATCACGCACTACTTCAACACCTGTCATGCGACGCAGCTCTTTCTCAAGAGAATCGAGCAGCGGCGCTTCAAGTGGAGTTACTCGCGCAAGGAATGCATCTGCATAGTTTGGCGCAGGCACAAAGTTACGCCGTAACGTCTTAGGTAGCGATTTGATAAGGCTAATGACAAGTTCTTGACGTAACCCTGGAATCTGCCAGTCAAAGCCACTCTGCTCTACTTGGTTCAGAATCGGCAGTGGTACGTGAACGGTCACACCATCGTTGTCATCGCCCGGCTCAAATTGATAGCTCAGTTTTAGCTTCAAACCATTTTGGTGCCAGAAGTTCGGGTAATCTAAATCGGTAACATGGCTCGCATCGCCACGGAACAGCATCGATTTCTCGAAGTTCAGTAGCTCAGGCGTCTGTTTGCTGGTTTTCTTCCACCACGTATCGAAGTGACGGCCAGAAACCACCTCTTCGCCAACGCGTTGGTCGTAGAAATCAAACAGCTCATCGTCATCAATCAAGATGTCACGACGACGCGATTTATGCTCTAGCTCTTCCACTTCTTGCAGAAGCTTGCGGTTCTGTTTGAAGAAAGCGTGTTTGGTTTCCCACTCACCTTCAACCAGTGCGCTGCGTACAAACAGTTCACGACTGACGGTCGGGTCAATCGCACCGTAATTCACAAGGCGCTTAGGTACGATTGGAATGCCGTAAAGCATCACTTTCTCGTGAGCCATGACCGCGGCTTGCTTCTTCGACCAATGTGGTTCGCTGTAGCTGCGCTTAATTAGGTGCTTAGCTAACGGTTCAATCCACTCTGGCTGAATCTTTGCGATGATGCGACCCCAAAGTTTTGAAGTTTCCACCAGCTCAGCGGACATGATCCACTTTGGCTGCTTCTTAAACAGACCAGACGCCGGGAAGATATGGAAACGAGCGTTACGCGCACCTTGGTACTCGTTCTTCTCTTGGTCTTTCATACCAACGTGCGATAGCAAGCCTGAAAGTAGCGACTGGTGAATACCTTCGTAACTACCTGGTTCATCGTTAAGCTTGGTATCTAACTCACGCATCGCTTGGTGGATTTGGAAGTAGACATCTTGCCACTCACGAATACGCAGGTAGTTCAGGTAATCTTGCTTACACTGTTTGCGGAACTGGTTGCTCGACAGCGCTTTTTGCTGCTTCTTGATGTAGTCCCACAGGTTCACAAAGGTGATGAAATCTGAGTCTTTATCGAAGAAACGCTTGTGCTTATCGTCAGACGACTGCTGTTTGTCAGACGGACGCTCACGCGGATCTTGAATCGACAATGCAGACGCGATAACCATCACTTCGTGTAGACAGCGATTGTTAGGTGCTTCAATAACCATACGCGCTAAACGCGGGTCGATCGGCAGCTTAGATAGCTTACGACCAATAGCGGTTAGCTTCTTAGTATCGTCACCTTGGTTCTTGTTCTTGCTGTTTGGTTTACCCGATGCAATCGCACCCAACTCTTCAAGCAGTCTTACACCATCTTGGATGTTGCGTTTGTCTGGCGCTTCTACAAATGGGAAGGCTTGGATATCACCTAGGCCAAGCGCCGTCATCTGTAGGATGACCGACGCTAGGTTGGTACGCAGAATCTCTGGATCAGTAAACTCTGGACGTGATTCGAAATCTTCCTCGGAGTAAAGACGAATACAGATACCTTCAGCCACACGACCACAACGACCTTTACGCTGGTTAGCACTCGCTTGAGAGATAGGCTCAATCGGTAGGCGCTGCACTTTCGTACGGTAGCTGTAGCGACTGATACGCGCAGTACCTGGGTCGATTACATACTTGATACCCGGAACCGTTAGCGAGGTCTCCGCTACGTTGGTTGCCAGTACAATTCGACGCCCCGTGTGAGATTGGAAGATGCGGTTTTGCTCACCCGCTGACAAACGAGCATACAGAGGCACGATTTCAGTATCACGCAGGTTACGTTTATTCAGTGCATCTGCCGTATCACGAATCTCTCGCTCACCGTTCATGAAGATCAGGATGTCACCTAAGCCTTCATCACATAGCTCATCAACCGCTTCGAAGATACCTTCCATTTGGTCGCGGTCAGAATCACTGTCTTCACCACCGAGAGGGCGGTAGCGAGTTTCTACTGGGTACGTACGACCTGATACTTCAATGATTGGTGCATTATTGAAATGCTTAGAGAAGCGTTCAGGGTCGATGGTTGCCGACGTGATGATCACTTTCAGATCAGGACGCTTTGGCAACAACTCTTTCAAGTAACCCATGATGAAATCGATGTTCAAGCTACGTTCGTGCGCTTCATCGATAATGATGGTGTCGTACTGGTTTAGATAGCGGTCGTGCTGAATCTCCGCCAGTAGAATACCATCGGTCATCAGTTTGATTTGAGTGTTGTCCGAGATTTGATCGTTAAATCGAACCTTATAACCCACAAACTCACCCAGTTGGGTTTCCATCTCTTCTGCAATACGGTTCGCTACCGAGCGCGCAGCTAGACGACGTGGCTGAGTATGACCAATCAGGCCATAGCGACCGCGTCCAAGCTCAGAACAGATCTTAGGAAGTTGAGTTGTTTTACCTGAACCCGTTTCACCCGCCACGATCACCACTTGGTTCTCTTCAATTGCCTTAGCGATATCGTCGCGCTTTTGGCTTACTGGCAGGATTTCTGGGTATTCGATGGTTGGCTTTTGCGCAGCGCGCTGGGTTGCCGTCATCATCGATTGGGCAATATCTAGTGCAATCTCGTCAAAGACGGCGTGTTTCGATTTCTCGTTTTTAATTCGGCTAGCACCTGCAATTCGCTTACTCAGACGGAAGCGATCGCGCATCATACATTCTTTGAGCGCTTTACGAAGAGAGGCAGGTGTATTTTGGGAGGCCTTAGCCTTAGAAGCAGAATTCTTGTCTGCCGCGTCCGAACGTGCGGCGTCTTGATTCTTATCTGCTTTTTCCGGAGACGAAGTCAAAGCGTGTCCTATTCTTTTCATTACATAAAACTTTGCGAATTGTAGCACACAAGGGCTAGAACAAGATAACGGAAAGCACCTTACGGATAGTACCCTTCTAGAGTTATTCAATTTTTTCGAACAACTTAAGCGAAACTATCGCCTTTTTAGCTTTCTTTGTTCCTCTATAATGCATCACATTACAAGAAAGCACTCATTCAAGGAAAACCATTATGTCTCGTGTATTAGCCCTAAAATCAAGCATCCTAGGCGACTACTCTCAATCAACCAAACTGGTAGAAGAGTTCATCAAGAATGTAGACCAAGACAAACTGACGGTTCGCGACCTAGCTGCAAATCCACTTCCAGTGTTGGACTTTGCGGTAGCCACTGCGCTTCGCGCAACGGAAGATCTTTCTCAAGATCAGCAAGCGATTGTTGACCTATCTGATACGCTAATCGAAGAGATTAAAGCGGCAGATACGCTAGTGATTGCTGCACCTATGTACAACTTCACTATCCCAACTCAGCTGAAAAACTGGATTGACCTAATTGCTCGTGCTGGCGTGACGTTCACTTACACAGAGAACGGCGTGAAAGGTCTAATCGAAGGTAAGAAAGCGATCGTGGTAACGACTCGTGGTGGCATCCATAAAGACGCAGCAACTGACAGCATGACACCTTACCTGCGTACAGTACTTGGCTTCGTTGGCATTACAGATGTGGAATTTGTTTACGCAGAAGCACTAAACATGGGTGAAGACGCAGCAGCAAAAGGCATCTCAGAAGCGCAGAGCAAACTGGCTGAATTGGCATAAGAGCACCCAACAACGTATGCGCGAACATCGAGCGTAGACGCTAAAAATTGCAATTAAAAAGCCTCATCACTATGAGGCTTTTGTCGTAAAATCGGGTTGGAGTTAAAACTCATACTGGAAATAGATGGTGTTATAGTTACTGCCACCTTTGATGCGACCAAACTGTGACGCATTTTCGAAGATAGCCGAACGGTGATGCAGTGAATAACCAAACCACAGATTGTTGAGATCACTCTTGCCGAACAGATCGCCTACATTGACATCAAACGAGAAGTCTAGGTAGTTCAATAGATGACTTGCCGTGTAGCCTTTGCGTTCCATTTCCGTCGCTTCAATATAAGTAATTGAATCGATGTATGACATACCTTCTGCCACACCAAAACGCCATTGAGTCGGCCAGTTGAAGGTGTAGTAAGCCTTAATTGCAACCACATATTCCGTACTGCTTGATTGAACCTCTGAGCTCCAGTGGTGAACGATACCGGGCGTTAGATAAATATCTAACGGGAAACCAAATATCTCATCCGTCAGTGGATGACCGTAGAAGAATGAGGTCAGTTGGTTATTGAACTCATCTTTCTCGCGATTGAACTTCATGATATCGCCGATGTTTGATGGCGTTGCCCAACCGTGTGCCACGCGCAAATAAGCAGGGTTACTTAATCGTGGTTTGGGCGCTTTCTCTTTGTCATTGAAGAAACCGAAACCAACGTAAAATTCACCTTGATAGCGATCTTCAACAATCGACGATTGGTAGGCGTTATCATCTAGACGAGTGACACTCGTCGAACCAAGCAGGTACAAGTTGGAAACAACATGGTATTTGGCTTCAATGCCCACATTGAAATCGGCACCAGCACCTATAGACTTTCCATCGACTTCGTAATATTCAGTGTTAAAGTCTGCACTCTTATAACGAAGTGTCGCACTAGGTGTGAACTCCCAATCTCCAACCTCGTAGTACCCTTTGGCTCTAAAATTGCCATGAAAACGGTAAGAGTCATCAGCCATCAGTTCGGTTTCTAAGCGCCATTGATCATCCAGTTGATAGGTAAGCTGCGCACCAAAATCAGCGGTATCTCCCTCAATCGCATTCTGTTCAGATGCGGGAATGTCGATAAAGCGCATACGCGAAATGGCGTTCAGTTGCCACTTTTCATCCTCTGACTCGAGCAGGTATGCCCCCATTTCTGTACCATCAATAAAGACATAATCATTTTTAAAAAACAGCATAGGTACAAACGAGCTTACCGTTTGATCGCCACCGGACGTGTCGTAGGGAATACTCGCCGTTCGATACATCGCGGCAATACCCCACTCCTGCTCTTCAATCGCTACCGCATTACCACAGCTAAGTAGCGCGCCCGAGCTCATCATGGTTGCTATTAATTTATTCTTCATTACTGTTTTTTTCTCTATTTATCCGATTTCTGCTAACGAATAAGTATTTCTTGACCAATTTTGGTTAACTAACTTAATTTTAAGTAACTAACTTTAGGTTTGATCGCCATTGATCGTTACAATGGCGATCATCCTATGGTCAATTTAAAGTATTGTGAAAGTTTCCGAATTACAAAACATTATAAACCAGCTTCCGAACGATGCAGATCCTGACGTCGTTATGGGAGAGGCTTGGTTACCTGAAAGACTTATCGACACTACGCTCGATGGTGAGCTTCTTTTTCTTCAATTTGATAACGCTCCTGAAGAAACACAGGGAGACGAAGAAGGTCGTGGTTTTGTGGAGCACGAAGTTACCATGATCCGAGAAAAACTCGAACAAATACTTGATGCTCCCTCAGACACAAAAACAAAAGCCGACGCGATGCTGGCTCTATTTTTGATGGCGCATGAACTTTCTAGCTCGGAAGTTATCGAAATACTCGAAACACCCGAATCAGATAAAGACTCAATATAACTATAGAATCGTCCACCACCTCGATTTTAGGAACACTGTGAAGCATTCGACACCTAAAACACTCCCTTTGCTTATTGCTGGTCCAATACTGCGTAAAACGACCAAGAACGAAATTGTAATCTGGATCGTTACCAGTCAACCACTTGTGGGCAGGATCTCGCTCTACCATCGCGATCAAGATCGTGCCTTTTTTCAGTCAAAGTTGGCTGAGCAGCAAAGCTTGAGAATTGGTGTGTCAGCTTGGGTAACGCTTATCCACCTTGAAGGAGATTTCCCAACCAATACGCCGCTCGAGTACGATATCGAGACGAACCAAGGCGGACTTAAAGCGTTAGCGTCACATCTTACTTACAAGGATCGCCAGCGTGTTGAGTTTGTTGTCTCAGAAGAGTCGAACTACATACTTCATGGCTCTTGCCGTAATCCACACCACCCAAGTAAAGACAGCTTGGTTGCCGCTGACAGCAAAGTTGAAACACAGCCTCCGCAAGAACGCCCTAATCTACTAATGATGAGTGGCGACCAAATTTACGCTGACCATGTAGCAGGGCCAACGCTAGATGCCATTTACCAAGTGATCCAACTGTTAGGATTGCCGGATGAACGCTTACCAACAGACGCTCAGGTGGGTCATATTCATGACGGCCAATCTCTGTTTGGAAGTGAATATCACCTGTATCAACGCCACCATTACCTGCCACATCACAAGCAATCAGACTCTTTGCTAGATAAGCTGTTTCCCAACCGAAAAGTGGCAATTTTCAGTTCTAGCGACTGTGAAAACCATCTAGTGACCTTGTCTGAATTTGTTGCAATGTACCTATTGGTCTGGTCACCTACCCTATGGCAATGCATTAACCGCGAGCGTTTGATTGAAAACAACTTTGTGCAAGGGGGGCGAAAGCTCACACCACTCGAGCAACAACAGTGGCGTGATGAAACTGAAATCATTAACGATTTCATCGAAGGTTTGCCGCAGGTTCAACGCTTGCTCGCCCACATCCCGACTTACATGATCTTCGATGACCATGATGTGACTGATGATTGGAACCTAACCATAGGGTGGGAACAAGCGGTACTGCAAAACAAACTGGCTACACAAGTGATTGGTAATGGTCTCGCGTCATACTGGCTTTGCCAAGGTTGGGGAAATGCGCCCGAAAAGTTCAATGATGAATTTATCGATCACGCTAAATCGGTGTTTGAGACTCAAGCCTCACAAGAGAACTCGCACCTTCAACACATGATCGACGAACAAACACATCAAGCGTTCATCGAATATTTGAACCGCTTTGAAGATTGGCATTACACCATCGATCTATCACCAAAAGTCATAGTGCTTGATACTCGTACACGTCGCTGGCGTTCAGAATCACGCATGAATAAACCGTCAGGCTTGATGGACTGGGAAGCGTTAATTGAGCTTCAACATCAACTTATGCATCAAGACAAGGTGATTATTATCTCTGCGGCTCCGATGTTTGGCGTTAAGTTTATTGAAGCTTTGCAGAAAATCATGACGACTTGTGGTCAACCGCTGCTGGTTGATGCGGAAAACTGGATGGCTCACCCTGGTAGTGCTAACACATTGATCAGCATTTTCACTCACACCAAAACACCGACCAATTTCGTGGTGCTTTCTGGAGATGTACACTACTCATTTGCATACGACATCAAGCTTCGTTATCGCAAGAACAGTCCAAACATCTATCAAATCACCTGTAGCGGGATTAAGAACAACTTCCCACCATCGCTGCTTAAGTTCTGTGACGTATGTGATCGCCTGCTCTACAGCCCACGTTCAATACTTAACTATTTCACTAAACGCAAGCGTTTGAAAATTGAGAAACGAAGCCCAGACAACCAAAACTTCTATCGCCTTTCAAACCGTAGCGCGATTGGTGAACTCAAGCTCGATGATTCGGGAAAACCTATTTCAATCGCTACCTTAAGTGGTGATGGCAAAGTAACTCGCTTCCCTGAGCCTGATAAAGAGTGATGGCGATTCAAACGACCTATAATTTTGTCAGCATCGTGTAAACCCGCTTGGGATTGACCAAATCAATCCCAATGTTATTAGCATTAGGGCGGCCTATCAGCCAACTATTGTTATGTTGAGCCTGCAAATAAATCCTGTTTCGTACGATTGGAGCTTATTATGTTTAATTCTCTTACCTCACTGTTCAAACAACTGATTGAAGGTGAAGACCTCAGTCAAACCTCAAAAGCATCACCCAATATTGCGATAGCGAGTTTACTGTGTGAAGTCGCAGGCGCTGATCACGAAATTGGTGAGAAAGAGCAAGCCGCTAAACTCATGCTGATTCAACGTCTGTTAGGTTTAACTGAAGAAGAAGCCGCTCAATTGCTCGATAAAGCGCAGCCACAAGTAGACCAATCGGTGTCTCTGTATGATTTCACATCGCAACTGCGCGAGCTTTCACAATCTGTACGCATCGACTTGATTAAGGCGATGTGGGAAGTGGCTCATGCTGATGGTGAGATTGATCCAATGGAAGATGCCGTGATTCGTAAAACCGCAGAACTGCTCTACGTAGACCACAGTGATTTCATCAAAACAAAACTGAGTGTTATTGGCAAACAGTAGCTTCACAGCCTTCCCTTCTACAACGCCATCGTACTCCTCACTGATGTTAGAGGCTAACCTAAGATGGTTAGCCTGTGCCCTATCTAATCACTAGAGAGAGAACGCCCGTAAAAGATCCCTTTCAGCTCTAAAGGGGCACCGTTTTTACGAATAAACAGTCCTCTTTGGTCTGATATCAACACACTACGTTTATTCTCTAGTTCCTGAATAAACAGGTTCTTTACATTGAATGCTTGAGGACTCGACGCTTGGTCTTGTTCCGTTTGATAGAAATAGTAATGGTCGCCCCAACGCAAGAAAACGCCAAAGAACTGCTTTGCATGAATCACACCGTCTCGGTCATAACCAATGTAGTGCATTTTTGAGCGACCATTTCTGAGGCGCAGCGTCAGTTCCTCATATCCTACGCCGTCATAAGTGACCTTAAACTGGTACGTATTATTGGTGGAGATCCCAGAAACTAACCCAACCGTTAAGAGCAGTACAATGACGAGGATAATTGGCAGACAAAAAAATCTCACGTTAGGACTCTTGGCGGCAAGTAAGTGACAAAAATTCAGAGGAAATCTCAACCCACTGCCCATCTATTAAAGCAACGGCTTGAATATTCTTGCATCCAACACCGCGTTCATGTAGATACACTCTAGTCACACCGCGTTTGGAGAGTTCTTCAAAAAGCGCCTCATCTTTCTTAATGATTTTAATGTCATCATGAACGACCTCTATCCCGGCGATAGTGTCATGATTCATGAAGAATGCCATTTGAGAAAAGGGGATTAAAAGCCCAACAGCTACTACAACTCCGAGCGCTCCTTTGACTAATGATGATAAACCAATACCAAACACCACTTTCTCTAAAGATTCATGAGTATCGGATAACTCAGATGCTGCGAGTTTAAACTGACTCACCGTTTTTGCTTTCACTGTCGTGCTGTCGGTAGTCGGAGTTGAAGTTGGAGTCGATGCTAGGGTATCAAAAGCTGGAATACAGTAACCCTCTTTTTGTACCGTCACCACTTTGAACGGTGCATTTAATGTACTCAACGCATTACGTAGGTTTTTAACGGCAACATTTAACGAACTACTCGTGACTACCTTTCCAGGCCAACACTGTTCGAGCAAAACGTCGCGCTTGATGGTCTTAGGAGACTCTCTGTACAAAAGACTTAAGATCAAACTCTCTGAACAAGATAGGTTAACTTGATGAGAAGTGGTCGTGCTTTGTAGGGTGCAAGTATCAAGATCAAGCATCAAGTCATCTAAGGTGATTTTATTGTTACCCATACAGTAAAAAGCGAATGTGCCAATCAACACAGACTAGCACATTTATAAATATTATTTCATAATCAGAGCGTTAGCTTAAAGCCCAGCTCACTAACATGGACATCCGCAAAGCCGAGCTTAACTGCTTCGAGTTCACTAGCCACTTGTCGAGCATGGTCTTCATCCTTGGCGAGCACTGCAATAGAGTAGACAGGACGAACCATCTTTGAGTCACCACCTGATGAACCTGAGATGTCTTTGTTATAAAGATAAGCGGAAGTGATGGTACTTGTCGCGCTCCAATCGACAATTTTCTGCAAGTCACGGCTGATAACCTTATCCACCAGCAATTTGTCTTCCGGTTTTTTCCAACTCAATTCTACGGCGTAGTTGACGAAGGCTACATCGGAATTTAACCACTTATTCCCGATATCTCTAACCTCGACAACCTCTGCTAGTTCTTTGTATTGTAGTGGTAAGTTGCCGATCGTATCCCGTACCTCTTGCTCACTATTCGCTTCCATCACGAATTTAATGATGGGAAACGACTTGTCACCGATGTTACTCTTACTCACAAACATATCGTGAATTAATCCAGCATCAATCAAGTTTGAGAAGGCTTTCTTTTGAATGGGCATCGTATCAAACACCGCTTGAGCATCGTCGGTTTTCCACGCAACAGCAACACCAAAGGCTGCCGCATTAATATTAAAAGATAAAAATAAGCTAAAAAAAGCTAAAGTCAGTGGGGCTGTGTATCGCATCAACATCATCTCTTAGTCTCGTACAATCCGGTATAGGTTAGGGTCAGCAGACACGCCTTTCATCATTATCGGCGGTAACTCCTTTCTCATGTTTGCTATCGCATTTTTGAACATGACCTCGCTCTCCCACTGCGCTACGTTAATAAAACGGTACGTCGCATCGTCATCAAGTGAACGATGCAATTTGGTCGAGATATATCCCGGTTGTTGCTCGAGAATGTCTCTCGCGGCCTCCCAATATTCGAGTGCTACCTCTTCGCTCGCTGCATCGACAGCAAACGTATTGATTAACACCACCGGCTCAGCCATTGCCAGGCTGCTAATCGTTACCATCAAAGCACCGAGTGTGTGCTTAATCGATTTTCTGATTATTGTCTCTTTCATACTCACTCCTTGTTAAAAACGAGAGAAACTTAACACATGTTTTGACGATAAAAAGACCACGAATCGATGTTTAATATTAATTAAAAATAGATGCGTTGTGCGAACTCAAAAACATACAAAAACCCACTATTACAATTTCTGAACTTCACTTTGGCAGCATTTTGATTCTCATATTGAGATATTCAAACAATCTCCTATTAGCAAAATAACAAAAACCCACAAACCCCTTTAATTTCATGAGGTTAAAAATTGGCATCCTCTTTGCTCTAGTTAGGTTTTTAGGGATAAGAGGGAATCGACCATGAGAAAGCTACTTCCAACCATACTAACGACAGCAGTTGCTCTCACCTTACATGGATGCGGTGGAGGTGGCGGCGGAGGCGGTGGCAGTACATCAACGCCTGCAGCATCTCAGAGTTTCTCAGATATTTCAGTACCGAGCTCTTTTGAGTGGAGCGGTTCGACTTCTCGAGATCTCACTATCAATGTTGTCAGTGATGTGTCACAGCGTGACGGAGAAGCGGCAGCGATCCGCGGCTCTCACATTATCAAGCTTTATAGCATGAGTAGTGGCACTACCGATTCGCAACCCTTCTATACCGGCATGACAAACAACGATGGTCAACTGACGAACACACTGAGCCTGTTAGACACATGGCAAGGCATTAAATTGGTAGCGCTTGTTCGTGGCAACGAGTGTATCTCTCAGGTTGATTCGACAGACATTACCGATGCGCTGTATGTCAGTTGCAACATCGTTTTAGACGCAGATTAAGGAGTGAATTATTATGGATAATATGAAGAAATCACTGCTTGTAGTCGGTTCCATAGCTGCGTGTAGTCTTTCCAATCAAGTATTTGCAGCGGCTTCAGACAGCCAAACTATTGATAACGGTGACGGCTCTACGACCGTAACTCAAAAGATCAATGCCAGCAGTACTTCTCCTCACTATGTTGCACCTTCTGGATACGGATTTTCGATCTACAGTAACAAGAATGAAGACTACTCTTGGCAACACAACATCTCTATTCCATCTGGTGATCAAGTCACCTCCGCGACACTCACAATCTATGCTTACGATGTGGATTCTGAAGCTCATCATGGTGAAAATGGGGAGTACGATAGTGTGACGGTTGACGGCACTATGCTCAATCCAGGTTTCCTTCAAGGCACCAACAACAACTGGTCTACAACGGTGTTCGATTTACCACTTGCTTCACTGGAAGACGGCTTGATCAACGTAGACCTCGACATCGATGTGAATGGTGATGGTTGGTTAACTACTCTCGATTACAGCCTATTGACGGTAACCTACACCGAGATTGAGAACGATCCTCCATTCACTCCATCCTTATCTCGCAGCAGCGGTTTAGGCGACAATGACCCACTAGTGGTATCAGTAACAGGCCCGAGCCCAGCCGATCCAGACGGTGACTCAGTCACGTACACTTATCGTTGGTTTGTCGATGTCGGACAAGGCTTCTATGTAGATGATGAGTTCGTCGGCAAGAGTGACAACAATGGTGCTACCCTACCTGCTAACCAGACTGAAAATGGTGAACTGTGGAAAGTGCAGGTGACCGCGGTTGACTCTAACGGTCTGATCAGTAACTTTGCAGAAATCAGTTGGCCAGAGATTGGTGATAGCGATGGCGACGGTGTGGCTGATGCCAATGACTACGCACCAAACGATCCGAATATCGCATTCTATAGCCGAACACCAACAACCGGCTGGCATACATTAGCGTACGAAGATCTATGGCCTTATGAGGGCGATTACGATCTGAATGATTTCGTCACTCGCTACGCTTACGGTGTTTACACCAACGCAAGCAATGAAGTCACTCGATTTGATTACTACGGTCAAGCCGTTGCTCGTGGTGCGGCTGAAAACAACAGCTTTGCGATATCTCTAGCTGGATTGGAAGCATCTGATGTTGGTACGTTAACGCGTACGATCGACGGTGTCACGACAACGGTGACTCCTGAATCCGGTCATAGCGGCGAAATGGTATTCATACTGATTGACAGCGTAAACGAACTATTGCCAGCCAGCAGTTCATCTAACTTCTACAATACCGAAGCGGGTGATAACCGAAGCGCGGTAGATTACAGTGCATCGATAGTCATTGATGGCTCTATGAGCAGCTTGGCACCAAAAGCGTTCAACCCGTTCATTTTCAAAGTAGGCTCTAGAAATAAAGAGATTCACTTAATGAACTACCCGAACACAGACCTAGCCAATACCAGCATATTCGGTGTCGGCGATGATGACAGTGTTGCTGAGAATAACGAGTTCTATCAAACGCAGGCAGGTCTACCTTGGGCATTAGATGTTCCAGCAAATTGGGCTCATCCATACGAGAAAACAGATACCAGCCAAGCTTACCCAGACATCACGCCTTGGGTAGAAAGCGGTGGTGCAACTCATACAGATTGGCACTCTAACCCTGCGCCATCTAAAACGTGGTAACAGAGTCGCTAGCCCAACTGATAAAGAGTAACTAATAAGAAAAAAGCCATCATTACAGATTGAGTAATGATGGCTTTTCTAATGAGTAACGCTGGGCTTTAAAGCATCGTTAAAGTGAGCTTGGCCAAGTTGTATGCATCGACATAACCTGAGTGCTGACGCCCTTCCCACTCGATATTTTGTGCTTCTTGAGCCGCTCGATGACCAATGCGCTTGTCTTTCAAGCGATGTTGAATGCGATACAAGGTCGCGATATTGAGGAACTCGGTAAACGGAGGTTCAATCCCTTTCTCGATACACTCTTTGTGTAAAATCAGGTCGTCGCGCCCCCACGCTGCATAAATCTTATTTGGACCGCCAAAGTTTTTGATCATCGACTGAACCACAGACGCCAATGGGCGACCCTGTTTTTCGATCTTACGCGGTGTAATACCGGTTAATTCCGCACAAAACAGAGAGACTTCATCTTTTTCAGGCTTAACGTAGTACTGAGCGCGTTTAACGATTTCTCCCGAAGCCAGATCAATCTCAGCCAGACCCACTTCAATGATCTCGCCCGTTGTTCCCACTCCATCTTCGTTCCAACAGCACATTTCCAAATCGAAACAAACTACTCGATTGTGATTCATACGTTGCCTAATTCTCTCATCTAAAATTTTAAAGCAGGGATTGTACCTGAGCCTTTTCAAGATCTCGACCCCAAGGCTGTTAAGTGTTCAAATCACCTGCAATTGTCACCTGGTTTCGCCCATTCACTTTACTTTGATAGAGCATGCTGTCGGTAAGTTGAAGAGTTTCTTCTACCCCCTCATTCACGCGAATAGTCGCACCGATACTCAATGTACAACGAAGTGTCTGACCATTGTGCTCACAAACTGTCTCTCGTACCTTATTTAGAATAGAGTCCAAGTAACTCGACAGCTGTTCTCTATCAGCAATAGATGAAAGAATACAAAATTCGTCCCCACCAATTCGGAACAAGTTATCTCCAGATTTGAGACTGACGGAAATAACCTTAACCACGTGCATTAACAAAGCATCACCAGCGGGGTGGCCGTATTCATCGTTGATCGCTTTAAATTTATCAATATCAAACCCAATGAGGCTAAAAGGCTTGTCACTTCGTATGGCATTATCGAGCATTTTATTAAACGCGCGGCGATTGTAAATCTCAGTCAAGCTATCGTGATTAGCAAGAAAACGAAGTTCTTCGGTACGCTTATCGAGCATTTGATAAAGTCTTTCTTTCTCCCTTACTTGCAAGTTCACAATATACGCCAGTAACAGGGAAATCATGGTTCCCACTAGCGCAATACCCGCCAATACCAAATAGCCATTGGAAGAGATGTAAGAGTTGATTTGGTAGTCGACTGTCCATTGTCGATTGGTCAGCATGATATGTTTAGTAATACGCTGCCCATCGATGTCCTCAAACCCGTCAGACTCGAATAAAATAGGGGCATCTTCTGCTTCAAATCCATGATCCGTAACACGAACATGCACATTCATATCACCCACAGTTGAAGCAAGAAGGTTTTCAAAATAGAAGGTTGTACGGATCACCCCAATCACCACACCGAGCAGATTATCGGTTTTTCCATCAAATACTGGGTGGTACACCAACATACCTGTTTTGGGTAGATCGCGACTCAAACCATCCTGTAATAATCGTACTTTATCCGAAATGTTCGCTTTTCGAGTCTCACGTATATTATCTATGATGAGCCTAAAGCGTTCACGGGAGGAATAGAACCCTAAGACTTGATTATTGCGCTCTGTATTTGGATAAACGTCGGTTGCGACAAATGCTGGCTCGCCATCTAGAACGTAGCCATAGGTTTTAGGGCCATGTTTAGGGATAGTGTAGAGTTCAAAAGTTGGGTACAGCGTTTTCATTTTCGCCGTATATTGATCAATTTCATCTGCTGTGACCTTTTGCATCCATTGCAGACCGATAAGACTTTTGGAACCGTTAACGGTTTGCTCAGCGAAACGATCGAACTTATCCCAATGTTGAGGATCATTGGAGTAAAAGAAATTTGCGCCAGAGCCAATATAGGCCACGTCGTTGTCAATAAAAGCTTCCAAACTCAGAGTTTGATGATCAGCAAAGCTGTTTAAGTTTGCCTTTAAGGATCGGCTTTGCGTTATGGCAACAACGACAAGACACAACAGTGTTATCAAAAACGTGACAGAAAAAGTAACTAACGGAAGTGTTCGTTTTTTCAACCCAGTTCTAGGGTCGATAGTATGGGGCATGGACCTTCCAAAACATATTATTTGATTCTAAATTATACACCGACAATATAACAGTCTCTATTACCCTTTAGGGATTATTTTGGATTAGTGCTGACACTATTCACAAACTGCGGACATAAACGGCGATTAAAGCAACAAATCTCGGTTACTTTTCAAGCTAACACACCAAAAAAACCTTTTATCAAAAACATTAAATAAAGCTCTTAGACCTTGAATATGCTAGTATCCATTCATATTTATAGCTTGAAAGAAACTCTCTTACCCCAAGGTAAATGACTCTTCTTTCCAACCAGTATATTCACATATACCAGCGAATATACCGTTAAATCAATCTAAAGAGAAATCACAATGAACTTTGATTTAAACCTTATCCCACAAACGTTTGATATGCTTCACGCAGGTCTAACTGCATCAAGCGTTTTACTACTGCTGATCGCTGTATCTCGCAAATCTAAAGTCGTCGAGAAAGTGGTTGAAAAACCAGTAGAGAAAATTGTTGAAGTTGAAAAGCCGGTTGAAAAGATCGTAGAAGTTGAGAAAGTTGTTGAAGTAGAAAAAGTTATCGAAAAAGTCGTAGAAGTTGAATCTAAGCTAGCAACAGCATCCACGGATTCTGCAATGCAGCTTCTATCTATCATGCAACAAGAAGCTCGCCTGATTGACTTCCTAAAAGAAGACCTAACGTCGTTCTCTGACGAAGAAGTTGGTGCTGCAGCACGTGTTATCCACACTGGCGGCCAAAAAGTACTGAGTGACTACGTAACTCTATCTCACATCCGTAGCGAAGACGAAGAGACGCGCATTACTGTAGCTGAAGGTTTCAACCCACAAGAAGTTCGTCTAACAGGTAACGTAACTGGTAGCGCACCATTCAACGGTACGCTTGTTCACAAAGGCTGGAAAGCAACTGAAATGAAGCTGCCTAAACTGGCTGAAAACTACGATGCGTCGGTTATTGCTCCTGCAGAGGTAGAACTATAATGGAACAGCATAACCACTTATCTCAAGACGCTTCGTCTCAAGAGCAACCAGCACAAGAGCAAGGCGCTAAATACAGCGTAGGTATCGACTTGGGTACTACCCACTGTGTGCTGTCTTTCATTGATACAACTAATGAAGATGCGCGAGTAGAAGTAATGCCAATCCCTCAGCTTACAGCTCCGGGTACAGTAGAAACACGCAGCCAACTGGGTTCGTTCCTATATCAGCCTCACGAACACGAGATGAACGAAGCGTCACGCGTGCTTCCTTGGTCAACAGAACCAAAAGCACTGGTTGGCGCAATTGCTCGTAACCTTGGTTCAAAAACACCAATCCGCCTAATCGCTAGCGCGAAATCTTGGTTATGTCACGGTGGCGTTAACCGTCGTGATGCTTTCCTTCCTGCAGGTAGCTCTGAAGAAGTTGAAAAAGTATCACCGCTGAAAGCCACTGAGCTTTACCTAGAGCACCTAAAAGATGCTTGGAACCACGCTAATCCATCACACCCGCTTTCTGAGCAAGATGTGACAATTACTGTTCCTGCATCTTTCGACCCTGCAGCTCGTGACTTAACGGCAGAAGCAGCACGTAACGTTGGTTTCACTCACCTGACTCTACTTGAAGAGCCACAAGCGGCACTGTACAGCTGGATCGATAACAGCAACGATCAGTGGCGTGATGAAGTTGAAGTTGGCGACATCGTACTGGTTGTCGATATCGGTGGTGGTACGACTGACCTTTCTTTGGTTGAAGTGACTGAAGACGACGGAAATCTAACTCTAAACCGTATCGCGGTAGGTGAACACATCCTACTCGGCGGTGACAATATGGATTTAGCGCTGGCTTACCGTCTGAAGATGAAGCTAGCACAAGAAGGCAAAGAGCTGGCTCCTTGGCAAGTTCAAGCGATGACGCACGCATGTCGTGACGCAAAAGAAGCGCTGCTGAACGATGCCGAGCTGCAATCTGTGCCAATCGTTGTTCCAAGCCGTGGCTCTAAGCTACTGGGTGCAACACTAAAAACAGAACTGACACAACAAGAAGTACAGCAAACTCTGGTTGATGGTTTCTTCCCTAAAGTAGCTGTAACTGATCATCCAGTTCAGAAAACACGTGGTGCACTGACTCAAATGGGTCTGCCTTACGCTCAAGATGCGGGCATCACGCGCCATATTGCGGCTTTCCTATCTAAGCAAGCAAACGCGCTATCAGGTGGCGAAGAAACGACTCAGCAAGATTTCAACCCATTCGCAAACATGCCAGGTATGCCGGGTGCTGAAGCGCCTGCTGCTGATTTCATCAAACCAACGGCTATCCTATTCAACGGTGGTGTTCTGAAATCTAGCCTACTGGCTGATCGTCTTTCAGATACGATCAACGAATGGCTGATCAATGCAGATGCAGAATTTGCTAAGCAACTTTCTGGTCTGGATCTTGATCTTGCGGTTGCAAGCGGTGCTTCTTACTACGGCGCTGTTCGTCGTGGTCAAGGCGTACGTATTCGCGGTGGTATCGCTTCTGCTTACTACGTAGGTATTGAAAGTGCGATGCCAGCTATTCCAGGTATGGCTCCTCCAATGGAAGCACTGTGTGTTGCTCCATTTGGTATGGAAGAGGGCTCAAGTGTTCAAGTACCAAGCCAAGAGTTCGGCCTAGTCATCGGTCAACCGGTTCACTTCCAATTCTTCGGTTCAACGACACGCCGTGACGATGAGGCGGGTACTCACCTTGACCACTGGGCACCAGAAGATCTAGAAGAACTGCCCGAGATCCAAGTGACTCTGCCTGTGTCTGAAGGTCGTCGTGAAGGCGAAGTCGTTCCTGTAACGCTTGCTTCACGCGTCACTGAGTTAGGTACGCTTTACCTAGAAGCAATCGCGACTGACAACGGTCAGAAGTGGCATGTTGAGTTTGACGTTCGTGAAGATTCGAACCAAGACTCAAACGAACAAGCATAATGATTCAACGGCACCTTCGCGGGTGCCGTTATTATATCAAAGCGTGATTCTCTAACGCCGATTGGGATGATCTAGAGAATCTGTTTTCAACCGATACATTGAAATCCAAAGTGATGATATTCCCGACTCAATTGTTTATCACGATTGATGTAATACCTCCTTATCGGGAATGACGTTTAAGAATTACGATAATAAGACCAACTCTTTCAACAAACTGGTCATCACTTGAGAAGAATAAGGTTTTGTATGGCATCTCCTCGTTTCTTAGTCGGTATCGATTTGGGTACCACCAACACTGTGGTGGCTTACTGTGAAATCACCGACGATTTACAACAATCCCCTGTTTCTCTGTTCGACATCGACCAGCTTATTGGCCCTGGCGAAGTGGTCCGTAAACCCCTACTCCCTTCTTTCCGTTATCACCCAGCTCAAGGGCAGATTGCGCAAAACGATCTTACCCTTCCATGGGACGTTGAACCTGTCGCTGGCGATATTAGTAATGTGATTGTTGGTGAATGGGCACGTGAGCTCGGCGCTAAAGTTGAAGGTCGCCAAGTATCCAGTGCAAAAAGTTGGCTCTCTCACCAAGCCGTAGACCGTAATTCGGACATCTTGCCATGGGCTGGTGCCAGCGACGTTGACAAGGTTTCTCCTGTTGTTGCGAGTGCAAGCTACCTCAACCATATCCGCCAAGCTTGGAACTACCGCAACCCAAGTAACAAGCTAGAAGATCAAGATGTTGTGGTAACAGTACCAGCATCGTTTGATGAAACAGCGCGTAAGTTGACGTTAGAAGCAGCTCAACTGGCGGGTCTTAACAAGATCTTACTGCTGGAAGAACCTCAAGCGGTTTGCTACGACTGGTATGCTCGCCACCAGCAAACAGCGGCAGAAGAGCTTGAACAACTGCCGCTGATCTTAGTGTGTGACGTGGGTGGTGGTACGACCGACTTAAGCTTGATTGAAGCACGCTTTAATTCCAACAATGGCGGTGAAGCAGAACTCGCCCTTGATCGTATTGGTGTTGGTGAACACCTAATGCTTGGTGGTGACAACCTCGACTTGGCGCTAGCTCACCTTGCTGAACAACGCTTCAACCAAACCAAAAAGCTCAACGCGTCTAGCCTAACCAAGCTTATTCAGCAGACTCGTAGCGCTAAAGAGAGTCTACTCTCAAGCCAAGCACCAGATGACGTAAAAATCACTATGCTGGGTAGTGGTTCGAAACTACTTGGTGGTACAAAGAGTATTGGATTGACCAAAGCCGAAGTACACCAGATTGCTCTGGAAGGCTTCTTCCCTCTTTCTGACTTTAATGAAGTTCCAGACAAACGCCGCAGTGCGGTGGTCGAGTTTGGTCTTCCTTATGTTGCTGATCCAGCGGTCAGTAAACACATCGCTGAATTCCTAACTCAGCATCAACAAGTGTCAAAAGCTGCATTGGAAAACTCTTCAATCGAGCATGATGAGTCTGCACCAGCGATTCCAGTAGCCATCCTATTGAACGGTGGTGTGTTTAACAGTGACTTGGTAACCGATCGTATCACTCAACTAATGAGTGGTTGGAAAGGCTCGGATATCACCGTATTAGATAACCCGCATCCAGATTGGTCGGTCGCTTTAGGTGCCGTTACCTTTGGTAAAGCACGTCGTGGCGCACAACTTAAAATTGGTGGTGGTGCCGCACGCTCCTACTTCTTGCACCTACAAGAAAAGAACAAGATGGGTAAAGCACTTTGTCTATTGGCTAAAGGTACAGAGGAAGGTCACGAGATTCGTCTAAGCAGTCGTCGCTTCTCTTTAACTCTTGGCGAACCAGTACGATTCAACCTACTGACTTCCACTCATGATCAGATCGCTCACGATACTGCGATTCAAAATGGCGTGATGGTTGACGTCGATGCGGATCTTTTTTCACCGTTACCGCCTTATATCTCAACGCTGGAAAGCTTGGATGACAAAGAGCTTCAAGCTAACCAGAAAGAGCGTGTTGAGGTTCAGCTTGCTTGCCAATTAACAGAAGTCGGCACACTGAAAATGGAGTGTGTAAGTGTTAATGATGACAACCAGCGTTGGTCGTTGGAGTTTGAGGTTCGCAATAAGCAAAGTGATAATACCGAGCAAGAGCAGCTCCACCCTCGCCTTGAAGAGTGTAAAGAGCTCATATCTCGCCTCTACAGTGGGAATAAGAAAAGTGCCGATTCAAAAGAGATTAAGACACTCGCTAAAGATCTTGAAAAGCGTTTAGGGAAACGGGATGAATGGGACTTCACCACCTTGCGTCACCTATTTGACACCTTCTCACTCGGTAGAAAACGCCGCCGCCGCTCTGAAGCCCACGAGAAAAACTGGCTTCGCTTGGCTGGATATTCCATGCGTCCCGGTTTTGGTGATCCAACGGATTCATGGCGTATGGAACAGCTGTGGGGTCTTTACCAGCAAGGTATCCAATTTAAGAATCATCAAGGCTGGACGGACTGGTGGGTATTCTGGCGTCGTGTTGCGGGCGGCTTAAACCAAGAGCAGCAAGAGACCATCTTGGCGGATATTGCTAAGTACCTGCACCCGGGCGCGATGAAGAATCCGAAATCAGCGAAAGATGCGCAAGACCATGGCTATGAGTCTATGGTTCGTTTAGCCGCATCTTTAGAGCAACTGGAAGTAGAAGACAAAGCGCTACTTTCGACTTGGTTCCTTAACAAAGCGATTAATCATAATCAGTTCGAGCAAGCGCACTGGTGGGCTCTGGGTCGTTTAGCGTCTCGTACGCCTCTGTACGGTAGCCAACACAGCGTCATTCCTCGTGAGCAAGCGGAGCAGTGGCTACCTAAGCTACTTGATCAGAACTGGCACAAAGAGCCTATGATCGCCTTTGCAGCCGTCATGATTTGTCGTAAGACGGGCGATCGCTTATTCGATATTTCTGATGATTTCCGCGCACAAGTTATCGACAAGTTGAAGAGCAGTAAAGTACCAGACTCATGGCTAACACTGGTGACTGAAGTGACTGAACTTTCAGAAAGCGAGTCTAAGCGTGTGTTTGGTGATGCGCTACCAAGCGGGCTGAGTTTGATTCAGAGCTAATCCGTTTTAATACGACCACTTGATAATAAAAAAGCCACTTTCGCTGATTGAAAGTGGCTTTTTAGTTTATGTTGGTTACCTTGTTTAACCATTTAAATCGTTGAACCATAACGTGGTTTGTCATTACTAATGTTTTGTTCCGGTTGGGTTAATCGTAAAATCCGTGTGTTCATAAATATCAGACAGTTTTTTAGGTTTCTTCGGTTTTGCTCCTCGTTTAGTTGGCTGATGAGTTTCGTTCAATATCCACTCCTCATGCATTTTTGCCGAATCCAAGAAATCTGGATCTTCCATTGCTTCCTTGCGAAGTTTATTTACACGTTCGAGAGTTTCCCAAATCATAATACTTCACCTCCACTAAGGCAGTACTATAAATTTAGTCCACAGGCGAAAAACTTCAAATAAACTAATGAGATAGCGATCTCATTTTGAGAATCTAGCCAATTATCAGGTCAGTTTTTATCCAATCAGCACGATCAAAAAAGCGAGCATCAAGCCCGCCTTTTTCATCTGATCACGCCAAAAGCATACCGAGATATTACTCTGCGCGATTACCGATCTTCACTGTACCATTGGTTGCAAACCATAGTGCTTGTGAGCGACGACGTCCGAGTAAAATCGGGCCATCATCGTAGAACAAAAAGTTCTTCCAATGCTTCTTAAATACCGACCATTTAGTCTCAAGAACATTGTATTTTTCATAGCAAAAATAAACAGTTACGTCATCTTGCCAGTCAATGAAGTCTAAGATCTCTTGTGGCATATCCGGTTCGTCAGCTTCCCAGTTTTCCATCCAACTGATCTCTTGCTCCCAGTTAGATGCTTTGCTTGGCCAGTCTTGCGAGCTCAATCTATCTGCATCTGGGCTCTGTGGGCTTACATTCTCTTTCCAGAACTGAGAAGCACGCGCCTGTGTCATAGGTTTGATCTTTTCTAAGTCTTCAGCAGGCAATGGCATTGACTGATGAGTGAAAATCCATTTTCTTTGGTATTCGTCCAAAGTTGTATATGACATCAAATTTCCTTAACTTTTAAAAAGCCTTGTTCAATCGGCTTGATATTTTTCCTACCGAGCTTAAACGCTCAGTAAATGCTAATTCTAGATCATCGCGATCATTTCTCTTCCCAATTTGGGTTGATCAATGAAGTGAGGACATGATCCCGCCACTGGCCGTCGATCAAAAGGTAATCTTTAGCAAACCCTTCTTTCTCGAAGCCTAAATGCTGTAATACCGCCGCACTTCTTTCATTATGTGGGATATACCCTGCCATGATGCGATGCATCTTTTGCACTTCAAACATGTAATCCAACGCCATACGAAGCGCTTTGCGCATGTAACCATTGCCCTGCGCATCTTTCGCTAGGGAATAACCCAAGTTACACGCATGAAATGGGAATCGAGATAGGTTACTGAACGACACAGTACCTAACATCTCGTTGGTCTCTGCGTTGATAATCAAGCAGTAATAAGCCAGCCCCATTTTGTGCAGTTCATTGAGCTTAATTAGACGCTGAGCCCAACCAGTGCGTTCAAAGAACGCCTCTTCGCGAGTGGGCTCCCAAGGCTTTAAGTGCTCACGGTTGGCTTGAAAATAACCACTGATCAAAGACGCATCGTCTATTTCTGCAGTACGCACAATCAGGTTACCTGAACGTTTATATAACCGCTCAGGAGTGCTCTTATCTTCCATCAAACGACCCTAATTCTTGCGGATACCATAATCTCGAAGCTTATTGGCAATCGAGGTATGAGACACATTCAATCGCTTAGCGAGTTTGCGGCTCGATGGGAAAGACTGATAAAGCTTCTCTAAGATTTGCGATTCGTAGTCTTTCATTATCTCATCCAGTGAACCGTCTAGGCTAAGATTAGCCATGCCAGAGTTCATGGTTTCTAGCTGCGGCAAATGGAACTGCTCAATCGCTAGAGTATCACCTTCCAGCTCTGTCAGCGCACGCAGCACCATATTATCAAGCTGGCGGATGTTACCCGGCCACTGATAGTTACCAAGCTGCTCAACCAGTTCTGCAGTAAGCTTAGGTTTTAGCATACCGAGCTGCTGTGCGTACTTCGCCACAAAAAGCTCAAGTAGCGGCGCAACGTCATTCGAGCGCTCTCTCAGTGCTGGAATCGACAGTGTCAGTACATTTAAGCGGTAGAACAGGTCTTCACGGAACGAACCAGAGTCTGCCAGTTCAGAGAGCTTGTGGCGCGTTGAAGCGATAATACGCACATCTGCATGCATCTCTTCTTCTTCACCAACACGTCTAAAGCTGCCGTCTTGTAGGAAGCGCAACAGTTTAATCTGCAGGTGTGGGCTCATCTCACCGATTTCATCGAGGAAAACCGTACCGCCATTCGCTTGCTCAAAGATACCTTTATGGCCCTGCTCGTGGTTAAACGAACCTGGAGCATGGCCGAACAGTTCCGTTTCTGCAACATCATCTGGCATTGAGGCACAGCTCAAGACAAGGAAAGGCGATGAAGAGCGATGAGAGCGGTTATGACACGCTTTCGCTAACATCTCTTTACCTGTACCCGTATCACCTTCAATAAGCAGCGGTTGGTCGAGCATCGCCAGTTTCTTAGCTTGGCTGATCAGCGCTTTATGACGGTTAGAGACACCGACAAAATGTTCAAAGCCTAAATTGTTTTGCTCTGATAGTGAATCTTGCTGCGCTTGATCTTGCTGACACGAGCGAATGGTCATTACACCACTTGCCAGCACTGGCTCATTAACGTCACCACCTAGATAAACAGGGAGGATCTCGATAGAGAAGTCTAAACCATCCAAAACCACAACCTGACGATGACGTTTTACGTCACCTTCAATCCAGCGACTGAAGTTGAAGTTAGGGACAAAAGTAGAGATAGGCTCACCCACGACCTCTTTTTCTGTCTTACCAAATAGATTAAGCGCGGCATGGTTAACCATGTCTACTGACCCTTTAAGGTCGATAGAGATAACCGGGTCAGGAAGGTTGGCAAGTAGTGCAATCAGCTCTGTGTTATGCCTTTCACTTGGCATAAACTGAATTTTTCGGACGTCCTTTACACCAGAAATTCGACGAATTTCAGCCATAAGTTCACTAAAGGCATCAAAGTCAATATCTGGGCAATTCAGATAAATAATACCTTTAACATCAATCTCGATACCGCGTAGATCGATGCTTTTGGTTGCTAAAATATCAAGCAGCTCACGGGTTAAACCGAGTCTGTCTTCACACAATACTTCAAGACGCACAAGTGTTCCTATTCAAGGTGTCAGGATAAGTTGACAGTAGTGTGAATTAAGGCCTCTATTCAGTCAAGAAGAAGAGTAAACAGATGTTTACTCTTCTCTCAATAATTATTTAATTGCGATACGTTTCAGCTCGTGAACTACCGCTTTGCGCATATGTGATAGCTTCACTTTGCGATCTTGATGCCAAGGCATTGGTCGCAGCAGTGCCATCGCCTTTAAACCTAAACGGGCTGTTAGTATACCAACACCCAAGCCTTGCCCCGCTCTCGCTGATACTTTGCCCGCCAAGTCCATCGAAACGAGATCCATGCTTGCATCGATTGCCAGCTCACTGGCACCCGCAGCCGCCATGTTCACCAATACCAGTTTGAACAATTTCAAACGCGACCAGTAACCTAACTCAATGCCATACACATCAGCCAGTTTGTCGATCATGGTGAAATTACGCCAAGCCACCAGCAACATATCTGCGGCAGCCAATGGGCTTACAGCGACAAGGGCTGCTGATTCTGTTGAGTATCGTGTAACAAGATTGGTAGCAATCTTATCTTGTTGCGACACGACAATCGCATCGTACATATCTAGCACTTCGGCATCGCTGTGCGCTGGGTTAATGCTGTTCTTCCATTTATCAAACGCTGGCGACTCAGCAATAATGCCGCCCTGCTTGGCGATGTCTTCACAGAAGGCTTTGCCCTTGCCGACGCTATCGCTTTTCAGTAGCACTTCGCTCTGCTCTTGAACACTGAAGTGGTTTCTCAAAGAACGCAGTTTCCACAACTCTTTACCCATAACACCAATACCAAGCGAAGCGATTGCCGCCATAAAACCAGCCCAACCAAGTGATAACCAGTCTGTAGTTTGGATAGCAGTGATAACACTATCGATAGCTTGCCAGCCCACTAAGCCTGCAAAAGCCGCTAGTAGACCTGAAGCCAGCCATTTACGTCCACGACTTGGACGGATGACCTGCTCCAGCTGTTTCTCTGGTTCCCCCTGCTGTTCGCTGTCTTGTTCTACAGCAGCAGGAATGAACTTCTCTTGCTGTTCAAATACGGTCTGTGCATTCAGCTCTGGCGTATCTTGACGTTTTTCCTCATCAGCAAACTCACTATTCAGTGGTTGGTCGAAGACTTGTTTGGTTTTCAATTCACTCATTCTTTCACCCCCTACTTCAGTTTATCGCCAATAAGATATTCAAGTGCTTTGTCCATTCTCACATGCTGACAAGGTTCATCAGAATGCTGAGGCATAGGCCTGAAGCTAGTGAAATCGAAGCTATTCTGTTGCCAATAGTCTTTGTGCGGTAACTTCTTCGGCACTTCACCTGGATACATGGTTTGTGGTTGCCCATCCAATGTGGTGCCTTGCAGCGCTGGTTGGCTACTCGAACCTGAGGCGATGAAGCCTGCACTGGTTGCTTGAATCGACGCGATACTCATGCAGCTCATTTCAATGTGTTCAAAGGCCGCTTGCTGCCAAGCTGGATGAACCATCTGCTGCAGTAAAGACACGAGATTGGGATGCTGATCCGGTGTTACATGATCTGCTTTGGTTGCTGCAAATAGGATCTTGTCGATTTTCGGCGCAAACAGACGACGCAAAACATTGCTACGCCCATATTTAAAGCTCTTTAATAACTGCTCTAGTGCACCACGCATGTCCATGAAAGAGTCATGTCCAGCATTTAGAGGCTGTAAGCAGTCGACCAACACGATTTGGCGGTCAAACGTAGCGAAGTGATTCTTATAAAACGCCTTTACCACTTTCTGTTGGTACTCTTCATAGCGCGCTTTTAATACCGCGTAATTACTCTGTTTGCCATATTTTTCGTTTGGCTCAAGGCAAGGAAAGAACTGAAGCACAGGTGCACCTTCTAGTTCACCCGGCAGGACAAATCTCCCCGGTTGAACCCAATGCAAACCTTGCTCTTTACAACCGTGTAGATATTGAGTGTATGTGTCCGCGATCTCAGCCAAGCGCTTTTCGTCCGCATCGACAAGTAGATCCAGTTCACTTGCTTGCTCTCTCCATACTTGTGCCAATTCAGCGCGCTGACCTTTCAGCGCGGCAAACTGAGACTGACTCCAAGTATCGAAATCCATATCCAGTAGCGGTAAGTCCAGTAGCCACTCTCCCGGATAGTCGATAATATCGAGATACAAGGTGCTATTTTTACTGAGCAGCTTCTTTGCGCCGCGCGCTGGCTTGTACTTGAGTGCCAAGCGAATCTCACTCACATCTCTCGTTGGCACTGGCCAAAATGGTGGCTCTGCATTCAGCGCATCCATCGCCTCATCATAAGAGAAGCGCGGAATCATCATGTTGTGCTGTGGGATGCGTTTTGCGCCAATTAAGCGTCCATCTCGCGCCGCAGTAAACAGGGGCAAGTTATTGTGGGTTGAGGTATGCAGCAGTTGGTTCACTAAGGAAGTGATAAAAGCAGTTTTACCCGCGCGCGATAAGCCAGTCACCGCCACTCTAATATGAGAATCCGTTCCTCGACTGATAAAGTCACTCACTTCTTGTGTTATTTTTTTCATTCGAACGACTCCGTTATACTTGGCTCGCATGCTTAACTGCCTACGAGCACATTTCAAAAACAGGGGATAAGAAAGAGAAGTAAATGAATGCACCTGCCCTGTTTATGCGAAGTATTATCTAACATCATTTCTTAATGCTAGATGAATAAAAGCCCCTGATTATCATTATAATCAGGGGCTTTTGACAATTTATCTGTTTGCATTTTACGATTAATCGTCTTCTATCAACTTATAGATAACAAATAGTGCAATCTCTGCAATCAACCACAACGCACATGTAATTGTGACGTATTTATTATCGAAAATGCTAATCCCTTTCAAGATCAGATCATAACCAACAAAACCACCAATCACTACGGCTAAAATAATCTGGAGGATCTGAATAAAACGAGGCATCCGTTTCTCCTATACTCTTATATCAAACTATGTGTTTATCACTATATCATTGATAATAAGACAAAAGTGCAGGAGTTGCTGCACTTTTCTCTTTTTCGAGCAAAAAATCTAAATTTTATGCCCTGATCATTCACTGATTACTGTGCTGCTTCAGCGATTTTGACCTTCCAAGTATCTGGACCAATTTGGTGAGCGTTAGCGCCTGTTGAATCTACTGCAACCGTTACTGGCATATCTTCCACTTCAAATTCGTAAATCGCTTCCATGCCTAGGTCTTCAAACGCGACAACGCGAGCTTTCTTGATCGCTTTCGCTACAAGGTAAGCTGCACCGCCTACTGCCATCAGGTAAACCGCTTTGTGTTCTTTGATAGACTCAACCGTTGCAGGACCACGTTCTGCTTTACCGATCATACCCATGATGCCTGTTTCGTTTAGCATCATATCAGTGAACTTATCCATACGTGTTGAAGTTGTTGGACCCGCTGGACCTACCGCTTCATCGCCTACTGCATCAACTGGACCTACGTAGTAGATAAACTTACCTTTGAAATCGACGCCTTCAGGTAGGCCCTCACCGTTCTCTAACATGCCTTGGATACGCTTATGTGCAGCATCACGGCCAGTAAGGATTTTGCCTGATAGAAGAACCGTTTCACCTGTCTTCCACTCTTGAACGTCTTCTTTAGTGACTTCATCAAGGTTAACACGACGTGTATTCGCGCCCGCTTCCCAAGTGATGTCTGGCCACTCTTCTAGCTTAGGTGGTGTTAGCTCTGCTGGACCACTACCGTCTAGAGTGAAATGTACGTGACGCGTCGCTGCACAGTTAGGGATTAAACATACAGGCTTAGACGCCGCATGTGTTGGCGCAGTTTTGATTTTCACGTCAACAACGGTAGTGAGACCACCAAGGCCTTGTGCACCAATACCTAGCTTGTTTACGCGGTTGAAGATGTCTAGACGAAGCTCTTCTTCTGCGTTCTCAGGGCCTTTTTCGATAAGCTCTTGGATATCGATATGCTCCATTAAAGACTCTTTCGCCAGTACCGCCGCTTTTTCAGCCGTACCACCGATACCTATACCTAGCATGCCCGGTGGACACCAACCTGCACCCATAGTTGGTAGTGTCTTCTCTACCCATTCTGCAATGTCATCAGAAGGGTTAAGCATCACCATCTTCGTTTTGTTTTCGCTACCGCCGCCTTTCGCCGCGATTTGGATTTCAACCTTGTCGCCTGGAACCATATTAATGTGAACAACCGCTGGTGTGTTGTCTTTGGTATTAATACGCTTACCTGCAGGGTCCATTAAGACAGATGCACGCAGTGGGTTATCTGGGTTGTTGTAAGCTTGACGAACGCCTTCATCAACCATCTCTTGAACGGTTAGGTCTGTTTCCCATTTCACATCCATACCGATGTTGACGAAGCAGGTTACGATCCCAGTATCTTGACAGATTGGACGGTGGCCTTCTGCCGACATACGAGAGTTAATCAGAATCTGAGCGATCGCATCTTTTGCTGCTTGGCTCTCTTCTTTCTCATAGGCTTTTTCTAGGGCTTGGACAAAGTCTAAAGGGTGGTAATAAGAAATGTACTGAAGTGCGTCAGCGACACTGCTGATCACATCTTGCTTACGAATAACCGTCATTGCATGCCTCTTTATTGTTCTAGTTCCATGTTGGGCTCATGGCACTATGGGTGTTTAGCTTATTATAATATTGAGCTTAATTTAGTTGCTTTGGCACTCGCTTATCTGAACCATCAAATAGCCAAGATAGTCGTCAGCTTCGTATTGCACTAAACCCCTTGTTTTGAACTGTGTGAACCAGGAGCCCATTTTAATTTCAATTTATGATACTCTTGCTTCCTCTCACACGCCATGCAGTGATCGAACTCTTTGTCACAAATTAAACAAATGAATAACAACGAACTCCAGTCTATCCAAATTAAGCCGCTCGAATATCAATCAAATTTAGCTAAACAGCTGTTTTCAGGTATAGAAACCCTACCGTGGGCAATGCTATTACGCTCAGCTTCAGAAAGCCATGTCGATAGTCGTTTTGATATTTTGGTTGCTCAACCAGTCGCCACTTTCGAGACCACTGGTCAAAGAACCACGATCAATGTTAATGAAAATCGTGTACTCCAAGAAGACCCTATAATTTCAGAAAGCGACCCGTTTGAGTTGCTTCATCAGTATCAACAGGAATTAATCCCAGATCTTAATTTTGAACATGACCTGCCATTCGTCGGTGGTGCTCTGGGGTATTTCAGCTACGATTTAGGCCGCCGTGTCGAGACCTTACCAGAGCTCGCCGAACACGATATCAAAGCGCCGGATATGGCCGTTGGACTGTATGATTGGGCAGTTATTGTTGACCATAAACTCAAAGCAGCGTGTGTGGTTGGTTTGAATGTTGAAGCTCGACTGGCATGGCTTCAGGAGCACAGTGCGGGATCGCAAGCTCCATTTAGCTTAATCGGTGAATGGCAATCGAATATGAGTCAGGAGAGCTACGTAAGCAAGTTCGATTCTGTTCAAGAGTACCTATTGTCCGGTGACTGCTATCAGATTAACTTGGCGCAGCGCTTCAAGGCTCAGTACCAAGGCTCAGAGTGGCAAGCGTATGAAAAGCTTGAGCAATATAACAGCGCCCCCTTCTCTGGCTTTATTCGCCTTGAAGATTGCTCTATTTTAAGTGTCTCTCCAGAACGCTTCCTTGAACTTAAAGACAACACAATTGAGACCAAGCCAATCAAAGGGACTCGCCCTCGCTCTGAAGAAGCTCAAATCGATGCTGAATATGCCAACGATTTAGCTCATGCAGAAAAGGACCAAGCTGAGAACCTCATGATCGTAGACCTACTGCGGAACGACATTGGTCGCGTGGCTAAGCCGGGTACAGTACACGTCCCGAAACTGTTTGATATCGAAAGTTTCCCTGCAGTTCATCACCTAGTGAGTACCATTCGTGCCGAGCTCGATGAACAATACCATGCAACGGATCTATTGAGAGCTTGTTTTCCAGGAGGCTCGATTACAGGCGCTCCGAAAGTAAGAGCGATGCAGATTATCGAAGAACTTGAACCGCACAGGCGCTCTGCTTATTGCGGCAGTATCGGTTACATTAGCCGTCATGGTCGTATGGATACCAGCATCACCATTCGTACTCTAGTTGCAGAAGATCAGGTGTTATACGCTTGGGCGGGTGGTGGCGTTGTTGCAGACAGTGACTGTCAATCAGAATATCAAGAGACGCTAGATAAGCTGAGTAGAATCCTGCCAGTGCTTGCTAAGGACTAGCCGAAACCCCAGCGGAATGCTCTGTATGTACTTGATGCTCTATATGTAATAGATGTTCTATATGTACTAACAACATAAAAAATCAGAAGCTCGAGCTTCTGGTTTTTATGTAAGTCACGCTAGCAAAGTGTGCAAGCTACTATTTGGGCACACTTTTGCCATAACTATTGAGTAACAGAACTCATTCCCCACTTTTTAAGCATCTCTTTCAGATCGCTAGCTGTATAAGGCTTACTAAGGATGTCGTCCATCCCGCATTCGATGCAACGCTCACGTTCCTCTAAAGTTGTTCCCGCGGTCAAAGCCACAATCGATTTGGTGTAGCCTTGTTCGCGAAGCTTCTCGGTAGCCTCAAAACCATCCATTATTGGCATCCGGCAATCCATGAATACCACGTCGTACTCATTAACACTGGCTAACTCAAAGCCTTCTACACCGTTGTTCGCAATTGCCGGCTCTATCTCATGCTTACGCAGCATCTGTTGAATAATAATTTGATTCATCTTGATGTCATCGACCACCAGCACTTTCAATAGTGATAAACCCGTATCGGAAACGATATTCTCTTTGACCTTCTCTTCGTAATGAGAGGTGTCCACTACGATAAGAGGGAGCGCGATGGTAAAGGTTGTCCCTACCCCTTGCTCACTTTTTACAGAGATGTGACCGTTCATGAGGCTAACTAACTTGCGACATATGGCTAAACCTAAGCCAGTGCCTTCATAATTTCGACTGCTGGATCGGTCAGCTTGTGTGAATGGATCAAACAAGGTAGTCATAGCGCTTTCGGCAATACCTACCCCAGAGTCTTCCACTGCAAAAACGAATTGGCCGTCTTTCCAATTTACGTTGACTCGAACATAACCTTCTTCCGTAAACTTAATAGCGTTACCAATTAAGTTCACAAAAAGCTGAGTAATTCGCTCCAAATCGCCATTAAAGTAAGATGGAACCTGTTTACCTATTGAAATAGTAAAGTCTATCTGCTTTTCCGTCGCTCGGTTGACGAAAATACTTTCGATGGTGTTTTTCAGATCACGCAGCGCAAATGTTTTCGGGATAAGCTCCAGCATACCTGCATTGATTTTGCTGTAGTCGAGCAGGTCATTGATGATGGTTCTGAGAAATTCACCGGATTGACTGAGGTTGTTGACAATTTCACGTTGCGGTTCGGTCAGCTCTGTGTCGCTAATCAGTTCTGCGCTACCTAACAATCCATTGAGCGGTGTTCTAAGCTCGTGGTTAATCATTGCAACAAAATCACGTGTTGAGCGTTCGGACTCCTCAGCGCGTCGTCTTGACTCTATATTTCGATTAATGGCGAGTTGATGAGTGATAGCACTGCAAATGAGATCCGTCACCAACATCAGCTGACTCTGAATAAAGTCGCTATCTTGATCGACAAGGTTTACCTTTACTAGCAGCGAACCAATAATAACCTTCTCTACCTCTAACGGAATCAACAACACATCGCCTTGCCAAGTCAGCTCTTGTGTATCCAAATCGATCCCACCAAGTATTGCATCTCCATAATCATTGGTTTTGAGTTCAGGGAGCAGTTTGGGAGGCAGCACTAAACGGCTAGCTTCAATTAGGTAACTATTGGTGATATTGGTGGTTAACTCTTGGAGCATAACGTCGTCAAGATCGTTGCGCAAAAACGCGCGACCAAAGTTGATCAGCAAGTTATCTATTTGCTCTTGGAATTCAATCCGACGTAAGTTGGCGTTGGATCGCTTCTCTAACTGACGGAGCGCTAGCTCGAGCTGCTGGTTTGCCTCGAAGAGTTCTAGGCTTTTCTGCTCTAGTAACCTCTCCGCTTCCTTTCTCGCAGCAATCTGTCGTTTAAGCTTTCGCTCAATGGCCGACTCTGAACTCATACTGCTATTCTACTCTCAGGTTAAAACGTACAACGCTTTGGTCTTCATTCTGAGGGATCATCTCAATCGCGATAGATTCGTTATGATACTCTGCACACCCCTCTATCAAACCTAAGCATACGTGAGACATGCAGCGCGCGCTTTTATAATCAAACACCAGCTGCGCTTCGTCCGTAGTCAAAAATGTAAACTGAGGAGGCTCTGCATCTGGGTAGAGTTTCTTCACTTCGACGTGGATGTAGCGTTCAACATGCTGAATAAACTGAAAAGTGGTATTGCTGTGCGCAAGACTGGCTTTGTCAGGCAGTGAATCGAGTAGGTTTTTAAATACTGATTGACCAAATACTCGCTGCAGACTAGCGGCATCAATATCGGTCTTTTTACTAAGGTTGATGATGAGTTTCACTAAATCTTTGTGGTCATAGCTGCCGACTGAGGTGTAGATACCCTCGTCGTCAGACATTTCAAGTACCTCTTCAAGGAGGTCCAGACCAAACTTATCTTCAACAAGCTCTAAGAATTCGGTAAATATGATTCCTTTCATTGCATACCTTCATTTTTTGTTTTTAGAATTCCGACATCAAAGTAGAGTTCTAGATGTCCGGTTTGCATAGCAGTGTCTTTGCTAAGTACTTAACAGCCCAGTGAAAACTCAAAAGTTGGGCGATCTTTTTTATCAATATAGCAAATATGCAACACTTCGCACCTCTTCTTCTTTAAAACTGTCGAGTTTTACCGATTGGTGTTGAGCTAGAAGTTATGTCTATACTTATTAGCATAATAATCAGTACATTGGCTCGATATGAATAAACAAAACTTTTTGCAACAGTTCCAACTCAACCCAATTGTCGGCTACCACCCCGAATCCATAGAGCGTGTGGCACAGTTTCGTGACGAAGATCTACGCCAAGCCGCTGTGGTTGTCGGATTAGTAGAACGCAATAATGAACTTAACGTAATTTTTACTAAACGCGCTGCGCATTTGAAACATCACCCCGGCCAAGTGAGCTTTCCTGGTGGAAAATATGAACAAAGTGACCCTTCGTTGCAACACACTGCACTCAGAGAGCTTCAAGAAGAGATTGGAGTTGTTAAAGAACAGGTCAAAGTAATAGGTCAGCTTCCCGCTCTGAATACCATCAGTAAATTTTCAGTGACACCAGTCGTCGCACTGATTGACCCTGACTACACACCCAAAATCGATCCCAACGAGGTAGATTCGATTTTCGAAGTTCCTGCCGAATATGTGTTCGACCAAGCCAACTTACACAGTCATTTAGTGGATTTTAAAAAGATCAAGCATCGAGTGTTTGCGATGCCGTTTAAAGACCAGCTGATCTGGGGTGTAACAGCACAAATTGTACAATCTATGCAGCGACACGTAGTGAAACAAATTACATAAAATGGAGGGTTCAGTTATTTTTTATTAACAAACGCTCAAAATTACATGGAACAGATTTATTAATACTTATTTTACGCAAACGGTTACTTTGTATAATTATAGAACAGCCCACCCTCCACATAAGAAAAACTAATACCAAACATAAACAAAAATCATCTGTAGCACGCCAAATTCGTGATCATAAAATCGTTTTTCGCCTATCATATAACAAGCCGTTTCATTACATGATTTAGATCTATTTTTTGCCGAAGAAAATTCTGCAAAATTAGCCCCAACTTATTTCCTGTTCCCAAAAAATGAGTAATTTAACATGAATACAACAATTTCTTCGGCAAATGCCGTAAAGAATTCGAGCAAGTTTACTTATAAAGATTTTACTTGGTGTCTTTCGCTGTTCGGTACTGCAGTTGGTGCTGGTGTACTATTCCTTCCAATCAAAGCTGGTGCGGGTGGTTTTTGGCCATTAGTTATCCTAGCTCTAATCGCAGCACCAATGACTTGGTTTGCACACAAATCTCTAGCACGTTTTGTACTGTCTGCAAAAAATCCTGAAGCAGATATCACTGATACAGTAGAAGAACACTTTGGTAAGACTGGCGCGAACCTTATTACTTTCGCTTACTTTTTCGCTATCTACCCAATCGTTCTAATTTACGGTGTTGGTATCACAAACACTGTGGACTCTTTCCTTGTAAACCAAATGGGTATGGAATCTATTCCACGTCCTCTTCTTTCTGGTGCACTTATCCTAGCTATGACTGCTGGTGTTGTATTCGGTAAAGAACTCATGCTGAAAGCAACTTCAGCGATGGTTTACCCACTAGTATTCATCCTACTAGCACTGTCTTTCTACTTAGTTCCTGACTGGAACACATCTATGATGGACGTAAATCCAGAATGGTCTGCAATGCCTTCTATCATCTGGCTTGCAATTCCAATCATTGTGTTCTCTTTCAACCACAGCCCAATCATTTCTCAGTTCTCTAAAGAGCAACGTCGTGTACACGGTGAAAACGCAGTTAAGAAAACTGACGCTATCACCGGTGGCGCAGCAATGATGCTGATGGGTTTTGTCATGTTCTTCGTATTCTCTGTTGTACTTTCTCTATCTCCAGAGCAACTAGCAACAGCGCAAGCGCAAAACATCTCTGTACTTTCTTACCTAGCTAACGTTCACGAGTCTCCACTTATCTCTTACATGGGTCCTCTAGTGGCGTTTGCAGCAATCACTTCTAGCTACTTCGGTCACTTCCTAGGTGCACACGAAGGTCTTGTAGGTCTAATCAAATCTCGCTCTAACACTCAAGTAAGCAAGATTGAAAAAATCTCTCTAGCGTTCATCGTTGTAACGACTTGGATTGTTGCTGTGGTTAACCCAAGCATCCTAGGTATGATTGAAACAATGGGTGCGCCAATGATTGCAGCTATCCTGTTCCTAATGCCTGTATTTGCGATGAACAAAGTTCCAGCAATGGCGAAGTACAAAACTTCAGCACCTGTACAAATCTTTACAGCTTTATGTGGTCTAGCGGCTATTAGTTCTGTAATCTACGGCGCTCTTTAATCTCAGCATCGTTACACTAAAGCACATGAGTGAAACAATACTCATTAAGCAAGCTGTGCATTAAAACCAAAATATAATGATAATAAATGAACCTCCCTACTCCCCTTGGGAGGTTCTCTTTTGAGGTAATCACTATGATTAGTGTTTTTGATATCTATAAAATCGGTGTTGGTCCATCGAGCTCACACACAGTTGGACCAATGAAAGCGGGCAAAGAGTTTATTGATGACCTACGCTCAATGGGAAAATTGCGCGACATCACTAAAATCACCGTTGACGTATATGGTTCACTATCACTGACAGGGAAAGGTCACCACACAGATATCGCTATCATCATGGGTCTTGCTGGCAATACCCCTGAGAAAGTAGACATCGATTCTATTCCGGGCTTTATTGCTCGCGTAGAAGAAACTGAGCGCCTTCCTGTTGGCATGCACTGTCACACAGTATCGTTCCCGAAAGATGGTGGTATGAACTTCCATACTACTAACCTTGAGCTACATGAAAACGGCATGAGCATCCACGCGTGGATCGATGACGAAAAAGCGTACTCAAAAACTTATTATTCTATTGGTGGTGGCTTCATCGTTGACGAAGAGAACTTCGGCAAGGAAGAAGAGAACCCAATTAAAGCGCCTTACGAATTCACAACGGCTGAAGAGCTAGTGAACCAGTGTAAAGAGAGCGGTCTATCTATCAGCACCCTTGTGATGAAGAACCAGGCTGCCCTTCACTCTGATGAAGAGTCTCGTACTTACTTTGCGAATATCTGGAAAACGATGCGCGAATGTATGGATCGCGGTATGAATACAGAAGGCATTCTCCCTGGTCCACTACGTGTGCCTCGTCGTGCAGCTGCGCTTCGCCAACAACTGATGACTTCAGAAAAAACAACGAACGATCCAATGTCAGTCGTTGACTGGGTAAACATGTTCGCTTTCGCTGTAAACGAAGAGAACGCAGCTGGTGGTCGTGTTGTTACAGCACCAACAAACGGCGCATGTGGCATCATCCCTGCAGTTCTGGCTTACTACGATAAGTTCATCCAAACTGTGACTGAGAAAGACTACATCCGTTACTTCGCGGCTTCTGGCGCTATCGGTGGTCTCTACAAGCGTAACGCGTCTATCTCTGGTGCAGAGGTTGGCTGTCAGGGCGAAGTTGGTGTGGCATGTTCGATGGCGGCAGCTGGTCTTGCTGAGCTTATGGGTGGTAGCCCAGAGCAAGTATGTATGGCTGCAGAGATCGCAATGGAGCACAACCTAGGTCTAACATGTGACCCAGTTGCTGGCCAAGTACAAGTACCATGTATCGAGCGCAACGGTATTGCTGCAGTGAAAGCGATCAACTCGACTCGTATGGCACTGCGTCGTTCTTCTGCTCCTACTGTATCTCTAGATAAAGTTATCGAAACAATGCTAGAAACGGGTAAAGACATGAACGCGAAATACCGTGAGACTTCTCAAGGTGGTCTAGCAATCAAAGTGGTCTGCTAATTAGCACTTGCACTTAATTTGCTTATAAAGAAAAGGAACGCCGAGGCGTTCCTTTTTTGTATCTACTATGTTAACGCTTATGGCTAGCGTCGAATTAAATCACTTGAGAGATAATCAAGAAGCAACCAAACAGTAGAGAAAATAGCATCATCACGCTGCCACCTTCCGCTGAGTATCTATCTTCAGCCACTTTCATGAAACGCTGCTTGTGCACCATCACAAGCGGGATAAACACCGCTAGAAATACCAAGATAATACCTGCGTAGTTCAGTACCTGTAGAAACTTGTCTGCTGCTAACAGTGAACCAGCTAGAGGCAGAATAAAGCTGATTACGTAAGTGACCGCTGTATTCTGATTAAACATGTCTCGGTTTTGGTTGAACAGAGCCATCGCGACACCAAAGAAAGAGGTCAATAGTGCCAAGCCAGTAAAGGTCGACAGAATGTTACCAATCCAAGGAGACTTAGTCTCAAACGCGGCCATCAAGTCTGACACGTTATGGAAGCTTCTAAATTGCTCTTCGCTTAGGTTACCCACTACCGCAAATAACCAACATAGGTAGCACACAAGTGGAATTAAAGAACCGACAATCACCATGTTGCGCAGTTGCTTGTCGGTCGCTTCTTGGTTGTATGAAACCAAAGTAGGAATCACCACCATAAAACCAAAACTGGTAAACAAGATCGCGCTGGTTTTAATCAGTGCTACGTGGTCATGACTCGTAACTTGCGTCAGATTTTCTTGAGTCATACCTGGAGCAAGGAAAGTCATAGTAATCACAAGGCTTGCCAGCATCACAAAGAATAGCGCTCGGTTAAGCTTATCAATCACACCTGTACCACACGCAACCACTGCACCAGCAATCAAGGTGAACGCTATCTGGCCTGTCGTGGCACTAACATTAATACCAAGGCTTGCCAGTAGTTGGCTCAGAAGATCGCCAGCACCTAGGATATATGCCATCAATAAGCAGATCAGCAAAGCGTAAAGCAGACCATTAGTAATCAGCTGACCTTGTCTACCTAGAGTTTTGCGCGCGATTGAGTTCAAGCCAAGGCCGCCACCTGCCTTGATTGTCGCTTCAAGGAGCAGAAGCGCCGCATAAGTAGTACCGAAGCAGATCAGTACCATTAAAAGTGAACCGTATAGTAACCCAAATTGGGCAAGAACCATTGGAATTGCAAGCATACCAGCACCCAAAGCGGTACCAGCGATAATTAGGGAGCTCCCCATCATTTTAATATTCATGTCTTTAACTTATTTATTTAATTTTTAATAGATGTAGTTCTCTGTCATCAATCAAGATGCAAAGAGAATTCGAAAGAAGTTAAGCTTTAAAACGAATATCGATAGGAGCGATAAGCGGAGTTAAATCGCGAAAAGGCAGTAGAAAGCGAGCTGTGATAAAAGCGAAATTGTAGAGAAAGAGAGGCAACCGAAGAGTTCGGTAGCTGATGTGGTGAACCTTCTGTCGGTTCGATGATTGGTGATGTAATTTTGAATTTCATCTATGTGTCCAAATGAGTCACATTCCGTGTTATTGAAGCAGCCATCCTTTGCTGCCCTCCTCACGTATTGAGGTAGATTCATCTTAACGAAAGACACCTGAAAAACAACGGCACAACCTTATTTTCTGCTACTTTTTACTCATCTGTATGTAATTTAGACAATCAGAACTAAAAAACATCACATTTATTCTAATTAAGCCATGGAGATGATCCAGTTAATTACATTGATACAAAGTAATTAACTAAAAATTACATGTTGTTTTCATTTCTAATCTCACACACACCTATATCGACAAACTCATCAATTAAAAAACCAATTAGTTGAAAGAAGATCAAAACATGACGCTAAGTGCGCTGTTTTTATGACGTTTTTACGCCAATTTTCCATCACAAAGCTGCTACATCACAGAAACATAACCACAATCGGAGTATGGTCACACAATTACCCCTTTATGGTAGGTACCGCATAACTTTACCGCTACAGTATGCTCGTCATTATAAATTATAAAAATATGTGTTCAGTATGCGCTCAACAATAACGTTTAAAATACTGGTAGCACTGGCCGTAGTTTTCTCACTACTCCTCGCTATCTCTACATACTTTCAATACACCCAGCAAAAGCAACTTGTGAACTCAGTTTTGAGCGAGCAATTGCACGATAAAGCCAGCAACTATTTCGACAGCCTCAATATGATGATGTTGACAGGCACCATGTCGCAAAAAGAGACGCTACGTCATAAAGCACTGGCACAAGAAGGCATCGAAGATGTTCGCGTACTTAGAGCAGACACTGTGAGCAAACTTTATGGCCCTGGTAGTGCAGATCAACTGCCGAAAGACGACATCGATAAGCGCGCACTGGCAGGCGAAACGGTCATTGAACCTTTCAGTGCGGACTGGGGGAAAGGTCTGGTTATCGCCCTGCCAATGAAATCGAGTGAGAATTACCGTGGTACGAATTGCGTATCTTGTCATATGGCACCGGAAGGCGAAGTATTGGGCGCTATTCGCTTAGAGTACAACTTGAGCCATGTTAACGAACTGATTCACACTCAGACCATTACCGCAATAGTCATTATGGCGGTGATTTCGTTTGTCGGTTTCGGTCTCACCATGACATTAATTCGCAAGATCATTGTCCGCCCTCTTCAACAAACCGCTCGCTTTATGACTCGAGTCAGTGACGATAAAAACCTTTCTGAGCGACTACCGGTTGAGCGTGATGACGAAATTGGCTCGCTATCCGCAGCGATCAACTCTTTCATGAAGACCGTCTCGAACAGTTTAGGTCAAGTACAAGACACCTCACATAAACTGAATGCGTCTGCAAACCAACTGACAAGCGTAGCTCACATTACAGAGACTGCAGCCAGCGATCAACAAGGCGAAACAGCCGAAGTACAGAGCAATATTGAAGGTATTCAAGCGCAACAAGTAAGTGCAGAACAGGCAACGGTTACCGCTTCTAACCTCATTAATCATACTGCTGAAGTGGCGTTTCAGAGTGCAAATCAAGCTCACAATGCTAGCAACGAGATTAAGAACCTGGTCACCAGTATCGAAGGAGTAAAAGATAAGATCTCCTCACTCAATCAGCAAACAGGTGAAGTGTCTTCGATCTTGACTGTGATTCATGGGATTGCCGAGCAAACAAATCTGTTGGCGCTCAACGCAGCGATTGAGGCAGCACGAGCTGGGGAACAGGGTCGTGGGTTTGCAGTGGTTGCCGATGAGGTTCGCCACCTAGCCTCTCGCACAGCCGAAGCCACTGACAATATTGAATCAATCATCAACCAGTTCAAACAAGGTAGCGAACAATCTCTACAATCTGCGGATCATGTGTGTGCTCAGGCTTACCAAAGCTCGACCGATATCGACGCGCTAGCTGAAGAAATGAATGGCGTTGTTGAGGAGATGAAACAAGTATTGGCGCATGCTCAAGATATCCAACATCAGACTCAATCCACCACTCATGCTACCAAAGATGTGCAGAACAAAATTGAAGCGATTACCTCTCATGCCAACAACACATCGCAATCGGCAGCAAGTACTCGTGACATCAGTAACGACCTTGAAGAACTGTCTGATCACCTAGAGAGCTTAATCAACCAATTTACCCTTTCTAACAAGCGACAAGAACGCTAATTACCTTCCCTCCTATCGCACCAAGGCCGACTTTTGGAGTAAAAAGTCGGCCTTTAAACAAAAATAAGTCCATATAGGAAATATTTCTTTCTTCAACTAACAATAAAGGTTGAAGCTCTCTGTGTGACAGGTAATATGTTCCATTGATTTAAAAAGTTTATACAACTCAATGTTTCGATTGTTTTTTGTTCAAGTATCAGAAAATTAAAACTATCGTGAATTAGCATTGGGTTGAATTTGTCCCTCAATGGAGAATGAAACCAACATGACTTACGCGCCTGTAAAAGACGTACTTGGCGGCAAGCTAGCGGTAGACAGTGAAGTAACTGTTCGCGGCTGGATCCGTTCACGTCGTGATTCCAAAGCTGGAATCTCTTTCCTTGCCATTTATGACGGCTCTTGTTTCGACCCGATTCAGGCCGTGGTCCCTAATAATCTTAATAATTACGAAAACGAAGTGCTAAAGCTGACTACAGGCTGCTCTGTCGAAGTAACAGGTAAGATTGTTGAGTCTCCTGCGAAAGGCCAAGACTTCGAACTTGCTGCAACTGACGTTAAAGTTGTAGGTTGGGTTGAAGACGCAGAAACTTACCCAATGGCGAAAACTCGTCACTCTATCGAGTACCTACGTGAAGTAGCACACCTACGTCCACGTACTAACGTAATCGGTGCGGTTGCGCGTGTTCGTAACTGCCTATCTCAAGCAATCCACCGCTTCTACCACGAGCAGGGTTTCTTCTGGGTATCTGCTCCACTGATCACAGCTTCTGATGCAGAAGGTGCTGGTGAGATGTTCCGCGTTTCTACTCTAGACATGGAAAACCTACCTCGCACAGAGAAAGGCGATGTTGATTACAACGAAGACTTCTTCGGTAAAGAGACATTCCTAACGGTATCTGGCCAACTAAACGCAGAAGCTTACGCTTGTGCACTAAGCAAGGTTTACACGTTCGGTCCTACGTTCCGTGCTGAAAACTCAAACACAAGCCGCCACCTAGCTGAATTCTGGATGGTTGAGCCTGAAGTTGCATTCGCTGACCTAGAAGACGTGGCTAAGCTGTCTGAAGACATGCTCAAGTTCGTATTCAAAGCAGTACTTGAAGAGTGTCGTGACGACCTTGAGTTCTTCGCTCAACGCATCGACAAAGAAGCAATCACTCGTCTAGAGCAGTTTGTTTCTTCTGACTTCGCACAAGTTGACTACACCGACGCAATCCAGATTCTTCTAGATTCAGGTCGTGAGTTCGAATTCCCTGTTGAATGGGGTATCGACATGTCTTCTGAGCACGAGCGTTACCTAGCTGAAGAGCACTTCAAGGCACCAGTAATCGTTAAGAACTACCCTAAAGACATCAAAGCATTCTACATGCGCGCGAACGATGACGGTAAGACAGTAGCGGCAATGGACGTACTAGCACCTGGCATCGGTGAAATCATCGGTGGTTCTCAGCGTGAAGAGCGTCTAGACATCCTAGACGAGCGTATGCGTGAAGTAGGTATCGACCCAGAGCACATGAGTTGGTACCGCGACCTACGTAAATACGGCACAGTGCCACACGCTGGTTTCGGCCTAGGTTTTGAGCGTCTAGTATCTTACGTAACAGGCATGGGCAACGTACGTGACGTTATCCCATTCCCACGTACTCCTCGCTCTGCGAACTTCTAATTCCGCTCTACGCTGAATTAAAAGAATGAAAACAAAAACCTCCGCAATTGCGGAGGTTTTTTTGTGTCGAATAAATAAGTAAGGCACAGAACCAATTTAGCATTTTAGCTTTGATCTTGTTTTTCTGCGTAGCGGATAGCTAATGCACAGATACCAAACAGAACAAATGGTATAGCAGCTGTGGTGTATTCAGTCCACGCCATATCAGCGAAAGCTTTTGCCAACAGCACATGGCCTAAAATCAGCAGTGCCGCACAGACAATAGCCACGAAGATAAGTTTGATCTCATTTCCAGCAGGTGATTTCAACATAACGGTTTCTCCAAGATTTGGTCTACCGTTATTCAAACACAGATTATCTTATTGAAAGGCGTACAGTTATGCTTGATTCAAGGCGTACAGTTTTTTAATACCGACGTTTATGACTGGCGCAACAGTTGGTGAGCAAGCTGGCCGACTGTTTTCAACGCAGAGCGGCGTTCTTGAGTGAGTTCATGAGAAAAGTTAAGTCGAATCGCATGAGAGACCATATCACTCTCACTGAACAAATCACCCGAAGCGATACTAATCCCCTCCCTCATCGCTTGCTTATATAGCTTATGGCTGTCAAATGAACTCGGGAAACGAATCCATATAAAGTAGCCCCCGTTCGGCTCTTCTACTTCTATAGATTTAGGGAAGTATTCAAATACTGCATTGATAAACTCTTGTTTTCTTGCCTGCAGGTGCTTGCGCAGCTTACGCAGATGATTGTCGTAACTTTCATGGGTTAAAAAGTGTGCCACACCCAGCTGTACCGGAGCGCTACTCGATAGCGTTGATAGAAGTTGCTGTTTTTGGATCTGGTTATGGTAACGAGCATTAACTACCCACCCCACTCGATAACCAGGACATAGGCTCTTAGAATACGAACCGCACAATAGCACAGAGTCATTAGTGTCGTATGCTTTCAACGGTTTAGGTTTGTCTCTATCGTAGTAGAGGTCAGCATAAACATCATCTTCAATAATTAAGGCGTGATGTTCACGAGCAATGGCTACCACTTCTTGTTTGCGCTCATCTGACAGGCAGGTACCGGTTGGGTTTTGGAATGTCGTCATTAACCAACACGCTTTGACATCATGGTCAATCAGCGCTTTTTTGAACGCAGGGATATTCAATCCATCCCTGGGGCAAACCTCAACCTCAATTGCATTTAAGCCAAGTCTCTCCACTGCTTGTAGCGCGCCATAAAAGGCTGGTGCTTCTATCACCACTGTATCACCAGGTTTGGTCACCGTTTGCAGGCTAAGGTTTAAAGCCTCCATCGCGCCAGACGTGATCACGATGTCTTGATGACTAACGACAATCCCTTGCTGGAGATACCGCTGGGCGATTTGACGTCTTAAAGACTCGCTCCCGGGTGGAAGGTTATTAATGACGCTCGCCCCCGTCATCTTACGTCCAGCGCTAGCGAGGTTCCTTGTCAGAACAGGAAGTGGGAACAGGTCTGGATCTGGAAACGCAGAACCGAAGGGCACCACGCCTTCGGCAGAGCTAGAGGTCAAAAAGTCGAACAACCTATCGTTGATCGCACGTTTTGGCTCTGAGACCTTAGGTGAGGAGACCAAGCTCTCAATTTTAGGCGCGACAAAGTAACCAGATTGAGGCTTGGCAATGATCCAGCCTTCACTCTCTAGCAGTTGGTACGCCTGAAGAACCGTGCTGTTGCTGACCTTATAGTTACGGCAACTCATGCGAACTGACGGGATCTTCTCGCCAGATCGCCAAGTATTATTGGCTATCTGCGTGCGAATGTCCTTTGCAAGCTCTTCGTAACGTGCCATAAGTTGTACTACCTAAAGAATCCATAAACCCAATACTCTAGCATTAACATGGGTTTAGATTGTATCTATCCTACTGATTAAACGTCATTTGTATAATTGTGTGAAAAACTTCACAGAACTCATGACTTGCTCTGCTAGCTTTGATGCATAGCGAGAAATTCATCTCGCTCTAAACTTAAACAGATGTTCACAATAAAAATGCGAGACCATCATGAAAAAGATAGAAGCAGAAAACTTAGAGTACAAAGGTGAATCAAACGGTGTCCATAGCTGGACAACACCAAGTGGGCAACCTTACTACTGGCATCCTGATTGGCTGCATATTGCTGAAGATGCAACTGGTTCGCACCCAAAAGAGAAACTCGATCTCGTCGATGATCAACCGGCCACTAAGAAACACGCAGTATCAGCAATCCTAAAGCACATTAACCAATGGGCCGCAGACAAGCTAGCATCACACCCAGAAATAGAAACAGGTTCAGTTGAAGCTGAGATCCACCTTAAGAAATAGTCGCTAATGGTTCACTGACCTCAAGTGCTGAGTGCAAGACAAGGTCAGTGAACCTAGCCCTTCTAATAGAAACAGCGCCCAGACAAACGCTACACTTAACAATTCTATAAAACCGCTTACCTTGTTATATCAATTGCTCCTGCCCACCGATAGAATTATCAAAATACATTTAGAAGAAATATTTTTTAGCCTGTCTCGTTCTACTAATAAGTCATTGGAAGCAGGCTAGGATAATAACAAGGATTAATTGATGGATTCGTCACATCACAATAACAATCTAACCGCCAAGCTCTACGTTCTCGCCGGTGTTCTTTTTGGCACATATGGCAGTCGAGTGTGTCCGATGTTAGAGACATTAACCGCTATTGAAACGATCACTCACGTCAGCACAATCTTCTCTATTCTGTTTGTTATTCGTTTTATCATTGCTCCTCGTTGGTCTGTTTACCAACAGGGGCAATACATCAAGCTAGATACCAGCCTATTCTTCGCAATGAGTCTCCCACTCGCGACCTATTACAACCTAAGTTATGAATTTACGCTTGATAGTAACCTGAAGGTTTTGTTCGGGTTGGCGTTATTTGGATTTTTTACCGGCAGCATTTTAGAGCTGGACTCAAAACTAAAGCAGATGAATACCTATCAAAATCGAGGTGTCAGCAACCTACAACTTACTGGTGTGCGCCAATCTTTGGTGAAGCAACTGCTAGGCTTGGTGATGGTGCTCCTAACCTCACTACCCCTGATGCTAAGTATGGTTGCGATAAAAGATGTCTTTTGGCTCGAACACAATCCGGAGCGCATTTTAGACGGCACAGGTAAAATCAGCATCATGAAAGAGTTTGCCTACTTATCCTTAGTTCTAGGTGGTTACGCCGTGGTGATCATGACAATGTGGAGCAAGCTGATTAAGAAGATTCTCCTTAGTCATGAATGTGCGCTGGTTGAAGTAACAAAAGGCAACATTCATTCTCGACTCCCTGTCTTTAACCATGATGAACTTGGCTCAATGGCATCATTGACCAACAATATGCTTGATAGTCTGCAATCCGTCCAACAAGAAGTTAAAACCACCCGTGATGTCGCAATTGTCAGCTTGTCTGCACTCGCCGAATCTCGTGACAATGAAACAGGCGCACATATTCTACGCACACAAGAGTACGTAAAAGCGCTGGCAGAACAAATGAGCCTATCGCCTAAACACTCGGCATTACTAACACCTGAATACATTGAACTGCTCTACAAATCTGCACCGCTTCATGATGTTGGGAAAGTCGGCGTACCTGACAACGTGCTGCTCAAGCCAGGTAAGTTAACCGATGAAGAGTTCGATATCATGAAAAAACACCCACAGATTGGTGCAGAGGCGTTGTCTATTGCTGAAGGTCAGCTAGGCAGCAGCTCATTCCTGAGAGTCGCCAAAGAAATATCACTGACTCACCATGAAAAGTGGAACGGTCAAGGTTACCCAAATCAACTAGCGGGCGAAGACATTCCGCTTTCTGGCCGCCTAATGGCATTGGCTGACGTCTATGATGCCTTGATATCAAAACGAGTATACAAGCCTGCTTTCAGTCACGATAAGGCCAAAGACATCATTATTGAAGGTAAAGGTCAGCACTTTGACCCTGAAGTTGTTGAAGCTTTCTTGGCGGTAGAACATCTATTTGTTGAGATTGCCGCAACGCATAAAGATGGTAAGCATGATGTCAGCGAGTTAGAGCGAGAAAACTTGACTTTACAAGCTGTTTAACTGATGTAAAACACACTAATTTCTTACACCCTACTGGTTTATCCGTAGGGTGTTTTATTAGATATATTCGTACTTTACTGATAATTCCCATCGAAATAGATTTTTTTTCCTGTTTCTTCTCAATTCATATTGTCTTCAAATTTTCATAAAGGTATAAATACCACTAGATACTATCCCCTCTCAATTGACATGGATGAAGATTATGTTTGAAAAAGTACTCGCAGCACCAGCAGACCCTATTCTTGGCCTGACTGAAGAGTTTAAAAAAGACGATCGTGCAGAAAAAATCAACCTTGGTGTTGGTATTTACAAAAACGAAGATGGCCAAACGCCAGTTCTAGCTACCGTTAAAAAAGCGGAAGCGGCTCTTCTAGAAAACGAGAAAACGAAATCTTACCTAACAATTGAAGGTACAGCGGAATACGGCCTAGCAGTACAGAAGCTGCTATTCGGCGCAGACGCTGAAATCGTCACAGCTCAACGTGCAAAAACAGCACAAGCTCCAGGTGGTACAGGTGCTCTACGTGTCGCTGGCGAATTCATTAAACGTCAACTTGGCGATGTAAAGATCTGGATCAGCAACCCAACTTGGGCAAACCACAATGGCGTATTCTCTGCTGCAGGTATTGAAACAGCTCAATATAGCTACTACAACGCTGAGACTAAAGACAAAGACTTCGCAGGTATGGTTGCTGACCTAGAGAAAGCGTCTGAAGGCGATATCGTTCTTTTACACGGCTGCTGTCACAACCCAACGGGTATCGATCCAACAGCGGAAGAGTGGGAAGTATTGGCTAAGCTAGTTGCTGAGAAGAAGCTTCTTCCACTATTCGACTTTGCTTACCAAGGTTTTGCAAAAGGCGTTGAAGAAGATGCGGCTGGCCTTCGTACTTTCGCTAAGTACAACAAAGAGATCCTAGTCGCGAGCTCATTCTCTAAGAACTTTGGTCTATACAACGAGCGTGTAGGTGCATTCACGCTAGTAGCTGAATCTGCAGACGTTGCAAACACGGCATTCTCTCAAGTTAAGAGCATCATCCGTTCTATCTACTCTAACCCACCAGCGCACGGTAGTGCCGTTGTTACTCACATCCTAGGCGATGCTGAACTGCGTGCAGAATGGGAAGCAGAAGTCGCTGAAATGCGTGACCGTATCCAAGAGATGCGTGAACTGTTCGTTGCAACACTGAAAGAGCAAGGTGTTGATGCTGACTTCACGTTCATCGAGCGTCAAAACGGTATGTTCTCTTTCTCTGGTCTAACTAAAGAGCAAGTGACTCGTCTGAAAGAAGAGTTTGCTATCTACATTGTCGGCTCTGGTCGTATCAGTGTTGCAGGTATGACTAAGTCAAACATGCTACCGCTATGTAAAGGCATCGCTGCAGTACTTTAAGCTTTCACCCTTTCAAACACCGGAAAAGCCAGCGTACATGCTGGCTTTTTGTCACTTCGACGATTTTAACTACGTTAACTGCTATTTTAGAAACTTATCAAAAGCGTTAGTACTCTAATCTAAACGCCAAACCTAGCTCGTTAGTTCGTTCACCACCGTTATCACTATCACCGTTTCGGTGCTGATACACCCCCTCAATAGAGAACTTAGACGTGATCTTATAGCGTAAACCTAAGTGATAAATCTCTTCATCAAACAGTTCACTTCGATTTGCTTGAATACTGCCGTTAGCAACCCATCGCTTTGCAAAACCATAGTTTAAGTCGAGCTTACCACCGTGGATAAACTCGGTGTCCGACTCAAGCGTCTGGTTATTTGAATTCAGCTCAACTTCACCCTTGGTCACACCCAATAGATAGGATGCCACGATATCGAGATCTTTGCGGATGTTAAAACGGTAACCGGCGCCACCCATCAGAGTATCAATTCGAGTCGTACTCTCATCGGGGTGAATAAAGCGCGCGGTATAGTCGCCAACAAGCAACCACTTATCCGTCAACTCATAACTGACACCCAGCCCAAACACAGAGGCGTTGTTGTTGCCGCCAGCATCTGCGTTGAGACTGCCGGAATAAACCGAGGCGGTAACATAATTAAAATCGAGATCTTTTGACTCATTATCTTGGGCCATACCCTCGAAAGAGAAAGCAGCACATACAGAGACTAAGCCCAGCTTCCATATCGACATTTAACCCTTCCTTAACACTGTCTTATTTTTATCAAAGGTTAGTCTATCCATCAGACTTTAAAAAGGTTTTACCTCACAGAATGATTTGTCGCGGCAAATTATTATCAAATGATGTACCATGAATTCATATTAACTTACGGATGAACACTATGGATGCTGAGTTATTAGAGATTCAAAACTTCCTCGCACAATACCCTCCCTTTAGCGAATTACCGGAAGATATACTCGCCAAAGTCACGAGTAGCGTGGAAATTTCCTATTATCGTCAAGACACACCGATTATTCACTTCGGCGACCAAATCCACGACTTATATGTGGTTCGCAGTGGTGAGGTCGAAGTCTACAGACGAAAAGGAGAACTCTATAACCGTTTAGACCAAGGTGATCTGTTTGGTCAGATGGGCCTACTGACTAATAACAAGGTACGTTTCCCAGTTAAAGCGATCGAAGACACCCTTCTTTACTGCATCCCAGAATCCATTTTTCAAGAGCTTTATGACAATTACGACTCATTTGCCGATTTTGTTGAAGTAGAAGATAACGCGCGTTTACGTCAAGCCATCTCAAACAACAGCGACGCTAACGATCTCACTACTTCAAAAGTGAAGACGCTACTGACTAGCGATGCACCGATGATCGAAAAAACGCGCACCATTCAACAAGCGGCGACTATGATGGCGGAAGACAACGTCTCTTCGTTGCTGATTATTGACTCAGACATCGTAGAAGATGATGAAGATGATTCAACGCCTGTAATCGGTATCATTACTGACCGAGATTTATGTACTCGTGTTCTTGCTGAAGGGCTTGATCCATCAGATGAGGTCTCAAGCGTGATGACTCCTGAGGTTATCTCTCTCGACCACAACGCTTATGTCTACGAAGCTATGTTGACGATGCTACGCTACAACGTACATCACCTACCTGTACTCAAAGATAAAAAACCAATAGGCATTATCGAAGCGACAGATATTGTTCGCTACGAATCGCAAAACTCTCTCTTATTGGTAAGCAGTATCTTCCAGCAACAAAGCATTGAGGATCTCAAAGTATTGTCAGAGCAAGTTAAAGATAGCTTTGTACGCCTTGTAAACGAAGATGCGAATGCTCATATGGTGGGCAGCGCAATGTCAGTGATTGGCCGAAGCTTTAAGCAACGTATTATTGAGCTTGCTGAAGAGACGCTAGGCAACGCGCCAATTCCATATTGCTTCCTTGCTTTAGGATCTATGGGTCGCGATGAACAACTCCTTGTGACCGACCAAGATAACGCCATTATTCTTGATGACTCATACGATGAAGCCAAACATGGCGCTTACTTTGAAGCCTTCTCTAAGTTCATTTGCGACGGCTTAAATCAGTGTGGTTACAGCTACTGTACAGGCGACATCATGGCGACCAATCCAACTTGGCGAATGACACGCACTGAGTGGGAAGAGTGCTTCGCAGATTGGATTGATAACCCGAACCCGAAAGCGCTGCTAAACGCCTCAATATTCTTCGACCTTGACGGTGTCTATGGCCGCCTAAAATGGGCTGAACAACTCAATAGCTTCATTGTACGCCGCTCGCGCAAGAACAACCGATTCTTAGCATGTTTAGCTCGTAATGCACTCAACCGCACCCCACCACTTGGCTTTTTTAAAGACTTCGTGATGGAAAAAGATGGCCGTCATAATAACTCTATCAATTTGAAACGACGCGGTACTGCGCCACTGGCCGACTTGATCCGTGTGCACTCTCTTGCGGTCGCATCACGCTCTAAGAACTCCTTTGAGCGCCTCGACGACATCATTGACGCCGGTATCTTACCTAAAGGACGAGCTCAAGACCTGAAAGATGCGATGGAGTTTATCTCTATGGTTCGTATTCGACATCAAGCTCTGGACGTTGACAACAACATCGAGCCGGATAACAACATAGAGCCCGAGAATCTGTCGGACTTTGAACGTCGCAACTTAAAAGATGCATTTCAGATTCTCAGTAACGCGCAGAACTTCCTCAAGTTCCGTTACCAAGCCAACAACAAATTTAAGTAGAGACGATGACGAGAATATTTAAGTCACCCGCTGTAGATTGGCATTTCAAATTTGCCCAGAAGCTCGAGCGTGTTAAAGATGAGCGTCTCAAAGAGTACTACAGTAAACCGTTACCTGCGGCTGACACTCCCATATCTGAAGTGACCTTCTTAGCATTGGACTTTGAGACCACTGGCCTCAATCCATCTAAAGATGGCATTATTACCATCGGCTTAGTCCCGTTTACACTTAACCGTATCTATCTAAAACAAGCGCGTCATTGGACGCTAAGACCCAGACAAAAACTGGAAGAAGAGTCTGTGGTGATTCATGGCATCACTCACAACGACATCCTGGATGCTCCAGATTTAAACGAAGTACTCGATGAAATCTTAAAAGCGATGGCTGGACATATCCCGGTTGTCCACTATAGACGCATAGAACGTAACTTCTTAGATAATGCGCTGCGCTCACGCCTTAATGAAGGCATTGAGTTTCCAGTATTAGATACATTGGAAATTGAGTCACAAGTGCAGCATAAGCTCGCTGGCGGCTTTTGGAACAAGTTAAAAGGCAAGAAGCCCGGCTCAGTCAGATTAGGACAAAGCCGTCGTCGCTATCACTTACCTGACTACACACCACACCATGCGTTAACGGATGCCATTGCGACAGCAGAGCTACTCCAAGCACAGATTGCACACCATTACGATGCAAGTAGACCGCTGAAAGAGTTCTGGTTGTGATTCACTAATCGGTTTTAGTCAATCCATCAACCATCAAGAAAGCCAAACTAAAAAGGGTGTCATACTTTGACACCCTTAATGATAAGCTTCGTTTGTTTGACGCTATGCGTTTTCTTTCTCGAACTCTTTCATAAAGTTCACCAATGCTTGCACACCCTCAAGCGTCATCGCATTGTAGAGAGACGCACGCATCCCACCTACTGCTCGGTGACCTTTTAGCGACTTAAGACCCGCTTTATCAGCAAGCTCCAAGAACTTACCGTCAAGCTCTGGCTTAGCCAATTGGAAAGGTACGTTCATACGAGAACGGTTTACTGGGTGAACGTCGTTACGATAGAAGTCTGATTCATCAATTGCGTTGTAAAGAAGCTGAGCTTTCTCTTGGTTCACTTGCTCAACTGCTTCTACACCACCTTCTGATTTCAACCACTTAAATACTAGGCCAGACAAGTACCAAGCAAACGTCGGTGGAGTATTGAACATAGAATCTTTCTCAGCCAGTACCTTGTAGTTCAAGATGCTTGGTAACACTGAGTTTGCCAGATCTAGAAGGTCGTCACGAACAATCACAATGCAGATACCCGCTGGGCCAATGTTCTTCTGCGCACCCGCGTAAATCACACCGTATTTTGATACGTCAATTTTACGAGAAAGAATATTTGAAGACATGTCCGCAACAATTGGCTTGTCCGTTACAGGCAGCTCGTTGATTTCGATACCATCGATAGTCTCATTCGGACAAAAGTGAACGTAAGCCGCTTCTGGATCGATTTTCCACTCACTTGCTGCAACAACGGCTGCTTTGCCATCGACAGTTGTCTTAGCGTTGAACACGTCAATCTCTGCGTATTTGCTCGCCTCTTTTACTGCACTCTCAGCCCAGTAACCCGCATCAACGTAAGTCGCTTTAGTTTTGTCACCCAGTAGGTTTAGTGGAACTGCTGCAAATTGAGCGCGCGCACCGCCCTGACAAAATAGAACTTTGTAGTTGTCTGGGATGTTCAGAAGATCACGTAAGTCTTGCTCCGACTCATCCGCGACTTGAATAAACTCTTTGCTGCGATGGCTAATTTCCATCACGGATGTGCCTAGGCCATTCCAGTCAATAAAATCCGCTTGCGCTTGCTTCATTACTGGCTTTGGTAATGCTGCTGGACCTGCACTGAAATTAAAAACGTTATCTAAAGTGTTTTCCATGGGGGGTGATGCTCCTGCTCATAATAACTGTGGCTCGATGTCACGTTAGATCAAATAACTGTAAATCGATATAACTATGCAAGTAATACCACGTTTTACCCAACATAAAAAGCAACAAAAGAGGTCTACAGACCTCTTTTGTTGTGTATCGATTAAAAACCCGAGCTTTAGCTAGCTAATAGACGTGTTCACGATGATTGTGCTTCAATTTACTGCATTAAAGCTGGCATTAATAACGCAATTAATGGAATTTCTTGTCCGTTTTCAAAGACTAAATTTCCATTTTCTAGTGCAGCGTGAATTTCGTAACCTGTTTCTGTTTGCTCAATCATCTCCATTACGATCAACTCATCAATGCCCTCTTGAATAAACGGGTACTCTTGTACCAGTTCATTAGAGAAGCTTGAACTAATATCCCCCTTCAGGGCTGGAATAATAAGGCTTGGATCGCTACTGATGTTTTCTGTACCTTCTGGAACACTGACTAGCCACTTAGAATGAAACTCACCCTCGCCCAAATCCAACGAGATATTCTTCATCGAAAGATCGAAACCTTTTGCGAACAGGGTATCAATGTAAGGAATGATCTGCGCAATATCTTCCTGAGTGAGTACTGGGTTCGATTGATAGATCTCAAACACTTTCTCAAAAGATTGGCTGTCTAGCTTATCCATCTCAAAATCAACATTAAGGTTGTTCACCTCACCATCGCTGGTTTGAATCGATGCAATGTTCAGTTTCAGATTGCTGCGCAGGCGTTTCGTTGCTTCATCAAGATGCGATTCAAAGTCGTACTGAGAGTTTTGAATTGACACATAAGGTTTCATTTGCATATCGGTTAAGGCAAACGACCCAATAGTAAAGTTTTGAGTACCCAACCAGTAGCCTTTCGCCTGCTTACCTTCACCTACACCTTGCAGGTTTGATAGCGTCATCTCTTCACCAGATGGAAAATCAATCTGAATAGACGGAATATCAAGTTTGTAGTCAATCTGTCCCAGTACGGTTGCATGACCAGATACTGTCGACTTAGTAATAGACACTGAAGTTTGGTTCTCAGCGCTACCCTGATGGTTCAGCTGGCTCAGCTCGAGATTAAAGCTGGTGTTGCCATTCAGTTCAGTGTTCGTAGTTAGAGTCAGTGGTAGATTCGGTTGATCTTCCAGAGTCGATAACGCATCAAGGCTAATCAAACCATGACTAACGTCACTGTTAACAACATATTCGGTTGGCAAACCATCAATGGTTAACTGCTCTTTTAAGCTCTCATCGATAATCGTAATGCGTGTTTTTACATTGGATGAGAGGTAACCGCGGTCATAATCAACAATTTCAGCCTGAATGCTAGAACTGTTTAATGTTGCGATACCATCTGTAATCGCATTCTGCCCAATCTGACCAACGGCAAGTGGCCAACAGAGTGCTAATGAAATAGCGCCACCAATGGCACCAATTTTTCTAAGCTGTTCCATGTGTTCTCTTTAATTACGATCGTTTGTAATACTCAGTCTAACCTAACAATAGCATTCAGGAAACATTGCGTTAAATCAGTCTATTGCAGAATACTTCAATCAGCTCAACAAATTACCAACTAGCTCTCATCCTTTACTGACACATATTGATACTCTAGGTGTAGGGAAGCTATAGAGGGAAACACGTGAACCAATACGCTGTTATTTGTTTAGATAATAATCCAATTAGTATTGAGCGGATTCGCAGTGAGCTCGCACCATTTTCAGCGACGTTTGATATTTATACTGCCGAAAATCTCGACGAAGCGCATCAGGCTCTGCAGGACATTCACGACAACCACCAAACCGTCGCATTGGTGATTACCCACCATCACGCTCAGTTCGATGGTGTGCAATTCCTTATCGAACTCGAGCAGTTGCCACATACTAATACGGCGCGCACGATTTTGGTTAGCGCATCGTCAGATATTCAAATTATCTTAACCGCGGTTAATGAAGGACGTTTAAATCACTGCTTGACCAAACCTGTTCCCGATCAAGTGCTGTTCAAATCTGCTCAAAAAGAGCTCACCTCTTTTATCATCAAATATGCGGCTGACGACTTACTCACTTATAGCCAAGTACTGGACCAGCAGCGAATCTTACGCGCTCATATCGAACAGAAAATACGTTCATTCCAGTCTGGCTTTATTCACGACTTTCATCAGCTCTCCGATACTGCTCTGGCAGAAAAAGTGATCAACGCACTGCAAGACTTCTTCTCCCAAGATGATAAAACCAAAGCAATTCGCATCTACTCTCCCGATCACTTGTTGACCAAAGAGGGAGAAGACAACCGCTTCCTATGGTTTATTACTGATGGAGAAGTGGCTCTATATAAAAAGGATGAGCTAGGTCAGCAACGTGAAGTGGTGAGACACACCAAAGGGAACATTGTTGGCGGCATGTCGTTTGTGACTGGTGAGCCCTCTTTTTCTACAGCAATTACGCTAACGCCAACTCATGTTATTAAGCTAGATCGAGATGTTTTCTCGCAAGTGATGCATTCAAACAGCGCCCTATTACCACTGTTCACCAATCTACTACTGCGCCATTTTAACCGCCGCCTGCAACGCAGCATTACCACTAAGCTTCGCCTGCAAGAGACATTAGAATCACTCGAATCTGCCCACCAGCAACTGATTGAGAAAGAGAAGATGGCGATGCTTGGACAACTCGTCGCAGGTGTTGCTCATGAGTTGAACAACCCGATTGCGGCGATACTGCGCAGCATCGAAACGCTTGCTGATAATCTTGACTCGATTCTATTAAATTCAACCCTACCGAATTCACCATTGACCACTCAAGTGCTCGCCACGGCGAAACAATCTAAACCACTTTCTACAGCTCAAGAGAGGGACTTAGTCAAAGCTCTCACCTCAACAATTAGTGACCGGGCAATGGCGAAAAAAGCGGTAAAACTGAACCTAACCGATCAGCCACAGGTGATTGAGACACTGAAGCACTCTCCGGTTGCTGCCAAAGAGCTACTTAACGATCTAGAACACTACCATTTGGTCGGAAATTCTATTCGCTCAATCCAGGTTTGCAGTAAACGAATTGCGGATATGGTCAAAAGCCTTAAAGGTTATGCAAGGCAAGACGACGAAGCCAAGTTACATGCTGACCTTCACGAAGGGCTCGAAGATACCTTAGTGATTTTTGAAAATAGGTTGAAAGTTCATAACGTTGAAAAACACTACGATAGCAGCCTACCTCGACTGCTTTGCCAACCATTGGCGTTGCAGCAGGTCTGGACCAATCTCTTGTCTAATGCTTTAGATGCCCTGCCCGAGCGCGGTACGATTGAGATCACAACCTCTCAGAAGCAACGCAATCAACAAACTTATTGGGTTGTCGAGATAAAAGACAACGGGCATGGTATCGACTCTGCCAATCTTGAAACCATTTTTAACCCCAATTTCACGACTAAGAAGGAGGGAAACTTCGGTCTAGGAATTGGACTCTCTATTTCTCAACAAATTGTGACTGCGCACAGCGGATTCATTACTGTTGATTCAGAGCCAGACTGCTATACCTCGATGCAGGTATGGCTGCCTCTCGATTCACAAGGAGCCTCAAATGAATAAGTACCTAATTCTATGTGTTGATGACGAGCCAGAAGTGCTCAATAGCGTCCTTCAAGACCTTGCGCCATTTGAAGACGATTTTGCGATTGAAGGCGCAGAGTCGGTTTACGAGGCAAAAGAGGTGATCAAAGATATGCAGCAAGACGGCATAAAATTGGCGCTGATACTCTGCGATCATATCATGCCAGACAAAACCGGCATCGATTTCCTGATTGAATTGAACCAGCAGCCTTCAACTCAACCCACTCGTAAGCTTCTTTTGACTGGGCAAGCGGGTTTAGAAGACACCGTGACTGCAATTAACAACGCTGCCCTTGACTTCTATATCTCGAAACCTTGGCGTGGAGACGAACTCAGAGCCACCATTATTCAACAACTCACCGATTATGTTATTCAAGAAGACGACAATCTGTTGCAGTGGACGTCGATCCTCGATACAGAAAGAATTCTTACAACTATGGCAAATAAGCGCACCAGTTTTGGTGAGTAGATAGCAAATTGAACAATCAAAGTTGCACAATGGCACTCAATTTGCTTATTTTTTAGCTAAATGACAAATGATTGGCATTTAAAAGGATTACTTTTCTACAAGTTAGACTAGAATGTCTCGATATTTATTGTTTGTGCCACTGGGTGCAAACATAAGGAATTAACATTAATAAAGGTTTACTGTCGTTATGCGTAAAATTCTACTGACTACCGCTATGCTTCTGGCATCTAGCCAAGCATTTGCAGCCGATGACCAACCACAAGTAATGAGCAACTTCAGCTACGATTACTTTGAAGCTCGTATCGGCGCAAGCCCAGTTACTTTCGGTGGTGCGTTCAGTAAGTCAATCCACCCAAATGCTCACGCTGTAGCACGCATCGATTCTGAGTTCGAAGGCGATTTCGACTCTGGTGTTGGTCTTGGCTTCCACTCTCCAATCAACAACTGGGCAGACCTTACGGGTGAAATGCTAATGCGTATCGTACAGCCAGAAGACTCTAGCTCTACAGATCTAGGTATGGAGATCAACCTAGGTATTCGTCAATGGTTAGGCCCACAACTTGAGGTTGGTGGTAAAGCGGGTTACGTATCTATCGATGACAACGACGATTGGATTGGTTCTGTTTACGCTCGTTTCCACTCTACAGAGCTATTCTCCATTGGTGCTGAAGCGCGAATCAACGACTTCTACGGCGAACAGGTTATGTTCACGACTCGCTTCAAGTTCTAAGACGTTTTTTGGCTTCAGTTAAAGTGAGCTAATACCAATCACAGTAAATAAGTGGTCAAAAATAGCGCCGGGAAAAGGCTTAAGAACAAGGCAGAATTTTTTGGTAAGTAGTTATTCTACAATCAAAAATTCTAACGCAGTTATCAAGCGTTTTAACAAGCTAGGATGATCAGTTATTTACTACGATTGGTATAAGTAAGCGATTAAATAGATAAACAAAAACCGAGGATATAATCCTCGGTTTTTATTTATATTGAATAATCTGGAACATATAGGAGGATTCTAGTGGCAGCTCTTTAATAGCTGTTGTTTGCGAGGCTCTTGAAGCAGTTTCCAGTGAATACCATCAATGGCACCGGCAAACTTCCAAAGTAGCTTTAAGTCAACATCATTGCCGTAAGTTTCACGAACCTTATTGAAAACTTCAGGTGCGCCTAACTGCATGAACATAGAGACATCTTCAACACCCGCTTTCTTAACCATACGCTCTAACGTGAGTTGCATGTTAGGTAGGTCGCGTAAACGGCGACTGGCGGTTGATTTTTTGAAACTGCGTTGCTGAACTGAATTATCGATAGAAGTTCGAATAATGCTATCCAGATCAGGGTGCTCGCAGGTAAACAGATCGGTAATATCGTAGTAATTTACAGTGGCTGTCGTTTGCTTTTTGACATGGCGATATTTTTCACAGTCTAGAGCCGTCAATTTTTCATCTAATGACTCACCACCGCGAATAAATAAACAACCTTCGCTGATCAATGCAAACATCGCATCGCTCTGGAAGAGGCCAGTACCTCCAAACATTGAACGTTTTTGGTGCTCACCAAACTTACTTACGTAGTTAATAAATGCTGTCTCAGTCATATCCATTGATCCTTAATCTTATTACCCCGATTAGTACGATCACCAGATAAGCAGCTTTTTGTATGCGAAAATAAAATGTTCTAAATATAGGTGAATATTATGGTTTGTCTTCCACCTTTAAAATAAATCATACTTCGAAACAAAAATTAAGTCTGGACTTAGCTCACAGCAATTCATTGAACATCAAAAAAATTCATGATTCATATCACACTACGCCATTATTTGGCGCTTTTATTTTGACGCCTAGTGTTATCCCGGTTCAGGTTTAGTTGTTTTTAGCTAAAACTGATTTCTGTTTTTGTACTATTGCACGGCATCACTGCGGCTTGTAAAATGAGTAGATATTGTCATTTATCCTCTTTATATGAATCATTTATCCTTTTATTGGCTTCCTGAGAACAAAGCACTTCTACTCAAGGGACTTGAAACCGAGTTCGCACAATTGGTTAGCAGTTCTATTTCCTCTGGTAAAATCAACTTACCTCCCATCCCAGATGTGGTTTTGAAAATTCAGAAACTTTGTACTCTCGAATCGACAGGAATTGCTGATGTAGCAAAATGTTTGCTCGAGGATCCCGGTTTAACCGCCATTGTGATTCGTGTTGCCAATTCCGTGGTGTTCAACCGCCGCAACATTACTTGTGTCGATATCATGACTGCTGTTTCTCGTCTTGGTATTTTGCGGGTTCGTGACATTGTGACGGCTCAAGCGATTGAGCAACTGAAACACAACATCAACCTCAGCCAAGATTGCAATCAGCTATTAAGACAAAGCGCATCGATTTCAAAAGAGCTTGGTGCAACTATGGTATTGGTCACCAATCAATTCAAAGAGTATGAACCACAAGAATACAACTACCTAGAGCAGGAAAAAGCCCTATTGGTCGGCTTACTTGCTGACATCGGTCTATTCTGTCTGGTCAGCGAATATCACTACTATTTAGAGAAAGGTAATTACCTCGACCAAGACATCGCCCTGCAAATTTTCCAAACCCAGTGCTCTGCAACCAGTCAATTGGTCTTAAAGCAGTGGGGGTTCGACCGTGATTTTATTGATGTATCTTCAAATAAGTCCTCAATAAACAGTGAGAAAGACGTTTCCTACCTCGATATTGCACGAATTGCTAATCATCTCTTGATGTTTAGAAACAATGATGAAAACATCGACTCTCACGAAGTCGAACTTAACGTTACTGGAGCTGAAGTTCTCTATCAACTCAGCAACTTAAATGACAATGAGTTCCACGGACAGCTTAACGACGTTATCAGTGCCAGCGGTTTATAAGGTGATAGACCGCTAAGTCAGCATCGAGGGAATCATGTTTACAGGGATGATCTTCATTTTTGCCCCACTTGTGGTGGGTTACCTATTTTCTATTTCAAATGAAAAGACGCTAGAAACGATCAACCGTGCAACGTCTTCTCTAATATACGTCATTCTGGGGTTAATGGGGTTGAGCCTTGCTGCGCTCGATAACCTAGGCAGCAACCTACAAACGATCTTGCTCTACACTGCAACATTCTTCGTCTGCCTAAGCGCGTGCAATCTACTTGCGTTACCTTTAATTGATAAGGCCCTTCCACTTAAAACAGACAGTAGTCAGAAGAAACTGCCACTCTCTTCTATGGCGCTGGAATCGGCCAAGTTGATCCTTGTTGTGGGCACGGGTCTTATCGCAGGTCTACTACTACCAATCGGCTTGACCTGGGTAGACACCGCGAGCGAGTGGATTCTGTTCGCACTGCTGTTCTTTATTGGTATTCAACTTCGAAACAGTGGTCTAACACTACGCCAAATCCTATTAAATAAGCACGGCATGGTGATCGCTGCCACCATTATCATCTCCTCTATGTTGGGCGGCGTGATGGCAGCCTACCTGTTAGATATCCCTTTATTTCGGGCTCTCGCAATGTCATCCGGTTTCGGTTGGTATTCTTTAGCAGGGATTTTGATGGGTGACGCTTTTGGTCCCGTTTATGGCGGCGCCTCTTTTATGCTGGAGTTACTACGTGAATTGGTCGCTCTGGTCGTGATTCCGATGTTGATACGAAGTTACCCTTGCACTTCAATTGGGTACGCAGGCGCGACAGCGATGGATTTCACCCTTCCTGTTATACAGACAACCGGTGGTGTGCGTTGTGTGCCTATTGCGATTGTCAGCGGTTTCATTTTGAGTCTCTTAGTGCCGGTATTGATGCTATTCTTTGTATCTCTTGCTAACTAGATCGCAGGAATGGCCCCTATTTTCCATTAGAATGCGTCGGTGTCTTTGTACTCGAGACTTTAAGATTGCCCAAGATCCTGAAACAGTTACCGAAATAAAAAGACACTAAGTGTCGTTGCTCAACAAATACTAATCACGGTAATCTGTGAAGACATAGTTCTACATAAAAATCAGTTCTAAAAAGAATAAACCCAAAAAGGAACCACTATGAAACGCCTTTGTGTCGCACTACTGCTAGCATCAACTTCTACTTTCTCTTTTGCAGCAGAGAGCCTAACTGGAAACCAACAATGTCTTGCTGAAAAATACGATGCGTACATCGACGCCTCTCTAAATTGGTATGCCGATCTTGCAGACCTAACTGCAGCTCAATACCCAGAGCTTGAAGAAGTAAGCCAGTGGTTCCTTGAAGGCCGTAAGCACCACTTCGAGTTAAACCGAGCAGCTGTTCGCTACTACCTAGTTAACGATTCAAGCAAAGTCGCTACCGAGCAATCTGTTGAAGGTTGGCTAAAGCTGGAACAGTATGACATCAAAGCGCTATCACAGCGTGACGATGAGCTAGGCAAAATCGCAAAAACAACCTTTGATGATCGTCAATCTAAGCCACACGCTCAAAACTACGAGCTGCGTTCTGCATTTGCAGAGCTGTTAAGCCACCCGAAACAGATCGATACAGCCCTGCAGCGTTACAACCAATCTATCGCTAAAGTAGAAAATACTCAGTGTAAATAGCGGCATAAACGTGACTCCTTCTAAAAAGTTACGTTTATGGGAAGTGGGATTTCATAATTAAGACGGGACTTTGTGCCCGTTTTCGTTTAGATTGTCCCGCTCGCGTCAATATTAGAAAAATAACTCGCTTGCTATGGTTACGGAACAAAAAACAGCAGATGTAAGCTTTGATAGCCTACTGCGTATCTTCACAGTACCGGAAGGTCCAGACTCAACACTTACACAAATCGAAGACAAACTGTCACAAAACCTGAATCAATTTCTACGAGAGCATATCGTGGCTGAAGAGAAGCCGCTTCGAGAGATTGAGAAGGATTTTTCCAATGCTTCTATCCCGGAGCAGCCTGAGTTTGTTTCTGAACATACCGAGCACCTACTCGACTCACTCGTTTCTCACTCAGTTCATACATCTGCGCCAAGCTTTATTGGTCATATGACCTCGGCTCTGCCGTACTTTTTGATGCCGCTGTCAAAGATCATGATTGCGCTTAACCAGAACTTGGTAAAAATCGAAACCTCGAAAGCATTTACACCACTTGAACGTCAAGTATTGGGAATGCTGCACCGTCTTATCTATCAGCAAGATGATGCTTTCTACTCTCGTTGGATGCACAGTGCTAACCATTCACTAGGCGCTTTCTGCTCTGGTGGCACAATTGCCAATATCACCGCTCTTTGGGTTGCACGTAACAATGCACTTAAGGCACAAGGCGAGTTTAAGGGCGTTGAGAAAGAAGGCCTGTTCAAGGCGATGAAGCACTACGGCTATGAAGGCCTAGCGATTTTGGTTTCTGAGCGCGGCCACTACTCCCTGAAAAAAGCAGCGGACGTACTGGGTATCGGTCAAGAAGGTCTTGTTTCTGTAAAAACAAACAACGACAACAAGATCTGTACCGAAGATCTGAAACGTAAGATCACCGAACTCAAAAGCAAAAACATCAAGCCGTTCGCAGTAATCGGTGTTGCGGGTACAACCGAAACCGGCAACATTGACCCACTGAAGAGAATGGCTGAAATTTGTGCCGAAGAAGCGTGTCACTTCCATGTAGATGCCGCTTGGGGTGGTGCAACACTTATGTCGAACAATCATCGTCATTTGTTAGATGGTATTGAACTGGCAGATTCAGTAACGATTGATGCGCATAAACAGCTCTACATCCCTATGGGTGCGGGTATGGTGCTGTTCAAAAAGCCTGACGCTATGACAGCCATTGAACACCATGCTCAGTACATCCTACGTAAAGGCTCAAAGGATCTAGGAAGCCATACATTAGAGGGTTCTCGCTCTGGAATGGCAATGCTTGTATACGCAGCGATGCATATCATTAGTCGTCCAGGTTACGAACTATTGATCGACCAAAGCATTAATAAAGCACGCTATTTTGCAGACCTTATTAAACAACAAAGTGACTTCGAGCTCGTTTCTGAACCTGAATTGTGCCTTCTGACTTACCGTTATGTGCCTGAAAGCGTTAAACTAGCGCTCGAAAAAGCGAATGACGCTGACCGCACAGAACTTAACGAACTGCTCAACGAACTGACGAAATTCATTCAGAAGAAGCAGCGTGAAACAGGTAAGTCTTTCGTATCTCGTACGCGCCTTAACCCTGAAGCTTGGTCACACCAACACATCATCGTATTCCGTGTAGTGCTGGCTAACCCGCTAACGGGTACTGAGATCTTAACCTCTGTGTTAGAGGAGCAGCGCGAAATTGCTAAGCTAGCTCCGAACTTAATGGGTAAGATCGCAACACTAGTCAGTAAGATTCACTCATAGTTATTCAAATTTAGTTGCATCAGATTGAAAATTTATTTCTTTTTGATGTAACTAACACGTCATTTCAACGCCTATTTGCACTTTTTTTACTCAAATCCTCTTCCAGTTTTGTAGTTTTCTAAAATTTTGTTGAGGTTTGTCATATTCTGAAGCATTCATCCCGTGTTTTTGTATTAGTAAATAGTGTGTTAGGTTTATACTTATCCTATGGTGCTAGTTAAATATATATCTATTTGAAACGGCAGTACTAAAGAGCATTGTCATTGTAACTTGTTATTGATTGATAACTCTGCCTGCTATTTGTTTCAGCCACTCCCCGGGTAAGCAGATATTAACTAGCAAGTTGTTCTCTATACCCTCGTGAACACTATGAATACATTAGAAAAAATACAAAAAAACCTGGAAAATTTCAGTAAGTCTGAGCGTAAAGTCGCTGAAGTCATTATGGCTTCCCCTCAAACTGCTATTCATTCTAGTATCGCTACATTGGCAAAAATGGCCGATGTGAGTGAGCCTACTGTTAACCGCTTCTGCCGTCGTTTAGATACGAAAGGCTTCCCTGACTTCAAATTGCACCTAGCTCAGAGCTTGGCAAACGGAACACCTTATGTGAACCGTAACGTTGAAGAAGATGATGGACCAGATGCTTACACGCATAAGATTTTTGAATCGACAATGGCGTGTCTGGATGTGGCGAAAAATAGCCTAGATTCAATGCAAGTCAACCGCGCGGTTGACCTGCTAACGCAAGCTAAGCGTATTTCATTCTTTGGTTTGGGTGCGTCTTCGTCTGTGGCTAGAGATGCTCAAAACAAGTTCATCCGTTTCAACATCCCAATCACCTGTTTTGAAGACATCGTGATGCAACGCATGAGCTGCATTAACTGTAGTGACAACGATGTTATCGTTCTGATTTCACACACAGGCCGTACTAAGAGCCAAGTTGAAATTGCGAACTTAGCTCGTGAAAATGGTGCAACGGTGATTGCCATCACAGCTAAAGACTCCCCATTGGATAAGGCAAGCTCACTGTCTATTTCATTGGATGTGCCTGAAGATACTGACGTTTACATGCCAATGGCAAGTCGCGTAGTACAAATGACGGTTATTGATGTTCTGGCTACTGGCTTCACGCTGCGTCGTGGCACTGGTTTCCGCGAAAATCTAAAACGCGTTAAAGAGTCACTACGTGATTCACGCTACGAGAAATACTCTCAGTTCTAAACTGAATGTAGACAAATTAGAAAAACGGAGCCGCACGGCTCCGTTTTTGTTTACTCAAACTGATTGTTCTCTTATACCAATCACAGTAAATAAGTGGTCAAAAATAGCGCCGGGAAAAGGCTTAAGAACAAGGCAGAATTTTTTGGTAAGTAGTTATTCTACAATCAAAAATTCTAACGCAGTTATCAAGCGTTTTAACAAGCTAGGATGATCAGTTATTTACTACGATTGGTATTATATCGTCCAGCTGTTGCCCTTTTCCACGATGCTGTTTTGTGAAGCGTAGGAGTTAATAATCGTAAAACTCGATTCCGCTCCGTTTTCAGGGAAACTTGTCTGCTGAAGCTGCGAAGAATCACAACTGCAGTCACGACACACTTTCTCTAAGATATGCACCAGCCGCGCCTTGTTGAGTGGCAGTGGGTTACCCTTGATCGCGACCGACTTCATCGCATCCTCAGCAACATCTTCAAACGGTGTTTTACAGACCCCAAATTGAATAAGACTTGGTATTTCAAGTGTGTCGAGTAGCTCTGAAAGCCAACTGACTGACTGCTCCTCAATTGCATTCTCGTCGCCTGTTACGATTGCAGCGATACGTTGATAGCGAGCCAAGATATCGTCACGACCCTGCTCTCTTGCGACCTCGATATTCTCTAGCATGACCAAAGGCGCTAAACGACCAGTAATAATACTATGTGGCGCATGTATCTTTCCGCCTAATGCCGACGCTAAGCCATGAGCCGCACCAAGTTTTGCGTTGGTAATTGCCATACCACCTAGCATCGATGCAAATGCCAGATCAGAACGTGCTTGAGGGTTATCTTCAACGCACGCTTTCACCACAGAAGCACTGAGCTTTCTTAGCCCTTCTTCACAAATCATATCCGTTAACGGATTCGGCTCTCCACAGACATAAGCTTCCATTAAATGAGTGAACGCGTCCATTGCTCCTCTGCCGGACAGATACAGGCTCGTACCATAGGTAAGCGTTGGGTCGATAATAGCCACGTCTGCAAGCATATCAGGGCTGCGTAAACTGATTTTAACCTTATCTTGCCCAGACTTAAGTACCGCATTTTTGGTGACTTCAGCACCGGTGCTTGCCGTGGTTGGAATCGCAATGAAAGGTAACGGCTTCGTCTTCAAAGGCACATTACGCCCCACGACTTCTACGTAGTCGTACACATTCCCCTGATTCGGCAGAATCGCCGCCAACGCTTTCCCCATATCAATGGCACTACCACCACCCATCGCAATCACCATGTCGGGCTTAAATCGGCGTGCCGAAGTGGCAGCCTCTTCAACCATAGTTATATTTGGCTCCCCAGATACTGCGATATGCTGATAGCGCATATTTTGTGCGTCGAGATATTCGGTAACAATTGTGGTTCTTTCTAGATTACTCCCAGTTACCAATAACACACTGTAACCATACTGATTAAACTGAGACAGTGAAGACGTCAGTGCTCCTTCACCAAAGATGATCTTTGTAGATGTCATAAATTGAAACATGGTGCCTCCTGCGCCTATGACCAAACAATACTACGAACTCTTTGTTGTTGCGGTTTGCTAAAATGCGGTTAACTGTTTATTTAAATGCCATGTGATTTATCTAACTACAAGATGCCCGTAACTGAATCTAATTTTCTTGACGCGGTGCAACTTGTCGCATTAATAACGGCTTAGTGTCAGATTATTAGCGCTGATTCACATTCTGTACCCTATCTCCTTGCGTCTAGCGAGGGCTTTCGAGCGAAGCGCTGGTGTGAATGAATACTATTTAAGCTGATAGGTACAACCTATCGCATTAACAGGCGATTCCATCTTTATTTCCCCATAGCATTAAGGCATAGTTAGTTTTAAGAATTTTGAGTCGTATCCCTTTAAGAATAGTTAACATATTTGGGTTAACGAGCTTCATCCCGTATTTAGGAGAAATGAAATGTTTGTAGTAATCTTTGGTCGCCCTGCTTGTCCATACTGTGTTCGTGCTAAAGAGCACGCTGAGACTCTTAAAGCTAAGCGTGATGACTTCAACTACCGCTATGTTGACATTCACGCAGAAGGCATCAGCAAAGCAGACCTAGAGAAAACAGTAGGTAAGCCAGTTGAAACGGTTCCTCAAATCTTCGTAGACCAAGAGCACATCGGTGGCTGTGATGACTTCGAAGCATACGCAAAAGCGAACCTAGGTCTTTTCGATTAATCGACCGCATTGATTTTAATAAGCTAAACCTGTCGCAAAAGCTCATAAAATCATAAACAAAGCCTTATTTTAAAGCTCACGTGCTTCACGTGAGCTTTTTTAATGCGTAGAACAAAAATGAATCACGTTAAAATCAAGTAAAACTGCAAATTAGCGCTTATAATTTATCTAAAATTAGATACAATTCACATCTCTACACTATCTTATGTTTCACGCCTTATACTGAGCCGCTGCTGTGAATATCGACGTTGTACTGTTGCTTGAGCAAAACCCTATTCTTCTCATCTTTGTCGTATTAGCGATTGGTCTTGCCATTGGTAAAATCCGCTTTGGAAACCTTCAACTAGGTAACTCTATTGGTGTCTTAATCACCTCATTAATAATGGGTCACCTCGGCTTCTCATTCAACGCAGAAGCACTGACCATTGGCTTCATGCTGTTTATCTACTGTGTAGGTATTGAGGCGGGGCCGAACTTCTTCGGAATCTTCTTTAGAGATGGTAAACACTACCTCATTTTGAGCTTAGTTGTGCTCTCTACCGCTATCGCCCTCACCTACTTCTGTAGTGAATACCTAGGGTTAGGATTTGGTCTATCTGCGGGTATGATGGCTGGTGCACTCACGGCCACACCGATTTTGGTAGGTGCCCAAGATGCCCTCAATTCAGGGCTCGCAGAAGTACCCCGAAACATGGATATTAGCCTAGTTATTGAAAATCTCTCGGTTGGCTATGCAATGGCATACTTAGTCGGCTTGATCAGTATGATCATGTTCGCTCGCATGATTCCAAAGCTGCAAAAAGTCAATCTACATGACTCTGCAGAGCAGATAGCGCAAGAGCGTGGTCTCGGTGCGTCTGGACAACGTAAAGTTTACCTACCGATCATTCGTGCTTATCGTGTTGGACAAGAGCTCATTGACTGGACAGACGGTAAGAACCTGCGTGAGCTAGGCATCTATCGCCAAACAGGTTGTTACATTGAACGAATCCGTCGTAACGGCATTCTTGCCCACCCAGATGGTGACGCGATTTTACAAGAAGGCGATGAAATCGCACTAGTGGGCTTCCCAGACAGCCATGCTCGTCTTGACCCTAGCTTTAGAAACGGCAAAGAGGTGTTCGACCGTAATCTTCTTGACCTGCGTATCGTGGAAGAAGAGATCGTCGTAAAAAGTGACAGCATTGCGGGTAAACGCCTATCAGACCTTAATTTGTCAGAATATGGCTGTTTCTTGAACCGCGTTGTGCGTGCTCAAATCGAAATGCCGATGGATCTGAACATAGTGTTAGCTAAAGGTGACGTTCTGCAGGTCAGTGGCGAGAAGAGCCGTGTTCACGGCCTAGCTGAGAAAATCGGTTTCATCTCGATTCATAGTCAAATGGCAGACTTAATGGCTTTCTGTAGCTTCTTCATTCTGGGGATTCTATTCGGTCTCATTACCATGACATTCGGCCAAGTTTCGTTTGGCCTTGGTAATGCGGTTGGCCTACTGCTTTCAGGCATTATGCTGGGCTTCTTACGAGCAAACCACCCTACCTTTGGTTACGTGCCTCAGGGTGCTCTGAACATGGTCAAAGACCTTGGTTTGATGTTCTTTATGGTCGGCATAGGCTTAAGCGCTGGTGGCAAGATATTCGAGCATTTGACTCAAGTCGGCCCACAGGTGATAGGTATTGCATTGATTGTCAGTGTGTTGCCGGTCATATTCGCGTACTTAGTTGGCGCTTATATTCTTAAAATGAACCGCGCACTGCTATTTGGGGCGATCATTGGTGCAAGAACCTGTGCTCCCGCAATGGACATCGTAAATGACCACGCTCGCTCAACCATCCCTGCTCTGGGCTATGCGGGTACATACGCGATAGCCAACATATTGATGACCCTAGCCGGCACTTTCATCATTATTATTAGCTAACGACTAGGTTCGTTCAGACTTTTCCAATGCACTAATTCGCAAGAGTTAGTGCATTTTTTTTGCTCAAATATTATTTTACCCATGACGAGCGAACCAACTCTTAAATCTTTTCGTATCTCGCATCCGCTCTTAGATCAAAAAAGACGCTCAATGAGCGCCTTTTAGTATTTAGACCTAGTGAAGCAGATTAGATGTCTTCTACATCAAACTCAACCGCCGGGTTAACGTCAGCATCGTAATCTACGCCTTCAACGCCGAAACCGAATAGTTTCAAGAACTCTTCTTTGTACTCTACGTAATCAGTCAGTTCTTTTAGGTTTTCAGTCGTGATTTGTGGCCATAGGTTGCGACAGTGTTCTTGGATATCTTCACGAAGTTCCCAGTCATCTAGACGTAGACGGTTCTTCTCATCCACTTCTGCTGCGCTGCCGTCTTCTTTGTATAGACGTTGGCTGAACATACGGAAGATCTGTTCCATACAGCCTTCGTGTACGCCTTCTTCACGCATTTTCTTGAATACCATTGCGATGTACAGTGGCATTACTGGAATTGCAGAGCTTGCTTGAGTCACAACAGACTTAAGAACAGCAACGTTCGCAGTACCGCCAGTTTGACCTAGTTTCTCGTTAAGAGCCGCTGCAGCACGGTCTAGGTCCATCTTAGCTTTACCTAGCGCGCCATCCCAGTAGATTGGCCACGTTAGCTCAGTACCGATGTAGCTGTACGCAACTGTTTTACAGCCGTCAGCAAGAACACCAGCTTCAGAAAGCGCGTTGATCCAAAGTTCCCAGTCTTCACCGCCCATTACGGTTACTGTGTCTTTGATCTCTTCTTCTGTTGCAGGCTCTACGCTTGCTTCAATGATCGTATCTTTGTTTGTATCAACTGCTGTTGAAGTGTACGTCTCACCGATAGGCTTAAGAGAAGAACGAACAACTTCGCCAGTCTCAGGCATTTTACGTACTGGAGAAGCCAGAGAGTAAACCACCATATCAACTTGACCTAGGTCTTGTTTGATTAGGTCGATTGTCTTTTGCTTAGCTTCGTTAGAGAAAGCATCACCATTTAGGCTTTTCGAGTATAGGCCTTCTTCTTTTGCTAGCTTGTCGAATGCTGCTGAGTTGTAGTAGCCAGCTGTGCCCGGCTTTTTCTCAGTACCAGCTTTTTCGAAGAAAACACCGATAGTTGAAGCGCCGCCACCAAATGCAGCTGCGATACGAGAAGACAAGCCATAGCCACTTGAAGAACCCACAACAAGTACACGTTTTGGTGCATTTGCAATTGGGCCTTGAGCTTTGGTGTAAGCGATTTGTTCTTTTACGTTAGCTTCACAACCAACTGGGTGTGTTGTAGTACAGATGAATCCGCGAATTCGAGGTTTGATGATCATATTCAACTTCCTTAAAAAATCCCTGTTAGGATAAAAGTTTCGTCTACAAATGGCATCTAATTTCTTCAAAAATGTGGCTAAAATGCAAGTGGTTGGAGCACTCAGGGTGTATTTGCAGACATTTGTTCAAAATTCTAGCAAAGTTCTGATGGTGTACCGTACAAATATAAAAAAGGCACCTCGAAAGGTGCCTTTTGATGAGATTTCTATCAAGCAACGCTATTTAGCTTAGGTTTCAGCTCTTTTCGCGTCAAAGTTTCACTATAGTCGTGGCTAAAGTGGTCAACTTGAATTGCGGCGTAGCGCAATTGGTCCGCCTCTAAGATTTGATCTACTTCAGCTTGTGTTAACACTTCAGCAGCCAATGCTTGCTCTAGTCGGTCAGCCAACAGACCTTTGCGTGCTACCTTGCCTTCTTTCACTGCTTTGAAGATCTTACGCTCTAGTGGTTTGATATCGTACATCGCAATGAATGCGTTCTCCATCAAACCAACGCTGTCATCTTCGTCTTGCCCAATGTAGCAGAGGTGCGTTAGACGCTCACGGTGTGCTCCTGGAGTCATTAGACTTTCAGCAAGTTTCACTGTTAGCGTATCGCTAGGCTTCTCGAAGTGGTTGCCCACTGGGAAGATTAGCCCTTTCAACACCTTACCCACTACCTTGTTAGGGAAGTTACGGTAAGCTTCCTGTAGTGACTTAGCCGCGTGGTGGAAACAGTGCTGGACTGCGTAGTGCAAGTAATCTAGGTCCGCTTGCTGACGACCTTCATCTTCGTACTTCTTAAGCGCTGCCGATGCCATGTATAGGTAACTTAGACCATCACCCAGACGAGCAGAAATCAGCTCTTTACGTTTCAGTTCACCACCTAGCGTTAGCATTGCAAAGTCAGCACTCACTGCAAGAGCACGACTTAGACGAGTCAGGTCTTGGTAGTATGGTTTCGTCGGGCCACTCATATCTGCTTTAATGAACTTAGAGCCTGTTAATGCTGCACCAAAGGCACCAAACGTGTTCTTAGTTGCATGAGAGATGTGTTTGAACAGCAGTTCATCAAACTCTTTCGCGCCTTGTTTCTCATCAGGGTTAGCCGCTGCCTCCATCTCACGCAGTACGTAAGGGTGACAACGCGTTGCACCTTGACCGAAGATCATCAGATTACGTGTCAGGATGTTTGCACCTTCCACAGTAATTGCAACAGGAATACCAAGGTACGGTGCAGCCAGATAGTTCATCGGACCGTCTTGTATTGCACGACCAGAGTGGATGTCCATTGAGTCGTTCAGAATGGTACGTGCCATTTCCGTCATGTGGTACTTGGCGATAGCAGTAACAATCCCCGGTTTCTCTTTCAAATCGAGCGACGTGGTTGTTAATGTACGAGTTGCTTCAAGTAAGTAAGTTAAGCCACCAATACGACCTAAGCTCTCAGCGACACCTTCAAACTTACCAATCGACATACCGAACTGCTTACGAACGTACGCGTATGCACCGGTTGTACGTGCTGTCAGGTGGCCCATTGCTGTGCCTAGAGCCGGTAGTGAGATACCACGGCCCGCAGACAGACACTCCACCAGCATACGCCAGCCTTTACCTGCGTACTCCGCACCACCGATTAACCACTCCATAGGGATAAACACATCGTGACCACGTGTTGGACCATTCATAAACGCAAGACCAAGTGGGTCATGACGCTCACCAATGACCACGCCTTCGTGATCAGCTGGGATAAGTGCACATGTGATACCGATATCTTCTTTGTCACCGAGAAGCTTGTCTGGATCGTGCAATTTAAATGCAAGACCAAGTACAGTAGCAACCGGCGCTAGAGTGATATAACGCTTGTTCCAGTTAAGACGAATACCTAGCGTCTCTTTGCCTTCGTGCATGCCCATACACACAGTACCAACATCTGGGATGCCACCCGCATCAGAACCCGCTTCTGGGCCCGTTAGAGCGAAACATGGAATATCTGTACCGTCAGCTAAACGAGGTAGCCAGTAATCTTTTTGTTCTTGAGTACCATAGTGAGACAGTAGCTCACCCGGGCCAAGAGAGTTTGGAACCATGACCGATACGGCAGCACTGATACTGCGAGTAGCGATCTTGGTTACGATTGTTGAGTTCGCAAGCGACGAGAAGTTTCGACCACCATACTCTTTCGAGATGATCAGTGAGAAGAAACGCTCTTTTCGTAAGAAATCCCACACTTCTTTCGGAAGGTCACGGTCTTCTTTAACGATTTTATGGTCATCAAGCATCTCGAGAAGAGTTTCTAGCTCGTTGTCCATGAACGACTTCTCTTCTGCTGTTAGCTCAGGTTTGGGATACTGGTGCAGCTTTTGGAAGTCTGGCTTACCAGAAAAAAGCTCTCCATCCCACCAAACACTACCGGCTTCCATCGCTTCCTTCTCAGTGCTAGAAAGCGGCGGCAGGACTTTTTTGAAGAGTTTAAAGGCTGGGTCACTTACCCATTTTTGTCTTAGAGAGCTCATAGTTCAGATCCTTTTGTTCACTATTTTTGGTGTGAATTTATGCTTGTTATTGTTCTTACTCTTTAGCTGACATGCCTGCCGCTAAATAAGGAATCAAGATATCGACAACAGCTTTCGCATCAACCTCTCTTCCATAATCATTTTCTGATATTTCCATCAGTGCTTGGCTTGACGCCATAGTGAATACACATGTCCCGAGGGTGAAGTGTAGTCGCCAGAATAACTGTTCTTGAGTGAGGTCTGGGTTTGCCTTCATTATCGAACTGGTAAATAGTCCCAAAACGTCACTATAACGAGTGGTAATAAACCAACGCAGGTGTCCTTGAACATCCGTATAGCCACGTCCAATTAACAGCATGAAACGACTGGTGCCGTCTGGTCTCACATCGTTGAGCGAGCGTAGTGGCGATCTCAAAGATTCAAACACATCACTCATCGTATACGTTTCGTTCAAATTAAGGTTCACTAGTGCATCTTGAAGTGCAGGCATGAAGGCTTCTAAGTACCGATTAATCACTGCACGAACCAAAGTCTTTTTATCGCCGAAGTGGTAATTTACCGAAGCTAGATTCACATTTGCTTTGCTCGTTATGGTACGTAACGAAGTGTCGTTAAAGCCGTGCTCAGCAAACAATCCCTCTGCTACATCCAGTATCTTCTCTTTGGTCGAACTTCTTGGTGCCATTTCAATCACTCGTATTAAACAACTGTTTGAAATATACCCATAGAACATTTATTTAACAAGTAGGCAACATCACATTTTCACTCATTGGTCGTACCAGTTTGACAAATAGCTTGATAACACCCTGAATTGTCTGATTTTTAGAAAATAAGAAAAAAAGAACAATTTTTCTTGGAACTGATTGGAAATTGGCAGGTCATAAGAAAGGTAACAAGAAGCGCATTTGGAAGTCTTTCTGGCCGTCAGACTTGTTTCACTCTCTTGTTACTCACTGCAATTTCCTTTATTAACTCCTAAACTTGTATCCGCCCAAACCGTGTTGGTTTGGGCTTTTTTTATCTTGATGACTTTTGGCAGTTTGAACGCATTCTTCACCTCTCTTCACTTCTTTTCAAACCCCACCCCAAATTACCCCAGCAAGCTATTGAGATAATTAACAATAAAGAACGGGGATTTGTGTTCATCAACAAGGTGCAATACGCCGTCTTGAGGGTTGCGACCAAGATCTCTGTACTGCACCCACATTAACGTTATTTTTTTTCCCTAAACTTCTCATATTCCAAGTAAATGTTCTAAGCTTCGAATACAAGGTCGGTTTTTTCTTAACACCTGAACTTGTCACCATAAAGAGACAGTCAAAAGTAGAAGGAGAACTACTTTGAAATTGTTCAAATTATCTTTGTTGAGTTGCATGATTGTTGCAACTCCTCTTGGGGCACAAACGCTAGAACAAGCAGTCGCTATAACGCTTGCTACAAATCCAGAGTTGAAAAGCATCTTTAATGAGTTTTCGAGTGTACGAAGCCAAAACGATGCAGCAGGAGGAGCGTATCTTCCTAGCATCGATTTAGATGCTGGCATTGGATATGAGGGGATCAATCCAGCACCAAATAACGGCCCGGATACCGATCTAACGCGAAAAGAGGCAACGATTTCATTAACTCAGCTGATTTGGGATGGCTCTGCCACACTCAACAACATAGACCGCACAGCTGCAGAAGCTGAATCCGTTCGTTTACAGCTTCTCTCAGATGCGGAAGATAAAGCGCTAGAAGTTACACAAATTTATCTCGACGCTGTCAAAGCGACGGAGGTTTTAGCGTTGTCGGAAAGCAATCTCTCAGTTCACAAGAAAATATACAAAGACATCAAACGTAGGGCTGAGTCTGGTATTGGTTCAACGGCAGACGTGTCTCAAGTAGAAGCACGTATCGCAAAAGCGCACGGTAACCTATTGGCGGCACAGAACAACCTGATTGATACACACACTCAGTTTAGAAGGATTGTCGGTCAAGAACCTTTAGGTTTGGTATACCCTCGAGCTGATGTATCAAAGATCCCACTATCGCTGCCTGACGCCCTAGATTTTGCTTTTGATAACCATCCAGTTATCCAGATTTCGGCGGCTGATGTCGATGCGGCTCATTTTCAATACAAGCAGTCAAAAGGCGTTAATTACCCTACTTTCTCAATAGAAGCTTCCCAAACATGGCGAGATGACGCTGGCGGTGATGAAGGCTCAAGCGAAGAAACGCTTGCCATGCTTCGTATGAGGTACAACTTGTACAATGGTGGTAGCGACTCTGCTGAGAGTGAAAGTGCAGCCTACCAATTAAACAAAGCCAAAGATCTGCGTGATACTGCCTATAGACAAGTGGAAGAGGGACTTCGTTTGTCATGGAGTGCTCTAGATTTGACACTTCAACAAAAGAACTTTCTATCCGATCACGTAGACTCTGCCGCTGAAACCGTCATTGCGTATCAAAAGCAGTATCGAATTGGCCAGCGAACCTTACTTGATGTGCTCAATACAGAAAACGAGTTATTCGAAGCTCGTAAAGATTACCTGGACGCACACTACGCTGAACAATACGCTAAGTACCGTGTATTAAACGCAACGGGAACCTTACTCGACGCTCTGTTGGTTGACGTTCCTGAAGAGTGGACAAGAGGAATGGAGTATTAATTATGAAATCTTGGTATCTCATTTTACCCGCTTGTCTTGTTTGCCAGCCAGTCATGGCTTATGAAGAAGAGCCTTACGATGAAACGCCTGTCGCGGTACAGATCGCCGACCTTCAAGACGATGATCTAGATGGTGTAATTAACGCTCGAGATGAGTGCCCTTCGACACCTAGAGGGGCTCGGGTAGACAACGAAGGTTGTGGTGAGAAAGTGCGTGCACAAGAGGTTAAGCAACTGCGAATCCTATTTGCCAATAACTCTTATGACATTAATCCTGTATTTTCAGAACAGATTCGCCAGATGGCCCTCTTTTTAGAGACCTACAAATCGGCTTCCATTGAAGTTCAGGGTTACGCAAGCAAAGTCGGTTCTGCGGCACATAACCTTGCCTTATCGAAGCAGAGAGCACACGCGGTTGAAGATCGACTGATCGCGAACGGGGTTGAACCTGAACGAGTGCGCATTGTGGGTTACGGTGACACAAAACTCGAAAGTGCTGGTGACGATGCAACGTCTCATGCTCTTAATCGACGCGTAACAGCTACGGTTGTAGGTTTGAATGAAGAGATTGTTGAAGAGTGGACCATCTTCACCACACTCGAAAAATAGATCTTAGACTGACGCTGATCGAACAATAGAGAAACACACTGAGTTCACCTTGAAGCAAGTCCAAGCAACGCAGCAGATTAGGAAAAGAGAGCTTAAATAACAAAGCCGTGATGAACAATCATCACGGCTTTTCGTTTCTTTGTCATTATAGTTTTAAAGTGTTGGTAGCTACTGTCCTAACCAGTCAACTCTTTTAAACATGTTTGTAATGATTACAGCTTAACTTCTTGATGCTTTGTCTTAGGTAGCGAGACACTCAATAGCACGTAACCTAGAATTGCCGCGGTCGTTGAACCCATCAAGATACCTAATCTAGCCAGCGTATCAAAATCTGCGTTCGTTGAGCCAAATGCCAATGAAGAGATGAAGATAGACATCGTAAAGCCGATACCACACAGCACAGACACTGCGAAGATGTTCCTGAAGTTAACACCTTCAGGAAGCTTAGCGACGCCTGTTTTCACTGCACCCCAGCTGAATAGGAAAATACCCAGTGGCTTACCAATCAATAGACCTAAAGCGATACCAAGCGGTAGCATGCCTGTTAGGTTTGAAATTGAGATGCCTTCCAGCGAGATACCTGCGTTTGCGAATGCAAAAATAGGTAAGATTGCAAAAGCTACGTAAGGATGTAGAGCATGCTCTAGGTGCTTCAATGGTGAATGTTCACCCTTGTTGCCTTTCAGTGGGATCGCAAAACCGATAACCACACCAGCTAGTGTTGCGTGAACACCAGATTTCAATACTGCAAACCACAAAATTGCACCAACAATCAGGTAAACACTTAACTTAGTTACATGCTTGTTGTTTAGCATGAACAACACACCAGTCGCGATAAAGCCGACTGTCAGTGCAAGCGTAGATAGGTCACCTGAGTAGAACAGAGCAATGATAACAACAACACCTAGGTCGTCGATGATTGCTAGTGCAAGCAGGAAGACTTTCAAGCTTACCGGCACACGGTTACCAAGAAGAGCCATGATACCCAACGCGAATGCGATATCGGTTGCTGCTGGGATAGCCCAACCTTGAAGCGCTTCAGGGTTACTTGAGTTGAATAGCACATAAATTAGTGCAGGAGCTAGCATACCGCCTACCGCAGCGATAGCCGGGAAGATTGCCGTCTCTTTAGATTTTAATGCACCTTCTAAAAGCTCGCGCTTTACCTCAAGGCCGATAAGTAGGAAAAAGACTGCCATCAGGCCGTCGTTAATCCAGTGAGACACGGACATACCAAATACGTATGTGTGCAGCATACCCTGATACATTTCGTTCAGAGGAGAGTTCGCTACGAACATTGCAACTGCCGCAGCAATTACCAAGATGATGCCGCCAGCAGATTCCATTTTAAAGAAGTCACGGATGACGTCGTTCATGATTTCGCCCTTATATTTATTATTTAAATAAACGAATAACAAAGAATAGACACGAGTGTAAAGCCAACTTTCGACGATACATAATCACTTCTTTGGATGTTTAACTTCGGTTTTTCCTACAAATACTAAACAATACGTCGTATATTCCATAATATTGTTGTTCACACTAATTTAAGTATAGATGACCAAAATTATAAGTGTAAGCTAGACGAACTCTCCATAAAGTGACCTAGAGTGCATAAAAAAGGCTATCAAATGATAGCCTTATATAAAAATCAATACCCTGTCAGTTGCATAAAACCAGACGATTCATGGCTTCCACTTGCCTTAATCGGCCCTTCCCAATAAGGAATAACAAACGGCAACCACATATCGCGACGTTGAATCCGAGTTGTGAGATTGATCTCATATTTGGGTACGTTGATGATCCATTGAAGCGGCATTCGACGACCATTGAGCAAGGTGCTATTGGGTAATGGTTTAATATCGATATCAGCATCAGTCAGCTGATAGACCTTCCCTGAACTTGTTGCCAGCGTACCAAACACATACGGCACCTGTTTATTACTGCGATAGCGGCTGACACTCAAAGCAGAACCATCATCGAGATTAAAAACAAACCAGTCCCAACCTTGCTGACCTTCGCCAAGCAGACCGCTGCCCCACTCTTTATGCAGCCAAGCATTACCCGATACTTCGATATCTTCACCATCAAGCACGAGTGTGCCATTCAGAGCCAAGAACGGCGCACTAAAGTTATAGGAAGCAACAGGCAGCATATCATGTTTCTTTTGATACCCTTTTTCGCCATTGAGCACGTAAGGTCCCTTAGTCACTGAATCAAGCTCCAAACCAAAGGTATCGGTTTCAATGCTTAAACGCCCAGGAAACGGGGTCACACCAAGCGCACGCCAGTTCCAGTTGTCAATCCAGAGACGGAATGGACGGTTTGTCATTCCTGCTTGACCAATACCGCCGCGTGCGAGTCTTTGCTCTTTCCACACTTTAGTCGCAGAGGTCACCACCACATTAGAAATATAGATTTGTGGACTTTGCCAACCACGCGCCTCGCGCTCATCGGTCGCGATTCTAAAGAAGCTCCATTGGACGGAATAATCTTTACCATTATCATCTTCTAAAGTCGCAAAGTAATGCCACCACTCATGTTGGAACTCAGGGTGGAATTGGAAATCTTTTGGCAATGACACCGTACGGTCAGGTAATACCGGTTCAAACACCTTAAACTGTTCACTCACCAATACAGAATTAACTTCATTGATGCCCTCTTCGCCCACATCCGCGAAATAAGAGTAATAAGACCAAATACCGACAAACAAACCAAAGAAGCCGATCAGTAGAGCTGAAGAGAGGACTTTGTTTCTCATCTTTTTCACGCCTTTTCTTCGCCCCATTTATAGCGCATCCCTAAGTGATTTCATCGGTGTATTACCTATCATACGCAACACTGGCAAGGCTCCTGCAATCATCAGTGCAGCCATCGACCATACAAAGGTTATAAAGTAGTCCCAAGGTATAACTTGTAACTCCAAAGACCAACCAAAAGACTGTTTAATCACGATATCAACAATCAGATTTGCCAAAGCCAAACCAAGAGGTATCGCTATCAATGACGAGATCAGACCAAAGACGAACAACTGCAAACCACCTGTGAAGATCAGTTCTTTCGCTGAAACGCCTAGGCAACGCTGCAGTGATATATGACGCTGTCTTGATACCTCACCCGCAACGGTCGCGAAAAAGATACCAAACACAGCAATAACCAAAGTAATGTTGCCCAAGGTATCAGCAATCGCAAAAGTACGATCGAAGACACGCATTGCTTGGCTATGAATATTGTTGTTGTCAAAGATACGCTCGGAGCTCAACCTAAATACTGATTCTAACCTGCTACGCAGACCGGTTGGGTTTACGTCTTCTTTGAGTATTACGCCTAGCCCAACGTTGCCCCGTCCCGCAAAGCCGTATAGCCAGTTGCGGTGAGACATCATGACTTGATGATAGGGATTTCCATAGTCGTAATAGACACCGACAACTTGCCAACCAGAGCCGAGGCTATCGTACATATCGATATAGTCACCAGGACGAATACCTAGCTTGAGCGACATCGACTCACTAATAAGGACGCCCTTGGAGTGATGTAGGTGATACCAGTAATTCGGGATACCCAGTTTAATGGTTAACGCCTCTAACTCCCCTTCAGAAGGACCAGTACTCACAACTTGGATACTGCCTACTGGAGAAGGAATATCTTTTTCCCAGCGCCACCACACTGAATCAACTTCGGGTTGACCAGATAGCCAGTTACTCATACGTGCTGCGGAGTTGTTCGTTGGATAGATATACAAATCAGCAGCAAGGCGCTGAGACAACCATTTATCTGTTGTATCTCGGAAGCTGCCCACCATAGTCTCAACGCCAATGTTTGCCGTCATCGCTAACATAAACGCCATAGTAGCAACACCGCGGTAACTCATACTTGCAGCGGCATCCGCGAAAAACCAACGTGCACGAACCCAACGCAGAGTGTATGAAAAGTTGTTAAACAGTTTCCACATCAAGAAAGGCGTAAACAAGGCTACACTCACCAGCATCAATGCAATGATGGCAAAGCCAGACTCTTGTGTCTGAGGCGCTTGGTATACCGCCACAGCAGCAACACAGAAACCACAACCAATCAAGGCTTGCCATGTAAACTCTGTACCCGCAAAACGCATCAGCGACAAACGCGATGAGAGTCGAATTGGCTGCGACTTAAGCAGACGAATAAGCGGCCAAGCACACGCTAGAAATGCACCAATTAATGCCATAACAAAACTGTAGACACTGGCTTTCCAGCTCCAGTCGATACTCAAGCCGACATTAGCGTCATAAAGGTCACCGAGACTTGAGGATACGGCTGGCAACAATTGGTTTGCCAACATCACGCCAAAGACGTTGCCGCAGATCCAACTGATAACAACTAATGCAAATAACTCAAAACAGAGTGCTTTGGTTAACTGCCAACCCGATACACCTGTTTGTCTAAGGCCACCAACCAAAGGCTGTCTCTGTATAAAAGAGAGCGACATGGCTTGGTAGAAGATGAATAGGCCGACGACAAAGGAAAGCATTCCCATTGCCGTTAAGTTCAAATGAAATGCACTGGTCAGCGACTCCAACTCTGCTTTAGAGCTACGAGAGATCGTCAATCCATTGGGCAACATGCTCTTAAGACGCTCAAACTTCGCTTCCGACATATCTGAACAGGCGATAACGGATAGACCAGAGCTGCGCTTCAACATTCTTAGAAGAGAAATGTCTGCAATCAAACGCGTGCCGTTAATCATCTTATTCTGATCGACAGCCAGAGGGCCAAGTTTAGAGCCGTCCGCAAGTTGAATATAGTCTCCGTCATGCCACTCCATATGCTTCGCTAGATCATCACTCACCAAAATTGGATATGGCGGTTTCATAAGGTTGAGTGTCGTGAGATCTTGGAGCGCAACACCCAGTTGCAATTGAAGCATCGAGACAGGGTCAAGACCTATCAACATAAAGTTGGAGCCGTTCTCGTCAGTTACGCGATGATTATCAAAAGGGGCGCACTGCTGAAAACCTTCACGGCGCAGTTGAATGTAGAAACCTTGAGGGATCTTATTAGCACTGTGTTTAGGGCGAATACGGTAAGGAAGCGGATTGGAAAATAGCTTTTCGCCATGAGCGTAGCTCTGCTTAGCATGTTGATTGATGGCAGTAACACCAACCAAAAGAGAGACGCCCAGTGTTAGACCGAGCCAAACAAGAATGATTTGAAGTGGGTAGCGTCGATAGTGACCGAGTAGCGCTTTAACTACGGGCCATAACATGAAGCTGCCCCCCTTGTAGACGGATGCAACCATCCATATGCTGGGCTACCTTTTCGCTGTGCGTTACCAACAATAGCGTGCACTCAAGCTCACGCGCCAAAGACGTCAGCAAGCGCATTACCGCTTCTGCGTTGCGCTCGTCTAGACTTCCGGTAGGCTCATCGGCAAGCAGGATCTTAGGCTCCATGTAAAGAGCACGAGCAATCGCAGCACGCTGCTGCTGACCACCAGACACCTCTTCAGGGTAGCGTCCCAATAAAGGCATAAGATCGAGCGCAGACAAAATTTGACGCCATAAGCCTTTGTCTTCAGGTAACCCCTTCAGTTGACGGCAAAAACGAATGTTGTCGGCGATGTTCAACGTAGGCAGCAGATTGAACTGTTGGAAGATATGTCCGATGTTATTGCGGCGGTAAGCAGTGCGATCACGCTCCTTCGCCACATGCATATCAAAGTTAGGGAATAGAATTTCCCCAGAGTCAGCAAGGTCGAGCCCGGCAATGAGGTTAAGCAGTGTACTCTTACCTGAGCCACTTTCTCCCATTAATGCAAGCTGGTCCCCTTGATTTAACGTTAATTCAGCACCTTGTAAAACGGGATGGAATTCTCCCCCGTCGACATAGCCCTTACATAGGTCTGATAGCTTTAACATTAAACAGCTCACATTAGTTAGAATTTGGAATGAGAATCTACACTAAATCTAAGGTTGTAGGAAGTAATTTGAAAGATAGATCACATGCTAAGTATAAAGTCACACAAATCTTACGCCTGACTTCAACTTCCTATAAGATTTTTTATCCATTTCTTACTCTTCATGCGATAGAGCGACCCACCCCATTTGATCACCTCTTCTGTTAGGAACATCAAATAGATCCATTCAGGTTCGACCCCCAAATAGACAGCTGCGATAGCCGCTAAAGGGATACTAATCATCCATTGAGCAATCAGATCTTGGTAAAGGCAGAATTTCACATCACCACCCGCTCGTAATACACCAACAATCACCGTCATTGGGATGGAGCGAACCACAATGCCCAAGCTCAAAATTAAGATGAATTTTTCAGATAGTTCACGCGTTTCTGGAGTCAGTGCGCTGAAGGAATCTAAGATTGGTGCTTGAACAAAATAGAGCACCAATGCGACCACAATACTTGTGAAAAACGCAATGATGCTGATGCCCAGTGCTTGGTAATAAACCGCTTCATTGTTTTTTGCCCCTAACTGGTTACCCACTAACACCGCCGCAGCATTAGACATACCAATTAGAAGTGCCAAAGAGATAGATTCAACCGGTGTCATCACCGAGAGCGCAGCCAAACCTTGAACACCTGATTGCCCCATGATGGCGTGATAAGCAAATAAGCCACCTGCCCACGCCAAGAAATTGAACGTGGTCGGTAAAGAGAGCTTAAGAAAACGTACCACTTTATCTAACGTTGCGGCAGCTACGACGTCAGCACGTTTAAATGCTAATAAATGCTGTTTCCAGTAAAGGTATCCATACAGTGTAATCACCTCAATGGCACCGCTCAACACAGTCGCAATCGCTGCGCCTTTGATGCCCATCGCTGGCATACCGAGGTTCCCAAATATAAGAACCCAGTTAAGGAAGATATTCGAGAGGATCCCTATACCACTAAAAAAGGTGCTCAGCCCTGGTCGGTGCATCGCACGAAGCCCTACTGCCATACTGCTCACACAAGCAACAGCAAACATGCTGAACGCGGTAATCACAATGTATTCGATACCCAAGCCGATCACTTCTTGTGAATCAGTAGTGACACCCATAACTTGCGCTGGGAACGAAACAAAGAACACCACCGTCAAAGCTGCGAACAACATGGAAACAAGCCAAGTCAGCGCGGTACTCTCTCGAACACCTTGTTTATCGCCTGCTCCCCAATACTGAGCCGTCAACAGAGCACCACCTGTCGTAACCCCAACCAACATAATCGTAGTCACGAACATGGCACGACTTGCCACACCTACAGCGGCAATATCAGCTTCTCCTAACTGCCCCAACATCAAGACGTCAACCAAACCTCTACTTGAAAACATGATGCTTTGCAGCGTAATTGGCAACGCAATTGCAATCAGTTGGCGAACAAAATCACCTTTGGTATGACGCATTATTGAAGCAAGAAGCATAAGGTCACCTTAATAGAACAAAATTAAGAAAACAGGGAACATCGAAATAGTATAACAGCGGCGTGTTCTCGCCCGCAGCGACAAGCCGAGGGTCAGAAACGATAAGAAAAGACTGTTATGAAACCTAGGGAACAACTATTAAAACACAATCGATACAAACAATGAATGAAAAATAAGCACATACAGACAAAATATAAGCTACTGAAACTGTTATTAAAAACGACATAAACAAATGAATACCTATTTACAGAAAGTTTGAATATTAAAAACCTTGCAATCTAAAAACTAGATTAATATCAATTCCTTTTTGCCAATGGATTTCACCCCGCTTGTTCAATTGCTTATACAGATCGCACGCTGATATGCTTGAGAAAGCGAACAATGTATAAACGCTATCTACCCTGTTTTTGGTAAAGCAAACAGATGTTCGATGGAGCGAGTAGCAAGATACTATTGGCTTTTTTGCATATGACACTGGTAAATTAACAGTTAGTGACGTCCCTACTTCATATCAACGAATGGAGTCTTTATGAAGAAAGTACTGGTGCTAGGCGCTTCTGGTTATGTTGGCTCTCAGCTATTACCTCAACTCCTCAATCAAGGCTATCAGGTAACAGCAGCCGCTCGTCATATTGACTATTTGCAAGCGCGAACCGAGCCCCATCCAAACCTCTCACTAGAGTACTTAGATCTTGCTGATGCCGACGCAACAAAAGAGTTAGTACCTCAGTTTGACCTCATTTTCTTCCTTGTACACGGTATGGCAGAGGGACATGACTTTATTGATTACGAGCTCACGTTGGCAAGAAACTTTGTCAATGCGCTTGGCCCTCACAATCAACATGTGATCTACCTAAGTTCACTGCAACCACAAACGGCCGATTCGGATCACCTTCAAGCACGGAAGAAAACTGGCGATCTATTAAGATCTGGCCCGGTTCCTATCACTGAGTTACAAGCGGGCGTGATCATCGGCCCGGGATCTGCAGCTTTTGAGATCATGCGAGATTTTGTTTATAACCTGCCAATCATGATCGCGCCAAAGTGGGTCGATTCTAAAGCCAACCCAATCGCCCTAAAGAACCTTAACTATTATTTGTTAAAGCTTGCCGAGGAAAATCCAGAGGCTCACCAAACCTTTGAAGTGGGCGGCCCAGATATTGTCAGTTACCGTAATCAATTTGCTCACATCGCTAAAACCGCAGATAGACCGCTTAGGTTATGGGCAACATCGCTGTTAACTCCAACTATTGCCTCATACTGGCTTGGTGTCGTGACGTCTGTACCTTCGAATATAGGACGCGCCCTCCTTGCGGGCTTAAAGCATGACTTTATTGCTAACTCCACTGCAATTCAGGAGCGCTACCCACAACGCCTGATTTCATTCCAAACCATGGTCGAGCAAGCCATTCGAGCAGAAGGTGAATTCGTTAAGAGTAACGTTTGGGGCTTCGACAAAACGGCTTTTAAACGCTGGCAAGCAGGTTACGGTTACTACCCTAAACAGACTGGAGCGACCATCCAATCTACCGTTTCCAAAGAAGAACTCTGGCAGGTGGCTCAACAGATAGGTAGCCCAAAACAAGGCTACTTTTTTGCTAATGCTCTATGGCGCACTCGTGAATGGCTGGATCTGTTCTTCGGGGGTGGCGTACCCAAAAGGCAAGAACCGGAAGGCCCAACACTAAAAGTCGGCGATCATATCGATTCATGGAAAGTGATTCGTTGTGAAGAGAACCAGTTCCTTTCTCTACTGTTTGGCATGAAAGGGCCCGGCCTTGGTCGCCTCGAGATAACAGTTTCCGACCTTGTAGACAAAGACCAAACAAGCAATCAAAGCGAGCTCAATATTACCGCTTGGTGGCACCCAAAAGGCTTCTTAGGGCTGCTGTATTGGTTTGCCATGATGCCAGCGCACCTTTTCATATTTAAAGGTATGGTGAAAGCGATAGAAAGGCAGGCGAAAGAGCAGGTGCGGGATACGAGTCGCGAGATGAGAAAGGATTAAGAGCAGATGAGAGATTCGGGTAGCGGGATGAGAAAAGATTTAAGAGCAGATGAGAGATTCGGGTAGCGGGATGAGAAAAGATTTAAGAGCGGATAATTCCGCTCTTCGTATCTCTCATCTCGTATCCCGTATCTACTACGCAGCAACAAAGCTGATTGGGATCTCGGCTAGCTGATTACCTTGGTTCGCTGGGTACACGATGTATTCACCGTGATATTTCACTGCGGATTTATAGTCAGTCACTTTATGAAGCATAAAGCCAGACTCCATAGCAGCTTGCACAAACTCAGCGTGGTTACCACGAACAAACCAGTTCATCGGTTTAGCCATCAACTCACCATCGAATGAGTCGTCACACTGCTTGCCACAAAGTGCGAATGAGTGCTCGCCATCGGTGAAAAATTGAATTTTGCCACCTGTGGTCAGTTCGTCTTCGCTTGAAACGCTCCAACCCATGTCGTACATCTTATCCATGAAGGCTTCAACGTCACTGTCTTTAAGCGGCTTTGGTTCTTCACCTTGTGGGAAGAACTTTGCGTAAAACGCAGAAATACGGCGGAAGGTGAACGTCAGATCCGAGTTATTGCCTTTAGAGCGACCCTGCTTCTGCCAGCGAATCAGATCGGCAGCGACACAGCGGTCATAAGCTTGCGATTTTATCGCCTTAGTTACCCAGCGCACCAAGTAAAGGTTATTGGCAATCGGCGCGTCTACCGCTTTACCAGATTTGTGTAGAGCTGTTAACTCATCGAGTGCTGTGTTAACCAGCTTTTGAATTTCAATGTAGTATTTTGACATTATGCCTTCTTTCCTAATGTCCAATAAAGTAGCGCTGAAAGTACGGCACACACAGCCATCACTATGACCATCGAGCCAGCGCTATCACTCGGTAGCATCGCAACAATTGCACCCACTACAGAGCCCGTACCAAAACGTAATGTCCCCGCCAGAGACGAAGCTGTGCCAGCCATGTTTGGGTAACCGCTGAGCAGCAAGCCCATTGTATTACTGCCGATCGTTGATAGTGTGCCAATAAATAGCATCACAAATGGCACAATACCCCAAAGACCAAGGTCTAAACTCCAGCCAATAAATAGACCAATACCCGCAAGTAGTTGAATCGCCAGTCCCACTCTCAACATAGTATGAGAGCCTACCTTTTTCACCAAACGACCATTAATGCTGGTCATCAGAATCATGGCAACAATGTTTAAGCCAAACAGGTAACCGAACAAATCTGGACGTACACCGTAAATATCAATGTAAACAAACGACCCAGCCGTTAAGAACGCGAACATACCCGAGAATGAAAACGCACCCGAGAAGATAAGTCCCATTGCCGTTTTGTTTTTGCACAGACGGAAGTAGTTACGCATCGTCGTTTTAAAACGCAACGGTTGACGCTTCTCTACCGGCAAGGTTTCAGGGATCTTAAACGATACTGCCAGAATCACGATTATGGCGAAGATCGCCAATACCCAAAAAATCGAGCGCCAGCCAAACCACAATGCCAAGTAACCACCAATCATTGGTGCCACCAGCGGCGCAACCGTCATCACCAAAGTAACGAACGACATGGTTCTTGCAAAATCTTCGCGATCAAACATGTCTCGCACGACAGCTTGAATGATTACGGCTGCCGCTGCGCCCGCAAAACCCTGAGCGGTACGAACATAAGTCAATGCTTCAATGCCATGCGTGGTTGCGCTGACCATAGACGCTATTGCAAACAGAACCACACCAATCAACAGAACCGGTTTACGACCATAGCTGTCTGCTAATGGGCCATGAAGCAGCTGTCCTAGCGCAAAACCAGCGGTGTAAGCTGTAAGCGTGATTTGAACTTCACCAGCGGTCACACCAAGGTCTTTGGCGATAGTTGGCATCGCAGGCAAATACATGTCGATGGCAAGTGGCGTCAAAGCACCAATTGCACCGAGAATCAAAAACAGCATTAAACCTAGCTGAGGCGTTTCGGGTTGGGAACTAGGGGTAGTTTGGGTTTGCATAAATCTCCGACGAAATACTAAGAGTTGCGCTTGCACGCAAACAGAATATTGGCTGAGACTTTCCTAGTACCAGTCAAAATGAATCGCCGACGCTATCCTTGGTCGGCGTAAAACAGAGAGGAAGATTACTTCCAGATAGAGTCGATCTCTTCTTGAGTCAGGTAACGGTACTCACCTAGCTCCAAAGATTCATCCATCTCAATTTCACCAATACGTTCGCGGTGTAACGCTTCTACTTTGTTGCCTAGTGCAGCAAACATACGCTTAACTTGGTGGTACTTGCCTTCATGGATAGTAAGAAGCACTTCACGCTCCGCACGTACTTCAAGATGTGCAGGAAGAGTAAGGCCATCTTCACTTTTCAGCTGAATACCCTCTTTGAACTTCTCTACGTAATCGTCCTCAACTGGGTCCACCAGCCAAACGCGATACATTTTTTCACACTTGTGTTTTGGTGAAGTAATACGGTGAGACCATTGACCATCATCGGTCACAAGCACTAGGCCCGTGGTATCCACATCTAGGCGACCAGCAAAGTGAAGCTTGTCCATCTTGATCTCATCAAGCAGGTCAAAAACCGTGCGATTAGAGCTATCTTCATGCGAGCAAACAAAACCTTCAGGCTTGTAAACCATGATGTAACGTGGACCTTGAACACGCAGTTCATTGCCTTGCCATTCAACAACGCACTCTTCGGTAACCTTGGTGGCACCGCTTTTCTGCATGACATCGTTCACTGTCACTGTTTTTGATTTTAAAATCTGTGTTGCTTCTTTTCGAGTGACGCCTAATGAGTCACATAGAAATTTATCTAAACGCATGAATACCTCAACTAATCTAAGTCAGGTATTATAGTCACCTTTGCTCAATTAGTTGAGCGATTTCACACTATTTTTACTACTTTACAAGACGCAGTATGTATACACTCCGCCCATATCAAGCCGACTCCGTAAAATCTGTCATCCATTACTTTCGCAAACACCAGACTCCAGCAGTTCTGGTGCTCCCTACTGGCGCAGGTAAAAGCTTGGTGATTGCTGAGTTAGCACGCCTAGCAAAAGGGCGAGTTCTTGTGATGGCACACGTAAAAGAACTTGTTGAACAAAACCACGAGAAGTACGAAGGCTATGGCTTGAAAGGGTCAATTTTCTCGGCAGGGCTAGGTCGAAAAGAGACCGACCAGCAAGTGGTGTTTGCCTCGGTACAGTCAGTAGTACGCAACCTTGATGCCTTTTCCAATCAGTTCTCACTCTTGGTTATCGATGAGTGTCACCGAGTACCCGACGAGAAAAACAGCAGCTATCAGAAAGTGATTGCTCACCTACGAGAGAATAACCCAGGCATTAAGGTACTTGGCCTAACAGCAACACCCTATCGCTTGGGTATGGGTTGGATTTACCAATACCATACTCGCGGCCAAGTGCGATCTGAAGAGCCAAGGTTCTTCCGCGACTGTATCTTTGAATTACCTATTCGTTATCTTCTCGACGAAGGCTTCTTAACCCCTGCCCGCATGATTGATGCACCGGTACTAAGTTACGACTTCTCACAGTTAAAGCCCGCCAACACAGGCCGCTACAAAGAGGCCGAGCTAGATATGGTGATCGAACAATCAAAACGCGCAACACCACAAATCGTTGAGCAGATCATTCATCTAGCGAAAGACAAACAAGGCATCATGGTGTTTGCCGCCACTGTGCGCCACGCTCAAGAGATCCTTGGTTTACTGCCAGAGGGGGAAGCGGCCATTGTGATTGGCGATACTCCAACCTTAGAGCGCGATCAGATCATCAACGACTTTAAGCAGCGCAAAACCAAGTACCTCGTAAACGTTTCAGTACTGACCACCGGCTTTGATGCCCCGCACGTGGACTTGATTGCAATTCTGCGTCCTACTGAGTCAATCAGTCTTTACCAGCAAATCGTTGGTCGTGGTCTTCGTCTGTCTCCGGGCAAAGAAGAGTGTCTGGTGTTGGACTACGCAGGTAACAGTTACGATCTCTACCAACCAGAAGTCGGCGATCCGAAGCCAGACTCTGACAGCGAAATCATCACCATCCCTTGCCCGGCTTGCGGTTTCAATAACAACTTCTGGGGCAAGCTCGATAGTAATGGTTTCTTGCTAGAACACTTTGGTCGTAAATGCCAAGGCTATTTCACCGATGAAGAGACTGGCGAGCGTGAGCATTGTGGTTACCGATTCCGAGCCAAGTATTGCGGAGAATGTGGCGCCGACAATGACATCGCAGCACGAATTTGCCATGAGTGTGACGCAACCTTAGTTGATCCAGACAAAAAACTAAAAGATGCACTGAACCTTAAAGATGCATTGGTATTTGAATGTCTAGAAATGGACCTCAACGTCTTCAAGGACGACAAAGGTAAATCTCAACTTAAAGTAACGTATCGCGGTGAAAACCAAGCACAAGTTCATGAATTTTGGTCGTTAACAACCAAGAAGCAAAAGCAAACTTTCAAAGACCAATTCGTTCGTCCGCACTTAGCTGATAGGCATCGCCCTTTTGAGGAAGCGTCTCCAACCAAAGTGGTCGCTCACCAACATCGATTCAGACCACCACAGTTTGTTATTGCACGTAAGGTCGGTCGTTTCTGGAAGATGCGTGACAAGATATTTGATGATGAACTCCAGGAGCGTTAGTCCTAGTTTACCGTTCTTGTGTCATCAACCTCACAACAAAGGCTGCTAAAGTCTCAATATGGGTACGGTTCACTTTCTGTTCATCTTCACTTTTTTATACTACTTACTATCAAGGTTACCTAGGATTCGCTATGTTTAGTAAAGCAATGATTTCTTTGCTGTCTTTAAGCTTTGGTTTAGTGAGTTCCGGCTCTGCATGGGCGGGATCACAGCCTAACGGGCACGACCTCGTTCAAGATGTGCATAAGGAAGGCACCCGCATCGAGTTTGAAGAAGATCAAGACGAAGTTTATGAAGCCGTTCAAGAAGGCTACATTCGTCCATTTTCCGAGATGTACGCTGCGGTAGAAAATGATCTACATGGTCGCATCATTAAAGTTGAACTCGAAGAGGACGACGACATCTGGGTCTACGAACTAAAAATCAACTACAAGAACAACATCATTAAGGTCGAATACAACGCTGAGACGTTAGAAATGTTGATGATCAAAGGTCGAAACTTTAAAGAAGCGATTAAAACCGACAGCGAATAAGTCGCCACAATAACGATGATAAATCGCTGCAATAGCAATATTGCCCGCTGCGAATAACGAACAACAACACACAATAACGAATAACAACAAGCAAGAAGAGCCAATCATGAAAATTCTCGTCGTTGAAGATGAACCGCGTTTAGGCGAACAGATTATTGAAACTCTCGAAGGAGCCGATTGGGTGCCTGAACTGTCACAAGATGGTATTGATGCACTTTATCGCGCAACGTCAGAAGAGTGGGATGCGATTGTTCTAGACCTCGGCTTGCCAAAACTCGACGGGTTAACGGTATTGAAAGGCATTCGAGACGAGAATATCAACACACCAGTGCTCATTCTAAGTGCACGTGACACCTTAACTCAGCGTGTAGAAGGCTTGAATGCAGGTGCCGATGACTACCTCACCAAACCTTTTGAAATGGTTGAATTGATCGCCCGTATTCGTGCCCAACTGCGCCGAGCATCCGGTTCGGCATCACCAATCCAACAAATCGGTGATTTAAGCCTAGACACGCGTAGCTCGAAAGTGCTTTGGCAAGGGCAAGCAGTAAGCTTAACCGCGCTTGAATACAAAGTGGTTGCTTACTTCATGCATAATAAAGACAAGGTTATCTCGCGTACAGAATTGGTTGAGCACATTTACAAGCAAGACTTCGACCGTGATTCTAATACGGTAGAGGTATTCATTGGCCGCATTCGCAAAAAAATCGCACCTAAGATCATTAAGACCGTGCGTGGTTTAGGCTATCAGCTTAACGCTGACTGATCCCTCTTCTCTCTGTGAGTGGTTCACTTTGACCCTAGACAAAAGTGAACCAAAATAGTGATGAATCTAAATAAAAAAACCTTCAAAAATATCAGTTTAAAAAGCCGCTTGCTCCTTGCTGCGGCTTTTTGGTTAGGCGCCATGATTCTTGCCGCTGGCATTGGTATTCCAAAGCTGGTTAATGACTATTTGGTTGATGATCAAAAACAGCAGCTAAGCTTAACTATGGACGAACTCACTGCCAATATCGAAACCAACGACTCGGGCATGCTGATGATGTTAGAGCGACTGTCTGATCCAAGATTTAATCAACCTTACAGTGGCGTTTATTGGCGAGCAGAAAGCCAAGGACAAGTGATTCGTTCACGTTCACTGTGGGATAAAGATATGGATATCAAGCGATCCCCTATCCATACCTCGATTAAAGGCCCAAACAAAGAGCAGCTGATTTATATCGAGCAACTGATCTACCTACCTGAGTTAAGTGACCCTGTCACCATAACCATAGGTATCGATGAAGATCCGCTTGAATCGACCCTCCATGATTTAACTGGTCAGGTTTGGATTATTTTAGGATTGTTGTTTGTTGGCGTTCTGCTTTTGATTGGTATTCAAGTGAGTTGGTCGCTCCTTCCTCTCAACAAAATGCAGCGCGAACTGGCGATGCTACGTAAAGGGGAACAGCAAGGTCTCAGCGATAGCTATCCCAAAGAGGTTTCCCCACTAGTCTCTGACTTGAACGCCCTACTTTTTCATTATCAAGAGTTGTTAGAGCGTGCTCGACACCATGCTGGTAACCTATCTCACGCCTTAAAAACGCCACTGTCAGTACTTAAAAATGAAGTGAACTCACTGCCTGAAGAGAACCAACACCTACTGAAGCAACCGATTGACCAAATCCAGAGCCAGATTGAATATCATTTAGGTCGCGCTCGTATGGCGGGTGCGATGAACATCCTATCGGTGAAGTCCTCGCCTTGTGAACGCGTCGAAGCGATTTCAATGGCGTTTGATAAAGTTTATGCGGCCAATGAAATCACTATGATCAACGAGTTAGATTCAGAGATTGAGGTCGCCGTCGAGAAAACCGATCTTGATGAAATGATCGGTAACCTACTAGAAAATAGCTATAAATGGGCTGCCAGCATTATCAGAGTTCACTCCAACGAGCTGAGCGAAGGTCGAATTGAGCTGATTATCGAGGATGATGGACCGGGTATCCCGGAAGAGAAAATGAGCCAAGCGGTTAAACGTGGCGTGCGCCTAGACGAAACAACGCCGGGGACAGGTTTAGGACTCAATATCGTAAACGAGATGGCCCATAGCTATCGCGGGCAACTCAATTTAGAAAAAAGCTCGATGGGCGGTTTAAAAGCTACGCTTATTCTGCAGTTGTCTCAAAGTTAAAATGAAAAAAGGTACACAACTCAATACCTCTTTTCATGTAATCGCTTTTCTTAATTCCCTTACCCTCCTATCACCAAGATATTGCCATCGGTAAAGTAATCATGGTCATCGTTTAGAACCTCGGCTCTCGCTAAGGGCTGTTGTTCTATCGATAACTGAGGAAGGTTTTGTCTCACTTGCAGTTCTAAGTTGTCACGCTCTGCATCAACATTCGGATCAATGTTATGCAAAATCGTCACAATGCCTGAGTATGGCGTTAGCTTTAATCCGTTGTCATAGCTGATCGCACCTAGCCACTTCGTCTGTTGGGTCACTGGGTCTACTCCTGCTCGCCACCATCGAATATGACTGCGTTTCATCAGATTACCAGGTAACTGAAATGCCATATCTTGTGGCTCACCTCGCCAATACAGATCGGAAACGGGCGGCGTATTTTCTTTTAGCAGTGTTAAGTAACCCGCCCATTCAATCTCGTTACGAGAAAAGGTTTGATTCTCGAGCCAACCAAGCTCACCCATCAGTTCTCGCGGGCTCTCACCTATATACACAACGTTAATTGCTTGTGCGTCATAAAAAGAAGACTTCCCCGGAAACGCCTTGTATGTAACCGCATCTAAATGTATCGCCAACCTCGCCAACTCTGAAGGTTGCGTGTTAAAGTCGTCGGCTTTCCAAAAGAAGTGAGCATAGTTTGCGTATAGCAGCCAAGCCACCAGCAGTGCACTCGATTTAAGCATCACTTTTCGCCACCTAAGTCGACGAGCAAGAGTGGCAAACACACCTACTAAAAACAGACCAATCAACAAGCTCTGATGCTCTAAGATCAAGGTTTGAACCCCTTGCAACATCGGGAAATGCTCTAGGCCATGAGCCAGTAGTGCTCCCCAAAAGATAAACTGACCACCACCCAGTATCAGACCAATGGTCGACAGCAGTGAAAACTTATGCCAAGAGACCCGGTGCGATCCAGCGATAACCGGCACAACCCAAGCAATAGGGCCAAGCAAGCGTGCAAACAGAATTATGTAGGTTCCCTTTCTGGCGACAAGGTATCGACAGCGCGCTATCAATCGCCTAGTTTTCGGTCGATGAGCCATCAACTTTCTCTGTGCCTGAAAACCCCATTTCGAACCAATAAAGTAGCTAAGTTGATCACCGATAAAGCCACCCAACATTACCCATACCAAGGCCGACCATACACCAGAATAAGCTTGATACCCTGCAGCAATGAAAAACGGCTCACCCGGTACAAAAAGATTGGGGCCGATCAGCGCATCACCTAATGCGCCTAAAAACAGTCCTAGTCCCTCAAACATAGCGATACCTTTCTGATTATTGCTCTCTGTAGTGGCCGAACTGGTAGTTCATTTCGTTGTTGCGCATTTCGCCTTTGAAGAATCGACGTACGTTTGCCTTAAGGTAAGTCATACCAGTTTCAACAACGCCATCTTGGTCTAAACGTCTTGGGTCAAAACCAAATGTCATATTGAGGAAACGGAAACGCCATGTTTTGCTGGCTCTCTTCACGTAGTCACAGTCTTCGCACAGTACAATCTCTTCATCGAAGCCACCTATCTCCTGATGAACACGCTTAGTCGAGAAAATGCAGGCACCAATAGCCGTTGGGAAAAAGAACTGGGTTGCGAATAAGCCAATGTTAAACAAGCCGTATCCAAACTTATGTACTAAAGGTAAACCTTTCGAGCTCATGTAAACGCCTGCCACTTCAAGCTTACGCTCATCGAGTTCGTACAAAGCTTTAGCTAAGAAGTTTCTTGGCAGTGCCACATCGGCATCTAAGAAAAGAATACGGTTGTATTTCGCGAGCGAAGCGCCTGTATTACGACCTAAACTCACACCTCGCTCTTGCATATGATGAACAGTAAGGGAAGGTAACGCACTCTCATACGCTTGAGCGACCTCTCTGGTTTTGTCGTCGCTATTTGAATCAACTACGATAACTTCAAACTCTTGATGCGTCTGAACACTCAGTTCTTCCATTAGACGCCCAATGCGCTTCTCTTCGTTTAACGTGATAACTACAATGCTGATCGGTTCCATAAATCCACCTATTACGTTCTGCTGTTTAAGTAGCAATAAGATTAACTAGGTACGCCTTAACCAACCCTTAGTTTGGCATTCATATTCCGTTCATTAACGTGATGATTTGATGAAGGTTAAAATGGATTTGGTGACAGTGCTGAAAACAGATAAAATAGCAAAAACGAGCACTTCCGGTGGTTTTCTCTACAAACACACCAATTTGCTCGTTTATTTTATTTCCAAGTGGGGATCTTGCTTGCTCAATCATGAATTGAGTGTTAGTATCCGCGCTCGCTCAAACATGAACTTGTTTATGTTGAGCATTACCACACACTCAAGGTCGCATTGAGGTGTGAACTTAATTTTTACTAATTTGAGAGTAAAACTATGAAATTCGAAGCAGTAGTACGTACTGAACTAGGTAAAGGTGCGAGCCGCCGCCTACGTCACGCTGGTCAATTCCCAGCAGTTGTTTACGGTGGTGAAGCAGCGCCAGTTTCTATCGCGCTAGTACACGACGACGTGATCAACCAAATGGATAAGCCTGAATTCTACGAAGCAATCACTCTAGTGATCGACGGCGCAGAAGTTAAGGTTAAGCCACAAGACGTTCAACGTCACGCTTACAAGCCAAAAGTTGAGCACATGGACTTCATCCGCATCTAATTCCCTACCAAGGAATTAGTTGGATAAATCCAACCTTTTGCATAAAAGATAAATCGACCTTACCAATCGATAAATCTAAAAATTCGAAACCCCGATGCTACCAACATCGGGGTTTCACCGTTTTTGAAGGGTACAAAAGCCCTATTGCCTTCATCTAACAAGACCAGCTCCCAGAGCCTTGCCCTTCAACCATTTCCACACCCCGTGCTCAAGCGTAACTAAAACAAACACACTGCAAACCGAAAATGCCAAGTGTTGTGAATCCATCTTGAACGCTTTGCTAGGCTACTGATTCTCAGCTATACGCCACAGCACACCACTTGGATCGGTAAGGCAAAATTCGAGCATTCCCCAAGGCTGCTCAATAAGTTCTGTGACCTTTACACCAAACTCATTGTCTAGATTGAGTTTTAAAACATGCGCATACCAACTTTGCGCACCTTCAACTAAGAGGTGCATCATAAAGTTGTTGCTGTGAGCAGGTTCGTAAAAATCTTGAAGCAAGAAAGAACAAGAGCCTGATTTGAAATATGCAATTCCGTCAAACTCAGATGCCATTTCAAAGCCAATAATCTGATAAAAGCGCTTGGAGCATTCAAAGTCTTTAGCGGGAACAAAAGACTTTATTTCTACGGTGTTCAAGTTTTCCATTTCCATCTCCATTATGTAGCAACTGCTTGTAGCCTAACGCAGCGTTTAGGGGTGAGCAACACAATGCCGAAGTTCCTGCATTGCACCTTAAACACCAAAACCAGCGTAAACCACAATTGCCAAGCGTTACGAATCAATCTTAAACGCTTGGTTATACGAATTTTTTAACTCTGCTGACTGAATAGTTGTGGTAATGAGCTCTTCAAAAAGCTCTAACTGCCCAGCTGGGATTAATTGATTCTGAATAGCTTTTCGTTTACCTGAGTCAAAAAGCCGCTCTGCCAACCAACCAATGAGATACATCAGTGAAAGGCAGCCTCCGGCAGTGGCTATGTTACCTTCTACCACTAAAGGCAGATCCTGAACGTCTCCTCCCATCTTTTGTAGAACACTTTTAGCGTCTGGATTCGTGGTTAATGACTTACCTTTCAGTAGACCGAGTTCATTAAGGATGAATGACCCAGCACAAATCGAACCAATTAGCTGTTTCTTTGGGTCAAGGTTCAATGCTGACATAAATTCAGCTTCTTTCATCACTGCTGGAATACCACGTTTACCACTAGTGATAAGAACGACATCTTGGTTAGTCACCTCTGAAATATGTCCGTCAGTTCTAACTTTCATGCCAAGCTGGGATTGGTGTTCTGGTTTAGTTCCTAGTATGCTGACCGTCCAACTATCGGTTGTCCTCCCAAGCAAATCATACATAAGAAAAAAGTCTACATCTGTGAAGTCATCAAATATAACAACGCCAACTTTGTACATAAATTTCTATTCCTTTCGCTGACCTCATGAATCGCATAATGCCACATTAAAGTGTGAACGAAGCTTGGCTATACTTGAGTGCAGCGAAACTGCCAAGCGCTGCGAATCCCTCAGAAATGCTTGTTAGTTGCACAACGTGCACTGAATTTTTTGTTTATTTTCAGTGATGTATTTTATGTCATTTAGATAGGCTTGAAGATGACCTTGCTCTATGTTTTCAGCAAAGGTTTCATTACCACTTTCAGCTTCACTGCGCATGAACAAAACTAAAGTCTGTAATCGCTCAATCATTGCGTCCGCTAGTTGATTTCTTTCGGACTTAGTTGCACCGTAACTATCACAGAACAACTTAGCTCTAGTTAACTGCTCAGAAGTTGTGCCTAACTTATCATTGCTGTCAGTTTTGAAAGGCGACCAACAATATACTGAATATGCTAAATCCCATATTCTTGGCGCAGGATGCGCAGTATCAAAGTCAAATACACCTACAACTGTGTTCTCGGAGAGAGCAACATTGTATGGGGTAAAGTCACCATGACAGATAACCTCGAATGGCTCTCTCGGTTCTAACATCCATCGATGTGCATTAACATCAGTTTGCTCCAAGAGTGAAACTGTTGAGTCATGTATTTTACGTAATAATTTACCCGCAGACATGAGTGCATCATTTGTTGCGATTGCGCCAACTAGTGGATAATTGTAGGTATTACCTGCGACAAAACTTAAGATTTCTTGGTTTTGATTGACACCTAAAAACTTTGGAGCCTCATCTACTTTTGCTCGTTTAAGATGTTTCAAAATAAGGTGAATTGTAGAACTCCATGGCTGAAGAGGTCGGTAGACAACTTCACCATCTCGATATATTGCAGATTCTCTTCCGCCTAATAATTCTTCCACGATACCTCCCTGTGCAACCAACGCCATGCTAAAGGGTGAGCAACGCAATACCGAAGCCCCTGCATACCACCTTAAACACTAAAACCAACGCATAGTAAAAATGCCACGCGTTGCGAATCTGTCTTGAGCAGTTTGTTATGTGCGTTCTATAGCGAACTCCGCCAGATACGTACCAATATCTTCATGGCTTATATAGCAATCAAACAACCTAGCTTTCTCTATGTTGTTATTATAAAAGTATTTAGGAGCAATTAGGATGGTTTGGAAGTCTGTATAGCTCTTGAACTTATCTTTGTTCATCCACTGTTTAGCTCTTTGCGAATACATTTCCGCTTGATATTCCGTAAAGTGCCCGTCGGATAATTTGTTCTCTATGTGGAAAGCAACCCTACCACCATCTTGCCCCTCAAGCACCACCAGAATATCTGTTTCAGATTGACGCCTTTCGGTCACCTTACCATTAGTTGCAGGATCAAGCCTTTCGAAGTCAATTGTTCCCCAAGGATGGTCTGAACGAGACCACAGGTACTTGTATCCACCACTTCTAAATTTTGTCTGATGAACGAACCATCTCAGAAAATCAGGATTATTTTCAAATGCATTATTCAACACAGCATCTAACTCTTTTTCTGTGAACGTCACCATTTAACCTCCAAGCGCATAACGCCCAATTCTTACGAACAACCTCATAATTTTCTTATAAAACAATGAGTAAACGCGCACCGCTCATTCTAATCTAATGAGTTTCGCCAAAAAGCCACCTGATTAAATGGATTTAAGAGGGAACCCTAACGATGCGCGACGTTCAAATTCTACAGCAAACTATTGAAGAGCAATGCCCTAACACTTACAAAAAACGACTGAGATCTCTAATACTTGCTACTAACGCCTTCATCAACGGCTCTGATCTAACTCTCACCAAAATGGGACGAGCTCTCAACACATCGTCGAGTACTCTCCATACCTAGGCTTGGTAAGAAAGTACGTTGTCACCGGATATATCGAATACAAGAGTCCTAATATCATTGGGCAATGGTGGAATATCAGTGCCTCACGCACACTTGTGGGTTAGGTGAATTGTGAGGGGATCCGCCAGTGCCTCGTTAAGGGGCAGCAACGCGCTGTCACCAAACTTCAATTTACCACCCTAAACATCAAGTCACCACACGTTGACTATCCTTCCTGAACGCTTTGTTATAGCTCAGCGATATGCGACAGAGTTTCTGGATGACGCTGAACCAGTTTTAAAAGGGTTACAGCTTGCCCATTTGGTGCGCTACGCCCTTGTTCCCAGTTCTCTAGTGTACGAGATGAAGTATGCAACAAACGAGCAAAAACACCACGAGACATATTAAACTGCTCTCGAATGCTCACGATTTCATCAGGTGAGATATTTAACTCACTGATGTCGTTAACTTGATAAGTTTTAAGGGTAAGCTTGCCCTCTGAATGCTCTTTAGCCTCAACAAGTGCTGAGCTTAACTCTGCAAATAAATCACGATTGCTCATTACGCCACGCCTCCATAAAAGCCTTTAGTTGTTTCTTTTGGTCTGCGGTTAAGTCCGACATTTCATTCTTGCCGTAAATCGTCAGCAAGTAGAAACGACGCTTTTCATCGAGGAAGTAATAGATAACGCGAGAGCCACCACGCTTGCCTTTACCTTTACTTGCAAATCGAACCTTTCGCAAACCACCTGTACCTTGAATTACGTCCCCCTGTTTCGGGTTGGACATTAACTCAGCTTGGAAAAGTCTAAACTCTTCATCACTGAGGTATTCACTACGGTACTTTTCAAATATAGTTGATTCGACGAATACACTTTTCATGCGCAAAGTATACGCAAGTGGCGTACAGATAGCAAAACTATACGTGATTAACGTAGTTATTGTCATTTGAGGTGCAGATCTGTAGTGAACTATATATGTGAGCAACGCAATACCGAAGCCGCCGCAAACCACCTAAAACACTAAAATCAACGCATATTAAAAATGCCACGTGTTGCGAATCACTCCTAAACAGTTTGTTAGCACTCATTACCAAAGGCTATTGCTTACCCAACAAGAATTTACGCAAATCTCTCTCTACACGCATAACGAACAGAACAAACACTTTGTCACCGTCTTGTTTATAGAAAACACGACATGGATTAACGACAACTTCACGATAACTTAAATGTTCTAGCTCGGGTGGAATACGACCTGACTCTGGGAAAGTTTGTAGGCGTTCGACTTTGGAAAAGATCGTTTGTACTAACTGCTTTGCAGCTACGATATTTTCAAGTGCGATGTATTCAGCGATATCATTGAGGTCAGATAACGCTGGTTCAGTCCAGATTACTTCAGCCATTTCGACATTTTGTCCTTGGCTTCATCATGACTTACCACTTTACCATCAACTATTGCACGCTCACCTCGTGCAATACCCTCAAGAATAGCTAAACGATTTTGCATAAATTCGTAATCATCAACATCAACTAGATAAGCAGATGGCTTACCATGCTCAGTAATTAACACTGGTTCTTTGGTGTCATGGAGATCGGCGAGGATCTTAGTTGCTTGACGTTTGAGTGATGTAACTAGTTCTACTTTCATGGGAGCTGCTCCAAAGGAATACTAAAGTGATACTATTCTATCACTTTAGTATAGCAAGCTCCATGACGGCTAACGAGCCTGTTAAGGTTTAAGCAACGCAATACCAATGCCGCCGCATACCACCTTAAACACTGAACGCAACGCATAGTGAAAATGCCACGCGTTGCGAATCGCTCTTAAATGATCCAAGGCGGTCGTGCTCAAGTTCGCACAGTTTTATACATGGCAATGATATCTGCCATCCAATGTAACCCTGTTTTTAAGACGACTTATGAACGATTACTTGCGGCAGGAAAACCAAAAAAAGTAGCGATAGTTACCTGCATGAGAAAGATGGTTGTGATCTTAAATTCGATGCTAAGAGATGGTGTTATGTGGGATAAGGATAGCGCCAAAAATTAACTATTGACGCCATAGTCTCTTGTTATGCTCGTCTTCCAATTAGCTCCAAAATGTCTTGTTTGATTTCATCAGAAAGGCGTTCAAATTGTTCTTGTGTTACCAAGTTTTCTTCACACATAAGCATGAGTTGCATAAATGCCTTACTTCTAGAGTGACCATCAAAGATAAGCTTCATTTGCTTTTCAGATGCTTTGGAAAACTGGCACATGAAATGAAATCTTTCCCCTGCTAACTCTGACTCGTCAGTAATAGTATTAATAACTTCCGTCAGTTGCCTTGTGCAATACAACTGAATAGCTTCCTTTTTGATCTCGCAAAAGACTTTCCAATCAGACTCTTTGATATTCATTTCAGCCTCCATAAAGTTCCATTTTCAGCATAGAGCATAGACATAATGACCCCCATGAGGTGCTAGCCTCCAATATCGTGGGTTAGCTAAAAGCCAGAGCCATAATTAGTGCGTCAAACAACTAAATTTGGAGGCTAGCATGAGTAAAGATAGCATAATTTTCATTGGCTTAGATACGCATAAGTCATTTATTCAAGTCGCTGTTTTACAAGAACATCGAGGGGCAAACCCACAACAGTTAGGCCGCATTAAATCCAATAAGTCCGCACTAATTAAATTGGCCAAACAACTGCAATCCAAGTATCCCAAAGCGACTCTGCACTTTGTCTATGAAGCGGGGCCATGTGGTTACTGGACTTATCGCTTGATTACGAGCCTTGGACACTGCTGTTATGTCGTCGCTCCATCGTTGATACCTAAGAAGCCTGGTGATCGAGTTAAAACTGACAAGCGAGATGCAGTGAAGCTCGCGAAGTTGTTAAAAGCCGAAGAGCTTACACCCATCTATGTACCGGAAGCCGAGGATGAAGCCATTCGAGACCTCTCACGTGCCAGAGAAACGGCCATGAAAGATCTCAAAGACGCAAAGTTCCAACTCAAAGGCTTTCTTCTTCGCAATAATATCCAAGCTACGGTGAATGATAACTGGTCTAAAAAGCATCTACGGTGGCTGACCGACCTCATTCTTCCTCACCATAGTCAACAAATCGTCTTACAAGAGATGATCATCACTATCAATGAACGCATACAACGCCTTCAACGACTCGACAACGAACTGCTCCATCAGGTTAAAAACTGGCGATATTATCCTGTAGTGAAAGCCATACAAGCTATGCGTGGAGTGAGGTTACTCGTAGCTCTCGGCACAATAGCTGAACTGGGTGACCTACGACGGTTCGACCATCCAAGAAAACTTATGGCTTACCTTGGACTTGTACCAACAGAAAACTCTAGTGGAGGTAAACTCGCCGCGGCAGTCTGACAAAGTGTGGTAACAGTCGGGCTAGACGGTTGCTCGTTGAAGGCGCACATACCTATAAGCACAAAGCGAACATCTCTGTAGAGCTTCAACTAAGGCAAGAAGGACTGCCTAAAGAGATCATCGATATCGCTTGGCAAGCCCAGCAAAGGTTATGTCGTCGTTACCAACGACTGCTGCAAAAAGGTAAACACCGAAATGTCGTTGTTGTCGCCATTGCAAGAGAGATGATCGCCTACATCTGGGCGATTGCGCGTGAAGTTGTCATCAGCGACGTAGATCCTAAAACACGAATCGCTCGTTTACCGGCATGAAGAAAGAATTAGTGTTATCGCATTGGATAAAGCATCGGGAGTGGCACAAACACCGACGGCGTTAGGACGGCAATATAGCTTCGGCTATATTGAACCACGAGCATAGACTGAAGACAGGTGCTACGACGGAACAAGTAAGGTAGGCTCTACTCATCAAACGATGAGCAATCCACGTATATCAGCATGAGAACCGACGACATTACTTGCTTCATCTATGTGATAACACTATCCCCTAAATAACAAGAAAGGCTCTATAAATGCGGGAGCAGAAACTTCTACGCTCTTATTGACAGTGGGGGTCATATCAACGCCCTGTTAAGGTGTGAGCAACGCAATACTGATGCCGCCGCATAATACCTGAAACACTAAACGCAACGCATAGTAAAAATGCCACGCGTTGCGAATCACTCTTAAACAGTTTGTTAGGGCTTTTTAACAGGCTGCTCGATCTTAGACACTTCACTATCTTGCGAAGTACTATATTTTGCGTAGGCTAGCTGCCCTGCTTGTGCAAGCGTAAAAATAACAGCCAAAAAACTCAAAAGTTTCACCACTGGCTTCTCCATATGGTTGTTAAGCTTTTGAGACAAGTTATAGTTAGATACTTTTACCTTACCTCTCTGTAGTAAGAAATACATCGATTGAAACCAGTAAACCTTTGACATTGTTGACTTATGGAGCCTTACAAACTCTTTGTCTTCAAAAGCTTTAACCTCTTCTTCACCACTTAGGTTATCTCGATGGTTGCCATCGTTTAAGTTTTGAAGAGTTTTCATCCTTGGGTGAGCAATACTGTCTTTGCCATACTTTTCAATAATCAGGCTAGACAAATTGTGCTTGCTTGCATCTTGGATTCTGACACCTCTTTCACCTGATAGAACTTCATATCGGTGTGACAGCGCCTCAAAACCATAATTGATATTGGACATATTCCAATGTAACCACAATGCTCCATTGTTATCACGCACAAAAGAGTAAAAATCAGCCAACATTTGCTTTTCTAATTCATTGTAGTTGTCTGCAATTTCATCTCTACCAATGTGCTTTTTTTCAGCCACTAAATGGATTGAAAAACTATGCATGGTATGGCTTTGAAGATGCAACACCGCGATTGAGGTTACACGAGGGGAGATGTTTTCATTGTTGTCGTTGAGGTTTTCGCACGAATAATGAATTACGTAGATATTGTGCTCATTCGATTTGAGGAACTTGAGCTTTTCTTTAATACTCAATGATGTCACCCGTATAAACTGTTTAGCGGAAAACCATAATTATATCATTACTTTCCATCTGTTGAATATGATGACGAGAGCCCTAACGCCGTATTAAGGTGTGAGCGGCGCTTGGCTATACTTGAGCGAAGCGAAACTGCCAAGCGTTGCGAATCACTCTTAAATGCTTTGTTAAGTGTTTCATTCGTATGCAGATTGCTTGTACAAGTTTAAATGTTCTTTTCTCAAAAGCATTGTTTGCGGTAAGTTGTCAAAAAGTGCATATCGTTCAGCTAGAGGTTTGAACTTCTCTCGACCATGCTCGGAAAGACAATTGTAAAATAGCAAAGCTAGTTCTTGATCTGATAGTTGTGAGCGAACAATTCTAATGTAAGTAGTTTTCTCCACATTAGCGTCGTCAATAAACCTAATAATATTGTAGAGGAATCTAAAGTAATGCCCTAACTCACTCTTGTGTGCCCCCCAAAAACTGCCCCACGCTCTATCAAGCCTATAAGTTTCAGAAGTTTCGTCTGTATATTGATAACCTCTTCCTACTCCTACATTCTCAGCTACTTTCTTGTACCTTTCGAAAAATACGTTAATACAATCTCGACCAAGTGTGGTTTGTTTGGACTCTTTGTTATAAATATCAATAGCCCCTAGTATCTGTTGATGAAATGATAACATATTGAATAGAGTTTGTTCGAATGACTGTTTATCAGTTACTTTATTCTGCCTGACTAGCGCATCAGCTGTCCTTTTGGCTTCTGCACGAGTTTCTCTAAGCTCTCGATTCTGCAAAACTATCGTTAATAGCAACCCCATAAACGTAAGAAACGTCAATATTGGATTAAGCACTCCCCCAAAAAAGTCACCCCATTCACCAAATGAACTTTTACCTATAGCGAAGAGATTGACCAAGAAAACCGTTAGAACGGCATAACATGCAAAAACAAATAGTTTAAATAAGCTTTTAGTAACTCCACCGCCTGAAATCCCGACAAATTCCACAAATCTTCGGTAAGCTAGCAATGTAAACTTAGCGTGAGCTTTTTTTATACTTTCAAACATATTTCAATCTCTAAAAATCAAGAAACACTTAACGCCCTGTTCTTACGAATCCCCTCATAATTTCTATATAAAACAATGAGTAGACGCACATCGCTCATTCTGATCTAATGAATTTCGCCAAAAACACACCTGAACAAATGGATTTAATAGGGAGCCCTAACGATGCGCGACATTCAAATTCTACAGCAAACGATTGAGAATCAATGCCCCGAAATTCACAAAAAACGACTTAGTTCTCTGATACTTGCAACCAAAACGGTTCTTGATGGCTCTGAACTAACACTCACCAAAATTGGAAGAGCTCTCGACACTGATACCACAGTGAAACATGCTATCAAACGTATCGACCGATTACTTGGTAATAGCAATCTACACCGTGAAAAAGAGTCCATATATAAATGGCATGCCTCCTTCATTACCCGTGCCAATCCTTTTCCCGTGGTTCTGGTTGATTGGTCGGATGTTCGAGAGCAACTGCGCTATATGACATTACGCGCTTCAGTGTCTGTTAAAGGTCGTGCCGTCACGCTTTATGAGCAGGCATTTGAGTACAAAAACTATAACTCACCCAATAGCCACCAACACTTTCTCGATAAGCTGCAGTCTTTACTCCCAGAAGGTTGCACACCTATCATTGTTTCCGACGCAGGCTTTAGAAATACTTGGTTTCGACAAGTCACCAACAAAGGTTGGTTCTGGGTTGGACGTGTACGTGGTGAAGTCTCGATTAAGTGTGGCGAAGACTCATGGCAATGGAATAAAACGTTTTACCCTCAAGCAACAGATAAGCCGCAGTTTTTAGGGGAAAGCCAACTGGCTAAACGCTCACCGCTTAAGTGCTTTGCTTACTTATATAAGAGTCATCCCAAAGGCAGAAAGGCCCATCGGCACAGCCGAACGTGCCAAAAACACTCGGCAGGAAAAGTGTTCCATAAAGGAACAAAAGAGCCCTGGCTTCTGGTCACTAATATCCCCAACCATGTGCTTAACGGCATTAAAGTAACCCGTTTATACGCCAAAAGAATGCAAATTGAAGAGTCATTCCGAGATCTAAAAAGCCCAGCCTACGGATTGGCGCTCCGCCATAATCGAACACGTTGCACCAAGCGCATTGATATCTTATTGCTTATGGCATTGATGGCCGAAATCATCATGTGGTGGAATGGCTTAATCGCCATGCAAGCGAAATGGCATTATGACTTTCAAGCCAACACCATCAAGCATCGTCGGGTACTCTCCATTCCAAGGCTTGGTAAGGAAGTTCGTTGTCATAGAAGATACCGAATACAAGAGTCCCAATATCAATGGGCAATGGTGGAATATCAGCGCCTAACGCATACTTGTGGGTTGGGAGAATTATGAGGGGATCCGCCAGCGCCCTGTTAAGGTGTGAGCAACGCTATACCTATGCTTCCGCATACCACCTTAAACAATAAACGCAACGCATAGTAAAAATGCCATGCGTTGCGAATCACTCTTAAACAGTTTGTTATGCGCAAACGAGCCTACAACTCAGCATATATCTCACGCATATGTTTATCACCTTTCTTGTACCCCGGCGGATTATCTTCAAACACATCATTAGTAACAGTTAAGCTAGATATGTCATCCACGATACATAAATCCCATTCATGACCTGGGGTAACATGACCGCCTTCTGTTTGATAGCAACGCAAAACTACATTGCCTTTTCTTGATTCCCCAATTGCAGCAGGCTGTGCAACTCGGTCGTAACCGCTGTAGGTAAAACGAATTTCAAGACGCTCATCAATAGCATCCATTAACGTTTGGATCATGTCCTTTCCTCTTTGTGTAATAAACCAAAGAAGAGAATAAACTAAAGAACTAGATACGTATGAGATCAATTGCGCATAGACATAATGACCCCCACGAGGTGCTAGCCTCCAATATCGTGGGTTAGCTAAAAGCCAGAGCCATAATTAGTGCGTCAAACAACTAAATTTGGAGGCTAGCATGAGTAAAGATAGCATAATTTTCATTGGCTTAGATACGCATAAGTCATTTATTCAAGTCGCTGTTTTACAAGAACATCGAGGGGCAAACCCACAACAGTTAGGCCGCATTAAATCCAATAAGTCTGCACTAATTAAATTGGCCAAACAACTGCAATCCAAGTATCCCAAAGCGACTCTGCACTTTGTCTATGAAGCGGGGCCATGTGGTTACTGGACTTATCGCTTGATTACGAGCCTTGGACACTGCTGCTATGTCGTCGCTCCATCGTTGATACCTAAGAAGCCTGGTGATCGAGTTAAAACTGACAAGCGAGATGCAGTGAAGCTCACGAAGTTGTTAAAAGCCGAAGAGCTTACACCCATCTATGTACCGGAAGCCGAGGATGAAGCCATTCGAGACCTCTCACGTGCCAGAGAAACGGCCATGAAAGATCTCAAAGACGCAAAGTTCCAACTCAAAGGCTTTCTTCTTCGCAATAATATCCAAGCTACGGTGAATGATAACTGGTCTAAAAAGCATCTACGGTGGCTGACCGACCTCATTCTTCCTCACCATAGTCAACAAATCGTCTTACAAGAGATGATCATCACTATCAATGAACGCATACAACGCCTTCAACGACTCGACAACGAACTGCTCCATCAGGTTAAAAACTGGCGATATTATCCTGTAGTGAAAGCCATACAAGCTATGCGTGGAGTGAGGTTACTCGTAGCTCTCGGCACAATAGCTGAACTGGGTGACCTACGACGGTTCGACCATCCAAGAAAACTTATGGCTTACCTTGGACTTGTACCAACAGAAAACTCTAGTGGAGGTAAAACTCGCCGCGGCAGTCTGACAAAGTGTGGTAACAGTCGGGCTAGACGGTTGCTCGTTGAAGGCGCACATACCTATAAACACAAAGCGAACATCTCCGTAGAGCTTCAACTAAGGCAAGAAGGACTACCTAAAGAGATCGTCGATATTGCTTGGCAAGCCCAGCAAAGGTTATGTCGTCGTTACCAACGGCTACTGCAAAAAGGTAAACACCGAAATGTCGTTGTTGTCGCCATTGCAAGAGAGATGATCGCCTACATCTGGGCGATTGCTCGTGAAGTTGTCATCAGCGACGTAGATCCTAAAACACGAATCGCTCGTTTACCGGCATGAAGAAAGAATTAGTGTTATCGCATTGGATAAAGCATCGGGAGTGGCACAAACACCGACGGCGTTAGGACGGCAATATAGCTTCGGCTATATTGAACCACGAGCATAGACTGAAGACAGGTGCTACGACGGAACAAGTAAGGTAGGCTCTACTCATCAAACGATGAGCAATCCACGTATATCAGCATGAGAACCGACGACATTACTTGCTTCATCTATGTGATAACACTATCCCCTAAATAACAAGAAAGGCTCTATAAATGCGGGAGCAGAAACTTCTACGCTCTTATTGACAGTGGGGGTCATATCAACGCCGCGTTAAGTGGTGAACAACGCCAACCACCAAACTTAACCCATTGTACCTTATACACTTAAGCTGACATGAACCAAAATCGCCAAGCGTTGTGAATCCGCCTTAAACGCCTTGTTATGTTCACATTACTCAAATAGTATGCCCACATTTTTGGCATTCGATTTTTCTATCTTTTAATGATTGCCCAAAGTTTGATTTCCCACAGTTGTCGCAAAACTTAGCGCCACGTATATTCATAAAAGTTATTAGAGATACAATGGGAACAATTACAATCCAGAATTGATGATTAACAAAGCCCTGCAAGTGTACAATGAACAAAAATAAAGCCCCTGTCACGACAGAGAATAATGGATAGTATTTCCTCTTAAACTGTGCATTTTTATTTATATAGAACAACACAAAACCGAGGAGTGAAACACCTCCCCAAACACCAAAAGCTATTAGTACTTTCTCATCCATTTTCACTATCCATATTGTGTACATAACAGCTATATTAGACAGAATAATTCTGCACTTAAATACAGAATTATTCTGTCTAGTATCTTAATGCCATAAACGATACCCCGTTTTTATGCAAACTAACAGTAACTTAAGACCTACAACCCCCTCCCCACATCCCAAAATGCAGAATTTTTCTATATAGCATGAATTGATGTGCCAAACTGAAGAACATGTATGTATAACCAGTTATAGCTTAATGAAAAAATCACCATTTTTATCGTATATACAAGAATATATGCTTGGACGACACTATGCCCTTCGCACAACGGAGGCTTACATTTATTGGATTCACCAATACATTCTTTATCATGATAAAAAGCACCCTAAAAACTTGAATTCCAGGCATGTAGAAGATTTCCTAACGCACCTCGTTGTCAACAAAAAGTCAGCGAGGAAAACACAAAGTCTGGCCCTCAATGCATTAGTTTTTTTATACAAAGAAATTATTCAAAAACCCGTAGAACTTGATATGCAATTTCGGCGTTCAGATAAATCAAGAAAATTGCCAACAGTCATGACTCCAGAAGAAACTGGAAGGCTATTCAATCACTGTTCACCTAACTACAAATTACCTTATCAACTAATGTATGGATCAGGGCTGCGTTTAATGGAATGTCTGCGCTTACGTATACAAGATATTGATTATGAATATAACTTAGTGCGAGTATGGCAAGGGAAAGGAGGCAAAAACCGCATAGTTACAATAGCACCAGAGCTATTTCCCGCTATCAAACAACAGCAACAAAAATCCGCAAGTTACTATCATCAAGATATGAATGATCCGGTTTTTTCTGGCGTATATATTCCTGAAGCTCTCGCTAGAAAATACCCAAACGCAGAAAGGAGCCTAAATTGGCAATTTCTCTTTCCCTCTAATCGTTTGTCACCAGATTTACAAACAGGCGAGCTACGTAGGCACCATATTCACCCCACAGCGCTTCAAAAGCACATTAAGATAGCAGGCCAAAAAGCCAACATTGAGAAAAATATCTCGTGTCATACTTTAAGGCACTCATTCGCTACGCACCTTCTTCAAAGCGGAGCGGATATCAGAACCGTTCAAGAACAACTAGGGCACACAGATTTGAAGACAACGCAAATCTATACTCACATCATTGATAGAGGCGCCAATGGCGTTGTTAGCCCACTATCAAGAATATTTGTAAAATAACAACAGATGAAATTCGGATTCCGAATTCTAAAATGACTTCATAATTACGAAACAAGGCACGATCGCCTGCTCCGTGGCTGAGATGTTTAGTCATACTCAAAACTCAATAACTGGATATCTAACAAACACATATTTAAAACAGTGGATTGCAGACTTACTACTCTCTACTTCGAGCTTTCTAAAAGAGTACACTTTGCGTGACCATGCAAGTTGTTAGTATCTAGGTTGGATTACATTCCCTAAACCCATCATATCAACATCACTTTACTAAACATCTCTTGGCGCGAACATAATAATCGCCATACCTAACATAGCTACGCATGCGCCGACAACATCCCATAACGTCGGACGAATCCCATCCACAGCCCACAACCATAAAATTGCGACAAATATATAGACACCACCGTAAGCCGCATAAACTCTGCCTGCAGCCGTTGGGTGTAAAGATAGCAACCAAGCAAAGAGAGCGAGAGACATAGCGGCCGGCACCAAGAGCCATATCGATTTGTCTTCTTTTAACCATAAATAAGGTAGGTAACACCCCAATATCTCGGCAATAGCTGTGACAAAGAAAAGCCCTATCGTCTTCGATTCTAACAAGTTAATTTCCTATTTCTTCTGTAGGCACTATTGTACGCTTCACCCAATTTCCACTATCGCTTTTATCCGAACCGACTTGGTTCAAGCATCTTTATAAAGAGTAAACTCTACTTATTCTCAGTAACTGGTAAATTAAAACAACTAATAAAATAGCATCTGAAAACAAAAATGCACTGGTTTGCGTTTGCATTACCAGTGCATCGAAAGTTTTTAAAGTAGTTTAGCGAGAGGCCATTGCGCCTTTGCCTACACCTTCGTAAGCGACAATCTGAAGAGACTGACTATCGTTGAGACTTGGCTTTACTTGGTCAGCAATATAGCCCGCCAGTAACTCAACCGTTGTGTCCGTTGGTAAGATTTCAGTTTCGCTCTTAGCAATGGCTAGCTCGAACTCACCTTGCGGAGCTGTGTAACGGAAAGCATAGTGGCTTTCATCTGTTACAGCTTGTGCATGCTCACTCAGGTTAAGCGCGTCTAGCGTTGTCACATCTTCTTGTGAACCGAGGTAGATATCTTCCCAGCGTTTTGCAAAAGCCTTTTCTCGCTCTGCATCTCTTGCACCGTCAACCAGAATTTCAACAGGTGAACGGTGACCATGAGCAATACGTTGGCAGTTGCCGTCATGTTTCTTAAGGCCGTGAGTGTAGTGGTAAAACGCACCGTCAATCTTCTCGTGGCGAAGGGTGATTTCTAGACCAGAAACATTACTCGGTAGATTATCACGCAGAATATCGTAGACATGTGCTGTGATACTTTCGATGGTGATCGCTTCAGCATCAATCAAGCAGTACGCTTCATCTGGGCATTGCAGGTGAATGCTCTTATCACCACGCATTACGTCAAGCGTTGAGTAGCCCGGTTTGGTCGCGTTGTGAATGATGGATGGATTTTTCATTGGCACCAGCAAGCGATGGTCAACATACTCATCAACAAGGTGTTTGATCTGCTTTTTTACCCTGCCGAAATCTAGCACCATGCTCATTTCATTGAGCTCGCCAGACATGATCACATCTAAAATCCAACTATCTCCCACGACTCCTCTGCGTTCACAGATGTATGAAGAATCGATAACGGTAAGATCTCTTACAAATAGGTTCAAGTTGAACTCCTTACTATTAATGAGATACGGGAGGCTGATTAACTTTTCAGCAGACACTTCGTCTCATTGCTTAGGTTGAATGAAATTGGAGACGCAGGATGGTACAACCGCTTGGTAAAGTCCACCTTTTTAACGCGCCTCTCATTAGAAAAGGCCAATCTCTGTACGATTTTCAACAATGTGTCGATTGAAGCCTAGTCCAGCGTCTGCAAATGAGCACAATCTCGCATTTTATCGCTACTTTCAGTGAGGATTTACAGCATTGACGCGATAATAGTTAAACGCTCATTGCGCCTTTGATCACCGTCTTCGCGCTCCCTTTAAGCTTAATGCGATGATTAGATAGCACTTCTACGCTAACATCACCGCCTCGCTTGGATGCTTGATAAGCCCTCAATGAATTTTTACCCAACTTCTCGCTCCAGAATTGACCTGAGGCACAGTGGGCTGAACCTGTTACTGGATCTTCATTTACCCCAACCCAAGGGGCAAAGTAACGCGAGATAAAATCTAAGTTCTCGTCATTTGATAGCGCTGTAACTACAACTCCTCGCCCTTGAAGTTGCTTCATTGCGTCGAAATTAGGTGTTAGATCGAGCACTGCCCTTTCACTTGGGAGTCGGATAAAGACCTTAGAATCAAACTCGCCATAAGCTTCAATGTCTTGAACTTTAATGCCTAGTGCTGCGGCTAACGGTTCGTTGATCTCTAAGTCGAGCTGAAGTTGAGTTTGCGGGAAGTCCAGCTCTATACCATCTTCCAGCACAGCTGCTGTCAATGGGCCTGATAAGGTGTCAAAAGTGACTTGTTCTCCTACACGCAAATCTCCACGCTCAACTAAAACATGGGTCATAGCGAGTGTGCCGTGACCGCACAACTTCACTTCAATCTCAGGCGTAAACCAACGCAGGTTCATATCATGTAATGTAAGAAATGCCGTTTCTGATACCGCCATTTCTTGCGCGATAGCAAACATCAAATCTTCACTTAATGGCTGTTCGGTAATACAAACACCGGCAGGGTTACCTTTAAAAGGTGCCGAGGTAAAAGCATCGACTTGGTAAATATCTAGATTCATGTAACCTTCTTTTCCTTGAAACGGTTTACTTCTATTTTTGGCAATGACGAGACTTACAAGAACTTCTCTATCAAGACCTCATCAATGTAAACATCGCCTACTTTTGCGTGTTTTTTGGCTGTGCCCACCACTTCAAAGCCTTGGCGTATATATGCGGCTAATGCACGTTCGTTGTCAGCACGCACATAAGCAAACAGCTTTTCATAGCCTTTTTGCTTCGCCACTTCGAAAGTCGATTGGAATAGTTGCTTTGAAACACCTTTACCACGGCTTTCGCTATCCACGAAGGTTCCAATAATACCCACATGATCAAAGGCTTTGGTGTATGAGGCAAAAGGTTCAATATTCTGAAAGGCGATAACTTTATCGCTATCCTTGTCTACCGCAACCGTAAACACGCCTTGTTTGGGGAAATTTACGATAAAGCTCTTCTCTTCTTCGACAGAAAAAGTGGTATCGAGAATGGTATACAGACCTTCTTCGATAATCGGATTGAGCACTTCAGTAATGCCTTGCGCATCTTCAACGTTGACTTGTCTAACTACTAGGGTCATGCAATTACTCTCTTATTATTATCAAGAGGCTTGTTGTACATCAGTTACATGGCTACAGCAATCTAATGAATTGAATATGCGATATTTTTTCTCGCGAACAGACTCAACTGATCACTATCTAGACGGTGCTGATTTAATACCTATTACCGTTGTAGACTCACCGACACCATCACTGTAAATGCTGGCACACAGGTATGCAGTATCAGGAAATCGATCTAGAAGCTGATTGGTCGCATTTTCGTATTGTGATAACTCGGTAACTCTATGAGCGAGGTGAACGCCACCAACTACTTTTCCTAGGTTCTGTACATCGAGAAAGTCACACGCTGAACTGTGGCTATCAAAAGCAAAAAGAAAATCACTGCTTTCGGACAAGCTGCGTAGGTCGACAACATCGAGGTTATTCGGCATTTCATGTGATTGCAGCTTTGCGATTAAGTTCTCAATAACCCGAGACACAGCACTCATATCATTAGAGGGGTTATCAAACACCAACAACAAAGTATCTGAGATCTGGCATAGCTCAATCAGGTGTTTGGACTGGTTAAGGTCATTAGAAGAAACAAATAACGCGTCCAGTTTTTTACTGTTCAACACAGGTTCTGTTAGTTCGGATTCCGACAAGAGATTAACATCTGTAGAGAATTGATTGTTTGGCGCGTATATCGCAATGTTGAGTTCGTCTAATTCCATCTCAATGGGGTCAAACATGGGCTGATTAATCTCCTTTTATAAGCAATGCACAATAAAGAAGATTGCCACCTCATTAGAGCCAGCAACCTTCACCTTCAAAACACAGTTAGATTAATTCGGCTTTTCCGGCCAATCACGAACATGAATATCCATTTGAGGGAAAGCAATCTCGATGTTGTTTTCTTTAAATAGCTTATCAATGTTCTTGTTAATCAAGTGAATCGTCCTCAAACGGTGTTCAATCGCAGGGATGTGTACACGCAGTTCAAAGTCTAGACTGCTGGCACCAAAGGCAAGGAACACCACATATGGGGATGGTTCTTCAAGAACCAGTGGATTGTCACTTGCGATTTGATATAGCAGTGATTCCACTTTTTCGACATCCGTACCATACGCGACACCAATTGGGATCACGACACGGGTGACTGGATCGGTCAACGACCAGTTGATCAACTTCTCGGTAATGAACACTTTATTCGGGACAACTATCTCTTTGTTATCCCAATCGATGATCGTCGTTGCACGGGTCTGTATCTTACTGACTGTTCCTGACAATTCATTGATCGTCACAATATCACCAATCCGAATTGGCCGCTCGAACAGAAGGATCAAACCAGAGATAAAGTTGGCAAAAATTTCTTGTAAACCAAAACCTAAACCGACACCGAAAGCGGCAACTAACCACTGCAAACGAGACCATTGGAAGCCTAGCATCGCAAACACGGTAAGCACACCTCCGACCAAAATCAAATATCTAAGCAGTGTAGTGATGGCATAACCGGAGCCCGGTGCAAGACTTAAGCGCCTTAAAATAAGCAGTTCTAACACACCAGGTAAATTGCGAACCCCAACCATAGTCACCAATAGCGTAATCACCGCATAAATCAGAGATTGAATGGTAATGTCTACTAACCTTGAACCCGAATCGGTGGCTTCGCTCACCTGCCAAACCACAACATTGTCAAGTTGACTTGTCATCTCTAAGGCGCTCGCCCACAAGGTTAATAATGCAATCACGAGTCCAATTAATGACAGCCCTCTAAGCAAGGTAATCGACTGTTCACTAACTTGTTCACTGCCTAAAGCTTGCTCTTCAACATCCGGTATTGACTCTCGCAGCTCAGCTAATTCTGGCGGTTCGTCTGCTTGCTCTTGCTGCTGAGCAATTAACTCTTCTCGGCGCTCTAACAATCGCTGATAGGTCAGTTGGCGATGTTCAAGTTTAAGGAAACGCTCAGCAAGTTGATAGGCGAACAAACCACCCAAAATCACGAAAATAGTCAACTGCTGATAGATAAACAGCACCCACGACGCGACATACAAGCCCACAATCGCCATTGCGAGCACTCCGACAAACGAACCTAATACCACAGCACGAATCACGAACAGAGATAGGCCTTGATTAAAGGGCGACGGGAATGTCGAAGGAAGGTGCTGTTTCTTGAGTAAAGAGCTGTATACCGCCAACATTGACGCTATGAGTACCAAGAACAGAACGCGAGAAACCTCCGCCTCTTTTGCACCAGCAGCCAGTTCCGCGACGTAAATTGCAACTAACAACAGAGTTAATGGCCAGCGGACACGCTTAGCCCCCAAGTGTAAATACTCGCAAATATAGCTCGGCCAACTGAGGTGCAGATCGAGCACGCCTTTAGGAGAGCTCAGTGAAAATATCACCTCAACCACAAACAGCCCGGTCATCGCGGCAACAGTCGTGGTTTTAATCTCTTCTGAGCTCGAAATCGGCCACAGCCAATGCACGATATACGCCGTGATTCCAAACCACAGCGGCAAAGCTATTGCCCGTAGCGCGGCCATTAAAAACAAGATAAGAGTAAACCGGAATTTATCTTTGAGTGGATGCCCAAATATTTTCTGATACGCCAATCTGCGATCAACCGCTCGTTTGGAGAAACGGCTATACAGAACAAACAATGTTGCACTATACAACGCGACTAAAGCTCCGATACTAATCAGCTGTTCTTTAGTGAGTTGATTAAGCCTCTCGATAAACGGACGTTGGTCTCCAAACCACACGTCACGATCAAGGCTGGTGAGGTGTTGCCACAACGGAACATTACTACGACTCCAAAGTTGCTGCTGTTGTAAAAAAGTGCGCGCACCATTCACTTCTATTACATATTGGCTTTTAGACGTTTGAAGCTTGCTAAGGGCGACGATCAGTTTGTCGTAACTATCCGTAAGCTGTTTTAAGACTAATTGTGTCAGTTGTCCTAACTCGTCAACAGGCTCTGTCGTTTGCTGAATTTTGACCACTGAACTCGTCACAGCAAAGTCACTTATGGTCTGCCCTATCTCATATTTTCTGATATGGGCATGAGCAATACTATTCGGGATCTCACTGCTATCGTCCACAGTAGGCAAGCGTTGCAATTGCGCTCGAATAGAGTCACCAAAAGCGGTGCTATCGCGTAGCCAATTTAGATTATCTTTAATTAACCGTAGCTCGCTGGTTAGGCTTCTACGCTGCGAATCGATCTCATGTACCGTGACTCTCGCTTGATCTATCTCAACCAGAACTTGCTCCAACTCTGCAGCGAAAGCCGTCAATCGATCCAACCTTTCCTGATCAGGCAGAGTTAAGCTGTCTCTTTGCTCTCTCAATTTATTAGTTTGATCAATAAGCTCACGTACTGAGGCTTGCTCGACTTGAGTCAGCCGCTCTTGAAGATTAATAACGAGAGGGGTTGCTAGTTTGATCTTACGATCGAGTAGCTGGCGCTCTAGACGAACAATTTCCGTGCGTTCATCTAAACTTTGTAACTGAGCCGCAAGCACTTCACGATCCAACTTTAAACTGGTCAAATTGCTCAACTCCAGCCATTGAGCCATCGCCTCTCCATTATCGCTCTTATCTAAAGTCGCTTTTTCGATCTGCCTATCTAGCTGAGCCAAATCGCGCGGCAACTCCGTTCGAGCAGTACCAAGTTGTTTCAGCTGCTCAGATTTCGTTTGATATGAGGTTCGCCACTCCACGAGAGCCGCTTGTAGCGATGCTATGGATTGAGAAAGATCACTGAACTTAACGAGCCGATCCGTTTTGAAGATATCCAGCGATTCAACATCATTGATACTTTTGATCAGTCGCTCACGTTGAACAGGAAACTGAGTGATGGCTTTGAGATATTCGTCGCGCTCGTCACGCTTTTCATCAAAACTCTCCAGCCTCGCTTTCAGAGTCTCATATTGACCAATGAGCACTTCATTAGTGGGATTTTCAGCACTCAGTTTAGTCATTTCACTGTCGATGAAATCCAGTTCAGGCAGTGCCTGTGCAAGTACATTTAAAGATGCCACGGCAATACACAAAGTCAGTATCCACAGCATCAAGAGGTTTGATAGTCGAGTTAGCCTCCAATTGAACACGTCTTTCTCCCTATATTAGGCAAACGAAACTTACCTAAGTGTAGGAAAAATTTTTAAATTCTGCTTTGTAATTCAATTAATTACCTAAAAACAGAACAGCCCGCACATTTTCAGTGCAGGCTGCTAGGTAAAACGATGAATTGACAAACAGATCGACGTTTCAATCAACCAGATCACGCATCAAGTAACTAGTCACGACGACCATTTAACACAGGCTCATGTTGATCTGCGTGCGATACAAAACGTACTCCGCCATCAGACGCGTCGTTGCGACCTTGCAGTTTTGGCTCTGGTGCGATGCGTTCAGATTGAACTTGGTTGTGTGAAGCAGGCGTCATATCGATAGTGCCTGTGAAGTTACCGTCAGCTGCAAAAGCCGTGTTCATTGAAATTGCCATTAGGCCTAGTGCGATTAGCTTTTTCATACATCACCTCGTTGTTCTTATCTATTGTTCGTTGTATCGACATCAATGGTTGTTTCCATTGTGACTCTCATCTCGATGCCTTTCGTTTCGATAAGAAGACTTTAGCGCTAAGCCTTTGCTGTCACGAGGAAAACCAAGATTTCCAAATAAGAAACCCGTGACCCCGTGTGTAATGATATTGCCAAATTAGATTTTGACCTTCCCTTGTCTTTCCGACTAATACTTATGATTAATATGAGCAGGTGGATGCGTATTCGGAGAAGGACATGAACACCAACCTTGATATTCAAAACATCTTAGTCTTGAAGAAAATGTATGAACTTCGACACGTTGGCTTGGTTGCCGACACTCTAGGTAAAACGTCGAGCGCTATTAGCAAAAACCTCTCGAAGCTCAAAAACCAGCTCGACGACCCGCTGTTTATTCAGACTAAGCAAGGGTTCGAACCGACCTCGTTTGTTGAAGCGAATATTCAGCACTTTGAGAGCATCATTAGCAGCATGAGTTTGATTAAGCCGGAAGGGTTTACTCCTGAAACCTATCAGGGTTCAGTTAAGATCTATGCCAACAACCATTTCTGGCAGCAGTTGGGTGACAAGTTGTACCTGAAGCTATTAAAAGAAGCGCCCAAGGCTACCGCATCCTTTCTCCCCTGGGATACCAATGCTAGAAATCGAATCATTGATGGTGAAGATGCGGTTGCGGCACACTACTTTGATGAAACTCTTCCGCAGTCTATTGCTCAAACTGAGTTTGGGCGCGGCTCTGTGGTCTTTTTCGTTCGTAACGACCACCCCGCGACTGATGTTTACAATCTAACAGACTACCCTGTGGTTCTGCACAAGACCGCAGGTTGGAACGATAATAAATACCCACTCATCGAGCGCCTAAGTAATGTTGGGTTTCGATTTAAACCCAAGGCAGAAGTCACGCACCCACAAAACGTCCATGATATCGTTCTGCAGACAGATCACTTTGGCGTCACAACTAACGGCAGCGTTCCAGAAGGTTGTCGAAGTATTCATTTGCCTCAAACACTGAACATCGAGATCCATTACGTCATGAGTTGTCGTCGCTCTCAACAACAATCTCCATTAAATCAATGGTTATTTAGAGTGCTCAAAGAGACCCTTTCCGAGAACCGTGGATAACCATTCGAGCTAAATGGGGTTGAGTCATTAACAGCCCGACCTGGTCAACAGACCAACATTAAAAATAAAAGGTGATGACACACATCATCACCTTTTAGTTACACTCCTTTAGCGACGATTAGTTATGACTATTATCGATCTGATAGAAGGTCACTTGGGCATAGTCACTGTCATTACTGGTGTTATCTTGTAGGTAGATGCCCGCCTTAAAATACATGTAGTTGTCGGCGTCATCGTATCCACTATTATTCATGTCGACTTCTTTTGCAGCAAGCTCAGTTCCATTTTGACTGATGGTTGTGATCAGTTTGTCACCCTCCACCACAATCGAGTATGAGAAAGTCTCATCCAAGGCGATGCCGTCACTCGGGTTACTTAGACTATTCAGATCACCATCAGACGTTACCATGTTACCCAGTAAGTTGTACCAAGTTTCATCGCCTCCAGTAGACTGCGACGTCTCATGAGCAAAATAGATTGCTCCCTTATCGTTATTAGGCAGCTTATGGTAGTACAGACGAATTGGCTCATTTTTCTCCGCGTGGATTTGACCGATCACGATTCGACCCACTTGCTCAGTATTTGAGGTGGTTGTTGTCACATGGTTAACTGCCAATGTAGCATTCAGAGTGCCATCAATACCGCCAAAGGCTGCTTGCTCGCTTGAAGGAATTGAAGAGAACGCCCAGTTATTATCCTTGCCAGATGTAGAGTAAGACGTGTCACCGCGACGTAGCATTTCACGCAGCTCAGTTCGCACATACTTAGTACCGCTCGATGTGGTGACCCCTTCAACTGGCGTATAGAACACCAAACCACCATCGCTACCAGTGTAGAAAAACTCATCTTCATAGCCCGCAGCCAAAGTATTCTCTTTGATTGACGTTGCGTAACCATCGCCTTCATCCACTGGAATACTCACATACCAATCCAGAAGGTCAAAGTTGCCCGAAGGTGGCGCATTCGGGTCTAACCCAAAATCTTGCCCCTCGTTACCATGAATCTGTACTTCAGTAATGTTAGTCCATACACTCTCAGCACTGTTTGAAAACACCTTAATTCGAACCCAACGCGCTTGAACGTCTTGTACATCGTAGCTTTCAAAATCGGATGTATTACCTCCGCTTTCACCATAGTAGACCTTATCCCAAGTACTAGAGCTTTCATCAGCTAACGCACGAATCTCAAATTTGTAGGTTTGCTCTTCGCCTTTACCCCAATCGATCTTGACGTCTTGAACGTTCTGAACAGAACCAAGATCGAGTACGAGGTTAACCGGAGCGTTTTGCGCAGCCCAGCGTGACGACCAGTTGGTGTCACCATCAATTGCCTTCGACGCAGGATAAGAAGAGTGCGAACCACCCCAATCCGATGCCGATTGAATATTTAGCTGTTCTGCCGCAACAGAACCAGAAAACAGCGCAAACATGACAGCACAAGATAGTGGTTTGCAAGGTTTAAAAATCATACAAGTCTCCATGATTTGTTTCACGTTTATTATTTTATTCCATAGGTTGCACAGCTTCCTCTGCACAACGGAAGATAATATAGATGAAGATTTGTACGACAAGCTGGCAAAACATCACACAAATAAATTATTATATTACAAATATCACAATGTGTGATATCACTCATCTTTATACCGATAATCGCATGTATGTTTGCATGTAGACTTTGAAACACATCTGTTGTCCATTGCTTATTGCGACTCTTGCAAGCAATTCTCCTACCGAGTGTGACACTCGCGGGCAAACTGATCTTTTTACTCTAAAGTGACGTAGCCTGACCTTGTTATTCGTAACTTAGTAAGCCAACCTTAGCTAATAGGAAAGCAAATTTTAACGGAGAGAAAACAATGATTAAGATGCTAGTGTGTGATTTTGACGGCACCTTGGACGGTGGTTCATCTGACGGGGTCAATCAATTGTTTGACTACTTGAGCGATCAGCCTAGTATTCGATTTGTTATTGCCACAGGGCGTACGTTACCTTCCATTAAAGTTGGCTTAGCCTCGGATAACTACCCAACACCACACAGCATTATCAGCGACGTTGGAACCCAGATTCACCATCATCAACCAATCCAGCAACCTGATATGCACTGGCACCAAAAACTAAAAGCAACGTGGGATAAACGTAAAGTTGAACAAGCGTTAGCGGGCTTCGACTTCATGGGCAAGTTGGATCCTAACCACCAAGGCGACTATAAAATCACATTTGAAGGATCATTAACTGACCATCAAAGACAGCTTGTTGAGAGTGCGCTCGTAGCACATGGTGCACAGGTTGACTTAACCTACTCTCACGATTGGTACTTGGACGTTACCCCGAAAAACGTCAACAAAGCTTCTGCTATTCACTACCTTTTGAAACAACACGACTTAACTATCGATGAAGTGTGTGTGGCCGGTGATTCCGCTAACGATACCTCAATGCTGACCATCAATGGCGTTAACTCAATTCTGGTAGCCAACCACTACCCAGAAGTCGCTCACCTTTCAAAAAGGGACAATGTCTACACCAGCAAGGCAACGCATGCTGCAGGTGTATTAGAAGGGCTTCAGTACTGGCAAAGCCAGCCTAGATAATGCTCATAAGTGTAAAGCTAGACTGAGGCAATGGTTTACTTCCAGCCCATTTTCCACAAACTATTGTTGGTAAGGTCATGCCAATCGATATCACGCGCTCGCTTTGTCATCACCGCTTCAAGAACACACCTTACAACCACATCTTCTTCAAATTCCATCTCAGTGATCATGAAGTGCTTTTCACGATTGACGGGGGTCACAGCAGTCCACTTACTGTGCAGTAACTTCCTAGGATTGATTCTGTTCATAAAACTCTCCTTTCTTTTAGTTTTATCTATAAGCTTCAAAGAATTATTCGGATCACTTAGAAATAAAAAAAGCATGGTGGCCAATCATCACCATGCTTTATTACCTGCTAGATTTTAAGCCCAAATTACCAATCGTAAGTTAAGCTCGCGATAACGTTGCGACGGTCGCCGTAGTAACAGTAATAGTTACAGGTAGCGACGTACTCTTTATCAAACAGGTTTTTCGCCGCGACTTGCAGTTTGTAATCCGCAAATCGGTAGCTTACCGTTGCGTCGTAGAGGGTATAAGACGAAACCTTATTTTGCTCGAGGTTATCGCCATAAGTTTCGCCAATGTATCGAACACCACCACCGATACTCAACCCATCTAACGCGTCATCAAAGAACTGGTACTTCGCCCAAACAGAACCAATCATGTCTGCCACTTGTGCTGGCGTTTTACCCACTTGATTCTGATCTTGGTCTTTGGTGATCTCAGAATCTAAGAACGCTAAGTTACCAATTAGAGTAAGTGACTCGGTTACATTAGCCACAGCACCCAATTCCACGCCTCGGTTACGAATTTCACCAATCTGGTTGACCTGGTTACTACCAGTGATTACATCCACCACATCTTTCTTCGTCGCTTCATACACCGCAACATTGAACTGACCCTCAAAACTCTTCGGCAGGTATTTCACACCCGCTTCGTAACTTTCACCACGTTCTGGCTTCGCCGCTTGATTAGCAACAGAGGTTTTAATGATAGGCTCAAAAGATTGTGCATAACTAAAGTAAGGTGTGAACCCTGCCGACGTCACATACGCGACACCTAAGTTGGTTGTCCATTCCTCGTAATCCGCTTTGCGAATACTACCTGTTGTCTTATTGGACTGTTCATTAGAGGTATCGTCGTAGCGAAGCCCTGCTTGGACAATCAAATCATCGAATCGAATTTGGTCTTGAATATAAAAGCCAAGTTGGCGATTTTTAGTGACTGAATTTTGCAGGTCTGCATCAGACACAGGAGATAAAGTCGGTGAACTTGGATCAAGCAAGATAATGTTGTTAGTGTAGCTTGGGTTATAAACATTGAAGGTCGGATCGTAAACACCTAGCCCAGTTAGTACATTGCCATCAGCAACAATCGGATCAGCAGCGTAATCATTGCTGTCAATGTCGATCATTTGGTAATCAACACCAGTTAGTAAGATGTGCTCGATATCACCAGTTTTGAAGTTAAACACCAATCGATTATCGATATTAAAGGCATCTGAATGCCCCTCTTCTGTAGATGCCTGACGAAGAACCGTTTGTCTTGACCCTGTAGGATCTAAAGCGGCACCAAATGTCGGATGATCCGCTGCGTACATCAATGAATAAATCTGCTTTAAGTTGATATCCATACGGCTATAACGTGCCGACTGGCCGAAGCTCAGTGCTGAATTAAACTCATGGTTAAATTCATACCCTAACGAGAGTTGCTGACGTTCAAAGGTTTCCCAATCTGGATTACCTACCGCGGTGCTATCTGAGATTTTGCCATTTGGGTTGTCTGTTAGCGTGCCTTCCATCGGTAAGAACTGCAAGTAGGGGTCGGAATCATCTTCTTGATAACTTGCTAAGAGCGTAATGTCTGTTTTATCGCTCACCTTCCACATTAGTGATGGCGCAACCATAAAGCGTTCAGCCTCAACATCATCGACCTTGGTTCCATTCTTTCTACCAAGTGCGACTATGCGGAAAGCCACATCATCATTCACCTCGGTGTTCACATCGAGAGTCACTTGGGTGCGGTCAAATGAACCAACGTCAATGCCTACTTGACCTGACCCCCCATCAAATTGTGGACGTTTGCTAACAACATTAATCAGACCACCTGGTGGGTTTTGCCCATATAGCACAGACGCAGGGCCGCGGAGTACTTCTACACGCTCCAAACCAAATGGGTCAATTTGCCAACTGTAAAAGCCTGCGGAATAGAGTCGCGTACCATCTTGATACAAGCCTGTCCCTGCTTGTTGGAAGCCACGTACGACAAACCAGTCTTGTTTGTTATCTTCACCGTAATAGTTGGTCTGAATACCCGGTGTATACTGAAGTGCATCGGAGATACTGATAGAGGCACGGTCATCCATCTGCTCACGTGTCACCACAGAAACTGCTCTAGGGGTTTCATGCAGGGCAAGTGTCGTTTTGGTTGCGGTTTGACTTTTCTCGCCAACATAACTGAAGTCCGGTCCTACCGCATTGTCATCGACCTGCTGACCAACCACGACAACCGTTTCATCCTCTTCTGCATGAACTGCTCCTCCACCAAGTAATGCAGTCACTGCAATTGAAAGTGGGGTGAGCTTAAACTGCCACTTCATCATTCTCTCCTTAACTAAATCCATATAAATACAAATTATTATCATTAACATTCACACTAAGAATTGTAACAGGAGAAAAGTTAATGTGAATTTATAAATCAAGATGATATGAAACAAGTGATCAGTAGCACGTATAATGAGTTGACTATGTTGTTAAAAGTTACACTTGGTTAAGCTTGGGGAGCAGAGAAGTTGAGAAAGATAGATAAGGGTTAGAGAAGCAAGGCATATACAACGAATTGAGCCATGATGACTCAATTCGTCCAAAAGATGCGGTTATTAAATAGAAATACCGCTACATCAAATGTCGATTACATAGAAGTACAGGTACCTTGGATAGCAAGATCGGTCTTAGTGACTTCAACTTTACCAGTTTGCTCTTCTACTTGCTCTAAGGCTGCACCGCCAACAAACACACCCATTTTGATGTATTGCTGAACGAAATAGTTACGACCTTCTTCTGTATACAAAGTTAGGTCGTTGGCTGAGAACTCGGATTCAGTACTGATCGTATGTTCTTGGTTCCCTGAAACTTGCTGGTAAAAGAAAACACCAGGTGCAGTCTCACCAACGCAATCGCCATTAATGTAGACATCTTTTTTCAATGCAGCGCCGACTGTCGAGTTATCACGATATACATATACACCCGCCATACCCTCTGCTGGCTCAGCGAATTGCTTCAATTTAGTTGACTCAGCTTTATCTGCGGTTGGAACCGTTGCACAACCTGATAATACTGACAGTGCTACTGCACTAAAAATTAGCTTAGTTTTCATTTGTTTACCTTTTGCTAAATAACGATCGTTTATAATTCAGCAAGATGATATACGCCCAAATTTATGAATCATGCTCCATTTATAAAAATCGCGACAAAGCTAACACAATGCGAGAACTTCTCATTTTTTATTTGTAAATCCGTCACATTGTTACGATTTAACACATACTTAACCTGCTGTTTTTAATATAAAAAGCCAGCATCATGAAGCTAGCGTAGATTCAACAGATTGAGTTGTTTCAACTAACCGTTTTTAGGTGGAACAAATGCTGTGAGCTCAAGAGCCGGTCCTGTGTACTTCTCCTCTTCACATGTGCAGAATTCGCTGCACAGCTGTTTGCGGAGTTTTTAAATAACTTTGCAGACCATTGACTACATCAATAAAAAAAATCGTTAAATGAGCTAGAGTTCACGGCCAATGAAATAGTATGGGAAGACAATGAGCCACCCTGAACTTTTGCAGAAAATTGCAAGCTTTGAACGTATTGAGCAGGCGCTTGAGTACTTTGAGATCGGATTTGACAGTCGATTCATCGAAGAGAACCGAACAGAGTTGATGAAACGTTTTAATGGCTATCTAATTTTGACCAAGCCGGATGATTGGTTTGCAGGGCGACGAGCACTCAAAAATGCCTATTGTAAGGTTCAACGCAGTAAACTAGACAAACATACACGTTCTGCTTGCCGCGGTTGTACATCTTGCCAACGGCGCTGAAGTTTTCAGAGTAGTTTGCTTCAAATGAAGTGTGCTAACCTTAGTGCAACTCAACTACGAGATAACAACTACAATGAAAATTTTCAGTAATTTCGAAAGCGGCAATATCAATGTCGTTAATGCAGATGCTCCACAAAACATCCAACTGACTATCCCAGCGGATAAGCACACTGACATTGCACAGTGGTTTCACTTCCGTTTAGAGAGTGAAGCGCAAGTTCCACACCATTTTGAAATCCAAGGCTTAGCAAAGTCCGCCTACCCAGAGGGTTGGAAAGAGTACGACGTCGTTGCTTCTTACGATCGCGAAGAGTGGTTCCGTATTCCAGCAACGTTTGATGGTGATACGCTACAGTTCGATATCATTCCTGAGCATGAATCTATGTTCTTTGCTTACTTCGCTCCTTACTCCTATGACCGCCACCAAGATTTACTTCACAGTGCTCAAACGCACCCTGCTTGTAAGCTTGAAACACTAGGTGTGACTAACGACAACAACGACATTAGCCTGCTTACCATTGGCGAACCGAGCCCGAAGAAAAAGAATATCTGGATCATTGGCCGTCAACACCCTGGTGAGACGATGGCAGAATGGTTCATTGAGGGCTTCTTACAACGCCTTCTTGATGAGACAGACACAGTTGGCCGTGCCCTACTCGACAAGGTTGTGATTCGCGCAGTACCAAACATGAACCCAGACGGCAGTATCCGTGGTCACTTACGTACTAATGGCTTGGGCGTAAACCTAAACCGCGAATGGCAAACACCCTCAATGGAGCGCAGCCCAGAGGTTTACCTCGTTCGTGAACGCATGTTAGAAACTGGCGTTGATATGTTCTTGGATATTCACGGTGACGAAGCTATCCCTTACAACTTTGTCGCGGGTAGCGAAGGTATTCCTTCTTATGATGCGCGTTTACAAGCCTTAGAAGAGCACTTCAAACAAGCACTCTTCACTATCACACCAGAATTCCAAGACGAAATCGGTTACGATAAAGATGAGCCGGGCAAAGCAAACTTAACTGTAGGCTCAAACTGGGTCGCAGAGCAATTCAAGTGCCTGTCTTACACCGTTGAAATGCCATTTAAAGATCATATTAGCCACGCAGATGAGCTTTACGGCTGGTCACCAGACCGCAGTGTTGCATTTGGTCACGATATGCTGGCGGCAGTATGGGCAACCGTACCAAAACTGTAATCCGTCCATACTATATGCAGGCAACTCTGTAGAGTTATCAGACCGATAGAGACAAGAAGCCCGAGAGTTATTTCACTCTCGGGCTTCTTAATGTTCTCAACTACTTTAGTCAATTCAACTACGCCGCTCTTAAACTTGCGAAAAATGCAGGGTAGCGTTGGCGGATGTGCCTCTGTTCAGACACCATGTCTTTAAAGCTCGGACCACGAGACAGTTGAATGATCACTTCATCCCCATCAAAGCGTAAAACCGCACCCGATATATCAACGCGTTTTTCATCATGTAGGTCGAGTGTGCCCGCCATCGAAAGTCCACGATAAAAGTGACTGACATTTCGTGTCATAACGCGCACGCCTTTCTCCGATACTTCACTCACTTGAAAGAGCTCATCTTTGATACGCATGATCGGCCTAGCCCCTTTGGGGTATTTTAGGCGATAGTACTGGCGTTTTTGGGTAAACGACCCGTCACTCATTTATCTGTCTCCCTACACATGGTGCAGCTTAAGCTTAGCACCCAAATCAATATCCACTCACAAGATGAACATAGCACAAATCATCATTAGAATTAATTATCGGCTATGCTTGTCAGACCTTTAGCGAAAATATCGACACGTGACGTCCGATTTTGCTAGAGGCAAAGTCCAAACGGTTCTGATTAGCTAAAAAGGTTCACTCAACCATTGCGCGCTGTTAGACTCCTCATCCATTTTCAATCGGTTCACATCATGACATTCAAATCATTAAACCTGTGTTCTGAGCTTATCGAGGCTCTGCCGCAAACGCTGCAACAACCAACAGAAATTCAAACGAAAACGATCCCAGCGATCATTGAGAAAAGGGATTTACTGGCATTGGCTCAGACTGGCAGCGGCAAAACACTTGCATTTGGTCTGGGTGGACTACACAACCTTGAACATGGCATCGATGCGGTTCAAAGTCTCATAGTGGTACCAACACGTGAACTCGCCAACCAAGTAGCCTCTTCAATAGAGCCTTTTGCGCGTGCACTCTCCATTCGTATTGCAACCTTTATAGGTGGAATGAGCGAAGAGAGTATTAGCGATATGTTGAGTCAGGAACCGCAGATGATTGTAGCGACACCTGGTCGTTTAGTGTCTCTGATCGAACATGGCTCACTATCACTCTCACAGTGCAAATCATTTGTGCTTGATGAAGCCGACCGTCTATTAGACATGGGATTTTGGCCTGACATTCAGGCGATCAAGAAATCTCTACCAGCCAAACATCAGACTCTGCTTTTCTCGGCAACACTACCGACGGAGTTAGAGCAACAAGCTGAAACCCTGCTGTTCAAGCCATTGAAAGTGAGCGTACACCCAAAAAACAGTGTGGTCGAGAACATCCAAGAGACCTTGTATTTGGTCAACAAAGGCAGTAAACCTCAAGCTCTTATCAGTCTATTGAAGCAGCATCAAAACACTCAATCTTTGGTTTTCATCGGCGCAAAAGATAACGCAGATGCTCTCACTAAGAAGCTTAAGAAAGCCAAGCTCAATGTTGAAGCACTGCACGGTAATAAGACTCAAGACGAACGCAGCCAACTCCTCGAAGCGTTTAAAGAAAGGAATATTGAAACGCTTGTTGCAACCGATGTGATGGCTCGTGGTATTCATATTGACGACCTACCTCTGGTCATCAACTTTGAGTTACCTGCTCATTCCGCAAGCTATGTCCATCGTGTCGGGCGCACCGCTCGTGCTGGCGCCAATGGTCATGCCATTTCATTGGTGAGTCACAGTGAAATGGATACCTTGAATGCAATACGTCAATTAACCAAGCGAGCATTACCAGTTCAATCGCTAGACGGCTTCCCTGTGACCGACAAGCCAGCAACCGAAGGCACACAACGCAAACGTCCTCCGAAAGACAAACAGGCCAATCGTCGAACAGCCAAGAAAAAGAGCATTAAGCAATTTAAAAGTAAGAACTCACGTCAAGCAAATTGATCGTCAGTGTCGCATCCGACAACACCCTGTTTTGAACAAAAACGGATGTTTCATCCAAAGCCCGGTTTTGAACTGGGCTTTTTTACATCTAAACCTGACGAAATAGTCATCTTTACTCATATAAAACCTCTTATTTCAACACTAGGCTCCAAGCTGTTTTGATGACATTTTTATGAATATCGCACTCAACTGATTGATTCCTCGTTGGTCAAAAAAAATACTTCAAAATCGCGTTGACGGTCACAAAACCACCAACTAGATTTTTCTATTAGTGTCTATAAACAGGAGGTCATTGAAATGAAACGTGCTAGCTCTGCATACCGATTACAACTGATTAAAGAAGTGGCAACCCGACGCGACCGTCAACGTTCCAATGACCCGATGGCTAACTACATTCAAACACTATTAGACAATAAAGATGAGAGTGATAGCTCTGTTGAACGTAACCACCGATTCAGTGGTAATCATTTTGATGAGCATATTGGTGGATGGGTAAGCGATCATTGGGGTTCCAAGTAGATTTGCCCCAAAAGTAATACTTTCGAGCCCATAATGCATAAAAGCCACTGTTTAGTGGCTTTTTAGTATTCTGTTATCACCTTGGTATCAATTTACTGTTCGTGCACTATTGGAAAGGCATATCAGAGAGGTGGGACAACACTTCCATTTGCTCTTCTTCAGTCATAGTGTGCCAATCGCGTGCGACTCTTTCTGGGTCATCTTTATCTTCTATGCGTTCTTTGTCTAACGACTTTATTGGCTTTTTCTTAATTTTTCTCTCTTTCTTACTCATACCAACATCATCCTTTCTGGCATCGTAGTCCTAGTAGTATTACACCTGCCGACCAATGTAAATAATTTGTTAAAATTAGACTATGTGAACCGCGATTATCCAAAAAGATCTTGTTGTGGATTCACAGACTCTTCTGATGGCTGTTGTGGTTTAGCGCCACTATTCAACTGAGCAAGACGCTTTCTTCTATATCTTTGTCGGCATAATTTAATGACATGCAACTGCTGAGATGGTGTCATCGACATCCAATTAAAGCGCTCTTCCCGCTTTCGCATACAACCATTGCAATAGCCTTTCTCATCGGTTGAACATACTCCGACACAAGGGCTTGGAACTTGGAAAAACTCTAACTGCTCCACGACTCCTCCTGAGTACTTTATATGCCTGCTACTATGATGACTAAACCATCGAGCCCAATGAATCCATACTAAACTATGACCGTATACTGACATATATAGTGCTTTGTTAACTATACTTTTCATCAATCAAGTTACGTAACTTTGGTAACTTTGTTTATTCCTTTGGAGCCATATTATATGAAGTTTAGTTCAAAAAAATTACTAGCAGTAGCCGCTTTACCAATCATGCTTGCTGCATGCACGACAACAGGTAGTGACGCAACGCAAGTAACAGCTACCGACTTACAGCACCATAATTGGGAACTGGCACAAATCGACGGCAAAAACATTGAGAAAAGCGTGCATCGTGAAGCACCCCGCCTTGAGATCGGTGAAAAGCTAACAGCTAATGGCGTTGCAGGTTGTAATAATTTCTTTGGTCAGGGTGAATTAAAAGATGGTCAATTCCGCATCAAACAGATGGGTATGACAATGAAGATGTGTCACGGTACAGCAATGGATATTGAACAGTCTGTATCTGCGACTCTTGTAGAGTGGAGCGACGTAACGCTAACCAACGACATATTAATACTGAAGAACGATGTACACACTCTGACGTACACACTAAATGATTGGAAAAACTAATCATCTCAACAACGTGAAAATCAAGTTTTCAAAAGGAGCCATTTGGCTCCTTTTTTCGTATCTGGAGAGTATTTCCAACTTATTAAAAAATTTCTCATTGGTTCTGTAATTATTTAGCCAAAAACACGGTCATAGATAAGGTCACATAATTCGACAAGTAATTCTTTGAATTTACTATTGAATTAGAAATTATTTCAGAACCAGATAGAATAACTTTAGGAAGTACCAAATGCACAGCCCTCGCCGGTTCACAAAGATATGGAAAAGTTTATGAACAAATTAGTTAGTACTATTGGATTACTTGCCACAACGGCCTATAGCGCAACACTTTATGCAGACAGCACAAACACTCAAGAGTGGAGCAAAATAGAGCGCGAAGCCGAAGGACAAACTGTCTACTTCCATGCTTGGGGCGGCAACCAAGAGATCAATCGCTATATCCAATGGGCTGGCAAGCAATTGCAACAAAATCACGGCGTGACACTTAAGCACGTTAAGGTCACTGACATAGCCGAAACAACAACTCGTCTGATCGCAGAAAAAGCCGCTGGTAAAAACAGTGGTGGTAGTGTCGATATGGTCTGGATTAACGGTGAAAACTTCCGTTCTATGAAGGACAATGCGCTACTGTTTGGCCCATTTACTGAAACACTACCTAACTGGCAGTATGTCGATAAGTCGCTACCCATCGATGTTGATTTTTCAGAACCTACGGAGGGCTTAGAAGCGCCTTGGGGTGTTGGACAACTGGTCTTTATTCACGACCAAGAAACACTCAACAACCCTCCGCACTCTTTCTCTGAAATGTTGAGCTACGCACAAGCGTATCCAAATCGCTTAAGCTACCCTCGTCCACCAGAATTTCACGGCACCAGCTTTGTGAAGTCGCTCCTTATTGAGCTCACCAATAACGATCCAGCCCTGTCTAAACCTGTTGATGAGAAGACCTTCCAGACGATTACTCAACCACTATGGGCATACCTTGATGAATTCCATAAGGTTGCGTGGCGTGGCGGCAAACAATTCCCTGCTGGTACATCCGAAAGCATCCAGCTGCTTGATGATGGTCAGTTGGACTTAGCGATCACCTTCAACCCGAATGCGGTTTTCTCTGCTCAAGCCAATGGTACACTGGCAGAAACCACCAAAGCGTTTGCCTTCGAAAGTGGTGCACTATCTAACATTCACTTTTTAGCCATCCCTTGGAATGCCAACGCATCGGCGGGCGCGCAAGTGGCAATCAACTACCTACTAAGCCCAGAAGCACAATCACGCAAAGGCGACCTTAACATCTGGGGCGACCCATCTGTATTGAGCAGCAAATACCTAACAGGAAGCGCGCGTAATACTCAGCAGTTCAAGTCGGTAGATGAGCCGCACCCAAGCTGGCAAACCGCACTCGAATCTGAGTGGTTAAAGCGCTACGGTAACTAAGTTTGATTCTTCACGCTCTATATTTTGTTGTTATAGCGGTGTGCATCATCCCAACTATCCCAGGGGTAGTTGGGGTTATTGCTTCATCCCTCAGTTATATACCTCCACTGGGTTTAGAACAGTTTTCAATCGTTGGTTTCGAGCAAGTTTTCGCGTGGGAAGGCGTCTACCACTCTATCGGTCTTACACTGAGCTCAGCCGTGATCAGCAGCTACCTGGCCTGTTTTCTCACCTTCTGTATTCTCCAAGCCACGTGGGACAAACCATTCTGGCGTAAAATCGAGCTTACTCTGTCTCCGATGCTAGCGATTCCTCATGTTGCCTTTGCTATCGGGTTCGCCTTTCTGTTTAGCCCAAGCGGTCTTGGCATGCGTGTCCTGCAAGGTTTCTTTGGTGAACCTTCGACGAATACTGAGCTAGCGTTACTGGTGAAAGACCCGTATGCACTTGGATTAATCGTGATGTTGGCGTTGAAGGAGATTCCATTCTTATTGTTAATGAGTATCTCTATTCTGCAACAATTAGATATTCCTAAAATAACCAAAGTGAGTGCTTCGCTAGGCTACAATCGTTCACAAATTTGGTGGAAATGTGTTTTCCCACAATGGTTCAACAAATTACGCTTCCCTATGTTGGCGGTACTCGCTTACAGTTTGTCTGTGGTTGATATCGCGCTCATTATCGGTCCAACAAACCCACCCACTTTTGCTGTATTAGTGTGGCAATGGTTTAACGACCCAGACCTCAGCTTATTACCAAGAGCTGCAGCCGGGGCCATTGTTCTATTTGGTTTAGCAAGCCTACTTATAGCGTTTGCTCGATTGGTTGAGTGGACCGTTCTTAAGTATTTTCGCGGTTGGCAGGTGTCAGGTCGCCGTGGTGTCGCTCTACCTGGACGTAGCCTGTTCTCTTTCTTGGCATTGCTAACAGCAGCCATGTTCCCATTGATGTTGATATGGAGTGTCGCTCAACGCTGGCGCTTTCCTGACCTATTACCAAGCCGTTATAGCACTCGCTTTTGGGAATACGAGTGGAACGCGATCACCGGTACCATTAGCACCAGCCTCTGGATTGCGGTTATTTCTGCGACCATCGCGTTAGTACTTGCCCTCATTGCTCATGAATACCGTATTAAGCATCGTTGGCAGGTTCCGGGATACATTATCGCGATTCCGATGCTTATTCCTCAGCTATCTGTTCTGTTTGGTTTGCAGGTTACCACTCTCTACCTCAATAGTACCGCTTATGAGTTTTGGGTGATTTGGTCGCATGTATTTTTTGCTTTTCCATTCGTCTATCTGTCATTGGACGGCCCTTGGCGCAGTTTTGAACCTGGCTTGATCAAAGCCGCTCTCAGCCTCGGGAAGTCGCCGCTTCGAAGCTGGCTCACGGTTAAATTACCTATTCTGTTACCAACGATGGTTTTTGCTTGGGCTGTGGGCATTAGTGTCAGCCTTGCTCAATATCTGCCAACCTTGATGTTGGGTGCAGGTAGAATCAGCACCATCACCACAGAAGCGGTTGCCTTGACGAGTGGATTCGACCGCAGGGTCACCGCGATTTACGCTATTTGGCAAGCCTTACTGCCACTATTCTTTTTCTCTTTTGCGATTCTTATCAGCCGTTTACAAATGAAGTATCGCCGTCTTTCATATAAAGGTTTATTACCTAATGAGTCTATCTCTCAACGACCTCGCCATCCATAAGCTCGATGGAAGCGAGTTATTCTCATCGCTCAATCTTCATTTAAAATCCGGCGAAGTGCTGGCTCTGATGGGACCAAGTGGCTGTGGTAAGTCGACTCTGCTCGACGTGATCGCTGGTCACCTTAGCAACGAGTTTGAATACACAGGGCAAGTTCACGTCAACGACGCGCGAATTGATCAAGTCGCGCCTCATCAACGTGAGGTTGGGATCCTGTTTCAAGACGATCTGCTCTTCCCTCACCTAAAAGTTTGGGAAAACCTGGCCTTTGCACTACCAAACAGTATCAAAGGAAAAGAGCGCCAACAGCGAGCGTTAGATGCGCTAAAAGACATCGAACTGACACGACTTGCCGACTCATTCCCAGACCAGATTTCTGGAGGGCAACGAGCACGAGTCAGTTTGACCAGAATGTTGCTCGCCAAACCGAAAGTTGCGTTGTTAGACGAGCCCTTCAGCAAACTCGACCCTGAATTGCGTGTTCAATTTCGCGATTGGGTATTTGAGCAACTCAGCAAAGCCAACATACCTACATTGATGGTGACCCACGATAAAGCGGATATTCCACCAGCAGCACGAGTACTGAATTGGCCATGGAGTACAGAGAATGCTAGATAAATATTCCATCAGGGTTATTCGTTGGCCGTTAACTCAGTCCGCTAAAGTTCTAAACCGCGCTGGCGTCACTGCGAATCAAACTACGTTTTTCGGCTTTTTGATCGGCTGTTTAGCCTTCCCGTCGCTTGCGTTTCAACAGTATGATTTAGCACTGCTATTTGTGGTGCTAAATCGTATCTGTGATGGACTTGATGGCGCGCTTGCTCGTATCCAGGGAATTACCGATGCCGGTGGGTTTCTCGATATAAGCCTCGATTTCTTGTTCTACTCCTTGATACCGTTTGGCTTTGTGATTGCTAACCCGGACGCGAATGCCGTTGCAGGCGCCTTTCTGATTTTCTCTTTCATCGGTACAGGCAGCAGTTTCTTAGCCTTCGCAGTTATGGCGGGCAAGCAAGGAATAGAGAACCCTGTTTATAAGCATAAATCTCTGTACTACATGTCTGGATTGACTGAGGGAACAGAAACCATCGCTTGTTTCATTGCGTTCTGTATTTGGCCACAACACTTTGCCGTCATTGCTTATGCGTTTGGCGCAGCGTGTTGGCTCACCACATTTATGCGAATCTACTTCGGCTTTCAGACGCTTAAAAACGTCAAATCCTAAAGCACTTCAATGCGACGAACACGGAATCCATAAAAAAGCGCCGCGTTACTATGAAGTAATGCGGCGCTTTCAATATGGTTTGTTCGTTTTTAGAAACTACTCTGCGGATTCTAATTTGAAGCGAAGTACTTTTAGGCTTGAATCAGCATCAACATCCACAAACTCAGGCGGGTTTGGGATACGTTCTAGATACTTAACACTCGGCGCTTCTTCCGCCATGGTATCAATCAGGAAGTTTGGTGAAACCATTGGAGAATTCACGCAAGCAATCACTTCACCGCCCTCTTTAAGAAGCTCAGGCAGACGACGCAAAATTCTCTTATAGTCTTTCGTCAGTGCAAAACTGCCTTTTTGGAAAGATGGCGGATCAATAATCACTAATTCGTATGGACCACCTTTCTTGATTTTTCCCCAACATTTAAAGATGTCGTAACCGAGAAAGTTAACTGAGCGCATGTCATGTTCATTGAGACGGTGGTTGTCGCGACCTTTGCTCAACGAACCGCGAGACATATCTACGTTGAGACACTGACGCGCACCACCCGCTAGAGCAGCCACAGAGAAGCCACAGGTGTAAGCAAACAGGTTTAATACGTTCTTGTCTTTAGCGTTCTCTTGGACCCACTGACGACCGTTACGCATGTCTAAGAACAGACCGAAGTTCTGGTTGCGACCGATGTTCAACTGATACTTAAGACCGTGCTCAACCACCACTGGTGATGAGTCTAGTTCGCCCCAAATCACTTCTGATGGGCTACCTTCAGCATAACGATGTTGCAGCACAACACTTGTGCCTTGTTTTTGTTGCCAAATCGGTTGCTCAGTCAGTTTAAAAAGCCCCTCTTTCAAACTTAATAGGAACTCTTCATCAACCTGTTTGAAAATGTTCACTAGCAGCTGACCATCCACCCAATCACAAGTTAGCTGCTCTAGGCCTGGCCAAAATTTGCCTCGACCATGAAAAATACGACGCAACTCATTAGGCACTTCGTTTAACTGTTGTTCGATATGTTCAAAAAATACCGGTAAAGCAGATGCTTCCATTATATCTCTCACTTAATGTTTAGCTTTGGCCACGCCAGTGACCAAGGTTCAAGCCAAGTATCCAAACCTGTCGATACCGTCTCTTGCGACCATTTTTGACCAAGAGATTGGTGCGTTCTCGGGTCACATACATATTGATATGCTTGGGATTGATAGGTAAATCGGATCGCAAACGCATGCAGGTAACCGCGATCAGATTGACTTGAAGAATTGTAAATTGGGTCGCCAACGATTGCCGAACCTATCGACTTCATCGCCACACGAATTTGATGAGTGCGCCCTGTATATGGTTTACAAAGCAGGAGTCTTTCCCCAGGTTCAGCCGCTGCCGATAAAAACTGAGTCACTGCTGGATTTTGTTTGCTGTTAATCAACTTCCAGCTTGAACGTCGAGAACGCTCCATATCACCCACGATCAGGCCTTGCTTCTTTTTAGGCTTCTTTGAACCGATCGCAAGGTAGTACTTTTCAACCTCTCGGTTAGCAAACAACTGAGACAACTCACTCGCCGCCGCAGCATTTTTTGCTAATAACAATATGCCAGAGGTCATTTTGTCTAGGCGGTGAACCAGATAAAGCTTCTCGATATCCAGTGATGTCGCGACTTCTTGAAGAAGCATGGTATCACCATCATCTTTATGAACGCTGATACCTGGGTGTTTATTGATAAGTAAAAAATCTGAGTGGTTTACAAGAATGTCGAACATGAAAAGGCTTACTCCGTAATCGAGCTAGAAGTATACCTTGTCCAACACCAGATACCAGCAATGAAAAAGCGAGAGCACTAAGGCACTCGCTTTCTATTCATCTTAACATTGAAAGTCTTGATTACAGTTTGATTACAGTTTCTTAGAAATCAACGCTGAACCTGCAATGATACCGATACCTAATAGCATGATTGCACCCTTACCGCTATCGAAGCCAGAAGAGATACCCATGAATGCAACGATTGCGATTGCTACTGGGATTACAAACTTAACTAATGTGTACCATAGACCGAATAGTGGGAAAGATACTTCACCGTTGTTAGTGATCTCTTTCTCTAGGTCTGCACGGTTTAGTCTCCAACCAGCGAAGATACATACCAACATACCGCCAACCGCTAGGAAGATCTTATCTGTTAGTAGGTCGAAGATATCAAATGCACCTGTGTCAAACAGTGTTGGACCAACGCCACCTAGAGATAGAGAAGCGAAGATACATAGTGCGGCCATGACAACACTTGCAGAGATAACCGCTGTTACACGCTTCATGCCTTTCTCATCGATTAGGTAAGAAACCACAACCTCAAGTAGAGAAACAGAAGATGTTAGAGCAGCAACACTTAGACCAATGAAGAACAGAAGTGCGAATAGAAGACCAATTACGCCGCCCATTTCAGCAAATAGCTGAGGAACAACTACGAATACTAGACCTGGACCTGCTGCTGGTTCCATGCCGAATGCGAACATTGCCGGGAACATTGCAACACCAGCTAGGATAGCAACACCTGTATCCATTGCTGTAACCATTGCGGTAGTTTGAACTAGGTTTTCTTTCTTCTTAAGGTAAGAACCGTAAGTCAACATACAACCCATACCTAGAGATAGTGAGAAGAATGCTTGACCAAGTGCAGCTAGGATTACGTTGCTGTCTACCTTAGAAAAATCAGGACTGAATAGAAACTCAAGACCAGCCATAGAACCTGGAAGAGTCAGACCTTTGATCGATACCACGATAAGGATCAGGAATAGCAGAGGCATTAAAACCTTACCCGCTTTCTCGATACCGCCCGAGATACCTTTCATAACGATAACAACGTTGAGAAGTAGGTACAGACCCATCCACATCAGTGGTTGAACTGGGTTAGAGATGAAACCACCGAAGCTATCGCCGATTGCTTCAGGTGCCTCTAGAAGACCACCGGCAATCTTACCGATGTAAGCAATAGACCAGCCACCTACTACAGGGTAGAAACCCATGATAAGTAGACCACTCGCTACGCCGATCACACCAGTGAACGTCCAGCGACGGTCTGTCGTTTTAAATGCACCTACTGCTGATTTTTGCGTATGACGGCCAATAGCAAATTCAGTCAGCATCACACTGAAACCGATGAAGATTACGAAGAATAGGTAGATTGCAACGAAGGCACCGCCGCCGCTCTCACCCGCTGTATATGGGAACTTCCAGATATTACCTAGACCAACAGCAGAACCTGCTGCAGCCATTACGAATCCTAATTTCGAACCCCAGGTATCACGAGGTGTTGTGGTTGTATTACTCGTAGCCACTTTAACTCCAAAATTTGTATGTTGTGTAATGTTGTGTTTGCTTTGGTGGCGTCTTATTAAAAGAAGGTGTAAATCTATGTTTACATCCTAAAAAATTTGATTGACGCTCGTTGTATAGCCAGTAAACCAGTTTAAGATTAAAATTGGAAGCCCGAACCGTACATATTTCGTTACCAATGTATAATGTTGTGGTTAAATGCCGACTTTTCATACAAAACAATCGTTTTCGTCTTAAGTTAACTAAAACTTAACAACTTTAATCTATTTACAGCTTTTACTCTATTTTGTAAATACTTGTTCTGTAAAATTCCCAAATCACCAAAATAGCATTACTATCTAAGTGTCTCTTTTTTCGAGTATTAGATGTGGAAAAGCTCTATCATTTTTTAACTTTGGCCGCTGTTGTGCTCTATTGGGTACTGGTTGCGGGTGTCACACTTCGTGTTGTACTTAAAAGACGGTCGGTGAGCGTGTCTTTGTCGTGGCTGCTTATTATTTATATCGTCCCAATTGCGGGCGTCGCCTTCTATTTTCTCTTTGGTGAACTCAATTTAGGCAGAAAAAGAGCAGAGCGTGCCCAGCGTATGTTCACGCCTTTCGGTGACTGGTTCCGCCAATTAAATCACTGCCAAGTGCACCAACCTGGCGAAGTTGGCTCACCTATCCATAAAATTGATGAATTGTGTAATAACCGTATGGGTATCCCTGCATTGAGTGGTAATACGCTCTCTTTGCAATCGTCTCCCGATGAAATCTTACATTCGATCATTGAAGATATCGAAAACGCCCAAATCAGTATCAAAATGGTTTTCTATATCTGGCATCCGGGTGGTCTAACCGATTCGGTTGCTTCCGCGTTAATCAGGGCGGCCAAGCGCGGTGTCGACGTAAAAGTACTCCTCGACTCCGCTGGTTCTCCACGCTTTTTTAAAAGCCACTGGCGCTCTATGATGCGTGATGCTGGTGTACAGGTTGTGCAGGCGCTTGAGGTTAGTCCGTTGCGTATGTTCCTGCGTCGCCTCGATCTTAGACAACATCGCAAGATCATCGTAATTGACGAAACTGTTGCCTACACAGGTTCAATGAATATGGTCGATCCTGCTCATTTTAAGCAAGGAGCAGGTGTCGGACAATGGATTGACGTTATGGTGCGGGTTACAGGTCCAACCGTAAACGTATTGTCTGCTATTCACGGCTGGGACTGGGAAGTGGAGACAGGAGAGCGCATTTTGCCCGCCCTTCCAGAATGTAAGGTCGATGAATCCGAAGTCAAACATCCCGTTCAAGTTGTGCCATCTGGCCCAGGTATGCCAGAGTATCTCATTCTGCAAGTGTTGAGCATTGCGATTAACCAAGCAAATCGCTCAGTGCGAATAACCACACCTTATTTCGTGCCGAGCGCAGATTTGCTAGAGATCCTTAAAATGACGGCACAACGAGGCGTCAATGTTGAACTCGTGATCCCGCATAGCAACGACTCGGTGATGGTTAAATGGGCATCTCGCGCTTTTTATACCGAGCTACTTGAAGCGGGTGTGAAGATTTATGAGTTCTACGGTGGCTTGCTACACACGAAATCGGTAGTGATTGATGAAGAGTTCTGCTTGATCGGCACGGTGAATATCGATATGCGCAGCTTCTGGCTTAACTTTGAGGTAACACTTGTTGTTGACGATGTGAGTTTTACACGTCAACTTGCCGACCTTCAAGAATCGTATATCGAGACGTCCCACCCAGTCAGCCTCGATAAATGGCAAGAAAGAAGCCTTCAATCACGCTTCTTTGAGCGTCTATTTTACCTCTTCAATCCATTACTCTAGGTTTTGAATCTCTCCGATAATTTCTTTCCTTGACCCTTTTTCACTAAAGGGTCTGTATACCAATCGTAGTAAATAATTGCTCATTCTAGCTTGTTAAAAGGCTTGATAACTACGTTAGAATTTTTGATTGTAGGACTACTACTGATCGAAGCTTCCTTGTTGTAGAAAAGCTGCCTTGCTCTCAAACCTTTTTCCTGCGCTACCTCTGCTCACTTATTTACTGTGATTGGTATTAATTACAAAAACTCTTTAACTTCCCTTGCTTTCGTACCCAATGGCGTGTTTTAAATAAAGGATAGTAGATTGATAAGGAATTCAGAGTATGTCCGAAAGCAAAACAACAAAACTGATCACAGCAGGTCGCGATAAAAAGTGGACTAACGGTGTGGTTAACCCACCCGTTCAACGTGCATCAACTGTTGTATTTGATACCGTTGCTGAAAAACACAAAGCAACGGTAAACCGTGCCAACAAAACTCTATTCTATGGCCGTAGAGGTACCAACACCCACTTTGCTTTCCAAGACGCGATGGTCGACTTAGAAGGTGGCGCAGGTTGTGCGCTTTATCCATGTGGGACGGCGGCGATTTCTAATGCCATCCTCTCATTCGTAGAAACGGGCGACCATATTCTGATGGTAGATACTTGCTACGAGCCAACTCGTGACTTTTGTGACACCATCATGAAAAAGATGGGGATAGAGACCACCTACTACGAACCAACCATAGGCGAAGGTATTGAAGATCTTATACGACCGAATACAAAAATCCTATTTACCGAATCTCCGGGTTCCATCACGATGGAAGTTCAGGATATTCCAACACTAGCTCGTATTGCCCATCAACACGATATCATCGTTATGCTCGATAACACCTGGGCTGCTGGAGTTAACTTTTCACCATTTGAGTATGGTGTCGACATCTCAATTCAAGCTGCAACCAAATACATTGTCGGTCACTCAGATGTGATGCTCGGGACTGCTGTTGCAAACGAAAAGCATTGGGATCAATTGCGTGAGCAAAGCTACTTAATGGGCCAATGTGTATCTCCGGACGATGCCTATCTAGGTTTACGTGGTATCCGAACACTGGATGTACGCCTACGTCAACATGCCGAGAACAGTTTGAAAGTCGCTCAGTGGCTACAAACTCGCCCTGAAGTGGACCATGTACGTCACCCTGCGTTAGAAAGTTGCCCTGGTCATGAATTCTTTAAGCGCGATTTCACTGGTGGTAATGGCCTGTTTTCGTTTGTACTTAAAACAAGCTACCCACGAGCAACGACTGCATTGTTAGATGGTATGAAGCACTTCAGCATGGGTTACTCATGGGGTGGTTTTGAAAGCTTAATTTTGGCGAACGAACCGAAGAGCTTTGATAGCCTGCGCACAATCGCGAATCCGAAATTTGAAGGGACACTTGTTCGTCTGCATATTGGTCTTGAAGATGTCGATGACTTGATTGCAGACCTAGAAGCTGGTTTTGAACGCTATAACGCGTTGCTATAGCCAATCTCGTTCGTAGAAGCAAAAACAACATCCGCTAGAAGGCAGCCACCCGGCTGCCTTTCTTCTTCTCTATCACTTTTTTGGACAATTCACTAAGTGATCGTTCACCATACCGACCGCTTGCATAAATGCGTAGCAGATCGTCTCTCCGACAAACTTAAAGCCACGCTTTTTAAGAAATTTACTCATCGCTTTTGATTGCTCAGTTGACGCAGGCACCTGAGACATCTCTTGCCAGTTATTCATGATGACCTGATGATCAACAAACTGCCAAAGCGCATTAGAGATTGAACCAAACTCTTTCTGTAACTCTATTGCGGCACGCGCATTACTAAATACTGACGCAATTTTGCCTTTATGCTTAACCACATCATAATTCTCAATGATCCCAGCAACATGTGATTCATCCATAGCTGCTAACGCCTGTAAGTCATACTCTTTAAATGCCGCTCGATACCCTTCTCGCTTCTTCAAAATTGTGATCCAACTTAAGCCAGCTTGCGCACCTTCAAGCGTAATAAACTCAAACAGAACCTGATCATCATAAACAGGAATACCCCATTCCTTATCGTGATACTCCCTTTCCAATTCGTGCTTCAATGCCCATGCACAGGTTTGTTCGACTTGTTGTGTCGTCATTGTAATTCTCCCTAACGGTCGGTATCACGACCAAAAAATAGTGCCCCTTGATGGGGCACTATAGTCTTTAACTAATAATGAAAATGTTAAACAACTTTGATTTTGTGGAACATGCGGTACAACACAGGAACCACAATCAAGGTTAATACTGTCGCAAAGCCTAGACCGAACATGATGGTAACCGCCATCGGCTTAAAGAAGATGTCCGGTAGCAGCGGAATCATACCCAGAATGGTCGTAATCGCAGCCATACACACAGGTCTAACACGACTCAATGCGGCATCCACTACTGCGATATAAGGTTCCTTACCCGATTTCATCTCAATATCGATTTGGTCGAGCAATACAATACCGTTCTTGAGCAGCATCCCCGACAGACTCAAGAAGCCAAGCAGTGCCATAAAGCCAAACGGTGTATTGAGCGCGAGTAAGCCAGTGGTTACACCAATCAATGCCAACGGTACGGTCAACCAAACAATCAGCGGCTCTTTCACTGAGTTAAATAGGAACACGGTGATCAAGAACATAAACAGGTAACCGAGAGGCATGGTAGTAAACAGCGACGCTTGCGCATCCGCTGAAGACTCATACTCACCACCCCACTCGAGTGAATAACCCGGTGGAAGTTCAATCGCTTCAATCTGGGGTTGAAGGCGCTTTTGAAGCGTTGCTGCGGTCTCTTCACCCAGTAAGTCAGGGTCAGCAAACACCGTCAACATACGCTTACGGTTTTTACGAATGATAAGTGGGTCTTCCCATTGCATCTTGTAGCCTAGGGTCACTTGTTGCAACGGAATGAACTCACTTAATGCTGGACTCCAGATCTTCATCCCTTCTATGTTTCGGATGTCGATACGCTCATCTTCTGGTAAGCGTGCCACGATAGGCATCAGTGTCGTACCATCACGATATACGCCGATCGCTTTACCAGAAAACGACATTGCCAAGAAATCATCCACATCAGACTTAGTGATACCGTAACGACGAGCCTGACTTTCGTTAAATTGAGGTTCAAGCACCTTAGTACGGTCGCGCCAATCGTGACGAACGTTAAATGCACCTGGATCAGCATGCATAATATCAATCACTTGAGCAGCAATTGAACGCAGCACTGTTGGATCAGAACCTACGATACGCGCTTCAATTTTCGCACCACCACCTGGACCCAATTCAATCTGCTTTAACTTGTAGTCAATTTCAGGGAAGCTAGCGTCAACATAGTCTCTAAAGCGCTTCATTAGAGGAGCGAGTACTTCATAACTCTTCACACGTGTTGTGATTTCACCATAAGCACTGTAGCTCTTCTCTGGTGCATAGGTCAGCATGAAACGTTGCAAACCCTTACCTGCGGTTGTCGTAATATGCTCGACTTCTTCTTGCTCAGATAACCAACTCTCCAGCACTTTTAGCTTGGTATTTGTCGCACGGATATCTGTCCCTTCTGGCATCCACACATCGACTTGGAACATAGGTGTGGTTGAAGATGGGAAGAAAGCTTGTTTCACGAAACCGAAGCCGTAAACACTCGCACCTAAACCAATCACTAAAACGACCATGGTTAACCATGCGCGCTTCATGCAGAACTCAAGGAACTTCTTATAGATAACAAAAACCATCCCGTTGTATGGATCTTTACCTTCGTTATCCGGATCCACCTTTTGACCTTTGAAGAACAAGTCAGCAAAGAACGGCGTGATTGAGATTGCAGTGAACCAACTCAGCATCAATGAGATAAGAAGCACTGTAAACAAGGTGCCACAATATTCGCCCGTCGAGTCTTCTGAAAGTCCAATAGGTGCAAAGGCTGTTACCGCAATGACGGTTGCACCTAACAGAGGCCACTTAGTTTGAGTAACGATATCGGTCGCTGCCTGCATACGCGTTCGGCCTTTTTGTGTGCCTATGAGTATGCCCTCAACCACCACGATTGCATTGTCCACCAGCATCCCAAGCGCAATCACCAGGGCCCCCAACGAGATACGTTGCAGATCGATTTTGAAGTACTGCATAAAGATGAAGGTACCCAATACCGTCAGCAACAAAATCAATCCAATCAGCAAACCCGATCGCAAACCCATAAAGAACAGCAGAACCACGATAACGATAGCGACCGCTTGCCCTAAACTGACCACAAAGCCACTAACCGACTTGTCTACCTCTTTCGGCTGGTTATATACCTCGGAGATATCAATACCTACAGGTTGCTGGTATTTCAGCTCGGCTAAGCGTCGGTCAAATGCTTCACCGACAGCGACCACGTTTACCCCTTGAGCAAACGAAATACCTAGGTTAAGCGCCAACTTCCCGTTGTAGCCGATGATATTGGTGGGTACTTCAATATAGCCACGCTTAACGTCAGCCACATCTTTCAAGTAGATAAGACCTTGTGCGCCGCCCTCAGTAAGAATTAAGTCTCCAAGTTGCTCAACGTTCTTAAACTCACCCGTAGGATGGATTCGAATATACTCACTACCGATACGCACCGCACCGGCATCCGACACCACATTTTGTGTCGAAAGAAGGTTAAACACCGTGTTTGGAGAGAGTCCCAAAGAGCTGATTTTCTTCATCGAGATTTCAATGAATACTTGCTCTTGCTGCGCACCTGAAACCGAGACCTTACTCACTCCATCCACCAGCTCTAATTCACGGCGGAGATAGTCAATATAATCGAGTAGTTCTTTATAGGAGTATCCCTCACCTGTCACAGCAAGCAAAATCCCGTAAACATCACCAAAGTCATCGATCACTTGCGGATCATTCACCCCCGGAGGAAGCTGCCCTTTGAGGTCGTTCACTTTACGGCGCAATTCATCCCAGATCTGTGGAAGGTCATCAGGGCCGTAGTTGTTTTTCATAGTCACGGTGACCTGAGAGAGTCCTCGACTGGATATCGAGTTAACTTCATCTACATAGGTAAGTTGTTGTATCGCTTTTTCAAGCGGGTATGTCACCTCTTCCTCAACCTGTTGCGGTGTCGCTCCCGGATAGGAAGTGACAACCATCGCGTCTTTGATAGTAAATGCCGGGTCTTCTAATCGACCGAGGCCAAAGAATGCTGCAACACCCCCAATCAAGAAAATAAGTGATAGCATCCAACTGATCACCTTATTACGAATGAAGTAAGCCGCAACTCCTGTTACTTCTTCATCGCTTTGAGGCTTGTTATTCAGTTCACTCATTGTTCGCCTCCTGAGACAATACTTCCACTGTCATCCCATCTCTTAGCTTCGACACACCTGCTGTCACTATGGTTTGACCAATCTCTAAACCTTTAATCACCTGTAGAGTTTTTTGATTGGCTTTGCCTAAAACGATCTGTTGTTTGGTCACTGTCTTGTCATCATTCACCACCCAAACATAAGACTCTTTGTTATCTAATGGGTCACCGTCTGCGTTAAACACCGCTTCAATAGGGATAAGCACCCCTGCTTTTAGCTCTAAGCCGATATCGCGACCATATGAAGTCACCTCCACAGCCATACCATCAAGGATCAGATCATCTTTTGGCATTGGTAGTGCGAGAGTCACGGTAAAAGTGCCAGTGCTCGGGTCCGGCTCTGTGGTGAACTCCTTAATTCGAGACTCATATTCATTACCGCTAGGGACACGAACCAAAGCTCGAATATCAGAGACCAGTGTCTCCGTAGGTTGATTCACATAAATACGATCAGGCAACTGAATCACCACTTCAACGTCTTCGACACTGTGGATATTAACGATTTGTTGGCCAACCTGAATGTTCTCGAATTGGTCAACACTTACGCGAGAAATGATGCCATCTACTGGAGCACGCAGCTTAGTAAATGAGAGACGCAGTTTTGCCAGCTCCAATTCGGCATAAGCAATTTGACGTTGCGCTGCAATTTCATCAAATTGAGATTTAGCCAATAAACCTTTCTTAACCAGTGGGCTCGAACGTTTGTACTGGCTATTCACCACCGTATATCGAGCCTGCGCGTTATCAACCTCCAATTGATAATCAGTTGGATCGAGTTCGGCAATCAAATCACCCTCTTTAACTCGCTCACCCTCTTTGACTGTTAATCGGTTAATTTCACCCGCTACGCGGAAGCTTAAGTGCGCCTTTTCAGCTGCGTTGGCAACCGCAGGGAAGTAGAGTTTGTCATGAAAATCGAGAACCTTAACTTCCATTGTTCGAACCTGAGGGACATGAATTTCAGACGTCACTTCCGGTCGTTCACAACCGACAAGTAAAGCTAAACAAGAGAGCCCAATCGCGCTTTTAATACTCTTCATATTAGAGCCCTCTCTCTTTAATCCATTCACGAACTTTTTCGCCGGGTTTCAGCTCATTAACGCCTGATGTCACGATGCGATCACCATCATTCAAGCCAGAAACGATGTGACGCTTTTCATCCGTCACTATCGCGACTTTCTCAACAATACCGTCGTTGTTGACGCGCCATACATAGGTATCGTCGTTTTCTGTAATCATCGCCGCGGTTGGGATCTTAGTTGCAGCCCCGCGATTTGATGAGAGGAATACGTTGCCAGACATGCCCGGCAGGATACCGATGTCCGTTGGACGTTCCATTATCATAGTCACTTTGTAAGAGCCAGTTTTGGGGTCCGCTTCGGTGTCGACTTCTTGGAATGTCAACGGATAGGAATAGTCCGGAAAGGCATCAAACACCATATTCGCTTCTGTTTCAAAACCGGCTGAGTAGCGTGTGATTAACTGATCCGGAAGCAGGAACACAACCTTCATGATTTGGTTGGTTTGAATGTTCATAATGCCCTCTTTAGCAGCCACATACTCATGATTCTCTGCAGGAATGATGGAGATGGTGCCGTCATAAGGAGCAACGAGTTTGGTATAACGTAGGTTGGCTTTAGCTTGATCTAATACCGCTCGTGCCGAATTGTGGTTAGCTTTGGCTTGATCGTAGTCTTGCTCTGAAACAACACGGTCTTTGCGCAGCTTTTTGGCGCGCTCGAACTGAACGTCCGCCAAAAGATAGTTGGCTCGAGCTTGCTTTTCTAGTAGTTGATATTCATCGGGGTTAAGAACAGCGAGCGTGTCACCTTTAGTGACCATCTGCCCAGCAGTGACCTCAATATTTTGCAAGAGTCCTGGAACACGAAATGCGAGGACAGCTTTATCACCGGCTTCTGTTGTGGCTGGAAAGTCGCGTTTAAAAGTGTTGTTGCCGACAGAAACGGTGAAGAGTTTGGCAGGTCGAGATTCAGGCTCGGGGACAGGAGGAAGCTCCTTACCACACCCAGACAGCCCTGCTAACGCTGTCATAAGGACAAGGGAGGCTTTATACATTTGAGATCATCCATATCTATAAATATTTTATTAACATAGATTAATCACATCTAACTTACCAGTTAATGTCCGGAATTATTTTGAGAAAATATCCAAAAAAAATAACGGCTTGGACGATAATCACCCAAGCCGTTATAGGAAGTTAATAAGTTAACGTGCTACATGTTTTTAAACTCACGATTCACTTTGAAAGTATCTGATGTCACATACGCTTCAATATTGCGCACGTCACGTTCTATCTTTTCGAAATCACTCTCTAAAGTGTTGAGTAGGAACTCTGGTGTTTGACCTTGCTCCCATGGTTTTTGCTTTAACGTGTGCTCCTGTTTTGACTTCAGTTCATCGACATAGCGTCTTGGCTGCTTTTCAATCATGAACGTCATAGCCAGATAAGCAAGAATCACTAAGAAGCTGCCGCCCAGCAAGGCTGCAGAGATAACCATAATTCTTACTAACCATACTTCTAAGCCAAAGTAATTCGCTAGGCCGGCACAAACACCTGATAACTTGCCGTTAATAGGGTCGCGATACAGTTCTCTACTCATAGTTTCGTCTCCAATTTGGGGACTCCGCATCTAAGATCTTTTCTAAGGTTTTAACACGATCTTGCATCGACTCCGCTTGTTGCGAAAGGTGGTGCAACCTTTGAAGATCCGTCTCAGACAAACCGTTGCTCGACTTCTTTTTACTGCGGTAGTGCAAAAATAACCATAGCGGAGCAACAAAAATCAGAAAGACAATCAGTGGACCAGCTATTAGAAATGATGACATAGATAACTCCTAGGTTATTTATCGCGGTTTTCGACTTGCTGCTTCAGTTTCGCCAGCTCTTTTTCAATTTCATCTTGAGCTTGCAGTTCAGCAAATTCTTGATCAAGGGATTTAGCGTTACCTGTTTTAGCATACAGATCGGCTTCTGCCTCAAGTTCGTCTACTTTACGTGACATTTGCTGAAATTTCGCCATCGCCTCATCTGTTTTGCTTGAGTGAAGATGTTTTTGAACATCACGACGATTGCTGGCAGCATTGTTACGAATCGCTAGCGCTTGTTGCTTTGCGCGCGTCTCAGCGATCTTGGTTTCAAGCTTGCCAATTTCGCTGGTTAGCTTTTCAATTGTCTCTTCAACTAGAGTTTGTTCGGTGTGAAGACTCTTGATGATGTCTTCTAGCTTTTGCTTCTCAATCAGAGCAGCTCTCGCTAAATCTTCACGCTGTTTGGTTAATGCCAGCGTTGCTTTTTGTTGCCAATCTGCAATTTGGTCTTCGATAGACTCCACCTTACGAGCCAGCTCTTTTTTGTCAGCAATGGCTTTGGCTGAATTGGTGCGAACTTCTACCAGTGTGTCTTCCATCTCTTGGATGATAAGACGAATCATTTTTTCAGGATCTTCAGCCTTATCGAGTAATGCGCTGATGTTTGAATTTACGATGTCTGCAAAGCGAGAAAAAATACCCATAAGGAACTCCTTAAATAATCAACTTAGCCAATGGTTAAACCATTGATACTGTGCGAATGGTGTTATCACTCGCGGATAAACTTATTCTTAGTAATCCAAATTGCGTGCCAATTTTATACTCATTAAAAATCAATAACTTAATATTAGGTGGTGATTATAACAACAGATGCTATGATGAGATTAACCAAGTGTTGGTATTTTTCACCACCAGCGTCACACAATCGCACTGACAAGGCTACCTAATGCAGCAAAATTTAATCGGCGAGTCCCAAAGTTTTCTTACTGTTCTAGATAAAGTCTCTCAATTGGCACCAATTGAAAGACCAGTCCTCATCATTGGTGAACGCGGCACAGGTAAAGAGTTGATTGCACAACGTCTTCATTATCTTTCCAAGCGTTGGGACCAACCGCTCATTTCACTGAACTGTTCCACATTAAGTGAAGGCTTGATTGACTCTGAACTTTTCGGTCACGAATCAGGCTCCTTTACTGGCTCAAAGGGGCGTCATCAAGGTCGATTTGAGCGTGCTGAAGGCGGTACTTTGTTTCTCGATGAACTCGCAACCACTCCCCTAGCGGTTCAAGAAAAACTACTTCGTGTTATCGAATACGGGCAATACGAACGTGTTGGTGGTCAAAAAGCACTTAGCGCCAATGTACGATTAATTTGTGCAACCAATGCCGATTTGCCCGATATGGCAAGTAATGGGGAATTTAGAGCAGATCTATTGGATCGCTTAGCGTTCGATGTGATCACACTACCGCCACTACGAGAACGAAAAGAGGACATCATACTTCTTGCCGAATATTACGCGATTAAGATGTGCCGTGAGCTCGAGCTGGAGCTATTTGTCGGCTTCTCACCTGAAGCAAAGCAGTCGCTGATCGATTACCCGTGGCCCGGTAACGTCCGTGAACTAAAAAACGTAATTGAGCGAGCTATTTATCAGCATGGTCGCAATCCAGAGCCGATTGAATCTCTTGTATTTAATCCGTTTGAACCTGCATGGAGTGATACTCAGGCCGAAACTGACAATTCCGCACCAAGCGACCATACTTCTATTGAGCGCAGCTTTTCTCTACCACTCGACTACAAAGCGTGGCAAGAGGAGCAAGACATCGCCCTCCTCAATCAAGCTTTGAAAACAAGTAAATATAATCAGAAGCAAGCGGCACAGCTACTTGGTCTTACCTACAACCAATTGAGAGGCATGGTGAGGAAGTATTCGATAGTCGGACAAAACAGTGATAAATAGCTGCTAGCACAGGATTATTATTTGGAGCGCAATAAATAAAATGTTAAATTATCCGGATCTTGAGGCTTCTCTTTTGCCTCGTTTCGAAAAGTATTTCTTTTTATGAAAGCACTATTAAGACTGTCACTAGGTTTCTTCACACTTGGCGTTTTAGCCGGATGTGGAGAGAGCGTCGATCACGATCAGATCCGACAAAAAGGCTTTGTTTATTGCGGCCAAGGTAACCCGAACACCTTTAATCCACAGTTGGTGGATAGTGGCATCACGGCGGAGTCACTAAGCCCTCAGATCTTCGATACTCTGCTGCAACTCGATCCTAAAACATATCGTCCCCAGCCTAACATCGCCTCCGAATGGGCAGTGAACAAGGCAGGTACTGAATATACTTTTAAATTGCGCCCAAATGTGCAGTTCCAGACTACCGATTGGTTCACACCGACTCGTGCTTTAAACGCACAAGATGTTGTTTTTAGCTTCGAACGCATCACGGACAGCAGCCACCCCTTTCACTATGTTGGCGGCGGCCTTTACCCTTGGTTTGCGGGTATCGATTTCTCGAATCTAATTGACAGTATTGAAGCAGTAGACGATTTGACAGTCAGGTTTAGGTTAACACGCCCTGACAACTCCTTTTTGACCAACATTGCTACCAGCTATGCAGTGATTCACTCTAAGGAGTACGCCAGTCAACTTATTCAGTTGGATGAGAAAAACCGCTTAGACTCACACCCAGTTGGCACAGGTCCATTCTATCTTGATGACTTTCAAATCAACGACCTTGTTCGTTTAAAAAAACACAAGCACTATTGGAAAAGCAAAGTGAAAATGGACCAAGTGGTGTTTGATACCTCGCAACGTGGTACGGGGACACTCGCGAAGCTACTCCGTGATGAATGTGATGTACTCAATTCACCTATCTCAAGCCAGATTCCAATTATTCAAGCTCAAGAAGAGCTTAAGATTACAGCAACACCTGCTGTAAACGTATCGTTCATCGCCCTAAACACAGAACACCCAGCTCTACGCGACGCACGTGTACGTAAAGCGTTAAACCTTGCGATCAACCGCCAGAATATTCTGGACTCGGTTTATTACGGAACAGGGAGCAAGGCGTATACCTTATTGCCACCCACTTCTTGGGCTTATCAAAAAGACCAGGTTCAAGTTCGTTACGACCGTAACTATGCCGTTGCTCTGCTCAAAGATGCAGGTGTAGAGCCCGGTTTAGAGCTCTCTATGTGGGTACCTCTGGAACCTAGAGCCTACAACCCAAGCCCGCAAAAGACTGCGGAGCTTATTCAAGCCAATCTTGCTGATATTGGTATTAGTTTAAAGCTCTATACTGACGACCGCTTCGATCGTACTCAGCTCTCTTCCATCGCTTCGACAGATCTGTTGCTTACGGGTTGGATCGGGCACACAGGAGATCCAGACAACTTCTTACGTCCACTGCTCTCTTGTCAGTCAGAACGCGCTGGCTTGAACGTGTCGATGTGGTGCAATTCCGACTTTGATTTTCTTCTTGATCTCGCGCTGGAGATCAATCAACAGAGACACCGTGTGAATTTATACCACCAAGCACAGAATATTCTTAACGAAGAGTTCCCTGTGATCCCACTGGCTCATGGCGTGCAGTTCCGCGTACACGATCGGTCTTTAACAGGCTTTAAGCAAAGTCCATTTAATGCCCAACCTTTCGATCAAGTAACAAGAGAGGTGCACCACTAATGTTTTGGTATACGTTAAGGCGCGTCAATCTATTCGTTATAACACTTGCGATTTTGACTATCGTTGGCTTCTCTTTGCTTCGCTTAGACCAAACGTCACCTTGGGCAATTCAAGAATTTTGGCCAGGTTGGTTAACCTACATCGGTGAGTTATCAACTCTGAACTTCGGTATCAGTAAACATGGTACTCTGATCTATGACGAATTAGCCGTGGTCTTCCCAGCAACGCTAGAGTTATGTTTCTTTGCATTCGTACTTGCACTCCTAATCGGTATCCCATTTGGAACCATTGCAGGGATGCGCCAAGGTAAGTTCATCGATACCACGATATCGTTCACCTCGATGGCAGGTTACTCAGCCCCAATATTCTGGGTAGCTCTGCTGATGATCATGGTCTTCTCTCTGCATTTTGAGATGTTCCCGGTTGGCGGCCGCTACGATTTGCTTTACGAGATTGAACACGTCACTGGCTTTGCAATCATTGATGCATTTTTTGCTGAAGGTCGCTACAAAGCACATGCACTGCAGAGCGTGATTGAGCATATGGCACTGCCTTGTTTGGTGCTGGCTTTGGCACCAACCACGCAGGTTATTCGTCTAATGCGAGCATCAGTGGCTGAAGTGATGACACAAAACTACATTCGTGCCGCACGAATTAAAGGTCTGTCAACCCGTGAGATCGTCACGCAACATGTGCTGCGTAATGCGATCCCACCGATCGTTCCCAAAGTCGGCGTGCAGCTTTCAAGTATGTTGACGCTCGCCATTATTACCGAGTCTATTTTTAACTGGCCGGGTATCGGTCGCTGGCTGCTTGATGCGTTATCTAACCAAGATTACGTGTCAATTCAAGCTGGAGTAATCGTGGTGGCAACGCTGGTTTTAACAGCGAATATCCTATCGGATCTGATCGGCGCGATGATCAATCCTCTAGTAAGGAAAGAGTGGTATGCTAACAAGTAACGTCTATCAAGAAGAGCACATCCCGACTCAATTTGAGCGTTTTTGGCGTAGCTTCCGCAATAACAATCTTGCGATGTTTGGCTTGTGGTGTTTGGTTCTGATTATCTTCGTCACCATTACTGCTCCTTGGCTAGCTCCTCATGATGCCCAAGAGCAAACCGGTCATTTGTTAACGCCGCCATCGTGGGATCCAGCGGGTACAGTAGAGTACTTTCTAGGAACCGACGATCTAGGTCGCGATATCCTGTCTCGACTGATTATTGGTTCTCAGCTCACTTTTGGAGCGGCGGTGGTGATCACTTTCATTGCTGCTGTCATTGGCTGTTTGATCGGCGTATTAGCGGGTATGACTCGTGGCCTACTATCAAGTACCTTAAACCACCTGCTTGATACGGTCATGTCTATCCCATCTCTGTTACTCGCCATTATTTTTGTTGCTTTCCTAGGCTTTGGAGAGTTCAACATCTTGCTGGCGATCTGTCTTGCGCTGATTCCGCGCTTTATTCGCTCCGTTTATATCGCGGTGCACGCAGAGGTAGAGAAAGATTACATTATGGCATCGCGCTTGGACGGTGCTAACGATTTCTACCTGCTTTGGAACTCTATAGTACCTAATATTCTGACCGTCATTGCCCTTGAAATAACGTTAGCACTCTCTGTTGCGATTCTCGATATTACCGCACTGGGATTCCTAGGCTTAGGCGCTCAAGCTCCAAGTACGGAATGGGGGTCAATCCTAGGTGATTCTGTAGAGCTCATCTACTTAGCGCCTTGGACAGTAACCCTACCCGGCCTTGCCATAATGTTTACCGTTATCGTCATTAACTTAGTCGGCGAAGGCGTACGCCAAGCACTTAACGCAGGGATCGAATAATGCCGTTACTTGATATTCGACATCTGACCATTGAGATCGAAACACCTCAAGGCCTAGTGAAAGCCGTAGACCGCATGAGCATTACCCTTAACGAAGGGGAAATCCGCGGCTTAGTGGGAGAGTCTGGTTCCGGTAAAAGCTTGGTAGCCAAAGCGATCGTTGGTGTATGTAAAGAAAACTGGAAAGTTTCTGCGGACCGGATGCGTCTGGGTAACATTGATTTGCTTCAACTGACACCCAAAGAGCGCCGCCGAGTCATTGCTCGTGATATAGCGATGATCTTCCAAGAGCCTTCCACCTGTCTCGACCCATCGGAAAAAGTGGGACACCAGCTGATCGAAGCCATTCCCTCTCACGCCTTTGAAGGCAAATGGTGGCAACGTTTTAAGTGGCGAAAGAAACAGGCGATTGCCCTACTTCATAAAGTCGGGATCAAAGACCACTCACGTCTGATGGACAGTTACTCATACGAGCTGACTGATGGTGAGTGTCAAAAAGTGATGATCGCAATGGCCATTGCCGCCAAGCCAAAAGTACTGATTGCTGATGAGCCAACCAATGACTTGGACCCAATCACTCAGTCTCAGATTCTGCGTCTATTAAGTCGCATGAATCAATTGCACAACACCACCATTATTTTGATTGGCCATGATTTAACCACGATTACTCAATGGGCAACACGAATTACGGTTATGTATTGCGGCCAATCGGTTGAATCTGCCGACACAGCTAAACTCTTGGATGCACCTAAGCACCCGTATACCGTCGCACTACTGAAAGCGATGCCAGACTTTAACGATTGGATACCACACAAAGAGAAACTGCAATCACTACCCGGATCGATTCCCCCTTTGCAGCATTTACCCATTGGCTGTCGTTTGGGACCTAGATGCCCGTATGCACAAAGGCAGTGTGTTGAGATACCTCACACCAGACGTGTAAAAAATCATAAATTTAACTGTCACTTCCCGCTGAACATGGAGAAGAAAAAGAAATCATGAGTGCATTATTAGAAGTCAGTGGGCTTTCCAAAGATTTTACGACTCGCTCTGGGCTTTTTCGTAAGAAGATTCATCAAGCGGTGAAACCGGTGAGCTTCACTCTAGAGGCGGGGCAAACTATTGGATTTATTGGGCAAAATGGTTCAGGTAAATCCACACTGGCTCGTATGTTAGCAGGTATGGTTGAACCAACTTCTGGTGAGATTCGGGTTAATGGTGAAAAGCTTGAACACAAAGATTACTCGACACGTTGTAAGTTAATTCGCATGATCTTCCAAGATCCGAACACTTCGTTAAACCCTCGTATCCAGATTGGTCGTATTCTCGAAGGACCACTTAAGCGAAACACGAATATGCCGCCTGAAGCACGTATGAAGCGTGTGAAAGACACGCTGCTTCGAGTTGGTTTACTTCCAGAACATGCTTACTTCTACCCTCAGATGCTGGCGGCAGGACAAAAGCAGAGGGTTTGTCTGGCTCGCGCCTTAATACTTCAACCGTCGATCATTGTCGCCGACGAAGCACTGAATGGTTTGGACATGGCGATGCGCTCTCAAATCATCAATCTGTTCCTGGAGCTACAAGAAGAGATGGGCGTATCGTTTGTCTACGTTTCACAACACATTGGCATCATTAAGCACATCACAGATAAGATCATCGTGATGCATGAAGGGGATGTGGTCGAAGCAGGTGAAACCCTTGAGGTACTCGCTAACCCCTCTCACCAAATTACTCAACGCTTGGTAGAGAGTCACTTCTTTAAAGCGCCAAACTATTAGTCATTAAAATCACGAGTCACCAAAACCATTAACCATTAACCATTGAAACTGGTTTGTGTTGGAATAAGAGGGATTAAATGAAACGGTATTCACTTTACATTTATTCCCTTTTTCTCGCTCTATTTTCAGGCCATGCCAAAGCGACCGGTTTTACTTGGCTTGACCCAAGCTTCGTGGAGCGTGCTTTCTATAGCGTAGCTCTCGAACAAGAGTACACGACCGGCAACCACCCACTGGTGAAATGGAAGCAACCAATACGAATTTGGTTGGACCATCGCGTTGGTGATGAAGTACTCCATCAAGAGCTTACAGAATTGCATGTCCAACACCTAATGCAAATCACCGGCTTATCTATCGAATTTGTGAGTAAACAATCGCAAGCCAATGTGCATTGGATTTACACACGTGAATCGCGTTGGATTAAAGACGCAAAATCGGCACTAAATCTAAAATCAACCCAGTATTTAAACAGTGCAATATGTACGGCGGGTTACAAGACCGACACCACTGGTCATATCGTCTCTGCTGCTATCGTGATACCTGTCGATCTAGCAAGAAGTCGAGGCAAGTTGTTAGCATGCGTCGTAGAAGAGATCACACAAGCGTTAGGGCTGCCCAATGATTCGGAGCATGCCTATCCTTCTATCTTTAATGATCACACACCAGAAGATCTTCTAGCGCCTCTAGACGTGGTTTTGTTAAAGCTTCTCTATGAACCGGATTTAAAAGCAGGGATGACGCTCTCAGAAGTGAAACCTGTTGTAAAACGGTTATTGAGGGAATATCAGAAAGAAGGGGTGCTGAAAGGTGCTACAAAGGAAGCCAGGCAGGCTCCCTTATATGAACTGTTTCGTTAGAGAAGAGTTAGCGCTTAGCCGCTTGCTTCTTTAGTTCGAAGTCAAACTCATCTGGGAACAGAACGACACCCTCTTCCTGCTCATTGGGGAAAACCACAACAGCAAGCTCATCGTCTTCTAAACCCATAGTCCAACGACTGTGCCACTTATTCAATGAGATCGCTTCAGCTTTACACTCAGCCCACTCACCGGTTGCCCATGACTCTGCGAACTCTTTGTTTGGCCAAACTGGTACACAATCTTCATCTTCAGTATTTAGCATCACACAACCGTGCTCGTCAGTTAGGATCCATACTTCACGATTAGCCACGATCTCCTTTACACAGTATTTAAAGCGTTGTTCACCTGTGTACTTGTTAACTTCTGCGATTTTTTGCTCGTCTAGTGGTGTAGTCATTGTTGTTTCCTACTTTTGTCAGTGCGTTCGCTCTCATACAGTGTATGCCGAGCTTTTTGAACTGCAAACAGTTCTATTCAAAGAAATAGTCTAATAAAGTGCAATTTAATGCCAAAGAAAAACGCCTGCTAAAAAGCAGGCGTTTAATTCCTCAGCAGCTTGATTAAGCAAGCTCACCTTGAAGCCAAGGCCAACCTTGCTTCTTACGGCTTAGTGTATTTTCCATCATCAATACACCATCTTGCTCGTGCTTAACTAGCTTCTCAGCCCACTCACCTTTGTAAAGAAGACGAGTTTGAGCTGTTGTAATATCAGTTAACATTACTGCAGCGAATGCTAGACCGTCTTTCTCGCAACGAGCTTCTAGGTCAGCTTCAAGAGCTTCAATCATGCCATCAACTTGCTCAAGAGTCGCTAGCTCAACTTGGCCAACTACTACGTCGCGACCGTTGAACGGGTAACCTTTAAGGTCTTTTTCTACTAGCTCAGCAGCTGATAGACCTTCGATGTTTGTTTTCGCGATTAGCAGTGCTTTGATGAACGCGTCTACGTCAGTTACACCCGCGATCTCTGCTAGCTCAGCAACCGCGTCTTTGTCTTTTTGAGTACAAGTCGGAGATGCAAAACCTACCGTGTCTGACAGGATAGCAGACATCATTAGCTTAGCGATTTGTGGTGTGATTTCGTGACCTTCAATCTTGAACATGTTGAATAGTACAGTGTTTGTACAACCAACAGGCCAGATCCACGCTTCCATTGGGTTTACTGTCATCACATCGCCTAGACGGTGGTGATCGACAATACCTAGGATTTCTGCGTCAGCTACGTCATCAGGTGCTTGAGCTAGATCTGAGTAGTCTACTAGCCAAATTTTTTCGCCAGCAACAGAAGTACGAAGCTCTGGCATATCTGCGCCAGCAACTTCTAGAATGTGTTGAGTTTCGCGGTTGATCTCGCCTTGGCGAATTGGTGTCGCTTCTTCGCCACGAGCTTTCAGAAGCTCAGTTGCAACTAGCGCGCTACAAATACTGTCACTATCAGGGTTTTTGTGACCAACAACTAAAATCATGTTTCTTCCTATTACACTAAAATTACAGCTCTACCTACAGAGCATCTCTTTATTTCGCCTACTTTACCCTATTTTTTGACAATGATCATCGCTTCGTTGCTGCCTGTTAGACTATTTACCTATAGGAAGATGGAAGAAAACCCAAAAATACAATTGATAATCACTCTCATTCGTATATAGTTATATCAAAGTCCTTAGTTACTGGGTACATCGTTATGAATCGAAGAGTCCAATTCGCACCAGATCATCAAACTTCGAAATCAATACCATCACCCCTATTTAGTAAGCGAATGTTTCTTACTTTTTCGCTCGCTACTTTGATTGTGATTGCAACGATACTGGATCTAACGGTCACGACTGTAACAGACTCCACTTTTGCTGCTGTGCTCTATATTGTATTGAGCTTAGTCGGTTACCAATGGCTAACTCTCAGCACCGATGACGAGCACGTACTGACACATCAATGTCGCTCCAATCAGGTCGTCTGTGCTTCCGTAATGGCCGCAATCCCTGGTTGTGGTGGTTTGGTAAGGGTTATGTCTCAATTTGTTTCTGGGAAGCTAGGCATGGGGGCACTTGTCGCCGCTCTAATCAGCACACTGGGCAACGCGGCATTTTTGTTCATTATCAACGACATTAGTAGCGGCCTCGCCGTGGTCGCATTGAGTGTGGTTATGGGCAGTGCTTTGGGAAAAATTATTAACCAGTCCCATGTCGATGACTTACTGCGCCCAAGCAAGCTTTAGGACCAATAAACCCCTCTTATCAATCATCCATTGCCGAGTTTCCGTTCGTTCCGAGGTCACCTGTCAGGATTACTGGTGGCCTTGGAGCGTTCTCCATAGCTCCTACTTTACTCATAGGATGCATTCAAAAGCTCGTAGGTGATTCCAAAAAATATAAGCTCTAACAGACTCAAAATGTAAAAAAGCCCCCGTAAGCATCACTTACAGGGGCTTTTAACTATGTTTCAGTAGTTATATCGAGTGCATTAAGCGACTTCGATTGGACCGCCGAATGAAGTCACTGGAGGTAACTTACCTGTGAACTTCTCAAAGTCGACCAGACATGTATTTGCCGATGTCGCTTGAGCTAGCTCAGAAGAGCCAATATCTTGAGTCAGTGTGTTTGGATCACCGTATGTATCTAGCGCACCCACTTTCTCATTCATTGGACCGTACCAAGCACCTTCCTCGATACGCACAACACCTGGAGCATAGCTATCCATAAGAACAGCACCAGCCAAAAGTTGACCACGGTCGTTGAATACACGTACCACATCACCATCTTTGATGCCTTTCTTCTTAGCATCTGTTGGGTTGATGTAGATTGGCTCACGACCTTGTACCGCGTAAGTCGCACGGAACTCTTCAGAATCACACATCTGAGAGTGCAGGCGCTTGTCTGGGTGACAAGATTGTAGCCAGTACGGGTGTTTGTCAGAACCTGGACCACCGTGTGAACGTTCAGATTTCTCGAACCACATTGGGTGCTCTTGACAGTGCTCGTAGCCCATGTTGCCTACTGTACGGCTTGTGATTTCAATGAAACCAGAAGGTGTACCTAGTGCATTGATCTCTGGGTCTTCACGGAATGAAGCGTGACGAGTCCATGGCTTACCTTTACCGAAGTCTAGGAAACCTTTCTCCCAGAACTCATCAAACTCTGGCATTTCGAAGCTGCCTTCGTTTGCCGCGCGACACTCATCATACAAAGACTTAATCCACTGCATTTCATCCATACCACGCGTGTAATCGTCGTAACGACCCCAACGCTTAGTTAAGCTAGACATGATTTCGAAGTCAGTCTTAGATTGGAACAGAGGGTCCACTAGTTTATGCATCGCGATCAAACCACGACCAGAGTACGCACCGTAACCATCAATATCATTACGCTCCCACTGAGTACATGCTGGAAGCACGATATCAGAGTGGCGACACGTTGCTGTCCAAGTAAAGTCGACTGCAACAACAGTTTGCAGGCTCTTGAACGCTTTACGCATCTTGTTGCGATCTTGGTGGTGGTGCCACGGGTTGTTACCACTGAATACCATCATCTTGATATCTGGCAGTGTTACCGTTGAACCATTCGCTTTGATCTTCTTACCTGGCTCTAGCAAGCTATCAACCCAACGAGCAACTGGGATTACGCGGCTGTAACCGTTGTAATCTGTGTTCGTGTACTTCGGCTTCTGACCTTGGTCGATGTTTAGCGGGAATGAACCCGGAGCTGAGAAGCCCGTTGATGATACACCGATACCAGAGTAGTGGTGACCGTAAGAGATACCACCGCCAGGTAGACCAATTTGACCAACCATTGCTGCAATAACTGCACACATCCAGTAAGGTTGCTCACCGTGCTGTTGACGCTGAATACTCCAACCTACAAGAATCTGTGTACGACCGTTAACTAGCATCTTAGCGAAGTCACGGATTGAGTCCGCACTTGCGCCACAGATAGCAGAAGCCCACTCAGGCGTCTTCTCAACTTTGTCTTTCGTCTCACCTTGAACGTACTTAATGAAGTCTTCAAAACCTAGACAGTAAGTCTCGATGAACTTCTTGTCGTATAGGCCTTCATTGTAAAGCACGTGAGCAACACCCAGCATGAACGCCACGTCAGTTTGTGGGTTAATGTAGAACTGCTCGTTTTCTAGGTAACGACCTGTTTTGTTTTTCACAGGGTCAACAGAAACAACGTTGATCTCTTTGTTAGCAACTTTTTCTTTCAGTTGTTCTAGGTATGCGAAAGACTCGTGAGTCTCACACGTCCAACCGACTTGAAGGTTCTTAACTGGATCGTTACCCCAAAGGATAATGTTGTCACTGTTTTCTAGGATAAGTTCCCAAGATGTACCTTGTGCATAAACTTCTGTAGAACCTAGCACGTAAGGCATGATTGTTTGACCAGCACCTGTTGAGTAGTCACCAATCTTCTTCACAGAGTAGCCGTGAAGTGCCATTGCACGTTGCATGTGGTTAGTACAGCTGTGGAACTGACCTGTTTGTCTCCAACCAGTTTGACCTGTGTGAAGCGCCCATGGGCCGTAATCTTTCTGTACGCGCTCTAGCTCGCGGTAAACAAGATCGAGTGCCTCGTCCCAAGTCACACGGATAAAGCGGTTGTTACCACGTGTATCTGCGCTGTACTTGTGCTTTTTCAGCCAGTCTAGGCGAACCATAGGGTAACGCACACGTGATGGGCTGTAGATAATGCCTTTGATACCCTTCAACATCTCTGTTGGGTGTTTATCAATTTCTAGTGGCTTGATCTCTTGAACCTTACCAGCGTAAACACGTGCACGGAATGCACCCCAGTGAGAACCTGAGACTTTCCACGTGCCGTCTGTTTCTGCTGCAGATGCAGAAGCCGACACTAATAGGCTTGGGCCCATAACTGATGCCGCACCTGTTGTCGCGACACCTTTCAGAAAACTTCTTCTTGTAATTGCCATTGTGTTACTCCAATTGACGTCTTATTAGTGATGGCCTTCAGAAAAATCTGATGAGTGCTTCTGTAGATACTTAAGAACAAGTGCTTCTGTATCAGTGTCGAAGTTAACGAATGCGATCATACCGTCTAGCATGCCTACCCAACCGTTAGCACTGAAGTGCGCTTCGTCTGGCTGTGAGTGACACGTTGAACAGTTAGACTGGTAAGCCTGACCTGCTGCATTCCAGATTGGATCGAAGTTATCAACCATAGACTCTTTCTTCATCCACAGTGCTAGGTTAACTTCTTCCCATGGAAGACCCGTTAGCTCGTCTTCTTTCTTCTCACCAACAGTGATAACGTCGCTTTGAGACACTTCTTTGGTCAAGATTGCGGTAGAGATGTTCATACCGAAGTCTTCTTGGATTACACGACCAAAGCCTTTCGCTTTACGCCAGCCGTCGATCTGAACCTTGATCATGTCACCTTTTTCGTCGATCACTGCAACTTTACTTGCTGGGCTTAGTAGACCGGCTTCAACGGTTGCTGTCTCGTCTGTGTACATTGGTAGGTGACGGATTGAGATCACGTCAGAACCGTTCGCGTAAGAAGTGCTGCCTGCAACTTGCTCAAGCTCACCAACGATACCGCTCGCTGATTCCATATCAAGTGGAAGGTTGTGCGCGATACCTTTGTGACAGTCAACACAGCTTTGATCACGCTCTGCTGCATTCTTCATTTGAATACGCGCAGTTGGACGCATGTTTTCGAAATCCATTGAGTCGTAGTTGTGACAGTTTTTACACTCTAGAGATTTGTTTGCAGAGAAACGATCCCATTCGTGTTTTGCTAACTCGATACGACGTGCTTCGAATTTTTCAGGTGTATCTAGGTCACCGAAAACTTGTGCGAATACTTCTTTAGATGCTTGCATCTTACGCGCGATTTTAGCAGTCCATTCGTGAGGAACGTGACAGTCTGGACACGTTGCACGAACACCAGATGTGTTTTTCCAGTGAACCGTGTCTTGCAGTTCTACGTATACGTTGTCACGCATGGTGTGACAGCTGATACAAAATTCTTCCGTGTTAGTTGCTTCTAATGCAGTGTTGAAACCACCCCAGAAGATAACACCCGCGATAAAACCACCCATGGTTAGTACACCAAGGCTGATGTGTACTGCAGGGCGTGTCATTGTGCGCCACAGTTTAACTAAAAATGACTTCATGATTAGCTCTCTTAAATATCTGTTCTAAAAAATGTTGTTGTGTGAGGGCATTACATGCCGCCATGAGCACCTGGAGGTCCAAATACGAACACTTGAAGCGCCCAAACTAGGAAGCCGTAGCCACCTACAAAAGCAACACTCAACAGAGGAAAGAGAACCACTGCGATGAAGAGGAATGACTTCCACTCCAACGAGCGCTTTTCGCCGGTTTCAATTTTATTAACATCACTCATACATTTTGCCTATTTTGTATTTAGTAATTTCGATAAGCCCATTCTAAGGGGCTAAAGTTCATCAGTATCTAGCAACAAATTTTAGACCACACTTAAAGTAGGGTTCAATCAAATCAATGCTCTTAGCCCTTGCTAATCAATACTTTTTTGAGCTCATCCAGAGTTGTTTTCAGTTAAAGAAACATATTAAAAAGTATTAACAAATGTGAAGAATTAAGCAGATTAATCAATTGTTAAATCAACACAAAAACCCAACAAACAAGTAACCACTTGTAACCTTTTACCTACTAAGTAGTAGCCAAATTAGACGCAAACAGCGAGATTTATGTGCCATATTTGTTAAATTTTTGCTGCAAAAACGCACCAACATCTCATTGGCAGAAAATGAAATCGAGCGGAGTTTTAGATAATATAGAGGGACTAGATAAGGAAGCTTTATGCAAGACGTTATTGATATCTCATGGTGGCAGCTATTACTCTTTAGTTCACTACTGATCCTTCCCATTGGCATCAATCACCACTTCAAACTCGGACTCGCAAAAGAAGCCAGCATCAGTATTGTGCGAATGGCTGTTCAGCTATTTCTCGTAGGCTTGTACCTTGAGTATCTATTTGGACTCGACAGTGTGTGGATCAACCTTCTTTGGTTAAGCATCATGATAGTCGTCGGTGCTAGTTCAATTGTTGAAAAGGCAAAGCTACCAAGAAAGCTGCTCTTATTACCCATCGCAACCGGACTGTCCATTACCTGCATTCCTATCGTACTTTTCATCTGTTTCTATATCATCAAGCCAACACCTTTATTTGGTGCACAGTATTTGATACCCATTGCAGGAATGCTGCTTGGCAATAGTTTGAGCAGTAATATTGTGGCGCTACAAAACTTATTCGGTGCCTTTGAAACTCAGAAGTCGGAATATGAAGCTGCAATCGCGCTAGGAGCGTCTCCTACCTACGCGTCAGCGCCATTTGTTCGAAATGCAATGCGAAAGGCCATGTCTCCGATCATGGCCTCTATGGCAACAATAGGACTTGTGACCCTTCCAGGTATGATGACAGGCCAAATTTTAGGAGGCGCTTCTCCTATGATTGCCATCAAGTATCAACTGATGATCATGCTCGCTATCTTCATTATGATGAGCACTTCACTTGCAGTAGCCTTAAGTCTGTCGCTTAAAACCACCCTCACGAAAGAGGGACGCGTAAAAGCGACGATCAAAAATAATACTTGATCACCCTTTTGATCCTTATCAATTGGGTTACTCACGGAGTTTAAGACAGGTTATCCACAGAAATTGTGGATAACCAAATCTAATCAGGTTGCCCCTACTAGATTCGGCTTGTCAACTCTCCAAATGAGTGCATTTCTCCCCTTTTCAAGGATATATAGAGGTACGTTACCAAATGGATGTTATTTTGGGCGACGTCGGCACTCCGCTAGCTAGTTTGTTTGTCCACAATAAAAAACGGCTCACCGAAGTGAGCCGTAAGAAACCGTGATTAAGAGAGACAAAATCAGTCGCGCAGATAAATTAACCAGTACCACATACCGACAAAAATACCACCACCGATAATATTACCGATTGTCACAGGCAGTAGGTTATTGACTAAAAAATCCATCATATTTAGGTCAACGTAATCGGCTGGGTTCGCTCCAGTCATCGTCCAAAATTCAGCTGGTGCAAATGTTTTGATACCGATAGCCAAAGGGACTTGAAACATGTTCGCAATGCAGTGCTCAAAGCCCGCCGACACAAACATCGCCACAGGTAGAATCATAACGGCAATTTTGTCTGTCAGAGTGCGGCCACTAAATGTCATCCATACGGCAATACACACAAGGACATTACACATGATGCCTAGCGCTACGGCTTGAATAAAATCATGGTGAAGCTTGTGTTGAGAAATGGCCATTGCATTTAAACCTACCTGACCATGATCAAACATGTATTGTTTAGTCAAAAGCATACAAGCCACCAGCAACAAGGCACCAATCAGGTTACCGATATACACTGTCGCCCAGTTTTTAATTAAGATTGCCCATGAAATCTTACCACTTGCTCTCGCAACTAACGTCAGTACTGAGCTGGTGAACAGTTCACCACCGGTTACGACCACTAAAATAAGCCCCAAACTAAAGGCAAGACCACCAATTAAGCGAGTAATACCCCAAGGCAAGTCACCTGCTCCTGTCGTGACTATGGTATAGAACACAAAGGCGATACCAATATGAATACCAGCAGAGATTGCCAATAGGAAAGATTTAATTGGATCTTTAGTTGCTTTACCTACGCCGATATCTGCAGCGCGCTCAGCCATTTGGGGCGGTAATAATGAGTCAAATTGATTTAGGTTCATGGTTGTTTACATTTTGAAACATGTCGTCGGGAGCGCGATAATCCTCTCTTTTATTTTGTATTTCAAGTGCTAATTTTAACGTGAATTATCGTGATCCAGCTCTCATTCAAAAAACAGATAGGATTTGGAGAAAAACATACGACTTTAGGATTAGCCGGAAGTCACCATTCAATTCTCAGAAAAAACTCAACAATATAATAAATATTTTAAATTCAATTACTTAAACAAAGATGAATAAAAATACTATGCGCTAATTCGATACCTAGCCTCCTCCGAAAGGAAAATTTTGACGCAGATCAATAGAAAGTAAAAAAGCGCCCGAGGGCGCTTTTAGGATTGGGTACAACTGTATTTGTTGGTCGCTACGAGTTTTCAATTTCTGCGACAGTTTCAACCTTTGATGCAGCTTCGTCGGCTGCCGGCGCAGTTACAGCTTCAACCGCTGGTTGTGCCACTGGCTCAGTTGAAACTCCACTCGCTTGCAATTTCAAGCTCGAGACCAAGTCTTCCAAACTCTTGATATGAGCATCGCTTTTTGAAACCTGCTTTGTCAGTAACTCACTCTGCTTACTCGCATCAATAAGCTGCTGTGCCTGGCGTTGGTTTTCAGTTTCTAACTTGGCCAGCTTTGCCGTTAGAGATTCAATCTCTTGAGTAAGTTCAGACGTTAAATCTGAACTCTTTAGTTTTTTAATGCTCGCAACAATCTTCTCTGATTGAAGACGTAAACCAACATCACGATAATCTTGTTCATTAACCGCTTTCGAAATATTGAGTAACTGATTTTCAGCATTCAAGACCGCTTGTTCAAACTTGTCATCTTTAATACTCGCGAGCAATTTCACTTCATGAGCGACACTGCGAACATGGTTCAGCTCAAACTCTGCGGCTGAGATTGCATCTTGGATGATCGACTTCTCACGCGGAGTGGCCTTTACTTTGCTTTCTGCGAGTTCAATTTGTGAAGTTGCTTTGGCAAAAGTGAGTGGCACCACTTCATGAAAATCTTCGTCTTCTAACAGCTCTAACTTCTCTTTTAGAGGAACAATGTATTTTTTATGTGCAACTTTCACTTCAAGTACACGGGCATTATTCAAAAACTCAACCTGTGCTTCTTGAGCGTCTTCCAACTCATCAACTAATACATAATTGAACAACTCTTGATACTCTGAATGCAGTCGTTTGTAATTCGACTTAAACATGGTATCTGCACCGAGTAGCTTCAAATAATCCATCTGCGCAATGGAGTCTGCCAGTACTTGGTCTGCTTTGTCTTTTAATAGTAGGATCGATTCGTAGTTGGACTTCACCGTTTCAATTTTCTCATCAAACGCCTGAGCGTACGTCTGACTTGAGAAGATTGAATAACTGTCTGCAATCAATGTTTGATCTTTAACGATATCTGCATAAATCTCTTGCGCGTCCGACCAAGCTCCCAACAACTCTTTGTAGTTTTCAGGTGCATACAGTGCGTATTGTGAGTGCGCTTCTAGCTTAGTTTCCCATTCAGTGTAGGTTGTTTGAATTGAATCAAACAAACGTACTTCACTGGACGCTTGAACATCCTTATTCGTTGCTTGGCTCGTATCACTTTGACCTGCTGGCGTGCTCTGACACCCAGCAACACCCAATAGCATACCCACCACTAAAGCTATCTTCTTGGCTCTCACTGACCTTTTCCTTTTTATATAATTCACACCAATTCGGTGCTATTAGATTTTTGTTAGTCCAATATATTATAAGCGTCTAAAAATGAACATCACCCATTGCTTAAATGAATGTAATTCAGCCAATTTAATTCAATATATCAAGCTATGCGTTGATTAAATACCCAATTTGGTATCAGTTATCAATTCTCTTGATTTCCTATTGCCTGCACTATCATTGCGCACTATTGTGAAAACAGAAGACATTAAAATTAATAGGTCAATTATGAAGTACACTACTGAACACATTGCAGATTTAAACCTTCTTCTTCAGTTTGATGTAAGCAGTGCCGCGACCGGCATTAAGGTGCATCAAGACGCTTCTTCTGAAATGAAAGAAGCGGTACAACGCTTGTTCGCCAAGGGCCTTTGTACTCAGCCAGACGGTGGATACCTCACCGATGAGGGTATTGAAACCGCAGAGCGTGCTGACAAGCTGCTTCGTATCCTAAAATAAACATCATATCTCTAAGAACTCCATTCGCTTCGGCAATGGAGTTTTTTCATTTATGGGATTTTCATTTTTTTATAAAGGTTTGTTAGGCTTAAAGAAGGGATTCAGACAGATTGTAAGGTCGAGTCACCCGACGATATCAGTAAAGGAAGTGAGGAATTTATGGCATCTATACTAGTCCTAGGAGCGGGTTGGGTTGGCGCCCCTTTAGCGGATCATCTAGGCCGTCACGGACACAGCGTTGTCGCAACAAAGACAAGCCCCATAGGTGTGGAAGAGCTTAAACAGCAACAAATATCCGGGGTCGAATTTTCCTTTAGTGAAAATGCGGATAACGTATCTCAGCTCTATTCTCTGCTTCTTGAAAATAACATTGAGATAGTAATAGGTAGTTTCCCACCGGGATTTAGAAAGGGCGCAGGAAAAGATTACGCTCGCCATTGGCAGCAGCTAGTAGAAGCGAGCCAAAAAGCGAATATAAAGAAGCTGATTATGGTGAGCTCTACCACGGTGTATCCTGAGAAGCCTGGCACCATTCATGAGAGTGACGCGTCGCTATTGACCGCAAATAACTCGTCAACTTATCCATTTTCTGACAACGCTAAGATCATGCTGACGGCTGAGCAATCTGTTATCGACTCAGGCATTGATTACACTGTGCTACGCTTTAGTGGATTGATTGGTCCCAATCGCCACCCTTCTCGCTTTGCTAGCAAGTTAAAACAAGTAAGCACTCAAGCGCCAGCCAATATGCTGCACCTAGATGATGCAATTCGTGGTGTCGATTTCGCAATCACGCAACTCCACAATGAAGTGGTCAATGTCACAACCCCTAATACCGTCAGTAAAGCTGAATTCTATGCCGCAGCGTTGAAAAGTGCGAACAGCAAAGAGCCCTTACCCCCAATTGTCGATACACCGGATAAAAAAGTCTCGTCAGAGAAAATTTCTAGCTTAGGTTTCTCATTCAAATATAACTCTACCTTGGATGCACTTGATGACTAAACTACACCGAGCTATTGATATTTTATGGGATTATATGCAGGTTGGTGATACACCATCACCGTCTGATTGTATCTTTGTTTTATGTAGCAACGACACTCGAGTCGCTGAATACGCTGCACAACTCTTCAAGCAAGGGATAGCTCCCTATATCGTTTTTTCTGGAGGTGTAGGACGATTCACCGAAGGTCAGTTCAATCAAAGCGAAGCAGAAACCTTTGCCACCATCGCTCGCGACTGTGGTGTTCCCGGTTCCGCAATTATCGTCGAAACGCAAGCAAGTAATACTGGCGAAAATGTACGTTTTACCTATGAATTACTTAAGAATTTAGGGGAGATTCCTAAACAACTAACCTTGGTTCAGAAGCCATTTATGGAGAAGCGAACCTATGCCACCTTCAAACAGCAGTGGCCGGATAAAGACGCACAGATTACAGTGACATCTCAAAGGCAACACTGGGTAGAGTACTATAATGAAGAGATACCCTTGGAGATGGTGTTAGGCGCATTAATCGCAGATTTCGAGCGGATCAAAGCATACCCAAGATTAGGTTTTCAAATCGCTCTTCCGATCCCAGAAGACGTAGAGTTAGCCTATCAGCAGCTTAAAAGAGTGGGATTTGAAGCTTAATCATGATTAGACAGATTGCTTTAGACATAAAAAACGGTGGCTTTGAGAGCCACCGTTTTGTTCGTTCAATTGGGACTATTTACCCAGCGCTTCTTTGTAGTGCAAACGACACACAGAGACGTATTTATCGTTGCCACCAATCGCAACCTGATCTCCTTCTGCAATCGCCACACCATGTTCGTCAGTGCGAATCACCATATTTGCTTTACGACCACAATGACAAATAGTTTTAAGCTCAACCAATTTATCTGCCCAAGACAGTAGGTATTTACTGCCTTCAAATAGCTCACCAAGGAAGTCGGTTCTTAAACCATAACACAGCACAGGAATGTGCAGTTTATCCACTACCTCAGTCAATTGATAAACCTGCTCTTTCGATAGGAACTGACACTCATCAATCAGAACACAGTGGCGCTTTTCTTCTTCGTTCAGTGCCATGATAGCTTGGAATAGATCCGTATCCGCTTTGAACAGTTGCGCTTCCGATTGTAGCCCGATACGTGAGCTCACTTTTCCAACACCATAACGGTCATCTAACGCCGCAGTGAAGATTACGGGAGTCATTCCACGCTCTTGGTAATTAAAAGAAGACTGTAAGAGCGTTGTTGATTTACCCGCGTTCATCGCAGAGTAATAAAAATACATCTGAGCCACAGAAATATTCCTGTTTAATAAAGTTGAATATAGAAAAGATGAAATTAGAGAATTTTTGCTAGAAAAAAGGGCTGAAAATCAGCCCTTTTTATAAGATTACTTACGACGCCAAGTTGTGCCTTCTGGGCCGTCTTCTAAGATAATACCTAATTCGTTTAATTTATCACGAGCAAGGTCGGCATTAGCCCAATCTTTCGAAGCACGAGAATCGTTACGCAGTTTAATCAGAGCTTCGATTTCAGCAACTTCGTCATCATCGCCAGTACCACCTTGAAGGAAAGACTCAGGCTCTTGGTGAAGGATACCGATCACATCAGCCAGTTCGCGCATCAGCGCACCAAGCTCGCTTGCTTTCTCTAGGTTTTCTGTCTTCAGGCGGTTAACTTCACGTGCCATGTCGAACAGTACTGAGTAAGCTTCTGGCGTATTGAAGTCGTCGTTCATCGCGGTTGTAAAGCGAGTCACATACTCTTCACCACCTGCAGGCGCAACGGTTAGGTCAAGACCACGCAGAGACGTGTATAAACGCTCTAGTGCTGAACGTGCTTGGTTAAGGTTATCTTCACTGTAGTTTAGCTGGCTGCGGTAGTGACCAGACATTAGGAAGTAACGTACTGTTTCTGCATCGTAGTGACCTAGAACGTCACGAATCGTAAAGAAGTTACCTAGAGATTTAGACATCTTCTCTTTGTCGACCATTACCATACCACTGTGCATCCATGTGTTTACATAGTCGGTGCCGTGTGCACAGCAAGATTGCGCAATTTCGTTCTCGTGGTGTGGGAACTGTAGATCCGAGCCACCACCGTGAATGTCGAAGTGATTGCCTAGAATGGAAGAGTTCATTGCAGAACACTCAATGTGCCAACCTGGTCGGCCTGGGCCCCATGGTGATTCCCATGTTGGTTCACCCGGCTTAGACATCTTCCAAAGAACAAAGTCTAGTGGGCTGCGTTTTGCTGACTCAATATCAACACGAGCACCCGCTTGCAGCTGATCAAGGTCTTGCTTAGATAGTTTGCCGTATTCGTCAAACTTCTTAACCTCAAACATTACGTCACCGTTGCTCGCTACGTACGCGAAACCACGAGCAATCAAGGTTTCAACCAACTCGATGATTTCAGTGATGAACTCTGTCGCACGAGGCTCAACATCAGGACGCTTCATATTTAGCGCATCAAAGTCTGCGTGCATTTCGCCGATTAGACGTTCTGTTAGCGAGTCACAAGATTCGCCATTTTCGTTTGCACGCTTGATGATTTTGTCATCGATATCTGTGATATTACGAACAAATGTTAGGTCATAACCAAGGTAACGTAAGTAACGAGACACAACGTCAAAAGAGACGAAGGTACGGCCATGACCGATGTGACAGAGATCGTAAATGGTTACCCCACAGACATACATGCCGACTTTGCCAGCTGTAATTGGTTTGAATTCCTCTTTCTGTCTTGTGAGTGTGTTATATATCTTCAACATGATCTCTATCTATATTGTGGATGAATCGAAATAAGACTCGCAGTATAACAAGTCATTAGTTATTAGGTAATACCTTTCACCGTCGAATCAACTAAACTCCTTGTTATCCATTGATGATTTCGTGTTTTGAAACTCAATCAAACTAGGCTAGAATCGCTTTTCATATTAAAAAAGACAGTAAGGTAACAATCATGATCATCCTTCACACAAATTTTGGTGACATCAAAGTTCAACTAAACGAAGAAAAAGCACCAGAAACAAGCGCAAACTTCCTACAGTATTGCCGTGACGGTTTCTACGACAACACACTATTCCACCGTGTTATCGATGGTTTCATGATTCAAGGCGGCGGCATGACTTCTGGCCTTAAAGAGAAAGCAACTCGCGCGACAATCAAGAACGAAGCAAATAACGGCCTAAGCAACAAAGTCGGTACGTTAGCAATGGCTCGTACAATGGAACCGCACTCTGCAAGCTCTCAGTTCTTCATCAACGTTAACGACAACAAATTCCTAGATTTCCGTAGCGAAAGCCTAGATGGTTGGGGTTACTGTGTATTCGCTGAAGTAGTTGAAGGCATGGACGTAGTAAACCAAATTAAAGGTGTTAGCACTGGCTCTATGGGTATGCACCAAGACGTACCACTAGAAGAAGTGATCATCACTGGTACAACAATCGAAGCTTAATTTAGCCTTCGATTCGTATTCACCATTGATACATCAATAATTAGGACAAGGGAGCACTCGCTCCCTTTTTTTAAAACTGTATGAAAACATATTTTATTTCAGACCTGCACCTTACCCCTTCTCGACCAGACATAACCGAGTGTTTTTTAACGTTCATGAAGAATGAAGCTGTAGAAGCCGATGCACTCTATGTGTTGGGAGACCTGTTTGAGTTTTGGATTGGAGATGATGATACCAGCGACTTTGCACAATCGATTCGTCAGGCGTTTGTCGACTTGGTTGCTCACGGTGTACCTTGCTACTTTACTCAGGGTAATCGCGACTTTTTAGTCGGCAAGCGTTTCGCCAAGCAAACAGGTGTACAACTTCTCGAAGAAGTCGAAGTGATAGATATTTATGGTCAAAAAGCGGTGGTTCTCCACGGCGACACACTTTGCACTGAGGATGTTAAATACCTCGCATTCAGAGAAAAAGTCCACCAGCCTTGGTTACAATGGATATTCAACCGAATTCCCTTCTTCATTAAAAAGAAGATTGTTGCCAAAGTGCAGTCAGATATCAAAGACGACAAACAGACGAAGTCACTCGATATCATGGATGTCACCCAATCCGAAGTCGAGAAAGTAATGAAAGATAATCAGGTAGACCTGATGATTCATGGCCACACTCACCGCCCGAATGTACATCGCTTTGAAAACGCTGATAATCAAGTTCAGACTCGAGTTGTGCTAGGTGATTGGTATACGCAAGGTTCTGTTTTGGTAATGAAACCAGATGGATTTGAGCTGCAATCGAGACAGTTTAGCAACCGATTTCATACATAATCTTATTATTTCATAAGCTTTACCATGATGGGTTGTACTTTCTATGATTGTGTATGGTAATTTCCTCAGAATTAGATATCATCACACTATCAAAACTAAACCGAACGCAATACTAAGTGAAATATTCATACGTAGCACGCCAGCCAATACTTGATATTGATAAAAAAACCTTAGGTTACGAGTTACTTTTTAGAGACGGCCCTAAGAATACCTTTCCAGAGGTCGAGCCTGAGCTTGCTACCAGTCGCTTACTGTCAGACCATTTTTTGTCTACCCACTACAATACGTTAGGGGATAAATTAGGTTTTGTTAATTTCCCATATACCAGCTTAATCAACCTTGTACCAACACTCTTTCCAAAAGAGAGTTTGGTCGTTGAGGTTCTTGAAGACTGTGAGCCGACAGATGAGCTGTTAGAAGCAATCAAAACCATCTATGACGCGGGCTATACCATCGCTTTGGATGACTTCGTACCGACCAAAGCGTGGAAGCGTTTTCTCCCTTACGTCTCAATCATTAAGTTTGATATCCGACTTGTCCCTATTGAGAAAGCTTCGATGTTCATGAGCACAATGCGCGATCTTGACATTAAATTTCTCGCTGAAAAAGTCGAAACACACGAAGAGTACGAACAAGCGAAAGCGGCCGGTTTCAGTTACTTCCAAGGTTACTTTTTTAGTAAACCTGAGATGATTCAAACGCGCGCATTGAACCCTGCATTTTTAACCACAATTCAATTGTGCAAAGAGATCGCTAATGAGCCGATCGATTTCAATGAGGTCGAACGTCTGATTACTTTAGATGTTACCTTGTCTTATAAGTTATTGACTTACGTTAACTCTGCCGGCAGTGCTGCGACAACCATTCGCTCCTTCCGACAAGCGCTGGTGTATCTAGGTGAACAAAAGCTGCGTAAGTTCGTCTCTTTAGTCGCGATAGCATCAGCTAAAGAAGATAAACCTGATTCGCTATACGGCTTGGCTGTCATTCGAGCTCGACAATGTGAGTTACTGATCGATAAGATGCGTGTTAAAGAAGAGCCTGGACAAGCTTTTCTAACCGGAATGTTTTCTCTTCTCGATTCCCTGCTCGACCAGCCTCTACAAGAAGTGCTGAATGCAGTTCCGATTGATGAGGAGATCAAGCAGGCGCTGATAAATCGCAAAGGCGTGCTTGGCGCGGTACTCGCTATGGTTGTTGCCTATGAACAAGCTCGCTGGGATGAAGCGACCCGCATTTGTAAATTATTAAAGCTAACAGAAGATCAACTAGGTCAAACTTATGACGAAGCAACTCAATGGGCACAAGAGCTGCTATCGCCAGCAACGACATAAGGGTATATCACCTCATTGAGTTTTGTTAAACTAACAACAATGTTCATGTAGACAAGATTAATGGCCTCTTCGTAGAGGCCATTTTTATAGGATAAGATAAATGTCTCAATGCCCTTGCGGTAGCAAACAGAGCTACGCTATGTGCTGTGAAGTAGCGCATAAAGACCATCACAATGTTGTAACCCCAGAACAGCTGATGCGTTCGCGATACAGCGCTCATGTACTCGGCTTAGTCGATTATGTAGTCCAAACCTACCACCCTAGTTGTAATGCTGAAGCACAACGTGAAGGCATTGCCGAATCTATTAACAGCGATTGGGCTGGACTTGAAGTGGTTAATGCGCAGCCGGGCGCTAATAGTGAGGAAGGTTTCGTTGAGTTTAAAGCTTATTTCAATGAGGAAGGTGCGCAGTATTGCATGCATGAACGCTCGCGCTTCGTTCGAGAAAATGGCCTTTGGTTCTATATCGATGGTGAGTTTCCAGAACAGAAGCAATCTGAGCCGGCGATTGACTCTCGCCTCAACCAAACCGTAGAAAGCTTTAAGATTGGCCGTAACGACCCGTGTATTTGCGGCAGTGGTAAGAAGTACAAGAAGTGCTGTGGCTAATACCTAGAAAAAGTGATTAGATTGCTGAAAGAGATTCCTGATGTCGCTTAGGCTCCTCGGAATAAAAAGATTTAACCACTTATAAAGCTAAGTAATAGACTAGAAACTTAAAAGCCCCGTAAACATTATGTTTAAGGGGCTTTTGTTTAGTTCGATATGTCAAACCATCGATTATTTATGACGTTCTTTTAGCTTGTTGACTACGTCATTCATCGATAGACCTTGATCTTGAAGCAGAACCATTAGGTGGTAAATCAAATCCGCCGATTCACAAACTAACTCCGCCTTATCGCCCGACGTCGCCGCAAGCGCGACTTCAACGCCCTCTTCGCCCACTTTTTGCGAAATACGCTTGGTGCCACGGGCATATAGGCTGGCAGTATAAGAAGATTCAGGGTCTGCGTCCTTGCGGGCAGCCAATAGCTGCTCAAGTTGATGAAGCCACACCATCTGTGTCTCTTCTTGCGGGTCCACATCCCAACAAGTGGTATTTCCAAGGTGGCAAGTTGGACCGATTGGGTTCACTTTGACTAACAAGGTATCGTTGTCGCAATCCAGTGACATGTTCACCAGTTGTAGAACATTGCCTGACGTCTCACCTTTAGTCCACAGACGCTCTTTCGTACGTGAGAAGAAGGTCACCTGACCCGTTTCACCCGTTTTAGCCAGAGCGTCTTGGTTCATGTAACCCATCATTAGCACTTGGCTTGACTGAAAATCTTGTACGATTGCAGGAACGAGACCGTCCACCTTATCCCAATTGATACGTTCAGCCAGCGTATTTACTTCCGTCGCTGCGAAACTCATAGACGCACCTCTACACCTTGTTGTTTTAGATATTGCTTCAGTTCACCAATATTGATGACTTGCTTGTGGAATACAGAAGCGGCAAGCGCTCCATCCACGTTGGTTCTGTTGTACGCTTCTGCAAAGTGCTCCATGGCACCAGCGCCACCCGACGCAATCAGCGGTACCTTACACACTTCACGAACCATATTCAGCTGCTCTAAATCGTAACCGTTGCGCACGCCGTCTTGGTTCATCATGTTAAGTACGATTTCACCTGCGCCACGCTTCTGCACTTCCTGCACCCAATCTTTGGTTTCCCACTGAGTTGCTTTAGTACGTGCTTCGTCGCCCGTGAATTGATAAACCTGGTACTTACCGGTTTCTTTATCGTAGTAAGAATCGATACCCACGACGATACATTGAACACCAAACTTATCGGCTAAGTCGGTAATCAGTTGTGGGTTCGCCAATGCAGGAGAGTTAATCGATACTTTGTCTGCACCAAACTCAAGAATGCGTGCTGCATCTTCTGCTGATTTGATCCCACCAGCAACACAGAAAGGAATATCAATCACTTCTGCTACACGCTTTACCCAACTTTTGTCGACGACACGCCCATCACTCGATGCAGTAATATCGTAAAAAACCAGTTCATCTGCACCCTCTTCCGCATAACGCTGTGCTAGAGGAACAATGTCTCCAATGATCTCGTGGTTACGGAATTGAACGCCTTTTACTACTTGTCCATCACGAACGTCTAAACAAGGGATTATTCGCTTTGCCAGCATGCAAACGCCTCCTCTGCAGTGAACTTGCCATCAAGAAGTGCGCGGCCAACAATGACGCCAGCGACTCCACTGCCTTTAAGAGCTTCGATATCAGCTAGACTGCCAATACCACCTGATGATTGGAACTGAACTTGTGGGTACTGTTTACAAAGATCAACATAAAGCTCAACGTTAGAACCTTCCAGCGTACCGTCACGTGATATATCAGTGCACAGAACGTGTTTCAAACCGACCGTCAGGTAGTCTTCAATCAGTGCTTCAATCGTTACACCTGAATCTTCTTGCCAGCCCGAAATCGCGACTTTACGAGTGCCGTTTTCATCAATGTTGATATCCAAAGCAAGTACGATTTTTTCGGCACCATACTTTTCCATCCAACCTTTAACAAGTTCAGGCTGTTTTACTGCTGTTGAGCCAACAACCACGCGTTGAGCACCAGCTTCCAGTAGATCGACAACGTCTTGTTCATTACGTACACCACCGCCAATCTGGATGTTGGCCGGTGTGCTAGCCAACAACTTAGCAATCAGGTCAAGTTGGCGTGCGGTTGTGTCTTTAGCGCCTGTAAGATCAACAAGGTGAAGCCAGTTAGCACCCGCTTGGTGATACAGATTGAACTGTTCTGCTGGATCAACTTTGTATTCTGTTACTTGGCCGTAGTCGCCTTGGAATAAGCGAACAACTTGGCCTTCAATTAAATCTAATGCGGGAATAATCATTTACATTCCTTTTATGGCAGCGTTAGACACTGCCTAATCCTTTATTACAATTCCAAGAAATTCTGAATCAGTTTAGAGCCTGCTTTTGAAGAACGCTCTGGGTGGAACTGAACACCGTAATAGTTACCGCTTTGAACCGCTGCGGTAAATGGGTTTCCATATTCGCACTGTGCGATGGTGTAATCACCAACCGGCATTGCAAAGCTGTGTACGAAGTAGAAGTACTCACCCTCTTCGATGCCTTTAAACAGTGGATGTTCCGGCGTTGATTTCACTGTATTCCAGCCCATGTGGGGAAGCGGTAAATCACCAGTATTCATTAGGCGAACTTCACCGTCACATAGACCTAGACACTCGACTAGCTCATCGGCTTTTTGGCCTTTCTCTTGCGAAAGTTTACCTAGCAACTGCATACCCAAACAGATACCAAGCAGTGGCTTTTCAACCTGTTTAACCAGAGAAATTAGATCGCGCTCAGCAAGGTTTTTCATCGCTTCACTTGCGGTGCCCACGCCCGGCAAAAACAGTTTATCTGCAGCCAGAACGACAGCAGGATCTTTCGAGATCTCTACGGCATAACCAAGGCGTTCAATGGCAAACTTTACCGACGAAACATTGGCACAACCAGTATCGATGATGACAACTTTCTGCTCTTTCATGTTCATTCCTTACAGTACGCCTTTGCTGCTCGGTAACTCGTTGCCTTCAACTTTAATCGCTTGGCGTAGAGTACGACCGAATGCTTTAAACAAGCTTTCAATGATGTGGTGATCGTTATCACCTGCTGAAGATAGGTGAAGCGTACACGCTAATGTATCGGTTAGTGAGCGGAAAAAGTGAACCACCATCTCAGTCGAAAGATCGCCTACTTGCTCACGGCTGAACTTCGCATCGAACTTTAGGTACGGACGACCGGATAGGTCTAACGCACACTGTGCCAGACACTCATCCATTGGTAGGCTAAAGCCAAATCGACCAATGCCACGCTTGTCACCCAGTGCATCTTTTAGAGCCTGACCAAGAGCCAGTGCTGTGTCTTCGACTGTGTGGTGATCATCAATGTGCAGGTCACCTTTCACCGAAAGGTTCATTTGGAAACCGCCGTGTGTCGCGATTTGATCCAGCATGTGGTCGAAGAAACCCATCCCTGTATCAATCTTATTACCGCCTGTCTCATCGAGATTTACAGCAACCTTAATGTCCGTCTCTTTGGTTGTACGAACCACTTCTGCAACACGCGCTTTTACCGTTAAATCTTTTAGGATTTGTGGCCAGTTCATCATACCTTCGGCATTAGGATCTGGATTGTACTGAATGCCACGAATAGCCATGTTTTCAGCTAACTGCAGGTCAGTCACACGGTCACCAATCACAACAGAATTTTGAAAATCGACTTTGCCCGCTTGTAGGTACTCTTTTACCAAACCTAGTTTTGGCTTGCGGCAAGAGCAGTTGTCTTCATCAAAGTGAGGGCAAATCAATACATCGTCAAACTTCACACCTTGAGATTCGAAAAACTCCATCATCATGTTGTGTGGCGCATCGAAGTCTTCTTGAGGGTAACTGTCCGTGCCAAGCCCATCTTGGTTAGTCACCATCACTAAGCGATAACCAGCATCTTGCAGCGCAAGTAAACTAGGAATCACTAACGGTTCAAACTTAAGTTTGTCTAAACGGTCGACTTGAAAATCGACAGGCGGCTCTACGATCAGAGTACCGTCACGGTCGATAAATAGAATTTTCTGTTGTTTACTCACTGGAACTTCCTTTTAATTTTAAATCTTGTCGCTTAGACAATAACATCTAAGCCAAATCAATCTGTTTACTTCGCGTAATCAATCGCTGTTTCTATTGGTAAAAGTTTCGAATAAAACCAAGTGTCTTTTCGCACTCTTCTCGATTACCAACGCTGATACGAACACAATCTTCGATCGGCGAATTACGTAAAATGATGCCGTTGTCCCACGCCGCTTTAAACAGTGCATCACCGTCAGGGAATTTAACGAGCAAGTAGTTACCCCAACCATCGAACACCGTCAGTTGTGGCATCCCCATTAAGCCAGCCTGTAGGTAAGCACGGTTTGCATTAAGGTCAAGCACTTGGAACTTCGCACGAGCTAGCCCTTCTTGAGAAAGCGCTTGAGTGGCAATCTCTGCTACTGGAACTGGTACTGGGTAAGGTGCGATAACTTTAAGAAGCACATCAATCAACTCTTTATTCGCTAGCGTGAAGCCGCAGCGCAAACCAGCCAGAGCAAACGCCTTAGAGAGCGTTCTTAAGATCGCAAGGTTTGGATACTGATCCAAAAGATCCACCGTCGAGGCTTCTGGGCAAAAGTCGATGTATGCTTCATCCATCACTACAATCGCTTTGTCTTGCGTCATTTCCAGCAGCTTAATGATGTCTTTACGATTAACCAGATTACCTGTTGGATTGTTTGGACTACATACAAATACAACTTTAACGTTATCAAGCTGCGCTTCGATCGCTGGGAGATCGAGTTGCCAATCGGTGGTTAACGGAACAACCTTTCGCTCAACACCGATAGTTTCCGCGCTAATCGCGTACATTCCATAGGTTGGTGGACAGTAAAGGATTGCATCTTCACCCGGCTCACAGAAAGCGCGAATCAGTAGCTCAATACCTTCGTCCGCACCACGAGTTGTGATGGTCTGTTCAGCGTTAACACCCGCGTATTGAGCGTACGCCTCAATCATCTCTTTTGGTTGACACTCACTATAACGATTTAGACGCGCAAGATTCAGCGTATATTCGTTATCAAATGGAGACTCATTGGCATTAAGCCACACATCGCCAGAACCACCGATTCGTCGTGCTGACAAATAAGGCGTTAGGGCTTGAACTTGTTTTCTTGCTAGCTTTTCCATGAACAACTTACTCTTTTTAATTCTATGCTTCAGCACGATTGAGTTTTTCAACTCGGATGGTTACGGCACGTTTGTGTGCATCAAGTCCTTCTGCTTCAGCCATGGTAACAACCGTTGGCGCGAGACCTTTCAAGCCATCTGCTGATAGCTCTTGAACGGTCATTCTCTTGGAGAAATCTGCCAAACCTAAGCTAGAGTAGGTTTTGGTATAACCATAAGTTGGAAGAACGTGGTTGGTACCCGATGCATAATCACCCGCTGATTCTGGTGACCAATCACCTAAGAAAATTGAACCTGCATTATCAAGCAGAGGCAGAAGTTCGCGCGGGCTCTTAGTCTGTACAATTAAGTGCTCAGGGCCGTAGAAGTTAGAAATTGCGACCGCTTGCGTAATCGATTCTGCAATAATGATTAGGCTCGATGCCAACGCCTGTTGCGCGATGTCCGCACGAGACAATTCTTTGAGTTGCTTCTGAACCGCTTCCGTTACTTGGTCTGCAATCACTGGTGATGGCGTTACTAATACCACTTGAGAGTCGGGGCCGTGTTCAGCTTGGCTCAACAAGTCCGCAGCAATGAAGTCGGCATCTGCTGTTTCGTCTGCGATAACAAGTACTTCAGAAGGACCTGCAGGCATATCAATCGCTGCACCACGGAAATCGTTACTCACTTGACGCTTCGCCTCGGTAACGTAAGCATTGCCAGGGCCAAATATTTTATCGACTTTGGACACGGTTTCAGTACCGTAAGCCATCGCGGCAACAGCCTGGCCGCCACCCACATTGTACACTTCATCAATTTTACAAAGCTTCGCTACGTACAGAATCTCGTCGGCAATCGGTGGTGGTGAACAAAGCACCACTTTACGACAACCTGCGATCTGAGCCGGAACACCAAGCATTAGAACCGTTGAGGGAAGCGGAGCACTACCACCCGGAATGTAAAGACCAACCGTATTGATAGCGCGAGTCACCTGCTCACATACAACGCCAGGTTGAGTCTCGACCTTAATAGGTTGCGGTTTTTGCGCTTCGTGAAACTTGGCAATGTTGCTGTAAGCTTGCTCTAGCGCTTGCTTCATTTCTGCTGTTAGACGAGCACTCGCTTGTTCAATCTCATCCGCTGAAACGCGGATCGATTTTGGCGTTACTCGATCAAACTTTTCAGTCAGTTCAGTCAGAGCAGCATCGCCCTCACTTCGCACTTTAGCGATAACTTCAGAAACAGCCGCGGTGATGTTTGCGCCCTCACTAATCGCAGGACGCTCTAGTACAGAATCTTGCTGAGATTCACTTAAAGATTGCCAAACAACGGTTCTCATGCGAATTACCCCATCATTTTTTCGATTGGTAATACTAGGATTGAACTCGCACCTAGCTCTTTTAGTTGTTCCATCGTTTCCCAGAATAAGTTTTCTGTACTTACTAGGTGAACTGCAACTTTATCTTTGTCCGTTGAAAGAGGCAGAACCGTTGGATCTTCAGCACCTGGTAGCAGCGCTTTGATTTGCTCAAGTTGAGAAGTTGGAGCGTGTAGCATGATGTACTTTGACTCTTTCGCTTGTTGAACACCCTGCATACGCGTCAGTAGCTTTTCAATCAGTGCTGTTTTGTCTGCGTCGAATTCACCAGTACGTTGAATCAGAGTCGCTTTAGATTGGAAAATGATTTCGGCTTCTTTTAGACCGTTCGCTTCTAGTGTTGCGCCTGTCGAAACTAGGTCAGCAATCGCATCGGCTAGTCCAGCACGAGGAGCCACTTCCACAGAGCCAGTCAGCATACAAGTGCTGAAATCAACACCTTGCTCGTCCATGTAAGCTTTTAGAAGCTGAGGGTAAGTTGTCGCGATACGCTTGCCCGCTAAGTCTTGCGGCCCGTTGTACTTTTCGTCTTTATTGATTGCGATAGATAAACGGCAGCCACCGAAATCAAGACGACGCAATGTTTGGAACTCCGCAGGCTCTTTAAGAGCGAGGCGATCGAGACGAACTTCTTCCAGTTCATTTTCACCGATGAAGCCAAGGTCAACAACACCGTCCATGATCAAACCTGGGATGTCATCATCACGAACCAATAATAGGTCGATTGGCATATTTAGTGAGTGTACAACTAGGCGCTCACCCATGATGTTGAATTTAACACCACATTTTTTTAGTAGGTCTTGGCACTCTTTACTTAGGCGACCTTTCTTTTGAATTGCGATTCTTAGGCGTTGTGTCTGCATTGCTGTATCCCTGTGCAAATATTTGAATTTATTAAATAATTTAAAGTGCTAAAACGAAAAAACCCTCGGAAGACTCTGTCATCCCGAGGGTTTAAATCTAAATTCTTTATGACTTAACCTCCGGGAGTAAACTTGCTCCCGGGTACGCGTATATCTCCCCGAAAGACTAGATAGGGTGATGATGGTGATGAATGTTCATTACTAATTTACGCATACTTATCAGCTCTTATGTTGTTTGCTGTCTTGTATCCACACTAACTAAGCTGGTGGTCTTTTTCAACCATTAATTCGAACTTTTTTCACTATTTTTAAAATTAATTTAACGCCAATTAAAAAGGGAAGCCGTGGCTTCCCTCTTAAGTGTTGTTATTTCACTGATTAGCTCTTACACGTTGCCATTTTACAACGCGAGAAGTAACCCAGTGCGAAGCACACACCAACGAATGTCAATGCTGCTGCTGAGAATGAGAGTGCTACAGAAGCCGTCATACCCAAAACGATGAAGCCTACACACGATACTAGAGCCACAGACAGTGCGTAAGGAAGCTGTGTTGCTACGTGGTCGATGTGGTTACAACGCGCACCAGTTGAAGAGAGAATCGTTGTGTCAGAGATCGGAGAACAGTGGTCACCAAATACTGAACCTGCCAGTACCGCACTTAACATTGGCAGCATAAGTGCAAGATCTGTCGCGCCAGCCATATCACCTGCAATTGGTAGCATAATACCGAAAGTACCCCATGATGTACCAGTAGAGAACGCCATTAGACCAGCAAGTAGGAATAGAATAACCGGTAGCCAATGGTAATCAATGTTGCCCGTCGCTAGTGAAGATAGGTAGGTACCTGTTTTCATGTCGCCAATAACAGAACCGATTGTCCATGCGAATACAAGGATCAGGATTGCGCCAAACATTGAGCGAGCACCAATCCACATAGTACGAACAATTTCCGCCACAGGCAGTTTTTGCTTAACCACAGTTGCTAAGGCAACAATTAGACCTAAGATACCACCGTAGACAAGAGACTTACCGACATCTGTGTTTTCAAACGCACCCAGTAGGTTGAACGCTTGGCCGTCAGCTGCCAGTGCTGCGCCGCCGGTGTATAGCATCGCTGCTACTGTCGCCACGATAAGAGATACGATAGGCATGATCAGATCAGACACAGAACCGTTTTGGCTCTCTTCAATGTCTAGCTCTTCATTTAGATCGTGAGCTTGTTGGCTGTCGTTGTCGCCTTCAAAGCCACGGCCTTGAGATGCTTCAATTTCGTGGTCACGCATTTTGCCTACGTCAAGACCAAACCACGCCACTGCAAATACCATAAGTAGTGCAAACACAGCGTAGAAGTTCATTGGGATAAGACGGATGTATGCGCCCAGTGCCGAGTACTCGGTCATACCATGAGTCACTAGAATGCCACCGATGATAGTCATGATGTATGCACCCCAGCTAGATGCCGGCATGATCACACACATTGGAGCAGCTGTTGAATCTAGAATATAAGCAAGCTTAGCGCGAGATACATAGAAACGGTCTGTTACAGGACGAGAGATCGCACCAACGGCTAGGCTGTTGAAGTAATCATCAACAAAGATGAATACACCCAAGAATGCAGCTAATAGTTTAGAACCACGTTTGCTTTTAACACGAGACTGTGCCCATTCAGCAAACGCACGAGTACCACCAGATAGCGTTAGCAACGCCGTCATCATACCTAATAAAAGAAGGAACCCGACAATACTCATGTTCCATGTGTTGATACCGCCGTCTTCAATGAAAACACCCGATACCTTAGTAACAACATAGTTCGCGGCATTACCAACTGAATAATCAGCCAGTAAAATAGCCCCCATTACAATACCGATACCAAGAGAAACTAAAACGCGACGAGTCACAATAGCGAGACTCAATGCCACAAGCGGCGGCAGCAATGATAAAGGTGATGTTGCAAAATCTATTAAATTCATGATCTTCAAAAACCAGTTTATTTTTATTTGGCTAGAGATCTACTGCAGACAAACTCGGTACAGACGACCAAGTTCATGTTGAACTAAGCGAAAGGGAAGTGAACACTTCACCCAACCCTACAGTAGCGCTCCATAGTTTAAAATTAAGACTATGGCAGTGTTGTACCTATTTAGCACAACCCCAGCAAATTGCTTAGATATACAATTTACTTCGGCAATTACACCTTTCGCTCTCATTCATTGGCATCACCCCAATGAGAGTTACTTTTTGCAATTGCGCCTCTACGTGCGATAACACTTTTAACTATTGTTCGTTTGATTTAACAACAATTTAACCAGCACATCGCATCAGGTAGCCGCAATTGTACTCAACAAAAGAGACAATGCAACATATCACTCCGATAAAACTAACTTTTTTGTTAGTAAAGTAATCAAGATGCTCACAACATCGCCACACCTACTCCACTAGTCACATATCACATTTATAGACTACCACTAGACATATTATATCTTAAACTTGGGACTTCATCGGTTTTTCTGAAAGTTCCCCTATTTTTTAATATTTAAATTAATTCTGAACAGAAATACTGTTTGTGTTCTTTAATACCTCTGTTTATTATTAAGAGGATTAATTAATTTATCTTGATGGGAAATATCATGTCTGAATTAACAAAAACTCTATTAAATATCCGTAGCCTTCGTGCATTCTCACGTGAATTAACTCTTGAGCAACTAGAAGAAGCACTAGACAAACTGACTATCGTTGTGCAAGAGCGTCAAGAAGCTGAAGCTGAAGAACGTGCTGCTCGTGCAGAACAAGAAGCAAAACTAGCGGCTATCGCTGATCAAATCGCTAAAGATGGCATCGACGTTGCAGATCTAATCGCGGCTCTTTCTGGTGAGTCAAAAGCTAAAGGCGCTAAATCTAAACGTGCACCACGTCCTGCTAAATACAAATATGTTGATGCAAACGGTCAAGAGAAAACTTGGACTGGTCAAGGTCGTACACCTTCAGCGATCCAACAACAACTTGATGCTGGTAAATCTCTAGAAGATTTCGCTATCTAATTATTAGCATTCAAACTCATATAATAAAGGCCTACTTAGATAGGCCTTTATTTTTATCTGTACTAACTATCAATCACACACTAGTCCAAAAAAACAGTAGCAACAATCCCCCCAACTCTTGCTACTCGCGCCTGAGCTCAGAATAAACAGAGTGACAACAACCAATTTCACTGGCTCAAATTCAGGCATTTATAGAATCTAATACCAAAGTATATACCTGTGAATGTTATTCCATTCAGAAACATTGAATAATAAGATCGTCAATAGCAATCGCTGCTGTGTAATAGTCTCATTATTTTTATGTATATACACGCACATGATAATCATCGCGGCTTTATGCATATAGTATATTGAAGTGTTCTTGTTAAGACCTGTATGACAGTGTCTACATAAATAATCACTATCAGCTGCTATTGCTATTAATCAATTGGGTTCCAACGTTTCGAAATCTTAATCTAACGTGCCATGATTAATAGAATAAAAAAACCTCAAACTGGATTTGAGGTTTTTAGAAAATTTGTTGTTCAACCGTGAGAGGTTAACGCTCCCAGTATGCTTCTTCTAAACTGTCTTCACGTTCAGGAAGACCGCGAGATAAACGTGGAGAGTGCTGAACTAACACCTCATAACTCGCACGGTTTGAATATTTACATACCTGTGAGAATGAAGAGTAAGTCAAAAATGAGTGCTGATGCTTACTTGAATTTGGTACGTTCTCTTTATGGTACTTATTTGCAGCCATATCGTGTAGCAACGCAGATAACGCAGCATCACCCGCACCATTGGTGTTCTTAATTTTCTCAGGACCACCCATGTAAGGGGCGATATGCGAGTAAACTTTAATAGGAGATTCACACAACGCTTTATGCGCAGGGCGACTGAATTCAAAACGGTTGAATTCAGCAATAGAACCCGGTAGCAACGGTAAGGTCGTTTCGCGCTTCGCAGACTCTTCTGTATAACCAGCCATAAACAGACCTACTGGACCTGCGGTACATAGAACCAAATCTACCCAATCCAAAGTTTTATCTGAAGCAGCGAGAGGATCGCTTTCACCTGTTAGGGCTTCGGCTTCATCTTCATTCATTGCAACAACCGTTACATGTTGCTCTAAGAAGTCTTTCCAAAACTCAGGGTCATCTTGAATAACGAACTTAGTACCTAGCGTCAGTACCACTGGCACATCGTATTTCTTCGCGTACTCAATCGCTTTCATTGTCGCTTCAGGCATAGGGTCGCCTGGCTTACAACGAACGAGGTATGCGGTAAGAACTAACGCAGAAGCACTTTTAAAAATCTTCTCTGGAATGCTGTCTGGATTTAACTGGTTCATTTGACCTTCGCTGATTGCAAAGGTGCGTTCCCCATCTTCAGTGATCAAAGCAAAGCAACGACCGATTGCGCCATCTACCCCTTGTAAATGGTTCAGATCCATTCTGCTTGATGTATTACATAGGTAACGGTAACCGTAGCTGCCGATTTTGATATCTTGGCTCATTACACCCAATAGCGTTGAGCGGTCATCCGCTAACACTGAGTAGTTGTGTAGCGTGTTACCAATGGTGCCACCAGCGTATTCATTAGTAATCAGACACTGCTCTTTTAGCTCTTGGTATAGAGACTCTGCTGCTTCGTCATTGATAACGAGAGAATGACCTTTACTTAAACCATACTTTTCAATTAATTCTGAACTCACTTTCGCTTCGATATCCACCAAAGTTTGGTCAATACCAATAATATGAGTGCGAGACATCTTCTTGCTGTTTTGAGATTGGCTCACTAATGGGTCACGAGCATGAACCGGAAAATAGTGCTTTGATTTACGTTGTCCAGGAAATTTCATAAGGCTAGTCTAAGTCAAGGGGAAATAGGGGGCGGATTCTACCGCGCTATATTTAGCGCGGCAATCACTCAAACTATAGCAAACGTTTGCATGAGTATTTTTTTATTCGCCTTCCATAAAGCTTAGATCTGGCAGCATATCCAGATGTTCTGCGTAACGCTTTTGGTTAAATTCAGCGTTGTTCTTCATGACATCAAATACTTCGATGGCAAGTGCACATGCCATCGCTGCAATCGCATCTTCACGAGAGTGCCCGGTCATCATCAAACGCATTAAAGTCTCTTTCACCTTAATCGGTTGTCCGTCTTCTAGCTGATTTTCAATAATCTCAATCAACTGCTCTTCTTGCATAAATTCATCTTGTTCAGACATTTTTTCATCTCAGGTCTTGGATTTTCAGCGACTATGCCACATATAGGTCTGACATCCTAGCGACTCGCTTCGCTTTCATCAGGTTCCTAACGAAATACAAGCGCACTTCTTGTACAAAAGAAACTGTGATTCCGGTCTCGGATCTGTCACGTTGTTTCTCTTTCTGTTAGAATCTGCGACCAAGTAATAGTAACGGTGTTTAGACATGTCAGATATCAGCTCTGGAAACAGCCAAAAGAAAGTAATTGTCGGTATGTCCGGCGGTGTAGATTCGTCAGTTTCGGCGTATCTTCTCCAGCAACAAGGCTATCAGGTAGAAGGCCTTTTCATGAAAAACTGGGAAGAAGACGATAACGAAGAGTACTGTACGGCAGCTGAAGATCTTGCGGATGCGCAAGCGGTTTGTGACAAGCTAGGTATCCACCTTCACACCATTAACTTTGCTGCAGAGTACTGGGACAACGTATTCGAATACTTCCTTGCAGAATACAAAGCAGGTCGTACGCCAAACCCAGACATTCTTTGTAACAAAGAGATCAAATTCAAAGCCTTCCTTGAATTTGCGGATGAAGTACTAGACGCAGACTACATCGCAATGGGTCACTATGTTCGTCGTACTTTCCCAACTCAAGAAGAGCTAGATGCAGGTAAAAAGCCTGAAATGCTTCGTGGTCTAGACAGCAACAAGGACCAAAGCTACTTCCTATATACGCTTAGCTCAGACCAAGTTGCGCGCAGCCTATTTCCTGTAGGTGAGTTAGAAAAGCCAGAAGTACGTAAGATCGCAGAAGAGCAAGGTCTTATTACTGCGAAGAAGAAAGATTCAACAGGTATCTGCTTCATCGGTGAACGTAAATTCACTGAGTTTCTAGGTAAATACCTACCAGCACAGCCAGGTGACATTGAAACACCAGAAGGCAAAGTGATTGGTAAGCACAACGGTCTGATGTACCACACACTAGGTCAGCGTAAAGGCCTGCATATCGGTGGCACTAAAGGCGGCGGCGGCAACGAAGCTCCATGGTTTGTTGGTGAGAAAGACCTTAAACGCAACGTATTGATTGCAGTACAAGGTAAAGACCACCCTCTTCTAAAATCGGAAGGTTTAATTGCGTCGCAACTGCACTGGGTAGACCGCGCACCAATTACTGATGTTTTGAAGTGCACAGTAAAAACTCGTTACCGCCAAACAGATATTCCTTGTACAATCATTCCAATTGACGATGAGAACATCAAGGTTATCTTCGACGAGCCTCAAATTGCAGTGACTCCAGGTCAGTCAGCAGTATTCTACCAAGGCGAAGTTTGTCTTGGTGGCGGCATCATCGAAAAACGCATCTAATAAAAAGAACTAGGAGTTACTACGTGGCCAACACACTTTATGACCGTACAATCGCTTTCGCTGGAATCTGCCAAGCAGTCGCTTTGGTTCAACAGGTAGCAAAAGACGGCTATTGTGATAAAGATGCCTTTGAAGCTTCACTCAGTGCGATTTTAAATACTAATCCAGCGAATACTGTGGGCGTATTTGGTCGCGAATCCAACTTAAAGCTTGGTCTAGAGTGCCTAGTAAAAGGTATCGATAGTACTCCTGCAGGCAGCGACATCACGCGTTACATCATTAGTTTGATGGCACTAGAGCGTAAGCTGTCAGGTCGCAATGACGCAATGTCTCAACTGGGTGACCGCATTCAAACCGCGGAACGCCAAGCTGAGCACTTTGATCTTTTTGATGATCAGATGATAAGCAACCTAGCGAGTATCTATCTTGATGTGGTGAGCCCTATTGGTCCACGCATTCAGGTTTCAGGTACACCTTCAGTCCTTCAACAGACATCAAATCAACACAAAGTACGTGCCCTGCTTCTTTCTGGGATCCGCAGTGCCGTTCTTTGGCGTCAAGTAGGAGGCAAGCGTCGCCACCTAATCTTCGGACGCAAGAAGATGGTTGAGCAAGCTCAAATCCTCTTAGCAAGAATGTAATACACCAGCTCGCGCACTGTCGCGAGCTTATTCTTTGTACCAAAACAATTCTCACGCAAACGTTTGCGCAATGTGCGTGACAAACTGCAAAGTTACTGGTATAAAGCTCACAAAATTTAGAAACTCAATTCAGGAGAACACCATGGAACTGTCAGCATTGACTGCTGTTTCACCAGTAGACGGCCGTTACGGAAGCAAGACAACTGCACTTCGCAGCATCTTTAGTGAGTTTGGTCTACTAAAGTACCGCTCTATCGTTGAAATTCGTTGGCTACAAAAGCTTGCGGCAACAGACGCAATCGCAGAAGTACCGGCATTCAGTGCAGAAGCAAACAAGTTTCTAGATGAACTAGCAGCAAACTTCTCTGAAGAAGATGCAGCTCGCATCAAAGAGATCGAGCGTACAACTAACCACGACGTTAAAGCGGTTGAGTACTTCCTTAAAGAGAAAGTAGCTGGTGTTCCTGAGCTTCACGCTGTAAACGAGTTCATCCACTTCGCTTGTACTTCAGAAGACATCAACAACACGTCTCATGCTCTAATGCTAAAAGAAGCTCGTGATGAAGTGATTCTTCCTGAAATCCAAAACATCATCGATGCTATCAAAGCACTTGCTGTTGAATACCGCGACATCCCTCTTCTATCTCGTACACACGGCCAACCAGCTTCTCCATCAACAATGGGTAAAGAGATGGCAAACGTGGCGTACCGTATGGAGCGTCAATACAAGCAAATCGCGAACGTTGAAATCCTTGGTAAGATCAACGGTGCTGTAGGTAACTACAACGCTCACCTTTCTGCTTACCCAGAAGTTGATTGGCACCAGTTCTCTGAAGAGTTCATCACTGAGTCTCTAGGCGTAACTTGGAACCCATACACAACTCAAATCGAACCACACGATTACATCGCTGAGCTATTCGATGCAGTTGCACGTTTCAACACAATCCTAATCGACTTCGATCGTGACGTTTGGGGCTACATCGCTCTAGGTCACTTCAAGCAGAAGACAATTGCTGGTGAGATCGGTTCTTCAACTATGCCTCACAAAGTTAACCCAATCGACTTTGAAAACTCTGAAGGTAACCTAGGTCTAGCTAACGCTGTATTCGGCCACCTAGCACAAAAACTGCCTATCTCTCGCTGGCAGCGTGACCTAACTGACTCTACGGTTCTTCGTAACCTAGGTGTGGGTGTTGGCTACGCGATCATCGCATACACTTCTACTCTGAAAGGTATCAGCAAACTAGAAGTTAACCGTGAAGCACTACTTGCAGAGCTAGACCAAAACTGGGAAGTTCTTGCAGAACCAGTACAAACAGTAATGCGTCGCTACGGTATCGAGAAGCCATACGAGAAGCTAAAAGAGCTAACTCGTGGTAAGCGTGTAGATGGCGAAGCAATGCGTAACTTCATCGACGGTCTTGAGCTTCCAGAGCACGAGAAAGCACGTCTGAAAGAGATGACGCCAGCGAACTACATCGGTCAAGCAATCGAGCTGACTGACAAGCTGTAATTCGAGATTCGAATAAGATGATATGAGAAGGCTTCCCTAGTGGAAGCCTTTTTTGTATCTGTTAGCAGTTGCTAACGACGTGAGTGGCAAACCTAAACTGAATTAATCTATTAATACAGACGTAAGCCTAAACAACCATCAACCGGGCACGTTAAAGCAGTAGATTCATCAATGAAAAGCTATTACTTCCGTAATAAAAAGGCTTCCCGAAGGAAGCCTTTCAATCTTGAATCCAATTAAGATTACATGTTACGCAGAGACGCGATACGCTTGTCTAGCGGTGGGTGGCTCATTAGCAGCTCACTCAGAGACTTCTTACCATTGATACCAAACGCCATCATCGAACCTTCAAGCTGTGGTTCATGACTTACTTTTAGACGCTCTAGAGCAGCGATCATCTTCTCTTTACCCACTAGGCGCGCTGCGCCTGCATCTGCGTGGAACTCACGGTGACGGCTGTACCACATTGTGATGAAGCTCGCTAGGAAACCAAAGATTAGCTCAAGAACAATAGACACACCGAAGTACACCATCATGTTGCTGCCACCCTCTTCTTCGTTGTCATTAGAAGCAACGATGTTCGCGATGAAGCGAGACAGGAAGATAACGAATGTGTTCACAACGCCTTGCATCAAAGTCATTGTTACCATATCACCGTTTGCGATGTGGCTAACTTCGTGAGCAAGTACCGCTTCAGCTTCGTCACGAGTCATGCTGTGCAGTAGACCCGTTGAAACTGCAACCAATGAATCATCGCGTTTAGCGCCTGTAGCAAATGCGTTGATATCTGGTGAATCATAGATAGCGACGGTTGGCATACCGATACCTACTTGTTGAGCTTGGCGGCTTACCGTTTCCATCAGCCAATGTTCTGTTTCATTGCGAGGGCTTTCAATCACCATACCGCCAACAGAACGTAGAGCCATCCCTTTTGACATCATCAAAGAAATAAAAGAACCACCGAAACCGAATACGGCAGCCATTACGAGCAATCCAGACAGGCTGCCAGGCTGCATCCCCGTTACAGCGTATACAATATTAAGAACAACACTTAGTACCAATACAACCGCTAAGTTGGTTGCAAGGAACAACATTACTCGCTTCATTACTTATCTCCGCATGAAAGCTGCTTTATAAAAACTTATCATTATAGACAAAGCGAACAGGATGAATGTCGCGCTTTGAACACTTCTATTTACTTATACATATAGTCTAAGAATTAGAAAACAAGGTTAAGCATTAAATTGCAACATTTAATTACTAGACCGTGTTCGACTTAGACTTGGGCATTAGACCTAAGTCGTATAGAGAACATCGACTGATCCGTTTACAGTGTGCCTAGATAATTTATTGGCTAGTCCGAGTAACAAAAGGAAAGGATCATGGTTGAAGGTACTAACACTCAAATGGCTATTGATTTACTGTGTTGTCACTTAGGTATCACTGAGGAAGAAGCAAAAAAACAGATTGGTATCGTGACGCCAGAGGCTGCACATAATAATATTACAGAAACACAACAAGCATTGATGGGTCTTACAAAAGACCACTAATACTGCTTGGCGGTCTTCTGGCTTAAGAGATCGACAGATAAAGGAAAGGGCTGCATATTTGCAGCCCTTTGTAATTTTTAATTGGTCACTAATTGCTCGTTACAGCATCATTAGAGGTTGTACATCAATATACTTACCAATGTTCTTAGATTTTGCTTTCGGTACATAAGGGATCTCACCCAATTTCGGAGCACCTAGCTTATCTTCTAACATTGCGATGATGTCTGCGTAATGCTCAGTACCTGGATTGATTCGGTTTGCAACCCAACCCACCAGATTAAGACCATCTGCACGAATGGCTTCTGCTGTTAACAGAGCATGGCTTAAACACCCCAGTTTGATCCCCACCGTCAATACAACGGGAAGCTGCTCTTTCTTCACCCAGTTAGACAAGCACACATCATCCGATACGGGTACGCGCCAGCCACCAGCACCCTCAACCAACACAAAGTCAGAATTCTGCTTATGTTGCTCCAGTTTTTGAGAAAGCACCGCTTCATCGATGACGACACCATCACGCTTAGCTGCAATGTGCGGAGAAGCCGGAAGCATTAACGCGTATGGATTAACATCATCGTATTCGATGTCTTGAGTTGCCGCTTCTTGAAGGTGAAGAGCGTCGCTATTACGCGCACCTTCTGGGTACTGTTCACAACCCGCAGCGACAGGCTTATAGCCAATCGTTGTTAGCTCTTTCGCGGCAAAAGCTTGTAAGATCGCTTTTGACACGACGGTTTTGCCCACTTCGGTATCCGTACCTGCAATAAATAATGCATCAATCATAATTGAATAACCCCTAAACAAACTTGATATGTTGCTGGTAAGAAACCTTGATGGTTTTGAAATGTTCGATACTCTTGCTCGACAAGCTGCAGCATTCTTCTACTGGTCAGACCTTGTGAGCGCCCACTTACGTGGTTGGCACCAATCCCCTTAAGGTCGCGCATTAATTCAAACGCTGAATCGTACCATACTGTGATGGAGGGCAAGTCTAGTAGATGGTGGACACAGCTAGATTGCGCTAACGCAATTTTTACCTGATTGGCGGTAATAAAGTGGTTGACGTGTTGATGTGAGTCAATTTTACTCCATGCCTTTTTCAACTCGATCAGAGAGCCATCTAACAAGGTAGAAAAAGCAATAGAGCCACCTTGGCGTGTCACTCTCTTCATTTCTCGCAACGGCATGGAGAGATCATCACACCACTGTAGAGCCAAGCTAGAGAACACCAAATCAAAACGGTCATCCTCAAACGGTAAGGCTTCAGCATCCGCTTGCTGATAAACAGCTACGCCATCTCCACATCTCTGTTTGGCTTGTTCTAACATTCCTAATGACAAATCTGCGCAAACAACCTTAGCTCCTCGCTCAATAAGTCGTTTGGAGAAATAGCCTGTCCCACACCCTAGATCTAATACCTGGTAACCAGTTAGATCGTTAGGTAACTTATCGAGAAGGCGCTGACCTACGTCACGCTGAAATTCAGCATGTTTATCGTAATTTTTAGCAGCTTTTCCGAAGGCATCTGCAATCGCCTTTTTATCTTGGACAGTGTAATTCTCTACAACGGCTTGCTGTGACATTTACTCTACCTCTCGTTGCGTTTCTAGCGCACTTTTTAACGAATGAGTCAGCTGGGACATTTGCTCTGGACTATGATTGGCCGTCAATGTAATTCTGAGACGAGCAGTCCCTGCGGGCACTGTCGGCGGACGAATTGCGGTCATCCAGATACCACTCTCTTTCATTCGATTTGCAATACTAATAGCATGCTCTGACTGGCCGACCATAAATGGCTTTATTGGTGTATTGGTTTCGATGTAGCCCGTTAGCCCTTTTACACCTTCATGATAAATCGCCTGCAGCTCATTCAATTTATCTCTGCGCCATTGCTGGGTCTGTATCATTTGACATGCGGTGCTTAACGCAAAAGCTTGAGCCGGTGGAATCGCCGTTGAGTAAACGTGATGCCTTGCGAACTGGGTCAAGTAATTCCCGACCTCTTTACTACAAAGAATCGCTGCACCAGACAAACCAAAAGCCTTACCAAATGTCACTACGAGTAACTCCGGTTTTACTCCTGCAGCTGCACAGCTCCCTGCACCGTATTCGCCCAATATGCCAATACCATGAGCATCATCGACGGCTAACCAAGCGTCGTTCTGCTTAGTCACTCTAGATATTTGATTCAATGGCGCTTGGTCACCATCCATACTAAAAACGCCTTCAGTGACCACTAATGCATTTTCTGAACCAGAAAGCTGCGACGCCAAATGAGCCACATCATTATGCTTGAAGCGCTTCATTTTCGCAGGAGATAACACCCCTGCTTCCATAAGCGACGCGTGATTCAAGCGGTCTTGAATGAGAGTGTCGTTTTTATCGAGAAGGGAAAACAACAACGCTTGATTTGCGCTAAAGCCCGAGCTGAACAGAATTGCACGCTCATAGCCTAACCATTCGCACAGCTGGGACTCTAGATTTTGGTGCGCTGCGCTAAAGCCTGTCACCAATGGTGAAGCACCACTACCAGCCCCATATCGACTCAACCCATCCTGCCAAGCAGAAACCAGCTCCGGATCATTCGCCAAGCCTAAATAATCGTTGCTAGAAAAGTTGCTGTATATCTTAGAGTCCAACTCAACTTCTGAGTGGCTCACCGGATTAAGGACATTAAGCTGGCGATTAAGCCCTTGCTGAACACGATCAGTAAGGGCTTTTTGAATACGAGAGTTAAACGCTGGCATCGTAGAACATGTCATCTTTCGTTGGACGAGCCGCAACGCGCTCAACCACTCGATCTAACAGTTCGTTTTCTTGAATTTCGTCTGGCTTTTGAGCCACTTCTTGGCTATTGATACCCAGTTTCTTGAATAGCTGCATATCGGTGTCTTCATCTGGGTTTGGTGTAGTCAGTAGCTTACAACCGTAGAAGATAGAGTTGGCTCCCGCCATAAAGCACATCGCTTGCATCTGTTCATTCATGTTTTCACGACCTGCAGACAGGCGAACCGCCGATTTCGGCATCATGATACGAGCAATTGCAATAAGCTTGATAAAGTCGAAAGGTTCTACGTCATCGACGTTTTCCATCGGCGTACCTTTCACTTTTACTAGCATGTTGATTGGCACACTTTCTGGATGAACAGGGAGGTTTGCAAGTTCAACAAGTAAGCCGGCACGGTCATTGGTGCTTTCACCCATACCGATGATACCGCCAGAACAGATCTTCATGCCTGCATCACGAACGTGAGATAAGGTATCTAGACGGTCTTGGTAAGTACGAGTCGTAATGATGCTACCGTAGAACTCAGGAGAGGTATCCAGGTTGTGGTTGTAGTAATCCAAGCCTGCGTCCGCTAATTCACCCGCCTGCTCCGGCGTTAACATGCCCAGCGTCATACAAGTTTCTAGACCCATACCTTTTACGCCTTTGATCATTTCTGTTAGATGAGGCATATCACGCTCTTTCGGATTCTTCCACGCAGCACCCATACAGAAACGCGTAGAGCCTGCGTTTTTCGCTTTTTGAGCCGCATCGAGCACGCGTTCAACTTCCATCAAACGCTCTTTATCAACATCAGTGCGGTAGTGAGCACTTTGTGGACAGTATTTACAGTCTTCTGGACAAGCACCAGTTTTAATAGAAAGAAGTGTACTCACCTGCACGTGGTTGTGCAGTTGGTACTGTCTATGAACAAGTTGAGCTTCAAACATCAAATCCATAAACGGTTTTTCAAGCAGAGCCTTTACTTCAGCTACTGTCCAGTTATGACGAACTTCCACGTGTCGATCCTTTTCTTTTATCTTATTTTTGCGCAAATCCAGTTTGAGGTTTTGCATTTATGCTTGGCTAGTCTACCGACAAGCTTTAGACTGTCAACACATTGATAAAAACAAAAGTTTACAACTGGTTAATATTTAATCAAACCAAATATGGAAATCGCTATGGATCTCGCCTTTGATCGCCAGCACATCTGGCATCCCTACACTTCGACCCTCACACCTCTGACCTGCTATCCGGTTGTGGGAGCCAAAGGGGTTTTACTCGAAATGGAAGATGGGAAGCGAGTCATTGATGGTATGTCTTCTTGGTGGTCCACCATTCATGGATACAACCACCCGGTGTTAAATGACGCTGCGCACAGTCAAATCGATAAAGTCTCACATGTTATGTTCGGTGGTATTACTCACCAGCCGGCAATCGACCTATGTAAGAAGCTGCTAAAGCTCGCACCTAGTAATTTGGAACATGTATTTTTGGCAGACTCGGGCTCAGTCGCTGTTGAGGTGAGTTTAAAGATGGCGTTGCAGTACTGGCATGCAAAAGGACAACCGCGCTCCAAATTCTTAACACTAAGAGATGGCTACCATGGTGACACCTTCGCTGCGATGTCCGTGACAGACCCAGAAAATTCCATGCATAGCCTGTACAAAGGGTTCCTGCCGGAACATCTCTTTGCAGCTTCTCCAACAACGGGCTTCTGGGATGAGTGGAACCCGGACGACATCAGCAACTTCAGAGAAAAACTCAGCACCCATCATCAAGAAATTGCAGCAGTGATCTTGGAGCCCATCGTGCAGGGCGCCGGCGGGATGCGTATCTATCATCCAGAGTTTCTAAAACAGGTGAGAGGACTGTGTGATGAATTCGGTGTGCTGTTAATTCTTGACGAAATTGCCACAGGCTTTGGCCGCACGGGTAAGCTGTTTGCCTGTGAGCATGCCGATATTCAACCGGACATTCTATGTGTCGGCAAAGCACTGACTGGGGGGTATATGACCCTTTCCGCAACGCTTGCAAGCAAAGAGGTTGCTGATACTGTGTGTGGCGGTGAAGCCGGATGTTTTATGCACGGTCCTACCTTCATGGGCAACCCACTCGCGTGTGCCGTTGGTGCCGCAAGTCTTGGGTTAATCGAACAAGGTGATTGGCAGTTACAGACGAAACAGATCGAATCACTTTTCTCAGAGCTGCTTCCAAAACTCAAACAACATGAGTTGGTCAAAGACGTTCGTTGGTTGGGCGCGATCGGTGTCGTGGAGACTCACACACCCGTTGATATGGAAGCAATACAAGCCCACTTTGTTGAACAAGGGGTGTGGATCCGACCTTTCGGGAAACTGATTTATATGATGCCTCCATTTATCAGCGAATCGCATCATATCGAGAAATTAGTCACCGCCATTGATAGTGCACTCCAACGACCAGAGTGTTTTCAATAACCTAACAACTTTTAACAATGGTTAGATTCAGGCAATAAAAAACCCAGCGCGCAGGCTGGGTTTCAATTCAAAGGTTAAATCATTAACCGATATGCGTTACGCCGCCCATGTACTTCTGAAGCACTGTTGGGATTGCGATACGGCCATCTGCTTCTTGGTTGTTCTCTAGAATCGCAACCATTGTACGACCTACAGCAAGACCAGAACCGTTTAGTGTGTGTACAAGCTCAGGTTTCTTCTCGCCTTTACGACGGAAACGTGCCTGCATACGGCGAGCTTGGAAGTCCCACATGTTTGAACAAGATGAGATTTCACGGTAAGTCTCTTGAGCTGGAACCCAAACTTCTAAGTCGTAAGTTTTCGCAGCGCCGAAGCCCATGTCACCGGTACATAGAACCACTTTGCGGTAAGGAAGCTCTAGAAGTTGTAGAACTTTCTCAGCGTGACCTGTTAGTTCTTCTAGTGCAGCCATTGAATCTTCAGGCTTAGTGATCTGTACAAGTTCAACTTTGTCGAACTGGTGCATACGGATAAGACCACGAGTATCACGACCGTAAGAACCTGCTTCAGAACGGAAACAAGGCGTGTGAGCTGTCATCTTAAGTGGCAGTTCAGCTTCTTCCGTAATGGTATCGCGCACTAGGTTCGTTACTGGAACTTCTGCAGTAGGGATAAGCGATAGTTTCTTAAGAGGAACGTCACTTACTTGCTCAGTTAGCGGGCTTGTGTGGAACAGGTCTTCACCGAACTTAGGTAGCTGACCAGTGCCGTATAGGCTGTCGTGGTTCACTAGGTACGGTACGTACATCTCTGTATAGCCGTGCTCATCAGTGTGAAGGTCTAGCATGAACTGAGCAATTGCACGGTGTAGACGCGCAAATTTACCCTTCATTACGATGAAGCGAGAACCAGAAATCTTAACCGCGCTTGCGAAATCAAGACCACCAGAAAGCTCACCAAGATCAACGTGATCTTTTACTTCAAAGTCGTAAGTCTTTGGCTCACCCCAACGAGAGATCTCTACGTTGTCGTCTTCGTCTTTACCTGCTGGTACTGAATCGTCTGGCAGGTTAGGAATTGCCATTGTGATCGCTTCAAGCTCACCTTGAAGATCGGCTAGTGCAACTTTAGCTGCGTCTAGTTCAGAACCTAGGTTACCTACTTCTGCAAGGATGCGCTCAGCTTCTTCGTGATCGCCTTTCGCTTTTGCTTGGCCAATGGACTTCGAGCGAGAGTTACGTAACGCTTGCAGTTCTTCAGTTTTCATTTGAAGGGACTTACGTTTTTCTTCAAGTTCACGAATTGTCTCTACATCAAGGTCAAAGCCTCGACGTGCTAATTTTGCCGCTGTTTCATCCAGCTCAGCTCGAAGTAATTTAGAATCCAGCATTGCTAATCCTATGCTTTAGTTATTTGAATATTCAGTAGCTTGACCACTGAAACACCACTAAACCGCCAAAACTGATGATTATTTCATCATTTTTTAACGATTTAATCTGAATTTTATGACTAGGTTAAGATATCCAAAAAAGGCTACTTTTCATAGCGTTTTTGTGGGCTTTTTGCGTCCAAATCCGCCAGATAATCTAGCTTCTCACCAATCTTGGTCTCTAAGCCTCGTTTTGTTGGGAAATAGTACTGACGCTCACCCATTTCTGGTGGCAGATACTTTTCCCCTGCTGCGTAGGCCCCAGGTTCGTCATGAGCATAACGGTATTCTTGCCCATAGCCCATGTCCTTCATCAAACTTGTTGGCGCATTTCTTAAGTGATGAGGCACTTCGTACTCAGGTAAGTTATGTGCATCGGTAAGTGCTTGCTTCCAGGCAGTGTAGACAGCGTTACTCTTTGGTGCACAAGCAAGGTAGACAACCGCTTGAGCAATCGCTCGTTCGCCTTCTGCAGGACCAATACGAGTAAAGCAATCCCAAGCCGAGATCGCAACCTGCATGGCTCTTGGGTCAGCGTTACCGATATCTTCAGATGCAATCGCCAACAGACGTCTCACGATGTACAAAGGGTCACAGCCAGCAGCAATCATACGAGCCGACCAATACAACGCAGCATCTGGGTTTGAACCACGAATGGACTTATGCACTGCTGAAATCAAGTCGTACCAAATGTCGCCTTTGTTATCAAAGCGAGCCACCTTCTCACCAGCGACTTCTGCTAGCAATTGAAGCGTAATTGACTTGCGGCCTTGCTCATCATCCTCAGCCATATCGTAAAGTAGCTCAAGATAGTTGAGTGACATGCGCGCATCGCCATTCACTAACTCAGCTAAACGATCTAATACGTTGTCTGCAAAGTGGGCACTTACATCACCTAGACCACGCTGTTTATCTTCAATGGCTTGGCGAATGACAAGAGAGATATCATCAGTATTGAGAGAAGTCAGTTTGTAGACACGCGCACGTGATAACAGTGCATTGTTGAGCTCAAAAGACGGGTTTTCGGTTGTCGCTCCAATAAAGGTAACGGTGCCATCTTCGATATGTGGTAAAAACGCATCTTGTTGGCTTTTGTTGAACCTGTGCACCTCATCCACAAACAAAATAGTTCGACGACCCGCTTGCTTGTTCTCACGAGCTTTATCAATCGCTACGCGAATGTCTTTCACACCCGAAGTCACCGCTGACACTCGCTCGACTTCAGCATTGGCATAATTCGCCGCCACCTCAGCTAACGTCGTCTTTCCGGTACCCGGTGGCCCCCATAAGATCATGGAGTGAATATGCCCAGCTTCGAGCGCTCGACGCAGAGGTTTACCGGGTCCCAGAATATGCTGTTGACCGATGTATTGCTCGACGGTTTCTGGTCTCATACGAGCAGCAAGGGGACGAAAATCTTCGTCCCCCGAAAAGTCTAAACTGTAGTTACTCAATGGCTATCTCTTGATTCGCGATTAAATGGACGACACTAAAGAATCAGTTTCTTTGGTCGTCAACTTCGACACCCTCTGGGGCGACGAAAGTAAAACGATCACTGCTTGGCTTACCAAGTTCAACATTACTGAATGTGAACTCACCTTTTTGACCGTCCTGCTCAATGACATTAAAGCCTTGAACGATGCCTTTGTCGTTGATCTGAATTTGGAAATCTCCTTGATTCGAATCAACAGCCGTTGGCTTGAGTGTAAATTGGTTACCTGATTGGGTTACATCGTAGTTATCCCAATCGCTCTGCTGGTTACGAGTCAGCAATACAAATGGCGTTTGCGCGGTTGCTTGTTCTTGCCAATAGATACTGACTTGCTCAATAAATGGGCTGTAGTACCAAAGGCTTTGACCATCAGAGACCAATAGGTTTTCATCTGGGAAGGTGGTTTCCCAGCGGAATAGGCTTGGGCGTGCAATTTCTACTGTACCCTCTCCTTCCATGACAACATCGCCATCAGGGCTTGTGACAACCTGTTTGAAATCGGCACTAAAACCTGCGTTTAGCGCGAGTCGGTTGCTCAGTTCTTCCTTCGGTGAAGCGAAAACGGAAAAACTCATAAATAGAAGTGCGAGTGCTTTTTTCATTAATTATCCTGTTACAAGGTAAATCGGCCATAAAGCTATGACCGATCATTAAGGGTTGAGTTCCTATCTACGCAATTAAGCGATTACTCTTTCGGCGGCGCTGGCGCTAATACTTCACGGTTACCATTGTGCCCTGGTGGGCTCACAATACCTTGAGCTTCTAACTGCTCAACAATACGAGCGGCACGGTTATAACCGATCTTAAATCGACGCTGAACACCCGACACCGAACCACGACGTGACTGAACCACATGCTCAACAACCTGATCAAACAGCGAGTCAACGTCTTCATCACCTTCCATCTTCTCGCCCGGAAGCAGAGTTTCTGGGGTCTGTTCGCCGTTGGTAATCTCATCGATGTAGTTTGGCTTACCACGCGCTTTCCAGTCGTTAACGACAGCATGTACATCATCATCCGATGCGAATGCACCGTGGACACGAATGGTATGACTTGAACCAGGTGGTAAGTAAAGCATATCACCCATACCCAGTAGTGATTCCGCACCACCTTGATCCAAGATAGTACGAGAGTCCGTTTTCGTCGATACGGTGAACGCAACACGAGTTGGGATATTCGCTTTAATCAAACCGGTGATTACATCAACCGAAGGGCGCTGTGTTGCAAGAATCAAGTGAATACCCGCTGCACGCGCTTTTTGTGCGAGACGTGCAATCAATTCTTCAACTTTCTTACCCACGACCATCATTAAGTCGGCAAATTCGTCAACAACGACAACGATATAAGGCAGTTTTTCAAGTAATGGAGGCTCAGGGTCCATACTATCGCCAGCTTGCCACAATGGATCATGAATTGGGTGCCCTGCTTCCGCCGCCATTTTCAGCTTATCGTTGTAGCCTTTAATGTTGCGTACGCCTAACGCTGACATTAGCTTATAACGTCGCTCCATCTCTCCCACACACCAGCGCAGTGCATTAGACGCATCTTTCATGTCGGTAACCACTTCTGACAATAGATGTGGGATACCTTCATAGATAGATAGCTCAAGCATTTTCGGGTCGATCATAATGAAGCGCAGATCTTCAGGCGTTGCCTTATACAACATACTCAAAATCATTACGTTTACACCCACAGACTTACCAGAACCAGTCGTACCTGCCACCAGCACGTGAGGCATTTTGGCGATATCAGCAATAACCGCTTCACCCGCGATGTCTTGACCCATCACGACCGTTGTTGGTGATTTAGCATCAATAAACTGCTGGCTACCCACCACGTCAGAGAAGAAGACGGTTTGGCGACTCATATTTGGCAGCTCCAGACCTACATAGGGTTTACCCGGAATAACTTCTACGACACGGACAGCCATCGCAGACAATGAACGTGCCAAGTCCATCGATAGACTTGAGATTCGACTCACTTTCACACCCGGTGCAAGGTCAAGCTCGAATCGAGTAATCACAGGGCCTGGGAAGATATCCACCACTTCAGCTTTGATTTTATAGTCAGCGAGCTTTGACTCAACCAGACGAGCAATATCTTCTAGAGCATCGCGATCAATAAAGTTGTCACGCTTTTCAGGGTGGTAAAGTAGCTCTAAAGTCGGCATCGGAGACGTTGGTTTAGGAAGATTCGGCTCTTTTTGAACCAAGAATGGATTCTGCGCTGCCGCCATATTCGCTTGCGCTTCAGAAACAATATTCTGGAACGCGGCGACATCTTGGTCTGGATGTGCAGGCTCTTCTTCCGTTACTTCTTCCCAAGGCAGGTCAATCGCCTGCTCTTCAACTTTCTCTACTTCAGTATCCGTTTCGTTCCAATGACTTTCGTCAATACTAGATTCTTGACGAGGTGTCTCTTCAAAAGCCGTTTCTTCAGCCATCTCATGATCAACAGCGGGTTGTTCAATGAACATAGGTTCTGGCACAACCTCTGGCTCTGGGTCCGAAGTAAATGAGACTGGTTCATTGTTCTGAACGGGCTCTACATCAAATCTTGATTCTTGTTCAACAACAGGCTCTGGCGCAACCTGAGGCTCCACTGGCTGCTCTTGCATATATTCTTGATAAGCCGCTTGTGAATGATGAGCTTCTGTTTGCACTTGCTCGGCTAGATCGTCTTCATCCATCGCTGCATGTTCTAGCTGCTCAATAGTCGCATTCAATTGCTTAGAACGTTCTACACCTTCTTCCAATGGTTCTTCCGGTGCGTGATAAGTTGGCTGAGGCTTTTCAGCAGGTTTTACAGCAGATGACTTAACCGCAGCTTCAGGTTCTTTTTCAGGCATATGGATATTGAAGTGGCGCTTAGGCTCTTCTGCCACTGGCATTTCAACTTCTGGCTCAGCGGTTGCCGAGAAGTGTAGACTCGGATCGCTCGTCAGTGGGTCATTGGTTTCTTCAATCTCTTCAGCAACACCCTCAACTGGCGAATTCGACGGCGCAGTGTGCAACTCATCGTGCTGTTCGGTTTCCTTAAGTTCTGGCTCCATCACCTCTTGGTCATGACCGCGCATTTTATTCACAAGAGCTGTAAATAGATGAATCGCAGTATTTCCGAGCCACTCAACAATACTGAGCCATGAGATCCCTGTAAGGAGGGTAAAACCAGCGCCCCACAGGAATAGCAGAACAAGCGTTGACCCTAGAATATTCAGAGTAGGTAACGCTAGACTGGTCATCACGTCACCAATCACACCACCTGATGAAAAGTACCAGATATCGTCAAAGTTGATATCTGCCAAGCCACAGCTGGTTAATAGAAGAATCGTGAGGCCAAGTAAACGCGTGCCCCACAACATAAAGTCGATGGTTTCATCTTCATCACGCTTACGGAACAGCACCCACGCCGCTAACGTAACAAGAATAGGCAAAGGATAAGCTAGAGAACCAAAGATAAAAAACAGTGTATCTGCCAACCAAGCACCAACATAGCCGCCTGCGTTTTGTATCTCTCCACCCCAAGCCGTTTGAGACCAAGATGGATCTGCAGGATTAAAAGTCAGCAGTGCGACGGCAAGGAGAATTGAAAACAGCACACCCAGAATCAGGCTGCACTCTTTTAAACGTTGGGTACCCGTCAAACGAGAAGACTGAGGCTCTTCACTCGTTTTGATGATTGTTTCGACTTTGTTGCCGCTCTCTTTGAACATAAACCAGCTTTATAAATATGTTTGATAAAAACTACTGTTGATTTAACCATATCAAACGGAAAAACCCAATTCCAGAAAGCAAGAAAGCGGAAACTAAGTTCCGCTTTCTTGCTGTTCGACCATTGATGACTAACGAGTTTTAATCACCAGCTGGTTGGTTTGTTTCACTTCTTCCATTACCACGTAGGTACGAGTGTCGTTCACGCCAGGTAAACGCAGCAGCGTATCACCTAGAAGTTTACGGTAAGCACCCATATCCGATACACGTGTTTTTAGAAGATAGTCAAAGTCACCCGACACTAAATGACACTCTTGGATGTCGTCTAGCTTTTGAACGGCAGTGTTAAATTGTTCAAATACATCTGGCGCACCCGCGGTTCAATGTAATTTCAACAAACACCAATAGTGATGCATCTAAGTACTGAGGATTAAGCAGCGCTGTATACCCTGTAATGTACCCTTGACGCTCCAAACGACGAACACGTTCCAAACACGGAGTCGGAGAAAGACCCACACGTTTTGAAAGTTCAACGTTCGAAATTCGACCGTCTTTTTGCAACTCATTAAGAATGTTGCGGTCGATACGGTCTAGTTCCTTGGACGGCTTCTTATAGTTGTCTGCCATTTTTTATTCCACCTTATTACTTCCTTGCAAAAAAATATACTACAACTTTTTAATATTCAGTATCAAATTTTATTTAAACATAACTATACTAGATATTAATTCGACAGAATTACCCTACAAACAGTTAATACAACTACTATAGATTATACAACCAAAATAAAATGAGGATTCAGGATGATTATTGGCGTACCTAAGGAAATCAAAAACCACGAGTACCGCGTTGGTATGATCCCAGCTAGCGTGAGAGAACTAATCTCACATGGTCACCAAGTTTTTGTTGAAACCAATGCCGGTAATGGTATCGGTTTTTCAGACGATGATTACATCGCTGTAGGCGCATCCATTCTTCCTACTGCTGCTGACGTATTCGCGAAAGCAGATATGATTGTAAAGGTTAAAGAACCTCAAGCTGTCGAGCGAGCTATGCTTCGCGAAGGGCAAATATTATTTACTTATTTACACCTTGCACCAGATTTTCCACAAACTGAAGAGCTTATCAAGAGCAAAGCTGTCTGCGTAGCCTATGAGACTGTAACAGATAATATGGGTCGCTTGCCACTATTAGCACCAATGTCTGAAGTTGCAGGTCGCATGTCTATTCAAGCGGGTGCACAAACTCTTGAGAAATCTCACGGCGGTCGTGGTCTTCTACTTGGCGGTGTTCCGGGTGTTGAGCCAGCAAAAGTTGTTGTTGTCGGCGGCGGCGTAGTGGGCGCTAACGCAGCTCGTATGGCTGTTGGCCTACGTGCAGACGTCACTATCCTAGACCGTAACGTTGATACACTTCGTCGCCTAGATGAAGAGTTCCAAGGTCGCGCTAAAGTGGTTTACTCTACTGAAGACGCTATCGAGAAGCACGTTCTAGAAGCTGACCTAGTTATCGGTGCCGTACTAATTCCAGGCGCAGCTGCTCCTAAACTAGTGACTAAAGAGCACATCGCTAAGATGAAGCCAGGCGCAGCAGTGGTAGACGTAGCAATCGACCAGGGCGGCTGTTTCGAGACTTCTCACGCAACAACACACGCAGAACCAACTTACATCGTTGACGACGTTGTTCACTACTGTGTTGCTAACATGCCAGGTGCCGTTGCTCGCACTTCAACATTCGCGCTAAACAATGCAACACTTCCTTACATTGTTAAACTAGCGAACAAAGGTTACCGTGAAGCACTTCTAGCGGACAAAGGTTTCCTAGAAGGTCTAAACGTTATCCACGGTAAAGTAACTTGCAAAGAAGTTGCAGAAAGCTTTGACCTAGAATACGTAGACCCAGCTGAAGCTATCGCAATGTTCAATTAAGAACCTGTATAGACAGTTTTGACTGACTAGCAATGTAAAAGCCAGCTTGATTCTTTTCAAGCTGGCTTTTTTATATCTTATAGCTTGCAGCGCTAGTTGGCGCCTACTTTACCTATCAGACTTCCAACCTCGAATCAGAATGTTACGTGGTGTGATGTGTCTTTCGCAAAACTGTTCAACCGACGTTTGGTAGCCCTGCTCTTCTAGGTAAAGCGCCCTATCCAAAGTTAACCACATCTCCAGTGGTCTTCTAAACACTTGCTGTACCAAGCTGAGTCGCTCCATATTACAGAAAAGCTGCTCACCTAACCTCCCATACAACTCAAAATCTAGCTCACTAGGTAAAGTGAGTTCTTTCTGCTTCGCTGCCCACCAGCAAAACGCTTCAAAGCCCTGAGACAACTCTGATTTTTTGATACTCGGAACTGGTAAATACTCTAGAACCCCAAGCTCACGCTTAATCAACTGGCTAAAGCCCAATCGAAAGCTCATCTCCAATTGACGATGCCTCTTAACACGTTCTCCGCCAGTGACGGTTTCCTGCAATGGTATTCGCAGGTCGGATTTTGATAGAGAAAGTGGTGAAGACTGTGCCACTTTTGACATGGCTTGATAGCGATCCGACTGAATCAGGTGGTAACAACACGGTGAGATCGTAACTGCAGGAAGCGAGTGGCTAACCACCTTATTGAGCAAAGTAACGTGAAGATCACCACAAGCGTGAAGCGCTACGGCATGTTGATTGTGGTTAAATACCTTATCGGAGTCCTCAGAGAAGGCGTTTCCTTGCACGAATTGCATCGGCAGCTGCTGCGCATCCGCAATCGCTTGGCCACTGTCACACAGCGATTGCTGCCATTCAAAGCTAGTCACTTGTTGCTTCGATTGTTGCGACAAAATCCGACCAAGGAACCCCTTACCAGAACACCACTCAAGCCACTCTTTTCCTTTGTGATGATTCAATACCGCTTCACTCATTAACAAGATCTGCTCAAGCTTTCGGCCTGGAATTCCAGTGTCTGCTCCTTTAGGGAGATCTAACCCTTTTCTCTTCAATGTCGATAACTCCACAGTCTCAACGATTTGAAGTAACTCAGGAAAAAATGCGTTCAACTCTTCAATTAGAGATGCTGGCTGTTCTTTAAACGCCAAGATCTGATCATGGTTAAGCGATTGTAGCCATGCAAATAAAGGTTGATTGTGGCTACGCCAAGGAAGCTCATCTTGTTGGCAAAGATGGAACGGCTCAGATCGCCAATAAACTTGGTGTTGATGAAGAAAGGAATCAAGAATTTGGAATTTGGATTGCATGCGGCCCCCTATAGTGGAGGGATTGTAGGTGGAAGCCATGCAAATAGAAAGTATTGGTGGACATCTGATAGTAATCAGGCCTACTCAAAAGCAGGCCTGAACAACATAGTATCTATCTTACCGGAAGCTCGATGTCTTTAAACATCTCTTCAATTTCTTCATTTGACTTCAATGAAATCGCTTGTTCAACGACAGGGCGTGTTAAGTGCGGTGCAAAACGCTCCATGAAGTCAAACATGTAAGAGCGTAAAAAAGTACCGCGGCGGAAGCCAATACTGGTTGTACTCGCTCCAAATAGATGGCTCGCATCGATCGCGACTAGGTCTTTGTCCTGCTCTGCATCAATCGCCATGCTCGCGATGACACCAACACCAATCCCCATGCGCACATAAGTCTTAATCACGTCGGCATCGGTTGCAGTAAATACAACACGTGGTGTTAAACCCACCTTATTAAACGCAGTATCAAGCTCTGAACGCCCAGTAAAACCAAATACATAAGTCACCAGCGAGTATGCCGCTAAGTCTTCGATGGTTACCTTCTGCTTTTGTGCCAACGGATGGTCTTTCGTCACCACAATTGAACGATTCCAGTGATAGCACGGCAACATAATGGCATCTTGATAGAGATGAAGCGCTTCAGTTGCAATTGCGAAGTTCGCCGTACCTTTAGCTACCGCTTCTGACATCTGGCTTGGTGTACCTTGGTGCATATGAAGCGATACTTTTGGATAACGAGCGGTAAAACCTTTAATCACATCAGGCAACGCATAGCGGGCTTGTGTATGAGTCGTAGAGATATTCAATGTCCCCATCTCAGGATGAGTGTGTTCACCCGCCACCGCTTTGATACTCTCTACGCGAGCAAGGATTTCCTGCGAGATTCGAACAATGTCTTCACCCGCTTGCGTAACTTGGGTCAAGTGTTTACCGCTACGCTCAAAAATCTGGATACCTAACTCATCTTCTAACAGACGAACTTGCTTACTGATACCCGGTTGAGACGTATAGAGGCTCTCGGCTGTCGCAGAGACATTCAGGTTGTGGTTGACTACTTCAACAATGTACTTCAGTTGTTGTAACTTCATCGGTGACCTCGTAATCCTTTACTCATTTCGGTGCTAACTTATTAAGAAAGTAAGCGAGTTAAACTTAGTGAATATAATTAATAGTTATAACGCCTTACTGAAGAAAATGATAGAAAAATTGAGTTTTTATCGAGTTCGATATGAAACGGTCGTCACTCGTTTGTAATCAACCCCTCATTCTCGGTAATTACTTTTCACTTTTTGATTACCTAACAACATGAACAGGAGATAATGAAAAATCAAAATTTACAAGGCAGATAAGCGATTTACGGGTGTAGATGCTCTATGGAATCGTGTATCCTCTGAAGTTAGCGATAGAACACAACAAGCAGACGCAATTATATGAATATTGGTTTAATTATTGCCTTAGTAGCCATTCTTTTGGTGTTGGTATTGGGCTACAACATCATGCTTCAGTACAAAGTTAAGGTCGAAACAGCGAAGAAACAGGAATCTTCTCGTTATTTAACCATTATCGATGGAACGGAAGAACTGATTGGTAACGCGCATCACATGCCGTTTAGCCAAGACCTATTAGTGTGCTTAAACACACGCATCCTAGATTCGCTTGAAAACATGTATGAGTTGGATCCTAAAAACAAGCAACTAGCCCAACGCATCGAGAGCGTGAAACAGCAGATCACTCAGCTTAAAGAGAACTATCAGGGTGGTGAAAGTACCGCTTTCCGCGTCCCAAGCAGCGACAAGCAAGCCATCATGATGCTTAAATTAGTCAAGCGTCTACGCGACACAATTCGCAGCGAACACAACAAGGGGCGTTTTGAAACTCAAGCGTACGTCGCAGAGAATGCTCGCCTCGAAACAATTCAAATTCGCATCAACATCGAAAACGTCATTAAACGTGCTAACGACTCCATTGCTCGCGGCCAACCTGGTACAGCAATTCAACTGCTGCGCAAAGGTATCGACGCACTGACCACGAAAAATGACCCATATTCAAATCAGGCTCGTGAGAAGTTACAAGAGATGCTGAATGAACTTGATCAGAAACGCCAAGATCGCAACGCTCAAGAACTTCAACAGATGGAGTCCAAAGAACGCGAAGACGATATGGATGCGCTATTTGGACAAAAGAAGAAGTGGTAATCCATCTCATCTAATACTGCTTCCCCTAAGGCTGCTTCACCGCGGCCTTTTTTACACCAAGAAAGCCTCTCCTAACCTTAATGTTCCTGTGGTAATATCTCGTTTTTCCAAAACTACTCAAGCTCTAGCATGTATCAAGAACTATTAGCTCCTATTCATTCCTTTCTAAAAGCCGAAACGCCAGACTCTTGGATTGATGAAGCCAAGAAACCAGAAAACCTGCATATCATTTTGCGTGATCACATGCTGTGTGAGCTGAAAGCCGCTCAGAGTGCCCTATTTCTGATTCGTAAGTATGCGGTTGATAAAGAGAGTGCTATCCAGCTAAATGAGTGGATTAAACCATATGAAGAGTTTGCTTATCGTCGTAAGGGAGATTTGGAATCGCTGCGTGGTAAGAGTAATGCATCAAAGCAGATCACAGCTAAAGAAGGGTGTGTTTATGGCGACGATCTTATCGACAAAATGGTACTACTTATCAAGGAGGAACTGCACCACTTTTATCAAGTGATGGAGCTCATGGAGAAGAAAGGCGTCACATATCAACCGATCGAAGCTGGCCGTTATGCCAAAGGGTTAATTAAGCATGTGAAAACCTATGAGCCCGATGCGTTGGTCGATAAGTTGATTATCGGTGCGTTTATTGAAGCGCGTTCGTGTGAACGATTCGCCAAGCTTGCGCCTTACCTAGAAGAAGATATGGAAAAGTTCTATGTTTCTCTACTTCGCTCAGAGGCTCGTCACTATCAAGATTATCTAGAACTTGCAGAACAAATTGCAGGTAAGGATATTTCCGAGCGTGTGGCTCATTTCGCACGTGTCGAAGCCGATCTCATTACATCAGAAGACAGCGACTTTAAATTCCATAGTGGTGCTCCAGCTATCGCTGCATAGTGTCCCTAACTGGCTGATATAGAAAAGGCTCGCAGATGCGAGCCTTTTGTTAACGATTCTCTATAGAGTTCCTTTTTTCCTAGCTTTGATATCAGCTACATCTGGTAACCTATCGAGTAATTCATAGTACTTACCCGCAACACTACTAATATCACCATCAACATAAGCTTTAATAAGATCAACATCTTTCAGCCATAGCTCTTTATCAGCATCAGATGCCGCAACATATCCCGCGTGAACGTTGTCTACAGCGAACATCATTGAATCATTAAAGTTATTTATAATCAGCAACATAGCGTCAACATAAGTACCGTATACTTTTACTACGTCGTGTACAGTTCCACCTTTATACTGAACAGTTCCAGCCTCCGAATCATAAACAAGATCACCTGAACTGATGTTTGCGTTAAGGAAGTTATTGAACGATCTCTCGAAAGTATCCACATTTGACGCCAAGTCTGCATCAATCGTTACTTTCATAGAGTGAATCAATGGAGCATCCAACAACAGAACTGGGCTGTGATAAGAAGCTGGTAGATCCGTTCTAAAACTTCCCCAAGCCGTGTCAATGTTATTCGCGACTTTCGCTAATTCAACGCGGTCATAGCCATCAAGGTATACTTTCAACGCATAACCATCTGTTGTTACAAGTTGACTCGCGTATTGATAAGCCAATTTGTTCGACTTAGTCGCCACATAAGTTTCGCCATCAATAACAAATTCAACTTTATCCCCGGCAATCAAACCATAACGATCCTGCTGCTTAGTGAACACATCTAACTGTGCTTTTCCAAGAGACTTCACCGTATAATCATCAGACTGCATTTGGCTAACACCCATATTAAGTATCAAATCACCAATACGTTGTCTGCTTCTGCTTGATATATCAAAGAACTCCTCAATGCCTCGCGGTAATGGTGACAATGACTCCATTCGCTCGGTTACATGCAATTGCACTTCAACGCCTTTCAGATTGTTATAAGCATCACCTTTGGCATCGACTAATGCGACAGGTGTGTTTAAGCCTTCGTTAGAAATAATGTTAGAAATGATATTCTCATACTGCTCCTGTACACCAGGAAGGTCTAATAGCGAAGCAAAACTCACTTCGTCAGTATCTCGAGTTGAGAAACGACGCGCCAAGAAGTAACTTGCAAGCGCTTTATCAGGCCAACTACCAAGTACTGAAACCGCATTAGACCAAGGGTAATCCGGATTAAAGCTACCAATAGAGTTCAAGAAGCGGCCGTGTTTGGTTTCGGCTACGGCTGAATAACCTTTATTCGAATCTTCGATAAACTCAGCCGTTTTTTCATCAAAACAGCTCGCGTCAATCAGATCGAAATTGGCAGGCAATAAGTGAGAATTATTGTTAAGTAGCTGACCAAATGAGATGACTTTTTGCGCACCGGTTTTGTTTTCAATAACACATTGATGCTCTGGAGTTGCTAATACATCCAAAAAGTAAGCTGCTGCTTTCATCCCGCCATCGGCATAATCGCAGAACCAATAGTTTCCTTCGGCACCCGGTTCTTTACAGTAGGTATCATTGGAAGCTATTCGCATTAAGAAGTCGCCCGGCTTATCCGTAGAAGAGGTTAAACCCAAGTTATTGTATAGATCATCAATGCGTTCTAGATCTTCCATCTTGTCACGAATTGATGTCATTTCGCGATAGCGACGGATAATGTAACTTGAATAATCCGACGTGAATAAACCGTTGGTGCTGTATTCTGCAAGGTTACGACGGTCATAGCTATCTAAGTAGCTCTGCCACTCGTATGCTACGATCTCATTAAGGCTAGTACCTTCATCAAAACGGTTACAGTCACTGTTAAGAGAGACGTTACCATCGGTACAGAAGCCGTAGCTCTTACGCTCGATATTATGAACATTATCTAAGTAATAAAGTACGCCATATCGAGTTTTTTCATAATCTTCAGGATCATCACTTAACGCAGCAATATCGAAGCGGCTAAAGTCACAGTTGTAAAGAGACTTACCGGCTTGATCACCTGATAACGTCATAATTTCACTACACACCATCAATGAGTCATTATCCACATTGTTGCCAAAACGGTTGGCAAAGCTTTGCTGATACGCCTGTAGTTCAGTTAGGTATTGTTGATAAGCGGCTTTCTCTTCATCAGTGCCTTCGTCACCTGGGTTTGCAACCGCTGCAGGCATTGGAGATGAAGAATCTTGAATGGTCTCCACTTTACGCCCATAGCCAAATTTGAACGCGGCAATATCATATAGACCCCATGTTGGCGTTTCATCCAACATACTTGGGGCGTAGTCCATCGTAGAGCTATATGCTGGAATGTTATTTAACCCAAGGGCGTGAGCCTGTTCCAAGGTGTAGTAATTTTCCTTGTCGTTAGAACCCTTAAAGTTATGACGTAGGCCAACGTTATGACCTAGTTCATGAACAAGTGTATTGCTGTAAGTCGCAACAGTTATTGCATCAGCAGCTTCTTGTTGAAGATCTTTTGGTAAGTATTTCCAGCGTCTAAGTTCGCGTGACGTTTCTATACCATTATCATCTACTTTAATGTTGAAATAACGATCATCATCGAACTTAAGATTATCAAGCATCGCTTTGCTCGTTGAAGAGACCCAAGATGCTTCAATTGGGTATACATTATTTTCAGACCAGAATGCCAAACGATTCTCTTCAGCGGCTACGACATCTTCAAAGTCCATATTGTCACTGAAGTTCTTAGTAAGAATGGTCGGCCCTTGTGACGGAGTTCGGTCACCGGTGAGTTCTTCTTTTGTTAAAGCTGGCGCAACATCATCAACTTGAGGTAGCTTCGACATTGCTGCCATGGTCGATAGCTGTTGAATACGGCTTTCTACTTCAGTAACCGCTGGCGCTGCACCCTCTTCAGTAGGCAATGCAGGTAAGCCGTTCATCGACAACTGGTTTCGGTTGTAAAAGCGCGCTAGATTATCCCAGTAATAAGGCACACCTGTTCTGGCCACACCTGCATATTGGTTAACATGTGCTTTAATGATTTCACCTGTCACTGGGTTAGCCACTGAAGGGCCATAGCCAAGAAGACCATTCGCTAGGGGCTCATCAACCAAGTTAATGATGTTATAGCGCAGATCGCCTGGGTGGATGCCTGCAGGTGCCGTTGAGTTGACGATTTCAATCGCTGGTTTACCGGCATCATTACCAAACAAAGACAGCGCCTTGTTCATTTTATTGATGGTTTGTATGGTCGAATCTAAGAAGAGCTTATTTTTTTCTTCGAAGAAGTTATCCGTCAGATAGTATTTGATGGTGCCGTTGTCTGGGTTAAATCGATTCAAATAAACGACGTCACGATCATACTTGTTGGTGATCGGGTTGAGCTTTTTCGTTTGTGTGGTAAAGAAACCAATATCATTTTCATCGCCAACCGGGTACATCACAGGTTGGTAGTTGTCTGAAGCAACAACGCTTTCATGAACCAGTGAATAGTAAAAACGCGCTTTGAATGCACCGTCAACTAAGGCTTCTTCTAAGCTAGATTTGGTTGAAAAATTAATGTAATCAGAAAGGTTCTCCAAATCAATTTGGAAAGTGCGTTCTAACTCAAAATTGAGAATACCATTCTCAGGATCGAAATCCCAAGAAGTGACCTTTGCGGTTCCTTGCTCGGTAATTCCATCCTTTAAACCATAAAGGTCTTCCCAGTTGAACTCAGATACAATCAACTCTTCCGGTTTCGGAGTGAAGTGAGTTTTCTTACGATAGTCTAAACTTTTATCTTCGTTGATCTCTTCTGTGTTAGTACAATCGTCATACGCATCTTCCTTACAGCGATAAGCCGCAAAATCACCCGGAATTTCTAGCACTTGAGCGAAGTTAACAAGATCATCACTGCCGACAATATCTTGCTCTGTACAGTAGTTGTTTTCATCTTTTGGTAATGAAGACTCGGGATAATTCTTATCAAACGCACGAACCTCTAAACCAGTCTTAGTGAAACAGAGCTCTACATAGCGTCCCATACCTTGTAGGAACGGAAATTGGTTTAAAGCGAATCGTGGAGCGGCACCTGTCGTAGGGACATAAAACCATCGACCATCCTTAAGGTCTTTTACTGCTATTTCCTTGGCATCTCGCTCTTGCAGCTCGTATGCTTGATCATCAGCACCACACCCAGCCAAAATAGCCGTGATTGCGGAACTTAATGCAATTTTTTTAAAGTCCATATTGAATCCTTTTATTATTTTTCTTTCCTTAGAAGGAGAATGTTATATCTGCTGTGTAAGAGGCTTTGTCTGCATCGAATAGATCGATATTGCCCAAAGTACCTCGCTCTGCATCTGCATATGCGCCTGACGTTGCGGCTGTAAGCGTAAATGACCAATTGTCGTTAAAGTCATACGCTCCATAGATAGAACCTCCATAATCAACCGAGTCACGTCTAGTCCCTTGGTAACTGATGGTATTTCCGCCTAAGGCGTCAACTCCCAAAGTTAATTGTTCCCAGCTATAACTCGCACCCGTAAATAGTGAGTACGTCCATTCAGTCAGAGACTTCCCACCATAAGTTTCATATCGATGAAAATTCTTTCTCAGGCGAGGTGATATATTGAAACTCACTCCCCAATGTTCGAAGCTGACTGGAATAGCTATTCTGAATGCAGTTTGTAATTTATCCTTACGCGACGCTTCAGAGGTGGGAATAGTAAATTGCCCACTTGCACCTATCTTTCCACTTTCCCCAAACTCATATAACTTCGAATGGCTTAGCCCTATTACCGAATCCGTAGCGTAGGTCCCTACTTCATCGTCTAGTGCTCGATATCCACCTGAAGATATATATGCTTTTGTGTTTTCGGAGAGTGTATATTTCAGTGTGCCATCCCATGAAAAGCTTCGTGCTGCACGATAGTCATCTTTGTTGTATATATTCGTTGAATAACCAGCGGTAACGGAGCCGCTAATATTACAAGTTATACAAGATGCATCGTTTTCATTTTGTGTTGATTCAGCTTTATCGTTAATATTATCAACACTATTAACTTCTTCTGCGTAAACAGATAAAGTAAACATTGTGCCTAACAATATTGCGATCGGCTTCACCTTCCACTTAATTGTGTTATGCATGCTTTTTAACTTCCATGAATGTTAAGTTCAATCATTGAACTTTTTAAAATAATCCATCAAATTTTAGGTGAATAAATACCTCAATATTTATCACTAAATATCGATAGACTTTTTAGCAACAGAAATCTTGCTGCCAAATTACTTTACAATTGAATTACAAATTTTCTTTGTATTATTTTGTACAGAATTGTATTAATGCTATTTTCCCTTTATGCGCTTCCTGCGACTAGGGTGTGTTATTGGTATGGCTGACAGTAGTTTCTTCGTATACTCATTTTTAGGATTGCTATACAGTTCGATAGCAGAACCATATTCCACAATTTTTCCGAAATACATAACAGCAACTTCATCAGATACCTGTTTAACCACAGAGAGATCATGGGAAATAAAGATAATTGCAAGGTTCATCTCTTTTTGTAAGCTCAAAAGCAAATTAATAATTTGTGCTTGAACCGACACATCGAGTGCTGAGACAGACTCATCACAAATAAGTAACTTTGGTTTTAATGCGATCGCCCTAGCGATTCCGATACGTTGACGCTGCCCGCCAGAAAACTCATGAGGGTAACGGTCGACCGATTCTCTGGCTAATCCGACTTTATCCAACAATTCTAATACCCACTGCTTACGCTCGTTGTGAGTACCTACATTATGGATAATATAGGGCTCCTCCAAAATCATCCCTATCGTATGCCGTTGATTAAGCGACTCCATTGGATCTTGAAAGACAATCTGCATCTCTTTACGAAGTGATCTCATCTGTTTGGTGTTCCAACGCGTGATATCCTTCCCTTCAAAAAAAATGCGCCCGGATGTTGGCTCAAACAATTTTAATATTGTTCGTCCCAATGTACTTTTTCCGCACCCAGATTCCCCAACCAGTCCCAAAGTTTGCCCTTGGTGCAAAGAAAAAGAGACACCATCTACAGCTTTGATCACATAACCTTTTGAGAACAGCCTTTTTCCGGAGATAAAGTGCTGCGTGAGATTCTCAATTCGTAATACTTCTGACATTTAGCTACCCCTTAAACTCTGGGAACAACGAAGCATCAATAGGTTTGATCTCTATTTGTTGTTTGGGTGGATGATCTAAGCTTGGCATCAAGCCCAGCAAGCGCTTTGTATAAGGGTGTTTCGGGTAGTCAAACAGGTCGAATACATCTGCATACTCAACAATTCGTCCACCGTACATGACTGCCACGTCATCACATACCTCTGCAACAACACCTAAATCGTGAGTTATAAACAGCATTGCCATGCCAGTTTCTTGTTGCAGCTCTCTCATCAACTCCAAAATAGAGGCTTGAACCGTTACGTCTAAAGCGGTAGTTGGTTCATCACAAATCAACACGTCTGGCTTACATGCGAGAGCCATGGCTATCATTACGCGCTGTCTCATACCTCCAGATAGGTTATGAGGGTATTCATCAATACGTTTCTCCGGCATTGGAATCTTGACCTTTTCCAACATCTTGATCGCATATTCTCGTCTATCCGCTTTTTTCAACTCAGGCCGATGAAGTGACAACACCTCCATTAGCTGTTTACCGATACTATGTACCGGATTCAGTGCCGTCATAGGATCTTGAAAAATAATAGAGATCGAGTTACCACGCATTTCATACATAGAGTCTGGTGGTAAGGTGACGAGGTTCTGATTGTTATAAAGGATCTCTCCACCAACAACCTGACCATAAGGCTTAGGAAGCAGTCCCATAATCGACATCGATGTAACACTTTTACCACAACCAGACTCCCCAACCAGGCCTAGAGTTTTGCCTTTTTTTACTTTAAAGCTAACACCATGAAGTACCTGTACCACTCCTGAGTCAGTATCGAAAGTGACTTCTAGATCTTTGACTTCCAACACGACATCGCAATTGGGGGCTTGTTTATATTCCTGATTCATAGAAACTTCCGTCACAATTTAAAACGGTCATCAACAAATGAAACCGGAGTATAGGTTTTATCTGACTTCATCGACGCTTGCGTCTCTTTCTTCAGTGAAGGATCAATCCAGAAGCTACCAATATCCATTGGGTGGAATATAGACTCTGTCTGCTTAGTCATTGGATTTTCCGGATATTGGACCCAACGCCAATGCGCAGCGCGTGAGTACGGCACCATATAACCCGGAACAATGATATTTGCTTGCGTAACGTAATCTTGGATCTGATGAGAGAGTTGATAACGTTTGTCTTGGTCGAACTCAGCATCATAAGCTTCTATCAATTTATCCAACTCAGGGCTGCTGTAGTTAGTATGTGCATTGGTCTGCGGTTTGTTGGCATTGTCTGAGTGTAAATACTCCCAGTAAGACGGGATTTCACCCGAGCCCATATTTTGGAAAGCCAATTGATGTTTTTTCTCTAGGATGTATTTAAACGCCGATGATCCATCGACCAAATTAAGCGTAAAGTCCAGACCTGCTAACTTGGCTTGCTCTCGAAGAAAGGCAATTCTTGGTGTCCATGCGTTGTACCCATAAGTGATGGCAAATGAAAGTCTCTGCCCCTGTTTATTAATACGGATACCATCAGGACCTAGGGTATCAAAGCCCGCTTTTGCAAAGTGCTCAGCCGCTAACTGAGGGTCAAACTCAGGCGCTTTATTAGTCGGCTTATCGTATTGCCCATGCCCGAATCCCAGCCCGTGTGGTTTACGAGAGTAGTCACCGCGCATGATATTTTTAATCATTCCATCATAATCGGTAGCATGCATAATGCCCTTGCGAACATTAATGTCATCAAGTAATGGCTGCGCAGTGTTGATCCACAAGCCACCGGCTCCTTGCGGCACTTGATTGAATCCCCAAAACTTTTGAATATAACCGTCTTTAAAAGCTTGTGAATCAGATTTTCCATGCCAATACTCTGGGAGGACTAAGTCAAAATAATCTAATTTACCTTTTTCAAAATGCTTCAGAGCGATATCAAAATCACGAATAACCGTAATACGCACCTTATCGACATTGTAGCGATTCTGATAATAACGATTTGAGTAGCCCCACCACTTTTCGCCGACGTGTTTGAAGGTAACGCTCTTACCTTTTTTAACTTTATCTAGGTAATACGGTCCCGCTGTTGGTTCGCTCTTGAAGTTATATTTGCGAACAAAATTGTCGACCATACCGTCATTGTTTGTATCTTTTTCACCCGCAAAGTAGTGTTGTGGTCTTGGTTGAAATCCATTACTTGGCATGTTGATCAACACCATTAGAGCGTCTTGGCTCTGCTCTACAGCGGTTTCTACGGCAATGGTATATTCATCTACTTTGATCACATCAACAATGGATGTTGAGAAAAAATCGTTGTACCAAGGGTCGACGATATCTTTAGAGCGATAATAAGTAAGCATGAAAAGATAGTCGTCTGCCGTTATTTTCTCTCCATCAGACCATGTAGCATTAGGGTCAAGTTTAAAATAGACCGTTTTGTTATCTTCAGAAAATGCCCAATCAGTCGCCAACTGCGGGATCCACTTGCCCGTATTTGGGTGTCTCTGGGCGAGCTTTGGCACGCCGTCCATAAAGTAATGACGTAACCCTGAATTTGCGTCAGGTCCAACACTGCGCAAAGTTTGGGGGAAACTGGCCATGAATGTACGTAAGGTGCCGCCACGTATCGCGTCTTGTGAGGCGAAAAGTGGTTCGTTGTTATTGGACAACCACTCCAAACCCTGTGGCAGAGAAGTGGTTTGTGATAGAGCCGACGTTGATAAAGCCGCCATCAAAGTCGAAATACATATTGAGACTGTTCTATTCATAATTACATCCTGTTAATTGGATACTTCCTGTAAATATCTGAATTATGCTTATACGTAGCGCGTGAACTTTTTGGGGTCAAATGCCGAGCGTATCGCTTCACCTATAAATGTCACCATGACCAGAACCGCAACGATGGCCCCAACAACTGAAGTCACAATCCAAGGGGCGTCTAAGTTTGATTTCCCCTGCTGTAGCAATTCTCCCCAACTCGGTGTAGGTGGCATTAAGCCAAGCCCCAGGTAGTCAAGCGCCGTTAATGCGGTAATGTTAGCGGCAATCGTAAATGGCGCTAAAGTCACTATCATAACCATAGTATTGGGTAAGATATGATGCACTAGAATACGTGTTGTAGAAGCGCCTAGTGCTCGTGCTGCCATCACATATTCACGAGCAGACTCTTTATAAGTCATTGTTCTCATATACCAAGTGATGCCCATCCAGCCGAACAAAACATTAATTGCGACAAACAAGGTAAACGTTGGCTGGGTTATCGAGACTAAAATCATAATTACGTACAGAAACGGTATCATTGACCAAATCTCTATAAGTCTTTGAACAAACAAATCAAACTTGCCACCAAAGAAGCCCATACAACAACCTACCACAGTACCAATCGCATAAGAGATAGCCATGGTCATCAAGGCAAATCCCATCGCTATACGAAAGCCATAAACTAAACGCGCCAGAATATCTCGCCCTATCGCGTCAGTACCTAAATAATGTTGGCTATCAATACTTGGAGCTAATGGTGGGAAGTCCCCAGAAAAGTCCTGCTCATATGGGTTCCAAGGTACGATAGGCATGATGACAAAGTTACCCTCTCCTTCATCCGCAAAAACCTGTTTTAGATCTCTATAATTTACCTCACTCGTATAACTCAACCCGAAATCTGTCCCTAGTCGTACATCTGAAACAACCGGGAACGACCACTCACCTTTGTAGTGAACGAATAGTGCTTTGCTGTTAATAAAAAACTCAGCGAAGATAGAAAAAACAAGTAGTAAACTCAAAATCAATAGAGACCAATAACCACGCTTTATCTCTTTAAAATGTTTAATTTTTTTCTGTGTCAGTGGGGTTAGCCTAATCATGCTCCAAACCTCACTCTTGGGTCGACTACGGCAACACAAAGATCAGATACAATATTGCCAATCATTAACATCGCAGCATTTATAGCGACGATACCCATTACAACAGGATAATCACGTTCCATTATGGATTCGTAGCCTAGCAAACCGATACCATCGATATTAAAAATAACTTCAATCAAGAAAGAGCCTGACATAAAGAACAACAATGAGTTACCAAAATGACTCGCTATCGGAATTAAGCTGTTTTGTAATGCATGTTTTTTAACCGCTTGCTTGAATGGTAAACCCTTCGCTATAGCTGTTCTAATATAGTCAGCAGATAGATTTTCCATAAGGTTATTTTTCATTGTCATCGTGAGAGTTGCAAAGTCACCAATCAAATAACAAATAAGCGGTAGTACAGCATGCCACATGATGTCTTTAACTTGATCTAGCCAACTTTCATAGTCCTCAAAATCGTCCCCGACGAATCCTCCCATTGGAAACCAATCAAGGTTATAGGCGAACAGTGTAATTAGAAAAACGCCAACAACATACCCGGGTAAAGCGTAACCAATAAATATTAAAATCGAAGACGTAGAATCAAATACTGAGCCATGTTTGATCGCTTTATAATAGCCAAGCGGAATTGATATAAAGTAACTAATAAAGAATGTCATGCCTCCATAAAACAACGAGATTGGTAAACGTTCAGCAATCATGTCACTCACAGGTTCGTAATATCGAGTTGATTCACCAAAATCTAATACGACTATCTTAGATAGCCAATCAACATAAGACTCTAATATAGGCTTGTCTAATCCATAGAACGCATTGAGTTCTGCAATCTGGTCATCTGATAATGATGAATTATTACCCGCAACACTGACCGCCGCACTGTCTGTTCCTGAATGCATCTTTGACAACATTCTTTCCACCGGACCACCTGGGACGAATCGAGTGATGGCAAATATTAAGATTGTTATTCCTATAAATGTTGGAATAATAAGTAAAAAACGCCTCAATATATAAGTTAACAATTGGAAATACTCCGTACCAATTTTTTACATTTAAACCGCATCTTGTAAGTCTTTACCAACTCATACACTGATCCGATGAGATTTCAGTTCCGTAAACTCTAATCCATAAGAATATTGAATTGAACAGTGACATCCAATTAACGTTAAAAATAATCGACTCAAATCATATTATTATAGTTAATTTAAGAAAATAGTTGTGTAAAACCCAAATATGTGCCGGTTTACTTGTTCAACAATGAGGCTAAGTGAATATAAAATAGAAGGGGAGTGCTAATAACTATATATTTTAAAAGGAGATTTATAGATTGGAGTTTTTTAGTGATTACTACTAACAGGTACACAGTTTAAACGTTTGCTAATTTAATTAAACAAGAAAACTGTGTACCTACAAAATAATTAGTTGTTCTTCAAATGTAACAATTCATTATTAATGTTCTTTAACACTTCAGCAGGATCAGCAGCTTGTGTGATTGGACGACCAATAACTAAGTAGTCAGAACCTGATTGAATTGCTTTAGTCGGCGTCATAATACGTTTTTGATCACCAACTTCTGCGCCTACAGGACGAATACCAGGAGTAACGAGTTTAAACTCCTGACCTAATTCACTCTTCAGTAAAGACGCTTCTTGTGCAGAACAAACAACGCCGTCTAAACCTGCATTTTTAGTTAAGTTAGCCAGTCGCCTAACCTGCATCTGAGGCTCAATATCAAGACCAATACCCGCTAGATCTTGCTGTTCCATGCTTGTCAGTACAGTGACTCCAATCAGCAATGGACGGTCTTTACCATAGGGCTCAAGGATCTCGCGTGATGCCGTCATCATTCGCTCGCCACCACCAGCATGAACGTTCACCATCCAAACTCCCATTTCCGCAGCTGCTCGTACAGCCTTAGAACATGTGTTTGGAATGTCGTGGAATTTCAAATCTAAGAAAACCGAAAAACCGCGCTTGTGCAGCTCACGTACAAACTCTGGTCCAAATAGAGTAAACATCTCTTTACCTACTTTTAGGCAACAAGATGCCGGATCAATTCGGTCGACGAAGGCCAAAGCATCAGCTTGGTTGTCGTAATCCAGGGCTACAATGATTTTTTGATCGTTCATTTCATCTCCTAACGCAGTTTATTGTTTTAAATTTTTCTCGTAAAAATGCAGCCCGAAAGCTGCACTATATAATTTGGTCTAACATTGACCATTAATTTACTCACCATCAAGGCCACGGATCGGCTTGATCGTCCCCCATCCCTTACACGAAGGGCAATGCCAATATAGAGAGTGGGTAGAAAAGCCACACTTCCTACAACGATAATGAGGCTTCATTTTTAGTTGTTCACCAACCATAGACTGTAAAGTGGTCAAGCTATTTTTAGCCCGGCCCTCTTCTGCTTCTGCAATATGATAATCAATCAATCGATGGAAGCCCTTCATCGTTGGGTTTTTAAGAAGTTGTTTGGTCAAAAGCTCTTGTGCTGAGCCGATATCTTCATGTTGTGCAACTAACTGTGCCAACATTAACTCCGCAGACACGCCTGCTTTTTTCTGTATACAAACTTTAAGGAATTCGACAAGCTGAGCTTCCTGTCCCAAGTGGTGATAACAGTCAGCTAAAGTTGGTAATACTTCGCTGATAAAGTCGATATCCTGGTCAATAACAGACTCAAGGTACTCTATTGCTTTATTGTACTCTTCGCTTGCGAGATGAATTTTCGACAGCGCAATACTGGCTCTGACGCATTTCGGGTCTTCAGTGAGTGCTTTCTTAAAATGTTGTATCGCTTTGGATTGATTGCCTTCCGCTTGCTCTTGCATTGCTAGCTCACACCAAAAATGAGCAACTGTTGCACGCATCTTAAGCTTCTTGCTGCTGATTTTGATTAGCACATTACCGTGTTGAATGGCTTTGTTCCATTCGCGGGTTTGTTGATAGATAGAAACCAGTTGTTGAAGTGCACTCTCTTTATGGTCTGGCTCATCGACGAGTTGCTCAAAGATTTTTTCTGCTCGGTCTAAAAAGCCCGATACCATATAGTCTTTTGCGAGTTGCTGAAGTGCGAGATTTTTTTGGTCGATTGTAAGACCAGAACGAGAGATAAGATTTTGGTGGATACGAATAGCGCGATCCACTTCGCCTCGAGAACGAAACAGATTGCCTAACGCGAGATGTGTATCAATCGTTTCGTTATCAACTTGAAGCAGTTCAATAAAGTGGTCAACCGCTTTATCCGACTGATCTGACAAAAGTAGGTTCAGACCTGTCACATACTGACGAGATATCTGATGAGATTGCTTTTGCTTTTCTTGCTGAGCATTACGATTACCCATGTACCAGCCGTAAGCGGCGGCAATGGGTAACAGTAAGAACAGTAACTCTAACATTAAGTATTAGCCTTTCTCAGCTATCAAGCTTTTGATTCTACAGCGACTTGCTTTGATTGCTTGTTTAGCTTTTTCTTTAAACGGTGGATCTGTAGCTGAGATTTCATGTGCATGCTACCAAACACAATCCATGCTAGAACAAAACCCGATACAAACACTACACCAAGTAATGTTGATAGGTGGAAGTCACCTTGGGCAAGCAGGTAATTGAAATTCACGATAGTTTGGTTTTGAGAGCCTAAAGCCAGTGCAATTAGGAAAAGTGCAATAACAGCGACTATTTTTATAATTTTCATATTCATCACTCATTGGTTAATTAGCAGTACGATTATGCAGGAAAATTACTTATCAGACCACCATATTATGGTCATAAAAAAGCGGCATACATTGTAGTATGCCGCTTTTTAAAATTCCGATAAGTAATCTACATTCCTGTATTTACTCGTTCGCGTAGCTCTTTACCAGGTTTGAAGTGAGGAACGTATTTGCCGTCTAACTCAACTTTATCACCGGTTTTTGGATTACGGCCAACGCGAGGCTCACGGTAGTGTAGCGAAAAGCTACCAAAACCACGAATTTCGATTCGATCACCACTTTCCAATGTTGAAGCCATGTGCTCTAAAATGTCTTTTACAGCGTCTTCAATTTCTTTTGCAGAAAGATGCGTTTGCTCAGCGCATAGTCTTTCAATTAATTCAGACTTAGTCATAGTTTCCCTCGTTGGTTTTCTTTTTAGAAATTATAGACCTATCGGAAAAATAAGCAAAAAAAAAGGGACCCTAAGGCCCCTTTCTTAGCGAAAAATTAAATTATTCGCCTTTAGCAGCTTTGAATGCATCTGCCATTGCGTTACCGAACGCGCCTTCGTCAGACTTGTTCAGTGAAGCCATTGCTTCTTGCTCTTCAGCTTCATCTTTAGCTTTGATAGATAGGTTGATTACGCGGTTCTTACGGTCAACACCTGTGAACTTCGCTTCAACGCTGTCACCAACGCTTAGGATTAGAGACGCATCTTCAACGCGGTCACGAGAAACTTCAGAAGCACGGATGTAACCTTCTACGCCTTCAACAAGCTCGATAGTTGCACCTTTCGCGTCTACTGCAGTTACAGTACCGTTTACTAGAACGCCTTTCTTGTTGTCAGCAACGTATGCGTTGAACGGGTCGTTTTCCATTTGCTTAACGCCAAGAGAAATACGCTCACGCTCTGCATCTACTGCAAGAACAACTGCTGAGATTTCGTCGCCTTTCTTGTACTCACGTACAGCTTCTTCACCAGCAACATTCCAAGAAATGTCAGATAGGTGTACTAGACCGTCGATACCGCCTTCAAGACCGATGAAGATACCAAAGTCAGTGATAGACTTGATCTTACCAGTAACTTTGTCGCCCTTAGCTTGCATTTCTGCAAATGACTGCCATGGGTTAGCTTTACACTGTTTCAGACCTAGAGAGATACGACGACGTTCTTCGTCGATATCAAGAACCATAACCTCAACTTCGTCGCCAACATTAACAACTTTAGATGGGTGGATGTTCTTGTTAGTCCAATCCATTTCAGAAACGTGTACTAGACCTTCAACGCCTTCTTCGATTTCAACGAAGCAGCCGTAGTCAGTTAGGTTAGTAACACGACCAGAAAGCTTGTGACCTTCTGGGTAACGCTTAGCGATTGCTACCCATGGATCTTCGCCTAGTTGCTTAAGACCTAGTGATACGCGAGTACGCTCACGGTCGAACTTAAGAACTTTAACTAGGATTTCGTCACCAACGTTAACGATCTCAGATGGGTGCTTAACGCGCTTCCAAGCCATATCTGTGATATGTAGAAGACCGTCAACACCGCCAAGGTCAACGAATGCACCGTAGTCAGTAAGGTTCTTAACGATACCTTTAACTTCAGTACCTTCTTGTAGAGTTTCAAGAAGTTCGTCACGCTCAACGCTGTTCTCAGATTCGATAACAGCACGACGAGAAACAACAACGTTGTTACGCTTCTGGTCTAGCTTGATTACTTTGAACTCTAGCTCTTTGTTTTCTAGGTGAGCAGTGTCACGGATAGGACGTACGTCTACTAGAGAACCTGGAAGGAAAGCACGGATACCGTTTAGTTCAACAGTGAAACCGCCTTTAACTTTACCGTTGATGATACCAACAACAGTTTCAGCTTCTTCGCAAGCTTTCTCAAGAACGATCCAAGCTTCGTGACGCTTAGCTTTCTCACGAGAAAGTTGAGTCTCACCGAAACCGTCTTCAACAGCGTCTAGAGCTACGTCTACTTCAGCGCCAACTTCAACTTCAAGTTCGCCAGCAGCGTTCTTGAACTGTTCAGCAGGGATAGCAGATTCAGACTTAAGACCAGCGTCAACAAGAACGAAACCGTTCTCGATAGCTACTACAGTACCTTTAACGATGCTGCCTTGTTGGAATTCTGTTTCGTTTAGAAACTCTTCAAAGAGTTGAGCAAAAGATTCAGTCATTATTTAATCTTCAATAATTAAACGTCCATGGGTATCCTACCGCATGGGGTTGATAAATTCGCCGGTTATCATCCTTGCAACCAACGTTCTTGCCGGCTCGGTAAAAACTACCCAGCCAGTTTCGATTCAATATAGTGTAGTGCTTTTTCTACGACCTGCTCAATGTTCATTGAGGTGGAGTCAAGCACAAGCGCATCCTCAGCAGGGCGCAGTGGCGCTACTGGGCGATTACGATCTCGGTCGTCTCGCTCTTGGATCTCGCTCAAAAGGTCGTCAAATTTAACATCTAAGCCCTTGCCTTGCAACTGTTTAAGACGGCGATTCGCACGCTCTTCAGCACTCGCATCAAGGAAAATTTTCGCTTCAGCATTTGGGAATACAACAGTCCCCATATCACGACCGTCCGCAACAAGCCCCGGCGCTGCACTGAATGCACGTTGACGACGCAGCAGTGCTTCTCGTACGCGAGGCAGTGCTGCAACTTTTGAAGCCGCCATGCCTGTCTCCTCTTTACGCAGTTCGCCAGACACATCTTCGCCTTCAAGAATCACTTTTACCAATTCACCCTCAGCAACAAACTGAACGTCTAAATGCGTTGCTAGAGGAACTAAAGCGTCTTCAGACTCTGTGTCCACACCGTGATGGATTGCAGCTAATGCAAGCACGCGATAGATAGCACCCGAGTCTAGTAAGTGAAAACCTAACTTTTCAGCTAGTAACATACATAGGGTACCTTTACCTGCACCGCTTGGTCCATCAACTGTAATCACTGGGCTTTGAGAAGGCATGTTTTACTCCACGTTTCTTCGTAAGTTTTATTCCGCACTCGCATAATACAACTGCGTTAACAGGCGGCATATTATAGAGAAAAATCAGTTTAGGAGCGAGGTAAATCTCACATTAATCCCAGTGCTACCGATATGAAGAAGTATTTATGAGTTTCTTTGATTTGTAGGTAGGTTTGTGGCTATAAAAATGAAAAAGCCTCGCGAATCTGCGAGGCGATAATAAGGCTTAGAGTTGCGTTTTAGAGAGAATACGTTATCCGATGATCGCTCTGACTGTCTCGAGGTCCTCAGGCGTGTCTACACCGGCAGCAGGTGCTTCTGCTGCAATATCTACATGGATTTTCTCTCCATACCACAGCACACGTAGTTGTTCTAGACACTCTATGCGCTCAAGTGTGCTTGGCGCCCAGTTTATGTAGGTGTTAATAAACCCTGCGCGGTATGCATAAATGCCTATGTGCCTTAACAATGGAGATTCTGCACTTGTTCCATTATTAGCGTACGCATCGCGATCCCAAGGAATAGTGGCACGGCTAAAGTAGAGTGCATAACCCTCTTTATCCGTTACCACTTTTACAGCATTAGGATTAAACACTTCATCAACGTGAGTGATCTCTACCCCTAACGTTGCCATTGGCGCTTCACTACCCGCAAGGTTGTTTGCCACTTGGTTGATAATACTCGGTGGGATAAGAGGTTCATCGCCCTGCACGTTGACAATGATGTGATCATCCGGGATGTTCATCACTTCAATTACTTCAGCCAAGCGCTCTGTTCCAGACTCGTGTTTAGGAGAAGTCATACAAACATCTGCACCAAATGCTTTCGCGGCCTTTTCAACTCGAACATCGTCAGTCGCAATAATGACTTTATCTGCACCAGCTTTCACTGATTGTTCATAAACCCATTGAATCATTGGTTTGCCGCCTATATCAGCTAACGGCTTTCCGGGTAATCGGCTCGATTGATAACGAGCTGGGATGACAACCGTAAATGACATTATTTGCCCTCGTCCATTGAGATTGTGCGAGCCTCAGGCTCAAGAAGCACAGGAATACCCTCTTTAATTGGGTATGCAAGGCGATCAAGTTTACAAATCAGTTCTTGCTTATCTTTATCAAAAGTTAATTTACCTTTACACACAGGGCAAGCAACGATTTCAAGTAGACGGTGATCCATAGTATTCCATAACCTCTTTAATTTTTTGCATAACTTTGTTTTGTGATGCTTGGTCAAATTGCGCAGAAACAGGCAGATACCACCAATTATCTTGCGCGTAACCTTCACATTTCACTGCATCTTTTTCTGTCATTATGATGTTCTCGCCCTTTTCAGCAAGGGCGAACAGCTCATCTCTGTCGAAATCTTTATGATCGGCGAAACCTTGAGTATGAATCACGTCAGCACCAAGATCTTCTAACGTTTTGAAAAAGCGTGGTGGATGGCCAATTCCTGCAAATGCGACCAGTTTTGTCAGCACTTCTAGTGAAGCCCTTTGTCCCGTCTTCAGATTAACAGCTTGGCTAGGCACCAAAGACATCGCCATTTCATTACATTCCGGCTGCCCACCATTGGTCACTATAAAATCGACTTCGCTTAAACGCGATACGGGTTCGCGTAATGGCCCTAGTGGAATCGCTTGTTCGCTACCAAAGCGACGAACACCATCAACCACTACAAATTCGATATCTCTTTCCAAAGCGTAATGCTGAAGACCATCATCTGTGACAATAACGTCGACCTGAGATTCTAACAATGCTTTAACCGCATTGGCTCGAATTGGGTCGACAGCGACAGGTGCACCCGTTCTTTTCATAATCAAACGAGGTTCATCGCCACAATAAGCTGCAGGTGTATCTTTAGATAACACCAGTGGGTAACTCGGCGCTTTTGCGCCATAACCGCGTGAAACAACACCCGGTTTATGCCCTTGAGATTGCAGCATCTCAACGAGCCAAACAACCACTGGCGTTTTGCCATTACCACCCGCTGTAATGTTTCCTACAACAATCACTGGTACAGGCGCTCGATAACTCGCTTTCGAGCCTTGTTGATACGCTTGACGACGTCTTTTGCTGATAAGACTAAAGATCAGACTCAATGGCCACAGCAGCGGCCACAGCAGATATTTTAAAGGATGATTCTCAAACCAAATCTTTTCGATCACGGTCAACTCGTCCCTTATTCACCAAATTGAATGCGGTGAAGTTGAGCATAGGCGCCGTCATGTTCAATCAGCTCAGCATGAGCACCACGCTCGACGATATGACCATCGTCTATAACCAGAATCTCATCTGCTTGCTCAATGGTTGATAGTCGGTGCGCAATCACAAGAACAGTTTTATTTTTCTGGAGCTCATCTAGAGCAGATTGAATTGCACGCTCAGACTCTGTATCTAGAGCAGAAGTTGCTTCATCTAAGATAAGTACAGGCGCATCTCTCAACAGTGCTCGAGCAATAGCTAAACGCTGGCGCTGACCACCTGACAAGCTTGCGCCGTTTTCACCAATAACAGTATCGAAACCATTTTCCATACCTTCGATAAATTCAGTCGCATGAGCCAGTTTTGCCGCATGTTCGACCTGTTCACGGGTGTATTCTTCTTCTGCAGCATAAGCGATGTTGTTCGCCACTGTATCATTGAACAAATGAACATTTTGCGAAACCAATGCAAAGTGCTGACGAAGGTTTTTCAGTTCGTAGTCACGAATGTCATGACCATCAAGCTCGATAGTACCGGAGTCGACATCGTAGAAACGGGTAAAAAGGTTAGCAATGGTACTTTTACCCGAGCCAGAGCGCCCAACAAGCGCAACCGTGTTACCTCTAGGTATGGTAAAGCTGACATTTTCAAGGGCTGCCTTTTCTGCGCCTTGGTAAGTAAAGGTAATGTCTTTGACTTCAACATCCCCTTTCACAGATTGAGGCTTCAGAGTGCCTGTGTTCTTCTCTGTTTCCAAATCAATCAAACTGAACAATGTTTGACTCGCTGCCATACCGCGTTGGAATTCTGCTGTCACACCTGTAAGTGCCTTTAAAGGGCGCATTAGACCAAACATTGCCGAGAATACAACGGTAAAAGTACCAGGGGTAAGCTCCGCTTTAATTGAGTCAACACTTGCCAAGAATAGAACAACTACAATCGCTACCGATGCAATCATTTGAATAATTGGGTTAGCCGCAGCTTGTGCTGTTACCAACTTCATCGTTTGTTGACGCATTTGGTTGCTCACTTTGTCAAAACGCTCTTTTTCCACGTTTTGACCACCGTAAGTTAAAACAACTTTGTGACCTTTAAGCATCTGTTCAGAAGATGATGCGACATGCCCCATACTGGTCTGCATGTTTTTCGATATTTTTCTAAATCGCTTAGAAACAATACTGATCGCCCATGCGACCACAGGAGCGACAGCAAATAACACTAATGAAAGCTGCCAACTGTTCCAGAACATCAACACTAATAAGCCAATAATACTCGCACCCTCACGTACGATACTAACTAGAGCTCTACTGGTTGCAGCAGAGACTTGTTCCGAATCATAAGTAATGCGCGACAACAGCGACCCCGTTTGCTCTTTATCAAAAAAAGAGACGGGCATGTGCATAAAGTGATTGAATATCTTGCGTCGAATTTGCATCACTACATTGCCCGAAACCCAACTCAAACAATAAGTAGAGACAAACCCACTCGTACCACGAATGAACATCATGGCGAAAATAATAAACGGAAGAGTTCGTAAAAAGTCTGATTCTGCGCTGCCGAAACCTTCATCAAGCAAAGGCTTCAATAGAGAGATCATGTATGTGTCAGAAACCGCGTTAATAATTAGAGCAACAACCGCAACCGCTAACCCTGATTTGTATAATCGAATATAAGTCCAAAGTCGCTTGAAGGTAGCCCAAGTATTTTCATCTTTTTCTATAGACATGGAATCGCTTAATTTTTCTCACAATAATCTTACTATTCTACTCCCTTCCTGAGCATCTGCCTATACCACGGCTGTGCTCTATCTTGTCTAATCGAATGATAATTCCAGCCTTCAGTGTCAATCATGATGGTAATTTGACCACTTTCACCAGTATCTAACCATTTCGCATTGATCGACTGATATCTTTCAACAACATCTTTATTGGGCATTCCCCATCGATTACCTTTTGATAATGACGCCAACGCCAGTGTCGGTGAAACAGTCTCAACAAAACGACGACTCGATGAGGTTTTGCTTCCATGATGAGGGACAAGCATAACGTCACTTTTTAAGGCTAGACCTTTTCTCGACAACATCCATTCGCTAACCAATTCGATATCACCTGTCAGTAGCATTGAAAATTGACTACGCGGGTCGAACAAACGTACAACACAAGAGTGTGGGTTATATGCGCGTTTTGTCATTTTTGGAGGCCAAAGAACCTCAAACTTCAAACCTTGCCAATGCCAAACGTCTCCCTCGATACAGGTATATATTTGAGACCCAGTTTGTTGCGCAATACCTTGGCTACTTCGCACCCAAAATTTCGATCTCGATGCCATGAGATCATCTAAGCCTCCTGCATGATCTGAGTCTAAGTGGCTAAGAATGACACCATCGATAGTTGGGTTCGCTCTTTGGTGTAGTATTGGCAATAACGTTGAAGTAACAACAGAGCCCTCTTGCCAATGGTTACCCAAATCATAGAGCAGTGTTCGCCCCTCTTTTTCGATAATAACAGCAAGACCATGCCCAACATCCAGTACATCTACTCTCCACGCTTGCGCGATATTTTGTGGTGCTGTTTCACGAATACTTATTAGTACAAGCAACAATATACTCACCCAAGGTCTAAAATAGCGATAAATGAACAAACTGATAAGTACAGCTAAACTCAACCATTGAGCTACCTGTACGTCGAACGCCCACCAAAAAGGTTCCGCCCAAGAAGACGATATAGAGATAACCTCGAGTAGAACATCAACGCATTTCCATAGAATCTGCATACGCTCTGATACAAAAATATGGACAAATAACGCTAGAAAAAGCATCGGCATGACTAAAAAAGTGACCCAAGGCAACATCAGTAAGTTATAGAAAATTGAAACAGCACTTAAGCCTTGGTAGTAATAAAGAGTCATGGGCAGTAACAAGAGTGTGAGCACACACTGAACTTTGACGGCCAAGACTAGCTTTCTGACAAAGCGAGTATGAGAGTGTTCAGAACTCGATATCGCAACTGCATATAAAACGGCTGCTAATGAGCCAAAAGAGAGCCAAAAACTCCCAGTCAGTATCGAATATGGCCAGATAACGAGAACAATACAGATGCTCAACAGAATAAAGTTTAGACTACTGATGCTTCTCCCCTGCCAAACAAAGTAACTCCCCAAACAACACATCACTAACGCCCTAACGGTTGGTAATGTGAAACCTGAAAACCAACTGTAGATCAGCGCCGTTGTTAAGCCTGCGATAAAAGGAGCCCAAATCATTGTCGGTGTGATACATCGTATGCAACGCCCTAGCTGATAACCGATGCCAAAAGCCATACCAATGTGTAAGCCTGAAATCGCGACCAGATGAATCAAGCCGCTGCTTTTAAGCTCTAACCACCTTTGTTGTGGGATGAAGTCACGATAGCCAAAGGTTAACGCGACAATGAGATCTCGGTTCGATAATGAACTCAGGTTTCGAGTAATTTGATCAAACCAAATCGCGCGCCAAGAGGAAGTTGATTGAATACGATAGCGCGTGCCTGGTAGATAAGAGGCATGAGCCACTATTTTTTGACTAAAAGAGTAGGTCTCTAGATCGAAGCCCGCTTCGTTGAGCTTACCTAAAATAGGTTTCATCCTAACGCTCAACTCAATTTTTTCGCCCTGAGTGACCCGAAACGGCGTAAACAACCTAACCTTTACCTGTTGCCACCTGTCTAATTTATCACCGTTAATTGATCTAACTACAATAACGCTTTCATAACTCCGGCTATTTTCACTAAAAAGGCTAACAACCGATGCATTTATGGTAATATCCGCTCCGGAATTAAAGAGTACAGTTGTTTGCTGTTTTACCAAACCACTGACGATTAAAACCACCATCACCCCACAGAGAACACCTCTTAAAGGTCGGGAAGCGCTATACTTGGTTGAAGCTAGTAAAAGTAGCAATATCACCCAAGCCCAGTTCCAACGGGGCATAACAGGCCATAGGCTTGCTGACATTAATGTCAAAGAAAAAGACAATAAAAACCAAGTATTCAACAAAAGAGTTACTTCCCATATGCCAAGAAAGTTTATTAAGCGTTTTATGCCTGACCATGAACTCATCAAGCGTCAGAAAGCATTAAAAGTTTTTGGCAACGTGCTATATAACCCAAATTTATGGTGCTTAAATCGACGCTCTGCCGCAGGTGCATTTGCCGTGGGTCTATTTATGGCTTTTGTTCCACTACCAAGCCAGATGATCATGTCCGCAGGTCTTGCTGTTATGTGTGGTGTTAACTTGCCATTGGCGGTTGCTTTAGTTTGGGTAAGTAACCCAGTAACCATGCCGGTTCTGTTTTATTTCGCCTATAAAGTTGGTGCATTCGTTATGCATGTCCCGCCTCAACCGTTCCACTTTGAGCTTTCTTGGGACTTCATTCTTGCCCAAATGAGCACTATTGGCCCTCCATTCCTACTTGGTTGCTTAATCTGTGGCATCGTTTCTGCGATTATCGGCTACTTCGGAATTCGTGGGTTGTGGCGATATTCTGTAGTAAGAAGCTGGAAGAAAAGACAAGTAAGATAGAGATAAGGTTGTCACAACATCTTCAACTTCGCGGTTAGTAAAACAGTGAAAACCGAGCTGCAAAGCAAGAATTAAAACTCTGTTGCATGTGATTTTCAGTCATAGCGCTAGACTGCAAGGGCAAGAAAACCAAAAAAGGATCCCAATTGGGATCCTTTTTTAATACCGTCAGTAGATTGTTATTTTGAGCTTAATACTGCCGCAGGATTTAATTTTGCAGCGCGAGAGGCCGGATACAATGTCGCCAGTAAGCTTAAGACTATCGCGGTACCAGACACCACCAGCACATCCATCATATCTAGTTGCGAAGGTAAGAAGTCCACAAAGTAGATATTTCCAGACAAGAACTGGTGATCAATTAACGACTCTAACCCTTTTATCAAGTGAGTGAGATTGAGAGCCACTAATATACCAACCACACTACCAACTAGACTACCCAACACACCAGAAAACGCACCCTGCCATACAAAAATACGCTTCACTAACCCATCAGAAGCGCCCATTGTTCTTAAAATGGCGATCTCGGAGGCTCTGTCTTTCACAGCCATCATCAGTGTTGATACGATATTGAAACAAGCCACACCAATAACCAAGACCATAACCAAATACATGATGGTACGTACTAGCTGTATATCTCGGTACAGGAAACCATATTTTTGCTGCCAACTTCTTAGATATACATACACATCCAACTGGTTACCGACTTCGCGCACAATGTTATTCGCGTTGAGAACGTCATTCACCTTAAGTGAAACGCCAGTCACAGCATTGCCTAACTTGGCGTAGCTTTGGGCATCCTTTAACGGTACAAGCGCTAAGTTATGGTCTATCTGCCCATTCAGGGTCAATAACCCCGCTACTTTTACCCGTACACGCTTTGGCGCTTGAACCTTAACGGAACCGTTCGCCGTTGGAATCATCAAGGTTAAGTAGTCCCCTACTTTAGCGTCAATAGAGTCCGCTACACCTGAACCAAGAATGACTTTTTGTTCACCACTGTGAAATGATTGCCAAACCGATTCGTCGATATAATTGCCCAGGCTCGATACCTGCGATTCAAGCTCTGGATCAATACCACGCACTTCGATCGCCTTAAGTTCTTTACCACGTTCTGCTAGAGCCGTAATTTTTACATAAGGTGCTGCAGCCAACACTTTTTCATGACTCACGGATTCGTCAATCACATGTTGCCAACGCTCAATCGGTTCATTGACGCCCTCAAATTCACCGTGCGAGATAACCGAAAGCACTCGAGATTCTAGCTCACGCTCAAAGCCATTCATCGCCGATAAACCAATAATGATCACCGCGACCCCAACCGCAATTCCCACAGTTGAAGAGAGTGAAATAAAGGAGACCATTTTGTCGCGCTGTTTAGCACGGCTAAATCGTCCACCAATCAAAAGGGATAAAGAGGCAAACACTAATTCACCTCCTCATTTACATCCACCAGCAGTCCATCTTGCATATGTAGCTGACGATCCATTTTTGCTGCTAGTTCACCATCGTGAGTGACAACCAAAAAAGCCGTATTGTATTCACGATTTAGCTCGCGCATTAGATCGTAGATAGAGAGTGCCGTCGCATGATCGAGGTTACCGGTAGGTTCATCTGCCAATACCAGCGAAGGTTTGTTTACTAAAGCTCGAGCAATCGCAACACGCTGTCTTTCACCACCAGACAGCTCCGACGGGCGATGATCGACTCGATGACTCAGCCCCACCTTATCCAACAAGGCTGCCGCCTCTTTTTTGGCTTGGCTCGGTTTTACACCACCGATTAGAAGAGGCATAGCGACGTTTTCTAGAGCAGAGAAATCCGCAAGCAAGTGGTGAAATTGATAAACGAAACCTAGATGCTGATTACGTAACTTCGCTTGCTTATTCGAGCTCAGCGCCGCGAGATCTTGGTCTAGAAAGTGGACACTTCCCGATGACGCATCATCCAGTGCACCCAAAATGTGTAGCAAGGTACTTTTACCCGAGCCCGACGTCCCGATAATTGACACCAGTTCACCCTGCTCAATATCAAAGCTCACGCCTTTTAGCACTTCCGTATCCAGTGAACCTTCACGATATGTTTTACGGATGTCACGACATTTAAGGAAATTACTCATAACGAAGAGCCTCAGCAGGTTTAACAGAAGATGCGCGATAAGAAGGGAATACCGTCGCTATTAGACTAAGTGCAATCGCTAAAACAACGACCACGACAATTTGAATAGGGTTAATCAAGATTGGCAAACTGCCACCAAACGAAAACAGGGCTACACCCATAACTTCTAGAACCGTATTAAGATTCATCGCCAATATAACGCCCAAGATACCACCAGAGAGAGCACCAATCACGCCACTGCTCGCCCCTTGAACCATGAATATCCCCATCACTTGTCCATCAGACATACCCTGTGTTTTCAGAATCGCCACTTCAGACTGCTTCTCCATGACCACCATAATCAAAGCGGAGATAATGTTGAAAGCCGCCACTCCGATGATCAAGCCAAGCATCAGGCCCATCATATTTTTTTCCATGCGCACAGCTTGGAACAACTCACCACGCTGGTCACGCCAGTCACTCCACTCCCAACCTTGAGGTAGCGGCTGTTCAGCCAAATCTGCGACGACAAATGGGTCTTCGAAAAACAGTCTCCAGCCCGAGATGGTATCCGATTTAAAGCGCATTAAGCGGCCAGCATCCTCAATATGAGTCACCATTAATTGAGCATCGATATCCGAGCCTGTATTAAAAATACCAGCGACGGTAAAATTGCGTTGACTTGGAATTCGACCTAATGGCGTATATTGACTGGCAGAGGTCACCATTAGCCGCACTTTGTCACCCAGTGAGACTTTGAGGTTTCGCGCTAATGTATGCCCTAGGAATAACTGATACTCACCCGCCTTCAATGAGGACAAACGCCCGGCAATAAGATGGTTTTGTAATGGGTCGTCAGAAGCAGGTTCAATACCAATCAGCAAACCCGCCGCCAATTGAGCTGGACTTTGAATCACAGCCTCGCTTCGGACTAAAGGTTCAACATGCCCGTTTAGTGACATTTGTTGAGCGAAGGCTGGGGGCGTGTCTGTAAGCTGTGTCTTCGCATCACTTTCATAGACGACCGCTTGAGGTAAAACACCAAGGATACGGTCTTTAAGCTGCGCTTCGAATCCATTCATTACTGATAAAACAGTAACTAACGACAACACACCTATGGTGATTCCTGCCGTTGACATATAAGAGACAAAACGGCTAAAGCGATCCCCAGAACGGCCTTTTAGGTAACGCAGGCCGATAAACATTGAAATAGGATGAAACATACTTTGAACCATCGAGTAGAGTTGCGGGTTAATGTAACGGGAATTACTTTCAGTGTGTAGGGGTCAACTGCAAATATAGAGTGAATTCACCGAATTAGTCGGCCATGACGCACGGCAGAGCACCATTTTCGCTTCAAAAACAAACTATTTGCTACTTTGCCAATACCAACCTTGATTACTGTAGCCACATAGCGATAATCAATAGATCACTTCAAGGAACTAAAGCATGACAGAGCAAGAATTTTTCACCGTCCACCATAGCCTTAACGCCAACATAGAGCCGATGGCTGAAGATTTTGTTCTCCCATCGCAAATCCAGTTCGAATCAGAGATTCCGGCTCCGTTTGTGGTCGCGAGTGAATTTAGTCAACTTGATCTCATGGCAGACAGTGCGCGTAAAGAGTTGAAAAGCAGCGACCTCAAAAACGTCATCAGCTTGCTTGATGCGCAAAATTCTAAGCTTAACTTACTGCTCAGTTTTATGCTCTCTCAACAAGACCAAGCAGAATATCGCACTCATACATACAGTTTTGGTGCAAGTCAGTTCTCTTGCTTCACTCAGTTGGATATAGCTCAAGGAAGGTATGTAAAAGCGAAGTTGTTCCTTGAACACCCAGCCGCAGCGGTATATTGCTATGCTCAAGTAAGCAATTCAGTACCAAGAGACGGCGGGTTTGAAGTTTTATTTAAATATGCGCACCTGCGCGACACAGACCAAGATCTATTGATCAAAGCAGCCTTACATCAGCAACAGAAACTGCTTCGTCAACGCTCACTCGATCGAGATAACAAGTAAATCCCATGACCGATACATCTATTTTTACGTTACCGACGCCAAATGGCGCAGGGGACAAAAAACATTTAGGTAATTTAATTGGCTCTTCACTGGCAGCTTCCATCGCAGGACTCGCTGAGCAACATAACAGCCACACCTTACTCGCGGTGCCCGACCCACAAATTGCTCTCAAATTACAGTCAGAAATCGAGCAATTTACCCAGCATTCGGTGAACCTATTCCCTGATTGGGAAACGCTACCGTACGATAGCTTCTCTCCGCACCAGGAGATCATTTCTGACCGTATTGCTCACCTGTATGCGTTGCCGACTCTAAAAACCGGAATCACGATTGTACCGATCAGCACATTATTGCAACGCCAGTCACCAAGAGAGTTCCTTCTTCAACACACTCTAATGGTTAAAACGGGCGATCTTTACTCTCTAGAGAAACTGCGTCTGCAACTTGAAAAGTCTGGCTATCGTTATGTTGATCAGGTATTTGGTCCAGGTGAATACGCCAGTCGCGGCTCGATCTTAGATCTGTTCCCAATGGGCAGCAAAGACCCATATCGTATCGACTTTTTTGATGATGAGATCGATACCATTCGCACCTTTGATCCGGAAAATCAGCGGTCAATCGACGATATTGATGAGATTCGTCTTCTTCCTGCTCACGAATTTCCAACATCAGATTCGGCTATCGAAGACTTTCGCATTCGCTGGCGTCAACAATTCGAAGCGCGCCGCGAACCTGAATCTGTTTATATGCAGGTCTCCAAAGGTACATGGCCTGCGGGTATTGAATATTGGCAGCCGCTTTTCTTTGATCAAACCGAAACCTTGTTTGACTATGTCGCCGACGACACACAAATCTTGGCACTGGGTGATATCGAACAGGCCGTCGACACCTTCCTATCTGATGTAGAACACCGCTACGAGCAGCACGGTGTCGATCCATTGCGCCCATTGCTGTCGCCAGAACAACTTTGGCTGAAAAAAGATGAGTTGTTCAGTCACTTTAAGCAAAAAGCGCAAGTAGTACTTAGCATTGAGAGCTTAGAAGAGAAAGCAGGACGCACTAACCTGCCCGTTTCAGCCCTGCCAGATCTTAGTGTTCAGCATCAGAACAAAGAACCACTTGCTAACCTACGTAAATTCACAGAATCATTCTCTGGCAAGATCGTATTCTCGGTAGAGTCTCAAGGTCGACGCGAGGCTTTATGTGAATTATTGCAAGGCATCAAGATTCGCCCTGTAGAAGTCGAAACTCTCCTACAATCATTGTCAGAGAAAAATAAGTTTAACCTCGTTCTCGGTGCTGCTGAGCATGGTTTTATCGACAACCAACGTGAACTGGCCTTCATTTGCGAAAGTGACCTCCTAGGTGACCGAGTAATCCAGCGTCGCAAGAAAGACAAAAAGAGCGTTAACAGCGACACCGTTATTCGCCACCTTGCAGAGCTAAAACCTGGGCAACCTGTGGTTCACATCGACCACGGTATTGGCCGCTATATTGGCTTACAAACTCTCGAAGCCGGTGGCATGAAAACCGAATATGTCACACTTGAGTATCAAAACGATGCCAAACTTTACGTACCGGTTGCTTCGCTCAATCTCATTGGCCGCTACTCAGGTGGCGCTGAAGAGACTGCCCCTCTACACAAACTCGGGGGCGAAGCGTGGCAGAAAGCGCGTAAACGTGCCGCAGAGAAAGTGCGAGATGTGGCTGCAGAGCTTCTTGATGTATACGCTAAACGTGAGCTAAAACCGGGCTATAAATTTGTATTAGACCGCGGTCAATACGCCACCTTTAAAGCGGGTTTCCCATTCGAAGAGACCGATGACCAAGCAATGGCTATTAATGCCGTGATGTCTGACATGTGCCAACCAAAGGCTATGGATAGACTGGTGTGTGGTGATGTGGGCTTTGGTAAAACAGAAGTAGCAATGCGCGCCGCATTTGTCTGTACTGATAACGAAAAGCAAGTTGCCGTACTGGTACCCACTACCCTGCTGGCGCAGCAGCATTTCGAGAACTTTAGAGATCGCTTCGCTAACCTGCCGATTCGTGTCGAAGTACTGTCGCGCTTCAAATCAGCGAAAGAGCAGAAACAAATCTTGGCCGACGTTGCAGAAGGTAAAGTCGATATTGTGGTTGGTACGCACAAACTGCTTTCAAGTGATATCAAATTCCACGACCTTGGCTTGCTGATTGTCGACGAAGAACACCGTTTCGGCGTTCGACAAAAAGAGAAAGTTAAAGCGATGCGTGCTGATGTAGATATCCTCACCCTAACTGCAACGCCAATTCCAAGAACATTGAATATGGCGATGAGTGGCATGCGTGACCTTTCGATCATCGCGACGCCACCGGCTCGACGATTGGCTATTAAAACCTTTGTCCGTCAAAGTGATGATGCAGTGATAAGGGAAGCGGTACTGCGTGAAATCATGCGTGGTGGTCAGGTCTACTTCTTACATAATCAAGTCGACACCATAGAAAAGACCGCAGAGTCGCTACAAAAACTGATTCCAGAAGCCCGCGTCACGGTCGCTCATGGTCAGATGCGTGAACGCGAGCTAGAACGTATCATGAATGATTTCTACCACCAGCGCTTTAATCTACTGGTGTGTACGACCATCATTGAAACGGGCATCGACGTACCAACGGCTAACACCATTCTCATGGATAGAGCGGACAATCTCGGTTTGGCGCAACTGCACCAACTGCGTGGCCGTGTAGGTCGTTCACACCACCAAGCGTATGCATACCTACTCACGCCGCATCCAAAAGCGATGACCAAAGATGCGATTAAGCGACTCGATGCCATTGCTTCACTCGAAGATCTTGGCGCTGGTTTCACGCTAGCGACTCATGATTTAGAGATCCGTGGTGCCGGTGAACTACTTGGTGATGAGCAGAGTGGTCAAATCCAATCGGTTGGCTTTAGCTTGTACATGGAGATGTTAGAGCAAGCGGTTGAAGCACTTAAGGAAGGTAAAGAGCCGTCGCTTGATGATCTGCTTCGTGAGCAAACAGAGATTGAGATGCGTCTCCCTGCACTTCTGCCAGACGACTACATCCCAGACATCAACACTCGCTTGTCGACATACAAACGCATCGCTAGTGTGACCAACAATGATGAATTGGCGGAACTGAAGGTAGAGCTTATCGATCGCTTTGGTGTACTGCCTGATGCGACCAAGAACTTACTGTCAGTCTCTGAACTGAAACTGGCGGCGGCGGCAATCAAAGCTAAAAAGATTGAAGCTCACGATAAAGGCGGTTTCTTAGAATTCTACCCAGACGCTGACATAAACCCAGCGTACCTTGTTAAACTGTTGCAATCTCAACCGCAAAAGTTTTCAATGGAAGGGCCAACTAAGTTCAAGTTTACGGTACCATTGGTAGACAGACGGAAGCGAATTCAATTTGTCGGTGATCTTTTGAGCGAATTTAGACAAAACTTGCTACCAGCAAGCTAACTTCACTCTTTTTCACTGAGCATTTAATTTATCCAGCCGGAGATCCGGCTGGGATACGGAGTAAAAATGAAACGACTGATCCCACTACTACTATTGTTAGTCTCTATGCCGAGTTTGGCACAAAGACAATTTGATATAGAAGTGATCATTTTCAAGCGTGCTGTTGATGCTGAACAGGTCAATGAATCATGGCCAAACAGCCTTCCTGAAATCTCTCTTGAGCGTGCCGGCTCTTTCCAGAACTCTCAGTTTCGTGCAAAAAAAGGCGTACAGATGCTGCCTTACTCTGAATATGAGCTGAATGGTGAGAAAGAAAAGCTGCGCAAGCACGCAGGCTTTGAAGTCTTAATGCATACCGCTTGGCGCCAGGGCGATGAAGGTCGTAATGCTGCACCGGTGTTCCATATTCAAGCAGGTAAAGATTACTCTCAATCTTTTAACGCTGATGGATCAGAAAAGAGTGCCGTTGTTACAACCAGTGCAGAAGGTATTAAAGAAGAGACTATCGATAAGCCTCTTTATGAGCTAGATGGTAAGCTGCAAATCTACGTTCAACACTATCTATACGCAGAGGCAACTCTAGATCTGAAAGCGCCAAGTGTTCGTGAAGTCACGCTCCAAGAGCAGCAAATCGAGCTAGACTCGCCAGTCAGTGGTGGCGACAGCACTGTCCAGGTAGGTAATTTGACTGAGATCTCTCCAACTGTAAAAGTTGAAGAGTTTCTAAAGAGCTACCGTATGGATCAAAAACGTCGTATGCGCAGTACTGAAACACACTACCTCGATCACCCTCTACTGGGCATGATCATTCAGGTTCGCCGTGTTGCACAGTAGCCAAAGCTGTCAATAAGCTATACTTTATACGTTATCGATACGCCCTCCTAGTGAGGGCGTTTTGTTATTAGGAGGGCAATATGAGTCCAGATTTTCACATAGTGACCCGCAACTTAGTCCTCAGAATCATAGAAGCATCTGATGCGCCAGAGTTTGCTCAATGTATTCAACAATCTCCGAGTCTATCTCGCTGGATTGATTGGTGCCATGCTGAGTACTCACAACAAGAAGCAGAAAAATTCATCCTTGCCACTCGACTCAACTGGGTCAAAGCAGACGCGTTCGGTTTTGGAATATTTGACCGAGAGAGTGACAAATTAATGGGGATGGTGGCAATCAACGAGCTTTATCACACCTTCAATATGGCAAGCTTAGGGTACTGGGTCGCAGATCAATACCAAAAACGCGGCATCGCAAAAGAGGCCATGTTAGCACTGTTTGAGTTTTGTTTTGCCCAACTCAAACTCACACGTCTAGAAATTGTATGTGATCTCGACAATTTGCCAAGCCAACATCTGATTGAAGCATGTGGTGCAAAGCGAGAAACCATTGCCCGAAACCGGTTTATTTTTAATGGTGAGCCCAAAGACGGTGTGGTGTACGCCGTGCTACCTCCTGGGTACTAGAGTTTCCCCACCAAGTCTCTTTCTAATCAAGTCGCATTAAATGCGGCTTTTTTTATTTTGAAAACAACCAACTAAGAGCGAGCTTTCCTTCTTTTGCTCATTTTTCTTTTCATAATTCTCAGAGTTAAATATACTGTATGTATATACAGGTATTTAGCTATGCATGAACTGATCAAAAATCTACAAGACCGCCAACTTATCTGGAAAGGTCTGCAGCCTAGTACACAAGGGCAAACTCACTCTACAGGATACCCTGAGCTCGACAATCAGCTTAATGGGGGCTTTCCTACGCACGGCGTCATAGAAGTCGAATCTCAATCAGGTTTAGGAGAGATCCGTTTACTGACACCTTACCTAGTGCAACAGAGCGCTCAGCGTCTTGCTGTGTTTATTAACCCTCCAGGTCATGTCTGTGGTGAGTTCTTTGATGCTCAAGGAGTGCCTCTTCATAACATTCTTGTGATCACACCAAGTAGCGATATCGAAGCGTTATGGGCCGCTGAGCAGTGTCTGAAAAGTGGGGCTTGTCACTCCGTGCTTTTATGGGGAACGGAACTTGAGATTCATCAAACCAAGCGCTTACAAGCAGCGAGCGAAACGGGTCGCTGCCTGCAATTTCACTTCAAGAGCAGCAGTCATAATCAACTCTCTTTGCCCGTGTCACTGAGCATGAAATTATCACCGCACCAACTTGGTTTAAGGGTGGAAGTTATCAAACGCAAAGGCAGTTGGTCGTACGGCAGCTTGGTTATAAACATGCAGCAACATTGGCCGCTTTTAATAGAACCAACATCTGCAGAACTGCACGACGATTCAACTATTATCCCCTTCCCAATTGCGAAACAAGGGTGATCTATGTTGTGGCTCTATCTGCATTTTCCATCATTACAACTGGATAGCTTATTCAGTGGTGATAAGCAAAACCAACACCCGCTGATTATTGTTGATGAAAAGACGCATAAGGTAATTCAAGCCAATAGCTTGGCTTTGGATTCTGGAATAACACTGGGTATGGGGATTGGTTCAGCTGCCGCTCTCAATCATGAGCTCCAAGTGCTGCCTTATCGCGCAGAACTTGAAGAGAATCGCCTCAAGGAGATCGCACATTGGGCCTATCTAGTCACTTCTGATATGGCCCTACTGCCACCGAATGGGCTTTTAATTAAAACTTCAAACATGTTGTCGCTCTATGATGGGCTCGACAATTACTGGAGCACATTAAAACAGCATCTTTCTACATTAAATGTCCAATTCCATTTCGCCACTGGCTACTCACCACTAGCAGCTATTTTGCTCGGGAAAAAGTCACTTAACTTAATCACGAGTGACACCGAGACAATGAAACACCGTGTTCAGCAACAGTGCTTAACCAGCACCGAACTACCATGTAAACAAGTCGAGCGTTTACAGCGTGTCGGTATGGATACGGTTGGGGACTTATTAAAACTGCCGATTCAAGATGTTGCACGCCGATTTGATATTGATCTGGTGAACTATGTTGGACGCCTAAACGGGCAATTTAAGCACCCTATTGATTTTTATCATCCACCTGAAAAGTTCGAACAGTATCTAGAGTTATTGTTTGATATCGAGAACCTGCAGTTTATTGAGAAACCACTGACCAAATTACTCACACAGCTCGAAGCCTTTTTGACACTCCGTGACCGTGTCGCTTTTGAAATCAAACTCACTTTGCATCTGCGAGACTGTGAGGATCACAGCGTGCCTTTTTTCTCCGCACAGGGAGACTACCTTGCCACTAAATGGGCACAGCTTACTCACCTTAGCCTAGAGTCTGTCACGATTAATGCTCCAGTTCAGGGGTTAACCTTAACCTTAGTTCGTCATGGAGAGCCTCAGGCGGCTTACCACGATCTGTTTGATGGCGACACAGGAACCCTAGCATCACTAGACTTGCTTTCACTCCTGCAAGCTAAGCTGGGGCAAGCAGCGATTCACTCACCTTTCACGCACCAGGACCCAAGGCCAGAGAAAGCCAATCAATACTCATTGCCTAAGTTAGCGTCTCAGGCTCAGAGTCGAAAACCTTCAGCAATGAATCGTGTTTCTTCATCACCACACAAGCGTTTAAGGCCAAGTATCTTATTACCAACACCAGAGCCATTAACGACACCTGTTACGCTATCTCAAGGCCCTGAGCGTATTGTTTCTGGCTGGTGGGATGGCGAGAAAGTGATTCGAGACTATTTCATTGCTCGTTGCGAAACCGGACGTTGGCTATGGGTGTTCCGCACCCCAAACAAAGCGTGGTTTATCCATGGGTTATTTAGTTAAGCAGATTCAGCAATCGAATCCGTTTCAGTAGCACCGACTATTAATTATCGAAGCTGACCAACGACTGTTTACACATTTTCATTAGGATCTTAATACGCTATGGCACAGCACTACTCTGAACTCTTTTGTCAAAGCAATTACTCTTTCCTAGAAGGAGCATCTCATGCTGAAGAGCTGGTTCTCCAAGCGGATTTTCTGCGTTACTACGCTTTAGCTGTCACTGACGAGTGCTCTGTTGCCGGTATCGTGAAAGTACATGCTGCAATAAAACAGCACCAGTTAGCGCTCAAGCAGATTGTTGGCAGTATGTTTTGGCTTAATGAAGAGTGCCAGCTCTTGTTGCTATGCCCGGATCGACAAGCTTATGCGGAGCTATGCCGAATCATTACCAACGCTCGTAGACGCAGTGAAAAAGGGCATTACCAACTCTCTGAGTGGGATATCATGTCGGCCAAACACTGTTTAGTGATATGGCTCCCTCAACAAACTACTCAAGATAATCATTGGGGAAGCTGGCTCAATCAGCATCACTCAGGCCGACTTTGGATAGGGGTTCAGCGTCATCTTAAGCAGGATGATAAAGAGTATGTATCTCATTGTTCAACACTTTCTCAGCACCTCCAGCTTCCGATCACGGCCTGTGGTGGCGTACTGATGCATAATGCTAATCGCCTACCATTACAACACTCTCTTACGGCAGTAAAGCATCAATGCTCCGTGCCCGAAGTGGGCAGTCACTTACTGGCTAATACAGAACGGTGTTTACGTAGCATCAATAAGCTCAGTCATATATTCCAAAAATCGTGGTTGGATGAGAGCAACCACATCGCAAGCTTATGCCAGTTTGACCTTGATAGCTTACGTTACGAGTACCCAAGCGAGCTGATTCCTGCGGGGCAAACGCCAAACCAATACCTCAGAAACTTGGTCGAACAAGGCAAGAAAAGCCGCTTCCCTGACGGGATACCCCTTGATATTGAGCAGATCATTGAGAAGGAGCTGAACTTAATTGAAGAGCTCGATTACCCTTTCTTCTTCTTAACCATTCACGACATCGTAATGTTTGCCAAACAACAAGGCATTCTTTACCAAGGCAGAGGCTCTGCAGCCAACTCTGTTGTATGCTACTGCCTTGAGATAACGTCAGTCGACCCACGTCAGATATCAGTACTCTTTGAACGCTTCATCAGTAAAGAGCGCAATGAGCCACCTGATATCGATGTGGATTTTGAGCATGAGCGTCGCGAAGAGGTTATCCAGTATATCTACCAAAAGTACGGTCGAGAGCGTGCAGCATTAGCGGCTACTGTTATCTCCTATCGCTTTAAGAGTGCGGTACGAGATGTAGGGAAAGCGCTAGGGCTGCAAGAGACACAGCTGGATTACTTCATTAAAAACACCAACCGCCGAGATAAGCATCAAGGTTGGCAGACGCAACTGACACTGCTTGGATTACAGCCAGACTCTCTCAAAGGGAAACAGTTTATCCATCTGGTCGATGAGATCATCGGATTTCCACGCCACTTATCTCAACATGTGGGCGGTTTTGTGATCTCTTCAGGCCCGCTTTATGAGCTCGTTCCTGTAGAAAATGCCGCCATGCAGGAACGCACGATCATTCAATGGGATAAGGATGATTTAGAAGCACTTGGCCTACTCAAAGTCGATGTATTAGCACTTGGTATGCTATCTGCAATCCGTAAGTGCTTCACCATGATCCAGCAGCATTATGGGCGATCACTGTCGATTGCAGAGATCACTCGTTTACAAGACGATCCCAATGTCTATGGCATGATTCAGAGAGCCGATACGGTAGGCATTTTCCAGATCGAATCTCGGGCACAAATGAGTATGCTGCCACGTCTAAAGCCAAGGAGCTATTACGACTTAGTGATTCAAATCGCCATCGTACGACCGGGACCAATCCAAGGTGACATGGTACACCCCTTTTTGAAGCGAAGAGATGGACAAGAGCCCATCGACTACCCCTCCTCTGAGGTTGAATCCGTACTCTCTCGCACATTGGGCGTCCCTATTTTTCAAGAACAGGTCATTAAGCTCGCCATGGTTGCTGCTGGCTTTACGGGAGGTGAAGCCGACCAGTTACGACGAGCAATGGCAGCTTGGAAAAAGAATGGCAACGTATTTAAGTTTAAATCTAAGCTCATCGATGGGATGCAAAGCCGCGGCTACGATATCGCCTTTGCCGAGCAAATCTTTAAACAGATTTGTGGCTTTGGTGAGTATGGATTTCCCGAGAGCCACTCCGCTTCTTTTGCTGTGCTAGCGTACTGCTCTGCATGGCTAAAATACTATTATCCTGAATGCTTCTATGCATCGTTACTGAATAGCCAACCTATGGGTTTCTACAGCCCATCACAACTGGTGCAAGATGCGCAGAGGCACGGTGTGAAAGTCCTGCCAGTGTGTGTTAATGCTTCACAGCGAGACCACATCGTCGTTAACCAAGAACAGAAATTGGCTATTCGACTTGGCTTAAGGCAAGTGAAAGGCTTGAGTGAACAAGCAATGGAGAGTTTAGTCGCCAACCGCCCTTACCACGGCTATCGCCATCCGAATCAAATCACTCAACTCTCCATCAATCGTAGGGATATTGAGCTATTGGCTTCAGCGAATGCGATGCACAGTGTATCCGGTGATCGATTTCAAACTCGCTGGGTCTTAATGGATTCAGCCTCTGAACTGCCACTGTTTAGAGACATACACGAATCGCCTCAGCCACTTCGTCAACCCAATGCGACACAAGATTTATTAGAAGACTTTACCAGTACGGGGATCTCTCTCAATCAGCATCCAATAAGCCTGCTTGAGCAAGCAAACAAGCTCGGGCGTTTTACTCACATGCAAGATCTTAAGCATCGAAGAGATAAGTCTATGGTCACCGTTGTGGGTGTCGTGACGGGGAAACAGTCTCCGGGAACAGCAGCGGGCGTGACCTTTTTTACCTTAGAAGACAATACCGGCAATATTAATGTGGTGGTATGGAAGGCAACTGCTCGCTGTCAGCAACAAGCCTACCTCACTGCGAAAATTTTAAAAGTGAAGGGAATCATAGAGAAAGAAGGTGATGTCGTTCATGTGATTGCAGGTCAACTTATCGATCTAACAGATGAGTTAACCGGGCTAAAAACTCAATCGCGAGAGTTTCATTAGTGTGAGTGACAATCCAGAAGATAATGAATGGTTTAAATGTCATTATCATAGAAATCCCCCTCCAATACAGAAAAGGGAGGCATCTCGCCTCCCTCAAATCTCATACGTAAAATCAAACGTCAACATCCGTTTCCGCACATCTGTGCTTATAAAATCTGGCGCATTCTCTCTTGAGTCACTTCCACCAGCAAATCTGGCTGGAACTTAGAAATGAAGCGGTTACAACCGACTTTCTCAACCATTGCTTCATTAAAGCTACCACTAAGCGAAGTGTTGAGTGTGATAAACAGGTCTTGCATACGAGGGTCGCTACGCACTTCATGAGTAAGTTTGTAACCATCCATCTCTGGCATTTCTGCATCCGTTATCATCAACAGCAGCTCTTCATTAATATCCTTACCTGCATCACACCAAGACTTCAATAAGTTAAGTGCCTCAAGGCCATCGCAGCATTCAATAATGTTCAAACCAAGTTGCGATAACGTCCCTTTAATTTGGTTACGCGCTGTAGACGAGTCATCAACAATAAGTACATTACGTCCAACCAATTGAGTGGCTAACTCTGCATCGAGTACGCCTTCAGAGATCGAGACGTCGTAGTCAATGATCTCAGCAAGCACTTTTTCTACATCAATGATCTCTACAATCTTCTGTTGTTTATCTTCTTCAATGTGGGTAATTGCTGTCAGGTAGTTTGCTCTGCCTGTTGTCTTTGGTGGCGGCTGAATTTCAGTCCACATCGTATTCACGATATTACGAACCTGCCCCACTAAGAAGCCTTGAACGGTACGATTATACTCGGTAATGATAAGGTTACTTTCTTGAGATTCTTGACGAGATGGCGGGAAACCAATCGCACTGCGTAGATCAATCACAGGTACTGACTCACCACGCAAGGAAGCAACACCAGTGATATTGTGATGCGAACCCGGCAGTTTAGTTAACGCAGGTACTTTGAGCACCTCTTTTACTTTGAATACGTTAATCGCGAATAATTGGCGGCTATTCAAACTGAAAAGCAACAGCTCTAAACGGTTTTCACCGACTAACTTGGTTCTTTGATCAACCGAATTCAAAACGCCAGACATACAACACCTTAGTGATAAAAATAACTGCAGATACAATAGCCTAAATCAATAAGCTACTGTAAAACTACATAGGAAGGTTCTTAAACGAATGGCTTATTGTAAGCAATATACCATTGAAGTAAATGGGCGGTGTCCAGATATGAGTGGCAGATAAGTTAATTTGACCAATTAGCCCTCAATCACTCTCATTAGCAATTGACCGTCGTACAGCGCCTGTTTGATCAGCGCTGCACCTGGCATGGTTGCTTGTTTGTAGAAACGAGACTCCATCAATTCAAGGTCTTGATGATAAACTTTTAAGCTTTGTTCCTCGATGCACTTTTGAATGGCTGGATAAAGAACACTTTTCGCTTGGTTGACGACACCACCAATCAAGATCTTTTCAGGATTGAAAAGGTTAATCACGATAGAAATCGCCGAACCTAGATAGTGCCCTAGCTGCTCAATGACCTCCACAGCCATAGGATCGCCTTCGGCAGCGGCGGCACAAATTTGCTCAATGGTAACGTCTTCAATCCCTTCCAGAGACGAACGTTCACCTTGAGCGAGACGTTCTTTTACTTGTTCACGAATGGCTTGAGAACTAGCAACCGTTTCCAAGCATCCTCGATTACCACAGTGACAAAGTTTACCCTGTTTATCGATCTGAATATGTCCGAGCTCGCCGATGTTTCCGTGACGACCTTGTAAGACACGACCATCGAGGATAATACCCGCCCCTAAACCGTGGTGAATAGAGATAAGTACAGAGTTATCATTATCTTGAGAGTTACCAAACAATTTTTCCGCTAGGGCCCACGCACGCGTGTCATTGGCAATAAAAACGGGCAGCCCTGTCTCTTTGTGGATCTCAGGTCCTAGAGCAAGGTTTTCGACATTATAGTGCGGCATCTGAAGAACAATGCCCTGCTCCGAATTCACCAGACCCGGTAGCGTTACAGCAATACTAGTAACCCTATCAAGTTGCTCGGCGTAAGTTTGAAAAAATTCATCGATTTCATGGAGTAGGCGGGCCAACACATCCTCTTGGTCGCGTTCGTGAATATCAATCTTAGTATCGATAAGCACATCACCACCCAACTCGTGCAAAGCGATGGTGAGATAACCACGACCCAGTCGCATCGAAAGAAACTGCCAGCCTTCATTATTCGTTTGCAAGCCAACAGCAGGACGCCCACGAGTAGTGGCTTCTTGTACCGTCGTTTCATGAATAAGGTGAGCTTCCATGAGTTCACGAGTAATTTTGGTAATACTCGCCGGAGCCAACTCACTTTGTTTGGACAGATCGATACGAGAAATAGGACCTTTAAGGTCAATTAGTTTATATACACGACCAGCATTGACCTGTTTGATATGATCAATATGGCCCGGTTGAGCCATGTACATTTTACGCTCCAGAAATCATCAACGGGGTAATTTTTTTACTTTGCGAAGTAATTGTGAAGTCCCTTGGTATATTGCCGTGACAAGCATCACGTATATACATGAATCTTTGTGTTTCGAGTCAAATACTTTGACAGAAATTCATACATCTCCCTTTACAGTTTGGCTTATTAAAGCCGGCCTTAATTTTCATCAAAAAATATTATATTTGCGTCTGAACACGGATCATTTTATGTAATTGGAAAAATATCTCGTTGGCTCCCAATAAATTGTCAGTTAATGCATATACTTAATTTTATCTTACACAAGTTACTTGGTCTCACAGTAGGAGCATTCATGACAGCACAAGTAAGAAAAACAAAAATCGTTACCACCTTGGGCCCATCCACAGACAAAGACAACATTCTCGAAGAGATCATCAAAGCCGGGGCTAACGTCGTTCGCATGAACTTTTCTCATGGTAGCAGCGAAGATCATATTCAACGAGCTGCCAATGTTCGCGCTATTGCCAAAAAGCTCGGTACTCAAATCGCTATTCTCGGAGACCTTCAAGGGCCAAAGATTCGAGTCTCCACCTTTAGAGAAGGAAAGATTCAACTCGCCGTTGGTGACAGATTTACGCTCGATAGTAGCCTAGGGTTAGGTGAAGGTAATCAAGAATCAGTGGGACTGGATTACAAAGAACTCCCCAATGATGTCGATACAGGCGATATCCTGTTGCTTGATGACGGTCGTGTTCAGCTCAAAGTCACTTCAGTAGAGGGTTGCCGAGTACATACCGAAGTCATCATCGGTGGCCCTTTATCTAACAATAAAGGGATCAATAAAAAAGGCGGTGGTCTCTCTGCAGAAGCGCTAACGGAAAAAGATAAACGCGACATTATTACTGCTGCAGAGATCCAAGTTGACTACCTTGCAGTTTCATTCCCTCGCAACGGTGAAGACATAAGCTACGCCAGACAACTCGCCCGAGACGCAGGCTTAGAGGCGCATTTAGTCGCTAAAGTAGAACGAGCTGAGACAGTGTCTAGCATTGAGAACATGGATGACATCATCTTAGCTTCAGATGTAGTCATGGTAGCCCGTGGAGACCTCGGAGTTGAAATTGGTGACCCTGAACTCGTTGGTGTACAAAAACAGCTTATACGTCGAGCTAGAGCGCTTAACCGTACCATCATCACTGCGACTCAGATGATGGAGTCGATGATATCAGCACCAATGCCAACACGTGCTGAGGTGATGGATGTCGCCAACGCCGTTCTTGATGGTACTGATGCAGTGATGCTATCTGGAGAAACAGCAGCGGGCGCTTACCCTGTCGAGACAGTTAAATCGATGGCTGAAGTGTGCATCGGTGCTGAGAAGATGGCCGATGTAAACCAATCTAACTACCGCATAGACCGTACTTTCTCGACGGCAGAAGAGACCATCTCGATGGCCACTATCTACTCGGCAAACCACTTGGAAGGCATTAAAGGCGTTGTCGCTCTGACCGAGTCTGGTCGCACGGCATTAATGATGTCTCGCCTCAGTGCAGACATGCCGATTTTCGCTTTGTCACGCAATGAGGGAACGCTCAACCGTTGTTCCTTGTATCGAGGTGTTACGCCTATCTATTTTGAAACGGATAAAGAGGACAGCTTTGATATCGCCCTTTCTACACTGACCTGTTTAAAAGAAAAAGGAATGCTCAAGCCTGGCGACCTGGTAATCACAACGCAAGGTGACATTATGGATGTCGCGGGCTCAACAAACTGCATGCGTGTTCTCCCTGTTACCTAATTATTAGCTATTGCATCATTCATAATCATGGCTGTGAGGTTAAACTTCGCAGCCATTTAGTGACTGAAAAAGGAAGTGAGTAGGTTGAAATGAAGCTAAGTGTTACGCAAACTGAATGACGTGAGAATCTTTGGCGTTTTGTATTGAGCAATACAACTCGACAAACTTAAATCCAGCTTCCATCCCAAGCTGATAATCATGCAAAAGATCTTCTTTATTGCTCATCAATGAGCTCGATCTAAGAGGCTCGCTCGGTGCAATTTGAATGACAAAGGTATCGTCAGGTGGTGACTGCAAGAAATCCAGAGTCAATGAGTAGGTTTGGTAGTGTACCATCAACATATCCGCTAAACCTGAATCAAACTTATCACCAACTAAGTGGCTAAGGCGATAGATATCATCAGCGCCAAACAGCCAACGTCCACCATTAAGTAAGTTTAAATGCCGTCTCTCAAGCTTCTGTTGCTTAGATCTAAAGATCTGTTGTTGGAAAAACGTTCTCCAGTCAATCTTCCATTGTGCTACTTTCTGCTGCCAATGCTCCTGTACACTCGTGAAAGAGTTGCGAAACCACTCTAGCTCTTCCGCAGAAATAGGTTTCGGAGGCTGAGGTCCTTGCACCAACTCACTCTCTAAATGCCACCCGGAAGCCGGCTCAGTACGTATTACAACGATCGAGCGTGCATGCCTTCTCCAAGCCTCCTGAACCGGAATCGAAGCCGATACCCCACCATCAACATAATGCTCACCAGCAATCTCAATTTCACCGTTATAAAGGCGCGGAATCGCACAGGTCGCGAGCATCACCTTGTACCAATCTTCAGTGAATAGCGGGAAGTAGTGATCTTTAAGATCTTTCACATCGGTTACTGCCGCATAGATATTACGGCCGCCTAAAACTTGTCGCCCTAAATCGAGGTCGAGTTTGTAAGGATAAGCCAGAACTTTTTCAAGCGCCCACTCCATTCCCAGACCTTTGCGGTGTCGAATATAAGAGAACAGGTTAAAAAATTCAGGGTCCGTAGTGAGTTCCATAATAAAAGACTTACCCAGGCCTTTGTCTCGACAAGCAAAAGCACACAGATTCAACGCACCAGCAGAGGTGCCAAAGAAGTCATCGAATGGATCAAAATTAGAAAGGAGGAAGGCGTCTAACACGCCAGATGTAAATACACCTCTTTGGCCACCCCCCTGAGCAACCAAAGCTGTTTTACCCGCAATAAACTTGTCGTAGTGATCCAAGTCTATTGCGATATCGATATTGGTTATTACGCCACTGTTCATTGTTAGCCAAAGCGAACTGAGTAACTTCGCTTTTCTACTGTAGTTAGTTGGTTATTGCAATAAAACCGAACGTAAGCAGTACAATGAAGATAAAAGCGGTAATTTGTAGAGCGTTTTTCAGATCATGTTCCATAGACACCTCTGGTTATTATAAATTTACGTTACCTTATTTAAGTGATATCAGGTGTGTGAAGTATGTTCAAGATTCGTCGAAATTAGTCGCACAATATTGACGTAAGCATCACAATTAGTGGGTGTATGGATAAGGATAGGCTCATGAATAACAAAGTAAATACTCTCGCACTTGTTGCACTCCTGAGCTATTCAGGAGTATCTCTATCTGCAGAGATTCAAATCACGCCCATGATAGGCTTCACTGGCGGTGGTGCTGTCGAAGATGAAAATGGCAACACCTATGATATGGAAAATTCAGCAAGCTACGCTCTTGCGATTGAAACACCACTCGAAAAAGGCCGAGTTGGACTGTTCTACTCAAACCAAAAATCCGAACTAGAATCCCTAAAACTAGACTCTTCAATTCAATATTTGCACTTCCAGAGTAGCATCTACTACCCTGCAACCAATCAATTTTCTGGTTACTTAGGGTTGGGATTAGGCGCTTCCTATGTTGATGTTGATTGGGTAAAAGATAAGTATGGGTTCTCGGCATCCTTGTTTGGGGGCGTGGAGTATAAGCTCTCTGATAACCTCGCATTAACCACTCAACTGCGCTGGTTAGGTACGGTTGTTGACAACGATACCAGCGGAGCCTGTACCGTCCCTACGACTGGGCAAAACTGCGTGATCCGCTTTGACACTGATTGGATGAACCAATTTCAAGCTAATGTCGGCCTGACATTTACTTTCTAGTGATAGACAGCCAGATACATGAGATGACCCGAAACGGCACAAATGTTATCTAATGAAAAAAGGCGCGAATAGAGTCGCGCCTGTTTCTGATCTTAAAACTTGTAAGTGATACCCACTGCGCCACCAAGCTGTAATTCGGGTCCCGCATACAGGTCTAATTCAGGATGAACTTGCGCGTAAGCGTTCCACCCATCATAGAAGTTCACTTTCACACCCAGCGGTACTCGTACACCGAAATCGTCTTCCCATTCAGCCCATGCACCGACACCTACATACCAGTCTAATGGTGTTTCTGAATCAAACTTGCCACGTTTAAGCACGTAATCGAAAGCTGCGCCGTCATTACCAACTGTCACGCGGTAAGTGTTGTCCATTTCAATTACAGCACTCAAACCTTGGTCTAACGCTAAGCCCACTTCAAGGTCTGTATTGTCTGCCGCATATACACTAAAAGCACTGCTCGCAATCAGAAAGCCAAATAATCCATATTGTTTCATAATCACACCTTATTAATACATCTGCGATGAAGCATAGTTATCTATTAAAGATAGATGTCATCGTAGAGTTAGGGAAAGATGGATATTCGGTCAACTTGACCACATTGGTGAAGAGACTACACAAATGAAAAAAGGAGGCTTAAAGCCTCCTTCTGTTCGATTGAATCAGTGATTAACCGTTGTTACGGATCCACTCATCCATGTCTGTTTTCAGGTTGTCAGACTTAGTACCGAAGATAGCTTGAACACCACCAGCTACTACTACTACACCAGCAGCACCTAGTTTCTTCAGTTTATCTTGGTCGACAACTTCAGTATCAGCAACCGCTACACGTAGACGAGTGATACAAGCGTCAAGACCTGTGATGTTAGTCTTACCGCCGAATGCAGCAACAAGTTCGCCAGCTAGCTCAGAGCCAGTCGCTACAGCTTGGTCTTCAGACTCGTCTTCACGACCAGGAGTCTTAAGGTCTAGGGCTTTGATTACTGTGCGGAATACGAAGTAGTAAAGCGCTGCGTAACCTAGGCCACAAACAATCATTAGACCCATCTTAGACGCGTTGCCAGATAGAACTAGGAAGTCGATTAGACCGTGAGAGAAAGATGTACCGTGTACAAAACCCAGAGTGTTCGATAGTACGTATGCAGAACCCGCTAGTAGAGCGTGGATTGCGTACAGCACTGGAGCAACGAATAGGAATGAGAATTCGATTGGCTCAGTAATACCTGTTAGGAATGAAGTCAGAGCAGCAGATGCCATGATACCCATTACTTTAACGCGGTTTTCAGGCTTAGCAGAGTGTGCAATTGCGATTGCAGCAGCTGGTAGACCGAACATCTTGAACATGTAACCACCCGCTAGCTGACCGAAGCCGTTGCCCGCAGCACGAGATGCTTCATCAGCAACTAGGTAACAAGTAAGAACACCGTTTTGAGTTTCGCCAGCAGCGTTTACACAAGTACCAGCTTCAAAGAAGAAAGGTACGTTCCAAACGTGGTGAAGACCGAATGGGATCAGAGAACGCTCAATGATGCCGTAGATACCAAACGCCACTTGTGGGTTTTGGTGTGCAGCCCAATCAGAGAATGCAGCGATTGCGCCGCCAACTGGTGGCCATACGATTGACAGTACGATTGCAAGGCCGATCGCAGAGAAACCAGTGATGATTGGCACAGCGCGCTTACCAGCGAAGAAGCCAAGGTACTCTGGAAGTTGGATACGGAAGAAACGGTTGAATGCCCAAGCAGCAACACCACCGACTAGGATACCACCTAGTACACCAGTGTCGATTTTCTCGACGCCCATAACACCAGCCATTACGCCAAGTGTTGCTGTCATGATACCGTAACCAACGATTGCAGCTAGACCCGCTACACCGTCATTGTTTGTAAAGCCAAGTGCCACACCTACAGCAAATAGCAGCGCCATTTGACCAAATACAGAGCCGCCCGCTTGTTCCATTAGGTTAGAAACGATTTCTGGAATGAAAGGAAGGTCCGCGGCACCAACACCAAGCAAAATACCCGCAACTGGTAAAACTGATACTGGTAGCATCAGAGACTTACCAACTTTTTGCAGGCTAGCAAAAAGGTTCTTAAACATGTTTATGCTCCTGATAAAGATAAAAATAATTATATGGGTTCTAACGGCACACCCCCGTAGCCTAAATGTTAGCACCCAGTGAAAATGTAACCATGTATTGCATTATATTTTCTGCCGCTAAATATATATTGATGGGTAACAAACTTTCTAGTGACTTACGAAATTTAGTTTCAAAACACGTCTTGGATCACATGTCAAACCCCAAAATGCAATGGTTTACAATGGTGTAAATCATTGTTTTTTATTGAGTTTTATTTTTCACCCTATTATTTTACGGGGTAAATAAAATAATAGGTAATGTTATTTTTAGTAACAAAATTACAGGTGTTATATTTTTTGCTCTCAAGTTCAACAGAATTAGTAAACATCAAAAAAGTTGAGCGTTTTGGTGATCTAATACACAAAAAAGGGAGCTTACGCTCCCTTTTGTTTATCAATTTAATTTTTTAACGCAAAAAAAGTTTTCGGTAATTTTCCGTTGTTTTTTGTGCAACTTCTCTCATTGAAACTCCCTTGAGCTGGGCGATGTACGCAGCCACTTCAACGACATATGCAGGCTGATTCTGTTTACCGCGATATGGCACCGGAGCAAGATATGGAGAGTCAGTTTCGATCAGTAGCCTGTCGAGTGGAATATTTTTAACCACTTCTTTTAACTCTGTCGCTTGCCTAAAGGTCACGATGCCAGAAATGGATATGTAAAAACCCAACTCCATAGCTGCATCAGCAAACGCCTGATCCTCAGTAAAACAGTGAATAACACCACCGCATTTCTCAGCGCCACCATCACGCAAAATAGCGAGGGTATCTTCACGTGCATTGCGTGTATGAATGATCAAAGGCTTGTTAAGCTCAACGGCAAGTTCAACATGCTGCTTAAAACGTTCTTGTTGCAGCTCCGCTGTCTCCGGCTGATAGTGATAATCCAACCCTGTCTCACCAATAGCAACAACCTTATCGTCGCTGGCGTAACGACGCATACGTTCAAAATCGAAGTCACTCTCAACATCAAGTGGATGAACACCACACGATGCATGAACATTATCGAAAGGCGATATCATTTCGAGCATATTTTCGAAAGAATCTAATGTCACACCAACGGAAAGTAGCTGCTCAACGTTAGCCTCTTTAGCCTTATTGATGACATCTTCTACGCCAGTATGTAAATCTTGATAGTCCAATTTGTCTAAATGACAGTGGGAATCTACGAACATGTTTCCTCACAAGTGGCAATAAGCCAATTCATTATCAGAAGCTCTGTATTGAGCCCTGGGTGTTGCTTTAATTGTTCAAGAAGAACCAGCAGCTGACTCGACGATTTATGAGCCGCTTGATACGACAGAGTGATCGATAAAGCTTGTGCATTCGGCAGAATAGATTGACTTTGAATACCAAAATGTACCTTCTGCACGTCTGAGAGCAGATGCCACAACCAACTTAGCTGAACAATTGAATCTTTCGCTATTTCAGATGCCAATTGCATCAAATTGAAGTCTTTGCGCTGAACAATCTTCAAAAAACGGTCGAACAGTTGCTGAGAACTCTCTAAGCCGCCCTCTTCGACCATAGCCTTTGCCAGTAGCGGTGCATTGTCATTCAGAGCAAGCACGTAATCTGGAACATCTTTGCCTAGCTCTTGCTTCAACCATTGACCACCGACTTCTAAGCTTGGAGTAGTGACGCTGAATTGCTGACAACGACTCACAATCGTCGGCATTAAACGATGGCTGTTCTGGCTAACTAGTACAAAAATACAGTCGCTGGAGGGTTCTTCTAAGGTTTTAAGCAGTGCATTCGATGCCGATTCATTCATCGCCTCGGCTGGACTAATCACGATAACACGCAAGCCGTTCAACTGAGATGACTCTTGCGCCCAACGATTGCTCGAACGTATCTGGTCAACCGTAATTGCTTTGCCCTCTTTCTCTGGAGAGATAATATGAAAGTCTGGATGACTGCCTGATTTCATTAGTTCACAGCTGTGGCAAAAGCCACACGCCTCACTCTCGTAGTTGATACACATCAACGACGCGGTGAGTTGATCCACGACTTTATCAACCCCCAAACCCAAGGGTGCATTCACAATTGATGAATTAGGAAATCGCCCGGCTTCTAAGCTCTTTTTCCACTCGTTCCAAAGTGGTGATAGCCAAGGGTATAACTCGGTCATATTTAACCTACTGCTGCTCAAGCCAAGTTGTTAGTGCTTGTTTGATATCTGCCGCCACTTGCTCGATCTCTTGCTCAGCATTAATGACCAATACAGAGTCATCTTGCTCGGCGATCTCTAAGTAACGTTCTCGTGTACGATCGAAAAATGAGATATCCATTTTTTCAATACGATCTAGCTCACCACGACCACGCGCACGCTCTAACCCGACACGCGGGTCCAAATCTAAATATAGGGTTAAATCGGGTTTAAAGTCGCCCAAAGTCGTCTCTTTCAAAGAGGTCATGACCTTACGGTCAATCTGACGACCACCACCTTGATAAGCTTGTGACGACATATCATGACGGTCACCTAAAACCCATTTACCTTCAGCAAGCGCTGGTTTAATCACATTCTCAACCAACTGCACACGTGCCGCATACATCAATAACAGCTCGGTCATATCTTGCAGCTTTTCGCCTTCATGCTCTTCTTTGACTAAAGAGCGCATCTTTTCGGCAAGAACAGTGCCACCGGGTTCACGAGTATTCACAACCTCAGCAACGCCTGACTCTTTGAGTGTCGCTAAGATTGCATTAATCGCAGTGCTTTTACCTGCACCTTCTAGACCTTCTACCGTAATAAACTTCGACTGATTCATAGCTTTGTTCTTTATTTGTTCTTTCTTAATTGCTTTAAGTAAGCTCGTACTGCACGGTTGTGCTCAGCCAAACTCTTTGAAAATACGTGACCACCTGTGCCGCTTGCCACAAAGTAAAGGTAATTACTCTGCTCTGGATTCAAAGCTGCATTGATCGACGCTCTACCAGCCATTGCAATCGGCGTAGGTGGTAGACCATTGATTGTGTAAGTGTTGTATGGTGTTGGCGTTCTTAAATCTTTCTTACGAATGTTGCCATCATAGCTGTCACCCATTCCGTAGATAACCGTTGGGTCAGTTTGTAGACGCATACGCTTATTTAGGCGATTGACAAATACCGATGAAACACGTTCACGCTCAGAAGCAACGGCGGTCTCTTTTTCGATGATAGACGCAAGGATAAGCGCTTCGTAAGGTGATTTTAGAGGTAGCTTATCGGCGCGACTCTCCCACTCTTGATTCACCACATCCATGAGATCTTTATGAGCACGTTTCAATAAGTCTAAATCGCTAGTGCCATAAGTGTAGTGATAAGTTTCAGCGAGGAACAAGCCTTCGAGCTTCTTATGCTCTATGCCCAGCAGCTCTGCGATCTCTTCTTCAGAGACGCCTTGTAGTGTCTGCTCAATAAATTCGTTCTGTTCTAACTGCTGACGCCACTCATCAAAGCGGCTACCTTCAACAAACGTTATCGTAAACTGATGCTCTTTACCTTCAACCAATACTTGAAGCGCTTGGTTAAGTGTTAGTTCCGGCTCAAGCAAGAAAGTACCCGCTTTCACATCGACCAATTCGGGATGAAGCTTACGAATTAGTTTGCTGTATGGCGACGCCGTAAACAAACCTTCATCAACCAGTTGATTCAATACCCGATGAAAACTCGCACCAGGAGCGACAGTGATCACCAGTGGCTCTTCGAGCTGAATCACTTGTTTTAGGTGCGCTTCAGCTTGATTGTAAATATAGAATGCTGCTGATGCTGCGATCACCAGGCATAAGACGACAAAAATAGATAACTTCTTAATCACGAGTTTAATAGTCCTTGAAGGGTACGTGTGACATGTCCAATTTCGAATTGTGTTTCTTTAATCTTGGTAACAGGCGCAACACCAAGGAGCGAGTTAGTCATAAAGACCTCATCGCTAGAGAGCAGGTGTTTTAGATCGAAGCCGCCGACGACGACCTCTGTTTGTTTTCCTAATTCATGCAATACCTGTTTACGCATCACCCCAGCAACACCGCTCGCATTCAGCTCAGGAGTGTAAAGCGTTGAACCTTTACGCCAAAACAGGTTTGCCATGGTAGTTTCAACCACCTGATCATTGATATCTAATGCAATACCATCAATCAAGCCTAATTCATCTAACTCTGCTTTCATGAGAATCTGTTCAAGGCGATTGTTATGTTTGTGGCCCGCTAAGAATGGAGATAGCCCCAGTTTTTGCTCACAAACACCAAGTCTAACGCCAGATTGCTGCCATTGATGGTAATGCGCTGGATAAGCGAACGTGCTAATAGTCACGACAGGTGAACACGCACCGGATGGGCTGTAACCTCGACCACCGGAACCACGACTCACATGCAGCTTGACGCCTCCTAGCCCTTTTTCAGGCATAGAGCAAAGCGCTTTCTCCAACCATAAGTTGACTTGCTCCCAATCGAGAGGCGTAATACGCAAAGCAACGAGGCAAGCATCTACTCGCTGTTGGTGATCACTGTAATATTGAATTTCACCATCGAGTGTCAGCATCGTGGTAAAACAACCATCGCCATACTGAAACGAACGATCGGTTAAGGCGACCGTTTGCTGGCTTTCTCCATCAACCCAAAACATGCTTTTCTCCAAAAAAGAAACGGCTCAATGCTAAGCATCAAGCCGTTTAAAAACAAGTCTAATTACTGACTATCTACGATGTTTGAGTCTTTTATAAGATGATTAAATCTTTTTGAAGATCAAACAGCCGTTTGTACCACCAAAGCCGAATGAGTTACACGCAGCATATTCCATGCCGCTAACTTCACGCGCTGTGTGTGGAACCAGATCAATGTCTAGACCCTCTTCAGGATCGTCTAGGTTGATTGTTGGTGGAACAACTTGGTCAACCAGAGACATTGCTGTAATGATAGCTTCAGCAGAACCCGCAGCACCGAGTAAGTGACCAGTCATCGACTTAGTCGAAGAAACCAGTACTTGCTTGTAACCAGCTTCGCCAAGTGCACGCTTGATGCCTTTGATCTCTGCTACGTCACCAGCTGGAGTCGATGTACCGTGCGCATTGACATAACCAATTTGTTCACCAGTAATGCCAGCATCACGCATCGCCGCTTCCATCGCTAGTGCGCCACCTGAACCATCTTCACTTGGTGAAGTCATGTGGTAAGCGTCACCCGACATACCGAAGCCAACGAGCTCACAGTAGATCTTAGCGCCACGAGATTTAGCGTGCTCATACTCTTCAAGAACCATCATGCCAGCACCATCGCCAAGAACGAAACCATCACGGCCTTTGTCCCATGGGCGAGAAGCTTTCTGAGGCTCGTCGTTGCGTGTTGATAGTGCTTTAGCGGCACCGAAACCACCCATACCTAGCGGTGTCGATGCTTTCTCAGCACCACCCGCTAGCATCGCATCAGCATCACCGTATGCAATCATACGAGCCGCGTGACCGATGTTGTGTAGGCCGGTCGTACATGCGGTAGAAATAGCGATGTTAGGACCGCGTAGACCACGCATGATAGACATGTGACCAGCAATCATGTTCACAATTGTTGACGGAACAAAGAATGGGCTAATTTTACGAGGGCCTTTTTCAGTAAGCGCTTGGTGACCAGCTTCGATCAAACCAAGGCCGCCGATACCAGAACCGATAGCCACACCGATACGTGGTGCGTTCTCATCAGTTACGGTTAGACCAGAATCATCAAGTGCCTGAACACCTGCTGCGACGCCGTATTGGATGAATAGATCCATTTTACGAGCATCTTTTTTAGACATGTACTCTTCGCAGTTAAAGTCTTTAACTAGACCTGCAAAACGAGTTGAGAAATTGGTTGCATCAAAGTGCTCGATATTCACGATACCACTTTGACCAGCTAGCAGGGCTTTCCAAGAAGATTCTACAGTGTTGCCTACCGGTGACAACATACCCATGCCAGTGACAACTACACGACGCTTGGACACGATTTTACACTCCGGGGATTGAAATGATTTAGGATGAGGATAGATGAGTTAGATAAAACACAGGCGGTCGAGGTGACCGCCTGGGAGAGATTATTACTGAGCGCTAGTTACGTAATCGATAGCAGCTTGAACAGTAGTAATTTTCTCAGCTTCTTCATCTGGGATTTCAGTGTCGAATTCTTCTTCTAGAGCCATTACTAGCTCAACTGTGTCCAGAGAATCAGCACCTAGGTCATCAACGAAAGAAGCTTCGTTTTTAACTTCTGCTTCGTCTACACCTAGTTGTTCAACAATGATTTTCTTTACGCGTTCTTCGAGGTTGCTCATTTTTTCTTTTCCTTTACAGAGTTCGCTTTATGCGATGTTTTCCGTAGTTTATTCAATCTATTAAAAGTTGCAAGGCCAACTTTTCTGGTCAAACCACAATTTTAGCGATTTTAACCGAAATTACGTATGATTTTGACTTAAATCATGCACAAATGTTGCACACAATTTACACCATGTACATACCGCCATTGACGTGAAGTGTTTCACCTGTGATATAAGCTGCCGCAGGTGACGCCAAAAATACCACAGCTTCAGCGATTTCGCGAGGGTCACCTAGACGACCTGCTGGTACATTCGCCAAAGTTGCTGCACGTTGGTCATCATTTAGCGCTTTTGTCATGTCTGTTTCAATAAAACCAGGTGCAACTGTGTTCACTGTCACACCACGAGAAGCTACTTCACGTGCCATAGACTTAGTGAAACCGATAACACCAGCTTTAGCTGCAGCGTAGTTTGCTTGGCCAGCGTTACCCATAGTACCCACAACAGAACCTACGTTGATGATACGGCCTTCACGCTTCTTCATCATGCCACGCAGTACAGCTTTAGACATACGGTAGATAGGTGTTAGGTTAGTATCGATGATATCGTTCCACTCGTCATCTTTCATACGCATAAGTAGGTTATCGCGTGTGATACCAGCATTGTTCACTAGGATATCAATCGCACCAAACTCATCGTTGATCGTTTTTAGTGTTGCAGCTATAGAATCAACATCTGTTACGTTCAGAGCAAGACCTTTACCGTTCTCACCAAGATACTCGCTGATCGCAGCAGCACCGTTTTCTGACGTTGCAGTACCGATAACTTTAGCACCGCGCTCAACTAAAAGTTCAGCGATAGCACGACCGATACCACGGCTTGCACCTGTAACTAGTGCAACTTTGCCTTCTAAATTCATCATAACTTCTCTTTATGTCGTTATTTAGCAGCTTCTAGTGATGCAGCATCGTTTACTGCAGCAGCTGTCATTGTTTTAACAATACGCTTAGTTAGACCTGTTAGTACTTTACCTGGGCCTAATTCTAGTAGTTTTTCTACACCTTGCTCATTCATAGCCTGAACACCCTCAGTCCAACGTACTGGGCTGTAAAGTTGACGAACAAGCGCATCTTTAATCTTCGCAGGGTCTGTTTCAGCAGCCACATCAACGTTGTTGATTACAGGCAGTGCTGGCGCGTTGAACTCTAGTGCGTCCAGAGCAACTGCTAGCTTCTCAGCAGCTGGCTTCATTAGTGCACAGTGAGACGGTACAGATACTGGTAGAGGAAGTGCACGCTTAGCGCCCGCTTCTTTACATAGTGCACCAGCACGCTCTACCGCTGCTTTATTACCCGCGATAACAACTTGGCCTGGAGAGTTGAAGTTCACTGGGGATACCACTTCATCTTGCGCCGCTTCTTCACACGCTTTAGCGATTGATTCGTCATCTAGACCAATGATTGCGTACATTGCACCAACGCCGGCAGGAACCGCTTCTTGCATCAATTGACCACGTAGTTCAACTAGCTTAATCGCTTCTTTAAAGTCGATAACACCAGCACATACTAATGCAGAGTACTCACCTAGGCTGTGGCCTGCTAGGTTTGCAGGCTGCTCTAGGCCAAGCTCTTGCCATACACGCCAGATAGCAACAGATGCTGCAAGTAGAGCTGGTTGAGTACGGAAAGTTTCGTTTAAGTTTTCTACTGGACCTTCTTGAACTAGGGCCCATAGGTCGTAACCAAGCGCTTCAGAAGCTTCAGCGAATGTTTGTTTTACAACATCATACTGCTCGCCTAGTTCAGCAAGCATACCAACAGCTTGAGAGCCTTGGCCTGGGAATACGATAGCAAACTTGCTCATTGTGATTATCCTTTAAGCAATGCAAAAAATTGAATAAGGCACATAATTATGTGCCTTGATTGTTCTATCGACTTAGGGTTAGAACTTGACCAGTGCTGAGCCCCAAGTGAAACCGCCACCAAACGCTTCAAGAAGAAGAGTTTGACCACGTTTAATTCGTCCATCACGAACCGCTTCGTCTAACGCAGTCGGAACCGTTGCTGCCGACGTGTTGCCGTGCTTATCAAGTGTAATCACCACCTGATCAAGTGACATGGTTAGCTTTTTAGCCGTTGCAGAGATAATGCGGTAGTTAGCTTGGTGTGGTACCAACCAATCTAGTTCCGACTTATCCATGTTGTTAGCGGCCAGTGTGTCTTTTACTAGCTTAGAAAGCTGAGTCACTGCCACCTTGAAAACTTCGTTGCCTGCCATGTGAAGCCATTTGTCAGCGTCGCCGCCGCGCTCTGGAACTTCAAGGCTAAGTAGTTCACCGTATTTACCGTCAGAGTAAATGTGAGTAGACAAAATACCTGGCTCTTCACTCGCGCCCACAACAACCGCACCTGCACCATCACCAAATAGGATGATAGTAGAACGATCAGTTGGGTCACAAGTTTTAGACAGTGCATCAGCACCGATAACCAAAACGTTCTTACACATGCCTGATTTGATGTGTTGGTCAGCCACTGATAGTGCGTAAACAAAACCAGAACATGCCGCCGCTAAGTCGAACGATGGGCAACCTTTAATACCGAGCTTACCTTGTACCTGACATGCAGAAGAAGGGAACGTATGGCTACTGCTCGTCGTTGCAACAATGATCAAGTCGATATCATGCTTATCGATACCCGCCATATCAATTGCGTTTTCAGCAGCGTAAAACGCCATATCCGCTACAGTTTCATTTTCTGCAGCAATACGACGCTCTTTAATTCCTGTTCTAGCAACAATCCACTCATCGCTAGTCTCTACCATTTTCTCTAGATCTGCGTTAGTACGCACCTGAGATGGCAAGTAGCTGCCAGTACCTAATATTTTGCTATACATGAAGACTAATAATGCCTCTCGAGTAAAACCGCTTCCAAACGATCGCTAATGCGGCTAGGGACTTGTCGTTTGACCTCGTGTACTGCCTCGCCAATCGCGTTGACAACCGCAGTTACATCAGCACTTCCATGACTTTTAATGACAATGCCGCGCAATCCTAACAAACTTGCGCCGTTATACTGGTCGGGGTTCAAGGTTTTTAATTCAGTAAATAGCTCAGAAAACAATATTCTGGCGATCCAACCCTTTATTGTTGACGCCATGATGCGCGTTTTTAGCTTATCAATAAAGAGTTGTGCAGTGCCTTCGCACGTTTTTAGGCACACATTGCCTACAAAACCATCACAAACAACCACATCTGCTGCATCTTGCAGCAATTGATTTCCTTCAATATAGCCGATGAAGTTCACAGACTGGGTGTTGGACAACATTTCCGCGCATCGTTTTACAAGGTCATTGCCTTTTATTTCTTCTGCGCCGATATTCAAAATCGCGACACGTGGTGGGCGGTTTAAATGTTGTTCTGCAAGTGCGCTTCCCATAACAGCAAATTGAAAAAGAGAGTCTGCATCACTGGATACATTGGCACCTAGGTCCAGCATCCACGTTCGACCACCGGATGCTGTTGGCAACGCTGAGACGAGAGCTGGTCTATCAATGACGGGAAGAAGTTTCAAACGAAAACGAGACAAAGCCATTAATGCACCGGTATTTCCACCGCTGACACATGCGTCTGCTTGAGATTCCGCAACCAGATCGATTGCTTCACGCATAGAGCTGCCCTGACTGTTTCGTAAGGCAAGAGAAGGCTTTTCTGAGTTTGAAATAACTCGGTCACAGTGCTGAATACTCAAACGAGAATCAGGCTGTCGACCTAATGAGGATAGTTGAGATGTGATCGCATTTCGATCACCTATGAGAATGACTTTTAGCTCTGGGAAATACGACAGTGCCTGCACGGCGGCAGGCACTGTTACACGAGGACCGAAATCCCCGCCCATTGCATCAAGCGCAACGGTTATATTTTGCAAAAGGTCAACCTTACTTGTTGATAACCTTTTTGCCGCGGTAGTAACCTTCCGCAGTCACGTTGTGACGTAGGTGAGTTTCACCTGAAGTTGCGTCTACAGAAAGTGCAGCTGTAGTTAGCGCATCGTGTGAACGACGCATGCCACGCATTGAACGTGATTTCTTGCTCTTTTGTACGGCCATTGACCCTACTCCTATGTAAATTCTTAAAGAAGCAGTTACTTCTTTAAGCTTTTTAAAACATCAAATGGATTCGGCTTCTTGTCTTCCTCAATTTCTTCAGGAAGTTCACCAAACACCAAGTTATTTGAGTTAACGCTACAGTCCGCTTCGTCGTGCATTGCTACTTGAGGCAATCCAAGGATGAACTCGTCTTCAACTAATTGAATCAGGTCTAATTCACCGTACTCGTTCAGATCTACCAAATCGTACTCTTCCGGTGCTTCTTCTTCACTTTTCTCATTGTAGTAAGGAGTATAAGTGAATTCGACATCGCACTCATGTGCGAAAACCTCATTACAACGTTGACACTCTAAATCGACTTCGACGTTAGCTTTACCAGAGATAACGACTAATCGTTGTTCATCAAGCCCAAATGACAATGAGACTTGCGCGTCACGTTTTACGCCTTCAGTTGCTTCGCTTAAGCGCTTGAAAAGACTAGTTTGGATGATGCCATCTAAATCAAGTCGTTTTTGAGCGGTTCTAGCCGGATCAACTGTACGCGGTATTTTTACCTTTTGCATAGGGCGCGAATATTATCTTCCAAATCGAGTTTAGTCAAAGGAAATGGCAAAAAAAGTACACTTTTTTCCCTTTCCCATACAGAGCATTATGAATATCAAGATAAGTTACTATATCCTGCATTAAATGCTTCTATGAATTGTAAATTAAAATGAAAAATTACCAACTAGTTTTGGCCTCTACTTCACCATTTAGGCAAGAGATCCTTAAAAAACTGCATTTAGACTTTGTGACTGCTAAGCCTGACTGCGACGAAACACCAATTACCGGAGAGTCGCCGCAGCAACTGGTCATGCGTTTAGCAGAAGAGAAAGCCAAGTCTTGTCAGGTAACCTCACCAAGCTTAATCATAGGTTCAGACCAAGTGTGTGTGATTGATGGGGAAATCATCGGTAAACCACACACCCGCGAAAAAGCCATTGAACAGTTATCACGTCAAAGCAGCAAAAGCATTACCTTTTACACCGGCCTGTCCGTTTGGAACTCTGTTACTCAAAAAGCTGACACACGTCTCGACACCTTCGTGGTTCATTTTCGCGACTTAACCAGGACACAAATCGAAAGCTATGTCGACAAAGAGCAGCCTCTCTATTGTGCAGGCAGTTTTAAGAGTGAAGGACTGGGTATTGCTCTCTTTGAACGCCTTGAAGGTAAAGACCCGAATACGCTGATTGGACTACCGCTTATCGACCTGATTGATATGTTGGAAGCGCAAGGTTTGGATGTGCTTTAGGTTGGTCTCGATCACCTCATAGAGATTCCCTACTCCTTCCTTCGTCAGTCTAGGGAATGGCTAGGTCTATCACTAAAAACCAAAGTTCGTCATCCCCAAAAGTGAGGGACGAGCGAGTTTGGGGGCCTCTGATAACGAGCACAAACAAAAAAGGTTGACGAAATTCGTCAACCTTTCTCGTTTATGGATACTGAAGAACAAATTGAGGGAACACTCTATACCTTCGTATCTCGTATCTCGTATCTCGTATCTTAAAGAATTAAAGCTTACGCAGACCTGCGATTGCCTTCTCTAGCTTAGCTTCCATTGGAGCCGAGATATCCATCTTCTCTTCACTGCCTGGGTGTGTGAACTTGATATTCGCGGCATGCAGGAACAGACGGTCTAAACCAACTTTACTGGTGTAAGCATCAAAACGGCGATCGCCATAGCGATCATCCCATGCAATCGGGTGACCTGTGTACTGTGTGTGCACGCGGATTTGGTGAGTACGACCAGTAATCGGGCTTGCTTGAATCAAGGTCGCATCTTTGAACTTCTCGAGCACCTTGAAGCGGGTTTCAGAAGCCTTACCGTTTGGGTTGACTCGAACAATACTGTTGACTTCATTTTTAAGCAGCGGTGCATTCACCACTTTGCAGCTGTTTTTCCATTCACCCATAACAAGAGCGAAATAATACTTCTGGACTGTCTTTTCTCGGAACTGAGCTTGCAAGTGGCGCAGCGCCGAACGCTTTTTTGCGACCAAAAGGATGCCGGAAGTATCTCTATCAATTCGGTGCACTAACTCCAAGAAGCGCGCTTCTGGTCGCAATGCGCGTAGAGCTTCAATCGCGCCGAACTTAAGGCCACTACCACCGTGCACGGCTGTACCTGAAGGCTTATTCAAGATAAGCATGTGATCATCTTCATAAATGATGCAATGCTCTAGCTCGGACACCTTATTCAACTTAGTGCTTGGTACGTTCTCTTCAACTTTCTCTTCCACGGTCACAGGTGGAATACGCACGAGGTCACCGGCTTTCAACTTGTATTCGGCTTTGATGCGCTTTTTGTTCACACGCACTTCGCCCTTACGTACGATTCGATAAATCATACTTTTCGGGATGTTTTTTAATTGGTTACGTAAGAAGTTATCAATACGTTGACCAGCCATATCTTCATCGATGTCGATAAATTGGACTTTGGTTCTAATTTCGCTCATGCGGTTAGTGTATCACTGTCAAATTTGATAATTGAGAGTTAATTGCATTTTTCGGCGCGATTATACCTAAAAGGAGGAGCGAAACTTCTATATTTGTTTGATTCTTCGAACAAAAAACGACCAAGATTGCCGCAAAATTAAATATCATTTGATAAATTATTGATAGACAGTGAGTTAGAGCTATCAAAACCCAAACAAAAACCGTTTTTTTTCGCGCATTCTGATAAAGCAGATTGCTGTGATTAGCGACCACTGCTATAGTTCACAGCTGCTATCTATGGTTTGGTTACTATTTAAACAATCAACCATTCACCAGCAAGTAAATGAGTAGATGACTCAGTCAAAACCGTGCTGCATTGGCGTAAGACACCGTTAACTGAGTTCCTTGTCGCTCTACTCACGTACGCTCATGTTGAGTATTCACCGCCACATCGCGGATCATAGTTCACTATCTATGATGACTGACGTGCCCCAAGAGCATCCCTTCCAGCCGGGAGGCTGCACCGATAAAGCCATGGGATCAGGCACCATGAGAAACGAAATCAAGCGACAAGAACAATGATGAAAATAAGAAAAGACAATGAGTATTTCTAAATGAAAAGAATGTTAATTAACGCAACTCAAAAAGAAGAGTTGCGTGTCGCTTTGGTTGATGGCCAGCGACTTTTCGATCTTGATATCGAAAGTCCCGGTCACGAATCAAAAAAAGCGAATATCTACAAAGGACGTATCACTCGTATTGAACCAAGCCTAGAAGCGGCATTTGTTGACTACGGCGCAGAACGTCACGGTTTCCTCCCTCTTAAAGAAATAGCCCGCGAATACTTCCCTGAAGGTTACACATACCAAGGTCGTCCAAGCATCAAAGAAGTGCTAAAGGAAGGCCAGGAAGTTATCGTACAAGTTGAGAAAGAAGAACGTGGTAGCAAAGGTGCTGCACTGACTACTTTCATCTCTTTGGCGGGTAGCTACTTAGTTCTTATGCCAAACAACCCTCGTGCAGGCGGTATCTCTCGCCGTATCGAAGGTGACGAGCGTACTCAACTAAAAGCCGCTTTAAGCACGCTTGAGCTTCCTCAAGGCATGGGTTTAATCGTTCGTACTGCTGGCGTTGGCAAAAGCGCAGAAGAGCTTGAGTGGGACTTAAACGTACTACTTAATCACTGGGCTGCTATCAAGCAGGCTTCGGATTCAAACGCAGCACCTTTCCTTATCCACCAAGAAAGTAACGTAATTGTTCGTGCAATTCGCGACTACTTGCGTCGTGATATTGGTGAAATTCTTATCGACAGCAACACTATTTTTGAGCGTGCACAAGCGCACATTCAACTAGTGCGCCCAGACTTTATCAGTCGCGTTAAGAAGTACGACGGTGAAGTTCCTCTATTTAGCCACTACCAGATCGAGAGCCAAATTGAATCTGCTTTCCAACGTGAAGTTCGCCTTCCGTCAGGTGGTTCAATCGTTATCGACCCAACAGAAGCGCTAACTTCTATCGATATCAACTCTGCTCGTGCAACGAAAGGCGGTGATATTGAAGAGACCGCTCTGAACACCAACCTAGAAGCTGCAGATGAAATTGCTCGTCAACTTCGTCTACGTGACCTAGGTGGTCTAGTCGTTATCGACTTCATCGATATGACGCCTGTTCGTCATCAACGCGAAGTAGAGAGCCGTCTACGTGATGCAGTTCGTCTAGATCGTGCACGTGTTCAAATCGGTCGTATTTCTCGATTCGGTCTTCTTGAGATGTCTCGTCAGCGTCTAAGCCCTTCTCTAGCAGAAGCAAGCCACCACATCTGTCCTCGCTGTACAGGTACTGGTGTTGTACGTGATAACGAATCTCTAGCACTTTCTGTTCTTCGTTTAATCGAAGAGGAAGCGCTAAAAGACAACACAGCACAAGTGCTTGCCGTTGTACCAGTGCCAATCGCTTCTTACCTACTGAACGAGAAGCGTCGCTCTGTAAACCACATTGAGCGTACTCAAGAAGTTAAGATCACTGTTGTTCCTAACTCTGACATGGAAACTCCGCACTTCGAAGTTATCCGTGTTCGTGAAGGTGAAGAGTTCGATCTACTTTCTTACCTACTGCCTAAGAAGCTAGACGCTCTGAAAGAAGCAGAAAGCAAAGAACCAGCAGAACAGACGATTCGTCCTAAGAAGATTGAAGAACCTGCACTGAAAGGTTTTGCTGCTCCAGCTCAATCTGCACCAGCTCCAGCGCCAAAAGCGGCAGCTGCAAAAGTAGAAGAGAAGAAAGAAGAGCCTAAAGCACAAGAATCAGGCCTAATCAGCCGCTTCTTCAAAGCTATTGGCAGCTTCCTATTCGGTGGATCTTCATCTCAAGAAGAGAAACAGGAAGAGAAGCAAGAAGAGAAACCTAAGAACAATCGCAACAATCGCAACAATGGCAACCGTCAACGTCGCGATCGCAATGACAATCGTCGTCGCAACCAGCGTGGTGACCGTAACGAAAACCGCGACAACAAGCGCCGTCGTAAGCCAGCTCGTGATGAGAAGCCTGAAGAGCAAAAAGAAAATGCCACTCAGCAGCCTCGTCAAAACCGTAAGCCGAAGCAAGATCGCCGTAATAAGCAGCGTGACGAGCAGAAGCAACAACGCGAAGAGCAAGTACCATCTAAGGTTGCAGAACAAGGTCAACAGCTAGCAGCTGATGCTCAAACTTCTAAACCAGAAGGTCAAAAGCAGAAGTCTGAAGCGAAAGCTGCAAAAGTTAAAGAGCGTCGTCAACGTCGTAAACTGAACAAGCAGATCCGCGTTAAAGACCAGCAAGCTCAAGCAGAAAACAACTCTGCGAAAGAGCAGGTTGCAGCTAAAGATAAGTCTGTTGCTCAAGAGCAAAAGGTAGCGGAACAAGTAGAAGCTAACCAAGCGAATGCTGAACAAACAGAACAGGAAGAGCCGAAGCAACGTCGTAACCGTCGTTCTCCACGTCACCTACGTGCAAGTGGTCAACGTCGTCGTCGCGGTCGTGATCGTCGCCCTAACCCATTCCGTCTACGTAAAGGTGGTGTAGCCTCTCCTGAGATGGCGATGGGTAAAGTGATGCCTCGTTTCGTGCCTAAGCCGCACCACAAACAAGCTAAGCCTGAAGCTGCGAAAGCAGAAGCGCAAGCACAACAATCAACTGAACTAGAAGCTGTTCAAAACAATGTTGTGATTGCTGGTGGTTTTGCATGTCCTGAAATGGCAATGGGTAAAGTAATTATCCGCCGTGAAGAGCCTGTGGTTGAAGCTGTTGTAGAAGCGAAAGCTGAAGAAGCTGTGGCACAGCCCGCAGTTGAAGCTCCTGTTGTTGAGAAATCTGTAGCTGAGGCGCCTGCAGCAGCACCCGTTGCTGAAGAAGCACCAGTCGCAGACACGCCTGCAATTGAGGAATCAGTTGAAGTTGAAGAAACGGTTGAAGCAAAAACTGAAGAGACTGTCACTGAAGATCCAGTTGTTGAAGCTCCAATTGCTGCGGCTAAGCCAGTTGAAGCTGCACCTGTGACTGAAGAGAAACCTTCAGTAGAAGCGAAGAAACAAGCTAGCTCGCCAATGACGAAAGCTCCAGGTCCTCAAGAGATCAAAGAGATTGAAGTTGTGGCAGCACCATTCCGTAGCGAACGTTACGTATCGAAAGGTGCAGGCAGTCAAGTTGCTTCGAACCAAGCAGGTTCTGGTATGACGAAACCAAACTACTAAGCATTTACTGTTGTAAATTCTCGAGTAAATAGACTCAAAGGCTGCTTTCATAAGCAGCCTTTTTTACATGCGTCAACGGAATAACGATTAACATATATATTACTCAAAGTTAGGTTCAACCTTGAACTTAATCACATTTTTGGGTAGGATTCGCGCACTTATCTTTTTCGACACTTAGCTATTGCCGCTCTTTCTTACACCTGTTTAGCTCCGCAATATGTTCGTGTCGGTAAATCCATTTAAAGCATAGCTGAGCACACATGTTCGAATTTCCACAATTTTCAAAGCACTCTGTAAAGAATGACGTTCTTTCAGGTCTTACTGTAGCACTTGCTCTAGTACCTGAAGCCGTTGCATTCGCCTTTGTTGCTGGTGTTGACCCAATGGTCGGCCTATATGCAGCATTCATCGTCGGCCTTATCACATCTATCTTCGGCGGTCGCCCAGGTATGATCTCTGGTGCAACGGGCGCAATGGCCGTTGTAATGGTTAGTCTTGTTGCGACTCACGGCGTTCAATACCTGTTTGCCGCAATCATGCTAGCAGGCCTTCTGCAGATCGCAGCAGGTATCTTTAAGCTTGGTAAATTTATTCGAATCGTTCCACATCCAGTAATGATCGGCTTTGTGAACGGTTTGGCGATTGTTATCTTCCTTGCTCAGCTTGGTCAATTTAAAGCTCCAGACCTCACTGGCGCACTCACTTGGCTTCCAACAGACCAAATGACACTTATGCTTGGTCTGGTAGCACTGACTATGGCAATCATCCACTTCCTGCCTAAGTTTACAACTGCAGTGCCTTCTTCACTGGTTGCTATTGTGACGGTGACAGCGCTAGTGGTTGGTTTAGATCTAGAAACTCGTACAGTAGTTGACTTCCTACGTACTATGTCTGGTGACGATGCAGCAACGCTTGCAGGCTCTCTACCAACATTCTCGATTCCAGCAGTGCCATTTAACCTAGAAACGCTCTACATCATCTTGCCTTACGCAGTCATTCTTGCGGCAATTGGTTTGATTGAATCGCTACTGACTTTGACTGTGCTTGATGAAATGACAAACACTCGTGGCCAATCAAACCGTGAATGTGTAGGTCAAGGCATGGCGAACGTAACGTGTTCAGTATTTGGCGCGATGGGTGGTTGTGCGATGATTGGTCAATCGATGATCAACGTAAACTCTGGTGGCCGTGGTCGTCTATCAGGTATCGTTGCTGCGGTTGCACTATTGATGTTCATTCTATTTGCATCGTCGCTAATTGAAATGATTCCTCTAGCAGCACTTGTGGGCGTAATGTTCATGGTTGTTATCGGTACATTCGAATGGGCAACGTTCAAGCTTGCGCGCCGCGTACCAAAACAAGACTTCTTTGTTATCGTTCTAGTAACAGTTGTTACTGTAATGACTGACCTTGCAGTCGCCGTATTTGTGGGTGTTATCGCATCTGCGCTAATGTTCGCTTGGCAGCACGCTAAACACATCTACGCAGATACTTGCATCAATGAAGAAGGCTCAAAAGAGTACAAAGTTAACGGCCCGATCTTCTTCGGCTCGACAGCAAACTTCCTTGAGCTATTTGATGCTAAAGAAGATCCACAAGATGTAATCGTCGATTTCGCAAACTCTCGTGTAACTGACCACTCAGCAATCGAAGCGATCGATACTATTGCCGAACGTTACGCAGCACAAGGTAAAACACTGCACCTACGTCACCTGAGCCAAGACTGTGTCGCTATGCTGCACAAAGCCGGTAGCTTAGTTGAAGCTAACGTTGCAGAAGATCCTATCTACAAGGTTATGTCTAAGTAATAGCTAATGGCTTTACATAGATAAGAATAGAAAATGCCGACGATAAACGTCGGCATTTTTGTATCGGCTTACTAAACTGGAATGTCCAATTTTTACAGTGATTTCAATATCGCTTCACTCGACTCTTCAATTAAATCGAGCACCAATTCGAAGCCATCTCCCTCTCCATAGTAAGGATCAGGAATTTCCTCATAACTCGATTCACCAAAGCTTAGAAATAGAGCCAATTTATGCTGTAAGTGATCTAGACATTGAGATTCTAAGTCAGCTAAGTTCGCTCTATCTGCAGCTAAAATTAGGTCGAACTCATCAAAGTCTTGTGCCACCACTTTACGAGAACGAATTCCTTTAAAGCTGTAGCCCCTAGCCTCACCAGCCGCTTTAGAACGGGGATCTGGTGGGTTTCCTTGGTGGAAACCGATTGTACCAGCGGAGTCTACCTCAACCTCGATCCCCATAGACTTGGCTTTAGCACGCAATATCGCTTCCCCTGTTGGTGAGCGACAGATATTCCCCATACAGACTACCAGTATCTTTTTCATCCCTAATCACCTGTTCTTTCGATGGTTTTTGATAGTGTTAACTTAAGCTATGATAGTGCTAATCACAAATTATAAGGAAGAGTTATGTCGACTGAAGACAACAAAGAACAGCGCCATAAGGCCCGCCAACAGAAAGTGAAAGAACAAGTTGATGCTCGTGTTGCCGCTGCTCAGGAAGTTAAAGGCCTACTGCTTGTCATTACAGGTAATGGTAAAGGCAAGTCAACTTCTGGCTTTGGTACCATTACTCGTGCTGTTGGTCACGGCAAGAAATGTGCTGTAGCTCAATTCGTCAAAGGAACATGGGACAACGGCGAAAAGAATGTGCTTGAGAAGCTCGATGTTGAATTTCAAGTGATGGGCACAGGCTTCACTTGGGAAACGCAAAACAAAGCCAAAGATATTGAAGCAGCACAACGTGTTTGGACAGAGTGTAAGCGCATGCTCGCTGACGAGTCATTGGATGTGATTCTATTTGATGAGCTAACCTACATGGTTAGTTACGGTTACATTCAACTTGATGAAGTTGTTGAAGCACTAAACAATCGACCGAAGATGCAATCAGTGATCATTACAGGTCGTGGCGCTCACCGCACACTTACTGAGATGGCAGACACTGTTTCAGAGGTGCGCAATGTTAAACACGCTTTCGAATCAGGGGTTAAAGCGCTACAAGGCGTCGATTGGTAATAACCTTCGAACTGAAATCCTCGACTCGGGAAGATGACGGCTTTGTCCGTGTTACTTCCTATAACAAAGGCGATGTCTTAGAAAACCTCTGTTTTTGACGTTCAAATAAAAAAGCGCCACTCTTCATTAAAGAGTGGCGCTTCATTTGTATCAGACTTAAAGCAGATTAATTAAACAGACCTTTCAACAATCCATCTACCGCTTCCTTGGTTTTCTCATCTTTGATCTTATCCGTGAGTTTCTCTACACCACGATCGATCTCTTTCTGTGCTTTCTGTTTCAATACATCATCGAACACTAAGCTAAACTTAGGGTCTGCCCAAGCACCCGTAACCTTAATTGGAATAGTCACATCTTTAAGGTCATCGATACTCTTACCACCCTGTCCTTCCAATGAGCCCACAATTGAGGTACGAACTAGGAAGTCGACAGTCTCATTGATGAAATTAGCTTTACCAGAACCCGTTACACGTAGCAGAGGCGATTGTGCTGAAAGATCATTAGTCGATACCCAACCTTTGTCGACTTTTAGTGTCGCCTTCATCGCACTGAAGTCAGTTTTTTGAACACCTTCAGCCTTATCATACTTCTCGCCTTTGATCTTGGCGTAATTTTCGCGAATCAGTTGTGCTACGTTAATACCGTTCACGGCACCATCGGCAAAGTTGATAGCAATAGTACCCACGAGATTCTGCTTGATACCCGTTGGAGTTAGGCTCTTACCAGAAACATTTACGTTAATGTTGCCAGTACCTTCGAGCATATCGTTATCCGCAACATCCATCAGCAATGGTTGAACCTTTACGCCCTTGATTGCTTTCTTAGCTGTAAATGACGCAGGTGACTTACGAGCATCCAGAGTCGCTGTCGCTGAGATTGAGCCTTCATAGAGATTAGACGTGAATGACTCAAGTTTCGCCACACCGCGGTTAACCGAAAATGCCGCTTTTACGTTCTGCATGTGAGCATTGTTGGCTTTAAACTTATCAATCGTAATATCGCCTTTAACATCAAGTGTCTTCAAAGCCGTGAGGTCAGGTTCAACCTCTTCCGTGGGCGCTGAAGATTCAGCTTCTTTAGCCGGCTGTGAAGCGGCTGACGAATCAGAAGCGCTCCCCAAGCCTAAGAATTCATCCAAATCGATGTTAGGGCTATGTAGAGAGAAGCGCACCTTGGGAATTTCAGATAACGTCACATCCGCCTTACCGTCGAGTGCGATACTGTCCGCTTGAAGCTTTTTCAATACAAAGCTCAAGTGGCTCTTAGTGAGGTCGAAGCTAAGATCAGAGAGCATATCGACTTTCATTGGCGATTGAGGAAGCGCATCACCTTCAAGCGTAGAATCCAAAGTTAGCTTATTAAGAATGACTTTTGAAATCGCGCTATCAACCGTCAGTTCACCTGCACCTTTGAGATCAAGCGTCATATCTGCAGCATTACCTACAACGCTGTATGTTAAGTTATTGACTTTGTCGAACTCGAACGTATCTAGACCAATCTTAGCCGACTCGATTTGAGTACTCGGATCGCTGAAGGTCGCATTCAAGTCGATATTACGCAGTGCGTAACTTGTGAAGCCTTTTGCAAGCTTTAATTCCGCACGGCCTTGCGCAGAGAACTTCTGCTGATTGTTCTCACCCGATGCCGAAAAAGTAGCCGTAGTCCACGTATCAGCCGCGAATTCAGATAGGTTAAACGCCACATCGTATAGCTTGATAAACGAACCAGCTTGTTTGTCATCCATCTCGAACAATGCATTCGATACAGTCACACCAGCGAGGTTAATCGTCCAGTTTGAGGCCGCACTTTCTTGTGGTGAAGTGGACGCTTCTTCTGGTTGAGTCGTTGCCTCTTCTGCTGGCGTAGCAGTAGTTTGAGCCTGTGTTAGCGTATCAATATTCTTACTGCCATCTTTTAGAGTTTCTAAATAAAATTGAGCACCATCCAGCGTAACATTACCGATCTCTAGTTGATTGCTAAAAAGAGGCATCACGGAGATATCAACGCCGACAGTTTCGACTTTGAATAAGTTAGGTTGGGTAAAGCCCTGCGGATTACGCAGCTCTGTCTTTCCTAATTCAAAACCAATCGATGGGAAAAATTGCCAACTGATATCCCCTTCAATCACAAGCTCTAAGCCTGTGTGTTTTTGGGCTTGTTCAACGATCAGTGGTTTAAATTGATTGGGATTGACTAACAGTACTAGCGCCAGAATCGCCGCGATAACGACAACAACTGGGATAGCTATGAAAATGAGTAGTTTCTTCATCCGCATATTCCTTGCTTAGATTCCAAAAGAAAGTGGCACTACAAAAGTGCCACTTATTCGATAAAAAATAAAGCTAAGTTAAGAACTTATAACTAAATTCTTACTTTTGTCAGATGGTACCGACTACGCCTTTAACAGCTTAGCGATATGAGCTTTCAAAACATCGATTGCGATACGGTTCTTGCCGCCACGAGGAACGATAATATCGGCATGTTGCTTTGATGGCTCAATAAACTGCATAAACATAGGACGCACTGTCTTTTGATATTGCTTCAGTACAGATTCCATCGTACGGCCACGCTCTTCAACATCACGCTTAACACGACGTAGTAGACAGATGTCTAGTGGTGTATCCATGAAAACACTCGCGTGCATCAGTTCACGTAGACGTGGGTCTGTTAGCAGTAGGATACCTTCTAAAATGATCACTTTCTTTGGAGTAAGTGTAGTCGTTTCAGAAGTACGTGTGTGCTCAGAGTAGCTGTATTCTGGAACTTCAACTGCGTTGCCGTTCATTAACTCTTTCAAGTGCTCACACAGTAGGTCATGATCTAGTGCGTTTGGGTGGTCGTAGTTTGTTTTAACACGCTCTTCCATACTCAAGTGGCTTTGGTCGCTGTAGTAGCAATCTTCCGTGATAACACCAATTTGATGGTCGCCTACTTTTTCGCGCAACTCATTATAAATAGTACTAGCAATCAGACTTTTTCCTGAAGCCGAAGCGCCAGCGATACCTACGATGACACATTGATTATTATCAGACATTATTTTGCACCCGATATGGTTTTGGTGATGGGAATAGATAAACCGCCTGATTATAGGGGCTAAGCTCTGTAGATTCTAGTCGCCATTTCAGCAAAATACCGTCAAATTGATGATCGAAATGGATTAAATCAAGATAAACGTTTGCTTAATGTCCAGAGCCCATCAACCACTTGCACACTCTGTATGAATTATAAACTACTCAACCATTGAAAAGTTAATTGCCTCTGGTTTGACTTTACCTGTCCAGTACATCTTACAGGCCACATTTTCAGCCAAATCGAGATAATGACGCGTGTGCTCACTGTCTGGTCGACGCACTACGGTTGGCATTCCCGCATCAATATCTTCGCGAACATCGATGTGCAGAGGGATCTGAGCAAGAATATCGAGGCTAAACTCAACAGCCATCGCTTCAGCGCCGCCAGAGCCAAAGATATGCTCTTTTTCACCACAATGGCTACAAATATGATAGCTCATGTTCTCTACCAGCCCCGCCACTGGCACGCCTACCTTGTCAAACATCGCCACACCTTTGCGTGCGTCCGCTAAAGCGAGATCTTGTGGTGTAGTTACAACAATCGCACCTGTCACAGGGATTTGCTGAGACAAAGTCAGTTGGATGTCACCTGTACCCGGCGGCATATCAATGACCAGATAGTCAAGATCCGGCCATACCGTTTCATTCATGATCTGGCCAAGCGCTTTCGCTGCCATTGGACCACGCCAGATAGCGGCATCGTCTTTTGAAACCAAGTAACCGATTGAGTGAGTGAAGATCCCATGCGCTTCAATTGGAATCATCCATTTGTTGTCACGCACTTCCGGTTTCGCTTGCATTTGCCCGAGCATCATAGGCACAGAAGGACCATAAATATCGGCATCCAATAGACCAACTTTGGCACCCGATTTGGATAGTGCCAATGCTAAGTTAACTGAAGTCGTGGATTTACCAACTCCCCCTTTTGCAGAGGTCACTGCGATGATATTTTTCACGCCTTTGACCGGGCTTGAGACGGTTGTTTCGAGTGCAGCAGGCTTAATTCGAACTTCAAAGTCGAATCCAGCCACTTTTTGTTCCGCGATTTGATGTGATATCCAGTGTGATAGCTCTTCTACTAAGCTATTGGCCGCAAATGGAAGCGTAATGATGAATGAACCCTTTGGATCAACCGTCACCATATTTGGTTGAGATGCCCATTCTGGGATTAGAAGTACAGATTCAAACTCATTCAGCCAAGAACAAAAATCTTGCTTTGATGTGAAGTTACGCATTGGGGCTCCTTTTTTTAATTAATGCTATCACCCGCTGACGAAAGACTGAACCCTTAAAAAACTAAGGGATTCGTCAATTTGATACCTTGGCGTGACACACGTTATAAAGTAGTATTACACATCAAATTTATACCCATCAAAAAGAAGCGAAATTTAAGTATGGCAAACGATCCAAGAACTCTTGATTCAAGGAAACTACTGGTCACTTGTGCCCTTCCGTATGCTAATGGTTCGATTCACCTAGGTCACATGCTTGAGCACATTCAAGCTGACATTTGGGTGCGCTACCAACGCCTACGCGGCAACACTGTAAACTTCATCTGTGCTGACGATGCTCACGGCACGCCAATCATGCTAAAAGCACAACAGATGGGTATTACACCAGAAGAGATGATCGCTGCTGTAAGTGAAGAGCACCAAAAGGACTTCGCTGGCTTCGATATTAGCTTTGATAACTACCACAGCACACACTCAGAAGAGAACCGTGAGCTGGCTTCACACATCTACCTAGAGCTTAAGAAGAACGGCTTTATCTCTAGCCGCACTATCTCTCAGCTATTCGACCCTGAGAAAGAGATGTTCCTACCGGATCGTTTCGTAAAGGGTACATGTCCTAAGTGTAAGTCAGAAGACCAATACGGTGACAACTGTGATAACTGTGGCGAAACATACAGTCCAACAGAACTGATTGATCCTAAGTCAGCCGTATCTGGCGCAACACCAGTGATGAAAGACTCTGAGCACTTCTTCTTCGACCTACCTCAGTTCGAAAGCATGCTACAAGAGTGGACTCGCTCTGGTTCTCTTCAAGCTGAAACAGCGAACAAAATGCAAGAGTGGTTTGAGTCTGGCCTACAACAGTGGGATATCTCACGTGACGCGCCATACTTCGGCTTTGAAATCCCAGGCGAGAAAGACAAGTTCTTCTACGTATGGCTAGACGCTCCTATCGGTTACATGGGTTCATTCAAAAACCTGTGTGACAAGCGTGATGACCTAGATTTCGATGAGTATTGGAAGAAAGACAGCTCAACAGAACTTTACCACTTCATCGGTAAAGACATTGTTTACTTCCACTCTCTATTCTGGCCAGCAATGCTAGAAGGCAGCGGTTTCCGTAAACCAGACAACGTGTTTGTCCACGGCTACGTCACCGTAAACGGTGCCAAGATGTCTAAGTCAAAAGGCACCTTCATCAAAGCAGCGACTTACCTAGATCATTTAGATCCAGAATGTCTACGCTACTACTACGCAGCGAAACTAAACAGCCGTATTGACGACCTAGACCTTAACCTTGAAGACTTCACGCAGCGCGTTAACGCTGATGTAGTAAACAAGATTGTTAACCTAGCATCTCGTAACGCAGGCTTCATCACTAAGCGTTTTGAAGGCAAGCTATCTGACCACTTCGCAGAGCCAGAGCTGTACAACGAATTCGTTGCAGCTGCTGATCGTATTGCTGAGCTTTACGAAACTCGCGAATTTGGTCGTGCAATCCGTGAAATCACAGCACTAGCAGACAAAGCAAACCAATACGTTGACGAAAAAGCACCGTGGGTTGTAGCGAAAGAAGAAGGTAAAGACCAAGAACTGCAAGACATCTGTTCTGTTGGTATTAACCTATTCCGCGTTCTGATCACGTACCTAAAACCTGTGATGCCTGAGCTAGCAGCACGCACTGAAGCATTCCTAAACCAAGAACTGACTTGGGAAGGTATGGCTGCACCACTGACAGGTCACGAGATCACTAAATTCAAGGCGCTATTCAGCCGTATCGACCCTAAGAAGGTTGAAGCGATGATTGAAGCTTCTAAAGAAGACGCAGCAGCAGAAGTTGCAGCGAAAGAAGCGGCAGAAGCAGCTAAGAACAAAGCAAGCCAAACCGAGCTTGACAAAGATCCAATCGCAGAAGAGATTGAATTTGACGCTTTCGCAGCAGTAGACATGCGTATTGCTCGCATCATCTCTTGTGAAGAAGTGCCAAAAGCAAACAAACTGCTTAAGTTCCAATTGGACATCGGTGGCGAAACTCGTCAGGTATTCTCTGGCATCAAGTCAGCATACAAACCTGAAGAGCTAGAAGGCAAGCTAACAGTCATGGTAGCAAACCTTAAGCCGCGTAAGATGAAGTTTGGTATGTCTGAAGGCATGATCCTAGCAGCAGGCCCGGGGGGTAGCGACCTATGGATCCTTGAGCCGCACGAAGGTGCACAGCCAGGTATGCGCGTAATGTAACGCCAACCACTGAATTGAAAATCCCCATCGCAGTAATGCATGGGGATTTTTTATTTCTGTTGATATCCCACATTCTCTGATACATTCCCTCCTCAACTTTTCAGTCGATAATACGCTTAATACTCGCGACACTCGACTCACTGCCGAATTAGGATTCCTGTGACTAACAATGAAATCTTGCGCCGTATCCAACACGCGCTAAACCTGAAGAACGCCCAAATCATCAAAGCCTTTGAGCAAGCAGACTCTACCGTTGCGCATGACCAAGTAAACAACTGGCTAAAAGCTGAAAGTGAAAAGTCATTCTCGAAAATGAAAGATAAAGAGCTGGCAATCTTCCTAAATGGTTTCATCAATCTTAAGCGCGGCAAGAAAGAGGGTGAACAGCCAAAGCCAGAAGTATCACTGACTAACAACATGATTTTCATGAAACTGCGTATTGCATTAAACATGAAGGCTGAAGATGTACTGGATGCATTAGAAGTGATGGGAATTAGCCTAAGTAAGTACGAAATTGGCGCCTACTTCCGCAAACCAAACAACAAGAACTACAAGACTTGTGAAGACCAACTATTGTGCGACTTCTTAAGCGGTGTTCAGTTCTCTCACCGTCCAGATTCAGAAGAATTTGCTGGGTAGGCTTGCCTCTGTATCAAAACGCTAAACAAGAATAAAAAACGGCGAGCTATCAGATAGCTCGCCGTTTTTGTTTGTTCGCTGAACTCACTTATTAGCTGTCGTCTTCAGTAAAGTTCGTTGGCAGCGTCGTTTTCATTTCGTTCCAAACCTGTCCACTTGCAACACCGTAGTTACGGATCAGTAATGGCAAGTTTTCACGTTCGCCGCTCTCACAAATGGCTAACAGCTCTTTATAGAAATCCATCGCTAGGCGACGTGCTTCGGGGTTAGAGAAGTAGTAACTGCCGATGCGATCGTAAAGCTTACGAACACCATTAAAGATCAAACCATAGATTTGGTTGCCTGAATGAAACGCAAGGCGTTGGAACAGCATGTAGTCATAAAAGTTGAAAGTTTTAGCAACAAGAATCGCTTGGCGTTTCTCTTCATCTTTTTCGTTGTCTTCTTTTACTGCATGCTTAATTTTTTCTGCGTATGGAGAAGACTCGACAAACTCATCCCACGTTTTAGACGCGAGCAGTGCTTCACACGATTCAATCACATTGATAATCGTGCGCTCTGAACTCTCTTTGTTCACCTTAAATGCGTAACGCATAAAGATAGGGCTGATGTTTGTACGTGCTGCAAGCAAGTCTTCTACGATATTTGTCGCGTTATCTACGTCTAATGTCATTAGCGTATCAAGAATGTGCAGACCCGATGTCTCCATGAACTGGTTCACCTTAGTTGGCTTACCATGTTGAATTGTCAGCCAACCGTCGCGGGCTAGACGTTGCAATACTTCACGTAGTGTGGTTCGAGTAACACCAATTAATTCAGACAGCTCACGCTCAGCTGGTAGGATTGAGCCAGGGGGGAAACGGCCGTTCCAAATACTTTCAATAATATACTTCTCTGCAAATCCTGCCGGGCTCTTCGCCTTAATGACCATCTACACTTCAATCCAATTTAATTATTTTGCTTTAATTGACTCATCATACCACTAGTTAGCGCCTCTCGGAAACACCTCGAAAAGTTTACAGACGCCAAACTCACAATAGAGCTAAAACTCTAAATTGCAGCACACGTTTGCACCTTTAGTCTAATATCGCTGCATGGTATAACATCAATTTAAACAAATTTTTAACACAACATTTTTTCATTTAAATCAGAGAGATAGGTCATAATTTTAGATCTATTAAAATGCAATATTAAGTTGTAATAATCGCACATAAGCTTAGATTATTATGTAAATTTCAATCATTTCACGCAAATATTGATTCTAGTCGATTTTTCTCACAATTTTGGTGTTATGCTTGCGCTACTTTGATCGCGTTTTTCAACAAAAAAGTGGTATTTTTAGGGCAACAGAGCATTTCCTGTTGACTAAATGTTATCTAAGAGTAGAGTTGCGCTCAAAAATGAGCAGTGCACGAGTTTCTAAGGGAGTGACTTGGCAAGGCCACAGAACATTACATGGAATGTAGTTTTTCTAAGTCACTGTTAGTTATGATTTTAAAAGAATTTTTATAGCTCGAAACTCAAATGTTGTATTGCTTGCCAATTCATAATCAACATAAAAGAGTATTAACATGCCGATGTCTCTCGGAAACGCTTTTATCAAGAACTTTCTTGGTAAGGCTCCTGATTGGTATAAAGTTGCCATCATTTCGTTTTTAATCATCAACCCATTTGTTTTTTTCCTCGTTGATCCATTTGTTGCGGGCTGGCTATTAGTCGTAGAATTTATTTTTACGTTGGCAATGGCGCTTAAATGTTACCCTCTTCAACCGGGTGGTCTGTTAGCGATTCAAGCTATCGCAATCGGTATGACCAAACCGGAAATGGTTTACCACGAAATCCAAGCTAACCTACCAGTGCTGCTCTTACTGGTGTTCATGGTTGCTGGTATCTATTTTATGAAAGAGCTACTGCTCTTTATCTTCACTAAAATACTGCTTGGCATCCGCTCTAAAATCCTACTTTCTGTTGCATTCTGTGTTGCAGCGGCATTCTTATCAGCATTCCTAGACGCACTAACGGTTATCGCGGTAGTGATCAGTGTGGCTGTCGGCTTCTACTCTATCTACCATAAAGTAGCGTCAGGCAAAGGCTCGAACTCAGCACACGACCACACTCATGATGAAGAAATTTCAGAACTGACTCGCGAAGATCTTGAAGACTACCGTGCGTTCCTTCGCTCACTGCTTATGCACGCAGGTGTAGGTACAGCCCTAGGTGGTGTAATGACCATGGTAGGCGAGCCGCAAAACTTGGTTATCGCTAAACAAGCGGGTTGGGAGTTCGGTGAATTCATCATTCGTATGCTGCCAGTAACATTGCCTGTATTCATCTGCGGTATCATCACTTGTGCCCTTGTGGAAAAACTAAAAATCTTTGGCTACGGTGCAAAACTGCCTGCTAACGTTCGTCAAATCCTTGTTGAGTTTGATAACACGCAGAAAGCAAGCCGCACTAAACAAGACATCGCAAAGCTTTGGGTTCAAGGTGCAATTGCGGTATGGCTAATCGTCGGCCTTGCGCTACACGTTGCTGAAGTAGGATTGATTGGTCTTTCTGTTATCATCCTAGCGACAGCCTTCACCGGTGTCATCGAAGAACACTCGATGGGTAAGGCGTTTGAAGAGGCTCTACCCTTTACCGCGCTACTTGCCGTATTCTTCTCGATTGTCGCGGTAATCATCGACCAAGGTCTGTTCAAGCCTGTAATCGATGCTGTACTTCACGTAGAAGACAAAGGTGCGCAACTTGCACTGTTCTACGTCGCGAATGGTATCTTGTCCATGGTATCGGATAACGTATTCGTGGGTACGGTTTACATCAACGAAGTGAAAACTGCACTCGTTGAAGGCATCATCAACCGCGACCAGTTCGACTTACTCGCTGTAGCAATCAACACAGGTACTAACCTACCTTCAGTTGCAACTCCAAATGGTCAAGCAGCCTTCCTATTCCTACTGACTTCGGCTCTAGCACCACTCATCCGCCTCTCTTATGGCCGTATGGTGCTGATGGCGCTGCCGTACACTATCGTACTGGCTCTTGTTGGTCTGGCTGGTATCGTGTTCTTTGTTGAGCCTATGACAGCCTGGTTCTACGATGCAGGTTGGATTGTACAACGCACTGGCGAAGTAACATCTGTGATTTCAAGTGGTCACTAATTCCCATAACGCGTCGTAAAGTGAATAAGTGAATCTAAGTAATGAAAAATAATCATTGATTAAGAAACTTATCCAAGATAAAAAGCTCTGAGTAATCAGGGCTTTTTTAATTTTATTGAAGGACTAAATTCGTGAACTTTCTTTTATTGCTCAAAGATTTCTCTAAAGGCCGACTCTCGTGGCTATTATTACTTGGTTTCGTAATCTTCTTTGAAGCATGTGCGTTGTTCTTCCAACACGTTATGATGCTTGGCCCATGCGTAATGTGCATCTATGAGCGAATCGCGATGCTCGCTATAGGTATTGCTGCAATGATTGGTGCGATTGCACCTAACAATCCTGTCGGACGTTGGCTTGGTTTAGCTGGCTGGGGGTTCGGTGCTTACAAAGGTTTAATGCTATCGCTGGAGCACGTTAATTACCAATTCAACCCCTCTCCTTTCGCAACTTGTGACCTATTTGTCACCTTTCCAAGTTGGGCACCATTGAACGAATGGGCGCCTTGGATGTTTGAGGCTTACGGCGATTGCGCTAAGGTTGTTTGGCAGTTTATCGGTTTATCAATGCCACAATGGCTGGTGGTGATTTTCGCAGGCAACCTGATTGCATTGGGTCTTATTGTGATTTCTCAGTTCGCGAAATCTAAATAAGCGAACCTTAAATACCAATAAAAAAGTCGACCGAGGAGGTCGACTTTTTAGTTTTTCTGTTTAGCGAGCCGTCAGTTTAAAACTAAGCTTGCGCTCGACCGCAGCACTGCTTGAACTTCTTGCCGCTTTCACATGGGCAAGGATCATTTCGGCCAATATTTTTAAACGGGTTTACGCTTTGAGCTTTGTTACCTAACATGGCTTCATCGGCAGCTAATGCTACTTCGTTGACCATTAAATCCACTTGACCAACAAGTTCCGCAAGCGCTGGAGGGTTTTCCAAACCCGCAGCCACCATCTGTTGCTGAGTCTGCTCTTCGTCAATTGCCAACATCAGCGTTGTGAGGAGTGCTTGAAGCATTCTCAGTGTGCCGTCAGCCATATTCGCTTGTTGCCACTGCTCTTCTACCGTCGGCCAAACCATCATGAAACCTTCGGCGAAATCCGCGAATTGCTCATTGAAATCGCCCTCAGCAAGAACCTCTGTAGGCATGTATTCACTGCGCTGAATGAGGTTATGTTGACGGTTAATCTGTTCCGTCACCAAGCCGATGAAACGCTCTTCTGCTTCTGGTGAGATCACAGCCAGCCACTCTTGAGGATCTAGCGGCTTGGTCGCAAGGTTAGATGCTAAAATCGCTCCCTCAATAAATTGTGGCGTACACTCTTGAGGCAAGCCGTCTTGATTTAATAGTTGATATGTCATTAATACTTCATTGTTCATATGAGATTTGCGCTAAGTATACTCGTTATCGTCCATCTGCGCAGTTTGCCTTTGGCTGAATTTACCTACATGAGATAAATTTCCCTTAAACGTACCAATAGTGACAATCAGCAAGGGACACCGTACAATCACGCCTCTTTATTTTCAGGACAGAGATGTTTCGGTAGTTCGATATGCGAGTAATACTAGGCCCGATGGAAGGTGTGTTAGACCACCTTATGCGAGAGATCCTTACAGAGATCAATGACTACGATCTTTGTGTGACTGAATTCGTTCGCGTCACCGATCAGCTATTGCCACCGCATGTCTTCCATCGACTGTGTCCGGAGCTGCACCAAGGCTCTCAAACTTTGGCAGGAGTTCCTGTTCACGTCCAACTGCTTGGTCAACATCCAGAATGGATGGCACAAAATGCCATTCAGGCAGCAAACCTTGGTGCGAAAGGTATTGACCTTAACTTCGGCTGTCCAGCTAAAGCAGTGAATAAAAGCAATGGCGGAGCTTCCCTACTCAAAGAGCCCGAACTTATCTATAAGGTAGTGAAAGCATGTCGTGAGGCAGTGCCTAAACACATTCCGGTTTCAGCCAAAATTCGGCTTGGTTGGGAAGATCCTGAAGAGTGTTTTGAGATTGTGGATGCCATTGAGCAAGCCAAAGCTGATGAGCTCACAGTCCATGCTCGTACCAAAACCGGTGGCTACAAAGCCTCTGAGATTAAGTGGGATTATATCAACCAGATCCGTCAGAAGACGACGCTACCACTCATTGCTAATGGTGAGATTTGGAACTACCAAGATGGTCAAAACTGCATAAAAGCGACAGGCATTGACTCCCTCATGGTATGCCGTGGCGCGTTTAACGTTCCCAATCTAGGAAACGTGGTAAAACACAACCACCAGCCGATGCCTTGGAAAGAGGTGCTAGCGCTACTATTACGCTACTCTGAGTTTGAGATTGAGGGTGACAAAGGGCTTTACTACCCTAATCGTGTGAAACAGTGGTTTGTTTATCTGCGTAAAGAGTACCCAGAAGCGGAAGAGATCTTCCGTGAGATCCGTACTTTCAAAAAGGCAGCGCCAATCGTAGAGCACATTCAGCGCTACCAAGATAAGCTATTAGCAACTCCGATAGCCTAGCTCCTCAAAACAATGTATTCGTCGACAGAGCGACATTCAACGTCGCTCTGAACATTAGAATACAATCTTGTTCTTACCCGTCGTTTTCGCAATATAAAGCTTCTCGTCCGCACACTTAAACACTTCATCAAAGCTCAACTGAGTGCTCTCAGACTCAACAATGCAAGCACCACCTGAAACTGTAAAGCCTCCCTCGATAACATTGGTCGACTGTTCACAAATCGCAGTCTTAACGCGATGGAGAATGTTCTTTAGGGTTTGACGCTCTTCCCCTCTTAGATAGACAACAAACTCTTCTCCCCCAAAGCGTGCACCAACATCACTGCTACGAACGCCATTGTGGATCTGACGCGCCATATAGCGAATCACTTCGTCGCCTTTATCGTGGCCGAAAGTATCGTTAATGCTTTTAAAATTATCGATATCAAACACCACTAACACGAACAGATCGTCATGTTGAACATTACGCCAAAATACCTCTAATCCACGTCGATTGAGTAACCCCGTCATCGGATCTTTGGCCGCAAGTTCTTTAAAGTAGCCCTTTTCAATTGTGCTGTTGATGTAGAAAAAAATCGTGACCATAAACAGGTACACTATGAGTGCAACAAAGAGACTGTGCGTTTCTGTTTTAACAAAAGCTTTCAGCTCTTTCATCACGTCGAGTTGATAAAAGATCCTATGATGGGCTGCAACACCATTTAACTCTAAAGGCTGTATCCATACAGCGTCATCCGGCAACAATTGATGGGTCAGGTCGACAATATTTATTTGACCAGCGAGTAAGGGACTTTGTGATGTCAGTAACTTTGCTGAGTCGATATCCACCGACAACATTCCTTGATGACTGCCCCGATAAAACACGGGTATCGCCATACTAATCACCCTGTCTAGTGTATCAGTGCGATAAGTTGGACCAGCTAACGTCAGCTTCTCTGGATTATTTGCCGTTCTTTGCCAGTAAGGGCGGCTCTTAATTGTTGACAAGAGTTCTTTCCCTAGACCTTTGGCAAAGTCCTCCGGTGAAGAGATCACATACCCCTTAGCATCAATAAAATGAACACCAAAATAGTAGTCATCCAGTTGTGCCAAGAAAGAGAGAATAGGAGCAAGTGCTACTTTTTCACTAGCACTTCGATAAGCATCAGTCGATTCAGAGCACAAGGACTCATTGCCAACCAACATATAGTTAATATCAACGGAAGGAATATCCACCGTCTTACCGTCGGCGAGCAGCATTCCATCAATCGGCCATATACGACACACGCCATCCACCACAGTCTTATTGTGATCTAAGAAGAGCGGGTTACTCGATTTGTAGTAATTTGAGAAGCTGTAGTCTAAAGCCGTAACCACGGTTGTCGTACGTTCAAAAGCATCAATGATTCTTTGATATTCGTATGTGACTTCTTTCTCTACCGCATCTAAGTGATTTTTGGCAATAAGCGCAAGTAACATACTGATAATAATGGCAGGGAAACCAAAAACAAAGGTTAGGCTAAAGTGCCTATTAAGTTTCATAAACTGGATGCTCTTTCGCTTATCTATTTCTCGTCAATATTATTACATCAGCAACGGCATTCAACCCGATAAAATTATGTAATTTGTTATTTCACAAATAGAAATGACTCAAAAACTTAGCCCCTCGTCGCAAATAAGTCGAACAAGGGGCTACTTAATGGTAAGGAGTGAGTAAGCAATAATGATTAGTTCACAAGCACTAAAGAAGAGATAGGATCTATTGATAACTGCAACTGTCCATCATTCATATTCAACACCGAGTTTTCGCAAAATGGAACGCTCAAATCACCAGATTCAAGACCCAGTTTCCATACTGGAAGTGTCACCTCAGAGGCATATGTGCCAAGGTTTATGGCAACTAACGTGTGTTCTTGATCCAAGCTTCGAGCATAAACCAACACGTTGTCGTCACAGTAAAGCTCTTGGTAAGCACCTGTTTGCAAACTTTGGCGATCATGTCTCAACTGAATGAGTCTCTGAGTAAAGGCAAACCAGTTCGACGTCTGTTCTTCTCCCCACGGGAAACAACGTCGGTTATCTGGGTCTTGACCACCTTCTAGTCCCACTTCAGTACCGTAGTAAAGGCAAGGTGTTCCGACGTAGGTCATCAGTAACGTCAGAGCAATAGCTTGTTTCTGTGCATCACCGTCAAGCAATGAGATAAAACGCGCAGTATCATGACTGTCTAGTTGATTCAATTGAGACAGTTGATTCTGCCAAGGCACTTTTGCACGAGCTTCAGCTAACCAATCAGAGAAATCTCGCATACTGATATCAATTGGATCATAAGCAATGTCTTGCTTAGCCAAAAGAGCGCGAACGGGATGAGCAAAGCCGTAGTAGTTCATCGAGCCATCTTCTTGGTCTCCCTGTAGCCACGAGGTCGCTTCAAAGAAATGCTCTCCGAGTATGTAGGCATCAGGGTTTTGGCTTTTTGCCGCGTTACGAAACTCTCTCACGTAGTGAGCATTGTTGTATGCACCCTCGCCTTCGCCAAGCATATGGATCACATCAAAACGCCATCCATCAATGCCATAGGGTGCTTTAAGCCAGTGTTTAATCACCGAATCTTCTGATTGATAGATGTAGTCTCGAACCGAATCATTGGAGAAGTTCAATACGGGCAGAGAGTTGATACCTTTCCAACCGACGTAACTTTTTGCGTCATCGCCATTGAAAAAGTAATAGTCACGATATTCAGAGTTCGGCTGCCCAAAAGCCCCGGCACCACTTTTGCCTGATTTATCAAACCATGGATGCTCTACCGACGTGTGGTTAAACACCGCATCTAATACCACTCTCATTCCTCGTGAATGCAAATCAGCTGACAGAGCCGCAAACTCTTGATTGGTGCCAAAATGAGAATCGACTTTGTAATAATCGGTAGTGTCGTATTTATGATTGCTCGGCGATTCGAAGATTGGATTCAAGTACAGTGCCGTAATACCTAAGTCTTGCAAGTAGTTGAGTTTGCTATGTATACCTGCTAAATCTCCACCGAAGAACTCCGCAGCACCTGTGCCATTGTGACCTTCGACCTCGGTACCCCATTCTTTTACTACTACATCAAGAGTGCCCTCTTTTAATCGGTACTCGCCAGGCTGAACACTAATCTCGGAGTTCCCGTTACAAAAACGTTCTGGGAAAATCTGGTAAAACACTTGCTCAGCAACCCAGCTTGGCGGTTGATGATCAGCATTGTACTTAAAGTGATGCGCACGGCTTGGCATCCGCAAGTGAACGCCTTGTGAGTCCAACCAAAATTGGCCTGTGTTACTCAATAGCTTAAAAGTATAGTGAGTAATAGACTGATCAGAGTTAAGTGGGATCTTCGCTTCCCAGACAAAGAGCCGTCCTTGTTTCCCGACCAATAACATATCCACCAAGTACTCTTCATTATCTGGCTCATGACGCACTTGCACTTTAGTCCAGTCTTCACGATCGGTGTGGAGTTTTAAAGTAAGCACTCTTTGATCAAGTCGAACATAGTCGCAAGTTTGAGCATGGAATAGATAAGGATGCATAACGAATCTCGAACGTTGATTGATTCGCTAAAGATATGAAAAATCGTCTAGATCACAATGTGAAAACTATCAGCACTCAGAGCGGATCACGCTTTGTAGCCCTACAATGTTCAAATAAAGTTCACTGCTTTGTATTTTGTAGGGCTTAGTTTATTGCACGACTGTCGCTTGGCCTAAAATTGACGAAGGCAGAGTGATTTGGAACTTTTTCAAGGCTTCCAAATTCACTTTCAACGCCGCTCGATTCGGAGTTTTGACGTCCAAATTACCTGGCTCTTCCCCTTCAAGAATTGCAGCAACATACTCCGCAGTTTCCAGACCAATTTGGTAGTAATCAAGACCAGCGCCGATGACGGCACCATTTTTGACATACGCGGTAGTCCCAGCAACAACTGGTGTGTTCTGACTGTCGGATGCTCGGATCAAGTCATCAATGGCGCTCGCTACTGTGTTATCCGTCATCGCATAGACCACATCAGATTTAGCGGCCACGATACGCGTTTTCTCTTCTACTTCGTCAACGGTAAATACTGGCTCGATATGCAGTACTAAACCGTGCTGTTTAGCAGCCGCTTTCAATATAGAGATCAAAGCAACCGCGTTAGACTCCCCAGGATTATAAACAACACCGATAGAGTCAACATCAGGCATCAGCTGCTTAATAAGATTGATATGTTGATGTACAGGGGAGAGATCGGACAACCCCGTTACATTACGACCCGGATTTTCCAAACGTCTCACTAATCGAGCACCAACCGGGTCTGTTACCGCAGTAAACACAACGGGGATAGTGCGCGTTGCTGAAACCAGCGCTTGAGAAGATGGCGTCGCAATCCCGACTAACACGTGTGGGTTTTTACTCACTAACTCTCTGGCAATTTTAGCCGCTTGTGCTGGCCTGCCGTCTGCGACTTGTGATGTCAGCTCTAAATTTTTTCCATTTTCATAGCCATGTACCTTTAGGCCATCAATCAGACCTTTATGTGCGGCATTCAGATCAGGGTGATCAATAATCTGAGAGATAGAAACTTTCGCACTACTAGCCAGTGAGACACTAGAATAGATAAGCACAGCCATACTCAATAAGACGACACTCGACCAATTCGACCCTGTTTTCATCGACACTCCTTGTGATGTGCTCTCTTTCCTACTGCCATATATCCTCTGTTTCATATATGGGATGGCGTATTATTTCGTTATTGATATTACTACCAGTAAGAGTGAAATAACAGAAGTTAAAAACGGCAAAAGTGCAACAAGTGTCTAATTTCAGTTCTCGCTTAAAAAAGTAAGCGTGAACAGACTGAAAAAACGATGAAACCGTGCTCACTGCACCTAAGAGATGAGAACTAAGGAGATGAAAAACGCCCCAAAAAAATTTTAGGGCGCAGTGTTTTAGAAAGGGGTTAAGACCAGATATGGCCAGATAAGAGCTAGAACCAACGTTCCATAGAAGACTTGTCCAGTTGTCGGAAAGCGCGATTCAAAATAATGGCTAACTCTTTGTAGCGCGGACGTGATTTCATAGGCTCTAGCGCAAAGCCAGTTTCTATAATCTTTTCGTGCAGTTCACGATACCAAGATACGAGTGCCGGTGGCAGTTGAGTGTTGGAGCGGTTGCCTAACCACCACATACCTTGAAGTGGCAAACTAATCGCGAATAACGCCATAACGACAGCTTGCGGCATCGCTTGATAATTGTTGAAGACCATCTGTGTTAAAATGCTGATCGCAGCGATCGCTGGCATTACTTTAATGCCAAAACGAGTTGCCTTAATGATACGTTGCTCGGGAAAGATCGCATTTAACTCTTTTCTGACAGGCCAGAGATCCATGTACTTTTGGCCATCTTTTAGACTACTGGCTAACCCAACTCTATTGCTCATATGAGTCTCCCGTTAAAAAAAAGTTGAAACCATCAACTAAAAACGCAAAAAATTGACAAAAAATAATATTCTTTCAAATTTTTTTGTTATATTTGCACAATATCGCTATTATTTGCAGACCTCAATCTCATTGTTGCCCTTATTTACAATTTAAGCAACTTTGAGAAGACTTCTGCAAGGAATGCACAAGCCTCTTTTGGTTAAAAAGTGCGCTTTCACTTTAATACGGAAATTAACGTTTTTTTGACCAAGGTTAGTACGCAAGCCACCGTGCTTCGTCTATTCTTGAGATTAATTTTCATCTTTAACTGATTTCGATCAGAAAAATTAACAGGTAGTCATTAATGTCTAAGCTAGTTTTAGTTTTAAACTGTGGTAGTTCTTCTCTTAAATTCGCAGTTGTTGATGCAGAAACAGGTGCAGAGCATCTAACTGGTCTTGCTGAGTGTCTAGGTCTTCCAGAAGCTCGTATGAAGTGGAAACTTGACGGCAAACACGAAGCACAACTAGGCGCGGGCGCAGCTCACGTAGAAGCACTATCTTTCATGGTAGAAACTATTCTTGCTTCTAAGCCAGAGCTTAAAGCTAACCTTGGCGCTATTGGTCACCGTATCGTACACGGTGGCGAGCAGTTCACTCAATCTGCACTGATCACAGATGACGTTCTTAAGGGTATTGAAGACGCTGCGACTTTTGCACCTCTTCACAACCCAGCTCACCTAATCGGTATCGAAGCGGCTAAACAGAACTTCCCAGGCCTTAAAAACGTTGCTGTATTTGACACAGCGTTCCACCAAACAATGCCTTCTGAGTCTTACCTATACGCTCTACCGTACAACCTATACAAAGAGCACGGCATCCGTCGTTACGGCATGCACGGTACTTCTCACCTATTCATCACTCGCGAAGTTGCAAGCCTATTAAACAAGCCAGTTGAAGAAGTTAACATCATCAACTGCCACCTAGGTAACGGCGCTTCTGTATGTGCAATCAAGAACGGTAAATCTGTAGACACTTCTATGGGTCTTACTCCTCTTGAAGGCCTTGTAATGGGTACTCGTTGTGGTGACCTAGACCCTGCAATCATCTTCCACCTGCACGACGCACTAGGTTACTCTGTTGAAGAAATCAACAACATGCTAACTAAAGAGTCTGGTCTTGCTGGTCTAACTGAAGTGACTTCTGACTGTCGTTTCGTTGAAGACAACTACGGTGAGAAAGAAGAAGCAACTCGTGCAATGGACGTGTTCTGTCACCGTCTAGCTAAGTACGTAGCTGGTTACACTGCAACTCTAGAGGGTCGTCTAGACGCAATCACTTTCACTGGCGGCATCGGCGAAAACTCTGGCCCAATCCGTGAAATGGTTCTAAACCGCCTAGGCATCTTCGGCATCGAAGTTGACGGTGAAGCTAACCTTAAAGCTCGTTTCGGCGGCGAAGGTACTATCACTACAGCTAACAGCCGTATCCCTGCAATGGTTATCTCTACTAACGAAGAGCTAGTGATTGCTGAAGACACTGCACGTCTAGCAGGTCTTTAATCGGAATTTGTACCGCTGGCTTTAACGAGCCGGCGGTCTTTTGATGAAAATGGGGCTCAGCTTCTATTCCTATTCCTACCTTTAAATAGGAATATGAAGTTGAGCTTTTTTAATCCAATAGCAAAAGGTACTCATACGAATGTCTCGTACTATTATGCTTATCCCTACTAGTGCTGGTGTTGGTCTAACTAGCGCAAGCATGGGTGTTCTTCGCGCAATGGAGCGCAAGGGCGTTAAGGTTTCTTTCTACAAACCAATCTCTCAACCACGTTCTGGTGGTGACCAACCTGATCTAACTTCAACTATCGTTGGTAAAAACAGCGATGTTAAGATCGGTCAACCTCTAGCGATGTCTGTTGCTGAAAACCTAATCGGTAACGACAACATGGACGAACTGCTAGAAACTGTTGTTGAGCGTTACAATCAGATCAACAACGATGCTGACGTAACACTTATCGAAGGTCTAGTACCAACGCGTAAGCACCCATTCGCTAACCAAGTGAACGCAGAAATTGCTGCAACACTTGGCGCAGAGATTGTACTTGTTGCAACTCCGGGTACTGACAACCCAGCGCAACTTAAAGAGCGTATCGAAGTAGCATGTTCTAACTTCGGCGGCACTAAGAACAAAAACATCTCTGGTGTTATCATCAACAAGCTTAACGCTCCAGTTGATGAAGCAGGCCGTACTCGCCCTGACCTATCTGAAATCTTCGACGATTCAGACAGCGCAAAACAGAGCGAATTAAAAGTGATGGAGATCTTCAACACTTCTCCTATTCGTGTTCTTGGTTGTGTGCCTTGGAGCATCGAACTAATTGCAACTCGTGCTGCAGATATGGCTTCTCACCTAAACGCAGAAATCGTTAACGAAGGTGAACTGAATACTCGTCGTATCAAGAGCATCACGTTCTGTGCGCGTTCACTGCCTCACATGATTGAGCACTTCAAGCCAGGTTCACTACTAGTAACTTCGGCTGACCGTCCTGACGTAATCGTTGCAGCAGCGCTTGCAGCAATGAACGGCGTTGAGATCGGTGCAGTACTTCTAACTGGCGGTTACGATATCCCTGCGGAAATCCAAGACCTAATCAAACCAGCTCTAGAAAGCGGCCTACCAATCTTCAAAGCACAAGGTAACACTTGGCAGACTTCTCTGAACCTACAAAGCTTCAGCCTAGAAGTTCCAGCTGACGATAAAGAGCGTATCGAGTTCATCAATGAACACGTTGCAGGCCACATCGACGGCAACTGGATCGAGTCTATGACTGAAGGTACTCAGAAGTCTCGTCGTCTAAGCCCACCTGCATTCCGTTACCAGCTAACTGAATTTGCTCGTAAAGCGGCTAAGCGTATCGTTCTTCCTGAAGGTGACGAACCACGTACAGTGAAAGCTGCGGCTATCTGTGCTGAGCGCGGTATCGCGGAATGTGTACTTCTAGGTAACCCTGAAGAGATCAAACGTGTTGCTGCACAGCAAGGCGTTGAGCTAGGTGCTGGCGTTAAGATCATCAACTCTGACGAAGTACGTGAAAACTACGTTGCTCGTCTAGTTGAACTACGTGGCGCGAAAGGTATGACTGAAGTTGTTGCTCGTGAGAAGCTACAAGATTCAGTATTCCTAGGCACAATGATGCTTGAGAACGACGAAGTTGACGGCCTAGTTTCTGGTGCTGTTCACACGACGGCGAACACTATCGTTCCTCCGTTCCAAATCATCAAGACTGCCCCTGATGCGTCTATCGTATCTTCTGTATTCTTCATGCTCCTACCTGACCAAGTACTGGTTTACGGTGACTGTGCGATCAACCCAGATCCAACAGCTGAGCAGCTTGCTGAAATCGCTATCCAATCTGCTGACTCTGCAGCGGCATTTGGTATCGAACCACGCGTTGCTATGATCTCTTACTCTACTGGTGAATCTGGTAAGGGTGCAGACGTAGATAAAGTACGTGAAGCGACGAAACTGGCTAAAGAGAAGCGTCCAGATCTAATCATCGACGGTCCTCTACAGTACGACGCAGCTATCATGGAAAACGTTGCCGCTTCTAAAGCGCCAAACTCTCCAGTAGCAGGTAAAGCGACAGTATTCGTATTCCCTGACCTAAACACGGGTAACACAACTTACAAAGCGGTACAACGTTCAGCAGACCTAGTATCTATCGGTCCAATGCTTCAAGGTATGCGCAAGCCAGTAAATGACCTGTCTCGCGGTGCTCTAGTTGACGATATCGTGTACACAGTTGCTCTAACGGCTATCCAAGCTGCCCAAGCAGATCAAGCTAAAGAAAAAGTGGTTAACTAATTTTCTTTTATAGAAAGCAAAAACCCTAGATGTTTATCTAGGGTTTTTTTATGTCTGGACTAAAGGGAATAATAGGTAATCCTAGCCTCGGCCATGTGGCGAATCTAAATCTAGCGCGGGTCCTTTGGGAACAACTTGAGTAGGATTGATACCGGTGTGACTGTAATAGTAGTGACGCTTGATATGGTAAAAATCCGTCGTCTCTTTGATGCCTTCGATCTGATACAACTCTTTTAGGTAACCCTGAATATTTTCGTAGTCCGCTATTCGCTGCTTATTACACTTGAAGTGACCCACATACACGGCATCAAATCGAATCAAAGTCGTGAACAGACGCCAATCCGCTTCCGTAATGGTATCCCCAGCCAAATAACGACTTTTTGATAGGTGTGCATCCACTTTATCTAGTGCGCTAAATAGCCCTTCATACGCTTCTTCATAAGCCTCTTGGGTCGTTGCAAAACCACAACGATAAACACCATTATTGATGTTAGGATAAATAAAATCGTTCCACTCATCGATCGCATGGCGAAGCGCAGGTGAGTAGTAATCATCGTTATTGCCTGTTAAGTCATTAAACGCAGAGTTGAACATGCGAATGATCTCAGATGATTCGTTGCTAACGATGGTATTGGTTTTTTTATCCCACAAAACTGGCACTGTAACGCGACCAGTATAATCCGGCTTAGCTTGTGTGTAGATTTGATGCATTCGAGTATGGCCAAACAATGGTTCAGGCAACCCCATTTGCCACCCTTCGCTCATCATGTCAGGGCACACAACGGTGACATCGATGTGTTCAGATAAGCCTTTAAGCTCACGGAAAATAAGCGTTCTATGTGCCCAAGGGCAAGCCAGTGAAACATACAGATGATAACGTCCACTTTCAGGTTGAAACGGCGCGTCTGTACGGTTCTCTACCCAGTGACGAAAACCTGCATCTTCACGAACGAACTTTCCATTGCTTGACTTAGTGTCATACCAGACATCGTGCCAAACACCTTCAACTAATTTGCCCATATCCAAACCTCTTTCATCCAAACTTTTATATACCAATCACAGTAAGTAAATGTTCAGAAATAGCGCAGAAAAAATGCTTGAGAACAAGGAAGAATTTTTCTGTTAGTGGTTATTCTACAATCAAAAATTCTAACGCCGTTATCGAGCACTTTAGCAAGCTAGAATGAGCAGTTATCTACTACGATTGGTATTAGTATAAAAAAAGCCAACGTCTTCAAAACTAGAAGAAGTTGGCTTAGTTGTTCGAATTATTTGAATAAGCGTGAGATACAAAAAAGCGTGACCGATTGAGCGGCCACGCTGAAGCCTGTCACAGGCTGAATTACGATTTGTTAAACCTGAACATGAAGACAAGATACCGCGTGAACGTCGTTACCTTGAATCTTAGGTTTTGTTTCTGCACACGCCTCTGTTGCTTGAGGGCAACGAGTACGGAACACACAACCAGATGGTGGGTTGATAGGCGATGGTAGATCACCTTCCAGCATCTGGATAGTTTTGCTGCGTTCAATTCGCGGATCTGGGATTGGAACCGCAGACATCAGAGCTTTGGTGTATGGGTGTTTAGGATCAGAAAACAGTGCATCTGATTCACCCAACTCAACCGCATTACCTAAGTACATTACCAATACTCGGTCAGAGATGTGCTTAACCACTGATAAGTCGTGCGCGATAAATACCAACGAAAGACCTAGCTCTTTTTGTAGCTCTTTCAGAAGGTTAACAACTTGCGCTTGAATAGATACGTCAAGTGCCGAAACCGGTTCGTCACAGATGATCATCTTAGGCTTCAAGATAAGCGCACGCGCGATACCGATACGCTGACACTGACCGCCTGAGAACTCGTGTGGGTAACGGTTGATTACGTTTGGTAGTAGACCTACTTTCGCCATCATCTCTTTAACACGGTCTTTGACTTCCTGCTTAGAAAGCTCTGGGTAGAACGTCTCTAGCGGCTCAGCAATGATGTCACCAACCGACATACGCGGGTTAAGCGATGCAAGTGGATCTTGGAAAATCATCTGAATCTCTTTACGAGTTTCGCGACGTTGAATCTCTTCCATTTTCGTTAGGTCTTGACCTAACCACATCACTTCACCGTCCGTTGCTTCAACCAAACCTATGATTGCACGAGCAAATGTTGACTTACCACAACCTGACTCACCTACTACGCCCAGCGTCTCACCTTCGTAAAGGTGGATATCAACGCCATCAACCGCTTTCAGATTAGCAGGTTTAGCCCAAGGCCATGCAGATTTAGCAGCAATGCTAAAGTGAACCTTAAGATCTTTAATGTCTAACAGTAATTGCTTATCTACACTCATTTTTTCCAAGCCTCCCAATCAGAAAAACAGGCACGTTGACGGTCATTTCCAAATGGCGTCAAAATCGGCGCTTCTTGCTTACAACGGTCCATCACACGGTGACAGCGGTCTTGGTAAGGACAGCCTGGTGGTAGACGAAGTAAGTTTGGCGGGTTGCCTGGGATGGTAGGAAGAATCTCACCTTCAGTATCAAGACGAGGGATCGCTTTCAACAGACCTTCCGCGTATGGGTGGCTTGGGTTGTAGAAGATTTCATCTACTGTGCCGTATTCCATTGTACGACCTGCGTACATAACAAGTACTTTGTCACAAGAACCCGCAACAACACCCAAGTCGTGGGTAATCATGATGATTGCCGTGTTGAACTCATCCTTCAGCTCGTTCAGCAGCTCCATGATTTGTGCTTGAATGGTTACGTCTAATGCTGTTGTCGGTTCATCGGCGATCAGCAGCTTAGGACGACAAAGTAGCGCCATTGCGATCATTACACGCTGACGCATACCGCCAGAAAACTCGTGCGGATACATGGTGATACGCTTACGCGCTTCTGGAATTTTAACAGCTTCAAGCATTCGTACAGATTCTTCAAACGCTTCTGCTTTGCCCATGCCTTTATGCAGCATCAGCACTTCCATCAACTGATCGCTCACCTTCATATAAGGGTTAAGCGACGTCATTGGATCTTGGAAGATCATCGCGATCTGTTCAGCTCGAACCTTATTTAGCTCTTTTTCTGGAAGGTTAAGAATCTCTTTACCTTCGAATTTTGCACTACCAGAGATGATGCCGTTTTTTGCCAGCAACCCCATGATAGAGAATACAGTCTGTGATTTACCTGAACCTGACTCACCCACAATACCCAGCGTTTCGCCTTGGTTAAGTGAGAAGTTCAAGTCATTTACTGCGGTTACGATACCATCTTGAGTGGTAAATTCGACGCGCAGGTCTTTGACATCTAATAAGCTCATCATTGCTTCCTTAATCTTTTATAGCTTTTATATTTTTATTTGCTATTTAGTTTATCTGTCTTTTGGATCAAGCGCGTCGCGCAGGCCGTCACCTACATAGTTAAAGCAGAACAGCGTGACTACCATGAATGCTGCAGGGAATGCCAGTTGCCAGATAGCAACTTCCATCGTCTGCGAACCTTCTTGAAGTAGTGCGCCCCAGCTTGTCATAGGCTCTTGAACACCAAGACCAAGGAAAGATAGGGATGATTCCGTCAGGATCATGCTTGGGATAAGTAGAGTTGAGTAAACCGCTACGATACCCAGTACGTTTGGAACAATGTGACGTGTAATGATCTTCCATTTGCTTACACCACATACGTGTGCAGCTTCAATGAACTCTTTACTGCGTAGGCTCAACGTTTGACCACGTACAATACGCGCCATATCTAGCCAAGCAATAGCACCGATTGCAACGAAGATAAGTACAATATTACGACCAAAGAAGGTTACTAGTACGATAACTAGGAACATGAATGGAACCGCGTACAAGATCTCAAGGATACGCATCATCACTCGGTCAGTACGACCGCCAATGAAGCCTGAAGCAGCACCGTAAAGCGTACCAATCAATACCGCTACGAAGGCACCCATCACACCAACCATCAACGAGATACGTCCGCCAATGAGAGTACGTACGTAAAGGTCACGACCTAAGCTATCGGTACCAAACCAGTGATCAGCATTAGGACCAACATGCATTGCGTACCAGTCAGTATCGTCATAAGTGTATTGAGCCAGCATTGGTAGGAAGATAACCGCCAATACCATCAGTGTTAGGATAAACAGGCTCACCATCGCAGCTTTGTTACGCATAAAACGAATACGCGCATCTTGCCACAAACTACGACCTTCAATTTCTAAGTTCTCAGAGAACTTTTCGATCGCTTCTAAATTTTCTTTTTTCTTCAACATAACCATGCGTCCCTGTTAGTAGCGAATTTTCGGGTCAATAACCGCTAGCAAAATATCAACAATTGCGTTGAATAAGATGAATAGAAAACCAATCAAGATGGTTACACCCATTACTAACGAGTAGTCACGGTTAAACGCAGCGTTCACGAACAGCTTACCGATACCTGGTAGGCCGAAGATGGTTTCAACAACCACCGAACCTGTGATGATACCTACGAATGCCGGGCCCATGTACGAAACAACAGGCAGCATCGCTGGCTTAAGCGCATGTTTAAGAATGATGTAACGGTAACTTAGACCCTTAGCACGAGCTGTACGGATAAAGTTACTGTTAAGAGTTTCAATCATGCTACCACGAGTAATACGAGCGAACGTTGCAACGTATAGAAGCGACATTGCGATTACAGGCAGAACGAGGTAAATAAAGGTACCACCATGCCAGCCACCTGCTGGGAAGATGTTCCAGTGAAGCGAGAATAGGTAAATCAGAGCGGGTGCCAATACAAAGGATGGCATTACAACCCCGAGCATGGCGGTCGACATTATGGTGTAGTCGATCCAGGTATTATGCTTCAAGGCGGCAATGGTTCCGACCGATACCCCCATAATCAACGTAAAGATGAAGGCAATAAAGCCAACTTTAGCCGACACAGGTAGTGCTACTGCGATCAGCTCATTTACTGTGTAATCTTGGTACTTAAACGAAGGACCGAAGTCGCCTTGCAGAATGTTCGTTAAGTAGGTTGTGTATTGCTCAAATACTGGTTTATCTAAACCGTATTTAGCTTCGATATTCGCCATAACTTCTGGCGGTAATGGTCGCTCGCTTGAAAACGGGTTACCCGGTGCGAAACGCATAAGAAAGAAAGATATAGTGATCAACACCAACATGGTTGGGATCGCTTCAAATATCCTTTTCATAATGAATTTAAGCATAAACTCACTCTTTCAGTCTGTGACAATTAAAATTAGAGCGACGCTACATGCGCGCCCTGCGCATGTAGTGTCTATATCGTTATATTTTTATATTAACTTTCTAGAATCGAAGCGCAGATTACTGAGCTTTGATGTAGAGGTCTTTCGAGAAGATCTTGTCTTCCGCGTTGTTCAGTGGGAAGCCACCAACGTGCGGGTTAAGCAGACGTGATTTCACGTATTGATAGATAGGAGCGATTGGCATATCTTTTGCCATTAACGCCTCAGCTTCTAGGTAAAGAGCTTCACGCTCTTTTTCTGAAGTTGAGTTAAGTGCTTTGTCGATGATTTGGTCGTAAGCTTTGCTATCGTAGTGAACACCACCGGTAGTGTTGTTACTCTTCATCAGTGTTAGGAACGAAGACGCTTCGTTATAGTCACCACACCAACCTGCACGTGCTACTTCAAAATCACCAGAATCTTTAGAAGATAGGTAAGTTTTCCACTCTTGGTTTTCAAGCGTTACAGAAAGACCTAGTGTTTTCTTCCACATAGAGCCTAGTGCTACAGCAATCTTCTTGTGGTTTTCAGAAGTGTTGTAAAGAAGGTTGAAGTTCAGTGGATTGTCTTTACCGTAACCCGCTTCTTCAAGAAGACGCGCCGCTTCTGCGTTACGCTCTTTTTGAGTCATCTTACCGTAAGCAGGAAGCTCAGGATTGAAGCCAGCAGTGATTTCAGGCGTTAGGAAGTATGCAGGTTTTTGACCTTGCGCTAGGATAGCGCCTGTTACGATATCACGGTCAATTGCATAAGAGATTGCCTTACGAACACGAACATCATCAAATGGTGCTTTCTTGGTGTTGAAGATGTAGTAGTAAGTACATAGGTTACCCGCTACAGATACATCTTCCGCGTGCTCTTTCTTAAGACGCTTGAAGTGCTCAGTTGGTAGTTCGTTTGTGAAGTCAATTTCACCAGATAGGAAACGGTTCATTTCCGCTACTTGGTTTTCGATTGGTAGGAACGTTACTTTGTTCAGAACCGTTTTATCGTTGTCCCAGTATTGTTCGTTACGCTTAAGCACTAGGCGCTCGTTAACAATCCATTTATCAACAGAGAACGCGCCATTACCAACAAAGTGCTCTGGCTTAGTCCACTGGTCACCGTACTTTTCAACCGTAGCCTGGTGAACTGGTTTCATTGTTGTGTGGCCCATCATCATTACGAAGTATGGCACTGCTGTTTCCAACTCAACAACAAGCGTGTTTGCGTCTACCGCTTTAACACCTAGCTCACTCTTATCCTTTTTACCCGCGACGATATCCTTTGCATTCGCCATCTTGGTGTATTCCATGTACCAAGCGTATGGAGAAGCCGTTGCAGGATCAACTGCACGTTGCCAGCTGTATACGAAATCTTGAGCTGTTACCGGATCGCCGTTAGACCATTTTGCATCTTTACGTAGGTGGAAAGTGAAAGTTTTGTTGTCTGTTGTTTCCCAGCTTTCTGCAACACCAGGGATAGTATTACCGTCGCCGTCTTGGTTCACTAGACCTTCTAGAAGATCACGAATTACGTGAGACTCTGGTACACCTTGAGATTTGTGTGGGTCAATAGTTGCAACTTCAGTACCGTTACCACGAACAAGTTCCTGAACCTTTGCCAATTTTGTACCCGCTGGAACGTCCGCAGCGATTGATGTAGTAGAAGTGGCAGCCACTGCCAAACCAGCACCTAGAAGAAGGGCCTGAGTGATTTTATTCTTGTACATTTAATAAACTCCAAGTTTTATGTATTGCATCCATGACTTCTTTGCTTGGTTCACTGAACGGCAGTGATTTAGATTTATTTAGCTCAATTTTTGAGCATAAAAATCTAAAACCTTACAAAGATTGCGGCACACACTATCAATCATTGAATTAATTTGCCATAAAGAACTGGCAAAAAATCGGATAATTCTCCGAAATACTCTATGATTCAGCGATAAACTCTAATAAAAACGTAATTTCTAGCTATTTAAATACGATGTATTATTAAAATTTAGCCGTAAATGTTGATATATCTGTTTTGATACTTATTTTTAGCATCTTATGCTAGAACAACCCTGACAAATTAACATTATTGCCACATGAAAGCTAATCCGGCATCACATATCCCCTAATTTGCTTACGTTAATTGTGAGGATTATCACTCTATAAAAAGCAGAACAAATAGCTGTTTAGTGAAATATATTGGTGTAACAAATTGTTTTAGTCGCTTTATATGCGTATTTATTCACACAAACCCTGTTCACTTTTTTGGTTAATTATTCTTCGGTCGAAAAAAAACCGACTCAAAGAGTCGGTTTTAGAATATCAAAATAGGTGTTTACTTCTGCCAACGTTCGGCGGCTTTCGCGTCTGAATCACGAGATTCTACCCAACGGGTTGCTTCAGTTGTGCGCTCTTTTTTCCAGAACGGTGCTTTTGTTTTCAGGTAGTCCATCACAAACTCGCACGCTTCAAACGCCGCACCTCGGTGAGCACTAGACACACCGACGTAAACAATCTGGTCGCCAATATCAAGGTCACCCACTCGATGGATAACACGCATCTTTTGAATTGGCCAACGCGCTTCAGCTTGATCACAAATCTCGCTTAGCGACTTTTCCGTCATTCCTGGGTAGTGCTCCAGAGATAAGCCAATAACGTTATCCCCTAAATTCATGTCGCGCACCTTACCCACGAAAGTAACCACTGCGCCTGCTGAAGTACCTTGAGCCAAAAAGTTGTATTCATCTGCAACTGAAAAGTCTTCAGCTGTCACCAATACTCTTGAGTCCATCTCTAGCCTCCAGTCACTGGCGGGAAGAATGCTACTTCATCCCCCTCTTTCACTTCAGTGCTCAATGGAACAATCGACTGGTTTAGAGCTGCCAAAAGCTTGCCCTCTTCCAAAGCGATGTCCCATTTACCTTCTTGCTGAGCAAGGTGGCTGCGAATCGCTTCGATAGTGTTAAAGCTTGCATCGACTTCTACGCTATCTACACCAACCAATTCACGTGTTTGTGCAAAAAAGAGAACTGTAATCATGATTCCGCCTTAAAGTGACCTGATTTGCCACCCGTTTTTTCTAGCAAGCGTACCTGATCAATCACCATATCTTTCTGTACAGCTTTGCACATATCGTAAATGGTTAGAGCTGCGACAGAGGCAGCTGTTAGAGCTTCCATTTCAACACCGGTTTTACCCGCCAGTTTACAAACTGACTCGATACGTACCTTGTTTTCTTCAACAATAGGTTCCAGTTGAACTTCAACCTTTGACAGCAGCAACGGATGACAAAGTGGAATCAAGTCCCAAGTTTTCTTTGCGGCTTGGATACCTGCAATACGTGCAGTCGCGAACACATCACCTTTATGATGGCTACCCGACATGATCAGCTCAAGCGTCTCTGGCGCCATATGAACAAAAGCTTCTGCACGTGCTTCTCGCACGGTTTCTGCTTTTGCCGATACATCAACCATGTTCGCTTCGCCAGATGCGTTAATGTGTGTAAATTGGCTCATGAATACCTACCTTAAACAGAAAGGTGTGGCATGAAATTACATGGGCGGTGACTAGCATCAAGTTGTTGTTTGATGATCTTTGTCCAACCCGTGCGACATGCACCGGTTGAGCCAGGCATTGCAAAAATAACGGTGTGGTTAGCAAAACCCGCGATCGCACGTGATTGAATGGTCGATGTTCCGATCTCTTCGTATGACACCTGACGGAATAGCTCGCCAAAGCCTTCAACTTCTTTATCGAAAAGCGGTTTCAGTGCTTCTGGAGTACTATCTCGAGAAGTAAAACCAGTACCGCCAGTGATCATAATGGCTTGTACCGTTTCGTCTGCAATCCACTTAGATACGATTGCACGGATCTTGTACATGTCATCAATTACGATCTGCTTGTCGACAACGTTATGACCTGCTTCTTGAGCATTTTCAGCCAAGTAACGACCTGACGTGTCGTTCTCTTCTGTACGAGTATCTGAAACGGTTAGGACTGCAATATTTGCAGGTTGGAATTTACTCTCTGCGTGACCCATTTGTTCACCTATTCTATCTATTTCAATGATTATACTGACTCACCCAGCTTATCTAAGCTAGGTGATTAAATGTTTGTTGATTTGGGAGCCTAGCCGCCAATGGAAGCAAGGTGCGGCGTCATACCGCTGTTGCCGTCGTGGAGAAAGTGACTCACTGACTTGGTTTGAAGCTCAGACTGAATGCGTGCGATAAGCGCATCTTCCTGCTCATCCTCTTGGAGAAGATCACGTAGCTCAACACCATGATCGCCAAAAAGACACAGATGAAGTTTACCTGTTGCAGATACACGCAGGCGGTTACAGCTTTCGCAGAAATCTTTCTCATAAGGCATGATCAAACCAATCTCACCTTTGTAGTCAGGATGAACAAATACCTGTGCAGGGCCATCATTCACCGCTTTGACTTTCAAAAGCCAACCGTTAGCGATCAGATGGTTTCTGATCGCTACGCCTGATACATGGTGTTTATCAAACAGATCGTCCATTTCACCGGTTTGCATCAGCTCAATAAACCGCAGTTGGATAGGTTTGTCTTTGATCCAGTTAAGGAATGAAGGCAGCTCTTGGCTATTAAGATCTTTCATCAACACAACGTTGACTTTGATCTGCTCATATCCGACTTCGAACGCTTTATCGATACCGCGCATCACCTCAGTGAACTTATTCTCACCTGTGATTTGGTGAAACATGCGCGAATCTAAACTATCAACGCTGACGTTGATGTTCGTTAGACCAGCTTCGCGCCACTGCGCTACCTGCTTCTCCATGCGATAACCGTTAGTGGTGGTTGCCACTTTTTGGATACCCGGAGTGCTGGCTACTGTATTAATAATTTCAGTAAAATCTTTACGTAGGCTTGGCTCGCCACCAGTAATACGAATCTTGGAGGTACCACAATCAGCAAACGCTCTCACGATGCGTTTGATCTCGGGAACACTGAGAAAAGACGAGTTTTTTTGCCCCGAAGGCTTGTAGCCATCAGGTAAGCAATACGTACATTTAAAGTTACAAACGTCTGTAACTGACAAGCGCAAGTAATAAAACTTGCGATGGAATCTATCTTCGAATTGTTGCGCCACGGAACACCTTTCCAAACACGGGAGGCATAATCATTTCCAATTAAGCCCTTGTGACAACATGTCACTGGCTCTCAACGCTTATCAATACAGCAAAACACCACTGTGCGACTTAGCATGTAAGAGCTCGGAGTTATGGCAACTACGGTACACTGAGGCACGCGTAGCAGCTGCGTATAAAATACTTAATAATTGTGTGTGAATCTAGTTCTGTTGCCAAAAAAACGAACCTTAACAGCAAAAAAACCGCACCAGACCCTCAAAATAACTCTTGTTGAGTATCTGCCTATAAGCATTTACCCTAAATTATAGTTGGTAATAATCTAATAAGAACTAAAAAATGAATTTGTACTCTTCAAAGAAAGTCGTCGCGATCGGCGGCGGCCACGGCTTAGGTCGCATGTTAGCGGCACTGAAACAATTCGGCAGTAATGCGACGGGAATTGTCGCCACTACCGATAATGGCGGCTCAACAGGCCGAATTCGAGATTGCCAAGGTGGTATCGCATGGGGCGATACTCGCAACTGTATCAACCAGTTGATTACCGAGCCTTCTATCAGTTCGATGATGTTTGAGTATCGTTTCCGAGGTCAAGGTGAACTCGATGGTCATAATCTTGGTAACTTGATGCTCACTGCTTTAGATAACCTTTCTGTTCGACCATTAGAAGCGATCAACCTAATCCGCAGTATGCTTAAAGTCGATGTCAACATTGTTCCGATGACTGAGCACCCCTCTGACCTAACGGCACTTTCGATGGAGGGTCGCTGGGTAACAGGGGAAACCAATGTCGATGACATGAACGAGCGTCTGCGCCGCCTTGATCTTTCGCCAGAAGTACCGGCAACCAAAGAAGCGGTACACGCAATTGCAGCCGCTGATTGTATCGTATTGGGACCGGGCAGTTTCTTAACCAGTATTATGCCGCCCTTATTGTTACCGGAAATTGGTAAAGCGATTGCTGATAATAGCAAGGCTAAGGTGATTTTAGTCGAAAACCTCTCGCCTGAGGCTGGTCCTGCGGGGATGATGACGCTAAGAGAGAAAATAGAATGGTGTGAACGCGCATGTAAAGCGCGTAAAATTGATGTGATTATCGGTGATACAGCGCACCCAGAGCTTGATGGTCTTTGGCATTGCGTTACAACTGACCTCGCCTCTACGAACCGCGATTGGCGCCATGACAGACTCAAACTTCAGCAAGCAATTGAGGCTCAATTGGCTTAAGCGGGTAACTTGCCTCTCCGAAGTGACAAAAAGGAGCATTGCGCTCCTTTTTATTAACTCATCAATTGTTGGTATTCAGTGTGTGTGGTTACCAGCAATGCTTTCATGTCTAGATAATCTTCGTCAGTAATTGATTTATTTTGTTTTACTTTAGCGTCCAAACCTATCGCAAAATCACACAATGAGTCAGCACCAAAGCTCGCAGCACTGCTCTTAAGTGCATGGCTAATATCAGCCAAATATTTGGCTGAGTCCACGGCATTACTTTGTTCTAAATGTTCGTGATACCCCTTGAGCTCACCTAAGAAAATCTCCAATAAAACGGGGACATTTTCCTGGCCAATTTCCATAGCAAGTTCATCAATTTTTTCTTGGTTTAGTATTTTCATCGTTATTCTTGTGCACTAATTATTCTGAGGACGACTGTTTTGCGTTCCATGCCTGCAGTTTTCGATAAATGGTCGATGGGCTAACATCTAAGAAGCCTGCTGCCCTTGGGATATTACCATCGCATGCTTTAATTGCCTGTTCTATCGCTGTTTTTTCGGTCAACCACAGTGGGAAAATGTCCTTAACCGAGATGTCTTCGCTCTGTTTCTCTTTCAATCGCAGGCTATTTTCTAACGGTTGGTTAAGAGGGGGTGGCAACATATTCAAGGTGATCTCTTTGCCGTTATTTAGTACTACGACATTTCGTAAAACGTTTTGCAATTGACGTACATTCCCGGGCCACTCGTACTGGTTGAATCGATCGATCACTTCCTGAGAGAAACGAACAAACGCTTTGCCCTCTTCCACCGACATATAGCCCAACAACGAATAAGCAATCTCAATAACGTCTTCACCGCGTTCGCGCAAGGGTGGAAGATGCAATGGGATAACGTACAAGCGATAATACAAATCTTCGCGGAAACGACCTTCTTGAACCTCTTTCCAAGGGTCTCGGTTGGTCGCACAAACAAAACGCACATCCACACTCTTCATTTTTGAAGAGCCTACTTTTTGGAAAGTACCTGTTTGGATAAAACGAAGCAATTTGGTTTGTAGCTCAAGATCCATTTCACACAACTCATCAAGGAACAAAGTTCCTCCATCGGCTAGCTCGGCTGCACCTTGTCGATCGGTAGCTGCGCCCGTGAACGCACCTTTAACGTGACCAAACAACTCACTCTCAATCAAATCTTTTGGAATAGCAGCACAGTTAATGGCAATAAACGGTTTGTCCCCACGTTTACTTGCAGCATGAATAGCTTCAGCACACACTTCTTTACCTGTACCACTCTCACCGGTGATAAAAATGCTCGCCTTACTCGAAGCCGCGGAGTCGATCGTGCGATACACCTGCTGCATGGTTAAGCTACTGCCGATGAAACCTTGATAGTTCTGGCTGCCCGGGTGTTCAGCGCTATTCTTCAGCTTAGTTGCTTTACGAATGGCATTGTTGACTGTAATTCGTAGACGATCTGCCTCACATGGCTTGATCAAAAAGTCTTGAGATCCGTGACGCATCGCTTCAACGGCGGTATCAATCGAGCCGTGGGCTGTCATGAAAATGACCGGAACTTCAGGGAAGTTTTGCTTTACCGCAAATAGAACATCCATCCCCGTCATATCTGGAAGACGAAGATCAAGGAGAATGAGGTCCGGGATTCTATGGTTAAGGCTCTCTATTGCCTCTTTGCCTGTACCCACAATATTGATATCTATCTCTAAAGGGGTCAGGTAAGATCGATACAACGCCGCTACGGACGCCGTATCCTCTACCATTAACAAATATTTCGATTTATTATCAAATGTTTTTGATTGCATATCCTAGCCGATATTATTTTGCATTTATTGTAATAATCGCATTCCGCTTTGCATTATGCAAATTACTAAGCTGTTTTTGTCGTATCATTTTCTATAAAGACTAAAGATCATACAGTTAAACATTTGGCATGAAGGATGCAGTCAAATAATTGACCTTCGGGTCACCTAGCCAACTGACGTTGTTAGTGGATGACATTTCCACAAATGTGAGCCAGTAGATGAGTTACTACTGGCTTTTTTTTGTTCAGAAGAATATTTTTTTGTAGAAAATAGTAGTTGCTACAGATTAGCTATTGGTTATGAATTGCTGCCTCATCTGTTCAATTTCATCACGCTTCTGCGCGGCAAGCTCAAACTCCAAGTTTTGGGCATGTTGATACATTTCCGCTTCTAGTTTGCTGATCGCTTTATCAAGTTCTTGTGGACTCAACGTGGCGTAGTTGGCCGCCTCTTCAGCCACTTTCGAGAGTGGAACTTGTTTAGACTGGCGCTGTTTCTTGGACTTGGTGATATCTCCAAGCTCCATAATATCTTTAACATTGCGCTTCAATGCTTGCGGGGTAATCCCCTGCTCCTCATTGTATTGCATCTGTTTGATTCGTCGACGCTCTGTCTCATCAATCGCTTTTTTCATCGACTTGGTGATCGAGTCGCCGTACAAAATCGCCTTACCATGTAGGTTACGCGCAGCACGACCAATCGTCTGAATCAAGGAACGCTCAGAGCGTAAAAAGCCCTCTTTATCCGCATCCAAGATCGCCACCAGCGAAACCTCGGGCATATCTAACCCCTCTCGCAACAAGTTGATACCAACTAACACATCAAATTCACCCAGCCTCAAATCTCGGATGATCTCTACACGTTCCACTGTATCGATATCTGAGTGTAAGTAACGAACTTTCACACCATGTTCTGTAAGGTACTCAGTGAGATCTTCCGCCATGCGTTTCGTTAATGTTGTCACGAGAACCCGCTCCTCTTTTTGTGAACGGATACGAATCTCAGAAAGAAGGTCATCGACTTGAGTAGCAACAGGACGAACTTCAATTTCAGGATCGAGAAGCCCCGTCGGGCGAACCACTTGATCAGCGATATCACCATCAGACTTCTCGAGTTCATAGTTGCCCGGCGTCGCAGAGACAAAGATAGTCTGCGGCGCAATCGCCTCAAACTCATCAAACTTCATTGGTCTATTGTCTAGTGCTGAAGGCAGACGGAAACCAAACTCCACCAGCGTCTCTTTACGCGAGCGGTCACCTTTATACATAGCACCAATTTGCGGCACCGTTACGTGTGACTCATCAATAACCAAAAGCCCATCAGCAGGTAAGTAATCAAATAAAGTCGGTGGCGCTTCACCTTCCGCACGTCCACTTAAATATCGAGAGTAGTTCTCGATGCCCGAACAAAAGCCAAGCTCCGTCATCATCTCAATATCAAACTGTGTACGTTGAGAAATACGTTGCTCTTCCAAGAGTTTATTATTGTCTTTTAGGTATTGTGCTCGCTCACGCAATTCCTCTTTGATGTTCTCAATCGCATCTAATATCGTTTCTCGCGGCGTCACATAGTGCGTTTTCGGGTAGACAGTAAAACGGGGCAAATCTCGCTGCTTCACCACACCAGTTAATGGGTCGAAAATACTGATACAGTCGACTTCGTCATCAAACATCTCGATTCGAACGGCATCTTGATCTGATTCAGCAGGGAAAATGTCTATAACTTCCCCACGCACACGGAACTGACCCCGTTCAAAAGCAACGTCGTTTCTTGAGTATTGCAGTTCAGCAAGACGGCGCAGAATATCTCGCTGGTCAATAACATCCCCGCGACAGACATGCAGCATCATTTTTAGGTAAGACTTGGGATCACCCAGACCATATATCGCGGAGACTGACGCGACGATAATGGCATCCTTGCGTTCAAGCAGCGCCTTGGTTGCGGAGAGACGCATTTGTTCAATATGTGCGTTAACCGACGCGTCTTTCTCAATGAAGGTATCAGTGGTTGGTACGTAAGCTTCCGGCTGATAGTAGTCATAGTAAGAAACGAAATACTCAACTGCATTGTTCGGGAAGAAGGCTTTCATCTCTCCGTACAGTTGCGCGGCCAGGGTTTTGTTTGGTGCCAATAAAATAGCTGGTCGCTGAGCTTCAGAAATGACATTGGCCAAGGTAAAGGTCTTTCCTGACCCTGTCACACCTAGCAGCGTCTGGTGCGCTAAGCCAGAATCCAAACCGTCTAACAGTTTCGCAATAGCGGTAGGTTGGTCACCTGAAGGTTTATAGTCAGAAACCAAGTCAAAGAGCTTACTCATAGGTTGTCATTTCCATACTGTTTATTTAATCAGGGTATTGTCTCCTTAGGTTGACCGTAGATGCAACCTTTATCAAGATAATCGCCTCATATTATTGTTATTAAGTTATAGCTTTTATTCAGATTAATTGATATTATCCGTCGCCCTGCCCAAGCTTATCAGCTTAATTTCGATTTTTTTTCATCCACGACTTTTCCCCAAAAATTCGAAAATAACCACGTTTTATGCTGTTCACGTAATAACCTTCAAAAGTTATACACGCATCATAATCAAGATAAAACCAATACTTTACATACACTTAAAGTAAAACCTTGTTTCTTCGTTAAACTGACAAGTCACTTTGTCAAAGTTTCACTCACATACTTATCCACAATTTTGGTGGATAACTAAAGCAAAGCCAAATTCTACAAGGGATACAGAAAAGTAAAGTAATTTATCTATTTTTTTGTCGCCATTTTCTGTTGACAGGTATCGACGGTATTATTAATATTCGCGTCGCTGACAAGCAATTCCCCCTTAGTTCAGTTGGTAGAACGGCGGACTGTTAATCCGTATGTCGCAGGTTCGAGTCCCGCAGGGGGAGCCAAATTTAAAGAAGCCGCATCACTCGATGCGGCTTTTTGCGTTTTAAAGCGACTGGTTTGTACCAAACCAATGTCTCAGAACTGGCCGTCCGCGTTCGAGACCCGACATGGAAAGTCCAAACTCTAGAAAAAAGCTCAATCGAAGGATTGAGCTTTTTTCGTTTTTAACTGCGACTAACTTGTTCCAAGTTAATGTCTCAGCCGAAACGTCGGACCGCCCTAGCCGCCCGCGTTCTAGTCCCGCAGGGGGAGCCAAATCTAGAGAAGCCGCATCACTCGATGCGGCTTTTTGCGTTTTTATTGACCTGAAATCCTCGAAACGTCGTATCACTCTACTCTTAATATCTGCATTCTTAGTCTTACATTTTGCAACGATCCTTGGGATTGAGAGCGTCTATACTTGCTACAACCAAGTGAATCAAACGATTAGGCGTAGATTTTTTCATCAACTGCCTAAATCCCTAACGATCCTCGGTTGTTATTAGGTGAGCAAAGCAGGATAATATTGGGATCGGAATTTCAAGAATTAATCCATTATGACCGAATACCTTTTGTTGTTGGTTGGCACAGTGCTGGTCAACAACTTTGTGCTAGTTAAATTTTTAGGGCTGTGTCCTTTCATGGGCGTTTCCAAAAAACTGGAGACGGCTATCGGCATGGGCCTTGCCACGACGTTTGTGTTAACACTGGCGTCCGTTTGCTCGTACCTTGTAGAAAACTACATCCTTGCACCACTGGGCATTGAATATCTGAGAACTATGAGCTTCATTTTAGTGATTGCAGTTGTGGTTCAATTTACTGAGATGGTCGTGCACAAAACCAGCCCGACGCTCTATCGGCTTCTGGGGATCTTCCTACCGTTGATCACAACCAACTGTGCGGTGTTAGGTGTGGCACTTCTTAACATCAATGAGAACCACAACTTTATTCAATCGATCGTTTACGGTTTCGGTGCATCCATTGGTTTCTCTTTGGTACTGATCCTATTTGCCGCTATGCGTGAGCGTATTACCGTGGCTGATGTGCCAATGCCATTTAAAGGTGCATCTATTGCGATGATCACTGCCGGACTAATGTCTCTCGCATTCATGGGCTTTACAGGATTGGTGAAGTAACCATGAGTACCATTTTAATTGCAATCATCGCCTTAGCTGTATTGGCCGCTGTATTCGGCGCCATTCTTGGTTTTGCATCTATTCGATTTAAAGTAGAGGCAGATCCGATCGTCGATCAGATCGACACTATTTTGCCTCAAACACAATGTGGTCAATGTGGTTACCCTGGCTGTAGACCGTATGCGGAAGCTATTGCCAATGGAGACAGCATCAATAAATGTCCTCCTGGCGGTCAGGCAACAATAGAAAAGCTTGCCGATTTAATGGGCGTAGAAGTTGAAGAGTCAGCGCATGACCTCGACGACAAAGTTAAGACCGTCGCCTTTATTCACGAAGATATGTGTATCGGCTGTACCAAATGCATTCAGGCGTGTCCGGTCGATGCAATTGTTGGCGGAACCAAAGCCCTACACACAGTTATCAAAGATGAATGTACTGGATGTGATCTTTGTGTGGCTCCATGCCCTACAGACTGTATTGAGATGATTCCAGTAGCAACAACAACTGAAAATTGGAAATGGCAGATGAACATGATTCCGGTTACTGATATTACTAACCAAGCTGCAGACGCAGACAAACAGGCGTAGGGTTAGTATGAACTCATTAATTGAACAAATTCGTACCGGCTCTGTTTGGACATTTCCAGGCGGTGTTCACCCTGCTGAAAACAAAAAGCAATCTAACGGCTTAGCTATCGCGCATGCGTCGATCCCGCAAGAAATTGTCCTGCCTGTAAAGCAGCACATAGGTAAGGCAGGTAACCTTCTGGTCGCCATTGGCGATGATGTATTGAAAGGCCAGCAGCTGACGGCTCTCGACACAGGTTTCACGCTTCCTGTTCATGCTCCAACCTCAGGTACGGTTGTCGCAATCGAACCAAGAACGACAGCTCACCCTTCTGGCTTGTCTGAACTTAGCATCGTGATCAAACCAGATGGCAAAGATCAATGGATTGAGCGCCGAGGTACTCAAAATTACACCGAAAAAACCTCAGACGAGCTACTTGATATCATTCGTCAGGCTGGTATTTCGGGTATGGGTGGCGCTGGCTTCCCGACTGCAAAAAAACTGCAATCAGGCTTAGGTCGCACAGATATTCTGATCGTTAATGCAGCCGAGTGTGAACCTTACATCACCTCAGATGACAAATTACTTCAAGAGCACGCTGACGAAGTGCTCAAAGGCATTGAAGTGGTCGAGCACCTGCTGCAACCAAAGCTGACTGTCATTGGTATCGAAGATAACAAGCCAGAGGCGATCAAAGCTCTTGAACTTGCGGCGAAAGACAAAGATATTGTCATCCGCGTTATTCCTACCAAATACCCATCTGGTGGTGAAAAGCAGCTGATTAAGATCCTGACCAACAAAGAAGTACCTGCCGGCGGCATTCCAGCCGATATCGGGGTCTTAGTCCAAAACGTTGGCTCACTGTACTCAATCAAGCGTGCTGTTATTGATGGCGAGCCTGTTGTGAATCGCGTAGTCACACTGACCGGTAAAACCTTTAAGCAACCACGTAACGTGTGGGCGCTACTGGGTACTCCGGTTAGCGCACTGCTTGCTGAGTTTGGTTACAAAGCCGATAAAAAGCTACCAAGACTTATCTTAGGTGGGCCTATGATGGGCTTTACCCTGCCACATGAAAATGTGCCAATCACTAAAACGTCGAACTGTATTCTAGCACCGACACGTCGCGAGATTTCTCCAAATAGCTATGAAATGGAGTGTATCCGTTGTAGTCAATGTGCAGAGGCCTGCCCAGCTTCTCTATTGCCGCAACAACTGCAATGGCATGCTAAGGCGAATGAGCTCGACAAGTGTGAAGAGCTGAACATTAAAGATTGTATTGAATGTGGAGCTTGTGCGTTTGTCTGCCCGAGTGAGATCCCATTGGTTCAGTATTACCGCCAAGCGAAAGCTGAGATCAAAACTCGCCGCGATGAATCTGCCGCAGCCGAGCGAGCCAAACAGCGTTTTGAAGAGAAAAACGCTCGTATGGAGCGCGATAAAGCAGAACGCGAAAACCGCTTTAAGAAAGCGGCAGATAACCGTCGTAAAGAGATGAAGACATCTGATGGTGATGATGCCATCGCTGCAGCTATCGCACGAGTAAAAGCACAGAAAGCGGCTGCGGACACAACTAATAAAGAGCCGGCTGTGAAGCCAGCGGTTGCCGCTGCCATTGCGAAAGCAAAGGCGAAACAAGCTGCAGCTCAACAAAGCAACAGTGCAGAGCCAGATAATTCTGAAATGTCCAAACTGCGTGAGGAACGTAAAAAACTAGCAAGAGAGCGTAAAGCTCAACAAGCTAATGCGGAAAGCCAAACGCCAGGCGAAGACAAAAAAGATGCGGTCGCTGCTGCTATTGCGCGTGCCAAGGCGAAAAAAGCCCAACAAGCTGAAACAAACTCAGAAGCAAGCAGTGACAGCAAGAAAGATGCCGTAGCTGCCGCAATAGCTCGAGCTAAAGCCAAAAAAGCCCAGCAATCAGAGACAGACCCTGATACCAGCTCGGACAGGAAAAAAGACGCCGTAGCCGCTGCCATTGCACGCGCCAAAGCTAAAAAGGCGCAGCAATCTCAACCACAAGTTGAAGAGGTCGAAGCTGAATCTGCAGACGAAGCGGTTGACCCGAAGAAAGCTGCCGTAGCAGCTGCTATTGCACGCGCCAAAGCGAAAAAGGCGCAGCAAGCTCAACCGCAAGTTGAAGAGGTCGAAGCGGAGTCAGCAGACGAAGCGATTGATCCGAAGAAAGCTGCCGTAGCTGCTGCTATCGCACGTGCGAAAGCGAAAAAGGCGCAGCAAGCTCAACCGCAAGTTGAAGAGGTCGAAGCGGAGTCAGCAGACGAAGCGATTGATCCGAAGAAAGCTGCCGTAGCTGCTGCTATCGCACGTGCGAAAGCGAAAAAGGTGCAACAAGCTCAACCGCAAGTTGAAGAGGTCGAAGCGGAGTCAGCAGACGAAGCGATTGATCCGAAGAAAGCTGCCGTAGCTGCTGCTATCGCACGTGCGAAAGCGAAAAAGGCGCAACAAGCTCAACCGCAAGTTGAACAGGTCGAAGCGGAATCAGCAGACGAAGCGGTTGACCCGAAGAAAGCTGCCGTTGCTGCTGCCATTGCACGCGCTAAAGCGAAAAAAGCTCAGCAAGAGCAAAATAAAAAGAATATTGAGGAGAAAGAGTAGTGGCCTTTTTTATTGCCAGCTCACCGCACGCGCATAGCCGCAGAAGTACACCAGATCTAATGAAATGGGTGGCGATTGCGGCATTACCTGGATTACTAGCTCAAACCTACTTCTTTGGGTGGGGCACAATTATCCAGCTCGTTTTGGCTATCTTGCTCGCCGTTACTTTTGAAGCTGGAGTTATGCTGCTTCGCAAGCGTCCACCAGTTATGGCTCTGCGTGATTACAGTGCTATTGTCACAGCTTGGTTGCTAAGTGTCGCTATCCCGCCACATTCCCAATGGTGGATGATGGTTATCGGTCTATTCTTTGCGATTGTTATTGCTAAGCACCTCTATGGGGGATTAGGACAAAACCCATTCAACCCAGCTATGGTCGCTTATGTGGTATTGCTGATTTCATTCCCAGTGCAAATGACTAGCTGGAATGCTCCTATCAGTCTCAGTGCTGAACCTACAAGCTTTGTTGATTCATTCTTAATGATCTTTACTGGCTTCAACAATGAAGGTCTATCATTGCAGCAAGCTCGTATCGGTATTGATGGCACCACAATGGCAACACCACTGGACGCCTTTAAGACAGCATTAGCTGCAGGTAACACAGCGTCCGAGGCGCTTTCACAGCCACAATTTAGTTGGTTAGCGGGTATTGGTTGGGAGTGGGTAAACATCGCTTACCTACTCGGGGGTTTAGTACTGATCAAGCAACGAGTGATTCAATGGTATATCCCGGTTTCGTTCTTAGCGAGTTTGACGCTATTTAGTCTGGTATTCAGTGTGTTTACTCCTGGAGAGACAGCGTCACCAATGGTCCACCTACTCTCGGGTGCAACGATGTTAGGCGCATTTTTCATTGCGACCGACCCCGTTTCAGCCTCAACTACGGTTAAAGGACGACTCGTGTTCGGTGCCATGATTGGTGGTTTAGTCTTTATTATTCGTAGCTGGGGTGGTTTCCCAGATGGTGTCGCATTTGCAGTATTGTTGGCAAACATGTGCGTTCCTTTGATTGACTACTACACCAAACCACGTACATACGGCCATTAAGGAAACATAAACAATGCTAAATGCGATTAGAAAAAATGGTCTAACTCTTGCGATTTTTGCCTGTGCGTCTACTGGTTTGGTGGCTGTAACCCACTACCTAACCAAAGATCAGATCAAGCTTCAAGAACAAGCTCAACTGCTGTCGGTTTTGAATCAAGTGATTCCTCACGAGAAGCACGACAATGAACTCTTTTCCTCCTGTACCTTGGTTGAATCTGAGGCACTTGGTAGCAAACAGGCGATGCCCGCTTATATCGCAACTCTCAATGGTGAGCCGAGCGCAATTGCTATTGAGGCTATTGCTCCCGACGGCTATAACGGCGCGATTAAAGTGATCGTAGGGCTAGATGTCGAAGGTACTGTATTGGGTACTCGAGTACTTGCACATCAAGAAACCCCGGGGCTGGGAGATAAAATCGATCTTCGCGTCACCGACTGGATCACTTCATTTACCGGTAAGCAAGTAACTGAATCGAATCAAGACAAATGGAAAGTGCGTAAAGATGGCGGTGACTTTGACCAATTCACAGGCGCGACGATCACACCTCGAGCTGTTGTTAAAGCAGTCAAAAACGCCGTTGTTTTCGTTAACGAAAATCAACAAACACTATTGTCTCAGCCTAAAAATTGCGGAGGAGCGTAATGAGTGAACATAAAACGCTAATCAAGAATGGCATGTGGGCGAATAACCCTGCCCTTGTCCAACTGCTTGGTCTTTGTCCTTTACTGGCGGTGTCATCGACAGTGACTAACGCGCTAGGCTTAGGCATTGCCACCCTGTTAGTGCTAGTTGGCTCGAATGTTTGCGTATCTCTGGTTCGTAACCATGTTCCAAAAGAGGTGCGTATTCCGGTATTTGTCATGATCATCGCGTCATTAGTAACTTGTGTTCAGCTATTAATGAATGCTTACGCTTATGGCCTATACCTGTCTCTAGGTATCTTTATTCCACTTATCGTTACCAACTGTATCATCATCGGTCGCGCAGAGGCATTCGCTTCAAAAAACACCCTACTCCCAGCAGCACAAGACGGCTTCTGGATGGGCATGGGCATGACCGCTGTATTGGTTGTACTGGGCGCGATGCGTGAAATCATTGGCAACGGCACTCTATTTGATGGTGCAGATCTTCTGCTCGGTGATTGGGCATCAGCCCTAAGAATCGAAATCTTCCATTTCGACAATAGCTTCTTGCTGGCGCTACTGCCGCCAGGCGCATTTATTGGGGTCGGTTTCTTGATTGCATTGAAAAACCTAATCGACCATCAAGCGAGAGCAAGACAGCCAAAACAAGAAAAACCAACCATCGAACGTGCCCGTGTGACTAACGCATAGTTCAAACTATTCAAAGGGGCTAATTTTGCCCCTTTCGCAAATATAACTAGAGACACTCATAAGAGTGCAAAAATGAGCAAGCTTGACGCTTGAGCGACTCCAAGCTTTAAAACTGGAAAGTAATGTCACTATGAATAATGTCAAACGCGTTCAGATCTTAGAGCGTTTACGGGAGAACAACCCGAATCCTCAAACCGAACTTAATTGGAGTTCACCGTTTGAGCTGTTAATCGCAGTTTTACTATCAGCCCAAGCGACTGATGTGAGTGTGAATAAAGCAACCGACAAGCTTTACCCTGTTGCTAACACTCCTCAAGCAATCTACGACCTAGGTGTTGAAGGACTGAAAGAGTACATCAAGACGATCGGCCTGTTTAACTCTAAAGCCGAGAACACCATCAAAACCTGTCGCATGCTGCTCGACCTGCACAACGGCGAAGTGCCTGAAGACCGTGCCGCTCTTGAAGCTTTGCCTGGTGTGGGCCGAAAAACAGCAAATGTGGTGCTCAACACTGCATTTGGCTGGCCGACCATTGCCGTCGATACTCACATTTATCGCGTCTCGAATCGCAGTAAGTTTGCGATGGGTAAAACCGTCGATGACGTTGAGCAAAAACTGCTTAAAGTCGTACCAAAAGAGTTTAAGCTAGATGTACACCATTGGCTGATTTTGCACGGCCGCTATACTTGTGTCGCGCGCAAACCACGCTGTGGTAACTGCATCATTGAAGACTTATGCGAATTCAAAGAGAAGACCGAAGTCTAAACACTTATCGGTTTTCTATAAAAACATCTAAGCTAGGAGCAAAACACTATGTCAAATGGCCGTATTTTACACACCATGCTGCGCGTTGGTGATCTGGACCGTTCAATCGAGTTCTATACAAACGTTATGGGCATGAATGTACTTCGTCGTAACGAAAACAAAGAGTACGAGTACACATTAGTATTCGTGGGCTATGGTGATGAATCACAAGGGTCTGTCATCGAGCTCACTTACAACTGGGGAACTTCTGAATACGACCTTGGTAACGCGTTTGGACACGTTGCTATTGGCGTTGACGACATCTATAGCACTTGTGACGCTATCAAAGCGGCAGGTGGTAACGTCACTCGAGAGCCAGGCCCAGTGAAAGGTGGTTCAACTCACATTGCCTTTGTCAAAGACCCTGACGGCTACATGATCGAGCTGATTCAAAACAAACAAGCAAGTGCAGGTCTAGAAGGTTAATCCCTGTTCTAGACATGGCGAAATACCTTCAATCACAAAGCGAGCACCATGCTCGCTTTTTGTTTGCCTCTATTTTGTAGCAGCGCGTCTCAGAAAACACTATATCTTGCCTACTTCTCAATTATCAGGCTTTACTTGATAATAATTATCGTTTAGATTAATGCCAGTTTTAATTAGGGAGCTATCATCATGATAAACGAATGGGAAAAACACACATTACTTGCCGATACTGCACTGCAACTCGACGATCCTATTCGAAGTATCCTTCACTATCAGCAAGCTTTGACTCTCAGTGAACGAATCACTGAGCGCACTGATATTGAAGCTGACGAGCGATTGCTGATTTCAGTGATCTCTTGCCACAATTTGGCGCAGTTCTGGCGTTGGGCTGGCGATACCGATTATGAATTGAAGTATCTTCAACTGGCTTCTGAAAAGGTATTGACCCTGATTCCCCAGTGCCCTAACACTCAGTGTTCAAGCTTCATTGATTCTATTGGCTGCTGCAAAAAAGCATTGATTGATTTCATGAAGCGCCACCCAAATCCACAGATAGCTTCAATGGTTGAGAAAATTGATACAGCGACCAATTGTGAAATTATTGCTAAGTTCCGCTTGAATTAATTCCTGTCCAGAAACAAAAAAATGCCAGTCTCGACAGACTGGCATTTTTTATCGTTTAACTCATTAAAACTGCAAAATCTAGACCTGAGTTCGTCCGAGCGAAATCACCACACGTCGGTTTTTGTCTTTGCCGATTGGAGACGCATTATCAGCTATCGGACGGCGCTTACCATAGCCTTGTACTTGGATTCGCTCTTCTGAAAGGCCAAGCGATTTAAAGTACTCACGCAGCGACTCTGCTCGGCGATCAGACAGGTTTTGGCTGACACGTTTGCTGTCGGCTGAATCTGTGTATGTTGCCACCAATACAAGATCGATATCTTGGTTATGGCGAATGTATTCGGCAATCTGACTCAAGCGCTTTTGCGATGCTTTGCTCAGTTGATCGCTATTTCGGTCATAGTGCAGAATCGTAAATGAGATATCTTCAAAGCTGTAAGGTAATAAATTCGCTATGCAGTCGCTAAACACATTGTATTTCTGTTGGAACAATACCGAAGAGAGTGCCACTTCAATTCGTTGATCTCGGCTTTGCCACTCTTGGTAACTAAACGTTGGATAGCGCCCCTTCTCTAACTCGCTCAGAATACCCCAAGCAGTTTGACCACCAACATACCCGTCAAACTGTTGGAAAAATTTGATGGTTGTCATTCGGTCTGCACTTTCACCAGGACGCCATGGAGGCGGCATAGAGATCAAACTAACATTACGTGTTGCTCCCATCGGGCGACGCATTTTAAGTTCGAAATCCAATATGATCTTTTTGCTAGCTCTGGATGAAAACTCCGCATCACCAAAGTTTGGAATCGGGTGAACCAATCGACATTCCAATGGGGTATTTGCCACCATTTCCCAAGTCGACTGTTGAGGAGATGCCCCATATCGCTTCTGTTGCGCAAGCGCCGTCGACGACATCAGTAACGAAAACAGAATTGAACCTGTAATTAGTCGTTTATTCATAAAGGGGAGTATCTCTTAAGCAATTCGTTTAACAATGCAGCCGATTGCCGCATATTCTCTCTAATCAAGTTGATGCAAATATCGCGCCGAATATGGGTGGCTAATTTATCAATTAATCACTTTCCGGAGTTTTTATCACTGCTATTATCTGCAATAATGCAGGCTCAATCACACTTATTTGGGCTAACATGACTGTAGAAAACGAAGCTCTGACCCTCAAAAAACGTTTCCGTGGCTATTTTCCAGTAGTCATTGACGTGGAAACCGCAGGGTTCAACGCGAAAACCGATGCATTATTAGAAATCTGTGCCATTACCCTAAAAATGGATGAAAATGGAGATCTCCATCCAGCATCGACGCTTCATTTTCATATCGAGCCCTTTGAAGGTGCCAACATCGAGCAAGAAGCTCTAGATTTCAACGGTATCAAAGACCCGTTTAGCCCCTTGCGTGGCGCGGTCTCTGAGCAAGAAGCGCTCAAAGAGATCTACAAGCTTGTGAGAAAAGAACAAAAAGCTTCCAATTGCAGCCGTGCCATCATGGTGGCGCACAACGCAACATTCGACTTAAACTTTGTCAATGCAGCCAGTGAACGTTGTAAGCTTAAACGCGTCCCTTTCCATCCTTTTGCAACTTTTGATACTGCTGCCTTAAGTGGACTTGCCTACGGCCAAACCGTTCTGGCTAAAGCTTGCCGTACTGCAGGAATGGAATTCGACAACAAAGAAGCACACTCTGCTTTATACGATACTCAGAAAACGGCTGAACTGTTTTGCGGTATCGTCAACAAATGGAAAGCGCTTGGCGGCTGGCCACTTGTTGAACCAGAATAAAAATAAATCGACACGCGACTTTGCGTAATGTCATCAATTGAAAACAATTAAACACAACACTCCGAGAAAATTATGAACCCTGTTGTTATATCAGTTTGCATCATGCTAGTACTAGCCTTGATGCGTGTTAACGTTGTCGTTGCTCTCACGTTCAGTGCGATCATCGGTGGCGTTGTGTCGGGCATGACTCTTAACGATGCCGTTGCTGCTTTTGAAAGTGGCTTAGGTGGCGGTGCGACTATCGCTCTAAGCTATGCCATGTTAGGTACCTTTGCCGTTGCTATCTCACGTTCAGGTATTACTGACCTGCTTGCTCAAAGCGTTATCAAGCGCATTCACGGCAAAGAGAACAGCACAGCTTCGACTGGTTTGAAATACGGCATTCTTGCATCTCTTATTCTTGTAACGATGTCTTCTCAAAACGTTATCCCTGTGCATATCGCCTTCATCCCAATTTTGATTCCACCTCTACTAGGCGTGTTTGCAAAAATGAACCTTGATCGTCGTTTGATCGCGTGTGTGCTGACTTTCGGTCTGATCACACCATATATGGTTCTTCCAATCGGTTTCGGTGGTATCTTCCTAAACAACATCCTGCTCAAGAATCTTCATGACAACGGTCTTGAAAATGTTGTGGCTAGCCAAGTTCCGGTGGCGATGCTACTGCCAGCAGCAGGTATGATCTTTGGTCTACTGACTGCCGTATTTTTTACTTACCGCAAACCTCGTCAATACAAAGAAACTGAGCTTACAACGGTTTCTACAGAAACGAAGCAGATCAACAAGAAGCACATCATTGTTGCAGCGGTTGGTATTGTTGCGGCACTGACTGTACAGCTTTCTACCGGCTCTATGATCATTGGTGCTTTGGCTGGTTTCATGGTGTTCACGTTTGGTGGCGTGATTGCATGGAAAGAGACACAAGATGTGTTCACGAAAGGCGTTCATATGATGGCGATGATCGGCTTCATCATGATCGCTGCAGCAGGTTTTGCGGCGGTAATGAAACAAACTGGTGGCGTTGAGTCTCTGGTTGAAGCGCTATCAACATCAATCGGCGACAACAAACCGCTTGCTGCACTGCTAATGCTGGTTGTAGGCCTACTGGTCACTATGGGTATTGGTTCTTCGTTCTCGACAATTCCAATTCTTGCAACGATTTACGTTCCACTGGCGGCAGCGTTTGGTTTCTCTCCAATGGCGACTATCGCACTAGTGGGTACTGCTGCTGCATTGGGTGACGCAGGTTCACCAGCATCTGACTCTACGTTAGGTCCAACATCTGGTCTTAACGCAGACGGTCAACACGAGCACGTTTGGGAGACGGTGGTACCTACTTTCATTCACTACAATATCCCACTGATCGTATTCGGTTGGATTGCAGCAATGGTTCTATAAATTGAAACTGTAATATGTCTCCTTTAAAGAAGCCATGTTGAGAACCTAAAACGACCGCCTAGTGCGGTCGTTTTCGTATCAAAAATTTCTTTCGTCTTATCGCTGACATCAATTAAGTAGCAGTGCGATTGACTAGAATTTCTCGAATTGATTTAAGTGTCGTTTCTGATGAGTGATAGTCGAGCTCAACTTCAGTGAAGATGCCATCCACTTCAAGCATTAAGGTTGGGTAAGAGTAAACACCCATCGCCTCTTTGAAGCCCAATTGGTCGTCTAACTCACCTTCTAACAGCTTGCCCGATAGATCGTTTTCGAACTGTTGAACGTTCATACCTAACTCTTCCGCTAACTGGAGATGTGTTTCCACGCTGTGTGGCAGCATTGCTCGTAAGTAATAAGCATGTTGAATCGCTTGTAGCATCTCTTCGTAATGATCTTGGAACCCTGCGGCAATGACGGCACGGCAAGCTGGGTAAGTACTACGTACGGGTTCGCACTCGCTCCAAAATTCATGGTTAAACTCAGTTCCGAGTTTCGCTTCAATCTGCTTCCAAATCGCTTGCAACTTTTGTTTCATCTCATCAGACATCGGCTCATCAGAATCAGGGGCGAGGCCACCCACCACATAATTAAACTCGATGCTCGCAGGCAATTGCTGCTTAAGAAGTTTTAATACTGGCTTGTATCCCCAACACCAACTGCACATTGGATCGTGGACATAGTGAAGTTTTACATTCATTGCATTTCCCTTATACCAATAAAAAAGGAGCCCAACGGCCCCTTTTCTCATTGAGTGTCGCTAAAAAGCTCAGCTCTTACTCTTCGTCGCCCGCAACTTTCGCCGCTGCTTCTTTGATAAGCGGCTGAAGTTCGCCTTTTTGGAACATCTCAAGGATGATATCACAACCACCGATCAACTCACCTTCAACCCAAAGTTGTGGGAATGTTGGCCACTGTGCGTAAGCTGGTAGCTCAGCACGAATATCAGGGTTTTGTAGGATGTCTACGTAAGCAAACTTTTCACCACATGCCATTAGCGCTTGAGATGCTTGAGAAGAAAAACCACAGCTTGGTAGTTTAGGAGAACCTTTCATGTAAAGTAGAATGGTATTTTCTTCAATTTGCTGCTTGATTTTATCGATAGTTTCCATTGCTTCCTCGTTAATGGATTACGGCTTTATTGCCTTTATTCTACCCCAAACCCCAAGAATAAAAACCATATAAAAAAAATGGTTAAAGAGTTAGAGTAAGATTTCATAGAAAATCACACAAATGTGCTTTTAATAAAGTAAAAACTTGCTAAACTATATCGCAAGTCAGCAAATTGACCGTAGCCTGCAAAATGTAAGCTATGAATAATAAATATCACTGGAAGCAATCGAAAGAGGTAACTCTTTCATATCAATGGAGAATTGAGTAATGGCATTTGAACTACCAGCTCTACCTTACGCGAAAGACGCACTAGAACCACACATCTCTGCAGAGACTCTAGATTTCCACCACGGTAAGCACCACAACACTTACGTTGTTAAGCTAAACGGTCTTATCCCTGGTACTGAGTTCGAAGGTAAAACACTAGAAGAGATCATCAAGACTTCAACTGGTGGCGTATTCAACAACGCAGCTCAAATCTGGAACCACACTTTCTACTGGCACTGTCTAGCTCCTAAAGCTGGCGGAGAACCAACAGGTGCAGTTGCAGACGCAATCAACGCTTCATTTGGCTCTTTCGAAGAGTTCAAAGCAAAATTCACTGATTCAGCAATCAACAACTTCGGTTCTTCTTGGACTTGGCTTGTGAAGAACGCTGACGGTTCTCTAGAGATCGTTAACACGTCTAACGCTGCGACTCCTCTAACAGAAGAAGGTGTGACTCCACTTCTAACTGTTGACCTATGGGAACACGCATACTACATCGATTTCCGTAACGTACGTCCAGACTACATGAACGCTTTCTGGGCTCTAGTTAACTGGGAATTCGTTGCAGCGAACCTAGCTAAATAATTAGCATTTCGCTGATTCCGACAAAGCTCACGCATGCGTGAGCTTTTTTGTTTTTGGCTCTTCCTACCCCTCTTGATTAAAATAAAACCAATCAATCAGTTAATCGATCTAAACACTAAAGTTTGAACCAAGCTTGCCGTTAAAGGTGTATCCAAAGAGAGGCACCATGCAAGTAAACACACTCGACAGCAACGTCATTATTAACGAACTCAAGTTCGGGACTGGAATCAACCAAGCGGTTGAGCAAGGTCGCCGTGCCGATTTCGCGTTGCTGATGTCTATGTTTTCCGATGACGTTCGAGACAACACACCTTTGGATATCCTGCCCGTCGAAGAGACAACCGAGAGTAAACTGCGCCAACAGTTTGGTGTCGCGGAGCCGCAGCCTTTACGTTCAAACCAATCTTCATACGAAATCTCGGCAAAACAGTCACAAGGTTTTCACCAAGCGGGGCTTTCAAGCGCAAAGTTGAATCACTATCTAACCCCTGAAGCCTTGACTTTCATGCCTGAAAGGACGCATGATTTTCCGGAAGAGGTTTACCATAACCTTTCTACGCATGAACGCCGTAAGCTCGCTAAACAACCACCAGCAGAGTTGCCAAATGCAACTTTATACAACGAGCTCACCACAGCTCAGCGTCAATTCCATATTCAGGCGCAAGCTTAATCACTCAAACCCATAAATAAAGGTGATACATTTCACACGTGTACCTACAAAGTGTGAGCTGTCGCCAAGTTCATATAAAGTTCTGTTTTTTCGCTGCTTACTTTGAACTAATTCACACCGATTGCACACTTTTTAACCCATTCTTAGCTAACCACTACTACTCATTTAGGTCTAGGAATGGAAATTAAAAGCTCTATCATATTGGTGACATCTGCTGGGTCACAACTTGGAGGCACCATCGCAAACCATCTTGTGAATTTGGGTGCGACTGTGATTCTTTGCGATATTGACAGCGCTAGCCTAGATGAAACCTACCAAGTTTGTTCTCGCTATTCGACATCTGTTTACAGCTATCCGATAGAACGCTACGACAGCCAAACCATCGTTAAAGTTTTTGACTTCATTCAGCTTACATTTGGTACGACTCCAGATGTATTAGTCAACAACTGGGTCAGCACCCCAATGCCAACGCTCACCGGAACACAACCCGTTAGCTGCTTTATCGATAACTTGTCAGCTATGGCCTCTACCCTTTTTTCATTTGGGCAAGCGAGTGTCGATAGACTGCGCCAAGCGAACAAACAAGGAGTGATTGTGAATGTAATATCTCACGATGACTTTAAAGACATGTCAGGCTTAGAGAGCGCCAACTCAATGATCACAGGCTTCACCCATAGTTGGGCCAAAGAACTGACTCCTTTCAACATTCGTGTTGGTGGTGTGATTCCTGCCATCCATAATGCCGACGGCAAACTCAACAAGTGTCACTGGGCTCAACTTCAAGATGAACTGACCCGAACAGCGGAATACATCATATCCAACGATTACTTTAGCGGTCGAGTAGTCGCGGCTGAGGTCTAAGAGGTCAATCGCTGTTGTGTTTAAATGCAGCGGTTCGAAATACGGTATTTTGAGCTATTGTTTATATAAACACATTTGGGTTGTATGTGATTAACTTTGCTTGAGAGTACGTTTAGAAAACCTGTGTACAACAACTAAGGAAAGTTACATATCCCGTTAAGAAACAGACTTATTTAGCGTAAGAAAACCCCTACAAATCCAGAATTATACTTTATATTCATATAGTTAAAAACAAATTCGGTAAGTGCGTGGTTTTACACACTCCTACATATTTTTTATCTTTGCTACGACATTATTTACCACAGCCAAAGATTTGATCTTATGTTCAACCGTATAAAAAAAATATCCCATAAGTTTTTACTTTTAATCGCTATTAACTCCCTTGCTGCCATTACTATCGCTATTGTTTCGTTCAATTCGATGGATGATATACAAGAGAGCTTCTATTCATTTAATGACCTCAACCATCACGCTATTAACGCATCTGAGATCCAAGAAACCCTTTTGACAGCACGAGTCAATGCTCTTACCTACAGAGTGTCACAAGAAGATACTCATATTGATAAGGCAATCTTACTCATCAATTCGACTCAATTAGAGATGACCAATGCACTTGGACAAATGACAGATCCTAAGGAGAGTGCGCAATCACTAGCTATCATTGAGAACCTTGACCAATACAAACAGTTACTGATGCGCGCCAATGAGCTCTCCGAAATACAAGGGGAATTAGCCGACAATTTAACGATGATTGATCGTGAAACTCGCCAAGTGATTAATGTATTGAAGAAAAATTCTGAACATGACTTAGAATTGTTCAAAGCAACCACTCGCATAGAAAGCCATTACAGAGAAACCATTCAACAATCGACCGAATATTTATTGAGCCACGATTTAGAAGATTACGACAGCTACAAGAATTCCCATTCAAACCTACTAGACGAACTTGACGATTTTAATAAAAACTTTCCAGACATCGAGATGCCTCGTTTAGCGGCATTGTATGGCAGCATGTTTGAGAAGATGACCGAAGTCAAAGATATTCAACGTGAAAACAATGATGTTTGGAATAAAGGGCTTAACGTTACTGGAGCGAAAATAGCTGAACAACTCGAGTTGATCAGCTCTCATGCTTTCTCTTTGCAAAAGAACCATGCTTTGCAAATTCAAGATGAAATTGACAACGCGATTTTATGGTTAGTTGCCATTATCAGTGTCTCAATGCCAGTGGTATTTGTATTAGCTCACTTCATCTCCAAGAGCATCACCCGCCCGGTTGAGTTTGCACGAAATCATACGCATAGAATGGCGTCTGGCGAACTTATCCAATGGTATGAAATTGAAGGTTCAGATGAAATATCGCAAATGAGTGCCTCTTTGCGCGACATGGAAGCTAAGTTTTACAACATCGTACGTGAAATAACTCAGTGTTCTGAATTATTAGCATCAGCTTCCGAAGAACTTTCATCAATCAATCAACAAGTTTTAATCGGCTCACAAGAGCAGCAATTAGAAACTGAGCAAGTTGCTACTGCAATTAATGAAATGTCTGCCGCAATCAATGAAGTCGCTAGTGGTGCAAGTATGGCTTCTACAGAAGCAGAATCAGCAACACAACAAGCTGATATTGGTCACGATATAATGGTCAATGCCATGAGTAAAATTTCTAGTCTTGTCCTTCAAATGGGTGAGCTTAGCCATGAAGTCAGTACACTTCGTGTCGGGACAGAAGAAGTCAGTGACGTAATGGAAGTCATTCAAACCATTGCCGAACAAACCAACTTGCTCGCGCTAAATGCGGCGATTGAAGCGGCAAGAGCTGGTGATCAAGGCAGAGGGTTTGCAGTCGTAGCTGATGAAGTCAGACAATTGGCTCAACAGACTCAAAAAGCGGTTGAGAAAATCGGAGAGCAAATCTCAACATTGCAGAAGAACACACATCAAGTCGTGAGTTCCATTGATGAGAATCAAGCAATGCTGGCTGATACTGTCACTCAAGCTGAATTAGCCAATGATGCATTCTCTACAATCAAAGACCAGATTAGCCAAACCAACAACCTAAATACACAGATTGCAACGGCAACCGAAGAACAGAGTACGACGGCAGAGATGATTAACCAAAGCATTATTATGGTTAAAGACCGCGTAGAACAAACTGTATCTATGACCAATGATAATAACCAAGCTTCCAGTGAACTGGCTAAAATGTCTGTCACTTTAGCGGACAATATCAGCTTCTTTAAACTCAAGTAGTTCTTTAATGTCAGTTCTAGTCGTTACCAATCCGATAGGTTTTCAATAGACAAAAGCATATGGAGATAGAGTGAGTGAGCCACCCACTTTCACTCTATCTTTATCTCTAGAAAAACGGTCACTCGTGATCTTTCCATTTCGTCAAGTGAGGTCTTCCAAACATTCCTTTATAAATTCGATATATTCACCATTTCCTGCATCCACAGAGATTAAAAATGTTAAACACTCAACCTAAACGTTGCTTAGTTATTGACAGTTTTCCACTCATAAGAGAGACACTAACCCAACAATTACTTAGCCTAGAAAATGTCGCTGAAGTGAAAGAATCTAGCTCCATTGCAGACTCTTTATCGCTACTTAAAAAGGAACGCTTCGACCTGTTAACAGTGGATGTGGAATTAGGTCAAGACAGTGGATTTGAGTTGATGAAAAGGGCAAAACAAACAGGCTACCAAGGTAAGATTCTGTTTATCTCAAAGTTTGATTACAACCTACATTCCGCTTTAGCGAAAAAGAATGGGGCTAATGGCTATGTGAGTAAAACAGAGCCAACCTTTATTGTTCGCGATGCAATGTTACATGTTTTACGTGGCTATAATTTATTCAAGCAAAGCGAATCAGATTTCAACATCAGCCCTGATGATCTTTCAAGTAGGGAACTGACCGTTTTTCAGTACCTCGTCAAAGGTTACAGCAATAAGCAGATAGCTGAAATACTCTTCTTAAGTGAAAAAACCATCAGCACATATAAGTCTCGCGTGCTCGCGAAGTTTTCAGCTTCAACGGTAGTTGAACTCATCAAAATTAATGAGATTATCTCACTGAATAGTACCCACTAAACGATAACTTCCTTGATAATACGAATCAAAGCATCGTGTAATGGGTTAGTTCGGTTTACTAAACGACAGCAAGTAACAATAGGAACCTCAAATGCAAATTTACTGGGAACCTCAATACGCTTAAAGTCAGAATTTTCCATGACGCTTTCTAGGCTCATCACGGCCATGCCATTTTGATTCACTAACTGACACGCCACCGCGATATCATCGGTTTTTGCTTGATAATCAAAGAAAATCCCTTTTTTTGCACACTCATCGGTAAATCGGTGATGCTCGTCATTCCAACCAGGGACACGAAAAAAAATAAACGGAAGTTTGACTGCTTCTTCCCATGAATTCACATCGCTAGTCGCGGAAACAACGACAATGGCTTTTGTTGCAACGACACGAGCTTGATAAAGAGACTTTCTACGCGCTTCATTGAAAAAGTTAATACCTACTTGTACACGGTTATCCAAAATGTCATTTTCAGTTTGAGATGACCAAGTTTCAATAGAGATCATGGGGTTGGGAAACTTTGCTCTTATCGCATTGTAGATCTCTAAGCCATACCGCTCCATAGTTAAAGAGTGAATGGCGATACGGATAGTTTCGTTATGCTCAGTAGTAACAAATGATTTCGTCTGGTTTAGTGATTGATTAAGTAACTCTAAGCCTTGATTCACCCCAGGCATAATACTATCGAGAAAATGGGTTGGTTCTAGTACCCCCGCAACTCTCACAAATAATGGGTCGTCAAAATGAGCTCTTAAATGAGCTAAGCGCTTACTTACAGCACTTTCGGTTACCCCCAGTGTATTCGCGACGGCTTTCATACTTCTGTATCGGTAAAGTAAAGAAAGTTCTCGTAGAAAGTTGTAATTCAAGTCGTTGATCATTATTAATTCCAATAACGAAATCGATTACGTATAGCTTAACTTAACTGAGTACTCTTCTCCATAGGTGCGTCGTTCTCTTCATAGTTGTTTTTTTCCTTATATAACTCTGAATCTGCTCGGCTAATTGCAGACTCCAATGATTCACCAATATGCTGCTCTACAACACCTATGCTAATACTGATGTTAATGTGACGAAAAGCTACCTGTGAAGAAGCGACCGAATTATTGAGTTTTTCCGCAAGAATATAGGCCATATCCACATTACAGTTGGGCAACAGAGCCAAAAACTCATCTCCTCCGGTTCGAATAAGGTAGTCACTTTCCCTAAAAATGCGTTTCATACATGAAGATATATGCTTGATCGCCTCATCACCTACAGCATGACCATAGGTGTCATTGATTTTTTTTATTCTGTTTCCATCAATAGCAAGTATAGATAGAGAATATTTATCGGTCAGCTGCTTAAAAGATTCATCTCTGAAAATAGCTCTATTATATAAACCTGTTAACTCATCCCTAGTTGCTACCCTTTCTGCATCTTTCAATTTCTCTCGTTTTATTCCAAGTTCACTCACTTTCCAAAGTAAAGTAAAGACAAAGCAGAAAATTATGCCATTAATCCAAAGTGTATCAACAACCAGTTTTGTGAAGGGGATTTTGTAGATTAACAGAGAGCGATTATCTGTAACGAACTCCAATACATAAGAAAAATCAGAGAATGGGTAATCGCGCTCTTCAATAACTGTCGCATTATAAATTCCTTTTTCAAGAGTTGAGATCTCTTTACCTTCTAAAATTTCTTTACCGTCTACGTATATATCAACCAGATACTCACCAATAATTTCTCCAGAATAGTATACTGGCGTTGTAATACTCAGCGTCGCACGGTTTGATAGCAAGTCTCGATAAATAGGCGAGACAATCACGCGGTCAATGAGTTGATTCTCAGTCGCATTCAGCGTGCAAGTTCCGGTGACTTCGCATCTTTCGAGCGAAAAAGCGTCCTCTTTTACAACTAAATCATCGAAGGATCGGGTAGAAAAGAGCTTTCTGGTCTTAAAAGAGCGATAGAGTATCGTTATGTTCGATTCAATGCTCTGAGGATCAAGGTTTACCATGTGATTCATGGTGTCATAAATAATGGCTTCTTGCGCTGATAATTCAGAGTTAGTTGCACCATATTGATATATAGCAGATGAACCTTTTATCGATATTCCGCTTTGTTCTTTTTGAGTATTCGAGGAACTTATTGCCTCCTCAGTCAACATCCCTAAAAGTATAAGTTTTGATTTGTTGCCAATGAATGAATTTTTGATTGATTGAAACTTTACTGATTCCTTTTCAATAAAATCATTTACTGTATAAAAATTCACAAATACAGATATGAATAGTGATAGCAAAAGAGAGTTAACTAAGTTATCCCTCAGTCTTTTCAACAAGGGCCTCATTTAACATTCGCTCGCTTTGATCAATTCAACAATACTATTTACTTTATATTTATCCAATATTCTTCGTTTATAGGTACTAACCGTTTTAGCACTCAATGACAATACATCCGCTATATATTTGTTTGATTTACCTTGAACTAAGTAGTTAAATACTACTATCTCCCTTTTCGAAAGTTCGGCCTTACCTGAATTATTGTTATTATTTCTAAACTTAAAAATAGAATATCCTTTTGCAATACTATCTATTGCATCCGCGATTAGGTGAAAGTTTTCTGATTTACATAGGTAGCCATCGGCACCCATTTTAAATGCAGTGTTGATGTGAATGGCGTTATCGCTCGACGAGATAAACAATACTTTACCCTTATAGCCATGAGCTTTGGCTCTTCTCAAGAAGTCGAAACCATCAGAATCACCTAAATTCACATCTAAAATTAACAAGTTAATGGGTTTGTTTTTTAATATTTTATGTGCTGTTATTCCATCGTTAACACTTGTTACGGACTCAATATAATCAATACTGTTTAATAATGTTTCAATGGCCACACATACTAATGGATGGTCGTCTACCACCAAGCAGTTCACTAACTCTTTATGTATCACAACTTTCATTCCCCGATTACTGAACATAAAGGTGTTAATTCCTCTATCGGAACAGGTTTACCCGTGAAATACCCTTGACAAATGTCTACACCGAACTGGTGAACCAGATTCCAAGTGTTTTGATCTTCTATACCTTCGGCAACAGTCTGAATATGTAATTTTCTTGCTAGATTGGCGGTTGCTTCTATTATGGTTTTTTTAGTTTCATCATTAATACAATCAGTAACAAAACCTCTATCAATTTTCATCTCAGTAAAAGGCAAATGTGCCAGTTTAATGAGCGATGAATAACCCGTGCCAAAGTCGTCAATCGATACCCCTACTCGATGTAACCGTAGCCTAGCTAAGTTTTTGAGTATATTAATACTATCGTTGTAAACGTCTGTTTCAGTTAATTCAATGATTAAGCTTGCAGGATCTACATTGAATTTCTTACAAGAGCCGAGTAAATGGTCAGAAAAGTGACAGCTGTCTATGTTGGCTTGTCCAACATTGATGGATACAGAACAAGTTATGTAGCCTAAAGAAATATCCGTAAGGGCTTTAGTTAGCACGACATCAAACAATTCATTATCCATTCCAAATTTTTCTATTTGCGTAAGAAACACATACGGAGGAATTAAACCTTTCTGTGGATGGTCCCAACGAACTAAGGCTTCTACACCAACAAGTTTCTTACTATTGAAATCAAATTGAGGTTGATAGTAGTTAATCAATTGTCCTTCACTAATTGCCTCTTTCAACTCCAACTGACTAGGTAAATATAAGTCTTCCATACTCCCTTTCTTTGGTCGGCTATTGACAAAGTCATTGAGTAACTTCTCCAAATCATCACTTTGGCAAGGCTTGCTTAGCTCTCGAACAAAGTCAAATTTCAATTGTTGGCAAAGGTAACCAACCGTATTTAAAACCGAAGCATCAACCGCACTTAATACGACTATCCCTCCGCTATATCCAATTTCACTTAATTCAACAAGCAGTTCAACTCCGTCAATATCTGGCATGTTAAGATCAACAAATATCAAGTCGTACTTATTTTTCTTACCAAGTTGAATCGCTTCTCTCCCTGATAAGCAACTATTGACATCAGTTATTCCTACATCACGTAAAACCCACTCCAAAACATGAAGTTGCAATGGCTGGTCGTCGACTATGAGTATTTTTATGTTATCCATTTTTCTTACACCACGATTTAACTCTAGTAATTTCAATATTCATTTGTCTCTTTAATTCTTGCCTGCGAGTACCGATTTCTGAGGTAACCGCTGTTTCTAATTCGCTAGCGCATTTTCCCAAGTCCTCAACACCAACAGCGAAACAGCCACCTTTAATTCTATGAGCGATTGAGCGTATTTCTTTTTCTGATTCGGCCAAGGTTAACGCCTTAAGATCTTCTTCCATGGAGGCCTCAAATATGTTGGCGATGGTGATCGCTTTCTGCTTGGAGAACGAGTCCAGCCATCCAGTCTCCTGTCGCAATCCTTTCAATTTTTGGTTTTTTATGTTTTGTACATGACTCAAAGGCTGATATAGCTCATCAACTCCATAAGGTTTATGAAGAAGGATATCGAAGGAATTCTGTCCATTTTTCTTTTCAGTTAATCTCGGGTCTTCCGCCGTACAACCGATAATGAAGAGATCAGCTAACTTTTCATTTGAACGAATAATAAACGCCAATTCATATCCATTAAGTATTGGCATATGGCAATCCGTAATCAGTGCATCAAAGTTATTTTCAGGCTGAGTCAATAGCGCGTATGCTTCTTGCCCATTGACACAAACAACAGGAGTAATACCCATTTCTTGCAACTGAATTTTCATTAAATGACGATTGATCGCGTTGTCTTCCGCAACCAGAACCTTCAAATTCAGTGCTTTGAACTCTAGCTGCTCGGCTGTTGGCGTAACTGGTTTTACATTAGAAGCTTCATCTGATTCACGCTTAGTTACGACTGTAATAGGTATTGTTACTTTGATGGAAGTACCGTGGTTTAACGCGCTCTCAGCCATTATTTTTCCTCCCATATTAGTGACAAGTTGTTCGACAATACTTAAACCCAGCCCTGTTCCTCCATAGCTGCGTTCAATTGAATTATCGGCCTGTGTGAATGGCTTAAATGCATCATTGAGTTGAGATGTAGACATGCCGATCCCAGTATCTTTGACAATGAGGTGCAACGCGCTTTCGGAAATGTAACTGCGTACATTGATACTTCCCACTTGAGTAAACTTAATAGCATTCGAAAGTAAGTTGTTTACGATTTGCGTTAACCTAACACCATCAATCATGATGAGATCTGAATCATTCGAAGACACATCGACATCAAACTGCAGGTCTTTTTCCAAGGCCCGAGATTCAAATGGCTTAGTCGTTTCATTCATCAGTTGAACAAAATTCAGCTCTGTAGGCTCAATTGAAAGCTCATTGGCATTAAGCTTTGAGAAATCCAGTATTTCATCGACCAAGCGGTTCAAGTGCACACAGGATTGCTTTGCCAGCGGGGTGACAAGCGCGATGCTCTCATCTTGGTTATAACGCTCAATCATCTCTAGAGAACTACTTAAGGCAGCGATTGGGGTTCTTAACTCATGGCTCATTGTTGCGAGAAATTGCTCTCGCATTTGCGTTGCAAGCTCTGAAGCTTTTTTAGCTTCTATCAATTGCTCTTCATACTGCTTTTGTTCTGTCACATCATTAAGAATAGAAAGCACATAACCTTTACCACTCACCGGAGAGCTAAGGTTTTTCCTCGTCCTTTCAAACTGTTCGATACCAATTGCACAACTCTGGGCTTGGCAACTGTCTGTTACTGACCCACTACTTTCGATGAGTTGTTGAGTACTACACACAGCATGATTGTCATTACTTTTTTGAGATAATAACGAGCAGCCTAAACACTCGTTATCTAAGTATGATTTACAGTTACTTTGCGCAATTTCATCCTGTTCATCTTGAATGAAAATCGTGCTTGGTAGCTCTTCTATGATGCTTCTCAACCACTCTTTTTCTGATTCAGCTGATTCTGCCAGTTGTTGTGTGACTCGCATTTTCAACTTCAAGTTTGCGATTGCAAAATAGATTAACGTGCCCACAAAAAGAATAAACGACAACACGCCACCAGCGATGATATAAACATCATGCTTATCAAACCCGTGCACAACTTTAAATTGGCGATACCCATGCTTTAGTTTCTCTACTTCATTATTATCAATAGTATTGAGTACACTGTTTATTAACGCTTGTAGTAATACGTCGTTTTTCTTCATAGCAAAAACAAGATCAAGCTCAATCGCATTCTCTGGCTCAAGCAAGAATTGATCGTTTCTATCTTGTACTACTAATGATTGCGTTATGTCCTGTGGTAAGTAGGCAATATCTATCTTGTTGTCAGTGAGATCTTTCATAAGATCTTGCACGTCGTTATAGGGAACGACTTCACCCTTCACAACCATTTTTATATATGAAAATTTCTTGGAACTTGAGTTAGTTAATACCCCAGCTTTTGACTTGTTATTTTTCGGTTCAAGCATCCTAGCCACGAACCCAGGGTTTTTAATAACAGGCCAATATACTTGAGTAAAAAAAGGCTCTGACGTAATGTATTTTCCATTATCAATCTTCATACCTTTCACGATAGGAGCAACTTTGATATCTCCCCTCTCTAGCATTTGTAATGCGGTGTAATGATCTGATTGCTTGAATGAAAACTGTATGCCTGATCTTGCTTGTAATAATTCCATAAAATCATGGAAATAGCCGTCTACCTCACCTTTTGAGTTTTTAAATGACAGTGGGTATAGATCAAACTGCATTGAATATTCAATATCGCTCTTGTGGACTTGCTTATAAGTACGTGCTAATTGCTCACTCAAGTGATAAGGGTTCAATGAACGTATAGAAGGTTGATTTAGGCCTTTACTTTCTTTTTTAAGCACTCTATCTATCAATGCAATCAGCTGTTTTTGATTTTTATTTCCAATGGCATGAAGTGTATCTGTCTCTAACCAGTCTAGAGTTTCGACAACGCCTCGAATAACATCATGATTATTGAGGTAGGAGTTGATAGAGACAAAATTGGCAGCAATTGCATCAACAGCTCCGCTATTTACTAATGTGATAGCTTGGTCAAAATTCTGGACTGATATAATGTTCGGTATTTTTTTCTCTTCGAGAATTTCACAATAAAAAGAGCCTTTAACACAGCTCCAATTCAATAACTGTGGAGAGATGAACTGTGCTTTTTTATTGCGGTACCAGATTGCTACGCTGCCATTAAAAAAAGGTTCTGAAAATAGGAACACATTGCTCCTTTCATTTGTATATCGAACACCTAATGCAATATCTACATTGCCTGCTTCTACCGCATCCAATAAAGCATCGACTGATGGGTAAGGCTGATATTCAAGCTCAAAACCTAGTATTTGAGCGATATTCTTCATATAGTCATTGTTGATCCCAAAAGAAGTGCCTGATTCGTAACTTGTGGAATATGGCGCCCATGTATTTGGTAGCAAACCAACAGATATAACACGGTGCTCTGCAATAAACTCACGCTCTTGAGAGTTGAAGGTTAGATTTTCTGTTTGAGAATAAGAAAAAAAAGAGACAACAATAAGGGATGCTAAGAGAATTAACGAACGCATAAAAATACCAAACTTAACTAAGAAAGGTAGATTACCGCCTAGCCAAAGCAAGTCAATTTGGCCGCATTGAAGCGGGATTTATAAGATGTTGATTTTTATTAATTTTATTGAGTTGTGTAGGGGGATTCCTACAACCAAACCATCCTCTCCCTACAACGATTACACACTCAAAACCTCAAACTTGTACATTAAAAAAAAGCCCCAGTCTCTCGACTGGGGCTTTGCTCTTTTCCCGATTGTAGATTAACGTGCTAGCGAAAATCTATCTCAAAACTGAATCTAATTAAGCGTCAGCTTTTTCTTTTTTAGCTTTTGGCGCTTTAGCTTCTGCTGGTTTTTGGTCAGCTTTCTTAAGGATTACAGTAGTACCTTCGAAAGTTTCGCCTTCAACGTAAGCTTGGCCGTGGTAAGACGCTAGTAGTACGTCTTTAAGCTCAGTGATTAGTGGGTAACGTGGGTTCGCACCAGTACATTGGTCATCGAACGCTTCTACCGCTAGCTCATCAAGCTTAGCGACGAAGTCAGCTTCAGAAACACCCGCTTCTTTGATTGACTTAGGAATGTCTAGGTCGCCTTTCAGCTCGTCTAGCCATGCTAGTAGACGTTCAATCTTCTGAGCAGTACGGTCACCAGCTTGGCTTAGGCCTAGGTGGTCAGCAACTTCAGCGTAACGACGACGTGCTTGTGGACGGTCGTACTGAGAGAATGCAGTCTGCTTAGTTGGGTTATCGTTCGCGTTGTAACGTACCACGTTTGAGATTAGTAGTGCGTTCGCCAGACCGTGTGGTAGGTGGAACTCAGCACCAATCTTGTGCGCCATAGAGTGACAAACACCTAGGAATGCGTTCGCAAATGCGATACCAGCGATAGTTGCCGCGTTGTGTACTTTCTCACGAGCGATTGGGTCGTTTGCACCGTTCGCGTAGCTTGAAGGTAGGTACTCTTTAAGCATCTTAAGTGCTTGTAGAGCTTGACCGTCTGAGTACTCGTTCGCAAGAACAGATACGTAAGCTTCCAGAGCGTGAGTTACTGCATCGTAACCACCGAATGCTGTTAGAGACTTAGGCATGTTCATTACTAGGTTAGCATCAACGATAGCCATGTTTGGCGTGATTTCGTAGTCAGCTAGTGGGTACTTCGCACCAGTCTTGTCGTCTGTAACAACCGCGAATGGCGTAACTTCTGAACCCGTACCTGAAGTTGTAGTGATACATACAAGCTCAGCTTTCTTACCCATTTTAGGGAACTTGTAGATACGTTTACGGATGTCCATAAAGCGCATTGCTAGTTCTTCGAAGTGAGTTTCTGGGTGCTCGTACATTACCCACATGATCTTCGCAGCATCCATTGGTGAACCACCACCTAGAGCTAGGATTACGTCAGGTTGGAAGCTCTTCATTGCTTCTGCACCTTTCTCAACAACAGATAGTGTTGGATCCGCTTCTACGTCGAAGAATGTTTGAACTTCGATACCTTGCTCTTTAAGCAGTTTAACTACTTCGTCAGCGTAACCGTTGTTGAATAGGAAACGGTCAGTTACTAGGAATGCGCGTTTCTTACCTTCTAGGTCGCTCATTGCGATTGGAAGGCTACCACGACGGAAGTAGATAGACTTAGGTAGTTTGTGCCACAACATGTTTTCAGCTCGCTTAGCTACAGTTTTCTTGTTGATAAGGTGCTTAGGACCTACGTTCTCAGAGATAGAGTTACCACCCCAAGAACCACAACCAAGAGTTAGAGACGGTGCTACGTTAAAGTTGTAAAGATCACCGATACCACCGTGAGTAGTTGGGATATTTACAAGGATACGTGCAGTCTTCATCTTGTCACCGAAGTAACGGATGCGGTCTGCGTTAACGTCTTGGTTAGTGTAAAGACCAGATGTGTGACCGATACCACCGATTTCAACCATTGTTTCCGCTTGGGCAACTGCGTCTTCGAAGTTGTCAGCACGGAATAGACCTAGAGTTGGAGACAGTTTCTCGTGAGCGAATTCGTCATCGTAAGAAACTTTACCTAGACCTTCACCTACAAGAACTTTAGTGTCAGCAGGAACTTTAACACCAGCCATTTCAGCGATTGCTGGAGCAGGTTGGCCTACGATTTTCGCGTTCAGGTTACCGTCGATTAGAAGTACTTTACGTACTTTGTCAGCGTCAGCTTTAGATAGAACGTGAGCTTTGTGAGAAGCGAAACGCTCTTTTACTTCGTCGTATACTTCGCTAACTACGATAGCAGCTTGCTCAGAAGCACATACTACGCCGTTATCGAAAGTCTTAGACATAAGGATTGAAGCAACAGCACGTTTGATGTCAGCTGTTTCATCGATAACTACAGGAACGTTACCTGCACCTACACCGATAGCTGGCTTACCAGAAGAGTATGCGGCTTTAACCATGCCTGGACCACCAGTTGCAAGGATAAGTGCGATACCGTCGTGCTTCATAAGAGCGTTAGAAAGCTCTACAGATGGTTGGTCGATCCAACCGATGATGTCTTTTGGAGCACCTGCTGCTACTGCTGCGTCTAGTACAAGTTTCGCTGCATCGTTTGTAGAGTTCTTCGCACGTGGGTGTGGCGAGAAGATGATGCCGTTACGAGTTTTAAGTGAGATAAGAGACTTAAAGATCGCAGTAGAAGTTGGGTTAGTGGTTGGTACGATACCACAGATGATACCTACAGGTTCTGCGATAGTCATTGTACCTAGGTTGTCATCTTCTTCTAAGATGCCACACGTTTTTTCGTCTTTGTATTTGTTGTAGATGAATTCTGACGCGAAGTGGTTTTTGATTACCTTATCTTCAACAATACCCATTCCAGATTCTGCTACCGCTTGTTGAGCTAGCGGGATACGAGCATGGTTAGCTGCAAGAGAAGCTGCGCGGAAGATAGCATCTACTTTTTCTTGAGAGAAAGTTGCGAACTCTTCTTGTGCTGCTTTAACGCGTGCTACTAGAGCATCTAGTTCAGCTAAGTTAGTTACAGGCATGGTGGATCTCCTAAAATAATAAATATTAAAAACTTTTTATTAATTTCACTGTGTCGTCACTCGGTTGCCAACAGCGTTCTTAGTAAATTGCTTTCGGAACTGAGTATATTATTTCAGTGTGTGAAAAAAATTGACCCAGATCAGTTACCCAAAAAGAATTAACCAATAAGTGGTAAGGCAATCGCAAAAATATCCATAAACTCATGATTTATATAGACTAATATCACAATTCACACTCGTATAAAAAACAAGCACATAGATATTTTTTTTCTAATTAATGTCATATTCTGTAAAAAAGTTTCATTTTTAATCAGCTCAATTACATGTACACGGCAAAAATTGTGCTACTGAGAGTATATCCATCCCATTGCAACGGATGACAAACTGTCATAATTTTTATTAAAAGCGTGCGCGAGCTAACATTTGGTTCAAATCAAATTACAATACGAAACACCAAATACCACCTTGCAACATTCAAACTACAGATCTATCACTCAATTAGTTTTTCTAAAAACCAGCCCCCTTTTCAGGTTAGTTTTTTTCATTCGCACTCTTTGAATTTGTCCCTTACATTACGCACTCTGATATAAGTCAGATCAACGTCACTTTACTATTCACGCTAACTGGAGATCGCTCTCATGCAAGGTTTAGAACTCGCAATCTTTCTGCAATTCTTCCTTGGGCTTGTCGCTGCTGTAAACCCTATCGGTATCATGCCTGTTTTCGTTTCTCTCACGGCTCATATGCCACCTGAAGAGAAAAATCGAACAGCGCTACAGGCTAACGTCGCAGTAGCGGTTATATTGATTGTGTCATTAATAGCAGGACAAATGCTGTTGGACATGTTCAGCATATCTTTGGACTCGTTCCGAGTTGCCGGTGGTTTACTGCTTCTTAGCATTGCGTTTTCAATGATGAGCGGCAAGTTGGGTGAAGATAAGCAGAACAAGCAAGAAAAATCGGAATACGTTAGCCGCGAGCAAATCGGTGTTGTCCCTCTTGCAATGCCTCTGATGGCAGGGCCAGGTGCGATCAGTTCAACTATTGTTTACGGTTCTCGCTACCCAGCAGCCATTGACACCATAGGTATCGGTATCAGTATCGTCGCTTTTGCAATTTGCTCATGGTTACTGTTCCGCTCCGCACCCGTGATTGTAAGGTTCCTAGGTCAAACTGGAATCAACGTGATCACACGTATCATGGGTCTGATCCTTGGTGCTCTGGGTATTGAGTTCATCGCCAATGGCCTTCGTAACCTATTCCCTGGTTTAGCGTAATCAAGAATACGTTTAACCAGCGCTGATACCCATATCGAGGCGAGTAAAGTATAGGCTTTCACTCGCCTCATTTATGTCAACCAAGTATGATATTGAGTAGGTCATTATAAAAAGTACTCTTTACCATCATGTCTCGACACTCTCTTAAACATCACCTATATATCATCATTTTTGGTACACACACCCGAGCAGGGCGTATCTTTGATATCTCATTGCTCGTAGCGATCATTGCTTCTTTAGTAGTTTTGATTCTTGAATCACTGCCTATGATGAAAAATTGGTCACAAGAACTGCGTTATATTGAATACACATTTACCGCGCTGTTTACCATTGAGTATCTATTGAGACTGTATTGCTCACCCAATCCTAAATCTTATGCCACTAGCTTCTATGGCGTTGTTGACCTCCTTGCGATTTTGCCCACCTATTTAGCGATACTCATCCCTAGTGCATCGTTCATGGGCGTGGTCAGGCTGCTGCGGGTAATGCGTATATTCCGCATCCTAAAGCTCGTTCGCTACCTGCAAGACTCCAACATCCTTTTGCGTTCGCTGCTGATGGCTAGGCGTAAAATCCTGATATTCTTCAGTACAGTTGGAATTTTGGTTACCATTTTTGGGTCGCTCATCTTTGTTATCGAAGGGCCTGAGAATGGATTTACTAGCATTCCCCAAAGTATTTATTGGGCCATTGTTACAATTACAACGGTTGGATACGGCGATATCATTCCACAAACCGTGCTCGGCAAAGCCATTGCATCGCTAACCATGCTATTAGGTTACTCAATCCTAGCTGTACCGACTGGTATTATTACCGCTGAATTGAGCAATGAAATGAATGCACATAAGCAGCTAGTGAAATGTCCCAACTGCAGTCGCTCAGGTCACGACTCAGATGCCCTTTATTGCAAATATTGCGGTGGTGAATTGGCTGATCCAGATAAACGAGTTGTGGTTGAGGATTGAGTAGGAGCGGATTCGGGATTCGAACGGCGAGATGCGAAAAGATTTAGAAGCAGATACGAGATTCGGGTAGCGAGATCCGAATAACGAGATTCCCGACTACGCTCCTTCGTCGCTATCGGGAATGACGTAGGTTTGGAGGTAATCTCTCGTCATCCTCAAGAGTGAGGAACGAACGAGTTGGGGATCTTTGTTCTTTTTAGTGTGAAGGACAAGTTTCAATATCTAAACAGATTGAGCCTTAGATAAACTGGCCTCCAGTGGTCAAAAAAGCCGATGTATAAACACCGGCTTTAGACTTTCATTAAGCGACGAGTTTAAAAAGGGCAACGCCCCTCTCACCTCAAAACAGAGAACTCTTTATACTACGCCTTCTCAGCAAGGATGATGCGTAGAGTACGACGTAGAGGTTCTGCAGCACCCCATAGTAGTTGGTCACCGACTGTGAATGCGTTTAGGAAGTCGTTACCCATAGACATCTTACGTAGACGGCCTACTGGTACAGACATAGTACCTGTTACTTTCGCTGGTGTTAGCTCTTGAGCCGTAATATCACGCTCGTTTGGAATCACTTTAACCCAGTCATTGTGCGTTGCGATGATCTCTTCGATCTCGTCCATTGGAACGTCTTGCTTAAGCTTGATGGTCAGCGCTTGTGCGTGACAACGCATCGCACCGATACGTACACAAGTCCCATCGATTGGAATCGGTTGACCGTCTAGACCGAGGATCTTATTCGCCTCAACGCCCGCTTTCCACTCTTCTTTGCTCTGGCCATTTTCGCGCTTCACATCAATCCAAGGGATTAATGAACCTGCAAGAGGCGCACCAAATTGATCTGTCGGGAAAGATTCTGAGCGGATGGTGTCTGCAACCTTCTTATCGATATCAAGAATAGAACTCGCAGGGTTCGCAAGCTCAGAGCTTACGCTGTCGTTGATAACACCCATTTGTGAGATCAGCTCACGCATGTTCTTAGCACCCGCGCCAGAAGCTGCCTGGTACGTCATTGCGCTCATCCACTCAACCATGCCTTTTTCGTAAAGACCACCTAGCGCCATAAGCATTAAGCTGACCGTACAGTTGCCGCCAACAAACGTATTGGTGCCACTGTGAATGCCTTGTTGGATTTGCGCCAAGTTCACTGGGTCAAGAGTAATAATAGAATCGGCATCCATACGTAAAGTAGATGCTGCGTCGATCCAGTAACCTTTCCAACCTGCTTGTCGCAATGCCGGGTAAACTTTTGATGTGTAGTCACCGCCTTGACATGTAATCACAGCATCAAGTTGCTTTAGGCTATCAATATCGAATGCATCTTGCAGTAGACCCGCATCTTTACCACCAAGAACAGGGGCTGGGATACCGATTTGAGATGTACTGTAATAAACAGGTTCAATCAGGTCGAAGTCTCGTTCTTCCACCATACGTTGCATTAGTACAGAACCAACCATACCACGCCAACCAACTAGACCTACTCTCATCTCGAACTCTCCATGTTTAAAAATTAATTTACTCCCCCATCTTTAGTTTTTCAGTAACAGAACTCAAGTGCTTTTTGTCAAAAAGTGTAACTTTTTCGTTTCTTTTCGGTGAACGTAATGAATATACGAGTTATCTAGGATCAGATTCACTCAGCTAAAGTACAGAAAGCACACACCAAATGTCTTTTCTCAGGTTTTCGAACGACCATTTAGCTCAAACTAAAATCAATACGCACAAATTCCAGTCAGAAGTTATCTCTACAAAAAGCCAAAACACGAAATAATCGTTCACATGACGAAAATAACGTGCAACAAAAATCAACATTATTAAATCATTAATTTAACAAATAACCAGTTTTTGATACTAAAAACGAGATATTAATTAGTTAAATATCACAACTTTAATGTTATTTTTCGATATAATCATCTTATTAATGTAGTGTCCAATTCGTACCCCCACACTATAACGAAGCACTATAATGCTCGAAATAATAAGAGGCTTTTATGCAGCAGAGTAAAACTCGCCTACCGAACTTGATGCAGGTTTTCATTTCGTTAGGGCTATTTTTATCCCTCGCGTTTTCTTTTACAGCGAAGCTTGATCTTCCTATCCAACTCGCGCTGTACATCGGTTGGTTTATCATCATGGTTTTAGGTATTCGACTAGGCCATCAATACAAAGACTTAGAAAAAGCCGCACTCAATGGGATCTCTAATGGCTTAGGCGCTGTTTTAATACTTTTAGCGGTAGGTGCGTTAGTGGGTACATGGATCTCTGGCGGTATTGTTCCGACCATTATCTACTACGGTTTGAAAGCAATTCACCCGTCAATTTTCCTACTCGCGACAATGATCATCTGTTCATTGACAGCACTCGCGACGGGCACTTCGTGGGGCGCTGCAGGTACAGCAGGTATTGCGATGATGGGTATTGGACAAGGTTTAGGTGTTCCAGCCCCAATAACTGCAGGTGCTGTACTTTCGGGTTGTTACTTTGGTGACAAGATGTCTCCACTGTCTGACTCAGTCATCCTTGCTTCTTCAATGTCTAACGTAGAAGTGGTCGAGCATATTAAAGGTATGCTGCCAGTTGCGCTCATCAGTTACATCATCACTGGCGTTATGTTTACAGCGTTTGGCTTCCACTACGCAGGCAACGTTGACATGAGCCAAGTTGAGTCTGTGATCAAGGCGATGGAAGTACAATTTTACATCACCCCTTACTCTTTCGTTCCTGTTCTAATTGTATTGGGGCTGCTTGCATTCCGTATGCCTTCATTCCCAGTGATTAGCTTCGGTTCTCTGCTTGGTATTATTTGGGCAGTGATGATTCAAGAGATCGACTTCCTGACGGCATTTAATACAGCTTGGGCTCCGTTCTCTATCTCTTCCGGTGTCGAATTTATCGATTCAATCTTGAACCGCGGTGGCATGTCTTCAATGCTAGGTTCAGTAGCCGTGATTGTGTTTGGTTTAGGCTTTGGTGGTTTGCTCGATAAAGTGGGCGTACTAGAGACAATTGCAAAAGTGTTCGAGCGCCGCGTAAAAAGCGCAGGCTCATTAGCCACCAGCACCATTGGTACGGCTTTTATGGGTAATGTATTTGGTTCTGCAATGTACGTATCTCTAATTCTTACTCCAAAAATCTGTGCGAAGAACTACGACCGTTTAGGTTACCAACGTAAGAACCTATCACGTAACGCAGAGTTTGGTGGCACCCTTACCTCTGGTATGGTTCCTTGGAGTGATAACGGTATCTACATGGCGAGTATTCTGGGCGTTGCCACTCTGTCTTACGCTCCGTTCATGTGGTTGAGTTTCATCTGTATTATCGTAACTATCGTGACCTCTTACATGGGCTGGTTTGTAGATAAATGTGAACCTACAGCATCCACAGTGGAAACTGAAGAAACGCTAGAGTTGAACAAACAACAAGCTTAACCTCGCTCTCCCTCAAATGAAAAAAGAGCAACCACACTTGGTTTATTCCTTAAAAAGAAACCAGTGTCGTTGCTCTTTTATTTGCGCGGTTCTTTATGCGTGTTGGGATATATGATCTTTAGCCGCTTCTACCGTCGCATCAATGGCGAACTCCAATTCTTGCAATTCGCTTTCCTCTATCGGCTCAGACTTTTTCATCTTAGCTTCAACACGGGTCGAAACTTTAGCCAATCTTGATGCTTTGATACTACCAGCGACACCTTTTAAGCTATGCACAACACGGGCTGCTGCCACTGTATCGTCGGTTTTTAGCTCCATGAACTTGTTGAAATCATTGGCATGGTCTTCCACAAACACGCTCAAAAGTAATATCACCGATTCATGATCACCATCTAGAGTCTCAAGCATCTCCTCTATTTCAATCACTGGATTGTCATTGTCTGTATCAATAAATACAGCGCTCTGTTCTTTCTGTTGCAGTGGAATCACGTTTTCCAACGCTACTGAATCAGCAGCCGGTGTCGATATTGGATGATTAGACACTGACCCACCCGCCTCAACCACAGTACGCTCACTTGTCCTTTCTTCAAAAGTTGAGGTCTCAATCGTCGGCTTGTGCTCACTTTCAGCGGAGGTTGAATCACTTTCCACATAGCCTTTGAGTTCTTGCGGTTCTGAATTCTGTGTGGATGAGGTATCAATCGACTGGTTGTCATCAGACAGTGGTTGTTTATACTCATATGCTGTAGATGTGACCGATGTAAGGCGCACAAAAGCCAAACAGCCGAAGGCAAGAACACTTAAAACAGCCAGTGAGGTCAATATATAAAATTGACCTGAGTAGTATTGATTTTCCAGTACGATAATCTGCTCATTGACAGAGTTCTTTTTGATTCTATCAACCAAGTAATTGAGTTGAGCGTAATTTCCCAATAGTGAAGCAGCATCCGCGAGCAGTTGTTGCATCGCGTCTTGTTCCCCCTCACCCAACTGATAGGAGCGGTCTAAGATTGAATCGAATGCGCGGTAGATAGAAGAAGAGGTATGATTTTCTGAATACATGGCTTGGAACACGACAGTACCGAACTGATTCAACAGTGACTGCATTTGCTCAGAAGTATTTGAATCACTTCTCAACGCCTTAATATCTTCGACCAGATACTGAACCTGACTCTCTATCGGTATAAATTCATTAAACTTTTCTAAGAACTGGTCAACAACGTAAAGCAGTTGGTTTACATCTGGGCGAAGCCACGCGTTTTTGTAATCGGATTCAACTTGTAATCTTAGTGAATAAACGAGTTGAGCATCAAGTGCCATGTCGTTGATTCTTGAGACACGAAGTGGCTCTGAAAAATAGAGTGACTGCCTAAGTTCAGTCACACGGATGCCTAGCTCTTCAATCTGTTCGAGTGACTGGTTATAGGCACGACTTAAGTTCAGTAGCATCAGGGCTGGGATAAGCCAAGCAATAAAAACAACCGCGATGATTTTTGTTGTTCTTTTCACTGCAGACTGTGGTCTCATAGATAATTCCATCGACATTCCTTGTTGTGGTTCAATGATTCGACGAGACAGGCATCGACAGGGGCAACAGAGCCCCAAAACAAGTGAAGTAGCAGCGTCCTGCTGCCACTCATGTTTAACTTAACTCTATGACTTATTTCTAGTCAACTGATCACGTAAGTTCGGTGGTGTGCCTTTAATCGTCAGTGTATCTGTTTCCGGATCGTAAAAAATACGCTCTCCAAGCAGCAAACTATCAAAACTTACGTTCAAACCACCACCTGCGCCAACAAACTTGGTCAGCTTGCGCATTGTGGCGCGGTCAGCAGGGAAACTCTCTTCAAGCTCATAACCCTGTTCACTGGTGTAATCTAAAAAGCTAGTACCGTCTGTGCTTGGAGGAAGCTCTCCAGAAAGCTCACGTACCTGAACCTCATCACCCGCTTTTAGTTGTTCATTGCAGTAATCAGCTACCTGTTTTTTGTAGCTGATCGCTTCTTCTTTCTCTAATTTAGAGTCAGAAACGAAATCTTCTACTGCCTGCATCAGCACTTGGTTCTGTTGCTTAGCATCCAAACCGACTTCAGCTTGCAAAAAGTCGAGGAAGAAGTCTGCCACTTTACGGCCAACACGACCTTTAATGTAGGCAAGGTAGCGGTTCGACTCTTTATCCGTTTCATACGTCGACAGATCAAGGCGAGCCGCAATGTCCATTTTTGAGATATCTAGGTAGTCTGTCGCGCTGATATCAAGGCCTTCGGTCACTTTGAGGCTCTGGTTTGATGGCAGTAGGCCGATGAATAGGTAGTCTGTCGCAAGCGACTGATATTCTGCTAAAACCAGTGTCCCTTCATCAGCAAATGGGTATTTTGAGAGCTCTTCTTTCAGGCGTTGAGCACTTTTTTGTGAGAAATCGTAGAAATTTGTCTCGCCCTTACGAAGTTCATGCAACCACTGTTGAAATTCGCTGTCGGACTTAAATGAACCAAACCCTTTACCAGGTTTAGAGTTGAAAACGCGATGCAGTTCAGCCACTAAGCTTTCAGATGAAGCGTCGTTGTCGAGAGACTCAGCACGGAAGTTAACAATCAGTTCATCCTGATCGTTCTTGCTCAGCTGGTGTAAAATTACGTTGGAAAGATGAAGGCTCATAATGAAAATATTATCGTTCAGGTTTCAGTTGTCGTGAATTGTAGGTTATCATAAGCCGCTTTTACTATCATTATTAGAGTCCTTATGCCGATTATATCTAAATACACAGATGAACAAGTTGAAAACATCCTAGCTGAAGTAGGTGCTGTACTGTCTAAGCACAAAGCTTCACCAGAACTTTCACTGATGATCGCCGGAAATATCGCAACCAATGTCTTAAATCAGAACGTTGCTGCTTCACAACGCAAAGGAATTGCTGAAAAATTTGCCGAGGCACTAATCTCTTCGCTTGACGAAAAGAAGTCTCACTAAGATAGACTGACGGATAAAAGAATAATAAATGGTAGACAGCGCAAACTCATATAGCGATCGTGTATCTCGACTGGTTGGTTGGGGTCATTGGTTTGCATTTTTCAACATCATTGCTGCGATGTTGATCGGTACTCGTTATATCACTCAATCAGCTTGGCCAGAAACTCTACTGGGACAGTTCTATCTCGCCGTTTCTTGGGTTGGTCATTTCGGTTTTTTGGTGTTCGCGCTCTACCTATTGGTGCTGTTTCCCCTCACCTTTATATTGCCGTCAAGAAAGTTACTCCGACTTGTTGCCGTCTGCTTCGCAACAATCGGATTAACTGTCCTATTAATAGATACGCAAACCTATCAAAGCATTAACCTTCACCTGACACCTGTTGTTTGGGAGGTGCTATTTAGCGAAGAAGAGACTGCATTTAGCTCAGACTTACAGCACCTTTTCATCGTTATGCCGCTGATATTCATGCTTCAACTTGCTCTCTCTGAGTGGGTATGGCGTAAACAGCGCAAACTGTCACACAAACATGTCGGCCGTCCTATCGCCGCTGTGTTTTTCTTAAGCTTTATCAGTAGCCATCTGACCTACATCTGGGCGGATGCATACTTCTATAACCCGATTACCAGTCAAAAGGCCAACTTTCCGCTCTCCTACCCTATGACAGCCAAGAGCTTCATGGAGAAGCATGGACTTCTTGATCGTGAAGAGTACCTAGAGCGACGTGAAGCAAGTGCAGACAATGTCGATCTTGTTAGCTACCCACTGGAAAAAATTCAATACAACCGCCGCAGTGCTGACCTTAATATTCTGTTAGTCAGCGTCAACAACTTGCGTGCCGATGCCTTGAACAGCGAAGTGATGCCAAACAGCTTTGCATATGCCCAAGAAGGGATTAACTTCACCAATCATTACAGTTCAAGTAATGATATGTTCGGTATTTTTGGCTTGTTCTATGGGCTACCAAGCAGCTACTCAAGCAGTATTAAGTCACAAGGCTCTAACGCAGTCTTGCTCGATGTTCTAGAGCACCACAACTACAGCATTTCTGCCTTTAGTGGTGATCATTTCGAAGATGCGATGTTCTCAGAAATCATCTTCCGAGGTAGAAATGTCGAAGAGGGTAAAGCGACCCACGATGATCAAAGTGCCATCAACGCATGGGCGGAATGGGTGCAATCCCCTGAAGCTAACGCACCTTGGTTTAGCTTTATTGAACTGACGACACTCGACTATTTCACTAACTACGAGAGTGACAGCAATGAAACGCTGAGTGCTGTTGAGCGCTTCAGAGCAGACTATCAAAAGTCCGCAATGGCAGCCGACAATGAGCTACAAACGATTTACCAAACACTGGAAGAGTTATCACTGACTGAAAATACTGTTGTGATCATCACTTCCAACCACGGTACTGAGTTTAACGAGACGAAAACGAACAGTTGGGGTGCAAACTCAAACTACAGTCGTTATCAACTTCAAGTACCAATGTTTATGCACTGGCCAGGAAAATCAGCATCAGAGTATACTCACCGTTCTAGCCATTTAGACTTATCAGTGACTCTATTGCAGGATTTATTGGGCGTTTCGTCGAATCCAAACGATTTCAGTAGTGGTCGCAACCTATTTGACGAGAGAAAGCGTAAGTGGATTTTAGCTGGTGATTCTCGTGAACTTGCACTCATTACGACACAACAAACTACGGTTATCGACAAATTTGGTAACTACAAGCTTTACGACAAAGATTACAAGCGCCTGAAAGACGCTAGTCCTCGCTTGCCTGTGTTGATGCAAGGTTTGACTGAGCTACAACGTTTCTACACCAAGAACGACTAAAATGCCGTCAAATATAGGTTGACCAATGAAAGGGAAGCGAGCGCTTCCTTTTTTATTATCATTAACGTTTATAAAACGAGCATTCAAACAAAATAATGAAAATTAAGGGTTTACAAGCCCAAGGATGCCTTATATTATTCACCGCACTGGAGAGATGGCTGAGTGGTCGAAAGCACCGGTCTTGAAAACCGGCAACCGTTAATAGCGGTTCTAGGGTTCAAATCCCTATCTCTCCACCACATTCTAGAAGCCGCTGAGAAATCAGCGGCTTTTTTCGTTTCTACGCTATGAAACTCTCTTATCTATGACTCCCTACCCTCTTTCTACATTTAGAGACTCAGTGAGCTCGTGGAAAAAAATATTCACTCACCATTCACCACTCTTCAAGCCGACAAACTCATTTGGCCACGTTTTCAACAGTCAAACAAAAAAACAAGTATAAACGCTCATAAAGAAAGCAAACGCTCTTTGTAGGGGTTTACAACCGTCAATGTGCTTTATATTATACGCGCCATCGGAGGGATGGCTGAGTGGTCGAAAGCACCGGTCTTGAAAACCGGCAACCGTTAATAGCGGTTCTAGGGTTCAAATCCCTATCCCTCCACCACATTTGAATAAGCCGCTGAGAAATCAGCGGCTTTTTTCGTTTCTTTTGCAAGAGAATCTAGCTCATAACCTTGTATGCGGCGTTCAGCAGCTGCATGTGAATCGGCACTAAGTCTTGGTGCTGTGAACGATACCCGCCCCCGACAACACACGCGATAGGAATATCGTTACTTTTCGCCATTTCAAACATCAAACAATCGCGTTGATAGATACCGTCAGTCGATACGTTAAGATAGCCAAGTTCGTCATCGATATGAATATCAACGCCCGCATCGTAAATAATCAAATCTGGCTGATAGTGCATCAAAGCCATTTGCGTCACTTGTTCAAAACTTGCTAAAAACTCTGCGTCTTCGGTTTCGCGCGATAGAGGGACGTCAAAATCAGAGGATGGCTTGCGCGCTGGGAAGTTCTTATCGCAGTGAAAAGAGAGTGTCGCGATATCGGGCTCATTCTGACATAGAGTTGCAGTACCATCACCATGATGGACATCGCTGTCAACGATCAAAACTGTTTCGATATGTTCAAAGCTCAGCGCATGTTTCGCCGCTAAGACCAAATCGTTAAACAGACAAAAACCACTCCCAAAATCATGATGAGCATGATGATAACCACCGCTTAAATGAATGGCTATTCCGTGCTCAATCGCCATTTCCGCAGATAGAGATGTTCCACCAGCAGAACAGAGCGTTCGCTCAATAAGCTGCTCACTCCAAGGAAAACCTATACGACGCATCTTAGGAGCGGCTAGCTGACCACTAGTGAGCAAATCAACATACTCTGCACTATGAACGTGTTTTACCTGCTCTATTGATACAGGTTGCGGTTCAAACAGCTCAAAGGCTTGATGCCAATTAGAAAATTCTGCTCGTTTGGCCTCGACAGCCTGATAGAGAAGTCGATATTTATTAATTGGATAGCGATGCCCTTCAGGCAAAGGGAGCTGTGAATAGATTGGATGATAAATTAACGGGATCATAAAACGCTTCATTTTGATGGAGTCTCAAGATCATAACAGCCTCAGTCTTGGCGACAACCTCAATAAATGATACAACCGCAACAAATGATAATGGTTATCATTAATTTAATGAGGTGCTATTTTGAAAAACTTAATGTTATTAAGTGGAGTGATCTGTGGCTCTCTGGTCGCAGTAATGATATTCGCGACTATGTTGCTAACGAGTTGGTGGGTCGTTGATTTTCTACTGGGAAGCCATCAAACTTAATTTAACCTCTCTACAAGGACTTCTCATGAGCACCATCTTCATCACTAGCGCAAACCGCGACATCAAACTCAGCCTAACGAAACAATATTTATACCCTTTACACGACTTGTCGCTTGGTAAGCCGTTCTAGGAGCTAAGATGAGATTTCCTTCAACCCTCTATAAATCCGCTCTTTTAGGATCTTTGTGCCTGTTTCTCAGTGGGTGTTGGGATGAACAAGGCGATTTGTTTGACGAGTACCATAGTCGTGTCGCACGGGTTCAAGATGAAGACCGACTCTCAGAAGAGTGGGAATTTGAAGCTCTTCCAAGAAAACGCGAGCTGAATATCGACATTGAGCCGATTTCGATGGGGCTCTTGGATAGCTATCAACTCAGAGAGTGCGGGCTATTCAACTTGATCGCAGAACGTAACTCTGTACTAGGTAAAGTCGCTGACCAGTTTCGTAACTTTGACTATCAAGTTGCATTTCTCGACGGGCTATCCGAGTGCTTGAATCATCAAGGTATCTCGTCTGACGTCCACCAGCAGCTTGTCAAAATTGAGCAACAAAAGCGTGACCAACTCGCACTGCATCAATGGAATCTTCTCTATGCCAGTGATGCAATGCAGTCACAACTGCGTGGGAGCCAGTGGCTTAGCGAAGATGTTGGCCTAAAAGTTCAACGAGTCAGTGACGCGTTGGACTACCTCGACCAATTCTTCAATACGAGACTCACTTTAGGGTCAGTAACCGAAGTGCAAGAGACATTAGAGAAACAAGTTGTACTTGGCGATCTTCACTACTCTTTGAGCGCCGCGACATTCGAGCTCAATCAGATCACTCAACAACTCAAGGCATACGATCACAAAATCATATGTGGAAAGCAGCGAGATACTACCAAGTTTCGCCATCTCAATAACGTTTTCGAGCAGCAATTCATTGGGCTGGTTCAGCCCTACATGGCGCAGTTAGACGGTTACTACCAACAACTAAACCCGCATCTTTCATTGTTCGAGGCGCAACCACAGTTGCACTCTTACATATTTCCGTTAGTAGAAACTCACCGAGCATTCAGAGCCGCCACCCGTGAGCACGTAGATTACTGGAAAGCTCTGTTTGAGCGCTGCGGCCGCAAAGTAGGACGCTAGCTCGATGATCGCTTCTTGGTAAACTTCTTACGCCCACTAGCCTTACGCTTTTTGTAGGCCGGTCTTTCGACTTTCGGCAGGTGGCGCAGTGATTCTGGTACTTCAGATGTTTTCACATGATGCATAAGCCCAGATATTTTGTTTTCAAGATCAGACATGAAAGGCTGATACGCTTGATTTCGTTCCGCCATCCCTTGCAGTTGGTGTTCCCAGTGTGCGGTCATATCAGGGAAAGTCGACTCTTCCGGCAGAGCATGAATCAAACCTCGACCAGCAGCGCTGCTATGAATGCTCTTACCCTGGCGCGTCAATAATTGTCTTTTGAATAGCGTATCAAGGATGCCTGCGCGAGTTGCTTCAGTGCCCAGTCCATCGGTCTCTTTTAAGATCGATTTCAGATCTTTATTGGCAACGAAACGCGCAATACCTGTCATCGCCTGGAGAAGTGTTGCTTCTGTGAAGTGTTTGGGTGGTTCTGTTTTCTTGTCCCCAATCACGCCCTCTCGACAGGTCAATACGGTTCCTTCAGGCAACGGAGGTACGGTATCCGCAGTGTCACTCTTATCAGCCGAATCTGTTTTACCCATCAGTACTTTCCAGCCAGGGGTCACAAGCTGTCGACCTTTCGCGATAAACACGCCTCCGGCGATATCAAACACCAGCTTAGCCTCTGCATAAACGGCGTGTGGGTAAAACTGCATTAGATATTGACGAGCAATCTGTTGGTAGATCTTCATCTCATTACCAGAAAGGCCATTCACTGAAGATTTTTTCGGCGTTGGAATAATCGCATGGTGCGCATCAACCTTGCTGTCATTCCACGCTTTAGAACGCAGTGACAAATCAGCCCCCTGAGCACCTTGCTCAAGCTCTTTAGCGTTATTGGCGATTGCATCGACGACTGACTGCCTTTGTGAGTAGTGATCTTTTGGCAAATAGCGGCTATCTGAGCGCGGGTACGTGATCAGCTTGTGTTTCTCATACAGAGACTGACAAGTATCCAACACTTGTTGCGCACTCATGCCAAAACGTTTCGCAGCGTCAATCTGCAGTGCAGAGAGCGAATATGGAAGCGGGGCGGCTTGTTTGGTCTGTTTCTGCTCAGACTCCACCACTTTAGCGGGTTGATTCTGAATGCGACTGGCGACGTTCTCCACCAGTTTGCGATTGAGTACGCGCCCCTCTTCATCCTGCCAAGGTTTGCACGCTTCGCTCGGCTTCCAGCGAGCACGAATATCGAAGCTATCGCCGCCATTTTGATAAGGAATCAAGGCGTGCAGCGTGAAATAGTCTTTAGGGACGAAATTTTCAATCTCTTCATCGCGTCTTACCACCAATCCAAGTACCGGTGTCTGCACTCGCCCTACCGATAACACACCTTGGTATCCCGCTTTTTGTCCAAGTAACGTATAGGCACGAGTCATGTTCATGCCATATAGCCAGTCTGCTCGTGAACGTGCCAAAGCAGACACAGATAGAGGGATAAACTCTTTATTACTGCGCATCTGCCCTAACGCACGTTTGACAGCTGGCAAATTTAAGTCACTGATTAACAATCGCTGAATCGACTCTTTACGAGTTTTTGAAACTTTACAGTGGTCGATCACCTCATCGACTAGCAGCTGCCCTTCTCTATCAGGGTCTCCTGCGTGAACAATCTGTTTGGCATCTTTAAGTAGCTTGCGGATGACAGTTAACTGCTTGCTGGCGCTCTTTCTTGGTCTAAGTTGCCACTGTTCAGGCACGATCGGTAGGTCGACTAAGCTCCATTTCTTATATCGCTCTTCATAAGCATCAGGCTCAACTTGCTCCAAGAGGTGGCCTATACACCATGTCACTACATCGCCATTTCCACATTGAATGAAACCCTCACCTTTTTTTTGTGGGTTAGGCAAAGCAGCGGCGATAGCACGACCTAAGCTAGGTTTTTCAGCAATGATTAAGCGAGACATGATTTTCCAGAGATGACAAACAATTAGAGCCACATTATCTAATGTGGCTCTAATAAATCAAGATAAACTGTTTTTTTATACAGTAAAGAGTGGTTATAGATACTCAATAAATTGAGATAGGTTACGCTCTGGCACTTTCATTGGCGTGCAGCCTGGCGTGCCTAGATACAAGAAGCCAACAATTTCGTCTTCTCCTTCGAGGCCAAACGCCTGATGTACCTCAGGGTGGAACATCCATTTACCTGAGCGCCAGAAACCTTGAAAACCCTGCGCAACCGCAGCCATTTGCATCGCTTGAACAGCACAACCTGCAGAGAGATGCTGCTCTAATGCCGGTACTTTTTCGTGCTCAGTCACTTTTGCGATAACGGTAATCACCATAGGTGCACGAAAAGGGGCTTTTTTCACTTTTTCTATCACAGCTTCTTCGCTGTTATCGGCTTCTGCAGCTCGTACTAAAATATCAGAGAGCTTCTTCAGTCCTGATCCTTGAGCGATCACAAAGCGCCACGGGGTTAAAGCAGCATGGTCCGGTGCACGCAATCCCGCTTTAATGATGTTTTCTAGAGCAACACCTTCCGGGGCTGGCTCAGATAGCTTGGCGATAGAGCGTCTATTGAGCAACAGTTCCAAAGCATCCATTTGAAGTCCTTACTATTTTCTTATTTGTATCTTTGAACTGTAGCATAGATTACAAACGATAATAAGTCGCAACATCTGTAATAGAAAAGCCCTTAGAAGAACGCTCTAAGGGCTTTAAAAATTATTTAAGCGAGTCGACGAGTGCAACTTTGATGTTATACCAATCACAGTAAGTAAGTGATCAAAAATTCTAACGCAGTTATCGAGCGTTTTAACAAGCTAGGGTGAGCAATTATTTGCTACGATTGGTATTAAAGCTTAGTTGCGAGCTCAACACCTTGACGAATCGCTCGAACCGCATCCAATTCACCGGCGTAATCCGCACCACCAATCACATGTAATTTGTTGCCAAACTCTTGCCACATGTCTTCAAATGGTCGCACAGACACTTGACCCGCACAGATCACGACGGAATCTGCATCCAGTACTTTCGGCTCTTTGTTGACGGTAATATGCAGACCTTGGTCATCAATTTTTTCGTAGCTTACGCCGCCCAATAGATTCACACCACGCTTCTCAAGGGTACGCTTATGAATCCAACCGGTTGTCTTACCCGGACCTTTACCCACACGGCCTGCTTTACGCTGCATAACCCAAACGGTTTTCTCACTCATTGCATCTGGGTACGGGAATAAGCCTCCTGGGTGTTCCATGTTTTTATCAATGCCCCATTCATGTAGCCAATCATCTAAGCTGTGTGAAGCGGGTTCAGTGAGCATGGTCGCGACATCGACACCAATCCCACCAGCCCCAACGATCGCAACCTTTTCGCCTACCGGTGTCTTGTCACGAATCAAGGTCTGATAATCGACAACATTCTCGTGATCAATACCCTCAAGGTTCAGCTTTCTCGGCTCTACACCTGCCGCCATAACAACTTCATCGTACTTAAGCAGCATCTCGAACGTCGCTTCGGTGTCGAGTTTAAGGTTTACACCAGATGCGTCAACTTGATTGGCAAAGTAACGAATCGTCTCTCTAAACTCCTCTTTGCCTGGGATCTGCATCGCCAATCTGAACTGACCACCAATTCGGTCATTCTTCTCAATCAAATCAACTTTATGACCGCGCTGAGCCAGCGTCGTCGCACACGCCAAACCAGCAGGGCCGGCTCCTACTACGGCGATAGTTTTACTCACTTCAGTCGGTTGAACGACAAGCTCTGTCTCGTAACAGGCTCTCGGGTTGACCAGACAACTTGCTCGTTTACCCTTAAACACATTGTCCAAACACGCTTGGTTACAACCGATACAGGTATTAATGAACTGCGCTTGGTCTTGAGCAGCTTTATTGACAAAGTCTGGATCGGCTAAGAATGGTCGCGCCATCGACACCATATCCGCTTGTCCAGAACTTAAAATACGCTCTGCTTCTTCAGGCGTGTTGATGCGGTTACAAGTCACAACAGGGATAGAGACATAAGGTTTTACTTTTTCTGTTACCCAAGAGAACGCGCCGCGTGGTACTTGAGTTGCGATGGTTGGTACACGCGCTTCGTGCCAGCCGATCCCCGTGTTAATGATGGTGACGCCCGCCTCTTCAAGTTTTTGAGCCAATAGCACAACATCTTCGAAGGTACTGCCCTGCTCGACCAGATCCAGCATTGATAGGCGGAAGATAATGATGAATTCTTTGCCAACAGCTTCACGAATCGATTTCACAATCTCAAGCGGGAAACGCATGCGTTTTTCGTACGATCCCCCCCATTCGTCGTAACGCATGTTGGTGCGCTTACAGATAAATTGGTTAATCAAGTAGCCTTCAGATCCCATAATTTCAATGCCATCGTAGCCTGCTACTTGCGCAAGCTCCGCGCTATTAGCAAAGGCATTAATCGTCTTCTTGATTTGACGAGGGCTCATTTCGCTCGGTGCGAACTTAGAGATAGGCGCCTTGATTCCTGAAGCACTTTGCGCGAATGGGTGCATAGCGTAACGACCCGCGTGCAGAAGTTGCAGAGCAATCTTACCGCCGTGTTTGTGTACGGCTTGCGTGACGACTTGGTGTGCCTTCGCATGTTTTACTTTGCTGAATTCAGCACTGAAGGGATGCAGTCTGCCACGCAAATTTGGAGAAAAGCCGCCCGTGACGATAAGACCGACGCCGCCTCGCGCTCGCTCTTCATAAAACGCAGCCAACTTGTGCAGCCCTTCTTTATTTTCTTCAAGGCCTGTATGCATTGATCCCATCAATACACGATTTCGTAACTGAGTAAATCCAAGATCTAGAGGTTCTAATAAATGTGGGTACATGGCAGACATCACTTCTGTTATTTATCCTTGTGGTCTGACCACAGTATAGTGCACAAACCAAAATTTCAAACAACCGTTTACATTTTTGTAACACCGATCATAGTGCAGAGTGTATTAATCACTCAACAGTTCCTAATATGACTACACTTAATGAGAATATGTATCGATTAACAAATAGTTCATCTAGTTTGGAACTTTGAATTAACGTAGGATACTAACCAGTTAATATTATTGAGATAAATAGTCCTACTGCTTATTTAAGTGTGGTGTTCTCGCCGTGGAGAAATAATGAAAAAAATAGCCAAATTTATCGGTATGATCTTTAAAGGGGTATGGAAGCTGATCACCTTTGTACGTGTTGCAGTGATCAATCTGTTCTTTTTATTGAGTATCGCCCTCATCTACTTTGTGTATTTCCAGACGGACAACACACAGCCTACGGTTCCACAACAATCGGCACTAGTGCTTAACCTATCTGGTCCGATTGTCGAACAGAGCCGTTACATCAATCCAATGGACTCAGTGACTGGCTCTTTGCTGGGTAAAGATTTGCCAAAAGAGAACGTGCTTTTTGATATCGTTGATACCATTCGTTATGCAAAAGATGACGAGAACATTACCGGAATCGTATTAGCACTGGGTGAGTTACCGGAAACCAATCTCACTAAGCTTCGCTACATTGCAAAAGCGCTGAATGAGTTTAAAGCGACTGGAAAGCCCATCTACGCCATTGGTGATTTCTACAATCAAAGTCAATACTACCTAGCAAGCTACGCCAATAAGATCTTCATGTCACCGGACGGTGGCGTGTTACTGAAAGGCTATAGCGCGTACTCGCTGTACTACAAAACACTATTAGAAAAACTCGATGTGAACACACATGTCTTCCGAGTGGGCACTTATAAATCGGCAATTGAGCCGTTTATACGTGACGATATGTCCAAAGAAGCAAAACAGTCAGTGTCTCGTTGGTTGGGGCAACTTTGGGGAGCTTATGTCGATGATGTTTCAAATAATCGCCAGATTGAGTCTGCAACTCTAAATCCGAGCATGGAAACTTTCTTGTCCGAGCTTGAGTCTGTAGACGGTGACATCGCTCAGCTTGCGAAAAAACTCGGTTTAGTTGACCAATTATCGACTCGTCAAGAGGTTCGCTTGGAACTAGCCGACACCTTCGGTAGCGATGGTAAAGACAGCTACAATGCGCTGAGCTACTATGATTACCGAGCAACCATGCAACCAGATTTACCAACCTCAACGGATGACATTGCTGTTGTTATCGCAAGTGGCGCGATCATGGATGGTAAGCAACCTCGCGGCACAGTCGGTGGGGACACTACTGCCGCACTACTTCGCCAAGCTCGTAACGATGACCAAGTCAAAGCGGTTGTTCTGCGTGTGGATAGCCCAGGTGGCAGTGCGTTCGCTTCTGAAGTGATTCGCAATGAAATCGTTGCTTTGAAAGAAGTAGGCAAGCCTGTAGTAGTGTCGATGTCTAGCCTAGCAGCCTCTGGCGGTTACTGGATCTCGATGAGTGCCGACAAAATCATGGCACAACCCACAACTCTCACGGGTTCTATCGGAATTTTCAGCGTGATCACGACCTTTGAAAAAGGCTTGAATGACATGGGTGTTTACACCGATGGTGTCGGTACTACTCCCTTCTCTGGTCTAGGCATAACCACCGGGCTAACGGAGGGTGCCAAAGATGCGTTTCAAATGGGCATCGAACACGGTTATCAACGCTTTATAGGCTTGGTTGGCTCAAACCGTGGCATGGATATAGAGAGCGTAGATAAGGTTGCTCAAGGTCGAGTGTGGACTGGCCAAGATGCTCTACAGTACGGTTTGATCGATGAAATCGGTGATTTCGACGACGCTATCGCCGCCGCTGGAACACTTGCAGAACTTGAAGAGTACAACGTTTACTGGGTTGAAGAGCCGCTTTCAGCAACTGAGCAGTTTATTCAGGAGTTCATGAACCAAGTTCAGATCTCTTTAGGACTTGATATCCAGAGTCTTATCCCAAGTGGTTTAAAGCCAGTTACTCAACAATTGGCGCAAGATAGCCAACTTTTAAGTCACTTTAATGATCCTCAAGGCCGCTATGCATTCTGCTTGAATTGCCAAGTACAGTAAGCGTCTCTTCTTGCTTTGACCCGTCCTGATATGGGTTGACACTTTTCTGTAAAGAGGCACCTCTGTGTGGGGTGCCTCTTTTTATTGCCAGATTATCCGCTATAATCGCGTCCCTGTTCCCTACAAACAAAAAGTAACAATCGCTATGGAAAGAAAACATATCTATATTGCGTACACTGGTGGCACCATCGGTATGCAGAAATCGCATGACCACGGCTATGTTCCAGTGGCGGGTTTTATGGACAAGCAGCTAGCAAGCATGCCTGAGTTCCACCGCCCAGAGATGCCTGAGTATACGATTCATGAATACTCTCCGCTGATGGACTCTTCAGACATGACGCCACTAGATTGGCAGACCATTGCTGATGACATCCGCGCTAACTACGATAAGTACGACGGCTTTGTTATTTTGCACGGCACAGACACCATGGCTTACACGGCCTCGGCACTCTCTTTCATGCTAGAGAACCTTGGCAAGCCCGTGATTGTCACAGGCTCGCAGATTCCTCTTGCCGAGCTACGTTCAGATGGTCAAGCAAACCTACTGAACGCACTGCACATTGCGGCTAACTATCCGATCAATGAAGTGACACTGTTCTTCAATAACAAATTGATGCGTGGTAACCGTAGTACCAAATCACACGCTGATGGTTTCAATGCATTTACCTCACCAAACCTAAATCCACTGCTTGAAGCGGGTATCAATATCCAACTAAGCAACAATGTAGTGGTTGATCAGAAGCCAAAGGGCGAATTCAAGGTACACAACATTACACCTCAACCAATTGGTGTGATTACTATGTACCCAGGAATTTCTCACGAAGTGATTCGAAACACCCTGCTTCAACCTGTAAATGCGATGATCTTGCTGACATTTGGTGTCGGTAATGCGCCACAAAACCCAGAACTGCTGCAACATCTCAAAGATGCCTCTGAACGTGGTGTCATTGTCGTTAACCTGACTCAATGTCTTGCAGGTAAAGTGAACATGGGTGGTTACGCAACTGGCTGCGCCCTTGCAGATGCCGGTGTAGTGAGTGGTTACGACATGACCCCTGAAGCAGCGTTAGCGAAACTGCACTTTTTACTCAGCCAAGACCTAAGCTACGAGCAAGTAAAAGAAAAAATGCAGCAAATTCTGCGTGGTGAAATGAGTCTGTAACCGAAGATGTCTTTGGATAGATAACACGCTGAAAATCAAAATGAGGACAACAAAAAGGGGCGGCTCAATACCACCCCTTTTTTTACTTTAGATGACCCGTCCTAAATAAGGTTGACACTCCCCAAGCAGAAAATTGGAGAGTGTTATGAAATCAATAACTAGACGAACTCAATGTGATTACTCCCTCGCTTTTAAATTGGATGTTGTTGATCAAGTCGAGCGAGGTGAACTGACTTACAAACAAGCACAAGACAAGTACGGCATACAAGGTTGTTCTACAGTATTAGTGTGGCTCCGAAAGCACGGTCGACTTGATTGGTCTGGGGGCACACCTCGATTCATGAAGAAAGGTTTACCTATGTCTGAATTCAATTCACCACCTACACCAGAGCAACGTATCAAAGAGTTAGAAAAGAAACTCGAGGATACCAAACTGAGGGCCGACTTCTTTGAAGAAGTAGTAAAAGTTATGGAACGAGACCATGGTGTCCGCGTCGTAAAAAAGCACAAAGGTGCGTCGTCCAAGAGCAAAACATAGCTCAGCTCACGGTGACTAGATTTTGCCAAATCATCAATATATCTAGGCAAGCATATTATAAACAGTGTCTTATTGACGATCGTAACAGGCAGCGTGACAAAGCTCTTCTGAGCTTTGTTCGTGAAACTCGCATCAAACAGGCTCGAATAGGAACGAGAAAGCTTAAGTACATGATGGAAAAAGCTGGAATGAAAGTAGGTCGGGATTATCTATTTTCTCTGCTTAAACATCATCGGCTGCTTGTGAAGGTTAAACGTGCTTACCATCGAACAACGGATAGCCATCATAGGTTTTACTGCCACCCAAATAAAATAAAGGATGGCTTTAAGCCCGAAAGACCGGAACAGTTGTGGGTTGCTGATATTACTTACCTTCCAACCTATGAGGGAAACAGTTACGTCAGTCTTATCACTGATGCCTATTCCAGAAAGATCGTCGGATACAGCGTGGATGACAACATGCAGACGAAGGCCGTAAAACAAGCTTTTATAAGAGCTTTGAGAGAACGTCGAAATCAGGAAAGCTTAATCCATCACTCAGATAGAGGCTCACAGTACTGTTCAAAGGAGTACCAAGACTTACACTCTAGGCACAAGATCGTGTGTTCCATGACTGATGGATATGACTGCTATCAAAATGCCTTGGCAGAGAGAGTAAATGGTATTTTGAAAATGGAATACTTGTTGAAGAAACCTAAAGATGTTGCTCAGGCGAGAAAAATGGTCGCCGAGTCAGTAGAAATCTATAATCAGATGAGGCCACATACGGCCTTAAAATACAAAACGCCCGATGAAGTACATCGAGCGTTTTGACTAAAAAGTGTCAACCCATATCAGGACGGGTCAAGATCTTGAACTATGTGATATTGTCACAACAATGGCTTAGTGATTAGGATTTACCCTAACAATATCTTCTTGATCTGAAGTAAATTGTTTCTTAAGTTCCGCTTTCGACTTAAAGCTAATGTCACCACCAGCAGCAACTGTCATATGCTGGGCGTCAACATTATGCTTTGACTGGTAAAGCATAACAGCTTGCATACAAGAATCACGCTGCTCTTGCGTTAATGCCGTACCCTCGGGCCACTTTCCCGTCTCTACTGCATACGTTAGGCGCTCATAGACCTCTGGGGTCATTGCGTTAAGAAGTTGTTCTGCATCCATGATAAAGCCTTAGTATTAACAATTTTCACCAGAAAATAACCTGTCGTGAAATGGAGTCAAGCGGAGCACTGAAAATAAGTGTATTCGATCACAAGTGAAGGTATATGAGAATTTTTAAATGGCTACTCGCCACTGCCCCTCTGGCCCTAACGGGGTGCTTCGAGGGAAACAAAAATACAGAGCAGCTATGTGAAGCTCACTCAGAACTGCGTTGCGCTGACCTGAATATGAACGACGGCCAGTGCAGAGTGGCACGTACCGACCTCATCTGGCACCGCTTCGAAATATTGAAACAACCTACCGAGCACAATAAGATCACAGAGTATGGTCTGGTTGCCGAGTACAAGAAGTGTCTTGAACTGGCTTCTCAAATTGAAACCATAGATCAAACCTTACTCAAGCAGCGACGCTTCTCAGCACTGATGCACAGCATCGAAGAAGAAGAGCGAATCCTTGGGGAGCTTTTGGGCTCCAATGAACCTGAAACTCTCTACTTCCTATGGTCACAAACTGGCAATATCAACGCACGTCGTAGCTTCCTGCAGTTAGAAGGCAGTGACGCACTCAACACAGCGGAAATGCAATACGCATTAGCAACCTTCTACACTACACGTGATCACAAGAAAACCATCAAACTACTCAATAACGCACTCACACTCTCAAACGGTGCAACCGTCAATACCGAAATATTTAAATCCCTAGCGAGTATCAATCACAGCTTAGGTAATATGGAAAAAGCGTATCTATGGGCGATGGTTGCCAAACAATTCGATGTTCCAATTGCCTCGGAGCCAGAGTTGAGAGTCCTGTATCCCTTCTCAAATGATGTTTACAACAAGCTACAAGATGATGCTGACTATATCGTAGAGGCCATTGAAGATGGACGATACCAAGCGTCACTCGTCTCTCACCGATAGCGATACTTTTAAAATAGCCAAACAAAAACAGCTACCCTTTTCGGTAGCTGTTTTTTATTCCTTTGAGAGAAGCAACTCGCAATTCGTTACTTTACTTTGTCGCGGCATCACTACATATGAAAGCTTTTGACAATAGATGTCGATTATTCTGTAGTTTTGTCATTTTTGTTGAAAATTAACGACACAGAATTTACACAAAAACGTTCTCCAGTGGTTTTAGGACCATCCGGAAAAACGTGACCTAGGTGGCTATCACAAGCCGCACAACGAATCTCAATACGTTTCATTCCGTGACTTAGATCTTCTAAATAACGGATTACCTTATCATTAATAGGGGCATCGAAACTTGGCCAACCACAGCCAGAATCATATTTGTTCTCAGACACAAACAGTGGGGCTTCACAACAAGTACAACTGTAAACCCCAGTATCATGATTGTGTAACAGCTTACCGGTAAAAGGAGGCTCTGTTCCACGTAGACGACACACCTGGTACTCTTCATCAGTTAGGTGTTCACGCCAGTATTCATCGGGCTTCGTCATATTTTCTCCCCCTTCATTCACGTTAATATCTCTCCACATTCTCTTTTATTATATTTACTTTTTTCCATAAATACTTGCATCTAGCAGGATTTGTAGCACATACTTTCTCACCGAGATACATTGTACATATACACTCATAAGTGAATCGTCATTTAGAGGTATTTTACCCAACTGGAAGGGTACAGAACCACTAGCAATGGTCAAATTTCAACCACTTACACCCAATTGTTAAGAAAAGCGTCGCTTTTTTTTGACATTAAACAAGTTAAGTCGGATTATCTATTGCAGATTTAGACTGGATTCTGTAATTTTACTACCAGTTATCTTTAATCAGAAATTAAGTTGTGGAGCAACTACAATGACTATCAAAGTAGGTATTAACGGTTTTGGCCGTATCGGTCGTTTCGTATTTCGTGCATCTGTTGAGCGCGCTGACATCGAAGTAGTAGGTATTAACGACCTTATCGACGTAGAGTACATGGCATACATGCTTAAGTACGACTCAACTCACGGTCGTTTCAACGGTACTGTTGAAGTTAAAGACGGTAACCTAATCGTTAACGGTAAAACAGTTCGCGTAACTGCTGAGCGTAACCCAGCTGACCTTAAGTGGGACGAAATCGGTGTTGACGTTGTAGCTGAAGCAACTGGTATCTTCCTAACTGACGAAACTGCTCGTCAGCACATCACTGCTGGTGCGAAGAAAGTTGTTCTAACTGGTCCTTCTAAAGACGCAACTCCAATGTTCGTTATGGGCGTTAACCAAGACACTTACGCTGGTCAAGACATCGTTTCTAACGCTTCTTGTACTACTAACTGTCTTGCTCCAATCGCTAAAGTTCTTAACGACAAGTGGGGCATCGAGTCTGGTCTAATGACTACAGTTCACGCTACTACAGCAACTCAAAAAACTGTAGATGGTCCTTCTGCTAAAGACTGGCGCGGTGGCCGTGGTGCTTCTCAAAACATCATCCCATCTTCAACTGGTGCTGCTAAAGCTGTAGGCGTTGTTCTTCCAGAACTAAACGGCCTTCTAACTGGTATGGCTTTCCGTGTACCAACTGCTAACGTTTCTGTAGTTGACCTAACTGTTAACCTAAAAGAAGCTGCATCTTACGAAGCAATCTGTGCTGCGATGAAAGAAGCTTCTGAAGGCGAAATGGCTGGCGTTCTAGGTTACACTGAAGACCAAGTTGTTTCTCAAGACTTCATCGGTGAAGTTAACACTTCAGTATTCGACGCTAAAGCTGGTGTTGCTCTAACTGACAAATTCGTTAAAGTTGTATCTTGGTACGACAACGAAATCGGTTACTCAAACAAAGTTCTAGACCTAATCGCTCACATCTCTAAGTAATTATTACTTAGATAGCGTTTAGCTAGACTGTCTTTGAGAAAAGACTGAAAAGAAAAGGCGGCTCTAGAGTCGCCTTTTTTGTACCCGCGATTTATCAAACGCCGCAGCCCCGATAAAATGAAAGGTAACAAGCGGCACGAGATTCAATTCAAATACGTGAGCTCCCCAACCCTCTGTTTCATGCTCATCTCGAATTTGAATTCAATTATCCCTTAAGAAGGATTATGTAATGGATTTATCAACTCTCCCTGCTTTAGCCGTGCTTTCAGACAACGTAACAATTGTTGAATATCAAGACGTAAAACTGGTGCGCGTTATTCACGAGAAAGCGAACGCTGCGATCTCTCTGTTTGGTGGGCATGTTGTTTCTTATCAACCACAAGGGCAACAAGATCTCATTTGGATGAGTCAACAGGCGAAATTTGATGGTAAAACGGCTCTGCGTGGCGGCATTCCAGTATGTTGGCCTTGGTTTGGTCGTATTGCCGCACCTGCACATGGTTTCGCTCGCAACAGTGAATGGCAACTCATTGAGCACCGTGAAAGCGAAGTAGGTGTTATCGTAAGCCTAGGCTTGAGCGCTAATGACGACACGCTTGCCGTATGGCCACACCGCTTTGATGCACGCCTTAATGTCGAGATCGGTGATGAGTTGAAAGTAACACTAGAGGTGACAAACACTGATTCTCAGCCTTGGAAGTGCTCTGGTGCGCTACATACATACCTTAACATTGGCGATATTCACCAAGCTAAAACAACCGGGATGGGCTCTGAGTACATTGATAGCCTACAAGATGGCAAAGTATGCCAAGGTGGTGATGAGCTTGTACTCACTGATACTATTGACCGTGTTTACACGCAGCCAGAAACCGTTATTTCTGTCGCTGATGCGAAACTTGCGCGCACACTGACTGTTGAAAACCAAGGCCATAACTCTGCGGTATTATGGAACCCGTGGGCAGAAGGCGCTGCAGCTATGGGCGACATGCAAGACGACGGCTATCTAACCATGCTATGTGTTGAGTCGACCCTACATGCTCCGAGCATCGAACAAGGCAAAGAGCTTCAGCCCGGTGAGAGCCACCAATTGATGACAATTATCGCAGCAAAATAATTCCCCTATATGGGCTTACTGGCTATCTCTCTGTTATACACAGCTCACGAGCTAAATAGTAGCTCGACTTATTCCATAAGCCCTATCAAGAGCCGTACTGCACGGCTCTTTTTATTTCGCCTAATGCGACATTTTTGATAAACTCGCTGCCCACTTTACTAGCCGCACAGAGAGCGTCATGAACTACCAGTGCCCTTTATGTCACCAATCTCTCACTCAAGTTGATCGAACTTTCAAGTGTGAGAACAACCACCAATTTGATCTTGCCAAAGAGGGTTACGTCAACTTGATGCCAGCCCACCACAAGCGCTCAAAAGATCCAGGTGACAATAAAGAGATGATGCAAGCTCGTCGCCGATTCTTAGAAGGTGACCACTACAACCCAATGCGCCAAGCTGTGGTTGCTCTGTGTGAAAATGTATTACCAGTGGAAAACCCAAATCTATTGGATATTGGCTGTGGTGAAGGCTACTACACCAATGAAATCGCTCTTAAACTCGCGCAGCGTGATCCAAGCATTTACGGCTTAGACATCTCTAAGATTGCTATCCGTTATGCCGCTAAGCGCTACCCAGCGGTTAACTTTTCAGTAGCATCGAGCCATAGACTACCTTTCGCTAACAACTGCTTAGACGCCGTTCTACGCATCTATGCGCCTTGCAAGGCAGAAGAGTTACAACGAACATTGAAAGAGCAAGGTGTGGTAATTACAGTGACGCCTGCTGGCCGCCACCTGTATCAACTGCGTGATGCGATCTATGATGGCGTACGACTGCATGACGAAACACCAGAAATCATCGAAGGATTTACCCTAGAGAGCCAACAGCACCTAAACTACATGATGGAGCTTTCAGGTTCGGATGCCTTTGACCTGCTTCAAATGACCCCGTTCGCTTGGAAGGCAACAGAATCATTTAAGCAAGAGTTGATGCAAAGTGATAGCTACCTGTGCGAGGCCGATTTCATGCTAAGAGTTTATCGTAAACAGAGCTAGTTGATATTAATTATCGTTTGCATTGAATTCTCTGTGAGCCTCATTTAGTATGCTTACTCTTCAAGGAGTTATTCAATGCAACGTATTTTTCTTATTGGCCTAACCGCCCTTCTCACCGCTTGTGCAAATCCGCCTTCCGAGCAGGCTCAAGGCGACAACAAAGCCGTTTTATCCCCAGTGACTACCTATTACGACTACCAATTCGCTTCTGCAGAAGGGGAGCCGATTGCACTTAACCAACTCCCGAGTGCATTGATTGATGCCGATGTGGTTCTAATTGGTGAATGGCATACACACTCTGCTGTACACAGATTCCAGACCGACTTTCTTAAGGCACGTTTAGCTGACAGCAAAGACGTTGCACTATCCATGGAACAGTTCACACGACAGCACCAAAATGTTATCGACGACTATCTTGCGGGAGAGATCGGTGAACAAGTTCTCATGTCAGACGCCGCGGCATGGCCAAATTATCAAAGTGACTACCGCCCATTGGTGGAACTTGCGAAGTCGCAAGGTATCGATATCATCGCCGCCAATGCTCCAAAGCCAGTTGTTCAGTGTATCGGACGTAACGGAATTGATTACCTAGAAAAATTGACTCCTGAAGAACGCCAATGGATAGCTGACGACGTCAATACTAGTGACAGCCCTTATAAAGAAAAATTCATGGCTTCTATGCACCACGGCACACCTGAACAAACCGAAAAACAATTTGCCGCTCAAGTGACCTGGGATGAAACCATGGCAGATTCGATTGTAAAATACCTAAATGAAAATCCAGATAAACAAGTCATTCACGTCGCGGGCAAATTTCATATAGAACAAGGCTTAGGTACTGCCGCCTCTATTTTACGTCGCAATGCCGATCTGAATGTGGTGGTCATAACTCCGGTCGAATCATTGAGTGATGCTAGCGAAGACTACCAACTGCAAGTTTTGTCTCCACCAACGCGCTACGTTAAACAAGAAAATCGTATGAAAGCGTACAAGAAACTTTCTCATCGAGGCAAAGGCTTAGAGTGCAAATAGCCCACGAATAACACGGCCACGTAGTTCAACCTAACTGAGTATCGGCACAACTATTGCTTATTAATTGGGCAAGCCTAGGTAGAGTAGTAAAACATCACCTCGGTGATTAATTACACAAGTTTTTCACTGCTCGGCCGATACTCTATATAAGGTGCAACTACGGAGAGTGTTATGACGCCTGTTACCAACAATGCCGCTCAAGCTTATAGTCCGGTGAAGAATCAGCCCACAAAAGGTACGCCCGTATCTTCAGAGCCCGCGCCACTTAAGGTTGAGCACAATACCGTTAATCTGTCTGATGAAGGAAAAGCGCTTCTGGTCGCCCTACAACAGATAGATAAAGAAGCCAAGAAAATCGAAGCTGAAAACGAAACCGTTGGCGACAAAGTTGAATCTTTTGCGCATGGCGCACTGGGTATGGATCATCCAGACAAAATTGAAGAAGAGGAAGATGGTTCATACTCGGCGGGGCAATATCTGTCCGCAGCGGTAACCATTGGCGGCATACTGCTGGCCTTGGTCTAGCGCTCTCACCGAACTACCAGCTTTTACTAGAATCACTTTACAGATTTGTCGTTACGACAACATTCCTGATTTGCTCTGAAAAACGACTTCACACCATAATTCTGACCTCATTATTATGGAATAAGTCTCGTGAAAAACGCCTTTTCGCTTATTGATAAGCCTACTTTTTTCGGTGCCATTGCACTACTACTTACGATAGTGTTTCCTTTGATAATGTTCCCTGCACAAGGGGCAGAATGGATTGCTATCGCGAAAACCTTCATGACCGACAAACTCGGTTTCCTCTATCTAACACTTGGCTTAACGGCCTGTGCTTTCATGGTTTATGTTGTATTCAGTGACATGGGCCAGATCAAGCTAGGTGAAGCCGATGAAGAGCCCGAGTTTGCCACAGCTTCTTGGGCTGCGATGCTATTTTGTGGTGGCATCGGTGCCAGTATTCTTTACTGGGGCTGTATCGAATGGGCCTATTACTACCAATCACCACCTTTTCAACTTGAACCTGGCAGTGAAGAGGCGGTTCGCTGGGCTGCGACCTATGGACTGTTCCACTGGGGACCAATCGCGTGGTCTATTTACTTGATCCCAGCTTTGCCAATCGCTTACTTTTTCTATGTGCGTAAACAGCCTGTACTAAAAATTTCCAGTGCGCTAATGCCAGTACTTGGAGAGCACCGCAGTAAAGGTACTCCAGGCAAGATTGTTGATGTGCTATTCATCTTTGGTCTTTTAGGTGGCGCGGCAACCACACTTGGTCTAGCCGCTCCTCTTATCACCGAAGGTTTGAATCACCTATTCGGTTTGCCAAAGAACACCCTAACTCAAGCAGGCGTATTACTGATCTGTACCGCAATTTTTGCCTACTCTTCCTACGCTGGCCTTGAAAAAGGCATCAAGATCCTCAGCAACATCAACTTCTGGGGTGCAATGGGTCTATTGGCATTTGTGCTTGTTGCAGGTCCAACCATCTTTATGTTGGAAACTGGGTTGGATTCGATTGGTCGCTTGCTCTCTAACTTCTTCGTTATGGCGACTTGGGCTGAACCTTTTGGTGGCTACGGCACATTTGAAAATACCCATTTTCCACAAGATTGGACCATCTTCTACTGGGCATGGTGGTTAGTATTCGCCCCGAGCATGGGTTTGTTCGTTGCGCGTATCTCTCGTGGTCGCACAATTAAACAGATGGTAACCGGTTCGATCTTTTTTGGATCTTTGGGCTGTTTCTTGTTCTTCATGATTTTGGGTAACTACGGCCTGTCATTACAACTGTCTGGAGACTTAGACGTGGTCGCGGTACTCAACGAGCATGGCGCAACCAAAGCGATATTCTCGATGCTTGACCAACTGCCAATGAGCACACTGGTTATCGCGGTATTTACGCTGTTGTGCATTATCTTCACGGCAACGACTTTTGACTCGATCTCATACATCTTGGCGTCGGTAGTACAAAACAACTTAACAGAAGAGCCTATGCGTTGGAACCGTCTGTTTTGGGCATTTACACTATCATTCCTGCCAACGATTTTAATGTTCTTAGGTGGACTAAGTACCTTACAGACCGCGGCTATCGTGGGTGGCCTACCGCTACTAGGGATTTCAGTGATGTTGATGGTTTCTGCCGTTCGTGCGACCAGTCTTGACCTACGCCATCAAGATGACTACATCGAGCCAACAATCAACATCGAAGAGCTGCCCGATATCGACCCTTGGTCTGCAGAGGGGATGGCACTGGCTCAGTTTGAGAAAGTGAAAGATGCTGCTCAAGACGCGGCTGAGCTAGAACGCTCCGCCTACAAAGCGCTGGCAGATGTGAAGAAAAAGATTCGAGCATATGTTCTTGAACAAGGCTCTCAGATGGAAACGCATGAATTGCCAGAAGAGTTGCAGCAAGCACTGGAGCTTGCTGAGAGCAACCTAACTGCCGCACAAGCGAAGAAACTTGAGTTGTCCGAACAAGCACAGAAAGCTCGTAGTGCGTTCAATCAAGTGGTTGCAGAACTACCACTTAATTGACCTTAGCCATGACGATGTCCACTTGCTTGGACCCTCCTAACTAAGCAAAAGGCTCACAGAGATGTGAGCCTTTTTTTCATTCTTTTTCGCGAGTAATCAAGACTAAGCGCGATTTGGGTGGTTGATGATGTGGTCTTCCCAATCAACAACATCAATCTCATACACTACTTTATTACGTACACTTTCACCCGCAGCGTGCATTGCAGATTTAGAGCCAGTGATCAGTGGGTGCCATTCTGGAAGCGACTTCTCTTCTGATAATAGGCGATACGCACATGTGTCAGGAAGCCAGTGAAACTCATCAATCTTGTCACGAGTTAACTTCAAACACTCTTCACCCGAGCTAAAGCGATTTGGGTAATCTTTACAAGAACACGTCTTACTGTTTAACCAACTACACGCGACGTTGGTGTAGTACACTTCGTCGCTATCTTCATCCATTAGTTTGTGCAGGCAACATTTGCCGCAGCCATCACAAAGCGATTCCCACTCTTGTTCGGTCATCTGTTCTAGTGATTTTTCTTGCCAAAATGGACTGGTCATAATAGGACTTCTTACTCTTTTACTGGGGTGCGTGTTATACCGCTAGCCCACAAAAAGTTCAAGGATAAAAAGTGTTCAGGGGTTAATCACAGACAAAAGCTGTCACAAGCGATAATTTTTGCTACTATCGCGCCCCCTGTTTTGACTGAGTATAAATTGATGGAATGTCGTCTAGGTTGTGGTGCCTGCTGTATTGCACCCAGTATTACATCTGCTATTCCTGGTATGCCAAATGGCAAGCCTGCTGGCGTTCGTTGTATTCAGCTCAATGAACAGAATCTCTGCAAACTATTCGGGCAACCTGAACGCCCAAAAGTGTGTCACCAATTTAAGGCGTGCCCAATCATTTGTGGCAAAACAAATCAAGAAGCGCTCGACAATATCACCGAACTCGAAGCCATCACATAGCCTCTGTCTCAATAAAATTGTTAGCTCATGAACAAAAAAGCCGCTGACTTTCTAGATAAGAGAGCAAGCGGCTGAGATTAGATTTTGTGTCGACCTAATAGTGAGTGAGACAGTGTGGTGCCATCCACCAACTCTAACTCACCACCGACGGGAACACCGTGAGCAATTCGACTAGCGTTCACTTCATGAGCGCTACACAACTCAGCGATATAGTGGGCGGTTGCCTCACCTTCTACTGTTGGGTTAGTCGCAAGAATCACTTCTGCAATATCGCCACGGCGCAGACGGTAGTCCAAAACATCGAGACCGATATCGCTAGGGCCAATACCATCAAGCGGCGATAAGTGCCCCATCAACACGAAGTAACGACCAGAGTACTGACCTGTCGCCTCGATTGCTGCGATGTCTGCAGGGCTTTCAACCACACATATTTGACCATTTTCTTGACGCTTAGGGTTGGTACAAATATGACAAACATCTTCTTCTGTAAAAGTACGACACTCACTACAGTGGCCAATTTCTGTCATCGCTTGACCAAGCGCCTCAGCCAATTGCAGGCCGCCTTTTCTATCGCGCTGTAACAAATGAAAGGCCATACGCTGCGCCGACTTGGGACCAACCCCAGGTAGACAACGTAAGGCCTCCATCAAATGCTCCAGCATATGACTGGTACGCATTATTCAACCATTTCAGTTTTTAATTCACGATGCACCTAGCACATCACTGAGAAAAACGAATTAGAAAGGCATCTTCATACCTGGTGGAAGTTGCATACCACCAGTTACGCCAGCCATTTTCTCTTTTTGAGTCTCTTCAACACGACGAGCTGCATCGTTGAATGCCGCAGCGATGAGATCTTCAAGCATCTCTTTATCGTCTTCCATTAGGCTTTCATCGATATCAACGCGACGTACACTGTGGCTACCAGTGATCGTTACTTTTACTAGGCCAGCACCAGATTCACCGGTTACTTCCATATTTGCGATTTCTTCTTGAAGCTTTTGCATGCGATCTTGCATTTGCTGGGCTTGCTTCATTAGGTTGCCCATACCACCTTTACCAAACATGATAATCTCTCTGGTCTAATTGGTTATAAAATACATTAAGCAATAACTGACTTAATGGGGGCTGAACCGTTCTGATTCAACCCTATGATACTGTTAATGTGACAAAGGACATATCGCCAATTTTCACACTCGTGATGACTAAATTGGACGAACACTGTCTCTGTCCAGTTCAGCGGCAAAGCGCTTTTCAATGAACTGAACATTGGGATCATTCTCAAGGCTAGTGAACGCATCTTTCAGCTTACCTTGATACAGCCTCTCACGTAATTCTAGTGGCGTTTCGCCTGATTCGCCGATCTCGACACTTAAATGGCACTCTTCACCGAATACGCTGTTCAGAGCTTGCAATAATTCACTCTGCGCTTTATCAGTATTCAAGTGTGCTTGTGTTGGTCGTAGCATCAGACTGATTGAAGTGCCGTTTTTACTGAACACGGAGTTCAGTGCCAACTGCTCGACAAGTTTCGCCGTTTCAAGCTTCTGTATGGTTGCCGACCATTCATCTTGAGCGATCGACTCATGCAATAGCTTTTCAGTCATTTCCGGCGTTTTAACGTGCTCTAAAGCGCGTCTTATCTGAGTAGGTGTTAACTCTTTCGAGACCTCTTTCACTGCAGGTTTAGACGGTTTCCAACGATAAGGTTCATTATCATCGGTTATATTTTGTGTCGATGCTGCAGGGAGAGAAGTTGGCGACACCCGCTCAGAACCACCGTGTTGCTGAGCAACTCGGTCGAGCACTGAAGTTTTAGCTGGTGTCGCTTTAGCCTTTTTTGGAGCACTGCCTCTTGCGTCTGGCGTTGCTCCTCTACGCTGAGAACGTAACTGGTGACGTAATCCACTCACAGGTGATGCAGGGCGCTCAGAAGCCGGTACAGACTGATTTTGTGCCGCTGGTTGGCTTGGAGCAGGTGCCACAGGCTTTTGCTTCGCTGGCGCAGCAGGCGCGCCATACGGCCCATGATCATCATACGCCGGAGGCATATCCTGTGGGCCGCCCATATAACCAGAGTCAGGATACCCTTGAGGCTCTGAATATTGTGGCGCGTTCGGTTGCACGTAACCTTGCTGGGGCGGCACAGAGTTTGGCGCTGGCTGAGCCTGATTCATAGGCTGCACCGAGTTAACTGATTGCGTACCTTGTGTAGGTGTGACTGTTGGGGGCTTTGTTGCTTTAGACTCCGCAGGTGCGGTGGATATAGTGCTTGACGACAGCTCTGCAGCAGGACGGAATGCCAACATTCTCAGCACAACCATCTCAATACCAACGCGAGCCGTTGGCGAAAGAGGTAGGTCTTCACGCCCTTTAAGCACAATCTGATAATAGAGTTGTACGTCTTGCGGGCTGAGTGCTTGTGAAAGAAGCTCTATTTTCTCAGCGTCTGGCTGAGCTTGATCTAACGAAGCTGGGAGAGCCTGATACATAGCGAGTCGATGCAGTTGAGTCGCCAACTGATTCAGCAAGCCATCCCACTCGACACCATTCTCCGCTAGTGCTTGGATGCACGCCATCGCAGTTTGTGGCTGCTTGCTACTGATAGCCTCAAGCAAGTGAATAGCTTGGTCAGTATCTAGCGTACCCAGCATATGGGAGACAATGTCAGTGGCTACATTACCGTTGCCCAATGCAATCGCTTGATCGGTTAAGCTCAACGCATCACGCATACTGCCGTCAGCAGCGTGCGCTATCATTCCCAGAGCGCGAGACTCAGACGTCACCTTCTCTTCTGCAAGAATATGGTCGAGCTGCTCGTGGATGTTATCAACACTGATAGGCTTCAAATGGAACTGCAGACAGCGAGACAAAATGGTCACAGGCAGTTTCTGAGGATCCGTTGTTGCCAATAAGAATTTCACATACTCAGGCGGCTCTTCTAACGTTTTTAGAAGAGCATTGAAACTGTGCCTAGAAAGCATGTGAACTTCATCGATAAGGTAAACCTTAAAGCGACCACGAGCTGGCTTGTATTGAACGTTGTCCAATAGCTCACGAGTGTCTTCAACCTTGGTTCGAGACGCCGCATCTATTTCTAGGAGATCAACAAAACGACCTTCGTCGATCTCTTTACAGGTTGCACACTCACCGCAAGGTGTAGAAGTAATGCCTGTTTCACAGTTTAGGCCTTTAGCAAACAAGCGGCCAATGGTCGTTTTACCGACACCTCGAGTACCGCTAAACAGGTACGCATGGTGCAACCTGTTTTGGCTAAGTGCATTCTCTAAAGCTGTTAAAACATGGGCTTGACCAACGACTTCTTTGAACTTCGTTGGTCGCCATTTTCGCGCTAACGCTAGATAGCTCATGAATAATTCCGAAAGGATTAATGACCGTCAAATTCGCAGATACTAAACACTTCAAGGCCTAGGCCCTCTAAGCGCTTGTCACCGCCAATTTCAGGAAGATTAATAACAAAGGCTGCGTGGTCTACAACACCACCAAGCTGACGAATCAGTTTAGTTGTCGCTTCAATAGTACCACCTGTTGCCAATAGGTCATCGACCATCAGCACTTTATCGCCTTCAGAGATCGCGTCAGTGTGGATCTCAAGCGTATCTGTACCGTACTCAAGCTCGTACGACTGTGCCACAGTTTGACGTGGTAGCTTGCCCGGCTTACGAACAGGAACAAAACCAACACCCAACTCAAGCGCTAGTGGCGCACCAAATAGGAAGCCGCGCGCTTCCGTACCAACAACTTTAGTGAAGCCCATGTCTTTGTAAGTATCCACTAGCAGTTCGATCGTCGCTTTGTACGCTGCCGGATCTTCCATAAGGCTAGTTACGTCGCGAAATAGAATGCCCGCTTTTGGGTAATCAGGAATGCTTTTGATGCTTGATTTGATCAGAGCGATTTTTTCTGTGTTCATAATAGTGATGCACTTCATTAGGCCGCTTTCCCAACATCAATCAACGCCATCGTCGTTACTATTTTTGCTTGAGAAAGGCTTGGTTGGCTTTCATTGCAATCAGAGTCATAACTCTGATGCTGAAAAAATAAACGCCCGCTATAAGTTAGCAGGCACACTGGCTTAATGTTAGTGATTTTCTTTGCTGTCAGCAACTAACTCGTGGGTGGGAAGGCGAATAAACCATGTGAGAAGAATAACAAGTACGGCAATTAGGAACACTTTTACCCATACAATAGGTGCAAAGTAGATAGAGAGTGAAAAGCTAAGAAGAATAAACAGTACACCACGACTTTTCACGCGTTTTGTGACCGCACCATGTTCATACCAGTTGGTAAGCAGAGGGCCTAATGTTGGGTGTTGGTGCATCCAACGATGCAAGCGCGGGCTACTGCGCATGAAACAAGCACTTGCTAGTAGCAAAAAAGGTGTTGTTGGTAGTAAAGGTAAAACAATGCCTAGAAAAGCGAGGATAATGCAGAGGCCACCAGCGAGGTTCAGGCTAAGAACTTTAATGCTAATAGTGACCTCCGGAAGTCTTTAAAATGTCGCGTAACCATTGAAAACACGGTAAAGCGTTAGAGTTGCAGGTAGTAGCGGAATCGCTGCAAATGCTAATAAAAATCCTAAAAAGTAGAATACATTAAACGGGTCTTTAAAATCTTGATTATCTGCCATGATTATTTCTTTCTTACAATATTAACGCTAACCCACATAGTTTCTGTTAAATGACACTCAACAAAAAAGGTATAGCCACACAATTTTGCAACTATACCTTAATAAAACATCTACAAATACCGAGCAACTGTAGGGTTAATCGCCACCGCCTTGATGCAGGTCGAGACTAAAACTGGCTGAACCTAAAAGACTCAAAGAGAGCTGACAACCTGTCTCAATCGGAAGCCTGTCAGTAATGAAATTCTTCTTGCAGTTTTCACCTAACCTCTGCCCTGCGGCAATGTGTTGATTGACTAGGCCATTTGACCACTGACCATCCAAACCCGCTGGTAATATAGAAACTGTACCCTCAGCTAGGTTGGCAACACCAAACAGTGCATTCACCGGAGTCGCGCACTGTGAGCATTGAATGCCCTTCTCTAAAATCTCCGCCATATCTTTCAGATCTGCACTGAAACTTTGTAGATTTCTAACGTAATCGTGGAACAAGGCTCGCACTAACAAGGTGGTGGCCGCCCCGCCCTCAGATGACGACGAAGAGTCCACAAGATAAAACACAAACTGCCCATTCATCAGCCAGGCATAATCAAACACCAAAGGCATCATCTCTGTCGACTGCAGCAAACGATAACTGCTGCGCCAAGTACCTTGGCTGGTATCTTTATCGGGTAACAGTGCGTGCAGTAAATCTCTTGCAGCGCTTGGGTTATTCTGAAGATAATTCAAATGCCAATGCAGCTCTTGGTCTTCCGGTATCTCACCACCATCGTCGACACTGAACCATTGGCTCGAAAAGTCCCTTTGGCTATTCATGTTATCAAAGGAATCTTTCAAAGTGTTTTCTATAGCACTACCTAAGTGGTTTGGATCTTCCAGTGGCTTAGGTAGGAAGTCCTTAATACCAAAACGCAGCGCTTTAGCAACGTCTGACATTTCATCAGTGGCAGAAACCACAATCATAGGCAGTGATGGGTATTCGAGACTTAACTCTTCTACGAGCTCGATACCATCGAGTATCGGCATAGAGAGATCACACACGATGAGATCGGGTGCTGCGTCGCGTAATTTTTGAAGTGCGTCTAAGCCGTTTTCAGCTTCAACCACACGATAACCGACAGCATCCAGGTATGCTGACGTTATGCGGCGAAAGATGGGGTCATCATCAACCAACATTATGCATTTTTGGTTGAGCGCTTCCTGTGCCGAGGTAGTAACGGGCTGACTGTGAGTTTTATACATACTCATTAACCTCACAAAAAAGTCGATTTATTATTGTTATCTATTCTAAGAACTCTCTATCAAACTTAGTAATAAATTGGTGAATACACAAATTTGCTAACTTTACTGGTAATTACCATCAGGGATTGGAATACTTGTAAATAGTGCAACAAGTTGACGTGACGCAAACTTTGTTCTCGGTGTTACGTATAAATTAAGTAAGTTTGTAAATAAATGTATCTGGATTTATGAAATTAGATGATTTAAACCTGTTTCGATTAGTCGTCGAAAATGGGAGCTACACCGCAACCTCGCGCAAAACTATGATTCCGGTTGCGACGATCACACGACGTATTCAAGCTTTGGAAGACTCTCTAAATCTGAGGCTCCTAAACAGACATGCGCGTAAACTTTCATTGACAGAGGCTGGCGAGCGTTTTTTCAATGAGTGCTCACCGTTACTACAGCGTTTGGCATCAACGGCTGAAGAATTAACTGATGTCTGCAAGGGCGCATCAGGTAAGATCCGTATTTCCGCACCATCAAACCTAACCAAGCGTATGATGATGCCAATGTTCAGCGACTTCATGAGCCAATACCCAGATATCAACATTGAGCTTATGATGAACAACCAAGCTGACCAACTCGACCCGACCGAATGGGACGTTATTTTTCGTGTTGGCCCACAGCGAGACTCTAGCCTTATTGCTCGCAAGATCAGCGAAGTTAAGGACATACTCGTAGCAAGCCCTGATTATTTAGCGAAAAACCCAGCCCCTACCCATGCAGAAGAGCTGGCTAATCACTCACTTCTCAAAGGTTACCCTTTAATCAAATGGCAGCTAAGCAACTCCAACGACGAAAGTGTGGTAAACACAGAAAAAGGTCGTTTCAATGCTAATGCGTTAAACGTGGTAAGACAGGCATGTTCAGAAGGCTTAGGCATCACTCTAATGCCAGATGTTATGATCCGTGAGTACATTGAAGATGGCAGTTTAGTGCGGGTGTTAGATGATTGGAGTGCTAACCCGAGAGACATCTACATGCTCTACAATCACAAAGATCACCTGCCAGAAAAAGTGCGCCTATTTATCGATTTTGTGATCGCGTACCACATTCACTAAGCAAGACATTCTGCTTACCCCATAAAAAACCAGAGCCTCAGTGCTCTGGTTTTCGTCTTTGGTTTGTAGAGAAAGCGATAAATCAGCTAACTAAGCGGTAAATAAAGGTTAAGCACCTTCGTTGTGTAGCTCGAGGTTGGCTAAATCCTGCTGAATCTCACGCTGAATCTTTGAATCATCGTTACGCAGTGCATCTAGGAAATCTAGGTACTTCTGGTCGATGTCACCTGTCACGTACTCACCGTTGAATACCGAGGTATCAAACTGAGTAATGTCTTGGTTGCCTTGACCTACCGCTTCAATCAGATCATCCAGTTTTTGGAAGATAAGCGCGTCTGCACCGATTTGGTCACAGATGGTTTGATTGTCACGACCGTGAGCAATCAACTCGTTTGCACTTGGCATATCGATGCCGTAAACATTCGGGAAACGAACTTCTGGTGCAGCTGAAACCATGTAAACTTTATTAGCACCTGAGTCTCGAGCCATCTCAATGATCTGCTCTGAAGTTGTACCACGAACAATAGAGTCATCTACTAGAAGTACGTTCTTGCCTTTGAACTCAGAACGAATCGCATTGAGTTTACGACGAACAGACTTCTTACGCTGTTGTTGACCCGGCATGATGAAAGTACGACCTACGTAACGGTTCTTCACGAAGCCTTGGCGGTATGGCTTATCGATCGCCTGAGCAATGCGTAGAGCAATGTCATTCGATGTTTCAGGGATCGGGATAACCACGTCGATATCAAGATCTGAGTATTCGTCTTTGATACGACGACCCAGTGCTTCACCCATCTCAACACGCGCACTGTAGACAGAGATCTTGTCGATAAAAGAGTCTGGGCGTGCAAAGTAAACAAATTCGAAAATACAAGGGTTCAGTTTTGGATTGTCAGCACACTGCTTAGTAAACAGCTCACCTTCAAACGTAGCGTAGATAGCCTCGCCCGGCGCAACGTCACGCACAAAATCGAAACCAACCGCATCTAGCGCGACCGACTCAGACGCGACCATGTACTCAGTGCGACCATTGACTTCACGCTTACCAAGACACAGTGGGCGAATACCGTTTGGATCGCGGAACGCAATCATACCGTGGCCGATGATCATGGCTGTTACTGCGTAAGCGCCACGAATGGTGCGGTGTACATTAGCCACTGCGCGGAATACATCGTCAGACGTTACGTTGCCTTTCACAGTATCGATCTCGTGAGCCAGTACGTTTAGTAGTACTTCAGAATCTGATGTTGTGTTTACGTGACGACGGTCTTTTTCAAACAGCTTCTCACGAACTTCGTTTGCGTTCGTTAGGTTACCGTTGTGAGCTAGGGTAATGCCAAATGGCGAGTTTACGTAGAAAGGTTGAGCTTCAGAAGCGCTAGAGCTACCTGCTGTTGGGTAACGAACATGACCGATACCAACATCACCTTGGAGGCGTTGCATGTGTTTAGCTTCGAAAACATCTTTAACTAAACCGTTCGCCTTACGCAGACGAAAACGATTGCTTTCTATGGTACAAATACCAGCGGCATCTTGGCCACGATGCTGCAATACCGTTAAAGCGTCATAAATTGACTGGTTTACAGGTGTTGAACCCACGATTCCAACAATACCACACATGTCCTAATCCTCGATTTTCGACATTAACTGGCGCTAAAGCGCGCCAGATAAGAAACTTGATGTTGCTTGTAAATGCTCGAAGAACGGTGCAATGATTCGACTAAATTCAGGAACCAACTGCGAGTTCTTCCACCACTCAGAACTTGGGAATGCAGTAAAAGCATCCATAAAAAACAGCACTGCTGACACAATCAGAACACCTCGTAAACCGCCGAAGACGATACCCAGGATTCTATCTGTACCAGACAAGCCCGTTTTCTGTACTAGCTGCCCAATCACGTAATTGATTAACGCACCGACAACCAGAGTCGAAACAAACAGTGCTGCTATCGCGGCGCCATTTCGAAACATGTCATCTTCGATATTTGTAAAGTAAACCGCCAATTTGGCGTAATACTGGCTGGCGATAAAAAACGCACCAAACCAAATAACGAGTGACAGTGCTTCCTTAGCAAAACCACGAACTAAACTGATCAAAGCTGAAAAGCCGATCACCCCTAAAATGATAAAATCTAACCAATTCATGAATTCTTCATCTTAAGTTGGCGCGCATTTTAACAGAAAAAATGCTGACGCAAACGTTTTCTTATGGATTTAACGGTTTAAATTTGAGCAACTGGCCTTTTGAACCAGTAATTTTTTCTAATTCCTTAATTTGACGCTCAAGTTTGGATTTAGAGATATCTGGGCCAATGATGACTCGCGTAAATGTGTTTTCTTGCTTGGTATGCGCTTGATAACCACGCTTTTGCAGATCCTTCACAACGTTCTTAGCGTTGTCTGCATTCTTCAATGCCATCAGTTGGATGATCCAAGCGCTATCTTGATACTCATTCTTTTCAGTCACCGGCTTGATCGCAATCTCGACATTATCATCGACATCACTCTCTTTGGTAGCTGTGACAGATTCTGGTTGCGATGACTCTTGAACAACCGCTTCTACCGGTGAATCTGGCAGTGCAATTTGGTCTTCGACAGGATCGAGTACCTCGAACACTTCAACATCACCTTCTAATTCAGGCTTAATTGGAATGCTTGCAAACTCCTCTTTATAGTGAAGCTTTTTGCCATCCAGTACGTCCGGAAGAACAATAACGCCAACGGCCACCAAAATAATAGTGCCCACCAAGCGGCTTTGGAATTTACTTGCCATTTAGTTTCCTTTTGTTTGCCAGTGCTCCAGTACTTCACCCACGGTATGGAATGAACCTACAACAAGAATCACTTCGTCTTCGCGTACAGTAGATAGCGCCGCCTCAAATGCCTCTACAGGCGAAGAATACTCTGTTGTGCCACTTGGTAAGCTTTCACACAACTCTGCCGCTTTCGCTGCTCTCGGGCCTTGTAGCGACGCTGGATACCAATGCTGAGCGATTGGAGTTAGCACCTCTAACGTGGCAGGAATGTCTTTATCGTGCAGCATAGCGACCACCACATGCAGTGTTTTACCTGCATACTGTTGGCCAACTTGCTTAACAAAGTATTCAGCCGAATGTGGATTGTGTGCCACATCTAGGACGATTGTTGGTTTGTCACTGATCTTCTGCATACGACCTGGAAGCTGAGCATTCTTAAGACCATTGACAACATTAACGTCACTGATGTTGAGTTCTGAGGTCCCAAGAGCCATTAACGCTGTTGCAGCATTCGGTAGTGGTAGGCTTGGAATAGGTAGCTGTTCAAGGTGGAATGCACCACTGTGCCAGTCCCAAGTATCACCCGTCACTTCATAAGTGTATTGAATGCCAACTTGATAGAAGTCCGCTCGAATATCGTCTGCATGTGCTGCGACCGTTGCTGGCGGCTTAGGTTGACCACAAATTGCAGGTTTACCACTGCGGTAGATGCCCGCTTTCTCAAAGCCAATTACGTTAATATCATCGCCTAGCCAGTCAACATGGTCGACCGCTAAACTGGTGATAACAGAAACGTCATGGTCAACGACATTAGTTGCATCGAGACGCCCACCGAGACCCACTTCTAGAAGCACCACATCGACATTTTCAACTTGGAAAGCGCGCAGGGCGGCTAAAGTGCCGTACTCGAAAAAGCTTAGACTAATTTCGCCTCGTTCTTTCTCAATAAAATCGAAAGAGTCGACCAATTGTTGGTCTGAGAGATCTTGGCCATTTATACGAACACGTTCGTTGTAACGAATCAGGTGTGGAGAGCTGTATACGCCAACTGAGTAGCCAGCATCGAGAAGGATCGCTTCCATCAACGCACATGTTGAGCCTTTGCCGTTCGTCCCGGCAACCGTGATCACATGCTTAGCAGGTTTAGTAAGGTTGGATTTCTGTGCGACAGCTTGAACACGGTCTAATCCGAGGTCGATCGCACTGGTGTGAATGTTTGTTAAATAATCAAGCCACATCTCGAGAGAGGATGTGGCTTGAGGAATAGGTTGTTGACTCATCTAACTCATAACCATATGTAAGTAGGTTTGTTAGATGGTACTTTACCCTTTTTCTGGCGCTTCTGGTACTTCATAAGTAGCTTCATTCGGTGAATCATTCACAGAAACTACTAATGGTGAAGGCTGGTTAGTCATTTTCGCGATTAGGCTACCTACACGCTGACGCATGTCACGACGATCTACGATCATATCGATAGCACCATGCTCTAGTAGGAACTCACTGCGTTGGAAACCTTCAGGTAGATCTTCACGTACCGTTTGCTCGATAACACGACGACCAGCAAAACCGATAAGTGCTTTCGGCTCACCGATGTTCACATCACCTAGCATCGCTAGACTTGCTGAAACACCACCCATTGTTGGGTCAGTCATCACAGAGATAAATGGTAGACCTTTCGCAGAAAGACGCTCTAGAGCCGCACTGGTTTTTGCCATCTGCATAAGAGACATCAGTGCTTCTTGCATACGAGCACCGCCACTAGCAGAGAAACATACAAGACCGCAGTTGTTCTCGATAGCTGCGTCAACCGCACGAACGAAACGAGCACCCACAACCGAACCCATTGATCCGCCCATGAATGAGAATTCAAATGCGCAAGCAACGATAGGTAGACCTAAAAGTTCACCTTTCATTGCAACAAGTGCGTCTGTTTCGCCACTGCTCTTTTGAGCAGAAGAGATACGCTCTTTATAGCGCTTTGAATCTTTGAATTTTAGTTTATCTTGTGGCTCTAAGTCAGAACCTAGCTCGACGCGCTCACCTTCATCTAAGAAAGTTTCTAAACGGCGACGCGCTTTCATGCGCATGTGATGGTCACATTTTGGACATACTTCTAAGTTACGCTCTAGCTCAGCATGGTAAAGAACCTGCTCACAAGAGGTACATTTAGTCCAAACACCCTCAGGGATAGACGCTTTACGAGAAGTTACGATGTTGCTTTTTTCTAAAATCTTTTCAAGCCAACTCATGGAAGACCTTTTCTTTCGATTCTTCCGCCTAATTGCGAAAGAAATAAATTTGGGAATTATGCGAGGAGATTAAAACACATAAAACAGCAAGTGTAGATAAAAAACTGGTTGTACCTATTTTTACGAGCTATTTTACGCACGATTTCGTAATATTTTTTGAACCTAAGTCCCACATTTAGTTCAAATTATCAGGCAAAAATAGTGGGCCGATCGGCTCTCTTGGAAGCTCAAAGTGTGCAGGATAATCCACATCAATCAAATAGAGCCCCTCCGCCTTAGCCGTCGCACCAGCCAACTTTCTATCTTTAGCTTCAAGTAACCACTTAATCCATTGCGGTTCTTGCTCTCCTTTACCGACAGCGATCAAGCTACCCGTGATATTACGCACCATGTGATGCACAAAGGCATTGGCTTTAATATCAATCACAATATAGTGACCATGACGGGTAACGTTTAAGTGCATCAGGTTACGCCAAGGGCTATGAGACTGACAATGCGTCGCTCGGAACGAGGTGAAATCATTCTCGCCCAGTAAGTACTGCCCTGCTTCATGCATTTTCTTCTCATCAAGCTGACCATGATAATGACTCACACCTGAGTTCAAAATCCCCGGGCGAAGTGCATGATTGAATATCACGTAACGGTAGCGACGCGCCGTTGCTGAGAAACGAGCGTGAAAATCTTCAGGCACCTCTTTTGCCCAACGAACCGCAATATCTTTGGGCATGTTTGCATTGGCACCCATTGTCCATGCCACCATTTTGCGGTTTACATTGGTTTCAAAGTGAACAACCTGCCCTGTACCATGTACTCCAGCGTCTGTTCGACCTGCACATTGCACTTCAACTGGGTGGTTTGCGACAACCGAAAGCGCCTTTTCCAAAGATTCTTGGACACTCTTTACGTCACGTTGGCGCTGCCAACCAAAATAGTGGGTACCGTCATATTCAATACCTAAAGCAATTTTCATGTTTTTGATCTCTTTGAAAATGGGGCTCGAAGTATATACGTAAAAGGAGCGTATCCCAAACCGCTTAGCAGAAAACTACCGATAAAAAAAGAGAGCCATATATCTGGCTCTCTTTTGACTTTCTTGGCTTAGCGCCCGTTTAATGTATCTATTAAGTTCTTCGCTTCTCGGCGAATGTCATCCGAACCATCAACAATGGCCTCTTCCAACAACTTAATTGCGCCTTGCGGATCGCTCATTTCGATGTAGATCTTAGCAAGGTCTAGCTTACCCGCTGCTTCAGCATTGCTATCGACATCATAATTACCGATATCGCCAATTACGTCAGGGAACTCATTCAGACCAACGTCTAGCTTCAGTTCTTCTTCATCGGGATTCACCGCCTCACCATTTTCTTGCTCCACCTGCGCCATCAGTTCATCAATCGTCATAAACTGTTGCTCTTTTTCAGCCGTGGCTTCGAGCAGTTGGTCTTGCGCCCCCCAGTTCTCCTCTTGAATTTGAGGTTCTACTTGACGCTGCGCAGATTCCCAGATCTCTTGCTGATCATCCGGTACATCATGAGATAAGCTCGATTGCTGTTCAGGCTCTAAGCTGAAACCTTTCCAATCTTCGCCACCCACTTCCAACATGGCATCAATATCAAGACCAGCACTGTCAATGGCGGTGTCGTCCATTGGTTGCTCGAACATCGAGTCAACCGAGTCTTGTACATCTTCAGATAGCAGCTCTGCTAATGCTGACTCATCGAATTCGTCAAAACCCTCTAATGGTTCATCTTGTGTAACTGGCGATGATGGTTGTTCGGCTTCAGGCTGATGCGACGTAATCTCATCACTCACAAAGCTATTCGCACCGGAGAAAAGGTCATGCAGTGCATCTTGCTCTTCCGCTTGCGCGCCGTATGTATTGAGTGGCTCGCCAATTTCAGAGAAGGCGTCGCTCAGCGCCTCATCTTCGCCATACTCAGGTAGCTTACTTTCATCAAGCTCTACCCCCGGCTCAAGAGGGACTGGTTCAGGCTGCTGCAATTCGATGTCATCTAACACCGCATCGGCTTTTGCACTCTCTTCGTCGTATTCAGGTAACTCACTCTCTTCAAGCTCAAGCGCATTATCATCAATCGTAAGATCTTGCTCCAATTGGGCATCATCTTCACCACTTAGAATCTCAGCTAAAGCGTCCTCTTCTTCAAAGTCTGGTAGTTCTAAATCGTCAAACGAGAGTTCGTCTTCAGCAGTTTGTTCAGGGGCTGACGACTCTGTTTCTGACTGTGGCTCATTTTGAACGGCATCGAGTGCATCGTCTTCATCAAACTCTGGCAGCTCTAAATCATCGAACGAGAACTCTTCCTCTGCTGTTTGCTCTTGAACAGGGGCTTCTGATTCTATTTGCGGCTCATTTTGAACGGCATCGAATGCGTCGTCTTCATCAAACTCCGGCAGCTCTAGATCATCGAACGAGAACTCTTCCTCTGCTGTTTGCTCTTGAACAGGGGTTTCTGATTCTATTTGCGGCTCATTTTGAACGGCGTCGAGTGCATCGTCTTCATCAAACTCTGGTAGCTCTAAATCATCGAACGAAAACACTTCATCAGCGACTTGCTCTGGAGATGGTGCTTCTGGAGCTACTGGCTCTTGAATTGGAGCTTCTGTTTCGAATTCAGGTGCTTCTTGAGCTGGTAATTCAGACGCTGGTGATTCATCAACCTGCGCCTCTTCCGTTAAAGGCTCAGAACTCGCATCATCTTCGAACAACCAATCATCATCTTCTGGAACGCCAAACTCATTTGGAATGATCTCAGGCATATTCGCAGCACGAACTGGCTCTGGCTCTGGCTCTGGCTCTGGCTCTGGCTCTGGCTCTGGCTCTGGCTCTGGCTCTGGCTCTGGCTCTGGCTCTGGCTCTGGCTCTGGCTCTGGCTCTGGCTCTGGCAAGGAGTCTTCCATATCTAGCTGAGGCTCGCTAGCTTCAATTTTCGGCGCGAAATCGAAATCCGACTCTACAGCTTGCGGTGACTCAACATCATCGATTGCTGCAGAGAGCCAATCATCTTCAAGCTCCGTCGAATCTTCTAGCGCTTGTTCATCTGTCAGTTGAGTGGGTGTCTGTTGCTCTACATCCGCAGCCAAGACATCCTCGAGATCATTTGGAGTCGATTTCACTTCTGGCTCAGGTTGAGACAGTAACTCTTCGACACTCTCTTGCAAATCTTCAGATGGTAACGATTCATCAAACGCTTCTAGCTCAGGCTCTGACGCTTGTGACTGAGACTCTTCAACCGATGCGATATCCTGCTCTAAGTTGTCAACGTTTGGAGAAGCCTGCTTATCCTCATCAATAATTGCGCTTTCGTCCGTCTCTTCAGTAACTGAGGCGGTTTCTAGAGTCGCATCATCAGACGCAGCAGTGTCTGAGTGCTGAGTAGACTCATCAAACAAGGCGTCTGCTTGAGGTGCAATATCGTGCATGTCACCGATGAAATCGTTGCGGTTGAAATCTTTGCTTTCTTGTTCAAACGGAACTGTTGGCTCATCATTCACTTCGGCATCATCAAGTGAGCTCTCCGTTTCTAACGCTTCAGATTGACGTTCCGCCGCACTCTCTTGATCAGCATCTTCTTTCCGCTCAGGTACTTCTGTCGTTTCGGAGTGCTCAAGTTCACCTAAGCTCGCTTCTGAAGTTTCAGCCGTCTCTTCAAGCGCTGAAGAGAGTGATTGCTCAAAACTTGATTCTTCAGGCTGGACATCTTGTCCAAGATCTAAATCGTCAATACCGCTGGTTAATAGTTCATCAAACGGGTCGAGTGATTCCGACGTTTCTTCCGCCTCTGGCTCTAACAGTGATGACTCAGATAAATCATTACCCAGCAGCTCATCGAGTGTTTCATCCTCTTCAAGTGTTAACGGTGTATCATCGTCATCTAAAAAGTCATCGAGTAGATCCGTGCTGCTTTCATCTAGTTTAAAGTCATCTTCACTTTCTTCAGATAATCCAGACAGCTCTTCAAGTTCCGTAAGTGGATCTAAGTCTAGATGCTCTTGTTGGTCGGTATCATCGTCATCTCCGATCATCTCATCAAGAAGATCGGTTGAATTGCTAAGATCTACATCGTCACCATCTAGCAACTCATCGAGCAAATCCGTGCTTTCGTTAGGAGCCAATTCTGGGCTATTGGAGAGTAGATCGTCTCCAATCAGCGCTTCCTCTTCAGGTTCTGGCTGATCAAATTGAGAAAGGATATTCTCGATATCATCATCAGAAGCGAGTTCACTTGTGAACTGAGATGTCAGGTCTTCTTGTTCATCAAGATTGAAATCATTATCAGAACCCGCTGGCGACTGCTCCGCAACTTGAGCGAAAATATCGTCAATATCATCGTTGCTTGCAGGCTCAGCTGGCGATTGTTGCTCTGAGATAAGAGCATCAATATCGAATTCGTCACCTAAGTCAGGCGTTTCGGTAGAAGCTGACGACTCATCCGAAGACGGCTGCTGCTCTGAAATAAGCGCATCGATGTCAAAGTCATCACTCACACCCGGCGTCGTTGAACTATCGTCTTCTGACATCAAGGTATCAAGATCGAAGCTATCATCGTCATCACTTGATGCAAACAGATCATCCAACATCGACTGATCTAACTCATTAGAGCCAAGATCTTCAGTTTGTGCATCCTGAGACAACAGTGCTTCAATATCATCGGCAGACATTGGGTTATCATCTGAGAGGTCGAAGTCACTTTCATCAGAATCAAGTGCACTCTCTACTGTTTCGTCGAGGGCGCGCTCCATCTCTTCTAAACCAAGGGCTTTTTCTTCGCCGTTAACACTGATGCCGTTATTGCTATCAAGCTCATTACTATCTAGATCGATATCTTCGAAGTTACCATCTAGGTCACCGTCGTCCCCGATACCGGCAAATGGGTCGTCATCTTCACCGTCAAGGTTAAAGTCTAGGTCAGCGTCGTCCAGCCCAGCAAAGACATCTTCTTGCGCACTGCTACCTTCGTCTTCAAACAGCTTCTCTGTGTCATTATCTGTACCGAACAGCTCATCATCTAGGGAAAGCTCGGTGTCAAGATCCGCCAGCTCTTCATCGAGAGGCATTGGAACCATATTACTTTGTTCAGGTAAATTGTTTGTTCCTTGCTCAGCTTGTTGGGGCTCGTCTTGTTTCGACTTTCTACCCAAAAGCATAATAATGAAAAGACCAATCAGAAGACCTGGAATAATAGCCAAAGCTGCAACGAGCCAACCGTTAGATAGCAGTTGATCTAAGGTGCTCGGAGCCATTTTTTCAATGTCTGCGTTCTTCTGACGCTCTTCCTCGAGCAGCTTCTCTACTTCGTTACGAATACGGTCTTCATCGCTCAGCTCACTTTTAAGTAATTCGACTTCAGACTGAACATTCGACAGCATCAAACGTAACTGATGGTTTTTCTCTTCAAGAGACAACAGTTCAGATTCTGACATCTCCAACTGCTTCTCGAGTTGGTTCACTTCATGTTCTTGAGATGAAGTCAGCGGCTTTGATGGCGCTGCAGGTTTAATCTCAACTTCTGACTTAGGTTCAACCGTTTCTGGTTTTACGACTGGAGCAGGTTTTGCTGTCGCAGGTCTCGTTACTTCTGGTTTAGCAGGAGCGATGGGCTGACGAGACGGTGCATTCAGCTTAGCTTGGTGCGAGTCCATAATTTGGATAGCTTGCTGCGTTGAGCTTGCTCGAGCCTGCTCTAAAGATGGTACACGTAGGTAGCTCGATGGCACTAAACTGTGGATGTTTTGATTTTCAAAAGCCTGAGGGTTTAATCGATAGATCGCCAAAAGCGTTTGTTGCACGGAAACTGAGTTATCAGGGCGCAGTCGAGACGCAATAGACCACAAGGTTTCATTGCCATTGGTTGGCCCATAAAATCGAGAAGGCTCACTCGCTTGATTGAGTGATTGAGCGCGAACGGGCTCTGAGAATGTTGGCGAGGATTTAATCTGTCCATCAGGGCCAACGACTCGAATAGTATCTGCACGAACTACGGAAATCTGAGTCGCAATGATAAACGCTAAAGGCATCCACCACTGCTTGAAAATTTGAAACATAAAAGGCTCAGTTAGGTGCTTAAATTCGGAAAAATAATGATCTACTAAATATATCGGATATCAGGAGCAAAACTATAGGGATGAAAACAAAAAATGTGTTACGACGACAATATTCGCAGCAATTTCACACAATTTATGAGGATGTATTTTTGATTGATTAAAAAAGCCCCACTAATGAGTGAGGCTTCAGTAAACAGTGAGGGGGTTCGATTATAGGTAATCGCGAATCAATACTTCACCGATTTGTACTGCGTTGGTCGCTGCGCCTTTACGAACGTTATCCGCAACAACCCACATGTTCACGCCACTGTAGTGACTGATATCACCGCGGATACGACCAACCATGACATGGTCTTTACCGCCCGCATCACGAACCTGAGTTGGGAACTCTGCACCGTGGAACACTTCAATACCTTCTGTGTTCTCTAGCAGTTGAACAACATGCTCAGCTCCGATTGGAGAGCGTGTTTCAATGTGTAGAGATTCAGCGTGGCCGTAAAATACTGGTACACGAACACAGGTTGGGTTTACTGTGATTGAAGAGTCAGCGAAGATTTTTTGAGTTTCCCAAACCATCTTCATTTCTTCACGGGTATAGCCATTTTCTGTGAACTCATCAATCTGTGGGATACAGTTGAACGCGATCTGTTGAGGGAACGCTGAGTTCTCTGCTGGCATACCGTTGAGCAGTTTCGCTGTTTGGCCTGCTAACTCATCAATACCCGGCTTACCTGCACCAGAAACCGATTGATAGGTAGAAACGTTAATACGCTCTAGACCCACTTCATCGTGAATCGGTTTTAGTGCCACAACCATTTGGATAGTTGAGCAGTTCGGGTTTGCAATGATGTTACGGTTACGGAACTCTGCGATCGCTTCTGGGTTCACTTCTGGAACAACCAGAGGAACATCGTACTCGTAACGGAACTTAGAGGTGTTGTCGATAACAACGACGCCTTCGTCTGCTGCAATCGGAGCCCACTTCTTAGATAGGTCACCACCAGCAGAGAAAAATGCGATGTGTACTTGAGACCAATCAAAGTCTTCTACATTCTGCACTTTTACCGTTTTACCATTGAAACGGTAGGTTTTGCCTTCACTACGTTCACTTGCTAGTAAGTGCAGTTCACCGACAGGGAATTTACGCTCTTCTAGTACTTCGATAATGGTTTCGCCAACCGCACCCGTCGCACCTAAAATAGCAATATTAAATTCTTGGCTCATTGTTTCTCTCTTTTATAAAGTTGGCTTTACCATAAAACCGAGTTTCGCTAACGGTGCTAAGTTACAAGTCTCATCACCCGTTAGTTCGACTGCACTGTATTCTCTGCGGTCCCAATATTCTTTACGCATGCGGTCAAAAGAACCTGGCGTAGCGATATTGCGACGGAATAAGGCGTCGTCTTTGCGCACATCATAGATCAACTGAGTCAAATTGTGCAGTGTTGCTTCGTCCCATGCTCTATCTAATTTCATTTGCGGCACTGGTGCCGTCGGCAATAAGTCACTGGCATAAGCACGCTGCTCTTTACCTAAGAACTCACAATAACTATTGAAAATCATGGTTGTACCGCGCGCCTTGCCCTCTAAACCATAACCAGCAACATGCGGTGTTGCGAAGGCAAGCAGTGGCAATAGCTCCATGTCCACTTCTGGTTCGAATTCAAATACATCCAATACCGCTGTGAAACCATCCGCTTTTTGTAGGCGAGCCTTCAGTGCTTGGTTGTCCACCACAGGACCGCGAGCTGCGTTAATCAAGATTTGATCAGCACGGAAGTTGTTCAGTACCGTTTCGTTGATCAAGTGATGCGTTGGGTAGTCACCCGTTTTGGTGATCGGCGTGTGCGTGGTGATAATGTCCGCTTGCTCTAGGAGAGTGTCAAGCTCAGTGAACTCACGCGCGTCTCCCTCTTGCTGTTTTAGAGGATCATTCAAAAGCACGTTTATGCCGATACCTTCCAAACATTTTGCTAGGTAGCTGCCCACTTGACCACAACCGATAATGCCGACCGTTTTGTCGAATACTGAAAAGCCTTGCTGCTGAGCCAGCACCATCATTGCGCTAAACACGTACTCAGCGACACCGACTTTGTTGCAACCCGGAGCGGCTGTGAAAAAAATCCCACGCTCTTTCATCAAGTCTTGATCAACATGATCCATACCTGCGGTTGCTGTACCAACGAATTTCAATTTGTTCGCTTTGCTGATCAGTGACTCATTCACTTTAGTTACAGAGCGAATCATTAGAGCATCAACATCTACAAGGTTGTCAGCTGTTAGGGTTCGACCTGACTTTAAAATCACTTCGCCCAGTTGACTGAATAGTTCTTCAGCATAAGGCATATTTTCATCGATTAAGATTTTCATTACGCGGGTACTTTAGTTATGGTCCATCGACCTAAAATGAGGATTGAAATGATTGTGCAAAATTAGACAGCAACTGTCGAGGGCAAATAGAAAAACGCCTCACTTTGGTGTATTTACTTGGTGATAAAAAGAAAAATGCCCGATTGAATAAACAATCGGGCAAATACCCAGAACAAAAGGATCCTGTCTCGCTCTCCAGGAGACAGAGTCTGCGTCTGTTCGATCAGTGACTAACCAAAGCCAGTACTGATCAAGCTCTGGAAACCTATAAATCTAATAATCTATATGCCTGTCGTCAGACTTATTCTGTTTATTGGTGACGAAAGTACAGACTTAGTCTTGGTACTTTTTGATCACTAGTGTTGCGTTAGTACCGCCGAAGCCGAAGCTGTTCGACATAACTGTTGTTAGCTCTTGCTCGCGAGCTTCAGTTACGATGTCTAGACCCGCTGCTGCCTCGTCTAGATTTGCAACGTTGATGCTTGGCGCAATGAATCCATTGTCTAGCATTAGCGTTGAGTAAATCGCTTCATGTACACCTGCAGCACCTAGAGCGTGACCTGTCATCGCTTTAGTTGCAGAGATAGCTGGGCTGTTGCCGCCGAAGACTTCTTGGATAGCACCAAGTTCTTTAACGTCACCAACTGGCGTTGAAGTACCGTGAGTGTTCACGTAATCAACACCTTCAACGTTTTGCATTGCCATCTTCATACAGCGAACTGCGCCTTCACCAGACGGAGCTACCATGTCGTAACCGTCGGATGTTGCACCGTAGCCTACGATCTCACCGTAAATTTTCGCGCCACGTGCTTTCGCGTGCTCAAGCTCTTCGATAACAAGCATGCCGCCGCCACCAGAGATTACGAAACCGTCACGGTCTGCATCGTATGTACGAGATGCTTGTTCTGGAGTGTCGTTGTACTTAGTCGATAGTGCGCCCATCGCGTCGAACATCATAGTCAGAGACCAATCTAGTTCTTCACCGCCACCAGCAAATACTACGTCTTGTTTACCCAGTTGGATAAGTTCCATTGCGTGACCAATACAGTGTGCAGATGTCGCACACGCAGAGCTCATTGAGTAGTTCACACCACGGATTTTGAAAGGAGTCGCTAGACAAGCAGAAACCGTTGACGCCATTGTACGTGGAACCATGTATGGACCAACGCGCTTAACGCCTTTTTCACGCAGGATATCAACCGCGTTAACTTGGTTTAGAGATGAAGCACCACCAGAACCCGCAACAATACCTGTGCGATCGTTTGATACTTGCTCTTCTGTTAGACCAGAGTCAGCGATTGCTTGCTCCATTGAAAGGTATGCAAATGCCGCTGCATCACCCATAAAGCGCATTTTTTTGCGATCGATATGGTCAGCTGGGTTCATTTTTAGGTTACCCCAAACTTGCGAGCGGAGGCCTTGTTCCTTGAACTGTTCTGAAGCGGTAATACCTGATTTACCCGCTTTTAATGATGCTAAAACTTCTTCGACGTTGTTACCGATACTTGAAACAATACCCATACCGGTGATTACGACTCGTTTCATGTGACATTCCTATAATTCAAAATTCAGCTAGATGATAACTAAGAAGACCAACAAAAGTGGTCAGCTTTCCTAGAAATTCGTACAATCCCTCCAAACATATCGCTTCAAATCACAAAATGATAGATTTTATGACTTCAATTACTAATGCTGAACTGGATTGGAACGAGTCTGGTACGCCAGTTTCCGACCAATTCGACGACGTTTACTTCTCAAACGTGAATGGTTTGGAAGAGACTCGTTACGTGTTCTTAAAACAAAACCACCTTCCAGAGCGCTGGCTAGAACATGAACAACGCCGCTTTGTAATTGCAGAAACGGGCTTCGGAACGGGCCTAAACTTCCTTGCCGTCTGGCAGTGGTTTGATGCGTTTCTAAAAGATAACCCACAAGCTGTGACCAAAGCGTTACATTTCATCAGTTTTGAGAAATACCCGTTAAACAAAGACGACCTCATCAAAGCACACGAGGCATGGCCAGAACTTGCTGAGTATGCAGCTCAGCTCCAAGAGCACTACCCGATTGCGCTGCCTGAATGTCATCGTATTGTACTAGGCGATGGCAAAATCACCCTAGATCTGTGGTTTGGTGATATCAAAGACTGCATGCCACTTGTCCCTAATCCAGAACAAGGGCTAGTCGACGCTTGGTTCCTCGATGGTTTCGCACCGAGTAAAAACCCTGAGATGTGGAATCAGAACCTGTTCAACGGTATGGCTAAACTGGCTAAGCAAAACTGTAGCTGCGCGACCTTCACGGCTGCAGGCTTTGTGCGCCGCGGTCTGATTGAAGCCGGCTTTGAGATGAAAAAGGTTAAAGGCTTTGGTACGAAACGTGAAATGATTGCGGGACGCCTGAATCACAAACAAGCCGATTCCAACATCAAGCCTTGGTTTGGTTTAGCGCCTCATAGTGACACTGATGATATCGCGGTCATTGGAGGCGGTGTGGCGAGCGCAGCTCTGGCCAAAACGCTCACCCGTCGCGGTAAACACGTATCACTCTACTGCGAGCACACACAGCCAGCAGAAAATGCATCTGGTAACAACCAAGGAGCGATCTATCCGTTACTGAGCGAAACCCGTTCAAACGTATCGCGTATATTTGGTCCGGGGTTACTCTTTGCGCGCCAGTTCCTTGAGCAAGCCTCTCAATCTGTCGAGTTTGATCACGACTGGTGCGGCGTAAATATTCTGATGTGGGATGAAGGCTCGACCAAAAAGCTCAATCGTATGCTTGAAGGTAACTTCCATCCTGATTTGATTCAACGCCTGTCTCCAGAGCAGGCTAATGAAAAGATCGGCCTGCCTGTCGATAAAGAGAGTGTCTACTTCCCATTAGGAGGATGGTTGAGCCCCCGCCAGCTCACTCAAGGCTTGATATCTCAACTTGAGGCATCTGGGTTACTGCAAGCTCACTACCAGAACCAAGTGACCAATCTGGAGTGGCTTGATACCGACCAGAAGTGGAAGCTCACCATCGATACTCCGCAAGGCGAAATCACCAAGTTACATAAACAAGTGGTGGTTGCTAACGGGCACAAATTTACTCAGTTTGAGCAAACCGCTCCAGTACCACTAACTCCGGTAAAAGGTCAGGTTAGTCATATCCCAACCACTGAGAATCTGAGCAAGCTTAAAACCGTGCTCTGCTTCGATGGCTACATGACACCGCAAAACCCGAACAATGGTCACCACTGTATTGGGGCAAACTACGACAAGAGTAATATCAACCAAGAGTTTGATGCTGAGGTTCAAAAGCACAATGGTGAGCGCCTACATGGTTCGCTGCCAAACCAAACTTGGACTCAAGATATCGACACCACTGGCAACCTATCACGCCAAGGCATCCGCAGTGTTAGCCGTGATCACTTGCCATTTGTTGGTAATGTCGGCGATTTTGAAACGATTAAAACTCAGTATCAAAACCTGCATAACTTCAACCCGCAGCGTGATGAAGCTAGCAGCATTCAGACAGTTGCCAGCTACCCTAACCTCTACTGCTTTATTGGTTTAGGCTCGCGCGGGCTAAGCTCAGCGCCCTTGCTGGCAGAGGTGTTAGCCTCACAGATCTGCGGCGACCCAATACCACTGCCGGTTGATGTATTGGAGGCGATTCACCCAAGTCGCATGTGGGTAAGACGATTACGTAAAGGCAAAGCGCTCACCGCTGGCTGGGTGGCAGACAAACAGGCAGGACGTAATCAATAACCTCAAACTGTTATCTTGTGAGTTAGGCAGACGCTCTAATTTCTAAAACAGACATCGCAAAAAGCCCAAGCTTGATTAAAAGCTTGGGCTTTTTTAATTTTGGGTAAGTATGACTTACAGCTTGGCTACCGCATCCTTAATTTGAGTTGCGATATCTTCATTGCTAATCGAACCCGTCTCAAAATCGAAGTTATCGTAGAAGCTTGGTACCGACACCGACGCTTTTACATTGCCACCAAAATAAGGTGCCGAACCGGTTGCTGCACCTAGGACACTCTGTGCTCCACCTGGGCCGGGAGAGGTTGCTAAGTACACCGCTGGTTTGTCGCCATACACTGAACGCTCAATTCGTGTCGTCCAGTCAAACAGATTCTTAAATGCTGCTGGGTGGTGACCGTTGTGCTCAGCGAAAGAGATAACAAAGGCGTCGGCTTCAGCTAAGTCGCGTAAGAACGCTTTCGCCCCTTCTGCTTGACCAATCTCTTTTTCAGTATCTTCACTGAACATTGGAACATGGTAATCGTTTATGTCTAAAACTTTCACTTCGGCCCCTTCAATCAAGTTAGCCGCGTAAGTTGCTAGAGCTTTATTGATAGAAGTAGAGCTGGTGCTTGCGCCAAATGCGATAACTTTCATGATGATGTCCTTTCGTTTATCTCGGTAAGTGGTATTAGATTAACCCAAGTACGAAATGGAACCATCACAAGATTTGTACAAACTCATTCAAATTTTTCGAATAAACGGTAAGAGGAGGAGAGACGCGCCACGAGGAGGGCAAAATCAGCGCGCCATAAACGAACACGTTAAGATAAATAAGTTAAGCGAGATTTTGTAGCTCAACCCAAAGGTCATTAACGATAGTACGGTCTGCTGGGGTCAGTTCGGAACGAGCTTCTTCTAGGCTCTGCTCAATACGAACTTTTACTTCAGCAATATCTTCGATGCCTTCTTCTTCACATGCAGCAACAGACAGTGAAATATGACCACGCAGATAGCCACCCGCAAACAGCTCATCATCAGAAGCATTCTCAATACGAGCGTCAATTACTTCAAGTAGCTTTTCTTCAAATTCGATAATCATAGTTTTCTCTTATTTCACAATAAATTGGTTGGCCGTCAATGGAGCAATATTATAGAAATCTCGCAACGCCTCTGACAGCATTTTTACACGAGGTGGTAAACCCGCTTCTAAAATCCCCATGACTTCGTTGTGCACTTTTTGCATAAAGGCCAAACGATCTGGCTCAAAATCGCCGTGTAGATTGTCACAGCTGACATTAAAAGGAAAGCCCGCGCTCAATGCTAAGATCCATTCGTATGCTTGAGGTCGAATTTCTACTTTCTCAAACTCTGCTTGTACAGCCTCAGTACGACCATCAGGTTCGTACCAGTAACCAAAGTCTTCCAATAAACGACGCTCTGGGCCAGCCACACACCAGTGGGCAATCTCGTGTAAAGCTGATGCGTAAAACCCACGAGCAAAGATGATGCGATGGTAAGCAACTTGCTCATCCGCTGGAAGATAAATCGGCTCATCTTCTCCTAGCTCTAGCTTGGTATTGAAGCTCTCGAAAAAGGTTTGATTGAAGATATTGATGATGTCTGGATATTGATGCGTCATAAGATTAAAACTAAATAAGAACAACGAGGGCATTCTGCGTTTTTTTAAGCGCTTGGTAAAGCCCTATTCCATGTAATGTCATTGAGTTATTGTGCTTATAAGGCCATGATAATCGATTGCTCACCCCAGGTTAACCCAGCTGAAGTTGCATGATTAGTTTAGCTAATCTGAAACGCTAATTCACGGTACAAATATTCATTCGTAAAATGTGACTTTTCGCACTAAACTCGCGCTTCTTTTTTACATCGCACGGCTCATAAATCACGGTTTTATAGGGCGAAATTATAGAGTTACAGCAATGCTACTAAGTGTTTTATATATCATTGGTATCACGGCAGAAGCCATGACTGGCGCACTCAGCGCTGGTAAACAAAAAATGGATTGGTTTGGGGTAATGCTGGTTGCCAGCGCAACGGCAATTGGTGGTGGTACAGTTCGAGATATTTTGCTCGGTCACTACCCGCTAGGCTGGGTGGAAAACCCAGAGTTTCTGGCGATTACGTGCATTGCGGGCGTCATCACGACCGGCCTAGCCAAGTGGGTGATTAAGCTTAAAGGCTTATTTATCCGCTTAGATGCTCTAGGTTTGATTGTATTTAGCATCATTGGTACAAAAGTGGCGATGAACATGGGTCTACACCCAATGATCTGTATGGTGTCGGCACTGGTCACTGGTGTCTTTGGTGGCCTGCTGCGCGATCTAATCTGTCGTCAAACACCGCTAGTACTGCATGAGGAGCTTTACGCATCGATCGCACTTATCGCATCAGGCCTATACCTTGCCCTGCTAGAGTTTGGTATTAACGATGTAACCGCAACTATCACAACCTTGGTTGTTGGCTACCTATTGCGAATGGCAGCCGTGCGCTTTAAGTGGCGTCTTCCATCATTCCACTTAGATCCAGAAAGCTCAGTGCATTAATCTTTGGGCTAATCAGAGACACTGCATTCACTAGAAAACAAAAAGGGTTGCTCCCACAGGAAGCAACCCTTTTTTAATCCATTACCCTATACACTCAGTCGTTAGATTTGAGGTGTATTGGTTGTCACGCCGTGGTTTTGACCACGATGACGTAATAGGTGATCCAGAAGAACAATCGCCAGCATCGCTTCTGCAATTGGCACAGCACGAATACCCACACATGGGTCGTGACGACCTTTAGTGATCAGCTGTGTAGGCTCGCCATCTTTAGTAATGGTATCGCCCGGCACTGTGATGCTTGAAGTTGGCTTAAGCGCGATGCTTGCTACGATATCCTGCCCCGTTGAAATACCACCCAAGATGCCACCAGCGTGGTTACTTGTAAAACCTTCCGGTGTTAGTGGGTCACGGTGCTCGCTGCCCTTTTGATTAACAACATCAAAGCCGTCACCAATCTCAACACCTTTAACCGCATTAATGCTCATGAGTGCGTGTGCGATGTCAGCATCTAGGCGATCAAAGATTGGCTCACCAAGACCGACTGGCACTTGTTTTGCCACAACTTGGATCTTAGCACCGATAGAGTTACCTTCTTTAAGTAGATCACGAATCATCTGATCGAACTCTGGCACTTTATCTGCGTCAGGGCAGAAGAATGCGTTGTTCTCGATTTCGTTCCAATCTACTTTCTCGATAGCGATATCGCCCATCTGAGATAGGTATGCCTGAATCTCAACACCGAACTCTTGCTTCAGGTATTTCTTCGCAATGGCACCGGCTGCGACACGCATTGCTGTTTCACGAGCTGAAGAGCGACCGCCGCCACGGTAATCACGTACACCATATTTCTGATGGTATGTGTAATCGGCGTGACCCGGACGGAACTTGTCTTTAATTTCTGAATAGTCTTTAGAGCGTTGGTCTGTGTTTTCAATCAGTAGACCAATAGACGTACCCGTAGTTTGACCTTCAAAAACACCCGATAAAATCTTGACTGCGTCCGCTTCACGACGTGCCGTGGTATAGCGAGAAGTACCCGGACGACGACGGTCCAGATCTTTCTGCAGATCTTCTTCGGTGATTTGTAATCCTGGTGGGCACCCGTCTACGATACATCCTAGTGCGATACCGTGACTCTCTCCGAATGTGGTCACTCGAAAGTGTTGTCCGATACTGTTTCCTGCCATTGCTTCCTCTAAATTAGCAGCTAGTGAGGCGGTTTGAATAAGTAAACCTTCTTCCTAGCGGCTTTACTTGTCTATTCTTCGTGGATTCATAGTGGCTTTATTACCAAATGATGTAAAGCCCCAATAGAGAACAATTGTTAGATTATCGAGAAATAAAAAAGGAAACCTATCGCTAGGCTTCCTTGTTTCAATTATTAAAGTCACTTGTCATTCAGTGCATGTCTGAATAACAAGTTTTCTATTAGTCGTCGTTCGACGAACCATCCCACACCATATTGAAGTTCACATCAGTGATGTACTCGCTCCAGTCATCACTGATTTGGCCAATGATGCTGTAAGTCTCGTCTAACTCAAGTGAGTAGCTGTTATCTAATCCAAACAGGAATGAAAGCACCGCATTTGGCGTGTCGCCTTCGAATACATCGTCACAGAATTGTGGATGTAAGCTATTACCATTGCTTGCCGAAATGGTTTCAGACGTCACAGTGAATCGTTCAAAAATAGCCGCATCGCCATTGTGCGACGCCAACAATCCATCACAGCTAATACCATTCATCCACACCTTGATGTAGTCGTATGAATTATCCGAAGAAGGTTCTGCTGTATTCATCTGTAATGAAGTCGAAATCAACTGGTATTGGTGTGCTTGTTCGCCAGGCCAGTACAAATAAGCATCACGCAACTCTGGACCATCACTGGATTTCACTTGAATACGCTTTTCTGCATCCGCTTGGCTGCTAAATCCAACGTAACGACTCGAACGCCCCTCTTCAGTCCAAAGCATGGTCACGGCACCTGGTGAGATTACGTTGCTATCGTAGTCATTAGTGATGTCGTAGCGCATGGTCATTGTCTCATCGTCTTCCGTGTATGAGCCAACTAGGGTGTCACCCTCAATAACATAGGTTCCCACTTTCATGGTCGCTTCAGTGGTACATTCAGATTTGTTGCTTTGCTCACGCTCGTTGTAGAAGATCTCACCATTTTCAAAACGCACTGTGTCACACCATACTTGAGCGTAACTCGTTCCGTTAGAGCCTCGCTCCAAGAAATACCAAGTGTTCTCTTCAAGCGGATGTGTATCGCCAGGTGGTAACGGTGCTTCTTCAATGATTGGGAAACTCAAGGTTGCCGAAACCCAATCACTGTTCACGCCATCATTCACTGAAACCGTCACTGTTTCAGTATCTGCCGCAGCTGAACGCGGAATCAGACCAGTGAAGCTCACTATGCCGTCATCACTCACTAAAGCATTAAAGCCTGTGCGAGTGACTGTTGATAATGTTGTTTCTACTTTGTAGTCAAGGTCGTCACCGTCGCTGTCTGTGAACAATGCACTGACATCTAACGTATCGTCTAACGTCTCACCTTCTGTCATCACCCATGCATTCATTGTCGACTGTAGGTTTGCCAGTTCGCCTTCATCCAAAACAGGTGGCTTGTTTTCCGTTAACACGGTTACTTCAAACGTCAGTGGGTATGAACGAGCATTGTGCTCATCAGTAGCGAAAATATGATAAGTGAAACCGCCAGCACTCTCAGGTTCACCCGTGATCAAGCCCGTTTGCTCATCGATAGACAGGCCATTACTGCCTTCACCATTAACAACAACCATAGTGAAGGTCATGTCATTACCTTCAGCATCTTGGAATTTGTCGCTTACATCGTACGGAAGCCAAGCATCACCTAGCGTCAATTCAACAGGGTTAGTCGTACCAACAACTTTTGGTCGAGTGTTCGGCGTCAAGGTGATATCGCCACCGCCTGGTGGAATATTAATAATTGGCGAGTAGCCATCAAGAGACTTGCCAGTTTCAATGATCTCTTGCGTTGCCTCTGCCATCGCCTGTGCTAGTTTTAGCTTGGTTTCAATATTTTCATCAGAATAGTCCACCAGCTTTTCACCAATCAGGTTCAGTGCTTCTGCTTGCTCTGAAGTATCGGCAATGTAGTCACCAAAGATAAGAGCTTGTGACACCTCAAGACCTGCGTCACCCGTGATAGCAGCGACCACTTGCTCTTCTGCCTCTGCCAAAGTAAGTTCGGTGTCTGCGGCCAGCAGTTTTTGCACCATGTTAGTCATCGGGTTGATGATTGTGCCACTGCCCGCATTTGCTAAAGTAAAGTCGTGTTGTACAAGACCACGGTTGCTGTCGATTGTTTGACCTGCAACTGCATCTACACAGACTGTGGAATTTCGATACTCTACGCTGAGATTTGCTTGACCTTTATTATCCGTTTTACCCTGAGACAGATCACAAACACCATCTTGAGTACTATCTACCGAAACATTGGCATTAGCTAAGTAGCCATCAATTGCGGTAATAGAAAATGTTGTTGGGGCGCTGGATTCGTTGTCCGAACCACACCCGACTAAAGCCACTGCAATTGACGCTGCCAGTAAACCTTGCTTTTTCATTGATATTCCCTTTATAAGCCTTTTATTGTTTGAGCCATGACTGAATACTGAGAATCAGTGGCTTCAAGTCGACGTTATTTTTAGAGATATCAGTACTGCTTAACAAGACACAGGGAATACAGGAAAAAGCGTAAATTTTTTTATGAATTCATCAAAAAATTGAGACATTTTCATTAACTTAGGCCGCCAACCTGTTGTGGAGCCAGCTCTTAGCAAATTTAAGATCTTTTTCGACCAGACTAGAGCTGCACTCTAGAAGTTGGCAGATCTCGGTATGCTTCAGCCCAATGTAGTACTTTAGCTTCAATACATTAGATTGACGTGGATAGTGTCGGGTAAACTCAACCAAAGATTGTTCTAATGCAATCCTGCGTTCTAAAGGCAGGCCTTCAATCGACAATGTCTGTTCTATGACAAGCGATTGATCAGGTTGACGCTTATCCGCTTGTGCTGCCCACGCTTGATTGATCAGAATGTGTTGCATTGCTTTGGCAGCCATCAAATAAAAATCTCGAGTTTTCCCTATTGCTCCTTTATCCAATGCAGTTACCTTCAAATATGACTCATGAATCAGAGCGGTAGTGTTAGTGGACTCTTTGTTAAAACGAGCGCCCGACTTTTGACGACGCTGTTGAGCCAACTCTTTTAGCCTACGGTAGGCAAAATGAAATATCTGTTCCTCAGACTTCTTACAACCAATCTGCCACTGTGAAATCAACGCTGTCAGGTGATCGCTATCGACCCTAGCGTCCTCAGTTTCAATCATTATTGATCACCCCAAAGATTCTTTTGAAGCAAGAGCCTCATCGGTTGGTTGAATCTCATCATGCTCTTCATCTCCTATAGGCACAAACTGTATATTCATAAGCTCAATAGAGCTGTGTTCAACCTCATCAGCCGCTCGACTACGGACAACTCGAATTGGATCATTCAATTCCTCCCGACTTTGCGGCCAATAGGGGGCTGAAGGACTATCCAATAAAAGTTTAGGTCGGTTTTCTCGACTCTCGATACCCACTTCCCAATCCGTCAAATTGTTATTCATGGGGTAGACGCTGGCCGTGACATCATTAAGCACCGAATCCAGTGTCAATTTTTGACGATTAAGGTCTTGAGTCGCTGTCGACAAAGCCATAATGACAACAACCATGATCAACATCAGAGCTGTACTGCACAGAGTAAAAACTGGAGAGCGAACAATTGACTTTTTTATCACTTCGACCCTTACTGTCGACTCTTGAGTTAAAGGGAAACAGCAGCGAACGTTTTCGATATCTTTGGCAAGATCTATCGCTCTGGCATATCTATGGTTAAGTGAACAGTGAGTCGCTAACGCCACAACCTTAGTCATGTCACCTCTCGGCTGAGCCCTAAGGATGTCCAAATACAGAATCCGACCTAAGGCATAAACATCCGTGCGACAATCTATCGTATCTCCATCAAGCTGTTCTGGACTTGCATAGCTTCGAGTGAGTGCGACTACACTTGAGATGTGGACGCCCCTGTCTCCAATATTGAGCGGTTGTACTTTTAGGGCAATATTAAAGTCGATGATTTTCGGCGTACCATCGCTACAAATCAGTATGTTTTGTGGCTTGAGATCTCCATGCACCACTTGATGTTGATGAGCATGCTCGACGGCCAAACAAATATCTCGGAACATCATCAATTTCTGTCCAAAACTCAACTTTTGCGAGCTTAGATACGTTTTTAAGTTCACCCCATCCACGAACTCCATCACGATATACACCACTCCGTTATAGACACCTGCATCGTAAACTTTGGCAATATTGGAGTGGCTAACATCAGCAAGAAGCTGTGCTTCTGAAAAGAGCGCCTCTTGACCTAACAGTCCTAAAATCTCGGGATGAAAAAACTTGATTGCGTACTGCTGATGAAAAAGCGAATCGCAGCGAGTCGCGTAGTAAACCGAAGCAAAGCCCCCTCTGCCCAACTCATGACCAATAACATATCGATCAATGTGAAGGTTTTCGTAGCAGATAGTTGCTTGACTGGTTGTCGATAAGTGCGCCTCTAGTGCTTCAATCACAGAATCATTATTGGCTTGTTTCAATAAGGCATCGACTTCATGAGCAAGTTGGGGCGAGCTTCGACGAACGTCAGAGAGGATAAGATCGCGTTCGCTGGATTCCTTATCAATCAGATGATAAAAAAGTTGAGTGCTACTGAGGCTAAAGTCCATTTTACGTATCAGTTATTATAGCTACTGGTTTTATATCCCAGAACTTTCACCCCTATCAATTGCGAAGAAATGAATTGATACATTTTGTAAGCTATTGAAAAGAAATGCTGTTTTTATCATTGATCAAAAAAATGATTGTCCAAAAATCACTATTCAAGAACAATCACTTCAACGTCATACCTTATGTTCGAAGACTAGATCTAAAGATGGATTATTGGATAAATTCATTGCTCGCAATGTTATTTTTTACCCAAATTAACGCCTGTAATCGATTTTTCACTTTGATTTTTTTAAAGGTATTGTGAAGATGCGCTTTAACCGTGTTTTCACTTACGTAAAGTGCATCCGCAATTTGTGTGTTAGACGCACCATCGCCAAGGAGCTTGATGATCTGCTGCTCACGTTTGGTGAGTTTCAGGTAGTAAGGGCTGGTTTTCGCACACTGTCTCTCTCTGTAAAAGCGAATGTACTGGGAGATGAGCTTTCTACTCATCCACATTTCATCTTGCATAATACACTTAAAGCCCGTCACGAGCTTATCAAGTGTGTCAGATGCATAAAAAATGCCAACCAAATACTGCCATTTGAGCATCTCATGGTGAGGGAAATCGTTAGGGGTATTTAACAATACTTCATGAACATCACTCTTGATATCATCCCTAATCTCTTGATATTTTTCGATGTACTGGTTACTCATCGTTGGGTAATCAATAATCACCAGATCTAAGTTAGGTACTTGCAATGATTTAGTGGATAGCTTTTCTGGTGATACTAACTTAATGTCTAATTTCACCTTTTGTTCTATGGATTCTTTGAGCAGCGTTGATTGCAAATTATTCTCTGCTATTAAAATGGCCTGATGAACTTCCGGAATAGCCATATGTAAACTCCTTTTTACGGATTTACCACTCATTAATTAGAATGTTAAGTTTATAGCACGGACCACTATAGTGCTAATCCGATCATTAAATATTTGAGCCATTTCCCTTCTGATTAATAGAACAGGTGAAGGTATATCTTATTATTTATTGGAAGTGCATGTTTATACTGAATTTGTTTTGGTTATTTTACAATATCTAAAAATTTTCCATACTTCGCTATTATCATGAATTTCTAATATTGCAGGTAATTGTTCTAATCCTAATATAATCGTTGTCCTCCCGCTATTAACTCTCTGATTGTACTCCGAATTGGTACGTGTTTTTAACGTTAATGAGAATGGTGAACTGTTTTCAATTATCAATATGGTATCTTGTTTTTTTATTAAACATTGAACTGTACTTGACGTTCCAGAGTAAGTAGTTAAAGAAGTAAGGTAAAATAAAGCGGCGATGAACGCCGCCTTATAATATGTAAAATGTTTCATATTAATTTTGATAAATCAGACCGACATTTCCGTTTGCACCATTACCTAACACAGCAGCATTATCGTGAGAAGTTTGCTCAATCATAAATTGGTTCATATTACTGCTAACTAGGTCAACTGTTACATTTGAATGAGAACCTGTTTGAAGAGTGAACACGCGGTTATCGTTACTGTTCATTAAGTCGATATCAACATCGTTCCAATCACCACCACCAACATCAGTGTTCACAATTGTTTCTACGTAGTTTCCATCACCCAAGACATCGATAGCCACATCGTTTCTGTCTACACTGCCGTTACTAAACTCAGTGTAAGTCGTATTTGAGTTACCGTTAATGTATACGTCCGCTTCATTTCGGTCAGCACCACCTTTAGCTTTTACTACCGAAATGTTCTCGTCACCCATTTGAGTGACGCGTAGATCATTAAGACGGCCAGATCCATTCACTTTTACTCTAGCTTGGTTATGTAAACCGTCTTGATCTATCAGAGCGTTGTTTCTTCTGTAGCGCAGTTTCACGTGGGCTTCGTTGAGGTTACCTGATTGTTCAACAACAACATCCGATTTGTAACTAGCATGTGTATCAACAAGAGCTACATGCCCATCCGTAGTACCTGATGTGTTTTGGTTGATAGTCACATTCGCCATGTCACCACTACCCATTTGCCATACAGCTGTGTTGTCCATCGCCAACGGCTCGATAGCTGCTACTTTCCCTTTAATGCCGAGGTCCGTTGTGCCTTCTTTAACACCAATTGCTGGCTCTGGTGCTGGATAAGGTGCAGGAAGTGGATCTGCTTGAGCTGCGTTAAAGCCAATAACGGCACCGACTATCATTCCAATTTGTGTAAGTTTCATAGGTTGTATCCTTCTGCTTTTCCATGTCGACTATGTATCACTTCATGTGAAGTGGCTGTGAATCAAGCTTTCTATACTGCGCACTAATTTGCTTGATTGATAAAGATCCTCATCGAGCTCGATGCGTTAACGATCGCTAAATCGTGCCCATCTTGAGAAATTCCTAAGTTGTCACCTCCCGAACCAGCCATAAACGCGACATTATGATTACCTTTTTGGTCGATGCTTAATTGGCTTCTTTGTCCAGAGAAGTTTGCTTGTCCTAGTACTGCCAAATTGTGGTTTCCATCTTGGGAAATCAGCGCTTCACTATTCCCACCGATCTGCCCAACTACAGCGGTATTACCTGTGCCTTCTTGATTTATATATGCGACATTATTCCTCCCTACTTGAGAAATATCAGCGGAATTAGAATATCCGCTCTGTTTTATTTTCGCTCTATTATTTGCTTTAATTCCTGGGCTATATTGAACAATGGTAGCATTTGAATCAGAGCTATTAGTTATGTCGATCTCTGAATAGTTGTCTAAGTCTGTAGAGTACATATTATAAAGTTCTCTGTACTCATTAACTATGTCTCGATCCACATTGTATAAAAAGTCTCCTTCAACATCAGAAGCCATTGAAACATTGACATTACCTATTGATAAATATAAACAAGCCACGCTTGCAAGAGACGCTATCTTACTTATCATCATGTCTACCTTAAAATATCTAATGTTCACCTGATCAACAAAGAATACATATTAACGACGAGCTTATATTTGAGGAAAACTCTCTACTCGCGATCATCTATATATTCCTGCTGAACGCCATGTAACTCACTAGCATGAGGGAATAATAGGTTTGCAGATGAATATCATCTATAAACTTAGAGGTAAAAATATTTAATTGCATATGATAAATTTAATTAGTAATTGTTGCGCCTACCTCTACATTAGTTAACTAAATCCTATTTAAAATTAACCCGAAAGTTTATATATGCCACTGTGAGCATCAGTTAGGCTTAATTGTGTTTCGATGAATCATATTTTTATTTCGTAAATGGAAGCCCATATGACAATGAAACTGTATATCGTTGCGTTGCTGTCTTGCACTGTTAGTGCAGGAGAAAAGAGTCACAGACTTGAAAATGGTGCGCCTTTAGAAAATGGGACAAACTTTGAGGATTCGACAAAAAGCTTGAAGGAACAATTTAACGACTTTAGTGAAGTGAATGGGATAATAGTTGACAGAACAATTACGCGCTTAGGTGATGATTTTTATTTCTTCTTCTCGCAATCGATCAATGAAAATTATCCCAACCTGAAGGAAAATTTGACGGTAAAAGAGAGACCAACAGCATTGTCTGGAAGCATCATAGAGGTTCAGCACTCTAGAAAACCCATCTTCCGCACAGCATTGTCTCCCGGTCGTCGACAAGCAAAAGAGCGAGCTGCTGATGCAACGCGAGTTGTTGGGAATTACATCATAAGATGGCAAGCGGAAAGGCTCTTTCAGGACACTTACGATCTCGATCATGATGAATTTTAAGGAGCCAAGGATGTCGACAATTTTAAGAAAAATCACGCTTATTGCACTGCTAACTTCCCCTACTATTTGCGCGAGCGAATTGGTCTATACGCCCGTAAACCCAAGTTTTGGTGGAAATGCTTTAAATAGCTCTCATCTGTTTAACCATGCTAATGCAATCAATGATTTTGAAGACCCAAATGCTAGGGACTTTTTCGGAGAACAAGAATCCGCACTAGATCGCCTAGCATCCAGCTTAGAGTCTCGTTTGATAAGTCAGTTGCTTGCTGATGTGGGGAACGGTAACACTGGACAATTAGAAACGGACGACTTTTTCCTCAATATTGTTGATGATTCTGGATCTTTACTCGTTCAGATAGTGGATAAAGCGACCGGCGAATCAACAGAAATTAGCGTATCGGGACTAAACCCAGACCTCTAATCACAAGGGTTATGTTATGAAATCGATGATTATCGTCTTCCTAACCTTTGTGTTAGGAGGATGCTCTTACTCTATGCAAATCCCAGAGACTTCTGAATCACCTAAGCTGATGCCGAGGGGAACAACGTATGTCGACCTCATTTCGTTGCCACTACCACGCGGTAAAATTTTGGTCTCAGTGTATGATTTCAGAGATCAAACCGGGCAATACAAACCTCAACCCAACAGTAACTTCTCAACAGCGGTGCCACAGGGAGGAACATCACTGCTCACAACGGCACTGATTGATTCACGATGGTTTATCCCACTTGAGCGTGAAGGGCTTCAGAATTTATTAACGGAACGTAAGATCATTCGAGCAGCTCAGAAAAAAGATAAGGTTGTGAATAATCATGGCGCAGACTTATCGTCTTTGAGCTCCGCAAACATTGTTATCGAAGGCGGGATCGTCGCTTACGATTCGAACATTGTTACCGGAGGCGCAGGTGCAAAGTATTTAGGTATTGGTGGCTCAGGGCAATACAGAACGGATCAAGTCACGGTTAACCTAAGAGCAGTTGATGTTCGAACTGGACAGGTTCTTTTGAGCGTAACCACAACCAAAACCATTTCTTCACATGAGATCGGCTTCGGGGCTTTTCGCTTTGTTGACTACAAAGAGTTACTAGAAGTTGAGATGGGCTATAGTCAAAATGAACCCGTGAATATTGCTGTGATGTCAGCAATAGATGCAGCCGTGATCCACTTAATCGTTCAAGGAATGAAACGTGGTATGTGGTCGCCTGGTGACCCTAGTGCAATGCAGAACCCAATCATCTCTCGTTATTCTGACGCAAGCACAGACATACTTTAAGTAATCCATATTACTGTTTTATACCGCCCCTAAAACGACAAAGGCCTGACAACTTAATAAGCTGTCAGGCCTTTTAAAATAATGGCACGCCCTGTAGGATTCGAACCTACGACCACATCCTTAGAAGGGACGTGCTCTATCCAGCTGAGCTAAGGGCGCGCTACAGGAAAGAATTATACGAATTCGAATCAGTAAAGCAACGGCTTTATCTAACATTCTGATCTAAGTGGGTAAAAAAAGGGCAAAGACATTATAAGTGTTGAAAATTAGAGCAAAGCAAACGTTTGCTTGATGGAAATCAAAAACGTTTTCTGGAATAATGCGCCAAAACATCAGCCACTAACTTGAATATCACTACTAAGGAAATTCATGACTGCTCAAAATATTGATGGAAAGCTAATATCTCAAACCGTTCGTTCTGAAGTTGCTGCACGTGTAAAAGCACGTACTGAAGCAGGCTTGCGAGCTCCGGGCCTAGCGGTAGTTTTAGTGGGTGAAGACCCAGCTTCTCAGGTTTATGTGGGAAGCAAGCGCAAAGCGTGTGAAGAAGTCGGTTTTGTATCAAAGTCTTTTGACTTACCAGCAACAGCAACCGAAGAAGAGCTACTCACTCTAGTTGACCAACTGAACGAAGATCCAGAGATCGACGGTATTCTTGTTCAGTTACCTCTTCCTGCCGGTATCGATAGCACACACGTGCTAGAGCGTATAACGCCAGAAAAAGACGTTGATGGTTTCCACCCATACAATGTTGGCCGTCTGGCACAACGTATCCCTAAGCTACGTTCTTGTACGCCAAAAGGCATCATCACTCTGCTTGATCGCTACAACATCGACCTACGTGGTAAGCACGCGGTTGTTGTCGGCGCATCAAACATCGTGGGTCGCCCTATGACTCTAGAGCTACTTCTAGCGGGTTGTACGACCACGACTTGTCACCGTTTCACCAAAGACTTGGAAGGTCACGTTCGTCAAGCAGACGTTGTTGTGGTTGCGGTAGGTAAACCTAACTTCATTCCGGGAGCGTGGATCAAGAAGGGTGCCGTGGTGGTCGATGTGGGTATCAATCGCCTAGAGTCAGGCAAATTGGTGGGTGACGTGGAATATGATGTCGCAAAAGAGAGCGCAAGCTTTATCACTCCAGTTCCGGGTGGTGTTGGCCCGATGACGGTTGCAAGCCTTATCGAGAACACAATGATCGCTTGCGAGCAGTTCCACTCTAACAAGTAACCACTGCCTCAAATCGCTATTATCTCATGTAGCCATTGCTTCAAATAATGAAAAGCCGCGATAATCCGTCGCGGCTTTTTTTGTTAGCTATTCACTCAAGTCCCCATCACTTGGAAGTGATTATAACGACAGTGCTACACCTGCAATCGAAGCACTCATCAAGTTCGCTAACACACCTGCACAAATCGCGCGGAAGCCGTACTTAGAGATGAATGAGCGACGCTCTGGTACTAGGCTACCCAAACCACCGATCAGAATCGCCATGGTTGAGATGTTAGCAAAACCACACAACGCAAAAGTAACGATAGCTTGAGAGTGTTCGCTCAACACTTCCTTCGCTTCCATCAGCTGGATGAAGGCTACAAACTCATTCACAACAATCTTGTTACCGATCAGTGAGCCCGCAACAATCGCTTCGTTCCATGGCACACCAATCAGCCATGCAACGGGTGCAAACACATAACCTAGGATAAGCTCGAAGCTTAGGTCCACGCCGAACCAACCTCCAACTGCACCTAGCATGCCGTTCAGCATTGCAATCACACTGACAAAGGCAAGAAGTGTTGCACCCACTGCGACTGCAATACGAAGTCCAGACATAGCCCCATCTGCCATTGCCTCAACTACGTTGGTTGCTCGTGGAATTTCTACATCTGACTCAATGCTCTCTTGAATCTCATTGGCACTACCTGGAACCAAAATCTTCGCCATCAGTAAGCCTGCAGGCGCAGACATGAATGCCGCTGCAATTAGGTAGTTCAGATCTACGCCCAGAGACGCATAGCCTACTAATGTACCGCCAGCTACCGATGCCAAGCCACAAGTCATTACCGCAAACAGCTGAGAATCAGTCATATGCTTCAGGTAAGGCTTAACCACCAGTGGTGCCTCAATCATGCCAACGAAGATGTTCGCCGTAGCAGAAAGAGACTCCGCTCGGCCTGTACCCAGCAGCTTCTGCAATGCGCCGCCAATTAGGTTGATCACTTTTGGCATGAAACCAATATGGTACAGACCCGAAATCAAAGCTGAGAAGAAGATAATGATACCAAGAACATTGATAGCAAATACAAAACCACTATTGGTTAGGCCACCAAATAGGAAGCCGATACCTTCTTGACCATAATTGATTAAGCTCGACACTGCTCCTGTAACACCATTAAGCACTTCTTTGCCCATAGGCACGTAAAGTACAAGCAGTGCAAAAGAAACTTGTAGTAGGAAAGCAAGAGACACCGTTCTCAGCTGAATATTTTTTCTGTCCGTAGATAGTAACCAAGCGATTACTAAAAGAGTAATGATTCCAATTAGGGATGCCATGTGCGTCAAACCTGAAAAAGTTGTAGTAGGAAAGGCGACGCATTGTATAGAGGAAATCGTTTGCGGCAAGTTGCGGTTGTTACATGGATGTTGGTTCAACAGGCGATTTTAACCCGAAATATCTAACCTATTGAATTAATTGAAACTATATTGATTGTTTTTAATACTTTTTCCATATGGAAATTATATTTTCAAAAACAGCGACAGTTAGCGGTGTAATTCAACACAAGTTTTCAGATTTTGATCCCAATAAGTTGGAGAGCCAATATGCTGTTTAAGAAACTCAATCACGGTCGATAGTTTTTTCGGCATGTTCTTGCGGCTCGGATACACGGCAAAAAATGGCATGATTTGGCTCGCTTTCCATTCCGGCAAGACTTGAATCAATTGCCCACTACGAAACTCCTCTTTGACGAGGTAAGTCGCAAGATAAGCAATTCCCCACCCTGCCACAGCCGCGTCTCTTACCGCCTCTGCGAGATCGACAGAGTAATCACCACTTACGGTGACACATAAACTTTCTTGTCCGTTATCGAACGCCCAAGAGGTGTAATCACGCTCACGGCTACGATAGATAAGACAGTTGTGGTCGCTCAGCTCCGAAGGGCAACTTGGTGTGCCGGCTTTGATCAAATAATCCGGTGATGCCGCCACCACAAACTGGCTGTCTGCTAATCGCTGGGCAATATACCCTTCTGGCAATTCTTCATTATTGGTGATCCACAGATCCAAACGCTCTTCAATCATATCCACTTTATAATCGAACAGGTGAATCTCGACTTTGAGCTGTGGATAGAGCTGACGCAACTGATCGATAGCGGGAATGACATGCAAAGTACCAAACGATTGAGAGATCCCAACTCGCAACTTACCGGAGACATCATCGCGCTGACTCTCCATATCCATTTGCGCAGCTTTAAGCGTGCCAAATAACTGCTCACAGTGCTGATAAAACACTTCGCCTGCTCCGGTCAGCGTTAGGCTACGTGTCGTACGCTGAACCAGTTTAATCCCAATGTTGTCTTCCAACAGTGCAATCTGCTTACTGATGTGTGATACCGATACATTGAGACTCTTCGCTGCATTAGTGAAACCACCGTGTTTGATCAAGGCGTGAAAGATCACCATTTGCGCCGCTCTGTCTGTTAACACTCCGCTTGCCCTCTATCTATCTTTAAGAAACGGCCTATTCTAAAAAGACCATTTATCTGAAAACACCAAAACAAAAGGACTCCGAAGAGTCCTTTTTAATCTGTTGGCTTGCGCCACTTTGCCTTGGCCAATGTGTTTAAACTTGAGCTATTTAAACTTAATTCGATCAGCGAGGTGACTCACTGCCAGTGCAAAGTAGTACGAACGATTCCACTTCATCAGTACATTGTAGTTGTTGTAAACCAAATAAGAGCGCCCGGTTTGGTCGTCTGGCATGATCAGCCAAGCTTTAATATCTTCATCAAGCTTGGGCAGTGGGCTGCCATCAAAGCGCGTAATACCCAGTTTTGACCACTCTTGAAGGTACTTACCTTTCTCTTCCGAGCGGCCCTGTATATCTAAAGAGATATTCGCAGGCACTTTAACCTGCCTTCCCCATGTGTACTTATCATCCCAACCAGACTGGCTCAGATAATTCGCTGCTGAAGCAAAAACATCGGCTTCGGTATTCCAGATATCTTTCTTACCGTCACCATTACCATCCGCCGCATAAGCTAGAAAAGAGCTTGGCATAAACTGAGGTTGCCCCATCGCTCCAGCCCATGACCCTTTCATGTCTTGAGGCTCAATATGTCCCTCTTCAAGAATGGTCAGTGCTGCCATCGCTTCTTTGGTAAAGAACGCCTCGCGACGACCTTCGTAAGCCAGGGTTGTTAGCGCGTCAATAACACGATAATTGCCCGTAAAAGTACCAAAGTTACTCTCGACGCCCCATAATGCAACGATAAAGCGAGGTTGAACACCATACTCGTCACCGATGCGTTTCAACTCCGTATAGTGCTTATCGTAAAGCGACTGCGCTTGTTTCACCTTCCAAGCAGGAACCGCTCTTGGGATGTACTCGTCGAGCGTCAGTTTTTTCTCTGGCTGATTTTTATCCGCCTTCACTGCACGCGGTTTAAATGTCACGCCATCAAAAGCTTGGTCGATGATCGATTGAGAGATGCCTTGCTCTGAGCCCTGCTGTTTTAGCTTTTCAACAAACTGCTCAAAACTCAACTCGTTAGCGTGTAACGGAGCCACTGCACTGCCAGCCAACAACGCCGACACGGTAATTAGGGTTTGCGATAATTTACTCAACGATCATTCCTCCCTGAATAAGGTGAGTACGACTACTCTTCATCTTGAGTGTTTTGTTGAGCTTTACGCTCCTTGTACAACTCAAGTTCATTCACTGGTGGTGGCGGCAATTGTAAAAAGAAGCCGTCGGTTTCTAAAGACTCACGAACTTTATCGATGTTCACTTGCGCCAGTTTACGACCATCCATCTTGATGACCATTACGAAGGTAGGTTTACCAAACATTTCCATCAATGCGTCAGGAACTTGTGAAAAATCATCCTTTTTAGGGATATAAAGGTATGTTCCTTCTTTTTTTGAGCTTTTATATATAGAACACAGCATGACAAACCTTTTTTAACTGTTTATGACTACAAAACTCTCACATGCGAGATCAATAGTTTATGTTGGTGAAATATTGGGAACAAAACGTCCATTTGACAACAAGATCACTTGCTGTGCTTGGTCTGGGAATATAACATGATAAACCTAGTTTCAGGCAATGCCCTTTATCGTAAAGATGAAAGAAATTGTAGCCAACCGTTATTGAGGTCCTGTAGTTTTCGATGTCTAGTAACCCAGATTTAAAAGGTAGCAGCTTTACGCTATCTGTTTTGCACTTATCCGATGATAACGTCGAAAATGCAGCGTCATTCCTTCAAGAAAAAGTCGACCAAGCACCAAACTTTTTTGCTGCAGCTCCTGTGGTCATTAACATCAGTCAAGTTGCTAGTGATATAGACTTCCTTCAACTTAAAAACGGCATCTCTCAAGCAGGTATGATCCCTGTCGGCGTGACGGGTTGTTCTGATAAGCGCATGCAAAACCTAGCAAAAGAAGCTGGTTTCGCTGTGATGACGGCGAGCAAGTCCCCTTCACAGGCTCCAGCTAAGATGGCGCCCACAAAAGTGGTAAGAACTCCGATTCGTTCTGGACAACAGGTCTATGCTAAAGATGGTGACCTATTAATTTTGAGTCACGTCAGTGCTGGAGCGGAAGTGATTGCGGATGGCAGTATTCATATTCATGGCACATTACGCGGCCGCGCAATTGCAGGCGCAAGCGGTCAAACTGAAGCAAAGATTATCTGTAACGATTTACAAGCCGAGCTGGTTTCCATTGCAGGCAACTACTGGCTCAGCGATCAAATTGAAAGCGAGTACTGGCAGAAGAAGACCATGTTCAGCATGGACAACGACGTACTACGTGTTGACGTACTCGCACTATAAAGAAATAAAAGGAAAAAATAATGGCACGCATTATCGTTGTAACGTCAGGTAAAGGCGGTGTAGGTAAAACGACCTCCAGTGCAGCTATTGCCTCAGGTTTAGCGTTGAAAGGAAAGAAAACAGCGGTTATCGACTTTGATATTGGTCTGCGTAACCTCGATCTTATCATGGGCTGTGAGCGTCGTGTCGTTTACGATTTCGTCAACGTTATCAATGGTGAAGCGACTCTGAATCAAGCGATGATCAAAGACAAGCGCACCGACAATCTATACATTCTTCCAGCCTCTCAAACTCGCGATAAAGATGCGCTCACTAAAGACGGTGTTCGTCGTGTATTTGATGAGCTAGATGACATGGGCTTCGACTTCATCATCTGTGACTCTCCAGCAGGTATTGAGCAAGGCGCTCTGATGGCACTTTACTTTGCAGATGAAGCGATTGTGACGACTAACCCAGAGGTTTCTTCGGTACGAGATTCAGACCGTATTCTAGGTATTTTGGATTCCAAGTCTCGCCGCTCTGAAGAAGGCTTAGAGCCAGTAAAAACTCACCTACTTCTTACTCGTTACAACCCAGCACGCGTTACCCAAGGTGAAATGCTGAGTGTGGAAGATGTGGAAGAGATCCTGCACATTTCTCTGCTGGGTGTTATTCCAGAGAGCCAAGCAGTACTTAACGCATCCAACAAAGGTGTACCTGTTATCTTTGATGAAGCGACCGACGCAGGCATGGCTTACAGCGATACTGTAGACCGTCTACTCGGCAGCCAAGTGGACTTCCGCTTCTTGACGGAAGAAAAGAAAGGCATCTTCAAACGACTATTCGGAGGCTAATCAACTATGTCATTACTGGAGTTTTTTCGACCACAGAAGAAAACCACAGCCAACCTAGCGAAAGAGCGTTTGCAGATCATTGTTGCAGAACGTCGTAGCCATGACGATCCTGCGCCTTCGTACCTTCCGCAGCTTAAAGAAGACATCTTAAAGTGCATTGCCAAATACGTTGAGGTTGATCCATCAATGGTTGACCTTACGTTCGAACACAAAGATGACGACATCTCTGTATTGGAACTGAACGTGAAACTGCCAGAAGACGATAAGTAATCATCGCTATCTGCAAAAAAGGTGGAATAAAAAAGAGAACCGAAGTTCTCTTTTTTTACGTCTGTGTGTTCAATAGTCGTGCTATTTAATAGCTTTGTTCAACTTCTCGCCAACCACATCTAAGCGCCAGCCTTGCATCACATCTGGCAATTTTTCTGGGTTGCGATCGTGCTTCCAAACCCAGCTTAATACTTGATTAAGCTGTTTTTTAGACGCGATAAACTCAGTCGCCAAACCACTGTGTTGAGATGCTTTCTTCACTTCATCTTTGAGGACTTTAAACATCTGCTTGTAACCAGGGAAGTCCATCAAACGTTCGACAACCGCTGGATACTCTTCTTCTGGTGTGTGTTCTGCCAGCTTTACGATAGAGCTAATTTTCGCGCCGTGGCGACGCACCGAGCGGAAATCAAAACCTTCCTCTTCCATGCGCTTTGGATTCTTAATAGCAAAACGTGCTACCGCCCAAAGATCTTGCTCTTTGAAAATGAAATTTAACGCTAGGTCGCGCTTAATCGCCTCTTTGAGTCGCCAAGTTGCCAAAGGTTTCAAAATAGCCAGTTGCTTAGGTTTTAACTGCCAAGCCCCTTTAATGTCTAGGTAAGCGTTCTCTGGTTCAATTGAACGAATACGCTTACTAACTTGCAGCTCAGACTCTTGCTGCGCAGCGTCCCACCAGCCAGCTTGCATCACTTTTTCTAGCAGCTTGTTGTACATTGGCAACAAGTAGTAAACATCCGCTGCTGCATAATCAAGCTGCTTTTGAGATAGCGGGCGCGCTAACCAATCGGTGCGTGATTCGCTCTTATCAAGGTCAATGCCAACAAATTCGGACACCAGGGCTGCAAACCCCGTCGATAAACCGTGCCCCAAGAAAGCAGCCATGATTTGCGTATCCACCATTGGTGTTGGCGTACAACCAAACGCATTTTGGAACACTTCTAGATCTTCACCACAAGCATGTAACACCTTCATTACCGAAGCATCTTTCAGTAATGATACAAACGGAGTCATCTCATCCAAGGCGATTGGGTCAATCAAAGACAGAGTTTCACCATCAAATAATTGAATCAAACCTAACTGCGGGTAGTAAGTTCTGGTGCGGACAAACTCGGTGTCAAGCATCACAACATCGGCTTCACGGGCTTGCTGACATACACGTTCAAGGTCTTTCAATTGGGTAATGATTTGATAGTTCACAAAAACTCTCACTGATTTAATTATTCCGCCGGATACAAAAATGCCGACATTCACTGTCGGCATTCTATCACTAATTTACATTAACCGCTTAGATTAAGCGGTAAGACCATCAGTTATGCACTTGCACGTTTAGCAAGCTCCGCATCGTTCTCTTCGCGCAGCACGCGGCGCAAGATCTTACCTACGTTGGTCTTTGGTAGATCATCACGGAACTCAACCAGTTTTGGCACTTTGTAGCCTGTTAGGTGTTCACGACAGTGCGCAATCACATCTTCCTTAGTCAGGCTTGGATCACGCTTAACCACGTAAACCTTCACAAGCTCACCGGAAACTTCGTGTGGTTGACCAATTGCCGCGACTTCCAGCACCTTACCGTGCAGAGCAACGACGTCTTCAATTTCGTTAGGGTAAACGTTAAAGCCAGATACCAGAATCATATCTTTCTTACGATCAACGATGTGCAGTAAACCTTCATCATCAAACTTAACGATATCACCTGTCGACAACCAGCCATCATGATCGATCACTTCTTTGGTCGCTTCAGGACGCTGCCAGTAGCCTTGCATCACTTGAGGGCCACGTACTTGCAGCTCACCCACTTGATCATTCGCAACAACATTACCTTCGTCATCAATGATGCGAACATCTGTCGACGGCACAGGTAGGCCAATAGCGCCGGTGTAATCTTTAAGATCGTAAGGGTTACCCGTAACCAGTGGAGAACATTCCGTTAGACCGTAACCTTCCAGTAGGTGAATACCTGTTACCTTTTTCCATTGCTCAGCCACAGCGCGTTGAACAGCCATGCCGCCCCCTACAGATAGACGTAAGTTGCTGAAGTCCAGTTCATGGAAATCTTCGTTATTCACAAGCGCATTAAACAGTGTGTTTACACCGGTAATCGCCGTGAATGGTACTTTCTGTAGCTCTTTGATGAAGCCCGGGATATCACGAGGGTTAGTAATTAGTAGGTTACGACCACCCATTTCAACGAACAGTAAACAGTTTACTGTCAGTGCAAACACGTGGTAAAGAGGCAGTGCCGTTACCACCAACTCACGCCCTTCATTCAATACAGGGCCGTATGCGCCTTTCGCCTGCAGAACATTCGCGATCATATTGCGATGCGTCAGGATTGCGCCTTTCGCGACACCCGTAGTACCACCGGTGTACTGCAAGAACGCGATGTCATCACCAGACATGAATGGTTTTACGTATTGTAGGCGGCGACCTTTATGCAGTGCCTTACGGAATGAGATTGCACCCGGAAGATCGTATTTAGGAACCATGCCTTTTACGTACTTCACTACGAAATCGACAACTGTACCCTTCGCGCGCGGTAGCATTTGACCAAGACTAGTCAGTACTACGTGCTTCACAGGAGTGTTATCGACCACTTTCTCGAGCGTACTCGCGAAGTTCGAAACGATAACAATCGCTTTTGCGCCCGAGTCGTTTAGCTGATGCTCAAGTTCACGTGGTGTGTACAAAGGGTTTACGTTAACGGCAATCATACCAGCACGCAGTACACCAAATAGTGCAATTGGGTATTGCAGTAGGTTTGGCATCATTAGAGCGACGCGATCGCCCTTTTGCAGTTTCAGATCGTTCTGTAAGTAAGCGGCGAAAGCACGGCTACGCTCTTCGAGCTTACGGAATGTCATGACCGAGCCCATGTTTTCGAATGCAGGTTGATCGGCGTACTTCTGTACAGACTGCTCAAACATCTCAACTAAAGATTGGTACTGATCTGGGTTGATCTGCTCTGGTACGTCACTTGGATAACGTGAAAGCCAAGGTTTATCCACGATGTTACTCCTCGTTTATCAGCTGACGACTGTTTCGCCGCTATTTATCATGGCGATATTACAGCACAGCTTTAGTGCATGAGCACTAAAAGGCTCAAACACTTGTTTAAATTTTGTTAACTACACCAAGAATTAGCTCTGAAACTGACTCTGGGTTCTCTAAATGACAGTGGTGTCCGCCTGAAATCATCTCGATAATTGGGGGATTTTGAGTGGATTTGTAGCGATTATGCTGTAAATCCTTAAATCCTTCATTTCCCAAAATTATCAGTTGAGGGCATTCTATCGCCTCGTTAATCGCATCAGCGTGTGCTTGAGACATTCGATAGACAGAATCACACTTCAATTTTGGATCGCTACGCCACTGCCAAACGCCCTCAATTTGGGCAATGCCTCGAACAACGACGGGAGCGATCAAATCTGGTGCAATTTGATTAGCATGAGATCTCAGCTTAATGACGTCCTCTAGACTGACTAATGGACGTGAAGGCTTTCTTCGCTGTCGTTGACGACTGAGTACCCCATCTCGCAACCGAGAGACCGCTGCTTGGGGAGCTTCAGAAAGAGGTCCGTGACCTTCAATTTGGATTAATCCAGACACCATTTCAGGAAAGGCGGCACTATAACAACTTGCGATCAATGCACCAAGCGAATGTCCTACTAGTACCAGTCTGTTTGGCGATAATTTACCCACCAACTGATGTAAATCATCGATATAGTCATGAAAAGGGTAATAACTGCCGGGTTTGTGCGAGGAGTGTCCGTGCCCAAACAGATCGATCGCCACCATGTGATAGTGGTTCGACTGGGTATGCATTGCCTGCATCACAGAGGTAAAACTGGCCGAATTATCTAACCAGCCATGAACAAAAACGACCGTCAAAGCGGCCGTTTCTGGATTTCCAAGCTCTTGGCACACCATGGTGCCACTTGGGAGTGAATAGGATTTTTCAATCATCCGTTATGATCATTCCTTAATCTTGTCTATTCAAGCGAGAGACATAGTCGCTCACTCCAATGACTACTCTAAGTCTTGTACCACTCGACCTTGTCTAGGCATGGTGTGGAAACTACGGCAATGTAGGCTACGACACGAGTAGTACGTTGGAGCAAAGTCATTCACAATTACACGCTCGGTGATTTGCCATAGGCGCTGGTTATCAACATTCATCACTGGGAATGTATACGGGAACTCGCCAATTTTACCATTTTCCGAACCTGCCGATTGACCCACAAATGTCACCAAGCGACCTTCTGCAAAGCTTAGAGGCTCAATATAACCATCAACATAAGCGACGAAGCGACCACTTGGTTCAGCATCAAGATCTGGCTTACCACTGCTTGAAATAGGCATATTTACCACTTCAACGCGTGATTTATCTTTAAGATTAGTGACTTTAGCTATCACACCGCCTAGACGGACATCCTTAGCATCAGGCAGTTGATTTACCCACTCTTGGTAGTCAGTAATCACGGTTTCAGATGAGGTTTCAAGTTCTGTAGGTAGGGATGAACACCCGACCATCAACACAGAGAATAAGCCAAGGGCAAAGAGGCGCAACTTTGCAGGGGAAATCGACATGGTTTTAACCCTTAAAGTAGAAGATAAATTGATGTTTTTATATATAAATATCGACACCGATGAGTCTTGTAAGTTCCTCTTTTTTCGCCTGATTCATAACATCCATATACTCTTCCATCGCTTTTCGTCCTCGCCCTTCAGGAAGGTCGTACTGAACTTGAGCTCGATGAATATCTGATTCTTGAACATGACGAATAGAGTGCGAGACAGCATTGGCTACCTTAGTGGGTTGTGCCACTGAGGTCTTTGCATCGGTTTTCTTTACCTGATTCTTCTTATTGGTACGATTGGCTTTAGATGTATTGCCTATCGAAGAAGGAGGTAAACCATTAATTGATACCATTCACTCAATCTCTGCCTCGGTATGACTCTAAATATGCGCTATCTAGAGTCATGGGTTATCAGAACCTTGTAAAAGTTATGACGTTTTTATTTGTTCGTGACTCAGTCGCTTATTTGCGACCAAGAAACTGTTCGCACCCAAGAAGTTACTTTCAACCCAGAAGCTATTTTCAGCCTAGAAGCTAATCACAAACAGAAAGCTAATCACGAACAGAAAGCTATTCACGACCAGGAAGTTTTTTCCACGCCACCTTGTCACGTAGATAAACAGGCTCAGACTCTTCAACTGGAACCGCTTTACCCGCCACAAATGCAAACTGTGCGATAAACGCCATGTCTTGCGCCTCTGGGTAAAGAACATCACTTGGCTTCGTCGTTAATGATAGCGTATCCATGTACTCTGCGTACGCAGCCCAACCTGTACCAACCTTTGCCCAAGTGTTTTGGTCTGCTTCAATTTGGTTCACAAGCTCTTGCGGTGGGATAACGCACTCTTCATCAACCAGAGACCAACGACCGTCTTGTTCACGACTGTAACGAGCCCAGTAAACTTCGCTCATACGTGCGTCAATGGCACTTGCAACATGGGTATCACCAAACTGACGGTAGCTTGATTGCGCCATAGCTTCCAGTGTCGATACACCAATCATTGGCAGGTCAGCACCAAATGCTAAACCTTGTGCGATACCAATACCAATACGCACGCCAGTAAAGCTACCAGGGCCTTGACCAAATGCAATCGCATCAAGCTCAGCTAAAGTCAATCCGGCTTCTTTCAGTACTTCATCAACCATAGGCAGTACTTTCTTGGTATGGTCACGTGGTGCTACTTCACTGCGGGCGAACACTTGCTCTCCCACCATCAATGCTACTGAACAGTTTTCCGTTGCTGTATCTACTGCAAGAATTTTTGCGCTCATTTATGTCTCAAATATTCGTTATCTAAATCTAAAAACAGTGGCCAAAGCGTCACTTATGATTCGTCGGCTTTGGCTAGAAATTCTTTAATTACCCCTAAATCTCGGGTACGTGGAATAGGAGGTAAACTCCCCAGGAAAATGCCGCCATAATCCCGAGTCACTAAACGATTATCGCAAATGATCAGTGCGCCACTGTCGCTCTTATCACGGATCAATCGCCCGACACCTTGCTTAAGGGTGATCACCGCATCAGGCAGTTGAACCTGAGCAAATGGATCGCCTCCTTTAAGCTTACAATCTTCCATCCGCGCTTTGAGCAAGGGATCATCCGGTGCCGTAAAGGGTAATTTGTCGATGATAACACAGCTTAACGCATCGCCCCTAACATCTATCCCCTCCCAAAATGCGCCAGTCGCCACCAGCAACGCGTTACCTAACTCCATAAACTCAGCCAAGGTTTTTTGCTTACTGGTTTCCCCTTGTAGCAATACTGGGACGCTCAACGTTTCTCTAAAGCGTTCGCCAAGTTCGCGCATCATGCTGTGTGAGGTACAAAGAAAAAAGCAGCGTCCTTGGTTCTGTTCAATCACAGGGGAAAGCATACGCACCAGTTTATCCGCCAGCCCCGGACTGTTTGGTTCCGGCAAATAGCGAGGTACGCATAAACGCGCCTGTTTCGGGTATTCAAACGGGCTTGGTAGCGAGAACTGCTGGCTCGGTTTTAAGCCAAGACGAGAGGTAAAATGGTCAAAATCATCCGATACCGCGAGCGTTGCCGATGTAAAGATCCATGCTCCCGGTTTGAGCTCGATCTGTTCATGGAACTTATCCGCCACAGACAGCGGCGTAATATGCAGAGCAAAATGACGTGGCGTGGTGTCATACCAATACGAATAACCAGTAATTGAGACATCGCAAACGCGCTCAATGCGAGCCTTAATCATAGTGGCACGCTCAAACGCGGTGTCTAATAATTGGCTTCGCCCAAGAGCAAGCTTCAAAACATCAACCGCCAACTCAAGCGCATCTTGCATACGCACCAATTCACGGGCAATCGACTCAGATTTCAGTGCTTCACGCCAGTTGCCCCGAAAACCGGTATCACCCAGTACAATTCTGAGATCTGCGGCAGACTGAACCAGCCTATCACCCACTTTTTGTAGCTGGCGCATATCCTTGGCTTCGGTGCGATAGCCAATCTCAATGTCTTTCGCGAGTTCATGTATCTGGCGGCTCGACACCGATTGACCAAAATACTCACTCGCAATATCTGGCAGTTGATGGGCTTCATCGAAGATAAAGACATCCGCATCGGGGATCAGCTCACCAAAGCCGGTTTCTCTGATCGCCAAATCCGCCAAGAATAGATGGTGGTTCACCACAACCACATCCGAATCCATCGCTTTCTTTCGAGCCTTAAGAACAAAGCAATCTGTATAGCTTGGACACTCTTTACCTAAACAATTGTCATTCGTGGAGGTAATTGTCGGGATAATTGGGCTATCTTCCGCGATATCGTCACAGTCACCAAGGTCGCCCGTTTGCGTCGATGACGACCAGCTGCGCACCTTGACTAACTGTGCAAGCAGTGTTGGGTCTGTGTGTGTACCGTGGCTCTCAACCATCTGACGACTGAGTCTATCCAAGCACAAATAGTTAGAACGCCCTTTTAGCAGTGCCGCTTGTCCATAAAAGCCGAGCGCGTCGGTCATTAGCGGAAGGTCGCGGTGGAAAAGCTGCTCTTGAAGGTTTTTGGAACCCGTACTTATGATGGTCTTCTTACCACTCAACAAAGCGGGAACTAAGTAAGCAAAAGTTTTACCTGTACCAGTCCCAGCTTCAACCACCAACTGACTTGAATCTTTGATTGCATTAGAAACCGCTTCGGCCATATCAAGCTGAGCTTGTCGCGGCTGAAAACCGGGAATTGCTTTACCTAGCGCGCCATCAGCAGAAAACGTTTTGGATATCATAATTTACGAACTTGGAGAAAACCGTGTACAGGTTGAGGAATCTGACCGTGAAGTATGGCAGGTTTGAGGAGACAGTGGAATGCCGAGTGCATCTGTATGATAGAAAGATTAAGCACATGAATAAGTGGTAAAACAGACACCTCTAGTCGATTCCTATTAGGATATCCATGAAAGCAAACCATCTTCCAACTATTTTGTTGAAAGTCGTCAGATAATAGATTAATTATAACGGTCATATTACAGCAAAGTTCACCGTTCGACTGACTGTATAAATTTTTAAAGAATAAAAATATTTCATGGAAGTAAGATGGAAATGGAAAAGAAAACACTGCTGACGCATTGTACCGATGCGCCGGGACTAATCTCTAAAATCACCAACATTTGTTACAAGCATCAACTCAACATCATCCACAACAACGAGTTTGTAGATAACACCAGCGGCCACTTCTTTATGCGCACTGAGCTTGAAGGGTATTTCAATGACGAGACCTTTCTTGCCGATTTAGATCAAGCGCTACCAGACAATGCTAAGCGCAAGCTAGTGGGCTCCTCACGCAAACGTATTGTAGTGCTAGTGACCAAAGAAGCGCACTGTCTAGGTGACATTCTGATGAAGACTTTCGATGGTAGCCTTGACGTTGAAATTGCCGCTGTTGTTGGCAACTACGATATTCTACAGAGCCTGACTGAGCGCTTCGACATCCCTTATCACCACGTTTCTCATGAAGGGCTCAACCGTGAAGAGCACGAGCAAAAAATGCTAGAAGTGATTGACCAATACGAAGCTGATTACCTTGTTTTGGCTAAATATATGCGTGTATTAACTCCGGGCTTTGTCGAGAAATATAACCACAAGATCATTAACATCCACCACAGCTTCCTACCTGCGTTTATTGGTGCTAAGCCATATCAGCAAGCGTATGAGCGCGGTGTGAAGATCATTGGTGCTACGGCTCACTTTGTAACCAATGACTTGGATGAAGGTCCAATCATCAAGCAAGACGTGATCCCTGTTGATCACAACTTCAGTGCCAAAGATATGGCTCAGGCTGGTCGTGACGTAGAGAAGAACGTATTGAGTAAGGCGCTAAACAAGGTGATCAACGATCATGTATTTGTTTACGGCAATAAGACTGTGATTCTGTAACTCGCAACCTTCGTTTCAAGTACAAATAAAAAACGCGTAATAGATTTCTCTAGTACGCGTTTTTTGTATCTATTTTCCGAACTCGTCGTTACAGATTCCCGACTACGCTCCTTCGTCGCTATCGGGAATGACGAGCCACCTACTCCTAGCCGTCATTCCGACGAGCCTAAGCGAGATCAGGAATCTCTATCTTCGAAAACTAAATTTAATCCTGCTCTGATTCCACAATCGTCTTCAATGAGTGTGGGTGCAGTTTAATGCAAACTCCTTGATGCTTAAACGCAACGGTTGGGTTATTCAAACGCTCGCCTTCACCTTTCGGACTAGAGAGTTTGATCTTAACGCCTTGCTCTGCCAACGTTGCAAAGTTAGCAGCGAACTGCGGGTAAGTGTCTTTAAGGTCCGCTAAGTACTCATCAGCCGTTTGTGCATGAGATGGAATAACAAACTCAACATGTTCCCAATCTTGGCTTGGGTAAATCTTACCTTCTGCCGGATATGGCAATTCTAGACACTCAATCGACCAACCTCGGCTCTTTAATGGTTCGTCAAAAGCAATCACAACAATTGGGCGACCATTGATTATCGCCTGAGAAATGGTTTCACCATAACCCGACCACGCCTCATGCGCTGCTTTTGCTAAAGCGGTCTCGTTAACCCTCATTGCAATATGGTCTGCTTGAGCAAAGCTTAGATCTAACCCTAGCTTACTACCAAACTCTTCGATTCTGCCCATAAAATCATCTAGGCGTTCAATCATCTGTCGCGGTTCTAATTGTGCTTGCGTGAGCGTCATAATCTACTTTCTCCAAATCTGATGCGCGCATGGTAGCAGCTCTATTTTTTGCAACAAGCCTTCTATTGAGCGTTGTTTTGAAATCTCTACGGTAATTGCGTTTATTGGGTTAAAGGAAATGTAAATTTTCTATCAATCCGCCCTATAAGAAGGCCAACAAAATTGGTATCATTACCGCCATTTTTGTGAACTCAAACAGAGTCTGTTGTTCATTTCGTCACTAAAGCGTTAAGTAAATTGCACCTTAACCTTAGCTGACTCCGAAGTAACGACCACTCTTATCATCCTTGAATTGAAGGAAACGCGTGTGAATATCCAAGCACTGATTAATGACAAAGTATCTCAGGCTCTAGAAGCCGCTGGCGCACCTGCAGGCTCTCCTGCGGCTGTTCGCCAATCTGCAAAACCACAATTTGGTGACTACCAAGCAAACGGCGTAATGGGCGTTGCAAAGCGACTAGGCACTAACCCACGAGAATTTGCTCAGAAAGTATTGGACGTTCTAAACCTAGACGGTATCGCTTCTAAAGTTGAAATCGCAGGCCCTGGTTTCCTAAACATCTTTCTAGATGAAGCTTTCCTTGCACAACAAGCAGACGCAGCCTTGGCTGATTCTCGTCTAGGCGTTGCAGCGGCTGAAGCTCAAACTATCGTTGCTGACTACTCTGCACCAAACGTTGCTAAAGAGATGCACGTTGGTCACCTACGTTCTACCATCATCGGTGATGCCGTTGTTCGTACTCTAGAATTCCTAGGCCACAACGTTATCCGTGCAAACCACATTGGTGACTGGGGTACTCAGTTCGGTATGCTTATCGCAAACCTTGAGCGTGTACAACAAGAGTCTGGCGAAGTTTCTATGGAGCTTTCTGACCTTGAAGCTTTCTACCGTGAGTCTAAGAAGCTATACGACGAAGACGAAGAGTTTGCAGTTAAAGCACGTAATTACGTAGTGAAACTACAAAGCGGCGACGAGTTCTGCGCAGAGATGTGGAAGAAACTGGTTGATATCACAATGATTCAAAACCAGCGTAACTACGACCGTCTAAACGTATCTCTAACTCGTGATGATGTGATGGGTGAAAGTAAGTACAACGACATGCTTCCTGCAATCGTTGAAGACCTGAAAGCTCAAGGTATTGCTCAAGAAGATGATGGCGCACAAGTTGTTTTCCTAGATGAGTACAAGAACAAAGATGGCGACCCAATGGGCGTTATTATCCAGAAACGCGACGGCGGTTTCCTATACACGACAACCGATATCGCATGTGCTAAGTACCGTTACGAAGAGCTAGGTGCAGACCGTGTTCTTTACTTCATCGACTCTCGTCAACACCAGCATCTAATGCAAGCTTGGACTATCGTTCGTAAAGCGGGCTACATCCCTGAGTCTGTATCTCTTGAGCACCACGCATTCGGCATGATGCTAGGTAAAGATGGTAAGCCATTCAAGACTCGTGCAGGTGGTACGGTTCGTCTTGCTGATCTTCTTGATGAAGCAGAAGTTCGTGCAGCACAACTGATCGAATCTAAGAACCCTGAGCTAGCGGAAGACGAAAAGAAAACTATCGCAAACACAGTTGCTATGGCAGCGGTTAAATACGCGGATCTTTCTAAGCACCGTACTACTGACTACGTGTTCGACTGGGACAACATGCTTGCGTTTGAAGGTAACACTGCACCATACATGCAGTACGCTTACACTCGTGTTGCTTCTGTATTCGCAAAAGCCGGCATTTCTATGGACTCGCTTGAAGGTGAAATCAAGATCACTGAAGAGAAAGAGAAAGCACTTATCGCAAAACTTCTACAATTTGAAGAAGCGGTTCAGTCTGTTGCTCGTGAAGGTCAGCCGCACATCATGTGTACTTACCTATTCGAACTTGCTGGTCAATTCTCTAGCTTCTACGAAGCGTGCCCTATCCTAGTTGCTGAAGACGAAGCTATTAAACAAAGCCGTCTTAAGCTTGCTGCACTGACAGCGAAGACAATCAAGCAAGGTCTGTCTCTACTGGGTATCGATACTCTAGAGCGTATGTAAGCGATTCGAGATTCGAGATTCGAGATTCAAGATTCGAGATTCGAGATTCGAGATTCGAGATAATTAGAAAGGTTGGCGTGAAAGCGTCAACCTTTTGTTTTATTTGGAGGTCTGGTTTCTGCCCAAGCGCTGGTACACACTGGCGTTCATAGTAAGAGATCTCCTACTACGCTCCTTCGTCGCTTTAGGAGATGACAGGAATAAGAGCGGTGATTCCAAAGCGGCACCAATGATGCGCCATCACTCTCCCTAATCGTCATTCCCTACAGTGAGGAACGAACGTGATAGGGAATCTGCTTATTAAGAACGTAAGCGCTAGCCACATTCTCATTCCAACTTTATACTCAACTAAAACAATTAATTGGAAAGATCATGAGCTTCGAACTTCATCCTCAATTAGCAAAAGACACCACTGTTATTGGTGAGTTTCCACTAAGCCTTGCCTTGCTACATAAAGACAATGCCGTGCCTTGGGTTATCCTTGTACCAAAACGTGCCAACCTAAAAGAACTTCATCACCTGCCGATGAAAGAGCAACAACAATTCTTGCATGAGTCACAAGCGGTAAGCCAAGCTCTAGAAGCGACTTTTCAGCCAGACAAACTTAACTTAGGTGCACTAGGTAATATGGTGCCGCAGCTACACATCCATCATATTGCTCGTTTTAAGGACGACATCGCTTGGCCGGGCCCAGTATGGGGCAACACCAAGGGTGAACAGCGCAGTGAAGAATTACAAGCTGCACTGCTGACACGTATCCAGAATGTTCTATCTTTGAGCTCTATATTTCAAAAGCTATAAAAACAAAAACCGCAGTCATTTCATTCTATGACTGCGGTTTTTTCATTTTCATCTTAAGAACTACATCATCACGTTGAGTGATAAACCGTTTTGTTGATTAATGGTGTACCGAATGCGGGTGGTGTGGCCATGTTGATTAGTATCCACCAGTCGACTCACTTTCCCTTTTTTTATCCAGACATGGAGCATCGCATCAACGCCATCTTCACTCATGCCAAACTTAGCCGCAAGCTCCTTACGAGCCGCACTACCTTGCTCGGTAATGTATTGATGTAACTCTCTTAAAATCATGCGAATTGAACCTCTAGTGCGCGCTGTTTTTTACCCAGCTTTTTAAAGCCGATGTAAGTGACAACAAAGCCAACCACAATCACTACCATCCAAACTGCACTTGAGATTGGGTGAGCAGCGAAATTAGCTGCTTGGTAATAGAAAGCCGCACCAAAGTAGCCTAGCGCCATTGTCCAAACAGCAATAAAGCGAGCAAACATTTGGCCAAACTCTCTTACGTATGCGCCCATCGCAGCCACACAAGGAGTGTATAGTAAGATAAGAATTAGGTACGCAAATGCTGCGTGGCTAGAGGCAAACTTCTCTTTCAAGTTGCCGAAGATAGATGTATTAACTTCTTGCTCTTCGGCTACAGCGCTTGAATCTGAAAGATCACCGACTTCGATACCTAGAGGATCTGAATAGCTTAGACCTGCTAGGTTATCTGGAATTGTCATTACCGCCTCATACAGGCTGCCCGCTAAATCAAACTCCGCAACTTCTTCATCTGAAGGGGTTGTGTACAAACTGTTCAATGTACCCACTACCGCCTCTTTAGCGAAGATACCTGTAATGATACCTACCGTCGCTGGCCAGTTCTCTTCTTGAATACCGATTGGCGCAAACACAGGCGTGACCACTTGAGCCGCTTTTGAAAGAACTGAGTTTTCGCTGTCTTCGTTACCGAATGAGCCATCAGTACCCAGAGAGTTAAGGAAGCTTAGTACTGCAACGACCATAACAATGGTTTTACCTGCACCCAGAACAAAACGCTTCAGCTTTTGCCATGTTTTCAGCATTACGTTTTGCATGGTTGGCAATTCGTAGTCTGGCATCTCCATAACTAGACTGTCGCTGCTGCCTGGGTAAAGCGTATTCTTCAGGAATAAGCCAGTAAAGATAGACGCTACAATACCCAGTAAGTAGAGAGCAAATACGATGTTCTGACCCGCACCCGGAAAGAACGCTGCTGCAAATAGAGCGTACACAGGTAGACGTGCACCACATGACATAAATGGAGCCATTGCAGCGGCAAGTTTACGCTCGCGTTCTTGGTCAAGAGTACGTGTCGCCATAATAGAAGGAACGTTACAACCGAAACCCAACACTAGAGGTACAAAAGCTTTCCCCGGCAGACCAATTTTCTGCATCACTTTATCAAGAACAAACGCGGCGCGAGCCATGTAACCTGAACTCTCTAAAACAGCAAGGAACAAGTACAAGCAAGCAATCACAGGGATAAAGGTGGCGACCGTTTGAATACCACCACCGATACCATCCGCTAAGATAGTCACTAGCCAAACCGGTACATGATCATCCAATAAGTAGTGACCACCATCGACCAACAGTGCACCAACGCCAATGTCAAAGAAGTCGATGAATGCACTACCGATGTTAATGGAGAACATGAACATCAGATACATCACTAAGAAGAAGAACGGAATGCCTACCCACTTATTCAGAATCAGTTGGTCAGCTTTTTCTGTGAAATTTCGGCTCAACTTACCTTCGCTACGGCGCACGCGCTTACAAAGCTCATGCAGCATAGTGTATTTTGCATCTGCCACTGCTAAGTCGATATCGAGAAGGGTACCGGCTCTTATGGCATCAATCTGCTGACGGTCATTTGGCGCTAAGCTATTCAAAACTAGGTAATCATTTTCAAGGGCACGAATAGCAAGCGCACGATGCGATACATCTGTATCATCAAATTTTGTTTCGACTTGTGGTATTAACGCTTCAAACGCTTCTTCATAGTCAATCGTGATAGGCTCTAGGCTGACACCTTGAACCAACAATCTATGCAACTTCTCTTTGAAGCGAGCAACTTGTGATTTGTCGTTTGCTGATAGGCTTAAAACAGGGCAACCTAATGCTTTTTCTAGAGCTTTCTGATCGAGAACCTGACGCTCACGCTTAAGCACATCCATCTTGTTGAGTACAACAATCATTGGACGTCCCATCTCACGCAATTGGAGTGTCATGTATAAGCTGCGCTCTAAGCTACTCGCATCGACAACATTGATGATCACATCAGCAGGATGAGTAAGTACAGCACGAGAAGCGATAGATTCATCAATACTGTTACTGTCATTACCACTATCTAAAGCGTAGATACCTGGAAGATCAGTCAGTTTAAACTGATCGCCTGCATGACTGTATGTACCTGTCTTTTTCTCTACAGTCACACCAGCCCAGTTACCCACATGCTGCTTAGCACCGGTTAAAGCATTAAACAGTGTTGTTTTACCACTGTTCGGGTTACCAACCGTCAATACTTGATAACTCATTGGCTCACCTCGATCTGCTGGGCAATGTTTTGACGAATAGCAATAGAGACACCTCTAACTTCAACCTGCAATGGGTCCCCCATTGGTGCACGACGAACCAGAGTGACTTGGGTTTTCGGAAGAACCCCCATGACCATAAGTTTTTTTCTGACATCGGGAGATAATCCAGTGAGCGCTACAACAGTAGCCGCTTTACCTTGCTCAAGCTGTGACAGTTTCATAAGCATCCAGTAGAGATATTGATAATGAGAAATATTGTTATTAACGCGATAATACACATCAATAACCATAATAATAATGTGTGAAATCAAAGTTTTCGAAAATAGACACTCGTAAATTTCGTCAAAACACGCTACGTCAATTCCGTTATTTTCAACACTCACAGAAAACTACCGTAAGAGTATGAAATCAACCAAACACAAATAAATAATCAAAAATCAATAACTTAAGAATATGTCGGATTTGTTACATCATGATGTCGTTAATTTTATAAGGAAAATAAGTGCTACCCCGTATAGTTAATTCCAACGAAGAGAAACTCCTTCTCTTTAACTTTATTCCAGAGGTGATATAGCTTTCGCTGTATCACTCCGGCAGCAAGCGAAGGTGTCTTTGACACCCGTGGTATAGTCCCCCCGGCTATACCACGATATTTTTTTTCTTATCTTCTCTACCTCTCTCCTCGTTAATCAATCGTCTATTCTTTCGTATCTCGTATCTCGTATCTCGTATCTCAGAAGCATAAAAAAGCCCCGATATATATCGAGGCTCATTAGTATTTCTATTAGTCGTCACTATTTTCAGCAAACTTCGAAGGTGACATACCAAAGTGGTGTTTAAATCTCTGGCTGAAATACGACGGGTCATTGAATCCGGAATTGAAAGCCACGTCAGACACTTTCTCACCAGCTAACAGTCTTTCACAAGCATGCTCCAAACGTACTTGGTTCAAGTGCTCTTTAAACGTCTTGTCGAAAGCAGACTTAAAGCGACGCTGTAAACTGCGCTCGGACATGTATAGCAAGCGTGCAGCAGAAGCCGTGCCAAACTCTGCATCAGAGTAATGCTCACCAACTAATAGAGTGACACGGTTCTTCCACTCTTGTTCAGCGCTCATTTTCTGCTGCTCTTGCGTAAGCACAGGATGTTTAATCGTTTCTATCTGCTCTAAAGTGCTTTCGGTGACTTTCTGAGAGGCTTGGTACTCAATTGGCCAAAGCAGCTGCACAACATTTTGCGAATCCGATATGAATGCCTTCAGCTCACCACCACTCTGTTGTACAAGGATTGGTAGTTTCTCAATGTTTAGATCTGTCGACTGAGTTACACCGGTATCAGGATTGGCTACTGCCCACTTAGGGAACGGCATCCCAAAATCACGCAATGTGACCACAAGTTGCTGTTGAACCTCCTCAACTAAAATAAGCATACGTTGAGACTTAAAATTCCGTTTGATTGCACTGGCCACCAAGCTATTAAAGACAATATCGAGATTGAAGTAATTCAGTGTGATATATCGCTGCTTAGTGTTTAAGCTGACCTCGAGCTCAATACCTGCCTTGGCAAGATCATCTTTCCATGCGGTTAACACTGACTCTAAAACGAGAACCAAATCGTAATATGTCGCTTGGCTATTCTCATGACCCTGAGCAAGTTGCTCTAGCCCTTGACGAAGCTCTACGATGGGCGATATTTCATCACTCTCTTGCCAATTAGGGATCAGTGCAGCGGCGCGATTTACCTCTTCAACTAACCCGCTAGCTGTATGGGTTACGAGAACATTTTTTACCGCCAGCTGCTTTTTAAGTTGTTGGTTAGTTGCCAATAAAATTCGACTTTGATGCCGCAACTGATCGGTCTTCAATGCCACTTGAGCCTTAAGCTTGCGGTTGGCGAAAGTAACAAAACGGGAACGCCAAAATACCAACGCAATCACAAACCCTGCCAACAAGACAATAAAGCTTGCTGCAGCCCAATTACTCAAATACCAAGGCTCTAGAATAGAAAACGGCTGCTTAGTCGAGACGAAACGATAATGTGAGTCTTTAACTGGCTTCACTTCGAGTACATAGTCACCGGGCAAAATGTGCTCAAGAGTCAGTAAGCCGCCTTCGAACTCTATCCAGGGCTCATCTTCACTCAACCGATACTCCATTGCTTGGACAAAACCAAACGGCAAAACTCCAAACTTAAAACTCAATGAGCTGCCATAAGGTACTTCCAATGAATCTATATACTTTCCGCCCAAAGCAACTGTGTCTTGATCGACCGTGACTTTGCTTACTAACGCACGCCTTTGCGGTGTCACAGACACCAAAAGCTCATTAGACATCGCCCCCACGAGACCATACTTAGATCCCATAACAAGCAAACCCGATTGCAATGGTTCAGCGACTGCTAAACTGCACGCTCCAGGTGAGAACTCGTTAAGAATCAAACCGAATGGTGAGCCAATATGTTTATTGAGATTGCCACTAAGCCCATAAAAGCTAATCCCTTTTGAAGACCCCAGCCAAACTCCATGTTTATCACTGACCAAACACACCGGACTGATGTTGTCTTCAACCAGCTCGACATCTTCAATGAATTCACTGCCTTTCGCCATTCGATAAATGCCATAGCGCCCAGCAAACCAGTGAGAGCCATCACTAGAGTGGGTAATATCAACGACCTTACCAAACCTCAAGCTGTCTTTTTTAAAGCCAATTTTGCCATTCACCAATGAGTAGTAACCATGGTCCGTACCAATGTAGACCTCACCTTGTTCGTCTACCGAAAGATCGGTAATCTTTGCAGGTAAGTACTTACTGACTAGCCAATCCGCACCATAGGAGACCGCTTTATTTGTGGTTATATCGAGTGAATAAAGGCTTTGTTCAGATGTCAGCCAAAGCAGTCCTTCTTTACTCAGAGCAAGAGTATCGACTTGCCGTTGAAGTAAGCTTCTAGGTAAATTCAACGATTTGAGCTGACGAGTATACTGATCAACAGCGACTAAGCCGGTTGGCGTCGCAAGGTAAACTAAACCTTGATACGCAACAATATCGCTCGTTGGTTCAGAGTAGATTCGCTTGGGAAGTACTCTAGAATCTGTTCTGGCTACATATAACCCTTCCGACGTCGCTACCCAAAATTCGGATTCACTGATAGACAGTATTTTATTGACGGAAAAGCTCACCGAATGCATACCTAATCCAGAGATTGAGGTTCTTTGAAAGGTGCTGCTGTACAAAGAAAAGTAGCGTATACCATTGTTAGTCGCGACCCACAAACCGCCAGCAGAGTCGTTGACTAAAGAGTATATTTTTTCACCCGGGAGCGAAAAATCTTGGTTATCAGCCCCTTGGAAACGCGTAATCTTACCTGTGATAAAGTTATAGCTCATCAGGCCATGTTCGGTTCCAATCCAGTATTGGTCTGAGGTCTCAGCAAGCGACAAGACGTGAGAACCAGGAATTCTATTCACCACATCCGGTGATGATAAGTTAATGATCGCTAACCCATTCCTTGAGCCGACAAGTAACTCACGTCGAGCATCAGAAAAGTAGACCTCTTCGATATAGAATTTACCTGAAGCAGTTATGTGCTCAAACTCCCTCTCTTCTGAGCGATATACCCCAGCCGATGTTGCGAGTACCCACTTCGACAGTACACGTTCAGCATCATTTATTTGGATATCGCCTCGTTTATTATGGCGATAGAGCTTAAGTAATGAGTAAGTCTCAAACTCGCTGGTGAGAGTGTTGAAGGTATAGAAGTTGTTTCGATCGGTCACCCAGATATAGTCGCCTGAAGCGCCGATATTAAGAATGTCTGATCCAGGGCTTAAACTGAACGCGAGAAAGCTCTCTATACCAGGAACATGACGATAGACCTCATTATCAAAGTAAGTCCAAAACTCATCGTTTAAGAAAGCCACTTCGTCGAAAGAAAACTCAAGTAGGCTACCCTTTCTTGGTAAGAGGGTTCCACCGTCATAAAACATGACTTTACCGTGCACATCATGGATCCATAAGCCTCCGCCTTCACCTAAGTAAAGGTTTTTAGCCGCAAGAAAGTTCCCTTGCCCTTGAACAGGTAAAGGATAGAAAACCGATGATGCGACACTCAGTGTAGAAACACTCAGCGAAAGACTCATGAAGATGAGTAATCTAAGGAGCACTGAATACAAGCTTTTTCCTAACAACAGCAAATAGTACCGGCCCATACAACTTTGAGAGTGCAACAGCCGTCGATGAGTTATTTTGTGATTATAATTATCTCACTATTTTAGCGGAAATTAGCTTGGGAAAAAGGCAGATTGCAAATTTGAGGTAGGATTTATCTTGTAGATCACGAAAATGCCGCAAAACGCGGCATTATTCATAAGCGTCTGATTACTAACTCTATAGAAACTATACTCAGATGCGATTTATTGTGCAGATAAACAACTTGAGTAACTATCAGTCAATTGCTGGAGGAACTCGAAGTAACTCCCTTTACCGACTTCAATTGTTGAACCGATTGGATCTAATTGACCTTTCTGAGTAGAGCTACCGCGAACGACTGATTCAATCACCGCTGGCGTAAATTGAGGCTCAGAGAAAACACATTGTACATCTTGTTTCGCCAATGTCTTTTTAATCGAGATCAGTGTCTTAGCACCAGGCTTACGCTCAGGACTTACTGTAAAGTGACCAAGCTTGTTGAGGCCGAATTCATCTTCATAGTAGCTGTATGCATCATGGAATACGTAGTAACCCTTGTCTTTTACCGGTGCTAGTTGTGCTTCAATCGAGCTCTTTTTCTCAGCAAGCTGTTTCAAGAAGTTCTCAAGGTTTTTGTTGTATGCATTCGCATTCTGAGGGTCAACTTCAATCAGCTTGCCAGTGATATAAGTTGAAGCGACTTTCACCTGATCAATACCTAACCAGAAATGCGGATCATGACTACCGTGATCATGTCCATCATGATGGTGGTCATGTGAATCGTCACCAAACTCTTTTAGGTTTATGTTGGGGATTTCACTAATAGTCACCACGTTATCATTCGATTTAACGACTTTGGTTAGAAAGGCTTCTAGGTCTGGACCAAACCAAATTACCATGTCAGCCTGCTGAACTTTCTTTACATCAGACGGTTTTAAAGCGTAGTCATGAGGTGAGGCATTACTGTTCATTATCGCATCTGGTTCACTGACACCTTGCGTTAATTCCGTAACAATCATTTGAATAGGTTTAAAACTTGTTAGAATAGTGCTGGCACTGGCAACGCTTGGGATCAATAGCAAGCTTGTCAGTATAAAAGATGAACGTAACATATTACCTCTATAATAGAAAAGTAGCTTAGGCCTGCTGTAGATGTTACATTATAACATTAGCTAATTGCAAATGAGTTCTATTCATGGATAACTTAATCCAATTGGATTCCGTCAGTGTTGAGTTCGACGGTAGAAAAGTTTTAGATAATATCTCTCTAAATATAGAGCGCGGCCAAATCACAACTCTAATAGGCCCAAATGGTGCAGGTAAATCGACCCTAGTCAAAGTGCTACTTGGGCTTCAAAACCGATACTCTGGCACCATTACCAAAAACAAAAAACTAAAAATTGGCTATGTTCCTCAAAAACTGAAGCTTAACGACTCTCTACCTCTAAATGTAGAACGTTTTCTCAAGCTTACCGGTAAGTTCAGCCAACAAGAGATTCTTGAATCATTAAAACTGGTTGGCGCAGAGCACCTTATTAAGAACAATATGCATCAGCTATCTGGTGGTGAGAACCAACGTGTACTTATCGCTCGTTCGCTGCTCCGTCGCCCAGATTTACTGGTACTCGACGAGCCAGCACAAGGTGTTGATGTTCAAGGTCAAATTGATCTTTACGAACTTATCGACTCAATCCGGCACCGTTTCAGGTGCGCAGTATTCATGGTATCTCATGATTTGCACCTCGTGATGGCGAAAACCGATGATGTGATTTGTCTTAATCACCATGTTTGCTGTTCAGGTGCACCGGCTGATATCAAGCATCACCCTTCTTACATCGCCTTATTCGGTACTGCGGTTCAAGAGAGCTTGGCTTTCTACCATCATCAACATGATCATCACCACCATGATTTAGCAGGTCAACCTGTATCAGGTGAAGCTCATAGTTGTAAAAATCACAATCACGGACACCACTAATGCTTGAGTTCCTTTTACCTTCTATTCTTGCTGGCCTTGGCATTGCTTTGATTGCTGGCCCACTCGGCTCTTTTGTTGTGTGGCGTAAAATGGCCTACTTTGGTGATACGTTAGCGCACGCGTCATTGATGGGGCTGGCGCTTGGCTTCCTATTAGAGATTAACCTCTACTTAGCGCTGCTAATCTGCTGTTTAATGCTCGCGGTACTGCTAGTTACCTTACAGAAACAGAAATTGGTTGCGACCGATACATTGCTGGGCATCCTTGCACACAGCGCCCTTTCGCTTGGCTTAGTGGCCGTTAGCTTTCTCGATAACGTTCGTGTTGACTTAATGAGCTACCTATTCGGTGATCTGCTTGCTGTATCGCCGACCGACCTCGTATTTATTTATAGTGGTGCTGCCGCTGTAGCACTCGTTTTGGCTATTTTCTGGCGCCCTTTACTATCGACAACGGTTAATGAAGACCTCGCCGCGGTAGAGGGTATCAACATAGACCTGATGCGTTTGGTATTGATGTTAATGGTCGGTATCGTTATTGCGGTAGGTATGAAGTTTGTTGGTGCTCTGATCATGACATCATTACTGATTATCCCCGCCGCGACAGCACGCAAGTTTGCTCAAACCCCTGAACAGATGGCCTTCATTGCATCTGGTATTGGTTCTCTGGCGGTGCTTGGTGGACTGAGTCTTTCTTGGTTCTACGATACCCCAGCGGGTCCTTCTGTCGTCATCACTGCAACCGCAATGTTTATGTTGTCACAGATGGTAAAAAATAGAGCTTAGAGTTACTTTTTGTATCTCGTATCTTAGAAAACATACAAAAAAGGCTTGGTCATCGACCAAGCCTTTTTATTATCTATCACTGTAAAGCGCTGATTACCAACCAGTAATCTCGCGTAGACCTTTACCGATGTCAGCAAGAGACTTAACTGTCTTAACGCCTGCTGCTTCAAGTGCTGCGAATTTGTCTTCAGCAGTACCTTTACCGCCAGAGATGATTGCGCCAGCGTGGCCCATACGTTTACCTGGAGGAGCAGTAACACCTGCGATGTAAGAAACAACTGGCTTAGTTACGTTCTCTTTAATGAACGCTGCTGCTTCTTCTTCCGCTGTACCACCGATTTCACCAATCATTACGATTGCTTCTGTTTCAGGGTCTTCTTGGAACAGTTTTAGGATATCAATGAAGTTTGAACCTGGGATTGGGTCACCACCGATACCAACACACGTAGACTGGCCGAAGCCTTCGTCTGTTGTTTGTTTAACAGCTTCGTAAGTAAGAGTACCTGAACGAGATACGATACCTACTTTACCTTTCTTGTGGATGTGACCAGGCATGATACCAATCTTGCACTCGTCTGGAGTGATAAGACCTGGACAGTTAGGACCGATCATGCGAACGCCAGTTTCTTCTAGCTTAACTTTAACGTCGATCATATCTGTCGTTGGGATACCTTCAGTGATCGTTACGATCAGTTCGATACCTGCGTCGATCGCTTCAAGAATTGCATCTTTACAGAAAGGAGCTGGTACGTAGATAACTGTTGCTGTTGCGCCAGTTACTTCTACTGCTTCACGGACAGTGTTGAATACAGGAAGACCAAGGTGAGTTTGACCACCTTTACCTGGAGATACACCACCAACCATTTGCGTACCGTATGCGATAGCTTGCTCTGAGTGGAATGTACCTTGACCGCCAGTGAAACCCTGACAGATTACTTTAGTGTCTTTGTTAATTAGTACAGACATTATTTCGCCTCCGCAGCAGCAACAACTTTCTGAGCAGCATCTGTTAGAGATTCAGCTGCAATGATATCAACATCAGAATTAGCAAGTACTTCACGACCTAGGTCTGCGTTTGTACCTTCTAGACGAACAACAACTGGTACTGTTACGCCTACTTCTTTAACCGCACCGATAATACCTTCAGCGATCATGTCACAACGAACGATACCACCGAAGATGTTTACTAGTACTGCACTAACATTGTCATCAGAAAGGATGATCTTGAATGCTTCAGCTACACGCTCTTTTGTTGCGCCGCCGCCTACATCTAGGAAGTTTGCTGGTTTGCCGCCGTGTAGGTTAACGATATCCATCGTACCCATTGCTAGACCTGCACCGTTAACCATACAACCAACGTTACCGTCTAGTGCTACGTAGTTCAGTTCCCACTGTGCTGCGTGTGCTTCGCGCTCATCTTCTTGAGATGGATCGTGCATTTCACGTAGTTTTGGCTGACGGTACATCGCGTTTGAGTCGATGTTGATCTTGCCGTCTAGACAAAGAAGGTTGCCTTCGCCAGTGATAACAAGTGGGTTAATCTCTAGTAGAGCTAGGTCGTACTGAGAGAACATTTGGCCAAGACCCATGAAGATCTTAACGAACTGTTTGATTTGGTCGCCAACTAGACCAAGTTTGAACGCAAGTTCACGGCCTTGGTAAGCTTGAGGGCCTACTAGAGGATCAATCGCAGATTGGTGAATCAACTCAGGAGTCTCTTCAGCGATTTTCTCAATGTCCACACCGCCTTCAGTAGACGCCATGAATACAATTTTACGAGTTGCACGATCGACAACTGCGCCTAGGTAAAGTTCGTTAGCGATGTTAGACGCTTCTTCAACTAGGATTTTAGTTACAGGCTGACCATTTGCATCTGTTTGGTAAGTCACTAGGTGTTTACCTAGCCACTTTTGAGCAAACTCTTTCACGCCTTCTTTTGTGTCATGTAGTTCTACACCGCCCGCTTTACCGCGACCGCCAGCGTGTACTTGACACTTAACAACTTTCTTTTCAGTAGAGATACGACCCGCAGCTTCGAAAGCTTCTTGAGCTGTATCACATGCGAAACCTTCTGGTACAGGCAAACCGAATTCTGCAAACAGCTGTTTGGCTTGGTATTCATGCAAATTCATTTTGATATTCCGTTTATTTTCCCTTAAGGGATTATTATTTCCATAACGACACAGTTATCTGTGTTACGTCTGTAGGGTCTTCTCAAATCAGCCAAGACAACTCAAGATAAATAGCTAATATTTAACAAGTAATCCTTAGCTCAAGTGAAGGCCAGACGTTGAGCTAGCCTAGCCTTTGAAACTATCAACGTCTAGCTGTTGAGCACAACTAGACGTTTTAGCGATATTAAACGTCTAATAGGAGACGTGCTGGATCTTCTAGTAGCTCTTTAATGGTTACTAGGAAACCAACTGACTCACGACCATCGATTAGACGGTGGTCGTAAGATAGCGCTAGGTACATCATCGGTAGGATTTCAACCTTACCGTCAACCGCCATTGGACGCTCTTGGATCTTATGCATACCCAAGATAGCCGCTTGTGGTGGGTTGATGATTGGCGTTGACATCAGTGAACCAAATACACCACCGTTTGTGATAGTGAAGTTACCACCCATCAGCTCATCAACCGTTAGCTTGCCGTCACGGCCTTTGATCGCTAGCTCTTTGATGCCTTTTTCGATATCAGCGAAACCTAGAGTGTCACAGTCTTTAAGTACTGGAGTGACTAGACCACGTGGCGTAGATACCGCCATGCTAATGTCGAAGTAGTTGTGGTAAACGATATCATCACCGTCGATAGACGCGTTGACTTCTGGGTAACGCTTCAATGCTTCAGTTACTGCTTTCACGTAGAAAGACATAAAGCCTAGACGCGTGTCGTGGCGCTTCTCGAACTGGTCTTTGTACTGCTTACGAAGGTCCATGATTGGCTTCATGTTTACTTCGTTGAACGTCGTTAGCATTGCAGTGCTGTTCTTCGCTTCAAGAAGACGGTTAGCAACTGTCTTACGTAGACGAGTCATAGGTACACGCTTCTGGCTACGAGCTGCTGCTGGTGCTTCTACCGCTGCAGGAGCTTCTGCTTTAGGTGCAGATTTCGCTGCCGCTAGGTGTGCATCGATGTCTTCACGAGTGATACGACCGCCTACGCCAGTGCCTTTAACATCAGCTGGTTGTAGGTTGTGTTCAGCAAGAAGACGACGAACTGCTGGGCTTAGCGCGTCGTTGCTCTCTTCAGAAAGCGTCGCTTTGTGGCGCTTGTCTGGAGATGCTTCAGTATCTTCCGTTGTATCAGTCGTTGGTTCACCAGCAACCGCGCCAGGCTTAAGCTTAGCGATAAGTTGCTTAGAAAGTACTGTTGCACCTTCTTCTTCGATGATAGCCTCTAGAACACCGGCTTCTGGAGCTGGTACTTCTAGAACCACTTTGTCAGTTTCAATATCTACGATGACTTCATCGCGCTCAACCGCTTCGCCCGGTTGTTTGTGCCAAGTTGCGACTGTTGCGTCAGCCACCGATTCAGGTAAATCTGGAACCAGAATTTCAATTGTCATATCTGTGTTTTCCTTTTACTTCTAGTTCGAAAGTAGGGTCAGAGCGTCTTCAATTAACGCTTTTTGTTGTTTCAAGTGTACTGACATGTAGCCAACCGCTGGTGATGCTGAAGCAGGACGGCCTGCATATTTAAGATCAGCACCCGCTGGAATCGCAGCACGGAAGTTGTGTTGACTGCTGTACCAAGCACCTTGGTTTTGTGGCTCTTCTTGACACCAAACGTAATCTTCAACATTTGTGTACTGTGCAATTGCAGCTTGAACTTCCTCAAGAGGGAATGGGTATAGCTGCTCGATACGCACAATAGCAACATCGTCTTGTTCGTTCTTACGGCGCTGCTCTAGTAGGTCAAAGTAAACCTTACCTGAACAGAACACTACGCGTTTCACGTTCTCTGGTTTGATGTCATCAATCTCAGCGATTGCTGGCTGGAATGTACCCTCTGCGAGTTCTTCAAGTGAAGAGGTACACAGTGGGTGACGCAGCAATGACTTAGGAGACATTACAATCAGAGGACGACGCATTGGACGCACAACCTGACGACGAATCATGTGGTAAACCTGAGCGGGTGTTGATGGCACAACAACCTGCATGTTCTGTTCAGCACATAGCTGTAGGTAACGCTCAAGACGTGCCGAAGAGTGCTCTGGACCTTGACCTTCGTAACCGTGTGGAAGCAGCATTGTTAGACCACATAGACGTGCCCATTTTTGCTCACCCGACGAGATGAATTGGTCAATAACCACTTGAGCACCGTTAGCAAAGTCACCGAACTGCGCTTCCCAAAGGGTTAAACCGCTAGGCTCGGCTGTTGCATAGCCGTATTCAAATGCCAAAACTGCTTCTTCAGATAGCACTGAGTCAAACACTTGGAAAGGACCCTGCTTATCATGAATGTTCGCAAGTGGAACGTAAGTGCTCGCATCTGTTTGGTTATGTAGAACAGAGTGACGGTGGAAGAAAGTACCACGGCCGGAATCTTGGCCAGAAATACGGATACGTTTACCATCATCTACCAGAGTCGCATACGCAAGTGTCTCCGCCATACCCCAATCGACTTGTTTCTCACCATTAATCATGGCAGTACGATCGTTGTACAGTTTGTTTACTCGGCTTTGTAGCTTGTGGCTATCTGGGTATTGGCACAGCTTAGTACCAAGCTCTTTTAGACGCTCGATATCAACTTGGCTGTTCCAATCGATGTTCCAATCGTGACCAATGTATGGGCTCCAGTCTACAGAGTGTAGTGCCATTGGGCGCCACTCTTTAACAACAACTTCACCATGGTCTAGAGCATCACGGTATTCGTTCACCAGCTGAGTTGCTGTGTCGATACCAAACTCACCGCGCTCCATTAGGATGTCAGCGTATAGCTTACGTGGTGTTGGATGCTTTTTGATTTTTTGGTACATCAGCGGTTGAGTTGCATTCGGCTCATCGGCTTCGTTGTGACCGTGACGACGGTAACAAACAAGGTCGATAACCACATCGCGCTTGAACGTATTACGGTAATCCAGTGCCAGACGCGCAACAAAAGCTACTGCTTCTGGGTCATCTGCATTAACGTGGAAAATCGGTGCCTGTACCATCTTAGCGATATCAGTACAGTACATAGTAGAACGCGTGTCACGTGGGTTTGATGTTGTGAAGCCAACTTGGTTGTTAACAACGATACGAACGGTACCGCCAACACAGAAGCCACGTGCTTGAGACATGTTGAATGTCTCTTGAACGACACCTTGACCTGCAATTGCAGAGTCACCGTGAATAGTAATAGGGAGCACGCTGCTACCATCTTTATCGTCTAGACGATCTTGACGAGCACGAACTGAACCAATAACTACTGGGTTCACAATCTCAAGGTGAGACGGGTTAAATGCCAACGCTAGGTGAACATCGCCACCTGGAGTTGCGAAGTCAGCAGAGAAACCTTGGTGATATTTCACATCACCTGTACCCCATGTTTCGTCGTGTTTGCCAGCAAACTCGTCGAATAGGTCTTGTGGTTTCTTACCAAGTACGTTCACCAACATGTTCAAACGACCACGGTGAGCCATACCAATAACAACTTCACGCATACCTTGACCACCAGCATGACGAATGATCTCTTTCGTCATTGGGATCAAAGCATCACCACCCTCCAGAGAGAAACGCTTCGCACCAGGGAACTTAGCACCAAGATAGCGCTCAAGACCTTCAGCAGCCGTTAGCTCTTCTAGGAAAGCTCGCTTCTCTTCTTTGTTGAATGATGGTTGACCAGAAACAGACTCTAGACGCTGTTGAATCCAACGTTTTTGTTCTGTGTTAGTCATGTGCATGTATTCTGCACCGATAGAGCCACAATACGTCTGCTTCAAAGATTTGTAGAGATCTTTAAGAACCATCGTCTCTTGACCAATCGCGTAAGAGCCGACGTTAAACGTCTCGTTGAGGTCTTCTTCGGTGAGAGTGTGGAAAGAGGGATCCAGTTCAGCGACTGTATCTCTTTTCCATAAACCTAGTGGATCTAGGTTTGCTGCTTGATGCCCACGGAATCGATAAGCATTAATAAGTTGCAGAACCTTTACTTGTTTCGCATCGACATCTGGATCACTAACTTGGACACTGTAATGCTTTGTTTCTTGAGCGAGTCGTCGGAAGTATTCGCGAACACGAGAGTGTGGTTGTTCCACCGTTTCTGAAGCTTGCACAGGCAACTCTTCAAAAACACTTCTCCATTCGTCACTTACCGAGTCGGGGTCACTTAGATACAGTTCGTAGAGTTCCTCTACGTATGTTGCATTGGCGCCAGCCAAGTGTGAAGACTCGAGCCATGCCTTCATCACGCCGTTGTGCATATTTTCCCTTAACCAGTAGTTTTCACGTTTGCTGCGGTCTATGCCGAGCTATTAAAAGGCCGCCCAAAACAGCTAGGGCGGCAATTTTTATCCATTTCTAAACCGAACGATTTACGAGCATGGTCTTGATGTGACCAATCGCTTTCGTCGGATTTAATCCCTTAGGACAAACACTTACACAATTCATGATGCCGTGGCAACGAAAAACGCTAAATGCATCATCAAGATCAGACAAACGTTCATCTGTCGCTGTATCTCGGCTATCAATTAACCAACGGTAAGCAGCTAGTAGGCCTGCAGGACCGATGAACTTGTCTGGGTTCCACCAGAAAGAAGGACAAGACGTTGTACAACATGCACACATGATACATTCATACAACCCATCCAAATGTGCTCGTTCATCAGGGGTTTGTAGGTTTTCGCGTGACGGTGGCACATTGCCATCAGACACTAAGAATGGCTTCACTTTTTCGTAGTTATTGTAGAACTGAGTCATGTCCACAATAAGGTCACGAACAACCGGTAGACCCGGTAGTGGGCGAATCACAATCTTGTCTTGGCCTGATAGCGCAGACAATGGAGTGATACATGCCAGTCCATTTTTACCATTCATATTAAGACCGTCGGAACCACATACACCTTCACGGCATGAACGACGGAATGAAATTGTTGGATCTTGCTCTTTTAATAGAATAAGAGCGTCCAAAAGCATCATGTCTGACCCTTCGTCTACTTCAAGGACGTAGTCCTTCATGTAAGGTTTTTGGTCAACATCTGGATTGTAGCGGTATAAAGAGAAATTCAGTTTCATGGTTAGATCTCCTTAGTACGTACGTGCTTTTGGTGGGAACGCTTCACGGTGGATAGGTTCCATGTTTACGTTACGCTTAGACATCTCTTCCGTATCTGGATTGTAAAGCGTGTGGCATAGCCATTGCTCATCATCACGATCAGGGAAGTCAAAACGAGCGTGTGCACCACGGCTTTCTGTACGGTAATTAGCCGCTACAGCAGTCGCGTAAGCTGTTTCCATTAGGTTTTCAAGCTCTAGACATTCAATACGCTGCGTATTGAACTCTGTAGACTTGTCAGAAAGGTGTGCATTCTTCAGACGCTCACGAATCGCTTTAAGCTCTTCTAGACCCTCTGCCATTGCTTTACCTTCACGGAATACAGAGAAGTTGTTCTGCATACATTGCTGTAGATCTTTACGGATCTGCGCTGGATCTTCACCGTCTGTACTGTTTTCCCAACGGTTGTAGCGCTCCAGTGAACGGGCAATGTCTTCTTCAGTTGCTGGCTTCGCATCCGCTTGCTTCTTCAGTGTCTCACCTAGGTGTAGACCGGTCGCACGACCAAATACCACCAAATCAAGTAGCGAGTTACCACCCAAGCGGTTTGCGCCGTGTACAGATACAGAAGCAATCTCACCACAAGCGAATAGACCTTGTACTTCGACATCGCTACCATCGGCAGCTTGCTTGATCGCTTGACCAGAAACTTGCGTCGGCACACCACCCATCATGTAGTGACATGTTGGAATTACTGGAATTGGCTCTTTTACTGGGTCAACGTGTGCGAAAGTACGAGACAGTTCACAAACGCCAGGTAGACGAGATTCAAGCGTCTCTTTACCTAGGTGATCCAGTTTCAGTTTGATGTGTGGACCCCAAGGGCCGTCACAACCACGGCCTTCACGGATTTCAACCATCATTGAACGAGCAACAACGTCACGACCCGCTAAGTCTTTCGCGTTTGGTGCGTAACGTTCCATGAAGCGCTCACCGTCTTTATTTAGAAGGTAACCACCTTCACCACGACAACCTTCCGTTACCAAAACACCTGCACCAGCGATACCCGTTGGGTGGAACTGCCACATTTCGATGTCTTGCATTGGAACGCCAGCACGGATCGCCATACCAACACCGTCACCAGTATTGATGTGCGCGTTTGTAGTTGACGCGTAAATACGACCAGCACCACCCGTCGCTAGGATAGTTGCTTTTGCTTTGAAGTAGCATACTTCGCCTGTTTCCATGCAAAGAGCTGTTGTACCAAGGATGGCACCGTCTTCATTCTTCACAAGATCAAGCGCATACCACTCAGAGAATACGGTTGTTTTGTGCTTGATGTTTTGTTGGTAAAGCGTGTGTAGCAATGCGTGACCAGTACGGTCAGCTGCTGCTGCAGTACGAGCTGCTTGCTCACCACCAAAGTTTTTCGATTGACCACCAAAAGGACGTTGGTAGATAGTACCGTTGTCAAAACGAGAGAATGGAAGACCCATCTTCTCTAGTTCGATAACGGATTCTGGGCCATTTTTACACATGTATTCGATAGCGTCTTGGTCACCGATGTAATCAGAACCTTTAACCGTATCGTACATGTGTTGTTCCCAGTGGTCCTCATGCGCATTACCTAGCGCAACCGTAATACCACCTTGAGCAGAAACGGTATGAGAACGAGTTGGAAATACTTTAGAAAGCAATGCACATGAAAGGCCTTGCTCTGAAATTTGTAGTGCGGCACGCATACCAGCACCACCAGCGCCGATTACTACGGCATCAAACTCACGAACAGGAATAGTCACTTACGCACCCCACAAAACAAACAGACCAGAGAAGAAATATCCTAGAAGAACCGCAACTACACCTACTTGAAGACCAACACGCAGTTTAGCGCATTTGATGTAGTCGGTTAGCACTTGCCATAGACCGATCCAAGCGTGAACAAGAACCGAGGTAAGCGCTAACATGGTAAAGACTTTAGTGAAAGTTCCACCAAAGAACTGAGTCCATGATACGTAAGAGATGTCGGTGAAGGCACAAAAGCTCACCAAATAAATTGTGTAAAGCGTCATAATGATTGCAGTTGCACGAATCAGTAGGAAATCGTGAACGCCATTACGACCAAATGTAGAAACGTTGTTTACCATACTAAGATCCCCGCTAGTAGAGACAATACCGCTGTCGCTGCGAATGCAACCTTAGCGCTCTTAGCGCCAGATTCCAGCTCTTCAAAGTGACCTAGGTCCATAAGAAGGTGACGAATACCACCAGCAATGTGGTATGCCAGAGCGGTTAAAATGCCCCACAGAATAAACTTAACGAAAAAGCCATCGACGATGTCGCTTGCTTCCGCGAAGCCTTCCGGGGAAGAGAGGGAAATATTTAATAGATAAAGTAAAATTCCAATCGCAACAAAAGTAATCACCCCAGACACGCGGTGTAGGATGGAAGCTATTGCTGTGATAGGAAAGTGGATAGTCTGCAAATCTAAATTAACAGGTCTTGTCTTTCTTTCTTTCACGGGCTTGCTCACTCAGCTCCATTGAGCATTACGGTCATTAAATAACCTTTGATATTGTTATGGACAAAATTTGGTCGCAAACCTGCAAAATTTAACATTAACTTAACAAATAACTGAAGTTGAGCCTGAGTTAATTGTAAAATATTTGTTAACAACAAGATTAACGAAGACACCTCACATTTCTTCTTAGCCTTGCATTTATAAGGTTTTAACCAAACTTTTCAGCGCCACTATACGGACGGCAACATTCTAATACAATTGATGTAACAAATAATGCTACACAGCACAGATTTTTAACGAATTTAATGTAAAAAACACTAACAAGTGCACACAAAGCTGCAGAAAAATTGACTTTCCCACGTAAGACCAGTAAAAAAATGGCACATAAACATCCTGGACGGATTAAATAATAAACAAAGGAGATTGTTATGGCGGATAAGAAAGCTACCCTTCATATTGAAGGTCAAGCGCCAATCGAGCTGCCGATTACGGAAGGTGTACTTGGTACGCCAGTGATCGATGTTCGTACACTAGGTTCTAATGGTTTTTTCACTTTTGACCCTGGTTTTCTTGCCACTGCATCCTGTGAGTCTCAAATCACTTTTATTGACGGCGGCAAAGGTATCCTTTTGCACCGTGGATACCCAATTGACCAACTAGCCAATAACGCTGATTACTTGGAAGTATGTTACATCCTTCTCTATGGTGAAGCCCCATCTCGCGACGAATACGAGAAATTCAAAACGACCGTTACTCGTCACACCATGGTTCATGAACAAATCGCAAGCTTCTTCCACGGCTTCCGTCGTGACGCCCACCCAATGGCTGTTATGTGTGGCGTGGTTGGTGCTCTTGCTGCGTTTTATCATGACTCACTTGATATCAATAACGACACGCACCGTGAGATCGCGGCTTACCGCCTGATCTCGAAAATGCCAACGTTAGCCGCAATGTGTTACAAGTACTCGATCGGCCAACCGTTCATCTACCCTCGTAACGACCTGAACTACGCAGAAAACTTCCTTCACATGATGTTCGCAAACCCATGTGAAGAGTACGAAGTGAACCCTATCGTTGCTCGTGCAATGGATAAGATCTTCACTCTGCACGCAGACCATGAGCAAAATGCTTCTACTTCAACTGTACGTCTATCTGGTTCTTCAGGTGCTAACCCGTTCGCGTGTATCGCGGCAGGTATCGCGTCTCTTTGGGGTCCAGCTCACGGTGGTGCAAACGAAGCGTGTCTACGTATGCTGGAAGAAATCGGCAGCGTTGATAACATCGAAGAGTATGTTGCAAAAGCGAAAGACAAAGACGACCCATTCCGTCTAATGGGCTTCGGTCACCGCGTTTACAAAAACTACGACCCACGCGCGACAGTAATGCGTGAAGCATGTCACGAAGTACTGAAAGAGCTGAACATCAAAGATCCACTGCTAGACGTTGCTATGGAACTTGAGCGTATCGCCCTTTCTGACGAGTACTTCGTATCTAAGAAACTGTACCCGAACGTAGACTTCTACTCAGGTATCATCCTGAAAGCGATCGGTATCCCTGTTTCAATGTTCACAGTAATCTTCGCGATGTCTCGTACTATCGGTTGGATTGCACACTGGAACGAAATGCACAGCGACCCAACGAACCGTATCGGTCGTCCACGTCAACTTTACACGGGTAAAGAGCAGCGTGACTTTAAAGCACTTCACGAACGTGAATAATCGTTTTTAAAGTATGATTGTTAAAAAGGGTTGATGCGAAAGCACCAACCCTTTTCTTTTTATACGAGATACGAGATACGAGATACGAGATACGAGATACGAGATACGAGATACGAGATACGAGATATTTTGAATATCCGTGACGGCCTGTCAAAGAGATTCCCTACTCCTTCCTTCGTCAGTCTAGGGAATGACAGATTCAGATATAACCCTTTAGCGTTCTGACTGGCGCATCACATCGGCGGATACAAATTTATAGTTGCCCGTCATCCCCAAGAGCAAGGGACGAGCGAGTTGGGGATCTCATGAAGCGTATAGCGAACCTTACGAAGTTCCTCAAAGGTTTAAGGGATACTCTCTACTCATACCCCTCATCCCGTACTTGCTCTTATACCGGATTATCGATATCGATAAACTCAACATCCAAACCATGCTCTTTTGCAAGCCATTCACCGAGCGCTTTAATACCGTAGCGCTCTGTTGCATGGTGACCTGCAGCAAAATAATGGATGTCTTGCTCACGCGCTGAATACGTTGTGCGTTCTGAGATCTCACCCGAGATAAATGCATCTAAGCCGTTTGACGCAGCAAGCTCAATGTAGTCTTGACCACCACCCGTACACCAACCGACTGTTTCAATCATTTTATCGGCGTTTTCCGGAGCAATATGCAAAGGAGCACGATTCAACACCTGATTGATCTTCTGCGCAAATTCAGCACCTGTCATTGGCTTGCTCAACTTACCAAACATAGCGACTGATTGCGGGTGCCCTTCTAAACCACCTTCTACCTCGATTTCAAGCAGTCGAGCCAGCTCTGCGTTGTTACCTAATTCCGGATGAATATCCAAAGGCAGGTGATAACCCATCAGGTTGATGTCATTCTTAATCAAAGTGCGGATGCGTTTACCTTTCATTCCGCGAATCGGTTCAGGCTCACCTTTCCAGAAGTAACCATGATGAACAAGCAGTGCATCTGCGTTTAGCTCAACCGCCTTATCAATCAAAGCTTGTGAAGCAGTAACTCCTGTTACAACGCGTTTGACTTCAGGCGTACCCTCGACTTGTAGACCATTCGGACTGTAATCTTTAATCTGTTGAGGTTGCAGCTTCTCATTAAGAATTTTTTCTAACTGTAGGTTATTCATTGCTTGTTCCAGCTTACATTTTTGATAACGTGGTTATATCAATTTACGGGTAGAATGTCGAAAGCATACTTGGGTCGGACGACCTTGACCAATCAGTGAGGAAGAGATGGCGTCATTACAACGATTTTTTCAATGGATCATAGATTCACCGCCAATATTAGAGTGCAAGGACCCCGTCAGTGATTTAACACTATTTGCATCGTCACAATCACTTCCAAATGACCACCAATATCAAGGCAATCCAAGATTAGGCTTTGTTTATCAGCATTTGTGCCAGACTCTGTTCGAAAACTCACCAAATTACGTCATTGCTCATGATGAGATCCAAATCAATGTAAATGGTCGAACATTGGGTGCCATAGACTTTATTCTAGAAGATAAGCGCAACGCTCAATTGGAGCATTGGGAAGTGGCCATTAAGTTTTATCTGCTTCATGAAGATACTTGGTATGGCCCAAATGCGCATGACCAACTCGACAAGAAGCTTGATCGTATGCTTAGCCACCAATTGCAAATGTCTTGTTCTGAAGCATTTCGCGCTCAATACCCAGACCTCGATATTCAATCGCAACATCTGTTAATGCAAGGCCGCTTGTATACTAACCCATTTCTTGAACAAAAAGTTCCAACTCATTGTTTAGGTTATAAAATTAATTCCACGCAAGTAAACGGCTACTGGTGTTATCAAAATCAAGCTCACCTTATTGAAGAAGCGCTGTACCCACTTACCAAGAATCAATGGGCGTCAGGTACTGAAGATTTCGAGCAGTCACCCATTACAGAGTTTGGCGATCGCTTTATACATGGCCAAACAAAGTCTGGGCAGTTCTGGTTCGTGATGCCAGAACGTTGGCCACATGGATAGGGCTATTTTCAAAGTGGCACAAAAAAGGGTTGATGCTTTCACATCAACCCTTCTTATTATCTAGCTAAAATCGATTACCGATTATAAACCTGCCGCAGCAAACACTTGGTTAACGATCTCTTGAGCTTCTTCTTCGATTTGCTTCAGGTGCTCTTCGCCTTTAAAGCTTTCGCAGTAGATCTTGTAGATATCTTCAGTGCCTGACGGACGAGCTGCAAACCAACCGTTTTCAGTTGTTACTTTAAGACCACCGATAGCTGCGCCATTACCTGGAGCGTGCGTTAGACGAGCAGTGATTGCATCACCCGCCAATGTTTCCGCTGCAACCATCTCTGGTGATAGCTTTTTAAGTACGTCTTTTTGCTGGCCGTTAGCAACGGCTTGAATACGGTTGTATTTAGACTCTCCGTGTTTTGCCGCTAGCTCTTCGTAGTAGTCTTGTGGGTTCTTGCCCGTTACCGCGGTAATCTCAGCAGCAAGAAGACACAGAATGATGCCATCTTTATCTGTTGACCATGGTGTACCGTCTTTACGTAGGAATGATGCACCCGCAGACTCTTCACCACCAAAGCCGAACGTACCCTTGTATAGACCATCTACAAACCACTTAAAGCCTACCGGAACTTCACATAGTTCACGACCAAGGTCTGCAACTACGCGGTCAATCAATGCACTTGATACCAGTGTCTTACCAACCGCGACATCTTTGCCCCAACCTTCACGATGACGGTATAGGTAATCGATACATACCGCTAGGAAGTGGTTCGGGTTCATTAGACCTTTTGGCGTTACGATACCGTGGCGGTCGTAATCGGGGTCATTACCAAATGCTAGGTCGTATTCGTCTTTAAGCGCTAGCAGACCTGCCATTGCGTAAGGAGAAGAACAGTCCATACGAACCACGCCGTCTTTATCTAGAGACATAAACTGGAACGATGGATCAATCGCTTCACTTACCAGTGTTAGGTCAAGGTTGTATGCCTTACCGATTTGACGCCAGTAGTCGATGCCGCTACCACCAAGTGGATCAACACCAATTTTTAGGTTTGCTTTTTGGATTGCTTCCATATCGATCACATTCACTAGGTCATCGATGTATGGCTTAACAAGATCCATCTCTACAAACAGCTCAGATGCTTTCGCTTCTACAAGAGACATGCGTTTCACACCTTGCAAGCCTTCTGCGATCAGAACGTTTGCACGATCTTCGATAGCTTGAGTCAACTCAGCTTCCGCAGGGCCACCGTGTACTGGATTGTACTTGATACCGCCATCTTGTGGTGGGTTGTGAGATGGCGTAATAACGATACCGTCAGCCTTATCTTCGTGCTTAAGGTTGTACGTTAGAATCGCGTGAGAAACGCCAGGTGTTGGAGTATAGCCATTGTCTTGTTGAGTGATAACTTGAACGCCATTGGCAACAAGTACTTCAACAACACTGGAAAATGCTGGTTCCGAAAGCGCGTGTGTATCTTTACCTACAAACAGAGGACCAGTCGTGCCCTGCTCTGCACGCACTTCAGCTACTGCTTGAGCAATAGCGAGAATGTGGTTTTCATTAAATGTTGATTTGTCTGCTGTACCGCGATGACCTGAAGTACCAAACTGTACTTTGTGGTCTGGGTTTGAAGCATCCGGTTGCTGTAAGAAGTAGTTTGCAACTAAAGCCGGGATATTATGAAGATCTTCCTGCTGAGCTTTCTGCCCAGCACGAGGGTGCATAGCCATTTTGACATCCTTATATACAAAATTAAAAAACAAAAAAACCTCATAATATCTTCTTTAGCATGGATATTATGAGGTTTAAATCAGATTTCCTTAGATTGAACCTGTTACTTTTTCTATTAGTTCAGCTTGGAAATTCATGCGACTCATCAACTGTTCAACCATCTGTCTTTTGCGACTGGTGTTGTTATTGGTGATTACCCAAAACGGGCTGTTTGGAATCGCTTTTGGCTTAGTCGTATTACCGTTAGCCAGCAGTGTCGCTTCATTGTCTGCGAAGTAGACACGTTTGCGACCTTTTACTTGAGTCGCTTCTGAAAAGCTCGCTGGGTCAATTTTATGCAGTGTTGATAGCACCAGCATGAAACGATCAATGGCTTTCTTTAAAGAGGCAAATTCATCTGAAATAAGCAGCGAGCGCATCTCTTTAACGCCATCTAGCTTCTCTGGAGTAAAGCCTACTTCCTTACTCACAACGATACCTTTCGGCTCCACGATCTCTTCAGCCGGAGCCAAGCCTTGATTATCCACCTGCAATAAGCGGCGCAGAATATCTGAAGCACTTTCGCCGATACGTTCTGTCTGACCCGCGATATAACGGTACAGGTCCTCATCAACCTCAATTGTTTTCATTCGCTTTTCACAATCTCAATGTTTAAACTCTGGGGGATTATAGCGAGATCCGCGCGGATACTCTACGTCAAACCCACCATGAATAAGATAAAAATGTCAGTACAGCTCAACTATAAATTGGAAGGTGAGGGTCACACCATCGTTTTGATCCACGGATTATTCGGCAACTTGGATAATTTAGGCCTACTTGCTCGTGATCTTAAAACCGATCATCAAGTACTCAGTATTGATCTACGTAACCATGGTATTTCCCCGCACAGCGATATACACGATTACCACTCGATGGCTGGTGATGTGGCGCAGCTTTTGACGTCACTCAATATCTCTAAACCAACCGTTATTGGTCACTCAATGGGTGGTAAGGTTGCGATGGCGCTGACTGAATTAGTGAGCATCGAGAAACTTATTGTACTCGACATGGCACCTGTCGCTTATACGCAAAACCGCCACGACAATGTTTTTGCAGGTTTAAACGCCGTCATCGAAAAGCAACCAACTTCTCGTTCAGAAGCGCTCAAGGTATTAGCCCGCCATATTGAAATTGACGGCGTACGCCAGTTTTTAACCAAGTCACTGTACAAAAACGAAAGCGGGATAATGGTGTGGCGATTTAATGTTGCATCGTTAGAAGCAAATTACGCCAATATTATTGGTTGGGAACCAATCGAAAAAACCAGCGTCAAAACACTACTGATTAAGGGTGGCGACTCTGACTACTTGATGCCAGAACATCAACCTCTGGTTCAGCAGCAGTTTTCTAATGTGAAAGCGCATGTCATTGCCAATACTGGGCACTGGCTACATGCAGAGAAACCCAAGGAAGTTCTCAGAGCTATTCGCAAGTTTTTGAGCTAACAGCCTCGTTTTTTAAAGCATAATCTCGATATCAATAGATAAATGAGAAGTCAGCGATTTCTGCCGATTAACTTTATCTCACAACAGTGATATAGTGCGCCCAAGCAAAATTGGTATATAAGGTTCCCATGCTTTACGACTACATGAACATCATTGAATCTATTGGTTTAGATCTTCTATTTGCATCGATTTTCTTTCTAATCGGTATGGCAATTAAAGACGTTCTGAAACAGGGTAATGTTCCGGCGTTTGGTCGTCGCATTGTGTGGTTAGTGTTGTTCCTTGGCTGCGCGGGTTTTATCGCCAAGGGAATTATTCAAGTGAGCTGGGAAGGTTCAGGAATCGGTTGATTCTCGTCCAAACTTATTACACCGACAACAGACAAAATGAAAGGTAATGATTCTATGGCAAGTGTAGGTCTCTTCTTCGGTAGCGATACAGGTAACACTGAAGCTGTTGCAAAGATGATTCAAAAACAATTGAGCAAGCAGCTCGTTCATGTTCAAGACATTGCAAAAAGCAGCAAAGAAGATATCGATAACTTCGACCTGCTTCTTCTAGGTATCCCAACTTGGTACTACGGCGAAGCACAATGTGATTGGGACGACTTTTTCCCAGAGCTAGAAGCCATCGACTTCTCAACTAAGCTAGTGGCTATCTTTGGTTGTGGTGACCAAGAAGACTACGCTGAATACTTCTGTGATGCTATGGGTACAATCCGCGACATCGTTGAAGCGAAAGGCGGGACTATTCTAGGTTACACTTCAACTGAAGGTTACGAATTCGAAGCGTCTAAAGCCCTTGTTGAAGGCGACGACAGTCAATTTGTGGGTCTATGTATCGATGAAGATCGTCAACCAGAGCTAACTGACGAGCGCGTATCTAACTGGGTTAAGCAAATCCACGAAGAGATGTGCCTAGCAGAGCTAGAAGACTAATCATCTCTCTGCTCGTTGAAGATATTGAAAAACCTCCACGCGGAGGTTTTTTTGTATCTATTACTTGCCAATTTCAGCTAATCAAGCCTCTACAGGCTCATCGTCTTCTCTAAATTGTGGTTTCTTCCTTACATAGAGCGTGCGTTGGATTTCAGACACCACCTGCCCTTCTTTGTCTTTGACATAAATAATAAACTCCGGAAAGCACTTTTCACCCAGTTGGGTTTGACGATAAATGTCATCCAATTGATTTTGAGTAATTTCAAACTCGGCATACAGATCCGACTGACCAGGTTTGATAAAATTAATGCTCGCTTCTTTATCCCAAACATAATAACGCTCACCAAGAATACCCATTAACATCAGTGAGTAAACTGGATCAGTGAGAGAAAAGATACTGCCTCCGTATTGGGTACGATTGGCATTTTTATTCCACCAGCGTAACTTCAACACCGTCTTTACAACTCGAAAATCATGGCTAATGTGGTCGATTTTGATACCTGCTCCCCAAAAAGGCGGCCAGATGTTGAGCGCAAATTTAACGATACCGGGTTTGTAGATTCTAGCGAGTTGCTTGTTCATTACGATCTTCCATGTTCTGCTTCTATTCAGCACCATAATAACTGGTCTAACCTCTAATATAAGAGAGATATTTAGATTTTACAAAACAGATTGTGATACAAGTGATTAACCCTTTGAAGTTCGTGGTTTATTGTTGTGGTCGAGTATCCTATAATAACGGGAATATTGAATTCTGTTAATTGCTGCAGATCATCAACAGGAAAGTATATGTCAGACAACAATCAAGCGCTAAAAGATGCTGGTCTTAAAGTGACCCTCCCAAGGCTCAAAATTCTAGAAGTATTACAACAGCCAGACTGCCAACACATTAGTGCTGAAGACTTGTATAAAAAGCTAATCGACTTAGGTGAAGAGATTGGCCTTGCGACCGTTTATCGAGTTCTTAACCAATTCGATGACGCTGGCATTGTAACTCGTCACCACTTCGAAGGCGGCAAGTCTGTATTCGAACTATCAACGCAGCATCATCACGATCACCTTGTATGTTTAGACTGTGGTGAAGTGATTGAATTCTCAGACGACATCATCGAAGAGAGACAAAAAGAGATCGCTAAGCGTTATAACGTTCAGCTAACGAACCATAGCTTGTACCTTTACGGTAAGAGCATATCGGGTGACTGCAAAGGCAACCCGGACGCGCATAAAGCGAAGAAATAAAACAAACGCTGACCTCGGTCAGCGTTTTTTATTTGGAAGGCAACGAAACGTACCGAAGCAGACATTTAAGAACACAGTTAAACTCAAGATACAAAAAAGCCAGCTTCTGAAGCGGCTCCCAGTCATCGGGAGCCCATTCAAATCGCTGGCTTTTTCCTTTATCTAACCGAAGAGGTTATTAAGCTTCTGTTTTACCCCAAGTATCACGTAGACCAACCGTACGGTTGAATACTAGCGCGTCTGCTTTCGAGTCTTTTGAATCAACACAGAAGTAACCTGTACGCTCGAACTGGAAGCCTTGCTCTGGAGCTGCTTCAGCTAAGCTAGGTTCAACAAAGCCGTTCAGTTTAACCAGAGAGTCTGGGTTGATTGTTGCAGCGAAGTCATCCGCAGCCGCTGGGTTAGCGACTGTGAAAAGGCGATCGTACAGACGAATCTCTGCTGGTAGTGCTTTATCAGCCGATACCCAGTGGATAACACCTTTTACTTTACGACCATCAGCTGGATTCTTACCTAGCGTTTCATCATCGTAAGAACAGAAAATCGTTGTAATGTTACCTTCTGCATCTTTCTCAATGCGCTCAGCTTTAATCACGTAAGCACCACGTAGACGAACTTCTTTACCTAGAACCAAACGCTTGTACTTCTTGTTTGCTTCTTCACGGAAGTCATCACGCTCAATCCAAACTTCACGAGTAAATGGTACTTCACGAGTGCCCATTTCAGGTTTGTTCGGGTGGTTGGCTACCGTAAGTGTTTCCACTTTATCTGCATCGTAGTTTTCGATCACGATCTTAACTGGATCCAGAACTGCCATTGCACGCGGTGCGTTCTCGTTCAGGTCATCACGAATACAAGACTCAAGCGAACCGAATTCAATCATATTCTCTTGCTTCGTTACACCGATACGCTTACAGAACTCACGAATAGACGCAGGCGTGAAACCACGACGACGCAGACCAGAGATTGTTGGCATACGTGGGTCATCCCAACCGTTAACTAGGTTTTCAGTCACCAGTGTATTCAGCTTACGCTTAGACATCACCGTGTACTCTAGATTAAGACGGCTGAATTCATACTGACGTGGCTGACAATCAATTGTGATGTTATCGAGTACCCAATCGTACAGACGACGGTTATCTTGGAATTCTAGTGTGCAGATAGAGTGCGTAATGCCCTCTAGCGCATCAGAAATACAGTGCGTGAAGTCGTACATTGGGTAAATGCACCACTTGTCACCCGTTTGGTGGTGATGAGCAAAACGCACACGGTAAATAACGGGATCGCGCATTACCATGAACGACGAGCTCATGTCGATCTTAGCACGCAGACACGCTTTACCTTCTTCAAAGCCACCGTCACGCATCTTTTCAAATAGCGCTAGGTTCTCTTCAGGGCTACGATCGCGGTATGGACTCGCTTTACCAGGCTCTTTTAGCGTGCCACGGTATTCACGGATCTGCTCAGGACTTAGCTCGTCAACGTACGCTAAGCCTTTATTAATTAATTCGACAGCGTAAGCGTAAAGCGTATCGAAGTAGTTTGATGAGTAACAGATGTCACCAGACCACTCGAAGCCTAACCAGCTTACATCATTCTTAATTGACTCAACGTATTCAACGTCTTCTTTTTCAGGGTTTGTATCATCAAAACGAAGATTACATTGTCCCTGGTAGTCCTGAGCAATACCAAAGTTCAAGCAGATAGATTTAGCGTGACCGATATGCAGGTAACCATTCGGCTCCGGCGGGAAACGAGTATGCACGCTAGTGTGTGTACCATCCGCTAAATCTTTATCAATAATTTGGCGAATGAAATTCGATGGACGAGCCTCAGCTTCACTCATCTATAGCACCTCTATGTATTTAGTATTGTCAGAGAAAAATTCTTCTTTCCATTCCAGAAATAGCGCTTTTAACTTAAGCCTAGGATAGAAAGATCATTGTTGCTAATCATCCACAATTCTAAGGCTTTACACAATAAGAACCATCAGTTTATTGCGAATATTTCTGCTATTCGATGAAGAATAGAACGCTGAATGATTCAAGCGCCAAAGCCAGATACGAAAAAGCCTCCCATAGGGAGGCTTCAATTTCGACTTACTCAGCTCTTTAGGCTGTTGCGTGAGTGATTTGCTCTACGCGAAAGCGACTAAGGAAGTTTAACATCTGATAGGTCTTCACCTGCACCGATTGCTTTCATTTCGCCAGCAACGATTTCAGCTAGTGGGCCTAGGATAACCTGTAGGTTGTTTTCACCTAGTTTAACCACACCTTTCGCACCTAGTTTCTTAAGAACAGCTTCGTCAGCTACTGAGCGGTCTTTAAGAGTTAGACGTAGACGAGTAATACAAGCGTCGATTGAAGTTAGGTTCTCGTGACCACCTAGAGCTTTCAGGTATTGACGAGCTAGGTCACCTTTTGGCGCTTCACCGTCAGTTGCTGCAGCACCTTCTTCGTCATCTTCACGACCTGGCGACTTCAGGTTGAAAGCGCGGATTGCGAAGCTGAATGTGAAGAAGTATAGAGCACCGAAGCCTAGACCGATGAATAGTAGCGTCATTGGCTTAGTCGCTAGACCGAAGTTCAATACGAAGTCGATTAGACCAGCAGAGAAACCGAAGCCGTGAAGCGTACCGAACATGTTAGCGATAACTAGAGATAGACCAGTAAATACAGCGTGCATTGCGTATAGAGCAGGAGCTAGGAATACGAACATGAATTCTAGTGGCTCTGTGATACCTGTTAGGAATGAACAGAATGCTACTGAGAATAGTGCGCCACCAACTTGACCGCGTTTTTCAGCTGGAGCTGCTAGGTACATTGCTAGTGCTGCACCTGGTAGACCAAACATCATTACAGGGAAGAAGCCGTTCATGAATACGCCAGCGCCTTTGTCGCCGCCGAAGAAGCGGTGTAGGTCACCAGACTTAACTGTTTCAGTTACTTCTTTAACAACTGCAGTGATTTCTGGGTTTACAGAGTTCGCGAAGTTGAATGTGTACTCTTGACCAACAACTAGAGTTTTCGCTAGAGCTGGGTCAACACAAAGTTGTTTGAAGCTTTCGAAGCCAGCAGAACCAGCTACTACGATCTCTTGACAAGTACCCATACCGAACCAGAAGTAAGAGTTCAATACGTGGTGTAGACCTACAGGGATAAGTGCACGGTTAAGAGTACCGTATACAAACTGACCGATAGCACCAGACGTTGATACTGCGTGAGCTAATGCATCTAGACCAGATTGAACACCAGGCCATACCACACCAGAGATTGCACCAGCAACTAATGCAAATAGACCGGCCATGATTGGCACAAGACGTTTACCTGCGAAGAATGCTAGCCACTCAGGAAGGCGTGTTGCATGGAAAGCGTTGTATGAGTGACCTGCAATAATACCTGCGAAGATACCGCCAAAGAAAGACATGTTTACGTCAGCATTAATTGTTGTTGCTGTCGCTGTAAGTACGAAGTAAGCAACCGCACCAGCAAGACCTGCTGCACCATTGCCGTCTTTAGAAAGACCAATTGCGATACCTAGACCAAATAACAGCGGTAGGTTACCGAAGATAGCACCACCAGCTTGCGCCATAAATGGAATATCAAGTAGATCGCCTTGACCTAAACGTAGTAGAAGCGCCGCAATCGGAAGCGTTGCGATAGGAAGCATTAACGCTTTACCTAGCTTCTGTGCATATCCTAGAATATTCACCTGTTGTTTCCCCCTATAGGATTTTGAGTATTCGTTTGAGAAACTTATTTTAGTCACTCAATTTAGTCCTAATCAGTGTATTCAATTAATTTTGCCCCGCAAATTAAAACCTTACCATTTGTGATCATAATCACCAGTTTTTGCCAAATCACAAGGTTTTTGCTAGCGAGATCATAAAACTTATTTTATCATTCAAAAAAATGAAGATTTACAGATAAAATTCAAGAGTAATTATTAGGCCAATACATGGGGGCAACCTGCTTTCTTTACCCCACTAATAATCAATAATCAGGCCACGTAATGAAAGACCAAAACGTATTTGTTTACTGTATTTTCAAAAACTTAATTCGCACTTCACCTTGAAGTTTGCCAGTTTCAAAAAGTTAAATCGTTACGTAAATGATGTTCGCAAAGTAAGTCGAAATTTTAGGTAACGAACAAAATTTAAAGTTCTCACGAAATAAGGATTAGCTGACTATGTACGCGCTAAGTAACTGTAAAATCTACACTGGTAGTGATGTTTTGACCGATCACGCAGTTGTTATTGAAAACGGACTGATTAAGCAAGTCTGCCCTGTTGCTGAACTGCCAAACGGCATTGAAGTTCGTGACCTAGAAGGTGCTAACCTGAGTCCGGGCTTTATTGACCTACAGCTTAATGGTTGCGGCGGTGTTATGCTTAACGATGAAATCACTGCTGATACGATGCAGATTATGCATCGAGCTAACTTAAAGTCTGGTTGCACGAGCTTCCTACCAACGCTGATCACCTCTTCAGACGAAGACATGCGCGCAGTGATCACAGCAGCTCGTGAATACCACAACCAATATCAAAACCAATCTCTTGGTTTGCATCTGGAAGGCCCATACCTTAACGTCGCGAAAAAAGGGATTCACAGCGTCGACCATATTCGTAAATCAGACAACGACATGATCGACCTCATCTGTGAGAACAGCGATTTGGTCGCTAAAGTTACTTTGGCTCCTGAACTAAATGACCCTGAGCATATCGAACGTCTACACAAAGCTGGCGTCGTTGTTTCTATCGGTCATACCAATGCGACTTATGCTGAAGCGCGCAAAGGCTTTGAGTCTGGTATCACCTTCGCAACACACCTTTTCAATGCGATGACACCAATGGTTGGCCGTGAACCAGGTGTTGTAGGCGCAATCTACGATACACCTGAAGTCTATGCGGGTATCATCGCTGACGGCTTCCACGTTGATTACGCAAACATCCGTATTGCGCATAAAATCAAGGGAGAAAAGCTTGTATTAGTGACGGATGCCACAGCTCCTGCAGGTGCTGACATGGAATACTTTATTTTTGTCGGTAAGAAAGTATATTACCGAGATGGTAAGTGTGTTGATGAGAACGGCACACTGGGCGGCTCAGCTCTGACTATGATTGAAGCAGTACAGAACACAGTTGAGCACGCTGGAATCGCTTTAGACGAAGCTCTACGCATGGCGACTCTGTACCCAGCAACTGCGATGGGTGTAGAAAGTAAACTAGGTCGAATTAAGAAAGGCATGGTAGCTAACCTGGCTGTGTTCGATAGAGACTTCAATGTAAAAGCGACTGTTGTTAACGGACAATACGAGCACAATTAAGTATGAATGGCGGACAAATAGGTAACGTAGACTTAGTTAAACAACTAAACAGTGCGGCGGTATACAGGCTCATAGACCAACAAGGTCCTATCAGTCGCATACAAGTGGCTGACGTAAGCCAACTCGCACCAGCAAGTGTTACAAAGATTACCCGCCAATTATTAGAGCGCGGCCTCATCAAAGAGGTGGCTCAGCAAGCGTCTACTGGCGGTAGACGCGCTATCTCCCTAACGACAGAGGTGGAGCCTTTTCACTCCATCGCTGTTCGTTTGGGGCGAGATTATATTCAACTTAGCCTTCATGACCTCGGTGGTCGTGAGCTGGCTTTCGTTCAAGAAGACCTAAACTACTCAGATCAATCCGATTTGATGGAAGGTTTATTGACCACCCTTAAATCATTTGTTGCTGAACAGCAGTATCAAATCGACCAATTGATTGCGATCGGCATTACCTTACCTGGCCTTGTAAACCCGACAACAGGTGTGGTCGAGTACATGCCAAATACGGATATCGATAATTTAGCCCTCAGTGACATTATTCGCGACACATTCCACGTGGCTTGTTTCGTCGGAAATGACGTTCGCGGTATGGCTTTAGCAGAGCATTACTTCGGCGCAAGCCAAGACAGCCAAGACTCAATCCTAGTCAGCGTTCATCGTGGTACAGGTGCGGGTATCATAGTAAACGGCCAAGTGTTCTTAGGGCATAACCGTAACGTTGGAGAGATCGGGCATATTCAAATTGATCCACTAGGTGAACAGTGCCAATGCGGTAACTTTGGTTGCTTAGAAACCGTTGCTGCAAACCCAGCTATTATCGACCGTGTTCAAAAGCTAATTAAGCAAGGTTACGAATCTTCTCTAACTGAGCTTGAGTGCATCACAATTCAAGATGTTTGTGACCACGCAATGAATGGTGATGAGCTGGCAAAACAGAGCTTGGTTCGCGTTGGTAACCAATTAGGTAAAGCCATAGCAATGACGATCAACTTGTTTAACCCACAAAAAGTGATCATTGCTGGTGACATTACCAAGGCTCAAGACATTGTTTTCCCGGCAATTAAGCGTAATGTAGAGAATCAATCGTTAACGACTTTCCATAGCGGCTTGCCTATTGTAGCATCTGAGATCGACAAACATCCGACAATGGGTGCCTTCGCGATGATCAAACGTGCCATGCTCAACGGCGTGTTATTGCAGAAGCTACTCGAAGACTAAAGAAAAGCAATATTGATTTTCAGCGGGCCGTGTTTGGATAAAACACGGCCCGTTTTTATAAGCTAGGGAACAACAACTACAAGTTATGGAACTTATATTATTATCCGCTGCATTTATTGCAGGCTTTATCTCTTTGAAGTGTCAATTACCCCCACTCGTTGGCTTTCTCATTGCAGGCTTTGCGCTTAACGCGTTTGGCTTTGAAAGCAATGACACCATCGTTACTCTTGCCGATCTCGGCGTCACTCTACTGTTATTTACGATAGGTCTTAAGCTGGATATCAAAACCTTGTTATCCAAGGAAATCTGGGCCGGCGCAACCGTACATAACCTGATCTCTACCCTCTTTTTTGCAGTGGCTCTGTTTGGCTTTAAATTGCTTGGGATCTCCTCCCTTGCTGCAATGTCAAATGAACAGCTCATCTTACTAGGCTTTGCTCTTTCCTTTTCAAGTACGGTTTTTGCGGTCAAAACGCTACAAGAGAAAGGTGAGATGAATGCCACCTACGGCACCCTAGCGATCGGTATTTTGGTAATGCAAGATATCTTCGCAGTCGTGTTTCTAACCGCTTCTACCGGTAAGCTCCCTGAATGGTATGCTATTGCCTTGTTCGCACTCCCTCTTCTAAGGCCACTCTTCTACAAAATACTTGATTGGGTAGGACACGGCGAAATGTTGGTGTTGTTTGGTATCTTCTTTGCTCTCGTTGTCGGTGCCGGTCTGTTTGAGTTTGTTGGGGTAAAACCAGACCTTGGCGCACTGATTTTAGGTATGTTGCTGGCAGGTCACGCTAAAGCATCGGAACTGTCAAAATCACTCTTTAACCTAAAAGAGTTGTTCCTTGTGTGCTTCTTCTTAAATATTGGCTTGTCTGAACAGCCGACTATTCAGGGCTTTATGCTGGCAATCTTGTTCTTACTGTTATTGCCAGTCAAAGGCTTCCTCTACTTCTGGGTGCTTAATTTCTTCAAATTCCGAGTTCGTACCTCGCTGCTAGCATCACTTTCTCTATTCAACTTCAGTGAGTTTGGTCTGATTGTTGGTGGCCTTGCATTTAAAATGGGATGGATGTCTGGCGATATCTTGGTTGCCGTCGCGATTGCTGTCTCATTATCTTTCTTGATTGCCGCTCCACTCAATCGCGCTGGGCACAAACTGTATCAACACTCCGGTAGATGGCTAAAAGAGCACGCAGCAGAAAAGCTCAACCAGCGTGATAAACGGATTGATCCAGGCCATGCTCAAGTATTGATCCTTGGTATGGGCAGAATTGGTACTGGTGCTTATGACGAACTTCTCACTCGCTATGGAAAAGTCTGCTTAGGCGTCGAAGTACGAGAGGATGCCGCAGACAGCCATCGCAGTCATGGACGTAACGTTATCTCTGGCGACGCAACCGACCCGGATTTTTGGGAGCGTATTTTAGATACGGCTAATGTTAAGCTCGTTATTCTTGCGATGCCTCACCACCAAGGTAACCAGACCGCGCTTGACCAGCTCAAAGCTCGTAACTTTAAAGGTCAAATTGCTGCTATCGCAGAGTATTCGGATCAACTAGAGACACTGAAAGAAAACGGCGTTGACGCTGCATTCAACATTTACAGTGAAGCGGGTAGCGGTTTTGCACGCCACGTGTGCGAACAACTTAGCCCTAACATTATGAAAATGTAGTATTTCACCCTAGCCACTCCCCCTTGTTTTCGTTCAAATATTGTCGGCAATGAGGGATGAGTGGCTAAAAATCACACCGCATTTAAATAAAATCAATCAAAAATACACTTTAAATAGAAAATCTCTAATAGAACCCTCTTTATATAATTTTTTTCATCATACCCAGTTGCATTTTTTAACCAAAATGGCAAATTGAATACAGTTGATTTGGAAATGATTTGAAAGGAAGTTCTATGTGTTCAGTATTTGGCATTCTTGATATTAAAAGTGATGCTGCAGCACTTCGCCCTGTTGCCCTAGAAATGTCTAAAAAACTCCGCCACCGTGGTCCAGACTGGTCTGGTATTTACGCAAGCGACAAAGCTATTCTTGCTCACGAACGTCTTGCTATTGTTGGCCTAAATAGTGGTGCACAGCCTCTTTACAGCCAAGATAAAAAACACATTCTGGCGGTAAACGGCGAAATTTATAACCACAAAGAACTTCGCGCTCGTTACCAAGATAAATACGAGTTTCAGACGGATTCTGACTGTGAAGTTATCCTTGCCCTATATCAAGAGCTTGGTGCGGATCTGCTTGAAGAGCTAAACGGTATTTTTGCATTCGTACTGTACGATGAAGAGAAAGACGAATACCTAGTTGGCCGCGACCACATTGGTATTATCCCTCTATACCAAGGTTACGATGAACACGGTAACTACTACGTCGCGTCAGAAATGAAAGCACTAGTACCAGTATGTAAAACAGTGAGCGAATTCCCTCCTGGCTGTTCATACGGTTCAAAAGATTCAGAGCCTCAGCGCTACTACATTCGTGACTGGAACGAATACGCAGCTGTACAAGGTAACTCAACCAGCAAAGAAGAGCTGACAGAAGCGTTAGAAGCTGCGGTTAAACGCCAGCTCATGACTGACGTTCCTTACGGTGTACTTCTATCAGGTGGTTTGGATTCATCCATCACATCTGCAGTAGCAAAACGCTTTGCGGCAATGCGTATCGAAGACGACGAACAGTCTGAAGCATGGTGGCCACAACTGCACTCTTTCGCTGTTGGTCTTGAAGGCGCGCCTGACTTAGTCGCTGCTCGTGAAGTGGCTGACAAGATTGGTACTGTTCACCACGAAATGACCTACACAATCCAAGAAGGTTTGGATGCGATTCGCGATGTTATCTACCACATTGAAACTTACGATGTGACCACCATACGTGCATCGACTCCGATGTACCTGCTTGCTCGTAAGATCAAAGCGATGGGTATCAAGATGGTACTCTCTGGTGAAGGTGCAGATGAAATCTTCGGTGGCTACCTGTACTTCCACAAAGCGCCAAATGCGAAAGAGTTCCATGAAGAAACGGTGCGTAAACTTCTAGCGTTGAACATGTTTGACTGTGCTCGTGCTAACAAATCTCTGGCAGCCTGGGGCGTTGAAGGTCGCGTACCTTTCTTAGACAAAGAGTTTATTGATGTGGCAATGCGTCTAAACCCTGAAGATAAGATGTGTGGTAACGGTAAAATGGAAAAACACATCCTACGTGAGTGTTTCGAGCACTACCTGCCAGACTCTATCGCATGGCGTCAAAAAGAACAGTTCTCAGACGGTGTGGGCTATGACTGGATCGATACACTGAAGGCAACTGCAGAAGCGAAAGTAACCGACCAGCAAATGGAAACAGCGAAATTTCGCTTCCCATACAACACGCCTACAACCAAAGAAGGTTACGCTTACCGTGAGATCTTTGAAGAGTTGTTCCCACTAGAGTCTGCAGCAGAGTGTGTACCAGGTGGTCCTTCTGTAGCATGTTCATCTGCGAAAGCGATTGAGTGGGATGAGTCATTCAAGAACAACGCCGATCCTTCAGGCCGCGCTGTTAAAGCGGTTCACAACGACGCATACTAGAACCTGACTCTTCTAGAAAATCAGATCAAAAAAGGCGCTCTTAGCGCCTTTTTTATTATCCAAAGATCCGAAAGTCAGATTAAATGCGTGCTGCCAGAGCTGCGTTCTCAATGCTTACCGGAACCACCTGGCTAATCATCTGTACCAGCATAATCGATCGCGCTTCACCATCTTTTTCATGATAAACCGCTTTAATGCCTGCAAACTGGCCGCTACAGATCTCAACGACATCGCCCGCTTGATAGTCTGAACATAACTGCGGACAATCATCCACGGGATACCCCTGACACTCGTGTTCAATCTGCTTCAGTTCGTAAATCAGATCACCTTGCACTTCATGTGGCATCGCACCAAACTTAATGAAGTCCACCACACCTCTTGTTGACCGCAACGTAGTAAAACTCGGGCCTTGTTCATAATCAAATCGAACAAAAATGTAAGAAGGAAACAACGGCTCTTTGACACGCTTCTTTTTTCCTCTGACGATTTTTTCGACTTCAAGTTGAGGATAGAAACACTCTACCCCCTGATTTTCCATATGCTGTTTCGCTCGGATTTGCTCTCCTCGCTTACAGTAAAGTAGATACCAACGTTTCATTTTCCTAGCCATTTTGTATTTTTTTTACATCTTAACATAGCCAAATTCGGATTAATTCAGGTTGATGAGATGAATTAACCCTCGTTAGCCAATATTGCGGAACAGACCAATTATTCAACAAAAACAATTTCATCAAAAGCCACACCCGAACTATACAGTGGAGCACCTCAAAAATGAGAACAAAATACATACGCTTACAAACCGCAAATGCTACTTACAAGCCAATAAACCATTAATAAGCGCTTATTCAATAATGGAAAATTAGTTTGCAGCACACAAACCCCACTCCACATTAGCAATAAAAACAAATCAAATCATAGGTTTAACAAAACATTGTCATCGTCACTATAAAAAGACCCTATTGCAGTTTTTTATCTGGGTATGTATACATGATTGACTATAAAATCTTTTAATATTTAAAATTAGTAAAACTTATGCCAAAAACACACAACATCTTCGGCCACCCACGAGGGCTGTTTCTACTCTTTAGTACCGAGTTGTGGGAGCGATTCTCCTACTACGCAATGCGCGCCATTCTCGTTCTATTTTTAACAGATACCACCATCAATGGCGGCCTTGGTTGGTCAACCAAAGACGCGCTCGACCTTTACGGTATCTACACAGGTCTTGTTTACATCACCCCTCTTATCGGCGGTTGGATTGCGGATAACTACCTAGGTCAACGTAAATCCATTCTGATTGGTGGCCTGTTAATGGCTCTGGGTCAGTTCACTTTAGCATTACCTAACGGCTTTATGGGATTAGACCAGGTGAGCGCTTTATATCTAGGTTTAGCTCTACTGATCAGTGGTAACGGTATGTTCAAGCCAAACATCTCTACTATGGTGGGTGACCTTTACCAAGAAGGTGACAACCGTCGTGATGGTGCATTTACTATTTTCTACATGGGCATCAACCTGGGCGCACTGCTGGGTGGTCTTATTTCCGGTGCAGCTGTGGATTCATACGGCTGGAAAGCCGGTTTCCTTGCAGCTGGTATCGGTATGGTCATCAGCCTTGTGATGCAAATGACAATGGCTCAATCTTGGCTAGGTGATATCGGCTCAGTGCCAGCGGCTGCTCGTGCAAAGGCGCTAAGCAAATCGAAAGAGAAAGCACCATTAACCAAAGAAGAGTACGATCGACTCAAAGTTATCCTTATTATGGGTCTATTCGTTATCGTATTTTGGGCGGGCTTTGAACAAGCAGGTGGCCTAATGAACATCTACACTCAGCAGTACACTGACCGTATGATTGGCGATTTTGAAGTACCAGCAGCTTGGTTCCAATCTCTAAACCCATTCTTCATTATTACGCTAGCACCAATTATCGCGGCATTTTGGGTGAAGTTAGGCAAACGTGAACCAAATTCTCCGGTCAAATTTGCTATGGCTCTATTCTTTTTGGCTCTTGGTTTCGTTTGTATGATCGGTGCGGTTATGGAACAAGGTGGCGACCTAAGCGTGAAGACTTCTATGCTATGGTTAGTTGGCGCATTCTTCTTCCATACTCTTGGTGAGTTGTGCCTATCGCCGATTGGTCTATCACTGGTAACGAAACTGGCTCCTCTTCGCCTAGCTTCTTTGATGATGGGTGCATGGTTCGGTTTCAATGCGATCGCAAACTATGTTGCTGGTCTGGTGGGTTCTCATGTCGGTGAGCTAGGTGCAATGGCTATCTTTAGTGGTATTGCTATCTCAGCAACGATTAGTGGTGTGATTCTACTCCTTTGCGCAAACAAGCTAGTTGCTTGGATGCATGGTGTCGAAGGCAACCCTGTGAATACCGAGTCAGAAGAGACTAGCGCACAAACTTCGCTAGCTTAATACCAATCACAGTAAATAGGTGATCAAAAATAGCGCAGGAAAAAGGCTTGAGAACAAGGCAGCATTTTTCGGTAAGTAGTTATTCTACAATCAAAAATTCTAACGCAGTTATCGAGCCTTTTAACAAGCTAGGATGAGCAATTATTTACTACGATTGGTATAATACTAGACTCAACAAACAGTAGATAAATAAAAAGGAGTGGCTCTGTGAGTCACTCCTTTTCTGTTTTCTATGACGCTCTTTAACTAGCGATGCATCTCGACGAGTTCTGCCATCATTTGGATGTGTTCATCATTGTCGTTGAGGCACTTAATATAACTGAAGGCTTCGCCACCCGCTTCAATGAAGGTCTCTTTACATTGATCAGAGATCTCTTCCAGTGTTTCTAAGCAGTCTACAGAGAACGCTGGGGCCATGATATCGAGCTTCTTAATGCCTTGCTTTGGCAACTCTTCTAACGTTTCGTCCGTATATGGCTTAAGCCACTCTTCACGACCAAAGCGCGACTGATACGTCATGGTAATCTTGTCTGCAGACAAACCAAGCTCTTGAGCTAACAACTCGGTCGTTTGCTCACAATGTTGAGGATAAATGTCACCTTGGTCAGCCAAACGCTTCGGAATACCGTGGAAAGAACAAACAAGATGGTCACCTTGCCCATTTTCACGCCAATGCTTTCTCACACTCTCAGCCAGAGCTTTAACGTAGCTTGGGTGGCTATAGTAATCACGGATAAAGCGGTAGCCCGGTATCACCGGCAGCTGTTTGAACGCTTTGGTGAGTCCGTCAGATACCGCAGCGGTCGTAGTTCCAGAATATTGAGGGTAAAGTGGCAGTACAATAATCTCTTCGACACCTTGTGCCATCAGGGCTTCAATACCTGATTTGAGACTTGGATTGCCATAAGTCATACCAAGCGCAACAGGCATCTGCAACTTATCTTGTAGCTTAGCGACCTGACGCTGAGAGTAAACCAACAGAGGCGAACCTTGGTCCATCCACACAGATTGGTAGAGCTTTGCAACTTTAGGTGAGCGGATTGGTAAGATCACGCCATGAAGAATCGGACACCAAAGCCAACGAGTGAGACTCACCACTCGTTTGTCATGCAGAAATTCGCTTAAAAAACGGCGCACAGCTGCAGGAGTTGCTGCATCAGGTGTCCCTAAGTTCACCAACAACACACCCTGCTTTTTTTTATTTTCCATAGATACCTGAGACCATTAATGAAATTTGGAAAGCTTTATACTCAGCCAGTTACTCTAGGGATCACCTTGATATACCTATTCAAATTCTCAGCTCGTTTTGTGTAATCTAACAACCACTTTAGCGATTACATAATCGAACCTGACTGAGCATCAATATAAAAAAAGCGACCTAACCGGTCGCTTCCAATATATCAAATTATAAAACTGGCTGTTAGCCAATTATGCTAGTGCTTTCTCAAGTTCTGCACTAACTTCAGCAACTTGCTTAGTACCGTCGAATTTAAGGTACTTAGTGTTACCCGCTTCAGCTTCTTTACCGTAGTAAGCGATAAGTGGTGCTGTTTGCTCATGGTAAACACCTAGACGAGCACGAACTGTTTCTTCTTTGTCGTCATCACGTACAACTAGCTCTTCACCAGTTACGTCATCTTTACCTTCTTCTTTAGGCGGGTTGTACACAACGTGGTATGTACGGCCAGAAGGAAGGTGAGCACGACGACCAGCCATACGCTCAACAATCACATCATCAGCTACGTCAAATTCAATAACGTAATCTACAGCGATACCCATCTCTTTTAGGCCATCAGCTTGTGGGATTGTGCGTGGAAAACCGTCAAGTAGGAAACCTTTTTCGCAGTCATCTTGAGCGATACGCTCTTTGATTAGACCAAGGATAATTTCATCAGAAACTAGCTGACCAGCGTCGATTACTGATTTAGCTTGCTTACCAAGCTCAGTACCCGCTTTGATAGCAGCACGTAGCATGTCACCAGTTGAAATTTGAGGAATACCAAATTTGTTCATGATGAAGTTTGCTTGAGTGCCTTTACCCGCGCCAGGAGCACCTAGAAGAATGATGCGCATGTTTAATCCTCTTATAAAATTATGATTTATACCGAAGCTCACTATTTGATTGATTCCGCATTTGACGAATAGAGTTCGAAAACTGCAAAAATAAGCACAACGGTAAGTTTCGGTATAACGTTTAAAAATCATACAGGTAGAGACCAATTTAACGATTGCTACCCGATTAGGTCGAGCATTCTACCACATTAATATTCATTGTGGCTGAATTTAAGACTAAAGAATGTAAGGTTGAAGAACAGTGCTACACTCCTTGCCATTTTTCAACCAAATTACAGAAGTTCAACGACATTCATAAAAAAAGCCCGCATTTGCGAGCTTTTTAAAGAAATTAGGCTTTTAGCCCAAAGTCGAAAGCTTAGCGTTTCGACAGCAGTTCATTGATTGCACCCAAGAACTGTGATGGATCTTCCATTGAACCTTTCTCGGCCAACATTGCTTGACCTAATAGAAGTTCAACCCAGCGACCAAACGCTTGCTCGTCCGCTTCGTCGGCCATTTGCTTAACAAGTGCATGTTCTGGGTTAATCTCAAAGATGTATTTCACTTCAGGAGCCGCCTGACCAGCAGCTTCAAGAAGCTTCGCCATTTGCGTACCCATCTCGAAATCATCGGTAACAACAACTGCAGGAGTGTTTGCCAACTTGAATGTTGTACGAACCTCTTTAACACGATCACCTAGGTAAGACTGAGTGCGTTCAATAACAGACTTGAATTCCTCTTCTGTCTCTTTCTGCTTCTCTTTCTCTTCTTCACCTTCAAACTGACTTAAATCTAGGCCAGCTTTAGTAATAGATTGGAACTGCTTACCATCAAACTCAGTTAAGTAGTTCATCAAGAATTCGTCGATACGATCAAACATCAATACAACCTCAATCCCTTTCGCTCTAAATTGCTCGAGGTGAGGGCTGTTTTTAGCGGCTGTGTAGCTGTCTGCTGTCAAGTAGTAGATCTTATCTTGACCTTCTTTCATGCGCTCTACATAAGAAGCAAGGCTGATTGTCTGTTCAGAAGAGTCCACTTCCGTTGAAGCAAAACGCAGTAGACCGGCAATCTTCTCTTTGTTTGCCATATCTTCTGCTGGGCCTTCCTTCATCACTAAGCCAAACTCTTTCCAGAACTCTAGGTACTTGTCGTTATCGTTGTTCGCCATACGCTCTAGCATCGTCAGTACGCGCTTCGTACATGCGCCACGTAGCGATTGAGTCACCTTATTGTCTTGCAGAATTTCACGAGAGACATTCAAAGGTAGATCATTCGAATCAATCAAGCCACGTACAAAACGCATGTAAGATGGCATGAACTGTTCTGCATCATCCATGATGAACACACGCTGTACGTATAGCTTTAAGCCACTCTTATGGTCGCGGTTCATCATATCCCAAGGAGCTTTAGACGGGATGTAAAGCAAGCTTGTGTAGTCGTTCTTACCTTCAACTTTGTTATGGCTCCAAGTTAGAGCGTCTGCAAAGTCGTGAGAAACGTGCTTGTAGAATTCTTGGTACTCTTCTTTAGTAATGTCAGACTTGTTGCGAGTCCAAAGAGCTTGAGCTTTGTTGATTTGCTCCCATTTCTTCTCTTCGGTGTCTTTCCCTTCGTCATCTTTTACTGCCGTAAGAATAGAAACTGGAATGCCAATGTGGTCTGAGTATTTACTGATAACATCGCGCAGACGCCACTCGTCCAGGAACTCTTTACCTTCGTCACGCATGTGAAGAATGATGTCAGTACCACGAGACTCTTTTGAAATCGTCTCAATCGTGTACTCACCTTCACCAGCAGAGTGCCATTGAACCGCTTCGTCGCTTGCTAGACCAGCAGCGCGAGTACGGACAGTTACAGCGTCCGCAACAATGAATGCTGAGTAAAAGCCAACACCGAATTGACCAATCAGTTGAGAATCTTTGCTTTGGTCTTCAGAGAGCTTAGAGAAGAAGTCAGCCGTGCCCGATTTTGCGATCGTACCTAAGTGCTCGATCACATCATCACGACTCATACCAATACCATTGTCTGAAATGGTTAGGGTGTTTGCGTCGGCGTCAAAAGAGAGTTTAACGCCAAGGTCAGCGTCACCTTGGTATAAATCACCGTTTGATAATGCTTGGAAACGCAGCTTATCAGCAGCGTCAGATGCATTTGAGATCAATTCACGAAGGAAGATCTCTTTATTTGAATATAGTGAGTGAATCATCAAGTGAAGCAACTGCTTAACTTCTGATTGAAAGCCACGAGTCTCTTTATTTTGCGTTGCTGTTTCGCTCATTTTTACTCCAAAACATCTATACTTGAAACGTCAAAATCGGAAGGATGTTCTGTTTCTCCCCCCTAGTATGTTCAATAACATGAGGATGACAATTGTAAATTCAAGGTCAAAAATCATAAAAACACTGTTTTTTTTATCTGTTTTTATTATGCTAAGGCTCATAAATATAAAAGAACATAAAAGAATCATGATTTAGATGGAATTGAAGCTGAATTCCTTCGCAATTTGTCTATTTCGCATCCAAAAACAATTAAAAACATAGAAGAGTTCAATGAGCAATATCGGCACAAAGTTTATTCTCGCGCAGCGATTTGTATTTGACCCTAATAGTAACTCCCTTGTTGATCAGGCCAACGAAGGTGAAATCGTCCGTTTGGGCAGTAATGAAAGCCGCATTCTCCTCATGCTTTCAGAAAGACCAAATGAAGTGATTACCCGAAATGAACTGCATGAATACGTATGGCGAGACCAAGGCTTTGAAGTCGATGACTCAAGCTTAACGCAAGCGATCTCTACGTTACGTAAAATGCTTAAAGACTCAACTAAATCTCCCGAGTTCGTTAAGACCGTGCCAAAGCGCGGTTATCAGTTTATTGCAACGGTTGAGCGTTCAGCACCATTTTCATCAAGCGATCAAACCACTTCAATTGAAAAACAAGAGGTGACTCTAGAAGCGGTAAACTCAGCACCAGTTACCACTGAGGAAAGTATTGAAACCTCAACTTTTGAGCCAGTGGTATCTACAACACCAGTGGCGAAGCCTGAGCTTTCGAGCCAGAGCACTGGCACTACATCACCTCAAGAAAACAAATGGCTATATCGCGCTATTGGTTTGCTGGCGATTTTAATACCTATATTGGTTGTGACTTTCACGAACCCTGCCGAGTCTGAGTTCAGAACGTTAGCGGAAGTGGATGGCGTCCAAATCCTATCTCCGAAGAATCACCCTGATTTATCAGGCTGGATTCCTGCAATTGAAAAGTGTGTCACACACTACATTGCTGAGCATGATGGGCAACTTAAGCCAACACAAATTATTGCGACTGGCGGCCAAACTAATAACTTGGCACTCAACTACATCCATGCACAAGAGTACTCAAGTGAGAACATCACATTGAGGCTATACGCTAACCAAACCGACCTAAGTGAAATTTGTAAGGGTGGCCAGTAATATGAAATTAAAAATCTCACTCGCGTTACTCGTCGCTTCTGCACTGTTCAGCGGCTGGCTATACTGGGGCAGCGATGCCAAGGTTGCGCGCCTACTAACAGCACATGAATGGCAGTCAAAGATGGTCACGCTAATTACAGAAAGTAAGCAAGAAGACACAATTGGACCACTGCGTAAGGTAGAGTTATCTTCAAATGCCAAGTACCTGCCAAATGGCACTTATCTGAGAATGTCGATTGTTCGGCTATACGGAACAGAAACTGCACCAGCCAATGTGATCAACATTTCAGAGACGGGTCAGTGGGACATCAACGACAACTATTTGTTAGTGTCACCTACGGAGTTTAAAGACGTGACGTCAGCACAGACCCAAGACTTCTCCCAACAACAGTTGGATTTGATCACTCAAGTAATCAAAATGGATGCGGAACAAAGCAGAAGAATCGATATCGTAAACCCAAAGGCACTGCTGCTAACTAGCTTGAATCACGGTTCTACAGTATTGTTTTCTAACTAAGTCACTCAATATTTGCGATAGAAAAGGGGCATGATGCCCCTTTTTTGTTGTCAATAACTCATAATACCAACTTATACGATGAGAGAATACGACATGGAGCAACCCACTCTTAATCAAGCTGCTGATAGACCAACGGTCACTATTTATTACTGTCGCCAGTGCAATTGGATGTTACGCGCTAGCTGGTTATCTCAAGAGCTTCTGCACACTTTTAGTGAAGAGCTTAGTGCTGTCACACTCTGTCCAGACACGGGAGGTCGATTCGAGATTTTTTGTAACGGAGTACAAATTTGGGAAAGAAAAGCCGAAGGTGGGTTCCCTGAAGCAAAAATACTCAAACAGAGAGTTCGTAATATTATTGCTCCAGAGCGCGATTTGGGCCACGTCGATTCAAAATAAACTCAGACCCTATGTTTCAAACAGGTTTGTAAAGTAGTTTAAGAGCGGTTTCTGTTATAGAGCACCGCTCTTCAAAACTTCCCCATCGAAACTCACGACTGATAACAGTCCATCTTCATAGAGACCATAACTGGCCGGGTAACCATCGCGAGGAAAGGTGACAGAGCTTGGATTAAAGATAAAAATTTCATCTTGATACTCTGCAACTGGAATATGAGTATGACCGTGAGCAATCACGTCACCTGGGTTCAATGGTGGGCGCTTATTGGTGTTATATAGATGGCCATGAGTCAAAAATATGCGCTGTCCCGTCGGCAACAGTACCCATGAATAATCCATCATCATAGGGAACGAAAGCAGCATCTGATCCACTTCGCTATCACAGTTACCTCTCACCGCAATAATCTGCGAAGCAAACTCATTCAATTTATCCGCTACAACTGGAGGGTTGTAACCTTCAGGGATCGGATTTCTTGGCCCATGATTTAGAGTATCACCCAGCAGCACCAAATACTGAGCTCCGGATGCCTTGTATAGCTCTAGCACTTTTTCAGTCGCAGGTAGCGATCCATGTAAGTCTGAAGCAAAAAATAATTTCACGCGTACATCTCCATAAAAACTATGGGCCTATTGTACGGTTACACTCACTTTACGTCATCCTTTGCCATACCATTTATCACAATATTATTGTAACTGACCATGCCGATAATCTTTCCCTCTTGAATCACCGGCGCTCTACTCACACCGAAACGTTCAAACAACCGAGCGCAGTACTTAACGTTCATGTCCGCTGAGACACTCAATGCTGGCTTGGTCATAATTTCATAGATGTTAGTCCGTTGTGGAGCCCTATTTTTCGCCAAAACCTGTTTAGCAATATCATTCATCAACACAATACCGTACTCATCACCATCATGACGTTTATCAACGATAAGTGCCTTCACTTGATGTTGCCTAGCCAATCTGATTGCCTCATCAACGGTGATCAATCCATCCACAATAATGTAAGTATTCGCCATCACGTCCGCGACGCACATGGTTTGTTGTTTGCTCATAGTTTCTCCTCAACAACCTTGGTTAATGTTTCAACTTGGTGTGCGACACCGACGGCATCTTCGACGTCGATTTGTACTGCAATCCCCTGTCCCGACTCTTGATCGAATTCCCCCACCTCACTGATGGTTTCTAGAATATGGCGGGATAGGTGCTCCTCGACAACAAACAAGAGGACATCCTTTTGAACCTCTAACGTTAACCCAAAAAATGTCCGCTTTTGATTAAGGCCTTCTCCACGAGCGTTGCTGATCACTGTTGCGCCTGTTGCCCCAGCACCGCGCGCCGCATCAAGAACGATGTCCGTTTTGCTGTCTTCAACAAAAGCTAGAATGAGTTTGAAACGCATCTACTGCTCCTTATATTCTTGTGATTGAACTTCTTGTGGCTGAGCTTTCTGTGGTTCTGGCTGCTGTAACTGATTGAGCCATTGAGTGACTTGTGCGTAACTCATGACAGAAATAATGGGAAAGAGGCTGGCAAAGGCGATCAAGCCAAAACCATCAATAACTGGGTTTCGACCAGGGACTGTCGAAGCCAGACCGAGCCCTAATGCAGTGACCAAAGGCACCGTAACCGTCGATGTCGTCACTCCGCCTGAGTCGTATGCCAATGGTATGATCAATTTCGGGGCATAAAATGTCTGAACGACCACCACCACATAACCACAAATAATGTAGTAATGAATAGGGTCGCCCGCGACAATCCGATAGCTCCCTAAAGAGATACCAATAGCGACCCCTAGCGCGACAGCAATTCGTAATCCATTAACGCTAATGCTGCCACCCGAAACCTGATTCGCCTTGAGAGCAACGGCGATAAGTGAAGGCTCGGCAATCGTGGTACTAAAGCCGATAAAGAAAGCGAACAGATAGACCCAATAATAGTCGAACCAGCCAAGCTGATGACCATGACTGAATTTAAAGTTACTCAAAAAATCTGGAGCCGTCAGCTGCATCGCCATCGTCTCCCCCAATGGAAACAGAGCGAGTTCTAGCCCCATCAAGAAGAGAGTTAAACCCAGTATGACGTAGAAAAAACCAAGAATGACTCTCATCAGATTAGTAACAGGCTTACGAAGAACGGCCAGTTGGAAGCCAAAAATGATGGCAGCAATCGGGATCACATCTGTCACTGTGCCTAAAAAGGTATCGAAAAATAGATTCAGGCTCATCATGCAATCACCATCCCGTATACCATCACAAACATCATGGGCAATAAGGAAGCAAAGGCAATCAAACCAAAGCCATCAATCATAGGGTTGCGGCCCTTTATTGACGAAGCCAGCCCAACCCCTAAAGCGGTGACAAGAGGAACAGTAATGGTCGATGTCGTTACCCCACCCGAGTCATAAGCAATACCGATAATGTTTTCTGGAGCAAATGCCGTCAGAATAACAACACCCACATAGCCGCCAATGATCATGAAATGAATAGGCCAACCTTTAAGGATACGCAGCACGCCAAGCACTATCGCTAACCCAACAGAGAGCGCTACTGTGACACGAAGGCCGTTAGCGTACTCTTCCATCTCTTGCTCAGAGTTAGGAATCACACCACCTTCTGCGGCGACTTCTGCGGCTTCATCGGCGACGGCGGTCAGTGCCGGTTCAGCTATGGTTGTACCAAAGCCCAAACAGAACGCAAAGATCAATAGCCACATGATGCTACCTTTACGAGCAAAAGCCTGCGCCATCGACTCACCTATGGGGAAAAGTCCCATTTCCAGCCCAAAGATAAAAAAGGTCAACCCCAGTACAACGAGCAACAGACCACTTAAGATTGAAAATAGGTTTGGGAGTGGCTCTTGCAGTACCACCAGCTGAAAAAACGCGATAACAACGACAATAGGCAGCAAATCTCTTAGGCTACCGAGCATGGCTTTCATCAAAGCAAGTATCGCTGTCATCAAATCTCCTTAGCTATCGAGTTAGGGCGGGCAAATTAACCACACAGTGAGTGTCACTTCTCAAATAAGCATGACAAATTATCCTTCGCTGTTATGTGACTCTCATTGAGCACTCAGTAACATATTGAAACATTTTCGCTAAACTGTGAGCACAACCACTAACCAGAGTGAACGCGTTATCACATGAATGAAACCTTATGATCGTTATATAGTTTTCTGCGTAATGGTTGGCAGACTAAAACAAGCCGGGTCTATAATTAACAAATTAAGAGGAGGTAGGTATGAAGATTCTATTGACGGGTGGCACTGGGTTTATTGGCTCAGAATTAATCAAAAGCTGGCAAACAGATGAAGTAACACTGCTGACACGGGATCCGTCAAAAGCGAAGATGACACTTAACCACCTCAATCAAAACAATCTTCACTACATCAAATCGTTGGATGACCTTTCTGATCTCAACCGCTTTGACGCTGTTATCAATTTAGCGGGTGAGCCTATCGCCGATAAGCGTTGGAGCGCAAAACAGAAAGAACGTATCTGTCAAAGCCGCTGGCACATTACCGAGAAAATCGTTGAGCTGATTCACGCAAGCACTAACCCACCAAGCGTGTTTATTAGCGGCTCCGCCGTCGGTTACTATGGTGATCAACAAGCTCACCCTTTTGATGAAGCGCTGCACGTTTCAGACGAGAGCTTTGCGCATAAAGTTTGTGCACACTGGGAAGAGATAGCTAAACGAGCACAATCCGAAAACACCAGAGTCGTGCTGCTTAGAACTGGCATTGTCTTAGGAGAGCATGGTGGCGCACTCAGAAAGATGCTTTTACCCTATAAGCTAGGCTTGGGTGGACCACTAGGTTCAGGTGATCAGTACATGCCATGGATCCACCTCCTCGATATGATCCGAGCAATCAATCACCTACTCAATACTCCCCATGCGCAAGGGGAGTTCAATATGTGCGCCCCTCACCCTGCGACCAATAAACAGTTCAGTCGCACCTTAGCCAAACAGCTTGGGCGTCCCCATATACTGTTCACGCCCAAATGGGCGATGTCGCTGATGATGGGTGAATCCTCCTGTCTACTATTTGATAGCATTCGCGCTAAACCAAAGAAACTGACAGAAACGGGCTTTATATTCAGTTACTCAAGAATTGAACCGGCATTGAAAAACTTGTTACAACATCGAGACTAATTCCTTTAACCTAGGGAAAGGTAACAGCCCCTAGGAAAGGAACCCCCGTGACGAAATCAATATTGATTACTGGATGCTCAACCGGCATTGGTTACACCTGTGCTCATGCTCTCAAACAACGAGGCTTTCATGTGATTGCGTCGTGCCGCAACGAGCACGATGTGAAGAAACTCCGACAAGAAGGGTTAGATTGCGTTCAACTCGACCTCAATAATGAGCAGAGTATTGAACGAGGTGTAGAACAAGCATTTACATTAGCTCCAAATGGCCTTTATGCGGTATTTAATAATGGCGCTTATGGCCAACCGGGCGCGTTAGAAGATCTACCAACGCAAGGGTTACGCGACCAATTCCAAACCAATTTTTTCGGCTGGCATCATCTGATTCGCTTAGTGCTTCCTAGTATGCGTGAACGTGGTGAAGGACGAATCATTCAAAACAGCTCAGTACTTGGTTTCGCAGCGATGAAATATCGGGGTGCTTACAATGCTTCTAAGTTTGCGATTGAGGGGTGGACAGATACCCTAAGGCTTGAGCTGCATGGTAGCGGTATCCACATTTCCCTGCTTCAACCAGGTCCGATTGAGACGGAGTTTCGACGCAACGCTCTGGTCGCATTCAATCGTTGGATTAATCCAACCAGTAGTGTTCACAGTCAGTACTATCAACAGCAACAGCAGCGACTAGAAAACGAAGCCTCCGGCAACCGTTTCGTACTTCCTCCAGAAAGCTGTATTGAGCCCGTCTATCATGCACTCACTGCCGAAAAGCCTAGATTGCGTTATCGAGTGACAACACCAACAAAGATCTTTGCGATCCTAAAACGCCTGCTACCCAACCGCTGGCTGGATCCGATTTTACGTAAAGCAGCCTAACAACAAATAATCGAATAAATCGCAAAAATAATGTAACGATGTAATTTGTTCGTAACAATAAGATGTCATGATTCACATCGTAGCATCAAGCGCTCCTGCTTGGTGTATCAATTGAAGGTACATTCATGACTCTTAACACCTTAAACTGGGTTGGTGTGAGTGTTGCCATCACCCTGTTTTTACTGTTTTGAGTACTAACCGGGATTGCACCTCCAACCTAATTGGTAAATGACGCTATGCTTTCACGCCCTGACAATCGGCGCAGAAATCGTAGCGTTTTTTTATGGCCTAATCCCCTATCTTGCTCTCTCTTCACTGTAACCTTGAAGTTACGTTAGCTGCCCCCATATCACTGTTAGCACTCAACTAAACTCAAGGAACGCTGATGCAATCGCCGCATATTGTTGAACTCAATGAACAGAACTTTCGTCAGGTATTAGAAGGTTCAATGCAGACTCCTGTTCTGATCCATTTTTGGGCACCGATGAGCCAAGAGAGCGCTCAGATCATCCCTGATCTTCAAACGCTTACCCAGCAGTACAATGGTGCATTTACCTTGGCACTATTAAACTGCGAGCAAGAACAAGCGATTGCGAGCCAATTTGGTGTACAAGCACTACCGACCATTGCTCTATTCGTTAATGGGCAGCCTGTAGACGGCCTAGGTGGTCCACAAACTATCGAAGCAATTGTTGACATGCTAAGCAAGCATCTTCCTAGCCAAGATGAATTAGCGCTTCGTCAAGCTCTAGAGCAAATGCAAGCTGGAGAACATCTACAAGCGCTTACTGCAATGCAGCAGTTACCAGAAGAACTCACCAATAAAGGTGAAGTGAAACTCGCCATTGCAGAGTGTCTTCTAGAAACGCAACAGTTTGAGTTGGCGGAAGCACAACTCGCTGCTATCCCACTAGAGTATCAAGACAACTATTTCAAAGGCTTAGTGGCAAAACTCGAACTGCATAAGCAAGCTGCTGATAGCCCTGAGATTCAAGCATTAGAAGCAAACCTGCAAGCCAATCCTAGCGATGCGAAAATCGCTGCGGAGCTCGCACTGCAGTATCACCAAGTCAACCGAAGTGAAGAGGCGCTTGAATTGCTGTGGTCATTTCTAGTGAAAGACCTAAACGCACTAGACGGCGACATGAAGAAAAGCTTCATGGATATTCTAAGTGCACTGGGACAAGGCAACGCCAATGCGAGCAAGTACCGTCGACAACTCTACTCGCTGCTCTACTAGTCTCAGCTACTGTGTAAGCACCCAATAAGCTCGCTCTTCCCCAGATAATAGAAATTAAAAATGGGCTATAAAATCAATATTTTATAGCCCATTTCTCATTTATAAATTTGCTCAGAGTACAAAATTAAGCCACTATCTTTAAAGTAAAATCGAAGACTCGTTTAAACAAGGATTTTGTATGGCTATTGATACTCTAATTACTATCGGCGGTTTTACCGTTGTTGCCCTTCTATTTATTTTCGCAGGTGTAAAAACCGTCCCTCAGGGGAACAACTGGACCGTTGAACGTTTCGGTCGCTACACCCATACCCTCAAACCGGGTTTGAATTTGATCATTCCGTTTATTGATAGCATTGGTCAAAAAATCAACATGATGGAGCGTGTATTAGATATTCCAGCACAAGAAGTTATCTCTAAAGATAACGCGAATGTTGTTATCGATGCAGTCTGTTTCGTGCAGGTGATCGATGCAGCAAGAGCGGCCTATGAGGTTAACGATCTTGAGCACGCAATTCGCAATCTAACGCTCACCAACATTCGTACTGTCCTTGGCTCTATGGAACTGGATGAGATGCTAAGTCAGCGTGACATGATCAACAGCAAGTTGTTAAATATTGTTGATGAAGCCACCAACCCTTGGGGCGTCAAAGTCACTCGTATCGAAATTAAAGACGTGCAACCACCCGCTGACCTTACCGCTGCAATGAACGCACAAATGAAAGCTGAGCGTAACAAACGTGCTGACATCCTAGAAGCAGAAGGTGTGCGACAAGCTGAGATCCTAAAGGCTGAAGGCCACAAGCAGTCAGAAATCTTAAAAGCAGAAGGTGAAAAGCAAGCGGCTATCCTTCAAGCAGAGGCGCGCGAGCGTGCTGCAGAAGCAGAAGCGAAAGCAACGGAAATGGTATCTACAGCGATAGCTCAAGGTGACATGCAAGCAGTAAACTACTTCATCGCTCAAGGTTATACCGATGCGCTTAAATCGATTGGTCAAGCGGAAAATGGTAAGATCATCATGCTGCCACTAGAAGCATCGGGGCTCATGGGCTCAGTTGCGGGTATTGCAGAGATGTTTTCTCACAAAGGAACAAATAACAAGGAGTAGCTGATGATTGAACTATTGGATCAGGTAAACCACTGGCACTGGCTTGCTTTTGGGTTACTCCTACTTGGATTAGAGCTATTGGGCACTGCAGGGTACTTTCTCTGGATTGGCATTTCAGCAATGATTGTCGGTGCGCTGCTTGGCATTTTACCACTGAGCTGGCAAATGCAATGGCTCTCGTTCGCCAGTTTTTCGCTAATCACAACTTGGTTATGGTGGCGCAGACAACTAAAAAGTGATCGTAAGTCAGATAAAGCTCGAGTACTCAATCAGCGCGATAAGCAGTTGATAGGAAAAACCACTCGATTGGAAGACGCTATCCAGAAAGGTCAATGTCGTATCCGACTCGGTGACACCACTTGGTCAGCCATTGCCGAGACTGACATCGCCGCAGGCTCCGAAGTCGTAGTAACAGCGGTTGATGGTATTGTTCTCACGATCGCACCAGTCAACAAATAATCACAAGGCCATTAGGTTATGCGTTAACACTTCGTACTATGCTAATGGCCTGATCGATTACTCATCGACAAGATCATTAATGATCGGACAATGACTATTGGTATCGCCCGGGCACTTTTCAACCCAACCCTCTAATGTTGTCTTTATCGCCATCAAATCCGCAATTTTTCGATTCACTTCATCAAGCTTGCTCTGAGCTTTTGCTTTAACATCGGCGCTTTCTCGGCAAGGATTGTCCGCTAAAGCAACCAACTCCTTACACTCTTCTAAAGAAAAACCAGCGCTTCTTGCCTTAGCAACCACACTTAACTCTTTTAATTGCTTCTGAGTGTAGGTTCGATAACCATTTTCTGAGCGCATCGGCTCAGAAATCACGCCTTTGTCTTCATAGAGACGAATCGATTTCGTAGATAAATTCGTTAGCTTGGCGACTTCACTTATATTCATGATATTACTCAAATCATTAGCAGAACAAGGTTTCCAACCTCACTCATAAACCATCACATTACGTCCAAATCATACACTCAAATACGCTTAATGCGTAGCAAAGATAATAAGAGAAAATAAAGCTCGCGAATTATGCTCAGTTTCACTGACTTTTTAAATAAACGAACAAGTTTCAACAAATTCACATTACGTAATTTCAATAAGTTACTGATTAAAATATTGAAATATTCCACTGTTATTTTTTATTTAAAATTTATATATTATTTTGATCTTTTATTGACCATGTACATACTGTGATATTAAGCATGACGTTTGAATGCTATTTATTTCATTTTTGGTAAGTAACAAAGGATCGCGATCATGAAACCTACAATGCTGTTAATTGTTCTGTGTGCTTCTTTTGCATCAGTTCCCGTAGCTGCAAACTACACAAATGGAGGTGCTAGTGGAGGTCAAACCCTTGGCCCTGAAATTAAATGTCTTTTACCTAATGGTAACACTCAGCAACTTCCACCTTTGTACTGTGAGATTTTTGATGGGAAAGAGCAGTAAATCAAAAACGCCCAATAATGACATTGGGCGTTTGAACTTAGGATTTCGCTTGTAGATTAGTGGAAGCTATATGGAATGATAACTTGGAAACGTAGATCTGTTTCGTCAGCATCACTAGCCCCTTCGAACTCATCACGCTCTAGAATAGTACCGTGTAAGCGTACAGTTGTACCTTTCAAAGAACCTTGTTGTACTGTGTAAGCAACCGTTGCGTTAACTGCCATTTCGCTTTCGTAATCCCAGTCACCAGATGCACCGCTTGCTGCAGAATCAGCACCAGTACCGTAACCAAAGCCTAGGTAGTAGTTCCAGCCATTACCTTGAGCATAAGACAGGCGGTTGTACCAAGCTAGTTCACCAGCTTTGTTCCAATCCGATAGAGCATCCCACCATTGTGACCAAGTACCATTGTTCATACCGTAAGTATGGATTGTACGAGGAACAAAGTCAGACTTGTTGTCTGTATCTGTATAGCGTAGCTCAGACATCCATGAAATTTTGCCAAATGATTGATTAAGCGACAAGCCAGCATGGTAACCAAGGCCATCGTACTTAACGTCATCATTAACACCATAGAAATCAAATGCTAAAGTTGTAGACTCTGATGCCGTATACTTTAAGTAAGCTTTATACGACGTGTTATCAGTTTTATCGTGGTAACTAGTTACTACACCTTGACCCCAGTCGATCCCGTTAGCGTATTTAACGCCTGTAGCTTGACCTAGACCAAGTTGGAAGAAAAGATTATCTGAAAGGTTTCCGTTTAACCCTAAAGAGTGCAAGTAGCTCCAAGAAGTATCAGACCAAAGCGCTGGTGCGTAATCATCTTCATGTAGTAACCAAGGTGCTGTAAATTGGTCTGCACCAAAGTAGCTCAGGTTAAAGTCACCGATTTTACCATTTAGTTCGAAACCACGGTAAGTACCTGGAACAAAGCTCCAAACGTTACCAATTGTACCGTTACCACCTGCTTGTAACATACCAAAACGGCCGTTAAAGTTCTCGTTAGCTTTAAACTTTAATGCAGCTTTGTAGATCTTTAGTTGCTCGCCGTCGCCAGCACCCCAGTCTAAGTTAGAACATGTTGAAATCTCATTACAAAGATATCCGTCTGCACCCTTTAAACTATCATTGTACAGATCACCAGAATAGTAACCTGCAATATCTGCACCCAACCAATCGTCATGGTAACCTGAGCTGAAGTCCAAGATAGCATTGTAAGAAGAGTAGTTTAGACGACTCCAACGATCGCCATTTTCTCCACCAGGTTTACCTGTTGTTCTCGTGCGAGAACGAGTGTCAACAACAAACATTGCGTTCAACGTTGAATCTTGCATGAATTCATTAACGGCTTCTACATATTGATCGCCAGCTGAACTCTCCGTCGAAGCAAATGCAGGCGCAGCAACTACTGCTCCAAACATCGCTGCTGTTAGCGCAGATATTTTGAAAAATTTGTCCATGGAATAAAACTCCTAAAAATGGATATAGCTGTTTGATTATTTCTCACCTAAAGTTGGCCGCCGTAGAGAGAAATACCTTTTCTTGTTTAGAACCTCTAACCACATGAGGCTCTTTTCCTTACTGGGTATACACTGCGTGCATCCATGACAATAAGACTAACTTCGCCTCTAAAAAGATCAATGAGAACTTAATTCTCATCTAAAAAAATATGAGTTGGTGCAAATTTATCTATGACTTAGTGATCCCGATCGACAAATATTATAGCAATCTCAATAAGACCAACAAAACAAAATAAAAACAACAACTTAAAATTAAAACAACTTTATAAATAGTGATATCACTCGCAAATAAAAGAGTGACAGAACGGTATTTCATTATTGTTGAGCAAGCTCACAGTCCTAAATTTAGACTTAATATAACAACAAATTTTTCCAAAAATAAAAAGAGTGATACTTAATGCTCACATACAAAAAAGGCACTCCAACATGGGAGTGCCTTTTTGCTTTTTTTAGAGCGGCTTATTTATGAAATAAGATCTATTAGGTCTTGCTCATTTCTTATTTCGATACCCAAATCTTGCGCCTTAGTCAGTTTAGAACCCGCGGCTTCACCAGCAAATAGGATATCTGTTTTCTTGGAAACACTGCCCGTTACTTTTGCACCTAGTGCTTGCAGAGCGGCTTTGGCTTCGCTGCGCCCTAATTGAGAGAGAGAACCGGTCAAAACCACAGTCTTGCCTTCAAGTGGTAGTGACTGCCCTTCTACAGGTGCTTCTATCGCAGGCCAAGTTACTCCAAGCTCTAGTAGCTTCTCAACCACTTCACGGTTATTCTCTTGGGAGAAGAAGCTGGTAATATGACTCGCGACAATATCACCAATATCTTGTACTTCTACAAGTTGTTCGTGCGTTGCAGCCTGAACCAAATCGAGCGACTTAAAGTGCTGAGCAAGGTTCATAGCTGTCGCTTCACCCACTTCTCGAATGCCCAAAGAGTATAAAAAGCGAGCGAGTGTCGTTTCTTTGGCTTTGTTCAGCGCATTCACCACGTTCTGAGCGGATTTAGGTCCCATGCGGTCCAGCACTGTTAAGACACCAGCACTTAGCTTAAACAGATCAGCAGGGGTCTCAACCATTTCACGGTCAACCAATTGCTCAATCACTTTCACACCTAAACCATCAACATCCAGTGCTTTACGCGAGACAAAATGCTTGAGCGCTTCTTTACGTTGCGCCTGACATACTAGGCCTCCGGTGCAACGCGCTACCGCTTCGCCTTCAACACGTTCGACATCAGAGCCACATACAGGACAAGCTTCAGGGAAAACTATCTCTTTTGCAGTATCAGGGCGACGCTCCATTACCACAGCAACGATCTGTGGGATAACATCACCCGCACGACGGATTATCACGCTATCCCCAACCATAACGCCCAAACGTTCTATTTCATCTGCATTATGTAGAGTCGCATTACTTACCGTTACTCCTCCAACAAACACCGGCTCTAACTTCGCTACCGGTGTAATGGCACCCGTTCGGCCAACTTGGAACTCGACATCGTTGAGTAAGGTGATCTCTTCCTGCGCTGGGAATTTATACGCTATCGCCCAACGTGGAGCGCGAGCAACAAAGCCTAGAACCTCTTGCGCTGCGATATTGTCGACTTTGATCACCACGCCATCGATCTCATAGGCCAATGCATCCCGACGAGCCATGATGTCTTGGTAGTACGCTTTAACGTCACCCAATGAACTTAGCTGTTTGGTCTCTGGACACATTGGCAAGCCCCAACTCTTCAACTGAAGAAAACGTTGGTAATGACTGCCTGAAAGCTCTGCACCTTCAACAACGCCAACACTGTAAGCATAAAACGCTAATGGACGCTTAGCCGTAATACGAGAGTCTAACTGACGCAAGCTACCAGCTGCCGCATTACGCGGATTCACAAACACTTTCTCGCCTTTCTTTAGTGCTTGTTCGTTAAGTTTTTCGAAACCCGCCTTAGGCATGAAGACTTCGCCACGCACTTCAATACGTGTCGGCCAACCTTGACCTTGAAGCTTGAGTGGAATTGAACTGATAGTACGCACATTTTCAGTGATGTTCTCACCGGTTGTACCATCACCTCGAGTCGCAGCTTGAACAAGCATGCCGTTTTCGTAAAGCAGACTCACCGCTAATCCATCCAGCTTGGGTTCACAACAAAATGTGCTTAAGTCAGCCAATGGAGCACGATCAGACATACGCTTGTTAAATGCGTCTAAATCTTCATCAGAGAAAGCATTGTCTAAAGAGAGCATTGGAATTTCATGTGTCACTTGTGTAAAGCCATCTAATGGCGCACCGCCGACACGTTGACTTGGTGAGTCTACTGTGACCAAATCTGGATTTTCTTGCTCAATCTTCAGCAGTTGCTGCATTAATCGGTCATATTCTGCGTCAGGGATCTCTGGGCTATCCTCAACGTAATAGCGAACGGCATGATAGTGCAGAGTCTCTTTTAACTGCTCTAAAGTACTTTGAATGGATTCTTTCATATCATTCTCTGTCAGATTGAAGTATCAAAAAGGGCCCCATCAGGAGCCCTTTCTATCATTATAGATTAACTGTAAGGCTTACATTGTCTACTAAGCGCTTTGATTAGCCATAAAGTCTCGAATTTGTTTGCGGTATTCAGACAAGCGATTTGGTGTCATCAGGTTTCGTGACTCATCCAATACGTTACCACCTAGATCATCGGCAATTTGTTGCGCAGCATTCAGCATCACATTGAAGTTTTGATCGGCTTGACCACAACAAGGTAAGGTCATGAAAAATGAAATACCTTTAGTTGTAAAGTCTGCTGGGTTGTCATGCTCTAACGTTCCCGGCTGCATCATATTAGCGACACTAAAAATCACTTTCGGAGTTTCTGCTGCTTCTGCGAAACAGTGATAGATAGACATCTCACCATAGGTTAAACCATTGTTTTCCATGCTACGGAAAAGTTCAGTGCCGACAAATGGTGTCTCACCTGCACAGTGTACATTCAGTACAATCACTTCCAAGCCCAAATCGTCGTCTTGTGTCTCTTCAGGCGCTTCTACGATGGGTGAGGTGTCTTGCTGCTGCAAATTCTGTTGCACAGGTTGTGTGTCAAACTCAGACTCTTGTGGCATAGCACCGTAGTGCTCTTTAAAGTCAGCGTGGCTCTCTTTTTGTGCTTCGGTTAATTCAAAACTTGGAACAGCGAGATCAGCAGGTGACTCAGTTTGTAACTCTGACTCTTCTTTAACCGATGCCTCAACGCTAAAAGATGGCAGATCGTTTAATTCAAGATCTTCTTGCTCATTCTTGCTCGATGGGCTTGAAGTCAGTGGATCAGAATCAATCAATGGGTCTGCATTTGTCGGTGATACAGCAAAATCCGGCTCTTTGCGCTCTTTACGAATGATTTCAAAGTCGTCTTCTGGCGCAAAAGAGCGCTCTGGCGTCGAGCTCACGTCATCTAAGCTGTCGTTGTCGAGCTTACCAAGTGGTTTATCACCAAATTTGGCTTTCCCTTCTTTTTTACTCGTCCACAATCCGTGGAACAATAATGCGGCGATCGCTAACGCGCCAACAATAATGAGTACAAATCGCAATTCCTGCATTTTTCGCTCTCAGCTTTCATAGTCACCCTGAATTTTCAGGTCGCTATATCAGTTAGGTTAATTTGACCAATCTCACTACTGTATCAAAAGTAGCTACTGTTTTAGAACAACTTAATACAATAAGTTCCTCAGTTGATGTGATTTTCACCACGCTTTTTTTCTTAATATCGGTCGAGTACACTATAGGTGTTTGCTATTTAACCAACTCCCCCTTATGTGAGCTGATATTCCAATATGACTAATTTATCGATTCCTCGCTCTGGCTTCGGCTATTTCATTTTCGGCGCTAAAATCGCTCTTTCTCCAAGCATCCGTAAATTCGTACTCATGCCTTTGTTGGCAAATGTTTTGCTGGTTGGTGGTGCGCTGTTTTACATCTTTTCTAACCTCAACACTTGGATTGATGGATGGTTAGAAGGTCTTCCTAGTTTTCTCACTTGGTTGAGCTATGTTTTGTGGCCGTTGTTGGCGTTAACCATCCTCGCAACCTTCTCATACTTCTTTAGTACATTAGCAAATTTCATCGCGGCTCCGTTCAACGGTTTACTTTCAGAAAAAGTAGAAGAGCTGTTAACGGGTAAAAAAGTAAATGACGATGGCTTAATGGACGTGCTTAAAGATACGCCACGTATTTTAGCTCGTGAATGGCGAAAGCTGGTTTACACGTTACCAAAAGCGATTGGGCTTTTCTTACTGCTGCTCATTCCCGCTCTTGGCCAAACTGTCGCACCGTTTTTATGGTTCATTTTTACAGCGTGGATGTTAGCTATTCAATACGCAGATTACCCGTTTGATAACCATAAAATCAGCTTTGATGATATGAGAAGCTCATTGAAACAAAAGCAAGGTAAAAGCTATGGATTCGGAGCACTGGTGTCTATTTTTACGACCATTCCAATCCTTAACCTAATTGTTGTACCTGTAGCAGTATGTGGCGCAACGGCCATGTGGGTATCAGAGCACAAAGGACAATTTACTCACCTTCGCTAACCTCTTTTATTATTCATAAAACGCACGCCCATTTTGTTGAATCACTGATTTCTATCAAAATGGGCGTGCATTCTGCTACATATCTATATGATATAACTTTTTAATCCTTTTACCTTTTTTTCAACTTGTTTAATCTAAATTCAACTTAAACAAACATTGAAATAAACGGGATGACTAAGTCATTGATATGCCGCGTTTAGTTCTGTCATCAAATGAAGGAATATTCCATGAGCAAGATTTACGAAGATAACTCCCTTACGATCGGTAATACACCACTGGTTCGTTTGAACAAAGTAAGTAAAGGCAATGTACTAGCGAAAGTGGAGGCTCGTAACCCTAGCTTCAGCGTTAAGTGTCGTATCGGCGCGAACATGATCTGGGAAGCTGAAAAAGCTGGCACTCTTAAGCCTGGCGTAGAGCTTGTAGAGCCAACAAGTGGTAACACTGGTGTAGCACTTGCCTTCGTTGCAGCAGCTCGTGGTTACAAACTAACGCTAACTATGCCTGAGTCAATGAGCCTGGAGCGTCGTAAGCTACTTAAAGCGCTCGGCGCTAACCTTGAGCTAACAGAAGCGGCGAAAGGTATGAAAGGCGCGATCGCAAAAGCAGAAGAAATTGTTGCAAGCGATCCTGAGAAGTACCTACTTCTTCAACAATTCAACAACCCTGCAAACCCAGAAATCCACGAGAAGACAACAGGTCCTGAAATCTGGGAAGCAACTGACGGTGAGATTGATGTATTCGTAGCCGGTGTGGGTACGGGTGGTACAATTACGGGTACAAGCCGTTACATTAAAGGTGAAAAAGGCAAAGCAATCACTTCTGTAGCGGTTGAACCAGCAGAGTCTCCAGTAATTGCACAAGCACTTGCTGGCGATGAAATTCAACCAGCACCACACAAAATCCAAGGTATCGGCGCAGGATTTATCCCAGGTAACCTTGATTTAGAGCTTGTAGACCGTGTTGAATCGGTGACTTCAGAAGAAGCCATTGAAATGGCACAACGCCTAATGGCCGAAGAAGGTATCCTAGCTGGTATCTCTTCTGGTGCAGCCGTCGTTGCAGCAAACCGCATCGCGGAACTACCTGAATTTGCTGGGAAAACAATTGTTACAGTTTTACCAAGCTCAGGTGAACGTTACCTCAGCACAGCCCTATTTGCCGGTATTTTTACCGACAAAGAGAACCAACAGTAATATGTGGTCAAATCAATATTTGGTCTAAAAAAGCCCCTAAATGGGGCTTTTTTGTTGATCCCTGCCCCACCTTTGGTAATATCACCCTTGTTTTATTTTTCGCTTCAAAATAAAAGAAGCAATAAAACAGATTCTGAAAGTCGTGAGTTCTCACAAAAGAGCACCAAGGCTGGATAAAATTTTAACCAAACTGTTCAAACACGAACATAGCGCACTACACTCTGGCGAATGCATGTCAGAGAAGTTAAGCTAAACTTGGTTATAATCTTTACAAATAATAAATTAATTGGGGTATATAAAATGTACGAGAAGCAAGTAGAAATCACAGCAGAAAACGGTCTTCACACTCGTCCAGCTGCACAGTTCGTTAAAGAAGCAAAATCTTTCGACGCAGACATCACTGTGACTTCTAACGGTAAAAGCGCTAGCGCTAAGAGCCTATTCAAACTACAAACTCTAGGCCTAGTTAAAGGCACTGTAGTTTCTATTTCTGCTGAAGGCCCACAAGCTCAGCAAGCTGTAGACCACCTAGTTGCTCTAATGGACCAACTACACTAATTCGGTCTTCTTCTTTCAAAGCCATTTTGCCCCGCAAAGTGGCTTTGTTCGAAATAGAACAGAATAAGCTCGGCATAACGCCAAGCGGTAAAAGTCACACACTCTCCCGTTTACAGTTGACCAACTTAAGGTAAAGCTATGATTTCAGGTATCCTAGCATCTCCTGGTATTGCTATCGGTAAAGCACTACTACTTCAAGAAGATGAAATCGTTCTAAACACTAACACTATCACTGATGACCAAGTTGAAGCAGAAGTTCAGCGTTTCTTTGACGCACGTAACAAATCTGCAGCTCAACTGGAAGTTGTTAAGCAAAAAGCGCTTGAAACTTTCGGTGAAGAAAAAGAGGCGATCTTTGAAGGTCATATCATGCTTCTTGAAGATGAAGAGCTAGAGGAAGAAATCCTAGCACTCATCAAGAACGACAAGATGCACGCTGATAACGCAATCCACACGGTTATCGAAGAGCAAGCATCTGCGCTTGAGTCACTAGACGACGAATACCTAAAAGAACGTGCAACTGATATCCGTGATATCGGTACTCGTTTTGTTAAAAATGCACTAGGCATCAATATCGTATCTCTAAGCGATATCAATGAAGAAGTTATCCTAGCAGCATACGACCTAACGCCATCTGAAACTGCACAAATCAACCTAGACTACGTACTAGGCTTCGCTTGTGACATCGGCGGTCGTACATCTCACACATCTATCATGGCGCGTTCACTAGAACTTCCAGCTATCGTTGGTACGAACGATATCACTAAGAAAGTGAAGAACGGCGACATGCTTATTCTTGATGCGATGAACAACAAGATTGTTATCAACCCATCAGAAGCTGAGCTTGAAGAAGCAAAAGCAGTGAAAGCTGCGTTCCTAGCGGAAAAAGAAGAGCTAGCAAAACTTAAAGATCTACACGCAGAAACGCTAGACGGTCACCGTGTAGAAGTTTGCGGTAACATCGGTACGGTTAAAGACTGTGACGGTATCATCCGTAACGGTGGTGAAGGCGTTGGTCTGTACCGTACTGAATTCCTATTCATGGACCGTGATGCACTTCCTACTGAAGAAGAGCAGTACCAAGCTTACAAAGAAGTTGCAGAAGCAATGAACGGTGAGTCAGTGATCATCCGTACTATGGATATCGGTGGCGACAAAGATCTACCATACATGGATCTTCCAGAAGAGATGAACCCGTTCCTAGGATGGCGTGCAGTACGTATCAGCTTAGATCGTCGCGAAATCCTACGCGACCAACTACGTGGCATCCTTCGTGCGTCTGCGCACGGTAAGCTTCGCATCATGTTCCCAATGATCATCTCTGTTGAAGAGATCCGTGAACTGAAGAAAGCTATCGAAGAATACAAAGCTGAGCTTCGCGCTGAAGGCCTAGCATTCGACGAAGAGATCGAGATCGGTGTAATGGTTGAGACGCCGGCTGCTGCCGCTATCGCACACCACCTAGCGAAGGAAGTTGCTTTCTTCTCTATCGGTACCAACGACCTTACTCAGTACACACTTGCGGTAGACCGTGGTAACGAGATGATTTCTCACCTTTACAACCCACTATCTCCTGCTGTGCTAACTGTAATCAAGCAGGTTATCGATGCGTCTCACGCTGAAGGTAAATGGACAGGTATGTGTGGTGAGCTTGCAGGCGATGAGCGTGCAACACTGCTTCTACTAGGTATGGGTCTAGATGAGTTCTCTATGAGCGGTATCTCTATCCCTAAAGTGAAGAAAGTTATTCGTAACTCTAACTTCGCAGAAGTTAAAGCAATGGCTGACGAAGCACTTTCTCTACCAACAGCTGAAGAAATCCAAGCAGTAGTAGAAAAGTTCATCGCAGAGAAAACTCAGTAATCACCAATGGCTTAATATGATTAGACGACTTAAAAAAAGTCGTCTAATTTGCTAGATTGGTATAGTATATTCTACAGAATAAAACTAAACGTTAGGAGCATGACACAATGGGTCTGTTTGACAAACTTAAGAAGCTAGTATCTGATGACAGTGCTGACGCAGGTGCAATCGAAATCATCGCACCTCTATCTGGTGAAATCGTAAATATCGAAGACGTGCCAGATGTTGTTTTCGCTGAAAAAATCGTTGGTGACGGCATCGCGATCAAACCAGCTGGCGACAAAATGGTAGCTCCAGTTAACGGTACTATCGGTAAGATCTTCGAAACGAACCACGCATTCTCTATCGAGTCTGACGACGGTGTTGAGCTATTCGTTCACTTCGGTATCGATACTGTTGAACTTAAAGGCGAAGGCTTCACTCGCGTAGCAGAAGAAGGCCAAACTGTTAAAGCTGGTGACACTATCATCACTTTCGACCTAGCGCTTCTAGAAGAAAAAGCAAAATCAACTCTTACTCCAGTTGTTATCTCTAACATGGACGAAATCAAAGAGCTGAACAAACTTGCTGGTTCTGTAACTGTAGGTGAAACTCCAGTTCTGAAAGTGACTAAGTAATCTCTACTTAGCATTTCAAAAGTTCAAAAAGCGCAGCCTCAGGGCTGCGTTTTTTGTTGTCTAGAAAAACTACCCTAACAAAGACAGAGCAGTGCTAGTATTTTGATTTGCCTGTGCAAACAGTGTTGACGTAGCACGTTCAAGCATCTGAGATTTGGTTAGCTCTGTAGTAAGCTTGGCGTAATCGGTATCTTTGATTTGCCCTTCTGAATCCGCAATACGATGAAAAGTGTTGTTAAGACTATTCATCGTACGGCTAACCCCGTTCTGAAAACCACCGATTTCACTACGATGCCCGTCTACATAATTCAATGAGGCATCAATTACCGCTACACCAACTTGTGCCCCACCTACGGTCGTCATGTCCACATCATCTAACGATATCGCTTCAGTATCACCAAAATTAAAGGTGTTCGCTGCGCTTCCCGAAATGCCAAAACCTTGAGGTGCATCAGCATGAGCCGTAAACAACTGCAACTGATGATCTTCGTTTACCGAGGCTCTGACCACATCCTGTTGCCCATTAATGTACGTAGCAACCTGATAGATATCATCCCCTTCTTTAAGCCGAACATCGAGCGCCTGAGCCTCGTCATTGCTATCTTGATAGCGAATAGTTAACCCTTGATTATGAGAAGAGACTCGCCAATTCTTGTCGACGTCACTGTTTGCTTCTGCAAACTGCCCGCCCATCTGTGGAATGTTGGTGTACATACTCTTAAGCGTGAGCGAGACTGCGTTCGAATCAGGGCCAAGGTTGAAATTACGCTTTCCAAAAGAGCCATCAAATAACTCATCCCCTGCAAACGTCGTTGACGATGCGATACGATCGAGGTCGTTAATCAGCATTTTTGATTCAATCTGAATACTTTCGCGTTCGTCTCGACTCAACGCACCATTGGAAGCCTGTAATCCAAGGTCGCGGAGTTTTTGAAGCATATTCGTGCTTTCATGCAAAGCACCTTCAGCCGTTTGTGCAATAGAATCCGCATTGGTCGCATTCGACAAAGCAGCATCAATCCCTCGGGTTTGAGCTTTAAGTCGATTGGCTATTTGCAGGCCCGCTGCATCATCGCTACCTGCATTGATACGAGAACCCGATTGCAATTTTGATTGCGCCTCAACGGATTGGCTTTGAGCATCACCAAGATGCCGTTGAGCGATTGAGGAAGATATGTTTGTGTGTATCGAAACCATTTAGTTGTATTCCGTTTAACTAGGTTCACCCCAGCTCACCGCTTGTGTCGTTCTTTCAACATCCATTGCATACAGCTGAATGATACAACTCATAACATCAATACAATTTATCATTCGGTAAGTTTTACTCATAAAAAGAAAGCTAGGTGTTTTACCACCTAGCTTTCAGTCTTAACTTTATTTTGTATTAGCCAAGTAGACTCAGTGCTGCGTTCGGTGCTTGCTTCGCTTGCGCAAGAATCGAGCTAGACGCTTGAGAAAGAATTTGCGACTTAGTCATTTGCGTCGTCTCTTTCGCGAAGTCTGTGTCTTTAATTCGGCTCTTAGATGCATTTACGTTTTCGTTGATGTTATCTAAGTTGTTGATAGCGTGGTCGAAGCGGTTTTGGAATGCACCCAATTCTGCACGGTGGCTATCTACGTATTTTAGTGCTGCATCAATGATAGCTACTGATTCTTGAGCGCCACCTACCGATGTTACGTCGATGGTATCAACCGTTACTTCTTTACCACCTTGAATACCAAGCTCACCCGCAAGACCACCAGAGAAGTCTACCTTGCCTTCTACTTTGTTGTTACCTGCGAACATTTGTAGCTTGCCATCTTCCATTACAGACGCTTTCACAGAGTCTTGTTGACCGTTGATGTAAGTCGCTAGCTCTTCGATGTCATCACCCGCTTTTGCATTGATGTTGATCTCTTGAGCTTGACCAAAGTTATCTGTGAACGTCATTTTCAGGTCGTTAGAGCCCTCTTGAACGTTCCAGTTTTTGTCTTTTGCGTTCTCAGTTTGGTAGCTCTGACCACCCATTTGGTCGTTGTCTGAACGCATGTCTTTCAACTCAAGCATCACGGCTTCACCGTTGTCTGCGCCGATTTGGAAAGACTGAGTACCGTATGTACCGTTCAGAAGTTTGTTACCACCGAAAGAGGTCGTTTCTGCGATACGGTTCAGCTCGTCGTTCAGTGCTGTTACTTCTTCTTGAATTGCTACACGCTCAGCTTTGGAGTTTGAGCCATTCGCCGATTGTAGAGAAAGATCACGCATACGTTGCAGGATGTTTGTCGTCTCGTTCATTGCACCTTCAGCGGTTTGAGCAATCGAGATACCGTCATTCGCGTTACGTACCGCTACGTCTAGACCGCGGCTTTGTACGTTCAAACGGTTAGAAATTTGTAGACCTGCTGCGTCATCTTTTGCACTGTTGATTTTAGAGCCAGAAGATAGACGCTCCATAGAGGTCTGCTGAGCGCTGTTTGCGTTGTTTAGGTAACGTTGCGCAGTCATCGCTGAAACGTTGGTATTTACATTCACTGCCATGGTGATTTCTCCAATTGATTTTCCGGTGTTGCGGTTTCCGACGTCTCGGAAAACCAAGTAGTTCTCTCAAAGTTACTTTTAATAACGGCGCTTAGTCTGAAACCTTTAGAGAAAAAACGAGAAAATTCAGAAATAAATTCGGTTGAATGAAGAAACGTGACCAGAGGTGTAAATATAAGAAAAAACAGAAAAAAATACTAAAGTTGTAAAATGTGTGGCCGATGAGCGTAACAATTTATCCCAATAGCGTTAACGCTAAATTGGGCGCCTGTTTAGCTTGAGCCAAAATAGTGGTACTTACCTGCTGCAAGATTTGCTGCTTGATCATCTGCGTAGTCTCTTTGGCATAATCGGTATCTTTAATACGACTGTTTGAGGTCGCCAAGTTCTCGTGTACATTTTGTAGATTATTAATCGCGTGATCAAAGCGGTTTTGCATCGCCCCCAACTCAGAGCGATGACTGTCTACGTACTTCATCGCTGTATCAAGAATAGATACTGCTCGCTGAGCACCACCAGCACTGGTTACATCAATATCATTGACCGACTCATAGCGACCTGAAGACATGGATAACTCATCCGCTAAAGCACCCGAAAAGGAGATTGTTCCTGACGTTTGCTCGCCCGCCATGTAGATTTGTAGCTGCCCATCTTCATTGACCGATGCAGACACTTGGTCTGTTTGGCCGTTGATGTAAGTCGCAAGCTGCTCAATATCATCTCCCGCCTTGGCATTGATCGAGATGGATTGAGATTGCCCAAAGCGATCGGTAAACGACATATTGAACTCAGTATTACCTGAACTCACCGCCCAACGCTTATCAGCCATACCATTGGCAACATAGCTAAATCCGCCCATGTCGATACCATCTGTTCGCATACTTTTTAGGCCAACTTGTACCGCCTCACCAGAACTACCGCCTATTTGGAAGGCGGTGTTACCAAAACTGCCATTCAACAGCTTCTTACCACCAAATGAGGTGGTTTCGGCAATTCGGTTCAGCTCGTCATTAAGAGCAGTAATCTCTTCCTGGATAGCAATTCGTTCCGATTTACTGTTCGAACCATTCGCTGACTGCAAAGAAAGATCACGCATGCGTTGCATGATATTGGTGGTCTCATTCATCGCACCCTCTGCGGTCTGCATAATAGAGATACCGTCGTTAGCGTTTCTAACCGCAACGTCAATACCGCTCATTTGCGCTTCAAGTCGATTTGATATTTGTAGACCAGCGGCATCATCCTTGGCGCTATTAATACGGTTACCAGAAGCCAATCTCTCCAAAGATTGGTTCAACATGTTGCTGGCATTAGAGAGATTTCTCTGTGCCACCAGTGCTGAAACATTGGTATTTACCGTAATCGCCATAGATATTCGCTCAACCGTTGGGAGGTAATAAAGTCAATCGTTGCTTCTGTATCGACCAAGTATGCTAACTCTTTAATCAAAAAAGAGGCTGAACGCCCCTTTTTGTATTTATTTAATTGTCGCTACGGCTATCGCTACTTAATCGACAGTTCAGCCAACATCTGCTGTGACGGTGCGAAGTAGTAAGCGCCAGTCACTGCACGGGTGAAACGCAGCAGTTGGTCTGTCTTCCCGTCAGTCACGCCGTACATGCTTTCAAGCATCGCATCAAAGTTATGGCGAACATTACAGTAAGCGATGAAAAGTAAGCCATGATCGCCTGTCGCGCTGCCATAAGGCAGGCTGTGACGAACAATTTTCAGACCTTTGCCTTCTTCTTTGATATCGACACGGCCAACGTGCGATGCCGCAGGCACATCGTCTAGTTCAATCGAATCAGGCTTGGTACGACCGACTACTTTCTCTTGCGCCTTAATATTTAATCGATTCCAAGCAGGTAGGTTATGGATAAAACGTTGCACCATTACGTAACTGCCGCCTGCAAATTCACCTTCAGGAATTAATGCAACTTCAGCGCGCTGTGCATCTTTCGGGTTTTCGGTGCCATCCACAAAATCCGTCATGTCACGAGAATCTAAGTAGCGGTAGCCGTAGGTTTCATCAACCACTTCGACATCTTCCGAAACCTGCTCTAGCAACTTACGAATGACGTAAAAATGCAAATCGTGACGGTTCGAGTGGCAGTGAAGTAGCACGTCTGAATCTGTGCTTGGCGCAGTAATATCACCCTTGCCAAGTTCTGGAAATGCGATCAAGTCAGCTGGCGCTACTTGTTCAAACTTGTCCCAGAATGTCTTAGAAAAAGCCAATGAAAGAGTCAGGTTTGACTCTGGTTGCGACTCGTTCAGTTCCGCAACTAGAGAAGGCAACTGCTTTAATTGTTCTAAAACTTGTGGGGCATTGTCCACGACTTTTAGCTGCACATACAGAGCGAAAGGCCCAGCTTCAGGTAAAATAGCACCTTGTGCTTGAGGCAGCTCATTTGAAGAGTTAAGCATAGTTCGATCCTTTCAATTTTTAGCTTCTAGTATAAATATGACTATATTAATTATTTTTGACTATTATCAGTTTCAACGCTGGTAAAACAATCTCGTACCGCGTTGCTCTTAATGAGGTAGATCAAAAGCCACAACAACAGCGTTAGTGTGACGCCATGTAACCAATGAAACACACCGCGATCGAGATAGACAAGATAAACGGTATGTACAAACTGACTTAAAACAGCGAAAAGGGTAACCCATCGTCCCCAAGAGACAATCGTATTAATATAGGGGCGTTCAGGCGATCTCAGACCAAACAACCACATCAATAAAACGCTCGGCACACTTAGAGTAATCCCCACATAAAACATTTGATGGTCAGGGTAAACTATCTCTAGTATTTTAGCGCCTGATTCTCGGCTGGCACCGGCCACAACAAACACGACCAAAGCCTTGGCTAAAAATAGCCAGCCAAGCCACAGTAAAGCTGGTGCTTTAAGAAAGCCATGTTTGTCATATTGTTCTAAAGAATACCGCACAACGTTCACTTCGACATATTAAAAAAACGGACACTTTAACGCAAATCATTCATACTTCTCTAGGTTTACGTTATCTTATTTACATATTGGAATTAACGATTATCTCGACATGAAAAAGAAGACACTAACACCTTCTATTGAATCCCAACAAGAAGCACTCAAAATAGCCAGAGCAACTCAAAAGCCTGGACAAACCAAAGAGCAGACTAAACTGATCGCTCAAGGTATCGAAAAAGGCATCGCGCAATACAAGAAACAGCAAAAAGAGCGAAACCGTCAGGCCGATAAAGCGAAAAAGAAGCAACAAAAAGAGAAGCAACAAAACCTTAATCAAACCAATGAGGTTGTCTCTGATCACGCTGCAGTACCAACACAAAAGCCAAGCATGCTGCCGTGGGCACTATTGATTGCCAGCTGGCTTGGTTTCGCTGCCTACATTACTCAACTGTGAGATGATGAAATGAAACGACTACCATTGGCGCTAATAGCTCTTAGCCTGCTAGCAGGATGTACGAGCCCAACAAAAGCGCCGCATGAAAACGCACATCGAGTAAAGATGGATTATCATGGCATTGTTGATATCAGTGATTGCCAATACAAAGGTGAAATAACCGGGAGCGAAGGGCATTGGTATAGCTACCTATTCTTTCCGAATGACACCATGGTTCAAGGAGCGATGAACGAACTCAAGTCCAATGCTATCGCACTAGGTGCAAACACCGTCGTTTTCTCACTACCACAAGATTTCGCCACCTCAGTAACCATGCTTGGCACTGCCTATCAATGCCCATAACCTTATCGCGCTTTCGATAATACACCTTGGAAAACAGGGCAACAAAAAAAGAAAAGCCAGCTTTCGCTGGCTTATGCACTAAATCCAAGACTGGACGCTATATCACTCTTACGTTCCAGAACCCATTGGCTGTCGAATGGTCCCCAATCAGACAACTGATAGTAACCATCATTATGACGCCGCCCATCTTGAATAAACATGAGTTCGATACCGATCCCCGGTAACGCCTTAAGTACATCTTGAATCGTACGACGAGGCCAACCCGTTTTTTCGATGAGTTTAGGCACATTCGGCCTTTCAAGGCTTTCGACGAGTAACGCTAAATATAGCCGCCTTGCAAAAACAGGACTCAACTCCATTGACACCTCCTATATCTGTGCCTGTTAATTATTTCTTTTTTCTCATCCGACATGTTGAGGTTGATCAATAAGTCTCCATTCGTGACATTTTCTTACCGTTTTTTTTCGTTCTTTGAAATATTCCTCACTCTGTTTTGTCTGAATTCCGAGTTCCTGATAGGATTCCATACATAACAATGAAAGAAGATCACCAAAAGGAAGAATAATGACTATCACAATGTTTGGTATCCCGAACTGCGACACAATCAAAAAAGCTAAGAAGTGGCTACAAGCTGAAGAGATCGGCTTCGAATTTCACGATTATCGTAAACAAGGCGTCGATGAAGCGCTAGTTCGCGGTTTCTGTGAAGAACTCGGTTGGGAACAGGTGCTGAACAAGCGTGGCACGACTTATCGCCAGCTCACTCAAGAACAAAAAGATGGCCTAAATGAAGAAAATGCTATCGCTCTTTTGGTTGAACAACCTGCAATGATTAAGCGCCCAATCCTAAAAGTTGAAGATAGGCTGCATATTGGCTTCAAAGCTGATCAATATTCCGCTATTTTTGCGTAATCCCCATTTGCACTAGCACTAAACAAGCACAACTTCAGAAATGTGGTACCCAAGTGCCACGTTTCTCACAAAATAAACGACAAGTAGAACAAGGAACTCAAGGATGACAGACAGCCCAACTTTGGCTCTGGCAAAAGATCTCATTAGCCGTCAATCAGTCACGCCAGAAGACGCTGGCTGCCAAGAAGTAATGATCGATCGCCTCAAAGCTCTCGGCTTTGAAATTGAGGTGATGGTATTCGAAGACACAACTAACTTTTGGGCCCGCCGTGGCACAGAAGCACCACTGTTCGCTTTCGCAGGCCACACAGATGTCGTTCCTTCTGGCCCAGCGGAGCTTTGGGATACGCCACCATTCGAACCAACGATTGTTGATGGTTATCTTCACGGTCGTGGTGCAGCAGACATGAAAGGTTCACTGGCTTCAATGATTGTGGCGGTTGAACAGTTCATCGCTGAAAATCCGGATCACAAAGGTTCAATCGGATTTTTGATCACTTCAGATGAAGAAGGGCCGTTCATTAACGGTACTGTACGCGTTGTGGAAACACTGATGGCTCGTGGCGAGAATATCGATATGTGCATCGTGGGTGAACCTTCAAGTACAGAGTTCGTCGGAGATGTGGTGAAAAATGGTCGCCGAGGCTCAATCACGGGCGACCTTACTGTAAAAGGGACACAAGGCCACGTGGCCTACCCTCACCTGGCGAATAACCCTGTACACAGCTCTCTGCTTGCAATTCATGAGCTTGCAACAACGGAATGGGACAAAGGGAATGATTACTTCCCACCAACCAGCTTCCAAATTCCAAACGTCAGTGCGGGCACAGGTGCATCAAACGTTATTCCTGGCGAGTTCAATGTTCAGTTTAACCTCCGTTTTAGTACTGAACTGAGCAACGACATTATCGTAGAGCGCATCACTAGCACCCTAGATAAGTACGACTTTGAGTACGACCTAAAGTGGACATTCAATGGCGACCCGTTCCTAACAGACACTGGCGCTCTTCTGGATGCAATCGTTGATGCCGTTGACCACGTAAACGATGTAAAACCAGCACTGCTAACCACAGGTGGAACATCTGACGGTCGCTTCATTGCACGTATGGGTGGACAAGTTGTAGAGCTAGGCCCTGTCAATGCCACCATTCATAAAGTGAACGAGTGTGTGAAAGTCGCTGATCTAGAAAAACTGACCGACATGTACCAACGTACGTTGGTGAATCTACTCGCAAACTCATAGTCTTTAAAAACACATAGTCTTTGAGAACGAAAAGACAGCAAAAAAATTGGGCAACCTCATGACACCAAAAGAGTTAACCGGACAAGTAGAGTCTCATTTAATTGAGACATTAATTGGAAGCAAAACCTTTCTTGTGCACCATGAAGTTGCCCAAGATCTTCAACGTTTAATCGCTTCTGCTGAACAAGCAGGCTACAAAATGGAGATCGCCAGTGGTTTTCGTAGCTATCAGCGTCAGTCGTTGATTTGGAATCGAAAATTCGCAGGGGAAACTGCAATTTTAGACAGTGATAGTCAGCCTTTAGACACCGCTCAGTTAACTGACACTGAGAAGCTGTGGGCTATCTTGCGCTGGTCTGCCCTACCCGGGGCTAGTCGACATCACTGGGGCACTGATTTTGATGTCTTTGCACGTAATCACCTTCCGGAAGACACCCAACTTCAGTTAGAGCCTTGGGAATATTTCACAGGCCACCAGCATAGCTTTTACCAATGGCTAGAGGCCAACGCTGATGAATGTGGTTTTTTCTTCCCATATCGCAAAGACTTAGGAGGCGTGGCTGTTGAGCCGTGGCATATTAGTCATAAACGCACAGCGCAGCTTTGTCTATCACAGTTATCGTGTCCCCGACTTGGCAATCAACTTCAGTCTGAGCCAATATTAGGGTATGAGATCGTTATGGAGCACCTTGAATCCATTTATGATCGTTTCATAACGAATATCAGTAACTAGGAGCTTATATGCTTGAATGGCTAACCAACCCTTGGGTGATCATTATTATCGTGGTTAGTGTTGTCGTAGGTAACATTGCAGCACTCAAGTACACGGCAAACATGAACGTCGGCAAGGCAGATAAACAGAAAAAAGAGAGTGATCTCGATAAGCTCAACCGTTTAGACAAACTCAATCGAGAAAACCTCGACGATAAATAACAGCTAAGTGACTAGGCGCTATCGAGCCATCATTCTCAAGCCAATAGACACAAAAAAGAGGACATCGCGTCCTCTTTTTTCATTGATGTCATTGACCCGTCCTAAATAAGGTTGACACTCCCCAAGCAGAAAATTGGAGAGTGTTATGAAATCAATAACTAGACGAACTCAATGTGATTACTCCCTCGCTTTTAAATTGGATGTTGTTGATCAAGTCGAGCGAGGTGAACTGACTTACAAACAAGCACAAGACAAGTACGGCATACAAGGTTGTTCTACAGTATTAGTGTGGCTCCGAAAGCACGGTCGACTTGATTGGTCTGGGGGCACACCTCGATTCATGAAGAAAGGTTTACCTATGTCTGAATTCAATTCACCACCTACACCAGAGCAACGTATCAAAGAGTTAGAAAAGAAACTCGAGGATACCAAACTGAGGGCCGACTTCTTTGAAGAAGTAGTAAAAGTTATGGAACGAGACCATGGTGTCCGCGTCGTAAAAAAGCACAAAGGTGCGTCGTCCAAGAGCAAAACATAGCTCAGCTCACGGTGACTAGATTTTGCCAAATCATCAATATATCTAGGCAAGCATATTATAAACAGTGTCTTATTGACGATCGTAACAGGCAGCGTGACAAAGCTCTTCTGAGCTTTGTTCGTGAAACTCGCATCAAACAGGCTCGAATAGGAACGAGAAAGCTTAAGTACATGATGGAAAAAGCTGGAATGAAAGTAGGTCGGGATTATCTATTTTCTCTGCTTAAACATCATCGGCTGCTTGTGAAGGTTAAACGTGCTTACCATCGAACAACGGATAGCCATCATAGGTTTTACTGCCACCCAAATAAAATAAAGGATGGCTTTAAGCCCGAAAGACCGGAACAGTTGTGGGTTGCTGATATTACTTACCTTCCAACCTATGAGGGAAACAGTTACGTCAGTCTTATCACTGATGCCTATTCCAGAAAGATCGTCGGATACAGCGTGGATGACAACATGCAGACGAAGGCCGTAAAACAAGCTTTTATAAGAGCTTTGAGAGAACGTCGAAATCAGGAAAGCTTAATCCATCACTCAGATAGAGGCTCACAGTACTGTTCAAAGGAGTACCAAGACTTACACTCTAGGCACAAGATCGTGTGTTCCATGACTGATGGATATGACTGCTATCAAAATGCCTTGGCAGAGAGAGTAAATGGTATTTTGAAAATGGAATACTTGTTGAAGAAACCTAAAGATGTTGCTCAGGCGAGAAAAATGGTCGCCGAGTCAGTAGAAATCTATAATCAGATGAGGCCACATACGGCCTTAAAATACAAAACGCCCGATGAAGTACATCGAGCGTTTTGACTAAAAAGTGTCAACCCATATCAGGACGGGTCACATTGAGACAGTAACCTACCTACTGAGTTACTTCTCTTTGGTTTCTTTTGTCTGGTCTGCAACGTGCGCCAAGATAGGAACCAGAGACTTTAATAGCTCTTCTTCCACTGGCTTACCTGAAGCATCAGTTACATTGATAGAGGTACGGTTACCCAAATCACCAAATAGGAAGGTGTAAGTACCTGGACTTAGGTCGATCGGCTTAAGGCCAACCTCATCCCAAAACTCATCATCTGGAGAGGCATATTTCGCTTTCACTGTACCTTGTGACTGGTTACGCTCTTCTAGATCAAAGCCCATTTGAGGCAGAAGCTTAGGCAGACGCTGCCACAATACGTTGTAAGGTGTACGCGCGATGATCACCGGGAATCCGCTGCGGTCTGACCCCATTGAAATAGGGATCTTCTTAACCAGCTCTTGCGCTTTCAACGCCGCTTCCGCACGCAAGTTCTCATCGTACTTCGCCATAACCAAGTTGGTCATGAAGGCGTTGTAACGCTCTTTATTGGTCGCTGAAACAGGCTTCTCTTCAGAACCCTCACGCCAATCAATCAAGTTAAGCTTGAAGCCGTGTCGATTATTCGCCTCAAAGCGAGAGATAGTGTAACGACTGCCAATCTCAACTTCTTCGTCTTCAGAGACCCAAGTAACCCAATCAGTCTCAATCTCTTTATCAGACTGCTCACGAATACCGATGTTACGCTCTGTCAGCATGTCCACGGCGGTTTGCCATACACGATCAGCTTCTTCAGCACGCAATAACCAAAGAGTGACTTCACCGTTTTGACGTTCAGCACGCGCACCTGGAATAAGCTCCAACACCTGCTGTGGTGGACGAATATCAACATCGCGGCCAATACCACCAGCAAACTCTCCCTTAGGGATATCGTAGTTTGGGTAGAATTGAGGGGTAGCGTCTTCAGGCAGTTGCCATTGAGTCAACGCTGGGGTTTCTAAGTATTCGAAGTCATCCTTGGCTTGACGACGTTGAGTCGGGCTGCCAGAGCATGCTGTAAGAACGAAAACAGCCAGTGAGCCGATCACTAGCTGGTGAGAATACTTCATTTATACTCCTAAATGCCGAAGACAAGCTTCGGCACTGTTTCAAACATTTAGTAAATACACGCTTCTGTCATTGCTTGAGCAACGATAGGTTGAGCCGGCTCTGACAGTTCTGTCAGTGGAAGTCGAAGACTGCCCTCAGCGATCAAACCCATTTTATGAACCGCCCATTTTACTGGAATTGGATTAGATTCAATGAACAAATGTTTGTGAAGTGGCATTAAACGTTCGTTGATCGCCTCTGCCTCTTCGAATTTGCCCTCTTTCGCCAGCTTAAACATGGTCGCCATGTCAGCTGCTGCAACGTTATTCGTTACTGAGATAACACCGTCACCGCCACGTTTTACGAATTCTAGGCCTGTGAGGTCATCACCACTTAGTAAGATAAAATCTTCGCCACAAAGTTCACGATGAATTGCAATTCTGTCTAGATCACCCGTCGCATCTTTAAGTGCAACGATGTTATCAATCTTTGAAAGACGAGCCACAGTCTCTGGCAATAGGTCTACTGCCGTACGACCAGGTACGTTGTACAAGATTTGAGGAACGTCGCTCACTTCCGCGATCGCTTTATAGTGCTGGTACAAACCTTCTTGTGTTGGTTTGTTGTAATAAGGTGTCACACTTAGACAACCTGCAATACCAGAACCATTGAGCAGACGACTGAACAGTACCGACTCATGAGTTGCATTTGCACCCGTACCCGCAATCACAGGAATACGGCCATCAGCAAACTCAACCATCTTGGTAACGACTTTGACATGCTCTTCAATAGTCAATGTAGAAGATTCACCCGTAGTGCCTACTGCTACTAGACCATCACTACCTGCAGTAATGTGGTGCTCGACCAGTTTTTTAAGGCTTTCGAAATCCACTTCACCGTCAGAATTGAATGGTGTAACCAGCGCAACGATACTTCCTGAAAACATGTCTATCTCCCTTAATTTGTTCTTTCTGCATGTTACTGTAAGCCGATTAATAAACACAAGCGATTAAAGTCGCTTCGCGGCCACAACTGTATGAAATATTGTCGTATGTTAGAGGTCAGACGACTTATAAGCAGGTTCAATACCAGAAATGATTTGCTTACACCCAATGTAACCGATTTAGCTCCTCACGTGTCAGCGCTCGGTTAGTGGTAAGCTTTTATCACTGTGCTCGTAAACTGAAATGTCATACTAAACTCAAACTCCGCTCATTGAGTACCCACTTAAGTCTAAGTGACGCATAAAAACGCCCCGACCTTCACTCATTAGTCCCTGTATATGTGCTAACATGCTCTCATCAATGGAATATAAAGAGACGTGATTTATGACTCAACATCTAGTAATCACTGCAGTGGGCACAGATCGCCCGGGTATTTGTAACCAAGTGGTTCAGTTAGTCACCCAATCAGGCTGTAACATTATCGACAGCCGCATCGCGATGTTTGGTGAAGAGTTTACTCTCATCATGCTGTTATCAGGCAAAGCCAACAACATTACGCGCGTGGAGACAACCCTACCTTTGCTTGGTCAGGAGCATGACCTGATTACTATCATGAAACGAACGTCCCCGCATGATCATATCGAGAACTCCTATACGCTCGAAGTATTTATCGAATCTGACGATAGACTGGGTCTTACCGAAAAGTTCACCCAATTCTTCGCCGATAGAGAGATTGGTTTGGACTCGCTCAGCGCGCAGACCATTAACAAGTCGAAGGTACAACTCGATAACGATCAATTCCATATTTCAATTACTGCTTCTGTTCAATCAGAATGTAACCTGATGCAGCTACAAGAAGAATTTAACGCGCTGTGTCAGAGCCTATCAGTCCAAGGCTCGCTCAACTTTATCAAAAACAGTCTTTAAAAAGGAAATGTCATGAATACGCTGACAGCTGGCACTCCAGCACCTGCATTCTCTCTTCCAGATCAAGATGGCAACATCGTGTCTCTTGATGACTTCAAAGGCAAGAAAGTCCTTTTCTACTTCTACCCTAAAGCGATGACGCCGGGTTGTATTGTACAAGCAGAAGGCCTGCGCGACATCAAAGCTGAGCTAGATGCACTAAACGTTGTGGTGCTTGGTGTTAGTATCGACCCAGTGAAACGTCTACCAAACTTCATTACCAAGAAATCACTGAACTTCTCACTGCTTTCTGATGAAGACCACGCCGTTGCTGAACAGTTTGGTGTTTGGGGTGAGAAAAAATTTACCCTTACAAATTTTTTATGACAGAAAATCTTGATGTTTTTTTATGACAAATCTATCTTTGATATGTGGGTAACATATCGAGGATTGTTTTGTGATAGAAACGCATGAAGAAAAATGTTCCGATGTTTATGATGACTACCGACTGCTGTCCATAGAGGTCGATACATTAGCAAAGCTACGAATTTCTACGAATATAAATACTGAATCTGGAGAGGTGACATACTCTCCCTACCTTTCCCCTTCCTATCTGGAATCCCGCCTAAAGAAAACCGATATCATTATTGCGCCTGATGGGACGGTTGTTTACCCACAATCCCTATACCTCGTATCTAAATTACGTGGTGAAGAGAAAGTCAAAGACACCGGGCCTATAGCAAAAGGCTTATTGGCTTTTACTCGTTACTTGGATTCCACTCACCATTACCAAGTTGATGAAAATGGTGTGGAAATACCACCTGAATACCTAACCTATAAAACGTTGTCCAAGTATGAAGAAGAAGGGGCACCTTGGCGGTTTGCTGAGTTTCTGCTTGCGAACTGCAATAATATTGAAGGAGCTAATGGCAATGAAGCTTTTAGTTTATCTACCGCTAGAAGTTATATGAGTGCCGTGATTGGATTCTATAAGTGGATGCAAAAATACGGCTACATCAAAAATAACGATCAGAATGTTGTTACCCACTACACAACTGGAACTGTGCATCAGGAGTTAAACCAACACGATATGTTGGCTCACACAAAATCAGGCTCTAAACGTACTTATGAAACCTCCAATATCATGAGGATGTTTCCTAAAAAAGAGAACACACCCGCCCATAAAAAGCTCAAGCCCATTCCCCCTGAGCACAAGGCTTTATTTAATGAACATGCAACGTCACTCCCAAAGTCGACAGAATTAATCTATCGGCTATGCACCGACGCGGGGCTTAGAATTGATGAAGCCATCCACTTCCCTGCTCACGACATAGGAAAGGCTGACTACAGTGATTTGGACACAGTTCCAATCAAAATCACTCGCACAAAAGGCAGTAAGGAACGCACCGTCGACATTCCTATTACACTGTACGAAGAGCTAGAGATATACAAAGAAAGTTACGCACGACTTAAAAACCTAAACAAACGCAATGAGCTTGTTCCGTCAGGAGAGAAGTTAGATACCGTAGATTACCTATTTCTTTCAAATAAAGGGACGCCTTACTCGGTCAATACTTTAGAAACGCACTTTTCCAACCTTCGAAAACAGATACGCGAAGTGAACTCTTCTTGGTATTACCGTATTCATGATTTTCGTTCTACCTTTGCCACTCATTGGCTTTGGAAGGAGTCAAAAGAGCGTGATGTTGGCTATGACTACCTTATGGGTGAATTGGCTCAATTAATGGGACACGCCAGCACGTCAACCACTGAAAAGTACATTAAGTACATGAATAAGCTGGACGACCAGATCAGCATGGCTAAGTCCAAAAACCGCAAAATAAACGGAGGTTGGTCGTAATGGCGAAAAGTAAAATAGCAAGACAGTCCGAAGCTATTAAGCATGTGCGCAACAATCAAAATGTCATTCCTTTGAACCTGACGATCCCTTATAAAGATGCGCAATCAAGCAAACCAAAGCAGTTCGATGTTTCTCATTTATTGCACTTAGGGTGCAACAAAGAAAGCGAAAAAGTAGACAGCCGAACCGTATTTATCAGGTACTTTTGCGAGAAAGCTAACCAATATGTCAGTAATGGTAACTCAGCAAGAACCATTAAAGGACTCTACGAAAGGTTACGCGCCTATCTTACTTTTTGTGATGCGGTAAATGTTAACCCATTTACGGAAAGTGGGTACTTAAAGTATGCAGGCAACGATGGCGAATTAAGACATCGTATCAAGATGTTTAGACCTTCAAAACGCCTTTGGGAGTACACTCATGGTGAGGAGTTAGGCGTTAAAGAATCGACGGCTACATCTACGCTGTCACTTCTTCGTAATGCGCTCGATTGGTGTGGTTTGCCTGTTTCCAGTTGGGTATTGCTTCACCGAGTGTTTGCAAGAGAAAATACGCCATATAAGGGGTACTCCGATGAGGAAGAAAAGCTCCTTGTGACACGGTTAGAGGCGTTATTCTTCACTCTTGCAGCACAGCTTATTGCTGCAAAAGAAAACAACACCCCCTTACCAGAAACGCTTCCGATTATCATTGGTCTTGGTTCACATGAGGAAATAATTCAAATCCCGACATCATTGGAAACGCAATTTACACAGCTAAGTAAAACTGGCACCGCTGTTAATGCTGGCGCAGCCTTTAACCTTACAATGGGCGCTGCCTATCATTTGATGTGCTTTTTCACTTCACTCAATGACAGCAACATTCGAGATATTGCTCACCCAATTAAGGTTCATACAGAAGAAAGAGATAAGAGCCTACAAGTGGTAAAAGTCTCAAGCCATAAGCCTCGCGCAAACAAAGAGGTCGATGCCCTATTGGTGGGTGAGCAATTTGACGTTGATAAGCGTGGTGGGGTGAAGTTTATCAAGTTACTAGAGCGACTATCCAAATTGTACGGCAATGATGAAGATGGCTCTGTGTTAACTTTCACCCTCAATAGCCACGCTGAGGTGAGTGATACCTTTAATTTGAATGAAATTAATAAGAAGCTCGTTAACCAACTACACCTGTTATCTCCGTATCGGACTGGCAGCCTACCTTGGTTCAAAGAGCTGTTTTACACCTACAGAAACCAACAAACCATCACGTTAAAGAAAGCCATTAGTCATCTGGGTCGCTCTGTTGTTCATAAAGAAGTCAAGGCAACGTCCAAATGCAGAGCAGGAGAAGGGGCGACCAATAGCGCCTACTGTATTTTATCTTGCTACACCGACTTACCGCTAAAAGGGATTTTGCTTCCGCTCACATACTCCGACAAAGACAGCAATGGCAATATTACCGTTTCTTTTAACTATAGAAATGGCATCGGTGGCTTCTTTAAAGTCCCCGCTTCTGATTTGGCTGTAATCAGAGATATTGAGCAATACGCTAATGAGAAGGCAGACAAGCAGCCCAAGAAACATGAGCGGCTACTGTTGACGAGAAGTAGCAGGTACGTCCCTAGAGATTGGGAGGGCTTCAGCCCTCTTTCAGGAGAGCTAATGAAAACTTGGTCTGTTGAAACAAACCATTACTACCTCTCTCTTCAATCGAGTCGCTGGCGAGAAATGACCAGTAACCAAGCCTACGCCGAAGGGGGGATTCAAGCGGCTCAAAGCTTACTCCAAAACGCAAAGGAAACGTTAGACAGAAGTTATCTGAACGGGCTTTCATCACTGAATAAGGTCATCATATCTCAGGGTGTGGAGGTCATAGAAAACCTCGATGATGATACAAGCCTAGAGCAAGCAAAAGACATAGTAGCTAAAAGGCGTGGGATTCCGATGTTGTCACACGATGAAGCGAAGAAAAAGCGTGAAGAAGGCAATATTAAAACTAATCCCAACGGGCTGACTTGTAATGGGCAGCAAGTCATTAATGATGGTAAGAATACGCAACGTGAAACGAACTATGCGATAGGCATAAACTTACCTTGTGCCGAATTTGATATGTGTCATAAGTGTCAATCGGCCAAAGCGGTAGATGACGTTGAGGCAATTTATAAACTCGTGTCATACATCGATGTTCTTAAAGAGGCCCTTGATATGTACCCTGATTCGAAAGGGGATATTCATGAAAAAATTGAACAGTATGAGTATACGCTAGATGGGGCGAGTGATGGTGTATTCGATGAGGCTATGACGCGATTTAATACCCAAGGTCGTCACCCAAGAATTTCCATCGACCACGCGCTTTTATCCCTATAGTTACGGAGGCTCACATGATAAAGCTCACTGACCTAGAACATCAAAACAAGCTTCTTAAAGCACAAGAAAATGTCGGCGCTCATGCAAATTACTTAATGGATGTATTAAAGCCAGCTATTGAGCGTGGCGATTGGAATGAACTCGAAAGCCTTGACATTGGCTTTACTGTTACGGGTGAATCATTAGGCAAAATTGGCGACGATGACACTTGGAGAAAACTACAGCCTTATTTTGAGCCAAGAGCAAAGAAAACACTTACCATTGATTTTACACTCGATGGCAAAGTCATTGAGCGCAATCTAAAGAACCAGCTTAAAATCCTCCTGCTTAAAATGATGTGGCTATCACCTCATGACCATTCATTTGGCACTCTTAGGGATTCATTAAATGACCTAAAAAAAGTCATCGCCCCACTGTTAAATGAAGGGGTTAACACGCTGTCCGCTTTAGACTTTGACCGACTCGAAGTCTGGGCTCTAACCGGCTTTACCGATATTGATTTTGAAAGAGCGTCAATTTACAACGGGTTAAATCGCCTTTACAAAGAGGCGAGAGGTTTACCGTTTGAGGTTAACTTAATCAAAAAGCTCAACGCGTCTGATTTTGGTTTAACAATCAAAGAAGCTGAGCAGTATGCCGTTATTCCACAGAGGCTTTACTATCTGGGCCTTCAACAGTCAGAAACTCTGATTAATGAAGCTTATGCCCTTCGTGATGAGCTAGAGCAACTGGCAGAATACATCGCCACCTACTTTGATAAGGCATATGAAGGTTATGCTAAGTATCTGGTCAGTGATGAAGCCCGATTTAAAAACGGTAAGATTCAATGGTATTTAGGTAAACAGAAATCAAGTGAAAAGCGCACCCTGGCTTTTCAAGACACCTTTGCAGCCCTTCATTCTCCAAGTGAAGAAGAGACTCTGGATCTCATACGCCTTCTTAAACCAGAAATAAGGAGCGACTACATTGATAAGTTACACACAGAACGTAACCTAACGATTGGACAGTGGACAATCACCAAACTAATGGAGGCTCAATCGCTTTTCAAAACGCTCAATGGTGGCTGCCTATGGGGCTTAATGGCTCGAACAGGAATGAGAGCCGATGAAATGTATGATCTAAACACCGCTCAGGGCTGCACAACTGAAACAATAGACCGCCAGAAGATACACATTATCCACGCCAACCTATCAAAGACTGCCAAAGGCTCTCAATCAAAACAAGATGAGTTTGTCACAACCGAAATCGGCATGAAAGCGTATGAGGTGCTTCAAGCACTGCACACGCCACTCAGAAAGCGACACCCTAGCTCACAATCGTTTTTCCATAAAATAAAAGAGGATTTCAGAGAAATAAGAAAAAAACAATTAGGAATACATTCTCAAGCTTGGTTTGAAAATGCGATGGGTGAAGAGCTTGCGCTTACCAATGAAGACGTTGTTGACCTAAAAACATCGGACCCCAACTTATCGTTTGAAGTGGGTAAGAATTATGAATTTACAGGCCATCAACTTCGCCGCTCTTTTGCTTACTACCTTATTGGATATGAACTTTGCAGTTTTCCGCAACTCAAACAGCAGTTTAGTCATGTCTCTATGGCAATGACGCGGCACTACGCTAAAAACGCCAGTAAATTCCAAAAAATCCGACAAAAGAAAAAGACGCTAGCACACGAAATTGATGAGGAAAGAATCGACCAGAAAGCCCGCATCTACTTGAATATCTATCAGAAACTGGCAAACAAAGAGCGAGTTGCCGGAGGAAAAGGCAAAGAGTTTGCTAAGAACATGATGAAAACAGACCGAAATTTATTCAAGGATAAAGTAGATAACGAGATGTTATCTCTAAACTATTGGAAAAAGCAAATTCGAACTCAAAGTCGCCACATTCATGCCGTTGCGCCAGGGATATACTGTACTTCGACGACTTGTGGTTTAAGAACGCTAGTTAACCTAATGGAATGTGTGGACTGCAAGAATGATTACATCGTTGATGCCGTATTTGCTGAAGCAAAGCGTAAAGAAGCCGAAATTCACATGCTTTATGATATTGAAAACAACGAGCTCACTCCTCAAACCGCCTCTGAATCTTACATAAAAGTTCAAGCTGCTGAGCGCATTATGGATGATTTAGGTATCGACTTTGAGCCTGTGATTTTTCCTGATGAAGTTAAGAACTTACTCATCCCATACGGAGCGATTTCATAATGTCACAGATAACCAAAAATAAGCTAATCAAAGCATTGGAAAGGCTGCTGGATGGTGATGTAGCCAAGTTAACATCGAAAGAGCTGCGTAATAAAGCACGAAAGGGCAAACTTAAAATCAACAATAGCAATGTTGAAAAAGAAGCGGGCCTTTCCGCTGGCGCACTCAGAAGGCATAACGACGTCGTTTTAATGATAAAAAATAAATCATTAGAAGTACAAGTTGCTCAGGATGAAACCGCTGACTCCCCTATTGCAGTGCTTCAAAAAGAAATAAAGTCACTTAAAGGTGAAAGAGCACAAGCGAATAAAAAGAAAAAAGAATATTACGACGAAGCGAAAAGCCACAAAGAAGCGTTAGCTGTTCAAGCTGCCACTCACATAAAAGTAGTTCAAGAACTGATGGGCATGTTGCATGAGAGTCAGCGAGAAAAGGCAATGGATAAAATCGTATCGGCTCGTTCAGATAATATTATTACTCCCCTATTTAGAAAACCAAAGTAGCTTTTAGCACTATAACCCCAAAGGTCGTCCTGTTTAGTGTAATCACTAGACAGGACACTTAGTTATCGATAAAAATGTACACTCTAACGTAATAAAAGTGCTCTAAAAAGGACGTAACGAATAACGCTACGCCACACTCCACTAATTGAGAAAGTAAGGATTAAACCGATGGCAATAGAAGTTGGACAAACTGCACCAGATTTTACCCTGAACGACCAAAACAATAACCCAGTGACGCTATCTGAGCTTCAAGGAAAGAAGGTGCTGTTGTACTTCTACCCACGAGCTTCAACACCCGGCTGTACCGTTCAGGCTCAAGGTCTGCGTGATACGAAAGCTGAACTAGATGCTCACAATGTTGTTGTGCTTGGTATTAGCCCTGACACCCCAAAAAAGCTGACGAACTTTATCAACAAGCAAGAGCTTAACTTCACTCTACTAGCTGATGAAGAACACGAAGTTTGTGAGAAGTACGGTGTTTGGCAACTCAAGAAGTTCATGGGCCGTGAAAATATGGGCGTTGTAAGAACAAGCTTCCTGATTGATGAGTCTGGTAACCTCGAACATGTATTCAACAAGTTCAAGACCAAAGATCATCATGAAGTTGTATTGGACTACCTAAAAAACAAATAATCGTCTAGGAACAATTAACTCTTCAACTTGGGGGCAGGCGTGATTGGTTACATTCGAGTATCAGATTCACAGAGAGCCGATGGTGAATCTCAAAGAGAAGCTATCAAGGCGTACGCCACTAAACATGGTATCCAAATATCAGATTGGATCGAAGAACATGTGCCTGCCACCAAGACAGAACTGAGTGAGCGGAAGTTATATTCCCTCATCTCCTCTCAACAAAGCATCATTGTATCGGATATAACTCGTCTGGGTCGCCACAAGGTTATGGAGTTAGTAGGTGCTATAGGCCAAATCGCCTCATATGGTGAGCTACACTTAGCATATAACGACACCATCATAAGTTCAAAAAACGTTGATAACGCTGAGATCATTTTTACCGTGATTGGGCAGTCGTTTGCCAGCGCAGTAGAGGCTCAGAAACGCTCTGAGCGAACTAAAGCGGGTCATGCCAAACGCAAGGCCAAAGGCCTATCATCTGGCCGCCAAAAGGGGCAGAAGGTTAAATCCAAGCTTGATGAGCATACAGCGTTCATATTGAATATGCTTGATTCTGACAAGTCAAAAACTGAGGTTTTAAGAAAGCTTAGTGACAAAGGGGTACAAGTGTCTCGAAGTCGTTTCTACTCTTGGCTGGAAGACCGTGGCCTGCATAACAAGAAAGCAGAGTTTCAGGCGGACATGTTCACTAAGCAGCCGACTCAGTGCTGATTATCCCTTAATCATAATCACCCTTAATCATAATTGGCTAGCTTATTTATGCCCCATTCTTTGCCAGCGGCCCTCAGCGTCACAATTCACAGTGAGGTTGTTTGGCCTACTTTTGCTAATGTCATCACGTCTGCTTGATTGGCCTATGTGTATAATAACCAACGGGAATGAACATGTAAGTTCTCCCGTTATTTAGAAGTGCCCACCTTTAAGCGAGAGTGTCTATTGATTTGTAATCGTATCGGGTGTTTTAGTCTGTCAATTCTTTCGGGGGGACTGTTAAGAAAATGAGGTTAGATACTTTACGCATATGATGCGTTGCTTCTGATAATTAAGCTTTGGTATGCTCAATGCCAGTAATTATGTCTGAGTGATATTAAGTTTTTGAGTTGTCATGTTTTTGGGTGTTTAAGGTCGATGGATTAGAGTTGATAGATGAAACAGAATTTTTTATTAAATGTAGTTATCGACAAAGTAAATAAAGGTCTACCGATTGGATTCACTGGGTTAGGTATTGTATTAATAGATGAAGAAATAGGGTCGCTGCCAGTTTCGCCTCTCTTAAGTGAAATTGGCTTCCAAAGCAAACTATTAGATGCTACAAAAATCGTGGATTTTTTATTTTCAATATCCAATGTTACTGATGAAAGACATGATGGGTTTCATATCGTTAGTCAAAAGAAGGGGTTATCAAAAATATCTCAGTACTTTAGTCCAATAATCCCCCAAGACTTCAATGGGACTGTGTTTGATGTAGGAGCAAGGTATAGAACTGCTCAATATGGGTCGCTATATGAAAGCGTTGTATCTGTTATTGTTGTTAGTCAAAAGGGGCAGATTTCGGTTGCTAAAGATGGGGTTGTGGAGTTGATAGTCGAATGAATCAAACAGAAGTGAAAGTATTTTCGGCGGGTTCAATTTTTATAGGTGCTACTTTTTGGGTTGTTCCTTTTTTTTTAAACGGGTTTGAAGTTTTATCCCTTGATAGCCTTAAGTATCTCAATCTGGGAGTTACTATGGCAGGATTGTTTTGGTTTTTCTATTTTAAATGGGCTTGGAAGTGGAACTTCCTTAGAAAGATTTTATATCGTCCCAATCTAAATGGAACATGGCTTGGTGAGTTTGAGTCTGATTGGACAAATGAGCTAGGAGAAGTAAATCCACCAAAAAGATTTGTTCTCGTCATTCGGCAGCATTGGTTTACGATATCTGTACGAGCATTTACGTCATTACAAAAAACAGAGTCATATGTTGAAACCCTAATGATTGATGATAATAAAGGAGCAAAGCTTCTTGCTTATCTTTTCTCTGAAAAGCGTGCTGGAGTAGGAGAGCATGGCCCGAGGCAAGGGGCTGCAGAGTTGGATTTAGTGGAAGCTTCAGCTAAGAAAATATTGGAAGGACACTTTTGGACTCAAGCTGGTACGCGTGGTTACATACGCGTAAAACAAATCTCTGATAGTGTTCATATGGATTCTTTCGAGCAAGCAGAAAGTAAATGGTCAGATAACGATCACTGGAAATCGGTCCAATAGCGTAGGGACAAGCTTTGTTCTTGGCTAGCTCTATATAAAGCGGATACAGTGGGCTGTTTTTCTATAGTGATATAGAAACTAACTTGTTAGATCGCCAGAGGGCTAACCAGTCACTCTGTATACCCAGTATTACAACAAGCATTGGAGAGCCAGTTAGCACCCGTTGCCACTCAATTATATCCAACCCTGAAGGCTGTGGTGTATGTTGAGCGTGCGTGTGCCAATCACCAATATATGACTGAGATCCAGATGACCGCTTCCAGTAGTTCATAGCGAAGTCTTGATGACTATGGTCACGGCGACCAAAGAAGCACCTACGTTGAATGTCTTTATTCCCAGGCGTAGATACATCAACAATTCTAAGATCATTCCCTCGGTACTCACCAATGATTATTCCCCCTGATTCAACAGAATCTGACATACATTGACGGTAAGGGGCTAACTTACTGAAAACACCTGCTTCAATTAAGATCCGAGTTCCATCTTCTGCAAGCAGCACCTGTTCTATATCCCACATGCAGGACAATCCTCTCTCTTTTTTATCCGCTTATCTTTAATGTTAGTTGCTTTGTCAGTGATCCTTCGTATTAGGAGCTTGGGAGATCGTTCACTTCGGTTGTTGAGTAATTCTAGGGCTAATCCAGCTGCGCTCATACTCGCCTCATTGCCAAACGGCAATACGTTCTCACCACAGGCCTTACGGAAGCTTTGAGTGGCTTCCTCTATATCAGATGATTTAAGACCAGGGTATATCTCCGTTTTACTTCCATTGCTTCCATAAACGAACTGACAGGCATAGCAAGCGGAGTTTGAGTTATCATTCAGAAGGGCTTTGGCTACATGTCCAAAGGCGCTTATCCAGCTATGTACTAGAGATATTCGGTTTCCATTTGAGCGATGCTGATTCACAGCTTTCGCCAACTGAAGAGAAAAGGCATGATCACCTGTGGCATCTATTAGTATATCAAATTCATTTAAATTCTCGTTAGCAAAGAAGCGTCGACGAGGAATAGCTTTGAGTTGAGGAAAACTCTTTTTTAATTGATGACAAAGTGCTTCGGCTTTATTCTCGCCATAGTAAGGTATTCCTAGTATATGTCTCGTGGTGTTTCCCGGCTTGAAGGTATCATCATCGAACAAGCTAAATTGAAACTTGCTCCCTGCCCCTAGGCTTGCTAATGATTTGGTGAGATGCCCGCCAATTGTCCCACAACCTATAAGAGCTACTCGTTTTGAGCTAAGTGGTAGTGTAGGTGTTCGTGAATTCCTAGCTGTTAAAAAATCGTGGTATGCCGGAATTGCTTTAATTCGGCTCACTTTGCTTCTAGAGTTGAGCAAACGTTCTTTTAACTTATCCCTAGATTGTTTGCCTCTAGCTCGTTTTTGCTTGGGCCCGTAGTACTTTCGGATACACTTTTGATCTTCGAGTAGTAGCTGATATTCAAAACCAAAAGCATAGTCTTCAAACCCCAAGGTTATTACTACTTTTCTGCTTGTGCTACCCTTGGCCAAGGGTAACTGAGAAATTTTCTCAAATAGCTGCTCCAGCAAAACCTCTCCTTCCGTACCTTCAAAGATCCACCTTTTAAACTCTGCTGTTGACTCTGGGGGCCAAGAACGAGTGAATGGAACAAAAGGAGCGTGTGTCATTTCTAGGTAAACCACATCACCGACATAATCAATGTCCCCCTTTGTGTTGCGTAGCTTGCTCCATTGCTCTGCAACTTCATCAGAGTGACAAATAAGGTATTCAGCAACAGTGTCTCCACTAATAGGACTTATCCTGTTATATCGGTACAGTGTAAGGTCATTATGCTGACGCGGATCCGAAATTAAGTAGTACTCCTTACCTGTCCAGTACACAAAGAACTCATTGTAGAAGTCTTTGTTAAAGTCACCAGACTCCCACAGTTCGATGATTTCTTCGAGTTTAGTAATCCATGCTGCAACTAGTGAACGAGGATTCATTGGATCGAGTACAGAAGTATCAGAGAACAAACAGCAACGATACCCGTTAAACCACAGTAAATGAGGAAGCTTCCTCCCTTGAAGCTGCTTAGGGAGCTCTAATAAGTAAGGAAATTGAACATGGTGCAGATAGTTGGGGTACACTTTAAACTGCACCACGTAGCGGCCAAGAGGCTTATTATAAGTCTTGGTAAAGCTGCGTGCTTCTTGATCGAAAGAGGGGGTAAAGGTATACCCCCGGAAGTTAAATTCTTCATAGACCTCTAGCACTAAGTATTACCCCGCATCTTGATTGGCAACATTCGGTTGAGGCTGAGCGATTGCCGGTTGACTTCGGATAGCTTCAGCGACCGTGATAGTAACTACTAGGCCAGGAATATTTGGGATGCGATCACCAAAGACGGCTTGTAAGTTTGTTATAGCTTCAGAAGCGGTAGAAGCATTTAGTCCTGCTGTAACATGGCTATTAAGCAACTCAGCTTTTTGATAAATATCTTCTAACTCTTGTTCCAACATGTTTGATTTAGGGAACAGTTTTTCATTTTTATTAGGTTCAGCATCATTCGGTACACCGTTACGTAACTGTGATGCTAGCCTCTTAACACACTCATCAAGAGCAACAGAATCAGTTAGCTTACGTAAACGGTCTTGCGCTGCAAGCTCCTGAAAAGTTAAGACAACACAGGTCATCAGAGCTACTGATGATGGCCCCCCTGTTTTGAACGCTTTGTCTCGCCAAGCTTTCAAATAACGGCACACACGGCGACAAACATGCGTACCACTCATGTCTTTGTAGTAAGAGAAGTTCTGACTAAAGTACTCATTCAAAAGCTTAGGGTCACTTACCGTCCATGATTCAGTATTTCTTAGAGCCAGATTAACTTCATTTGGTTCTAAGCGCACATATTCAGGAGCTGCGTCCATAGACGCATTAGCTGATTCGAGTGCGAGTGACTCCGTTTTCATAGATAAGTAGCGCTTTCTTGGAATTGCATATAGTGGAACATCCACATGGAGGTCTGTGCCAAGAATTACACGTGAACATGTATTTTTTTTATCAGAGAACTTCCAGCCCTTTCTTCTCGCGAGATCATTCAAAGTACCATCAACAAACTTAAAGAATAAGTCCTTGTTCAGCACAGGTTTGTCCTCAAACATATCGATCGGCAGGTAAATACCATCATCAAGATCCATTTGTTGAGGAGGCTGGCAGGGTTTATTCATCGTTTTGTAAACAATCGAGCCTTGTGGTGCAAATTTGGGAGTAAGGTTGGCTAACACTTCATAAGCATCCTGATCTAAGGCTCGCAGCTTGGTTTCTATAAAACTGACATTCGGCTTTATATCTAGCACCCATTTATCCCCATTTTTACGAAAGCTATTGGATAGATCCTGAAAGCGTATCCGTAACTCTTTTCTAACTTCTCTCCTTGCTTCGTAAAGCAGCTCCATTTTTGATTGATGAGGCTCGATGTTACCCATGAAGCCATGTTTAGAATCATTTAGTAGACGACTTACATCCTGCCTCATACTCATCTCCTCTTGCAGTGTAGAATGTCACTTTTTGTCGTTGGTGTTCGAAGAAAGCTCGAACATTTTCCTTACCTAGTGCGTACTGGGCGCTATTGGCAGCCTGAAATTGCATATACTCTGCTGACTTGTCGTTTGAATCATCAAGCTCAATGTTGTGGGCACCACGGTCATCGAGTTGAACAAATCTGTCACCAAGATTATGTTGGGTCATAAAGGTTTGCCAGCGCTCAGTGGTATCCATCATCATTGCTGTTAGCTTTTTTCCTAGTCCCCAGCTACCAATGTAACCGAAGGAACCTGAAGATTTAGCCGGTATAGCTACATCTGTTCCCATTGTGCCAACAGCTAACATGTGAACCTCTTGAGGATCCACATTAAGGAATCGGTCATTGCATAGTTCGTGGTAGATACTGAAAGCTGGTAGGTTGGCCCAAAGCCCACCATCAAGCATTAGCCCATCTTCCATTTTATGAGGGGGAAAGTAAGTCGGGGCAGCACTGGTGGCAAGTGCAACATCAATAACATTGCGCTCACCATCTAGCGTAAACTTTGGGTGGTGAGGAGTCTTGAATGTTTTTGGGGCACCAGTTGAACCGTTAAGCGCTGGTATAAGTACCCGAGTATGAAGATCCTTGACTTTTAAGTCGCCTACAGCAGAATAGATGCATTTTTTCAATGGCTTAGGTGAGAACTTGCTTCCAAAAAGTTGCCTAAATAAACGATAAGCAGAACCCAACAGCCACAGGTTTTGAGGGAAAATATCTTTACGGTTTTTGTCGAGCACTTTCTTGAGTGCTCTGGCGTTAACCCCGCTTGCTAACCCTAGAGCTAGAATGCCTCCAATAGATGTTCCACCGATGATGTCAAAGTGATCCGCGATATTGTAATCTGGATCTCCATTAGAGTAATTATTTTCAAGTGTGGCCAACAAAGATATTGTGTAGAGTCCACGAGTGCCACCACCACTTAAAACTAGAGCCTGGACACGGCCACTTAGTTGATTCACCGTTATTACCTATGAATAGATATACATATGACCATTATTCAAGGTAACAGGCAGTTTACGCAAGGAAAACGATGAAGAAATAGCGTATTGGACAAGTAAAAGTGGCGGACAGCCTGCAATAGTGGTATTTCGCTAGTTTAAGCTTTGTGTAGTTAATTCGTCGACATGCCGAGTAATTTAAGCAGCTCAATTTCTATATCTTTAGCCCAAATGTAGTGGCATAGTGAATCTGGCCACTACATTAGAGGTTTTGCCATACCTCAAGTAATCCGCTAAATGCTAATTTAGCAGTGCATATAACACGGAAATGTCCAAAGGTGTTCTGACGCCGAACGCTGCAAAACACATTTTTGCCCCAAAACGTGTTTCGTTGTTCTTTAGCTACCATTAGATGATCTTATGACCGGCAAAGTTATTTTGCACAAACAATGGCAATGAAGCACAGAACAAACGAGTATGATTTGACATGAACCACCTCAATTCAACATCAATAGACCATCTCCCAATCCCTACTTAGATACTCAAATTATTTCTTTGTAATGCAAGCATGGACATAGCCTAATGAAAACCTAGAAGGTAGACTATGGCGTATTATAACTCTCTGTTTTATAAACTTTTTGGGAGGCATTTAATATCTGTAGGTTCCAAGTGGTATAAATTCGATTTCCATAATCACACTCCTGCTTCAAATGATTATCAAGATTCTGCGCTATCCGATCGAGATTGGTTGTTTGCTTACATGAAGCAGGAAGTAGATGCTGTAGTAATCAGTGACCATAACACTGGGGCACGAATTGACAGCTTAAAAACAGAACTGCTTCAGATGAAAGTCGAAGCTGATAGTGGAGGCTTAGACGGTTTTAGGCCACTCACATTGTTTCCTGGTGTAGAGTTAACGGCTACAGGGAATGTGCATGTTTTAGCTATCTTTGATGAACTAAGTACAGGCGCTGATATTGAGCGTTTGATTGGACAGTGCAACGGAAATGCTCCTGTTCCTAGAGAGCCTAATCATCAATTAGTACTTCGAGATGGAGTTGCAAGTATAGTTAGCTCAATCAAACAGTATGAAAATGCGGTTTCTGTTCTGGCGCATATTGATGCAGCTAAAGGTGTTTTAAGTGTTACTAACCAAACTGAACTTACAGATGCTTTTGAAGCAAAACCAGATGCTTTAGAAATTCGTTTTGATCTCACCGATATAACGGATGGTACCCACAAACGCTTGATCGAAGATTTACCTAAACTGAGAGGCTCTGATGCCCATCACCCAGACAATGCAGGCTTACGCACTTGTTGGTTAAAAATGTCAGATTTAAACTTTGATGGATTAAAAAGCGCACTACTAGACCATAAGAACTGTGTTCTGCTTGACTCATCACCTCCTTCAGAGCCAAGTTTGCAACTTAGAAAGCTAAAATTAAAAACTAGAATTTGTAGCTCAGAAGATGGTCAGCCTGCGGAGTTAGAGTTCAATCCTTTCTACAATGCGATCATTGGTTCTCGTGGTAGCGGTAAGTCTACAATTATCGAAAGTATTCGTCTTGGAATGCGAAAGGTTAACGAACTGTCTCCGAAATTAGATAAAACTCTTGAAAGGTTTAAGTCTATTGGAAAAGGTATGAGTGAAGACTATGAGATAGAGTGCATATATCGTAAAGATGGTAGTGACTTCAAACTAACTTGGAAACCGGACAATACTACGACGCTTCATTCAATTATTGATGGAGAGTTGGTTGAAGACTTGAATTGGTCTACTGAACGATTTGGAATTTCAATATACAGCCAAAAAATGCTATTTGAATTAGCATCTGACAACGATGCTTTTTTAAAAGTATGTGATGAAAGCAAATTTGTAAACAAGCGTCAATGGAAGGAAAAGAAAGAAGAGCTTGAACGTAACTTCAAAAATGAACAGATTAATTTAAGGGATTTACTAGCAAAACAAAGTACTAGCTCAGCATTAAGTGGACAGCTTTCAGATGTGTCTCGTTCAATAGAAAAGTTGAGTGAAAGCCCTTACTACACAGTAAAAACAAATCTTAGTCGACTGGAGTCAGAACATTTTCTAATTCATGAAGTTCTTGATTCTGAAATGGCTTTTCTAGATGACATCGATAGTAAGGTGCCGGCACAAACGTTACACACAGAGCCAACAGACCGCTCAGAGCAGTATCATAAAGTGGTACAACAATTCCAAGTTATTCAAGCTCAAGGTAATCGGAACATCAGATCTGCGTTAGAGAGTGCCAGACAACAATATGCTGCTTTGTATAGAAGTGCTCAAATAACAGAACTAGCTGACCTGATTGCTGCTGAAAAAGAAAATGTGGATCGCGAGGCAAACTCCTTGAGAGCTCAAGGCTTGGATCCGGATAAGTTAGACAGCTTAGTCGAACAGCAGACGAATTTATCGGTTGAGCTGCGAGAGTACAATGATTTAGATGTAAAAATAACTCAAGCAAAACAGAACATTACACAGATACTTACCGAAATAAAAGAGCATAGAAAGGTCTTAACAGAGAGGAGAAAAGAATTTATTGCCTCTTTGAACTTAGATGGTCTTGAAATCAAAGTCTTGCCTTTAAATGCACCACCTAAATCAATAGTAGAGAGCTATCAAGAGGTTACAGGTATTCAAGCCTTCTCTGATCGCATATATGACCAAGAATCAGGCTCGGGTTTTATAAAGCAGTTCATTGAACATCAAACATATGCCCCCATCGATCGTATGATTGAACAAAAATACGCATACCTAGAGGCGCTGAAGGAGCGTCATCTGAAAATTGTTGATGGCACTCTAACTGAACAAATCGATATTCATGGTTCGTATAGAAATCGTATTGCTTCTCTCTCAGATGACTCACTTGATAATCTCATGTGTTGGTTTCCAGATGATGGGATACACATTCGCTATCGAGCATTGAATAGTAGGATGGAAGACATTGAATCAGCGTCACCAGGACAGAAAGCCGCTAGTATGCTGCAATTCCTGTTGTCTTACGGTACGGACCCTCTGTTGTTGGATCAACCAGAAGATGACTTAGATTGCATGATGTTGAGTCAAAGTGTAATTCCAGCTATTGCTGCAAATAAGCAAAGAAGGCAACTAATCATTGTCTCTCACTCCGCACCTATTGTTGTCAATGGTGATGCAGAGTATGTGATAAGCATGATTCATGACAAAAATGGTCTAAGGCCTAATATCTGTGGGGCACTGCAAACACAAAATGTCAAAGAATTGATTTGTAATCAGATGGAAGGTGGTGAAAAAGCATTCCGTTCACGGTTTAGTCGTATCTTGAGTTAGGCTAACTATACGCAGAACTTACTTACAATTATTTATCCGAAGCAACCAAGTTGAGTATCTCGCCTAACTTGGTTTTGTCCAGAGGTGTGCTAAAGCTAATCGTGGCAAACACACCTTTGCCCCATTCCAAGCTAGCGATGTTAAACCTCACAACTCATAGTAACGTGGTTTGACCTACTTTTTCTTACCTGAATGATGTCCAGTAAGCTGGGGGCGTACCACATAGCCTTGAGCTAAAAGGTAACAATGAATTCTTTCTTGATATCAAAGCTGCGTGTCGAGAGAACGGAAAATACGATTACACAAAAGTGGCGACCAAGCTTGAGCAATAGTTCAACAAGATCTTAGGTGAAGATAGAAACGGAAAGTTTAAAGAGATTAACGATGTTTTCTATTAAGAGATGGAAAGTGAGAACTGTTTCAGCCGTTTTAAAATCTATATTTCTGAGTTGGTTAAACAACTTGATTATAGAGTGGAAATGCGAGAAGAGCTCAGTGAGCTAAAGAAGATTCGCAAGAACATCGGTTCTGCAATCACAACCAACTATGACAAGCACAATAACGAGACTAGAACAAAATAGCTAATGATTACTGCTAATTACATCTCACGGCCGAACACAACTGATTGAATATGAAGTATAGTATCCTCACGTTTGTTACGGACAATGACATGAGGTAATTAATTTGCACGACTATGCAATCTTTGGTCACAGCAGAACGACTATTGGTCGATGGCTTGGTGTGGCATCCATTACTTTGAGTGGAGGTGCATCAAGCCTTTTTGCTTGGGCACAAACCGCAAGCGGGTGGACGGTGTTTGCTGGTGCATCATTGACGGCAGCATTCATTTATTTTGTTCTCCATTTGCTGTTTGATAAATACGCTTGGAAATTGCCGTTTTTTAAAATCCCAGATTTAAATGGCGTTTGGGAGGTTCGGGGTGAGACCCTCGAGGAAGATGGGAAAGTTCGTTTTCCTTGGACTGCCCAGATAGATATTGAGCAAACATGGGAAAAAATAGCGATTTGCCTTAAAACGTCGCAGAGCTCAAGCGAAAGTTACACTGCCACTATAAGCAAAAAGGCGGGAACAAACGGCGGCTGGGTACTTCATTATAGTTATGCGAACACTCCAGAGGCAGGACAGTACCATGAGCTTAATGCTCACAAAGGATATTGCGAGGTGATTATCGACAAAGCACTAACGAGTGGAGAGGCGAATTACTTCAATAGCAATGGACGCCGTACTTTCGGCAAAATGTATCTAACGAGAGAGGGATTGAATGATTAACTTTGAGAATAGATTAACAAAGCTGAAAGACCGACGCCAAGGAACACGAGAATTAGACCTTATTGAGAAAGGTTATGCGACAAACGCGACCTTTGACTCACGTCCGATTGAATACTACGAAAGCCTCACAGAGAGTGCAGGTGTCAAGTATGTTATAGGAGCTATGGCTGCGGTGAGTCCTGAATCTACAGCGGTCTCGATTAATGAGGGAGAGCGAGTAGCTGATACGCTAATTTCGATGTTAGGAACGGATAACATTCATACTGTTAAGAGAATGCAAGGTTCTGTTGCTTTGGATATTCACATTGAAGGTCATTCGGACGTAGACATGCTCATAATCTATCGTGATTTGGTTACCGTCCAAGTCCCCAAATTGGATGGGCAGCCTCTAGCTCCATGTGATGACACACGCCCCATGAAAGATATCATTCGTGAGGTAAGAACAGAATCTGAGGATAAGCTGACCACTAGGTATTACGCTGCTAATGTTGATTGCACTGGGAACAAATCAATCGCGTTGAGCGGAGGAAGTCTTAAACGAAAAGTCGATATAGTTCCCGCATGTTGGCACAATTGTCACGACTATCAACGTTCTTATCTTGAACACGACAGAACCATAAAAGTGTACCACAAAGGTGATCACGAACTTATAGCAAACAAACCATTTCTGCATATCAAGAATGTTAATGATCGTGATTCAATCTATGATGGCAACCTCAAGAAGGTTGTACGTTTGATGAAGAATATAGTTGCTGATTTACCAGCGAATAAACATAGAGTAGCTAAAAGGCTTTCGAGTTATGACATAACAGGTATTGCCTTTAACATGGATAGTAGGTTACGGGTACCAAGTTTTTTTCCGCTAGCACTTTTGCAAGAACTGAATGGTTATCTTTGGGAATTATCTCTAGATGCTAATGCCCGCAGTTCAATCGAAGTCCCAGATAAAACACGCAAGGTTTTTGATAGTGAAGAAAAAGAAGAAGCCCTAGAGTTGCTAAGGGAGGAAGTGAGCGCGTTATGTTACGCTGTACATAAAGAAATCGCTCCTTTCGCAACAGAGTACTCTCCTCAAAATCTTAAGGATAAAATAATTGCTGTTTAGAACAGACATTCTCGTCTGTGGTCAAAATGTGGATCTTTGTGAGAAGCTCAACTCTGTTATTGTATTAAGGTTCTGATTTTTATTGTTTTTTTATTCGCTATTGAAATCAAAAAAACCACCTTTGGGTGGTTTTTTCTGACTTGTTGAGCTGATAGAACTTCTAACTTGTTGTCGTTGCATAGAGAAATTCGCTACCTTGACGCCTGCACAGCACATGGTTGCAATACCTCAAGTAATCCGAATAGTCCGAGTATGTTTGCACTATTACCTCGTTTTTGCCCAAAGGTGTGCTGACGGGACATGAAACATGAAAATGGCGTATTCCCTCTCAGCGCGAAAGTCTCTAGTCACAATCTGTAGTTGTACGTCTGTCTTACTAGTAAAAAGCCGTATAGAGACCGCTATATCAATGAGTCTGGGGTATCATTAAGATGTTAGTCAGAGAAAACTATAAATATAATCAGCTAAAGTGGCTCTATTCTGCGTTGAGTGGGTTTTGTGCAGCATATTTCTTAGCACTTTTTAGTGGGTCAAGTAGCATTGATGACTCGACATGCTTATTTATATCAACACTACTTTTTTCGATATGTTTTCCTGTGTTTACTGCTTTTGCAATAGTACATGTGCATATAGCGGAGATTGACCTGTCAGTTGAGCAGTGTGAAAAGGTATTAGGAGCTAGGATCGTAAGTACAATCGCAACTTCGAGCTTTTTTCTTCTTTTCTTTGCTGTAGCTTTCTTGATGGCTTTCTTCTCACCATGGTTCATGTTTATGTTCGTTATTACTGCAATATTTTGCTTTGTCGCATTTGGAGTCTTGATTTTAAAACTACGTAAAGCATAAGCGCATAATCATTGATATAACAAACTCTTTAAGAGTGATTCGCAACGCTTGGCAGTTTCGCTTCGCTCAAGTATAGCCAAGCGCCGCTCACCTTGATGCGGCATTATAAATATTGGAAAGTTTACCGTATGAATCCTGATTTAAAAAATGTGGCTTCACATATGTTCCACCTTGGAACTGGTGCGTTACAGCATGCTAATTGGCACTCACATTATGGAAGCTATGAAAATCCGTTTTGGCCTGAGTTGTCAGTTCTACAAGCTGCACATTCTGCTGAAATTTTGATCAAGGCACGAATCGCCGAAGAACATCCATTATTGATCTTTGATCAAATCCCCAAATCAACACAAATTAATGATGATTTGCTCGACTTTGAACATCTCTTATCAAAAGCGAAGACAATTCAATATAGCGAACTTCCTGAAAGGCTTTGGGCGGCAACGGGAATAAAAATAAAGAATCTCGATACTTTCAAGAAGTTTGGTAATTTAAGAAATAATGTTCAGCATTTTGCAGCGCCTAAAGGCATAGACTGCAGTTTGGAAACGGTAAAGTTTATATTTGAGGTTATAGACCCATTTATCAACGAATGTTGGAACTTATTTGCAATTGATTTTAACGAAGACAGTGAACCCTATGAGTACCTGTTTAGCTACTTAGTTAGGAATAAAGTTCTCTTTATCGTTTCCCCTCAATGCCTTGAGGATTTTGAAAATATCGACTGTTGGGGTGACAACAGTGCTTACAATAATGAAATGAAAAGGCGTTTTGTAAAAGCTAAAGAAAAATATTTATAACAAGCGCTAAAAGACAGGTTCGCAACGCGTAGCATTTTTACCATGCTTTGATTTTAGTGCTTATGGTGGTGTGCAGAAACATTGCATTGCGTTGACCACAACTTAATCGGTCGTTAATGCAGTCAGTAGGTAGGTTTATGTTAGAGAAAAAATGGTCACAAGTAGACAAGGCGTATACATTCTTCCTTGAGAGTTTTAAGTCTGGACAAGAGTTTACGTTAGATGAGTTGGCTGAAAAGACAGGTTGGAGTGTATCTACAGTAAAAACGTATTTACGTAAAAAATGGGCCTCATTGCTGGAGCGAACGAACAATGGTTATAAGGTCACAGAAGTTATCACAACTTTTAACTCAACTACTTTTCGCCAACACCAAAGCCAAAAAGACGAGGTAGACAAGTACCTTCACCAGATCATGTTAGAAAAGGCTATCTCGGCGTGTATCTCAGCGATAGAAATATATAACAAACCTAATTTCCAGCATCGAGAAGAGACTTTTTCAATTCTAATGACAAATGCATGGGAACTTCTTCTAAAGTCTAAGTTGGTAAAGGATGGTGGTGACAATCCTGAGTCCATTCATATTTTTAATAAGGGGCAAGCAGTAATATCCCCAAGCGGTAACCCGAAAACGATTTCCTTGGGCGCAGCCCTGAATCGTTTACTAGCTAATGGTGCTATCCCAAAGGTGGTCGGAGATAACATTCGATTGTTAATGAATATCCGAGATGATTCGGTGCATTTTGTCTGTGGTGACCTTGAGTTGAGCACTAGTATCCAAGAAATTGGCACAGCATCACTTAAAAACTTCATGACTCTCGCGATGAACTGGTTCCACCATGACTTTAGTCGTTACAACTTCTACCTCATGCCAGTATCATTTTTCCATCTTTCAGATGTTGCTAGTTTTAGCGTGGATAGTGAGGTTAAGTCAAATCTCTTGAAGTATCTGAAAGACATTGAGAAAGACCATGAGCACGCCAAAGATGCGAACTATGCAATATCGTTGAAACTTCATACTAAGTTGGTAAAAACGACAAATGATGAAGCCTTACAAGTACGTCTAACTAATGATCCTGATGCGCCGGAAATTGTTCTTTCCGAAGAAGATGCTCTGAAAAACTATCCACACGATTACTACGAGCTGCTAGAAATACTCAAGACACGCTATACGAACTTTAAGCAAAATAAAGTCTTTCATGACCAAATGAGAACGTTAAAAACTGAAGGTGAGAGATACTGTAAACTGCGTCGATTAGATCCTGACAATCCTAAAAGTATTAGTAAAACTTTCTATCACAACAGGGTCATCGACCAGTTTGACCAGTGGTACGAAAGGGTTCGGGTGAAATAAGCACATATAAGATAAGAGACTCTGGCGTCAATAGCTAATTTTTGACGCCACCTTCAGTCCACATCACACCGTCCCTTAGCATCGAATTAAGTATCATAACCATTCAAGGTTTCAAGATACTTTTTCTAATCTAGAAGGGCTGTGTTAGTGCAATAGCGCTAAAACATTTATGTCCAGTTTCGTGCTGACGGGGCAGATAATCGTTAGGGCAGATAATCGTTACGCAGATTTGCGGCCTTTCCTTGTCAAAGGGGGCCAGTAAACCAAAAAACGCCTATTAAACTACGGTAGCTGGAAAAACTCCGCTTAAGAACTATCAGTGGCCATATACTGCCTAGTTGGAACTGGAATGCCCTAAGATTAAGTATTTAAAGGGCTAGGGCTGCTCTGATGGCCTTCAAATTATCATTATTTTCGGTTTAAAGCGCCCCTTCAAAGTCCATCGAAGGCTAGCAAGTTGCCAATCAATCATGGTTCAACCTTGTTCGTTTCCTAATGGTAGGTAAATTGGGATTTGAGGCGTTTTTTGAACGGTTCGTCAGGTTATAGTAGGGAAAATCCATTTAATGGCGGTTTTATAGTTATGTCGATTGCAATATGGTAGGGAAAACTCGATTCACTGCGGTTTTTGCAAGGTCTGTCATTATCTGGTCAGGAATCTCGGTTTTTAGGTTCGGTATTGATATTGAGTTTAAACAGGTAGTCCTATGACTTGTAAAAAGGGGCCGGCCCAAAGTTATGTTGATGCTCAGAGAAAATCGAAAACGTAAATACTATAAGAATAATGAAGTCTGACTATTCGTAACCTCCCTCAATCTTCATATCAATGTACTGCAGTAATGCTGAAGCACCATATTTGTTGATAATGTCTTGAGGTGTTATATGTCCATAGCTGGCCACCAAGTAGGAGGTATACCAACTTACATAATCTTCACCTAGAAGATCCAACCTATCCATAATTAACTCAGTATCAACGCTAGAAACAACCTGTCTAATGTTTTCCAATGGGTTTTCAATGTTCTGCCCTTTAGATTCATTACATTTCATAGTAAAAGACCTTCTTTAGTGATTTGGTGGGTGTCACCCTAATTCATCTATACTCAACTTCGAGTTTGCGTAGCAATACTATGAAAAGTCAAATCTAAAAATGTCCAACTAACCATCTAATTTAATGTCTCGGATTTTTTGAACATCTCGGAATGACTGCTTCTGTGATATCAGACACTCTCGTTAGCAACTTTTGTTATCCTTTAATAATTCACGCTTCGCCAAATCAGCGATCACCAAATCAGCGATCTTTCTAAAACGGAATTGTCCAAAAGTGAGTTGGGTGACGAGTGTATATGTGATCAGCAAGCGTCCTCTTCGTAATGCTATCAACTTATAGCAACGCCTTAGTTTTTATGACAAATTTGCGCTTGGAAAAGCGTCAAAATTAGCCCGATTTACAAAAAATTATGACAACTGCTATAATTGAGGTTCAAACAGAGAAATTACTAACCTAACTCACTGTTAAAAATAGAGTTTATTAGAAGTCGTCAGAAGTTGAGTCTGAAAAGTTTTCCAAGGGTAATATGCCATGGGTAAAGTTTACGATGGCCTGCACCGCATCAGCTTCTTAATCAACGAAGAAGGTGTCATTGAACATGTATTCAACAAGTTCAAGACAAAGACGCACCATGAAGTGGTTCTAGATTACTTCAAGCAGCAAGACTAAACCGCGCTCTGAACAACTTAAACCCAATAAATTGAAAGGCCGAATATCTTAAATATTCGGCCTTTCTTTCTTATCATGTTTTGAATCAAGCAAGCTACGCTTCTTCTATATCATCTTCCAATGCATGGCTTGGTAATGCGTTCCACACAGCCTTCACAAGTGTGGCGAGAGGAATCGCAAAGAAGACCCCCCAGAAGCCCCATAGACCACCAAAGACCAATACCGCGACAATGATAGCAACTGGATGCAAGTTTACCGCCTCTGAGAACAACACTGGAACTAACACATTACCGTCGAGCGCTTGAATAATACCGTACGCTAAAAGCAGCCAGTAAAACGGTGGCGCAAGTCCCCACTGGAACAAACCAACGATAGCAACCGGTACGGTGACCGCAGCAGCACCGATGTACGGGATCAACACCGAGAAGCCAACCGCGACAGCCAGCAGTGCAGAATAACGCAAGTCCAAGATAGCGAAGGTCACATAACTGACACCGCCCACAATCAAGATCTCAAGTACCTTACCGCGAATGTAGTTTGAGATTTGCTGGTTCATCTCAACCCATACTTTAGTTGCCAAACGACGATTCTGAGGCAGCAGTCCGCTTGCCATTCTGATCATCTCTTCTTTGTCTTTCAGTAAGAAGAAAATAAGCAGTGGCACCAGAATTAAGTAGACCGCAAGTGTGGCAATACTCACCAATGAGGCAAAAGAGCCTTTTACAACGCTCTCGCCCATACCTAAGACTTTGTTTTTCGCATTCGACATCACTGACTCTACAATTTGCAGATTAGCCAGTTCTGGGTAACGTTCAGGAATTGTCGAGATGAATTTTTGCAGCCCGATATACATATTCGGGATATCATTAAGCAAATTACCCACTTGATTCCAAATGGTTGGGACCAAACCAAATAGAGCTATTAGCATCACACTAAAGAACATCAAGATGACCAGCATCACTGAAGGCGTTCTCGGTAAACCAAGACGCTGTAATTGTGTTACAGGCCACTCTAGTAGGTAGGCAAGCACAATCGCCACCAGCAATGGTGCGATCAAATGACCGAAAAAATAAATGGTAATAAAACCAAATAAAATGATGGCCACCAAACTGACTGCATGTGGATCAGAAAAACGTCGTCTGTACCAGCGATTCATCATTTCAAGCATTTGATTGCAATTCCTTTTTTGTAACTTGGATTTGGTGATGACCAGAGCAAGCTTCAACTTCTACATCAAAAGCATGCTTGGATAAAAAGCTTACAATATCGGTCATTGAGCTCTGATCAGCAATATGTATCAGCAAAGACTGACCGTTTTCTAATTTAACACTGTGACGCTTGGCTAATAATAACGCCATTGGGCAGCGCTCTTGGCGTAAATCTAGAATATTAGGTTTCATTATCTAGCTCGATGCTTATTATAAGGGTCGTATTGTAATCTGTTTTTAAAAACGTGCCATCTTTCATTCTACAACCTTTAGTTTGACGCACGTAACGAAACAAAGGTGAGAACAGATAAAGAACCATTTCGTGTTGTCCTTGTCTTACTGTCAGAAGAAACGGAGTATTACTGACTAATATGTTTAAACGCGCTCGCTCAATAGCTTGCTTATGCATCGCTACAACACTCGGCACCCCATTACTGGCTCAAGCCAACAGCTTGGATCTTCCCGATATAGGCACAGCTGCCGGCGGCACCCTGACCATAGACCAAGAGTTGATCTATGGTGATGCTTACATGCGCATCATTCGTAGTAGTCAGCCTGTAATCAATGACCCGGTACTCAATCAATACATTGACAGCTTGGGTCACCAACTCGTTGCCAACGCCAACGATGTAAAAACGCCGTTCAACTTTTTCATGATTCGCGACAGGAATATCAATGCATTCGCCTTCTTTGGTGGCTATGTCGCATTACACTCTGGACTGTTTCTACACGCTCAATCAGAGAGTGAACTGGCTTCAGTACTGGCTCACGAGATTGCACACGTAACTCAACGCCACTTAGCGCGAAGCATGGAAGACCAAGCGCGCCGCTCTCCTGCAACCATTGCTGCACTCGCTGCATCAGTGTTATTGGCAATCGCAGCGCCAGAAGCGGGTATCGCAGCGCTAACCGCAACAACGGCTGGCAACATGCAGAGCCAAATTAACTACACGCGCAGCAATGAGAAAGAAGCAGACCGCTTTGGTATCAGCACTATGGCTAAGGCTGGATTTGATGTGAATGCGATGCCACGCTTCTTTGGTCGTCTTGCCGACGAGTACCGCTATGCAAGTACACCTCCACCTATGTTGCTGACTCACCCATTGCCAGAAGATCGTATTACCGATTCGCGCGCACGTGCCCGCAGCTATCCACCTCTAAAGCTCGCGCCATCACTTGATTACCACTTAGCAAGAGCGCGTATTGTGGCTCGTTATGCGGGGATTGATGGTGATGCGGCATTGGACTGGTTTGAACGTAAATTGAAGAAAGCACCAGCATCGATAATACCGTCTCTAGAATATGGGCAGGCGCTAGTGTACCTAGATACCAAGAAGCTCGATAAGGCCGAACCGATTCTAAACAAGCTGATCACCAATGACCCAACCAACCTTTTCTATCTCGATGCGATCTCGGATCTGCACATCGAACAGAAGAAACCTCAAATGGCGATCAAAGAGCTCAAAGCGGCATTGGTACGTCAACCCAACAACCCCGTACTGACCATCAATTACGCTAATGCGCTACTTGAGAACGAAGAGCTGCAAGAAGCGATTCGAGTGCTACAACGTTACACTCACGATAACCCAAATGACACCAATGGTTGGCACTTACTGTCAAAGGCGAATATCGATTTGGGGAACAGTGACGAAGACTTAGCGGCACGAGCAGAAATTTTAGCTCTACAAGCGAACTGGAACAAAGCCATTCAGTACTACACTCAAGCCAGCCAGATAGCCGAGCTAGGAAGTCTAAAACAAGCGCGTTACGACGCACGTATTGACCAATTAATGATTCAACGTGAACGCTTCTTAGCACTACAATAGCGATTATCTAAAACAAGACTCAACCTGTGAGAGTAGCAACTACGTGGCTCTCACAGCAATAAACCAAAAAATAATACCGAGGAAGCACCATGTCTGTCGTAATTTATCATAACCCTCGCTGCTCAAAGAGCCGTCAAACTCTAGCGATTCTTGAAGAAAATGGGGTTCAACCTGAAATCATCAAATACCTAGAGACACCACTGTCTGTTGAGCAGATCAAGGTTCTGTTTTCTCAATTAGGTTTTGAAAGCGTTCGTGAGATGATGAGAACGAAAGAAGCGGATTACAAAGAAGCGAACCTAGGCGATAGTTCAGTAACCGATGAGCAGCTGTTCGCGGCGATGGCGGATAACCCAAAACTATTTGAACGCCCTGTTGTTGTTGCTAATAACCGCGCAAAAATCGGCCGTCCACCAGAGCAAGTACTAGAGATCCTATAAAGCTTTATGAGCGTTTCAATACTGGTCTTATATTACAGTCGCCACGGCAACACACTCGCGTTGGCTCGACAAATCGCACGTGGCGTTGAGTCCGTCTCTGGCTGTGAAGCTGTGTTACGAACAGTGCAAGAGATCCACACCAACGATACTTCGCCACGTGATGACATTACAACGAGCGACCCATGCGCTAGCCTTGACGATTTAAAAAAATGCGATGGTTTAGCGCTAGGCAGCCCGGTATGGTTTGGCAATATGGCAGGGGCGATGAAGCACTTCTGGGATAGCACGACCCCGTTATGGGTCAATGGTGACCTCATCGATAAGCCCGCCAGTGTCTTTACCTCTTCTTCCTCTTTGCATGGTGGTCAAGAGACCACTCTACAAACGATGATGCTGCCCTTGCTGCATCATGGCATGCTTGTGATGGGTATCCCTTACTCTGAGCCGGCTCTGCACACCACTCAAACGGGTGGCACACCTTACGGAGCAAGCAGTGCCGGTGAAAACAGCACGTTGAGCAAAGAAGAGATTGAACTGGCAAAAAACCTTGGAAAACGCTTGGCGAGAACGGCAATAAACCAGAAAGGAATATCTTGATTATGTATATGTCTGAGAAAGCGATGTCTCCCAAGACTAAGCTATTTCGTTACTTTGCTTTGGTGGGGAACTTATTGCTTTTGGGCTGGGTAGTTGCATGGCAGATGACCCTTTCCCCACACCCTCATTTAGACAACGTCACACTGGCGATTGTATGGGCGGTACCGCTGCTTTTGCCACTACCGGGTATTTTGTCGGCTAAGCCATACACCCATGCGTGGGCGAATTTCATTTTAATGCTCTACTTTCTTCATGCATTAACGATTTTGTATGTCGATGGTGGGGAGCGCATGCTCGCGGCAGTTGAGCTTCTGCTCACGACCTTAGGTTTCGCAGGCAACATTCTGTTTGCTCGTTTCCGAGCGAGAGAACTGGGCATTAAGCTTAAACGCCTATCTGAAGTCGAAAAGAGAGAGAAAGCCAAGTTTGAACAGTAATACCAATCGTAGTAAATAACTGATTATCCTAGCTTGTTAAAACGCTTGATAACTGCGTTAGAATTTTTGATTGTAGAATAACTACTTACCAAAAAATTCTGCCTTGTTCTTAAGCCTTTTCCCGGCGCTATTTTTGACCACCTATTTACTGTGATTGGTATAATTGGTAGGAGCGCTCTTCGTTAGCACCGCTATCGATTACAACACCCAACAGCTATAAAAAAGCCCTGCATTGCAGGGCTTTCCTCATTTTAAAGCTCGATTATCGAATCCACTCGTAAACCAGGCTTGGCTTTAGCTGTTTTGGAGCTCTGGTCGTCTCAACAACTTCACTGCCTGCCACTTCTCCGGCTGCTTCTTCACTGACATTCGTTTCTGACTTGACGTCCGATGCTTTGACTTCCGCAGATAAGTTACTTGGAGTGACCACTTGAGGCGCATTCTCAGCTTCCGGTTGTGGTTCAACGCCACCCACCGACAAGGTGTTGTCTTGTGCTTCAAATTCAGGCGCTTGCTCTGGCTCTAAGTAAGAAGCTTCAATCTTCGCCACTGAGCGTAGTCTCTCAACCTCATTCTCAAATTCATCTTGAGTCGATAGCAGATGGATTCTGAACGTCACTCCATGATTCTGAATTTTAAGAATATCTAGGCTTGCTACCGAGTTGAGCGCTTTTAACGCATTCTCTAGCTCGAAGAAGTCTTGCGCACTATTCAAGCTAATGAACTGTGCCAGAATTGACTCCGACGACTCGCTTGCGACCGTGACCGCACTTTTCGCTGCATAGTAGTTACTGATCTCGTTAACCAATGATTGAGACGCCGAAGCACCACTGCCTGAAATAGAGCCTGTGACCGGTGACTTCGGTGAACTGGTTATTTGGTTGGGTTGTTGATCGTAAAGCGTCCAGCGTAGACCTGAAGGCTGAGCACGCACAACCAACACCGCATCCACGGGGTAACGCTGGCTTGCTTGACTGATAGGTGAAACAAAGCCGCCCCACAGATCAGAGGTTGCAATGCCTGTAATGTCGTCGAAGTCACCCACTGGTAACGTAATCGGTAGGCCACGCAATTTTGCATTCTGTTGAATGCCTGCCGCTAATTCAGAATTCGAGTGCTCCCAAACGATATTCTTGTCGTAGTTCTGCTCTTCAACTAGCCACACTAAGACGTTGGAACGTGTTTCAGGCCAGTATGGTAATTGCGCTTGAGTCAGTAGGTTGCGAATCTGAGCGCCATTAAAGCGCATGCGCAGCGTAGTTTGCTCGCTTTCTTCCCCAAAACCCATTTGTGACAGGTACTGAGCGCTTTGGCGCATCGCCTTCTGTACTGTCTTGTTCTCGGCAACGTCTGTTTGACCAGTTGCCCGAACCAGCACCTGTTGCATACCTTCATTTCTAGCCGCTCTTTCTGGCTCGTTCTGTTCTGAGTTGATAGCAACTTCGGCACTAAAAATATCCACCTGAGTCAGTGCATAACTCGGTGCAACCAAAAGCCCCATCAACAATGCTAAATAACGCATATCGATCCTAGTCTTTAAATCTTGTGCTCTGATGATAAGCAACTATAAGTAACTGGGCAAGGAAGATAGCGGATACTCGATTGAATATCCGAGAATTGGTAGGGTGTTAGATAGCTTTCAAAGAAAAATAGCGAACACTTAAGTGATAATGCACATATTTCCGGCAAATGAGAGAGAAATTTGACATAACCTATACAGCAATCGATTGCTAAGTGATAGAATCCCGCGAATTTGTTTTTTACTTCACGATTAGCTCAAGGACTTATCATGAAAAATGCTTTACAAGGCGCGCAGATGCTCTTTGTCGCCTTTGGTGCACTGGTATTAGTTCCCCTACTTACCGGTCTAGATCCCAATGTCGCGCTTTTCGGTGCTGGTATTGGTACCCTTCTCTTCCAAGTCATTACTCGCCGTTCGGTTCCAATTTTTTTAGCCTCCTCTTTCGCGTTTATCGCACCGATCATGTTTGGCGTACAAACTTGGGGCATAGGTGCCACAATGGGCGGCCTAATGGCAGCGGGTGTGGTTTATGTGCTAATGGGTGGCTTAATTAAAGTTCGCGGCGTTGGTTTTATCCATAAGCTATTACCACCAGTGGTAGTGGGCCCGGTTATCATGGTTATCGGTCTTGGCCTAGCACCGGTAGCCGTTAACATGGCACTAGGTAAAACTGGAGACGGCGCAGTACAGTTGGTGGATGCCGATGCCGCTCTTTGGATCTCAGCAATCTCACTGGTTGTGACTATCATTATTAGCGTATTCGCTAAAGGCTTTTTGAAACTACTGCCAATCTTTGGTGGTATCGTCGCAGGTTACATCACAAGCTTGGTGTACGGTGCGGTCGACTTTACTCCGGTAGCTCAAGCCTCTTGGTTGGCTATGCCTAACTTTGTTGCGCCTGAATTTAACATCAATGCCATCTTCTTCATGGTGTTTGTTGCGATCGCACCTGCCGTTGAGCACGTTGGCGACATGCTTGCCATTTCGAACGTAACGGGTAAAGACTACCTTAAAAAGCCAGGCCTGCACCGCACCATCACAGGTGACGGTGTGGCAACGATTGCGGCTTCGATGCTGGGCGCGCCACCAAACACAACTTACAGCGAAGTAACGGGGGCAGTAATGCTAACCAAAGCGTTCAACCCAGTGATCATGACTTGGGCTGCAGTCACAGCTATCGTGCTTGCGCTTGTTGGTAAGCTAGGTGCATTACTGCAAACCATCCCGGTTCCAGTAATGGGCGGTATTATGATTCTACTGTTTGGTTCTATTGCAACAGTTGGCCTAAATACGCTCATCAAAAACCAAGTTGACCTACACAAATCACGTAACCTAGTGATCGTTGGTGTAACACTGGTATTTGGTATCGGCGGCATGGCTTTTGGTATCGGTGATTTCAGTCTTCAGGGTGTGAGCTTGTGTGGTATCGTCGCAATCCTACTAAACCTTGTACTGCCGGAAGAGCTAGGTGAGAACCAGTCGGTAGACACTGCACAGATCAAGTAGTCGAACAAATCGAGAACAAATAAAAAGGGAGCGTATCAAATGATACGCTCCCTTTTTTACTGTAGGCCGTAACAAATATCGCTACGACCAACCGAATTACTTAGTACCGAAGATCTTATCGCCAGCATCACCTAGACCAGGAACAATGTAGCCCTTGTCGTTTAGCTTCTCATCGATTGCCGCAGTGTAAAGCTCTACATCTGGGTGTGCTTTCTCAAGCGCTGCAATGCCTTCTGGAGCAGCAACAAGAACAAGAATCTTAAAGTGCTTACAACCTTTCTCTTTCATAAGGTCGATAGTTGCGATCATTGAGCCACCCGTTGCTAGCATTGGGTCAACAACAAGAGCAATACGCTCCTCGATATTAGACGCTAGCTTGTTGAAGTATGGTACAGGCTCAAGTGTTTCTTCATCACGGTAGATACCTACCACACTGATACGTGCACTTGGAATATGCTCTAAAACGCCATCCATCATACCAAGACCAGCACGTAGGATTGGCACAACGGTTACTTTCTTACCTTTAATTTGGTCAACTTCTACTGGACCATTCCAGCCGTTGATCTCTACACGCTCAGTTTCGAAATCTGCTGTCGCTTCATATGTTAGAAGGCTACCCACCTCTGTTGCTAGTTCACGAAAACGCTTCGTGCTGATTTCGCCTTCACGCATCAGGCCAATCTTGTGCTTAACTAGCGGGTGTTTTACTTCAACAACTTTCATTTCCAACTCCGGCAATATTTAAATAAACCCACAGATTATACATCGTTTTTATCACATTTTCAGTATGTTTATTTGGCAAAAAATTCACGCAAACGTTTGCTCTTGTTTGGTAAGCCCTGTTAGAATAGCGCCGTTTTCACATCCAACTTAAGACCGAGGACTATCCCGTGAGCGGTAATAATTCTTCTCTAAGCTACAAAGACGCTGGTGTTGATATCGATGCAGGTAACGCACTAGTAGATCGTATTAAAGGTGCTGTAAAACGCACTCGTCGCCCAGAAGTAATGGGTGGCATTGGTGGCTTTGGCGCCCTATGTGAACTACCAACTAAATACAAAGAGCCTGTACTGGTTTCAGGTACAGATGGTGTAGGTACTAAGCTTCGCCTTGCTTTGGATATGAAAAAACACGACACCATAGGTATCGACCTAGTGGCAATGTGTGTGAACGACCTAATCGTTCAAGGTGCAGAACCTCTATTCTTCCTAGACTACTACGCGACAGGCAAGCTAGATGTTGATACAGCAGCAGATGTTGTATCTGGTATCGCTGAAGGTTGTGTTCAATCAGGCTGTGCACTGATTGGCGGTGAGACCGCTGAAATGCCGGGCATGTATGAAGGCGAAGACTACGACGTAGCTGGCTTCTGTGTTGGTGTTGTTGAAAAAGCAGACATCATCGACGGCACTAAAGTAGCAGCGGGCGATGCACTTATCGCTGTTGGCTCAAGCGGCCCACACTCAAATGGCTACTCACTGATTCGTAAAGTACTAGAAGTATCTGGTGCAGATAAGAACGAAGAGCTAGAAGGTCGCACCATTGGTGAACACCTACTAGAACCAACTAAGATTTACATCAAGTCAGCACTTAAGATGATTGCAGAGCATGATATTCATGCTATCTCGCACATCACTGGTGGTGGCTTCTGGGAGAACATCCCACGCGTACTTCCTGAAGGTACAAAAGCTGTCATCGATGGCAACAGCTGGGAATGGCCTGCTATCTTCAACTGGCTACAAGAGAAAGGTAACGTGGAGACATTTGAAATGTACCGCACTTTCAACTGTGGTGTTGGCCTAGTCGTTGCGCTTCCAAAAGAGCAAGCTGAAGCGGCTGTTGAACTACTAAAAGCTGAAGGCGAAAACGCTTGGGTGATTGGTGAAATCGCACAAGCCGCTGAAGGTGAAGAGCAAGTTGAAATCAACTAAGCTAAATTGCTAGCTCGCACGATTAAGAATGAGGACTTTAGGTCCTCATTCTGCTATTCACGCCCCAGAAAACCTTAAAATATGTAGGTAAATTGTTATTTACTTTCACTTATCGCGTTTTGATATCTCTATGAAAAATAATGCTCCTCAGAAAAACATCGTTGTTTTGATCTCCGGCAGCGGAAGCAACCTCCAAGCAATCCTAGATGCTTGCCAGAACCAGTACATTAATGCTTCTGTTAAAGCGGTTTTCTCAAATAAAGCAGAGGCATATGGCCTAGAGCGTGCTCGTATCACAGAAGTCCCGGCGCACTCTCTTGACCCAAAATCATTTGAATCACGAGAAGCTTTCGATCGCGAGTTAATGCAACAGATCGATGCCTATCAACCAGACTTAATTGTTCTTGCTGGTTACATGCGTATTCTGAGTGCTGACTTTGTTCGTCATTACTTGGGGAGAATGATTAATATCCACCCTTCACTACTGCCGAAATACCCAGGTCTACATACACACCAAAGAGCCATTGATGCCAAAGACAAAGAGCACGGAACCAGTGTCCACTTTGTCACGGAAGAGCTAGACGGTGGACCAGTGATCTTACAAGCTAAGGTGCCTGTTTTTGCAGAGGACGATGCAGACGAATTAGCAAGCCGAGTATTAACACAAGAGCACCAAATCTATCCATTGGTGTGTCAATGGTTCTGTGATGATAGATTAGTGATGAAAGAGGGTTGTGCCAAGCTCGATGGGAACACGCTTGGCAAGCATGGCTACGCACAAGACTAGACGAAGAAAACATATCAGTTCGAACAATAAAGGCCGCATTGCGGCCTTTTTAATGTTTTGAGCTTGGTGTTACTCTAAAGGTTCGGTTGGAGCTTGGCTTGCCACCTTTTTAGGAGCGTACGCCACATCAGCTAAAGCTTGATGATTAGACTCAATCAATTCACCGAAATGGAACAGCGCAAACTCGCCAGGCTTCATGCGCGCCCACTCTTCATTATCCGTTAATGGTTGTGTAGCAACGACACTCACCACATCATTCGGCGTGGTCTCTTCCTGAAAATTGATCTCAACATCTTCATCAATCAGGCTCGCTTTACCAAACGGAGCGCGTCGCGTAATCCAGTAAAGATGGTTAGTGCAATATGTCATCACGTACTCGCCATCGCTCAACAGCATATTAAATACACCTTTTTCTCGCAGTTTGTCACAACACTCAGCAACAAAGCGGAACATCCCCATCATATCTTGAGGAGGCTCTGGAAAACGGTCTTCTAACTGCTTAATAAGCCAGCAAAACGACAACTCACTGTCTGTTTGACCAACTGGACGAAAGCGGCCGCTTTCAAGGTCATCATAGCCGGTTAACTGACCATTGTGAGCAAAGGTCCAATACTGACCCCATAACTCGCGCGTAAAAGGATGAGTATTTTCTAGGTTAACACCACCACGATTTGCTTGACGGATATGACTGACTACAGCACAGCTTTTAATTGGATAGTTTTGAACCAACTCTGCGATCTTGGACTCACAGCTTGGAGTCGGGTCCTTAAAAGTGCGAAAGCCTTTTCCTTCATAGAAGGTAATACCCCAACCATCTCGGTGCGGGCCAGTCTTACCACCACGTTGCATCAGGCCAGTAAAACTGAAACAAATATCCGTTGGCACATTAGCGCTCATGCCGAGCAATTCACACATGGTTAAGCCTACTCCCTCTTCAACCAAACATGGAGCTCAAATCAAAGAGCTCCAATCTGCTACTACGTTTTTATTCCATCTCTTTTTCAACAAGTTGAATGATGATGTGAATGATCTTGATATGAATTTCTTGGATACGATCGGCGTAACCGAAATGCGGAACACGGATTTCAATATCCGCACAACCAGCCATTTTACCACCATCCTTACCCGTCAAAGCGATGGTCTTCATACCTTTCGCCTGAGCGGATTCAATCGCCTTCAGGATGTTACCTGAATTACCAGACGTTGATAGGCCGAACAACACATCACCCTTGCGGCCAACCGCTTCAACGTAACGAGAGAAAACGTAGTCGTAGCCAAAGTCGTTACTCACACAAGAAAGGTGGCTCGGATCAGAAATAGCGATACCGGCATAACCAGGGCGGTTTTCACGGTAGCGACCAGTTAGCTCTTCCGCAAAGTGCATCGCGTCACAGTGTGAGCCACCGTTACCACAAGAAAGTACTTTACCCTCTTGTTTAAAAGAATCAGCAATCATCTTAGCTGCTGCTTCAATTTGCGCGATGTTGTGATCATCACTTAAAAACTTGTTCAGAACCTCAGCAGCTTCGTTTAATTCACTTTTGATTAGGTCTTGGTACATAAGGCTTATCTCTTATATGTATGTGCGTCACTTAAGCATACGCGAAATGAGAATGGAGGTTGTTTCCCCCTTTTACTTGAGTTTACCCACAAACATTTAAGAGTGTCGACAGTTAAGCCAAAAGATTGCCACCTTTATTGTTGTTCTGGTTTCAATTCGCACATTTATTCACCACACACCTCTCACAATTAGAACTTTAACTCTACAGAGATCACTTTTTACTCAAATTAGAGTTTTACAAATATTTAATACTTTGTTTACACTTGACTGGTTAGACCTCTTAAATAAACCAAAACAATAAGTGATCTCTGAAAAGGAAATCGATCATGAACATACTGCTCTCTCTACTGTGCATGACCATCGTACTAAGT